>CAXXCR010000012.1:0-360684 GCA_963668015.2 uncultured Ilyobacter sp. | reverse complement strand
TTTATTTTGAACTGATAAAATATAAGGAATAACGTTTATTTTAATATATGTTTTATTACGGGGGGATATAAGTGTTTCAAAAAGGTTGTAGGCTGTTTTTTAGTATGTTTTTAATTTATTTAGTCCTATTTATAGCGGGATGCAGTGAAAAGCAAAAGAATGATGTAATCAAAATAGGTGTTAGCGTATCCAATCTAGACGACATGTACCTCAAGTCTTTGAAAAAAAATATAGAAATCCAGCAGAATAATCTTGAAAAAGATGTGGAACTGCTGTTTATGGATGCCAAAATGTATCCTAAAAAACAGGAAAAGCAGGTGAAATATCTTATTGACGAAGGCATCGACGCACTGATAATCCTTCCTGTTGACGGGAAGCAAACTGACGGTATGACTAGAATGGCTCTGAGTGCAAACATCCCAATTGTCTACGGAACAACTATCCGGACGAAATGCGTGATAATAAAAACCTTAAAAATGTGTACTATGTGGGCTCCAAGGAAAAAAGCGCCGGAATAATCCAGATGGTACACCTGGCAGAAAAACTCGGGGGAAAAGGGAATATAGCAATACTCATGGGCAGCCTCAAAAACCTGGCTTCTTTCGAGAGGACAGAGGGGATAGAATATATAGCCGACAGATATCCAGATATAAATATAGTGACCAAAACAAGCGGGAGATGGCTCAGGCCATTTGCAAAAAGCATCGTCAAGCACTGGCTCAGTTCAGGTGTAGAATTTGATGCTGTGGTGGCCAACAATGACGAAATGGCCATTGGAGCCATAAAAGCCCTGGAAAACAGCGGTAAATTAAGTGAAGTTTTAGTTGCCGGCGTGGATGCAACTGACGCCGCTCTGCAGGAGCTGAAGAACGGAAAACTGTACCTGACAGTCTTGCAGGATGCAAAAAAGCAAGGAGAGCAACTTTTGAAGACTGCTTATAGGGCTGCCAACGGGGAAACCATCAGAAACGAGATATGGGTACCTTTCAAGCTTGTGACCAGAGAAAATTATAGAAGTCTTATTGCTGAATAAGAGGGGCTTTCTATTGGTTATTGGTGGGAGTAGAAGAAGATATTAAAAAGATTTAATTTCCAAAAGAAAGCCATTACATTTGTCCTAAATATCTCTACCAAATAACATACCAATCCTTATAAATTACAGTGCTCCTTATTAAACTATTTTCATAAATCTAATATAATTCCAAAAGTTCCAGACCTACTTAATTTGATTCTAACATCTTTAAATTTATAAATAAAAGTTTTTAAACTAACACAAATCGTAATTAACCTAAGTTGCTACTTTAGTAATAACATGATAAAATTTTTCTTAAAATACAACTTCAGGAGCGCATAAAATGAAAAATACAATAAATGAAATACTAGAATTTGTCCATTCAATCCTTGAGCTTATTGAACACAAAGAAAGTTCACAAACTAAAATGAAAGATGCTGAAGTCATTACAGCAGCTATAATTGCCGGAATATATTTCAATGGTAATTTTCAAAAGACTTTGACATTTTTTGAAGATTATCCGCATTTTGAATATGTTCTTTCTAAAAGTAGATTTTCTAGAAGACTATCAAAATTAGGGTCTACTTTAAGTAAAATAATGGATATTATTATGGAATACAACAAGAATAGGTCTAAAAACAAAGAATTTATGATAGATTCTTTTCCTGTTGCTGTATGTGATAATTTTAGAATTCCAAGATGCAAAATCTATTTAGACCACGATTTATATAGAGGATACGTTTCTAGTAAAAGAAAATTTTTTTCGGAACAAGGCTCCATCTAATGACCAATGAAAAAGGTTTACCTGTTGAATACAAAATATTACCAGGTTCTATTGCTGATATTACAGCTTTCAGAGAGTTCAATTTTGATTTACCAAAAGACTCAGTTATTTATGCAGACAAAGCTTATAATGACTATGGGCTTGAGGACGTATTAAGTGATGTGAATATCCATCTTTCGCCTATGAGACGTAAAAATTCAAAACGTTCCAAAACTCAAAGTCAAGTATTCATAGACCATCTCAAAAGAAAGCTAATAGAAACTGTTGGAAGTTCAATTAATAGATTAATGCCTAAATCAATTCACAGCGTAACTTCTAGATGTTTTGAGTTGAAAATTCTAATATTTTTAATGGGTTATACATTCTTAAATCTTAAGTAGCAACTTGGGTTAATTATAGAAATAAATTTTGAAAATAACTTTTTTTAGAGGTACAATTTATTGAAACAAAAAAATTTAATATAGGGGGTAGATTCTATGTACAAAAAGTTTTTAGTTTTATTTGTATTATCCTTATCTATGCTTGCCTGTAATTCAAAAGAAAAAAACACAAAGTAAAGTAAAGATAGGAATATCTATTGCAAATTTTGGTGATACTTACTTGACCTATGTAAAAGATGCTATGGACGCATATGGAGAAACTTTAGGAGAAGATGTTGAGCTTATTTTTACAGATGCAAAAGCCGACCCCAATGAACAGCTAAAACAGATTGAAAATTTTGTTACTCAAGGTGTTGATGCAGTGGTCGTTATACCAGTAAATTCTGAGGCAACAGACCCGATAAACGATCTTGTTATGAATGCTGGAGTAAAATTAGTTTATGTTACCAGCAAACCAAAAAGCATACCTGATGGAGCCGTATATGTTGGATCCAATCAAAAACAAGCAGGCATAATGCAAATGAAATATATGGCTGAAAAATTAAATGGAAAAGGAAATGCCGTTATAATGCTTGGAAGACTTTCTATGGAAGAAACTCAAAAAAGAACAGAAGGAGTTAAGGAAGTGGCTTCAGGATTCCCTGATATCAATATAATTAAAGAACAAAGTGCGGACTGGTCTAAGGCAGAAGGCATGACTCTTATGGAAAACTGGCTTATGACAGGGGATAAAATAGATGCAGTGCTTGCCAATAATGATGATATGGCTTTGGGTGCTTTGAAAGCTATAGAAGCAGCGGGAAAATTAGATGAGATTTTAGTTGCAGGAGTGGATGCGACACCGGACGCATTAGCTGAAATTGATAATGGAAACCTTACTTTCACTATTCTTCAGGATGCAAAGGGGCAGGGTGAAAAAGGTATAGAAGCTGCCTATGGTATGATAAAAGGAAAGTCTTTTGAAAAAGAAATTGTAATTCCTTTCAGATTGGTTACAACTGAGAACTATAAAGAATTTATGTAAAACTATTAAAGGCAGCTAGATAAGCTACCTTTTACAATCAAACAAATTTTTTAGTTACTTACGTAAAAGACCGATACCGTTAGGGATTGGGTCTTATTCTACAAAAACCAAAGAAATTAAAAGCACCCTACAAGATAGACTTTTTTTCGCCGTCTACTCTATAGGGTACAGTTTATTAATCCCTGATTTTTATTCCTAATCTTCATAAATCTAACCCTTTTTCAATAAGGATATTTTTAAAACTTATATCGATTCCTTTAAAATTTTTTTCTATAAATTTTTTTTGATTTTCTTTATTTGTATAGTATATCACAAATAAATTCGCAAATATTTCCCTATATTTATTCCTGTAAAAACTCCAGTAAATCCTACTATGGCCATATTTAATTTTTACAGCACCCATTGTAATAGCATTAATTATATCCTGCAATTCAACTGCTTCTTCTTCTTTAAATTCTTTTAGGAAGTTTTGTTTTAAGATTTTATAATTCAAGTTAAGAGTTTTATCAATTTCTTTTTTAAAATATATATTAGATGTAACATGAATGTAGTTGTCGTCAAGATAATGAGCATATTCATGCAAAAAGACATCTATATCTAAAATATCTTCTTTATTTATGCGTATTATATTTCTTGAATATTCATTAACGTTAGAATTATGTATTACCTTAAGTGATGAGCATCCTAATAGGGACAATAAAATAATAAGAGAAAAAATCCACTTCATATGCCCCACCTACTTTATTTAATCAGAAGTTTTTTGCGGGATACAATAACGCTAACCAATATTTTACAAAACATTTATATATATATTATACGCTAAATTTAAAATCCCACTTCTCTTTTAGAATATAAGTTATTTAAAACAATAAATTATAAAAAAACAAAATAATTTGTAAAAGAGTTAGATAAAATCAAAAATTTATTGAGTTTTAAAATAAAGAAAGAAGGTTACATCGAACCTTCTTCTTACCTCTTTCTCAGCAATCCGTAGCCGTCAGGTAATGGGGCTTATTTTACAAAATACAAGTAATTAATCTATAACTTTTTCAGTTATAAATACAGTTATAAATTTTTTAGACATAGACATAAAGAATTGAATTAGTGGTCCTGTTAAAATTGCACAAACTATAGTTCCTGCTCCAAAAACTCCTCCCATTAAAGCTCCGGTTACTATAATCGAAACATCATAAGTTATACGAACCCAACGGAATTGAAATTTTGTTTTCTCTGCAATCATTACAGACATAATATCATTAGGAACCATCCCCAAATTTGCATTGTAAACTACAGCAACTCCTAATGCAATAATATGACAACCTATTAGTATAGTAGCAACACGCATCGATAGCGGTAATTGATTATTTATAATAGGCGAAAAAATAAACATCCCTAGATCTGTCACTGGTCCAATTATAAAAACTGCAAATACAGTACCTAAATATATATATTTTCTTGAAACAAAAAAGATAATCACAAACCATATAAAACTAACCATACTGTTTGCCATTCCTATTGTCAGGCTACTATGATTTTATATACCCTGCATAAAAACATTAAATGGATCAGAACCTACATTACTCAAAACGAATAAGGAAGCCCCCACCCCAATATGAATTAAACCTAACACTAAAAACATTATTTTAGTGATCAAATCCTTTTTAGAAACTTGATTTTCATCAAATATAGCCACAATAATACCTCCTTTTTTTATTTATTACGCAATACTATAATTTTAAGAGACTTTCTGCTCTGTATCAAGTCTATAACCCAAATTAGATTTTTATAGTATTCTTTTTCAATAAATTCTGGAGAGTATATATTTTCTTTAATTTCAATATTGATTTTTAAATCAAAGTATATTTATAGCAAAGCGTTTTAATTATTTAGTGTACTGTCAAAACAAGTGCGCAACCTAATTTTCTTTGTCTTTTACTATATCTCCGATACTTTATTTTTCAAATATAAGAATCATTTTTAATTTTATTAAAAAGAGTAGATAAATTCAGGACTTTATCTAAAGTTGCTTAATAAAGTTATCAAATTAAAATAGGTGAGAAATAGATTAAACGGGTAAGAGATCCTGCTAAGATTAAGTTAATTGTTTCTGAAAGAATTTATTTTATATAACATTTAAAATACTTATCTTGGATTATGTTTTTTTATAATATAGCACTTTGTGTAGTTTTAATTTCAAGGTTGTTACTCTATATCTAACCGCTAAGGACTTTAGATATATCGCAGGATCTCTTTGATATAAATTTACTTCACATTAAGAAAAAGGACAATGTATAAGCAAAAAAAAATCTAAAAAAAAATAGTTTTTTCAAATTATAATTGAGTTACGTCAATGTTTTCAATAGTTTATAAAATCACAAAAATATCAAAGTAAGATAAATCGTGCTAGGTATTGACAGCAATTTTTTTAAATTGATTTGAAAAATAAAAAAAGAAGGTTATATTGAACCTCCTTTTTACCTCTTTCTTAGCAATCCCACTCCGTCAGGTAATGGGGCTTATTTTATAAAAACCAAGTTTATGAAAAAGAGCCGGAAAAGTCCGGCTTGATTTCATATCACTATTATCATTGGAATGCCTTTAGATAAAAAACCTAAAATTATTACGCTTATAGTTGCTAAAAGCCAAATTACACAATATTTTGTCCAATTTATATTCTTATTATTTAAGCCTAGCATTTCTGAAAGCAAACTCATTAAAATAACCAAACCTAATCCTAAGAATAAGTTAACTAAACCTATAACAACAATTATTTTATCCAACGTCATATGATTAGCTAATTGCAGCAGGTTTACATTTGTAAAAACAAACGACAATATCCCTACAATAATTCCAAAAAAACCATGAAGACTATTTTTTATTTCTTTCACTTCATTCAAAGAATTTTCTGCTTTTTCTAAAGTAGTATCTAATTTTGTTACATCTTTTATAATTTCGCTTTGCTGATATCTGGCTTTCAATTCCCTATGTTTATCATATATATTCCCGAATTTTCTAATCACTTGTAAAGCTTCTGTGATCGTATCAGGTAATAATCTAAACCCACTATTTGGCCCTGCATGTAATAAAAATTCTAAATAATGGACTTCTTCTTGCATATCATCTATAAGAGAGTCTACTTTTTCAGATACTTCTTCAGTATAATCTTCAAAGGAAATTAATTCAAAATTCTCTTCATATTCCGAGTAAATCTGCCAAAATTCTTTCGTTTTCGTTAAGATCATTTCTGAAAGATCTATCTTCTGTGATTTGTTCATTTAAAGTTCCTTTTCTATCACTGTTATAAAAATCTCTAATTTCATTAAAAGATATTTTTCTTCTAGATGGTTCTTTAGGCCTTAATCCAACTCTTGCATTTATCCACGGATCTTCCTCGTGAGAAATGTCTTCTAGAACAGTACCTGCTTTATTACCATAAGCTTCAAGTAATCTATCTAAAAAATCGTTCATTTCATCAGAAATTGAAGTTAAAGGAATACTTTTTGGTAATTCAAACCAAGAATATCTTTTGTATTTTTGGTAAGCACTCATCAATACAGGACCATGAACCCAAGCTTCAAAATCTTCTAAAATAAGCCTTTGTCCCTCAAATTCTTGAGTGAAATGCCCTTGTGCAAAATAAAGTAATTTTTGCAATTTTAAATTTGTTATCTCTAATCTTAAATCGTGACATTTTTTTATAATCCATTCTGTTAATAGTATAGGATTCATAGTAGCCACCTACTTTCTAAGTATATATTCTTAACTTAATAATACCATAATTTACAAATGTAATCAAAAAAAATTAATCCTCTTCTTTAATTTAAACAAGAAAAATAATATTCTATTTTAACTTTTTTTTCAATGTATTTTTGTATTAATTTTAATTCTGATATATTCCCTATCTTATGCTCAAGACCTCCCTTAGTACAAGCACAAGGATATATGTCACCCTCAATAGTTACATATAATAAATTAATCCCCGCTTGACATCCAACTGACCCTTTATATGGTCTACAGCCAGTCATCTCAGGAAAACCTGAAAAAGTTAGTTTAGTTTTAAATTTACTTCTAATTTTAAAAAGGTGCTTAATTGTTTTATCCTGAACTTCCTCTGAAACTCCTATAGAATTCCAATTAATGCTAGCATTTCCAATATCGACTAACTTTAAAATTCTTACTTCATTAATCCCCCATGAAGCTAATTCTTCAATTATAGGGTCTAATTTATTAATATTAAATTTGTTTACTACTAAAATGAATTTTCACATCAATATTAGCTTTTTTTAAATTGCGTATACTTTCCTTAGTACAATTTAAAGCTCCTGGTAAATTCGTTATAAAATCATGTTCTTTTTCATTGGTACTATAAATTGAAATATAGCACCTTTTTAATCCTTTAGAATGCTTTATTTTTGCTTCTTCAATAGAAATAGGAACTAATTTATCATTTTTTTCCAAGATACCGCAAGTAAAAATACCCAAATTAACATTTTTAAAATTATGTAACTCTTCTAAAACATTGTTAAGTTCTTTGTGTAAAAGTGGTTCTCCACCAGTTAGGTTTATATATAAGTTATCTGGATATAAGTTTATTAAATTTTTCATATCATTTAAAGAATAACATAAATTCTTATGCTTCCTCATCTCAAGAGATGAACAATGTAAACAATCTAAAAAACACATATTTTCTAATTCAAATTGAATTTCGTAGAAGTCTGTCATACACTCTCCTTTTCAAACTTTTTAAACCTTTTTTCATTTTTTTTCATTTTTTCATAATAAACTTTTTCTATATCAATATCTAATTGATAGATTAATTTTAATGTATATATTAGTACATCTATTATTTCTTCTGAAAGTTCATCTTTTACTTCTAGAAGTTTTTTATCTCCTCTAAGAACCTTTTTTACTAAATTCGATGCTTCTCCAAATTCTCCTACTAATGAAATTAATAAATATTGTAGAATTTCAACATTTTCTTCAGTAACTTTTTCATTCCAATTAAAATTCCCAGAATGTTTTTTGTCAAATTCTTCCTGAAATTCAAGTAACTCTTTTATTGAAATCATTTTTCTTCCTCCATTTTTTTTAAAACCTTAATTATATTTGAAATTTTTTCTTTAATGAAATTTTCATTTTTTTCTATCTCCATATATTCAGATGTACTCTCTCTTTGAATTTTCAAAACTTTATAAAGTTCTTTTAGTTCTTTTGTCCTATCAAACAATTCCTGATAAAAGTTGCCAGATTCATTATTCTCCTCTTCAACAGCATTACATAACGCTATTATTCCATCATATTCTACAACAGTCTCAGAAAGCTTAAGTTTCTCTTCTAATAATTCTGCTATTTTTAAATAATTTTTATTTATAAGAATTTTAGTTAATCTTGCTTCAGTTATCATATCTAATTCAGATTTTTTAAAACATCCATATTCTTCCTTATGCTGAGCTTTAAATGCTAAAATATTCATATTAATTTTTTTTACTGACCTTATTTTATCTTTTATATTTTTAGCCATCAAATAAAGTTCACAAATATTGATTTTTAAAAAATGTTTCACTTCCAAAGCTCTCAAGTATAATGATATGTGAAGTTCTTCCTTTAATTCACTATTAAATCCAAATTGAAGGAAATCAAATGAAGGCAAAAAGCTATCACCACTTTCAATCACCGTTTTAAGGTCTATTAAAGGTATTATAGCTCGACTACTTGTTGCTTTTTTAGTAAGTTCGTCTACAACAAAATCTATTCCACTTGTTTCTCCTACTTTCATGTAACTTCCATGATTGTAATATAAGTCTTCAGGAACTTCTAATTCTTGCCATTTTCTTGCTGTTTCAATTTTATCACCAAATATTTTTTTAACTTCCTTCTCAAAAATTTCAAATTCATTTTTATAATTAATATTCATATTATAAATACTATTATATTCTTTGGTGGATTGAACAACTGTCAAATAAGTACTTTCTAAGTTATTTCCCGAATAAATATTGAAATTTAATCTTTCATAGACTAGACTTTTATCAAATACTTCTCTATCATTGCGATAAGCAAAATTTAAGACATTGTCGATATCGCCTGCTTTTACGTGAATAATATTAAATTGCCTATGTACCCCTTCTCTTTGGTGCCAAGGCCCAACTCCTATAATTTTACATTTTTTCCCGATTATCATATCACTATAACCATGAGTATGTCCATGAATATAAGCAATAATATTATCGCTACTATTAAGGATTTTATTAAGTTTATAGATATTTGTAATAGCAGAATGATCATCTTCATATCTACTAGTTAAAGTATGATGAGCAACTAAAATTATTTTCTTTGAAGAATCTTTTTTAATTTCTGCCTCTAATTCTGTGTAGTTTATACTTCCATAATCTTTGTTAGCATGATGCATAGAATTTATCAAAATAAATCGTATCTCATCATCGTTTACACTAGTGATACTTTTTTCTTTTTCGTAACTTTCTTGTTGACCTAATTCTTTTATAAATGAATTAAAACCTTCTATTTTTTTAGAGTAATTTAGGCCATCTTCTAATATCAGATCATGATTTCCAGGTACAAATAAAATTTTAGTGTCATAATCTTTACTTTTGTTAACTAAATACATTATAAGTTCTTTACTTTTTGGATAAAATTCTAGTTGACCCTTATTTATAATATCTCCACATATTATAAATAATAATTTTTCTGTACTATTAACGTTGTCCTTTACTTCTTCAAAAAGTTTATCTATAATATTTTTTTCTTCTTCTATAGTTGTATTCCCATCGATGTGCAAATCTGAAATTTGTATAATCTTCATTTATTCTCAATCCTCCAAATTTTATAGAATTTAATTTTTATTTATTAAAAATCCATTTGTAACTTTTTAAAGATTATCCCCTTTTCAAATACCAATATAACAATATTTGAAACAAATTTCAATTTTTATTAAGTAAATCCCAAACCTATAAAATATTAATTTTTTCCCAATCCTTATCTTAAATAAAAAAACACTCAATATAAAAAGTGTATTCTAAACTCTTTTCTTGTAAAAATAAGAGTTCTTTCTTGTTTTCCATTCCCTTTATTTTTTTCGAAGCTTTTATTTTAATTTTAAGCCCCTCGCATATCAAACACAACACTTTATGCCTTTAAAATTGTTTTTGATAAAAAAGGGGCTTTTTGTTTTTGTATTTTTAATCCGGCTTACTTAATATCATGAAAACAACTTTCACTTACCGAGTGTCTTTCATCTTCTAGAGTATCATGCTTCTTAAAATATTCTTCTTTTCTCTCTTCTATAATGCCGCTAACTATTTTAATTAAGAAAAGTTCCCAAAAATTATTTTACAGATCTTTGCAATACCTTTTTCTTCAGTTATAAAAACTTTCCTGTGTATTTATAGTAATTGGTAGAAGATAGATTCCTCACTGGTGTTTTTATTTTAAGACTCTTATTTTGATTTTAACGTTTTTTATTTCTTTCTGGTATATTTTATAGTTTGAAATGTTCTAACTATGCTAGCATTAATAACAGTTTATTTATATGGGGTAACGAAACGTTCACCCATCATAATTACTGATTTAAACACCTTATCTAATGGGTGGGTGTTTTACCCAGTCACTTTTCTAGAGGGGTAGGAATATTATTCCGAACCTTTTCATATAAAAAACTACTTTTGAAATCCACTATTAAAAATCCTTATATATACTTTTCTAAAACTATTTTAGCCATTGACGGCAGACCCAAAAATTTTCTCACACCTGCCAAAGCCCGCGCCTCAGCCGACCCGCAAGCCTTAAAAGTCCCCCAGAAGGACCCAAAAGATATTTACACTCTCATAGCCTTGTAAAGTTTCTTTTCACACTCTAGCTGTAACTATTTTGTCATTAACTTGGTTAAAATCCTTCTACATGGTTAATAAATATTCCCGGGAAATTTAAGGTTTTAATTTACCCTAAAAATATACATTTAGGCCAATAATATCAAAGCATAGACGTTTTTTTCAAATCCGTCATAAAATGATTTTAATGACGGAAAAAAATCCCTGCTAAAAACAGGGATTATCAACTATGATTTGTACAGTATTTTTTAATTATTGCTGTTTTATCGGTTTGGATCAACCAGAAGCAACTAAAACTTTCAGAGTAGCTGTGCTCCGCCAAAGGTATTTACTTTTATTAAACACCTTTAACCTTGTAATGCGTAAGGATTGTTTTTCATAATCATCCAAACTTTTTAGCATTTCTGATACTCTGCTATGTTCTATCCAATCAGTATAAAGAAGAGGGGGTCGTGTTTCACGACGTGCTTGATAATACTGGGCTTAGAGGTCCTCGGCATTTTATTTTCAGATCTGAGGTTACCGATTTCCAAACCTAAGTTCCCCTCTATATCCTTTATAAACCCATGCCGAAATTTTTTTATTCAGCTTTTTATTCTCACGTTTCAGTTTTTTACATGATTTTCCAAGTATAAAATATGTTTTTCCAGACATTAAATCCCCCCATACTATTTTTTCTTTATTTAAAATACTTATAAAATAACTTTTTACTTATACCTGATTCTTTTTTCTTCTTCTGTCAATTATTCTCCGCGAGAAGAATATACACCATTTATTCCGCCATTTTGAGCATCAATAACTTTTTCGATTTAAAATTTTAGCCCCTGTATCGATTTCAGATTCTTTAGTTTGTTGATTGCTTGGATCAGCTAAAGTATTAAACTCTCCGTTTTTAATGGCCTTCATCATTAAAATTGATACTTCTGAAGCTGCCTTTGGTTCTTCGAATTTATATTTTGCTAAGAAGTCCTCTGAACCAGGTATTACAAGTTCCTCTATTAGCTGAATCCTTTTCCTCTCTTCCATCACCCCCTCATTGTGGATCTCACTATAAAGATCCGGATATTCTTGTTGTAGTTCAAGTTTTGTCATATTCCTTTCCTCCTTCGCCTGTGCAGGCTTAATATTTTGAAAACTGTTTTTGTCTTTAATTTTTATCCAATGCTTACTTCAGAGTAGTCACCTGCATAGTTTCCATGTCTTTTTTTTATAGTCGGTTTACCATATTGGTTTTTAAAAATAGAAATCTCCCCACTAGTAAATCCTTTTAAAATTTCTAACCTAAGCTCTCTGTCATTAACTCCTTTTTCACCAATAACAATACTGTTAAGCTCATTTGCTTTTATGTTTCTCTCTTCTACTACCTTAATCATTCCTTCTAAAGAACTCCTAAATTTCTCATATGCTGCTTGAACTTTCATTTCATACTCTTTCTGGATCTCCTCAGAAGCAAATTTAAACTCTTTATCAATATTGATAAATATGTCTTCAGGTATAACCTTTTCTTTGCTTAAAAACTTGTTCAATCTGTCTTTGTAGTATTCCAACTTTTCCTTACAATTTCTGTACTCTTCAAACTCCAAGTCCTGGGACAGCTTATTTTCCAAATTCAAAATATTGTTTTCAAGCTTTACCTGCTCATTCTTAATTTCTTCCTCTGCTGCTTTTCTCTGTGCTATATACCCCTTTAAATTTTCTTTATGATCTTTCATTAATATCTTCCCTCCTAAATAATTTTTTAGTTCATTTATCAAAAACAAGTTTTTCCGTTATCGTATAATTAAAAGTAGTTATTTTTTCAAGCTCTTTTTTTTCTTTTAAAGCTCTTTCAAGAGTAGAATAAATAGTATAATCGAAAATTACAACCTCTAAATCATTATTAGTATTCCAAGCTTCTAAAACATAAACTACCATCTTAATCAACTCCTGAGTTTATTTAATTATTTTAAATCCGAAAATTTTTAAAATTTTGTTAGCATCTTTTACAGGAAAAGCACCTTCTCCTATTTCTATTTCAACCGTTCCTCTTGTAATGTGAGGCGTTATGAGTAGAACAGTTTTACCTTTTTTAGGTTTGTTCATGCATCCGTAATTTTCAGAAATGTAAATTCCTTGTTCGTTAAATTTTATTTCTGTCATATTTCTTCCTTAATATCTTCCCTCCTAAATAATTTTCTGTTAACTTAATTTATCTGCTTATTTTTTAGTCCAAGGCCACATTGATCTTTTACCCCCTGACCCTTAATATAGTTTCTGAAAATTGAAATCTAGTAGTGTATTTGAAATTACATTTTTTACACTTGTAGTATCTGACTCTCGCACCCCTATAGAGGGCTCTGCTGCTATATGGTGTATTTATTGTATCGCAGTTTGGACAATTCAAAATTTTACCTCCTGCATAAAACAAATTATGTAAAAATGTGCTATACTTATTTTAGAATTACTTCTATAAGTGTCTTTGGTCGGATCTCCTATAGATGATAATTCCTTTTGATTAAGGCAACTGTTAGGCTTTTTATATCTTTTATTTCACGATTAAAGGTGTAAAGCTCTCTAAGAGTTGCCTTAACTGTTTCTTCATCGTATTTGCTAGAAAACATTTCCAAGAAATCCTTATATTCAGAGCTTTTCCCTCTTAATTTAGAAATAGCCTTGGAAACATAAATATTCCTTCTAGCCCTAACCAGCTCTCTTTCCAATAGCCCCCTCCTTTATTTTAGCTTTTTCCAATTCCCCTAGGTTTAAAATGCTGTTCATCAATTTCAATCCAGCTCTAAAACCGTCTTCATAAGCCTTTTCTATATTTTGCAGTTCCCCCTGCAATTTTAGATCACTGTAATCAACAAATAATTTTGTTAACTCTATTTTTTTTAATTCTTCACTTACTTTATCTTCAAGTTCAGCCATCTTTCTTGTAATTCGATAATTACTTTCAACCCAGCAAACAACTTGTTCTTTGATCAATTTTTCAATGTCCATTAATCCCCCTTATTTTGAACCACTTCAAAATCAACTGGTTCAAATTTCTTAGTATTTTCAAGGCCTTCCATCATTATCCATAACCATATTGTTATATTTTTTGCACAATACATTCCCAAGTTCTTTATCCACACTAGGGCCATCAAAACCAATATCCTGCTTTATGAGGTTTCTGAGTCTCAATACTTCAGTAGACCCCAATTTATCTGTCATAACGGTAATTTTTTCATCCCTATTTAATTTGCGTGGTTTAACTGGTGTTTTCTGCAGAAAATCTTTATCTCGCAGGATAGCCACTAAGGCACTAATTTCCATATCCCTGTTTAAATCCTTCAGGTGTTTAATAGCTGTTTTTACTTTACTGATATCGCCATAGGTATGATTGTATATGTTCTTGATAGTATTTTTATTTATGTTTTCCAGTTTTTCAGCTTTCAAAAGTTGTTTGAGTTCTTTTGTAAAAGAATTTACAGAAACGGCAGCAGTATTTTTTTCTTCACTGCTACTACTCTCTTCTTTACTCTCTTTATTACTCTCTTTTATAGTGTGTGACATTTTGTCACTATCCATAGTGCCATTTTGTCCCTTTGAAGGTGCCATTTTGTCACCCTGGGGACATTTTGTCACTAGGGTTTTATTCTTCTCCTCTAGCTCCATTTCTTCCAGTTTTTCATAGTTCACTCTATACCAATTTGTTTTGTCGTACCTTTTGGCATTGAATGAATCTATTACAATTAAGCCTTCTTCTTCCATAGATTTAAAAAGCCTTTTTAACTGCCTCTCACTTATAAAATTGAGCTCGCCTTCATGCCATTCTTTTACTGTTCTTTTAGTCCAGTAATAATTCTCCCTATAGACTGATTCTTTCTCGGCTTTTTCATTTACTTCTTTTGCCCAATAGTGTATCTGTTGTAAAATAATCGCTTTATTTACACCTACCGCTTTTGCCAGCTTTGGACTAAACATTATCGGTCTATCTTCTATTATTAGTTTTGACACTCCCCATCACCACGCTTCTTTCTCAAGTTTTTTCCTTTAATTTCTCATTTTTTAGTCTCTTTTTTCAAGGTTTTCCTATATCAACCTAAGTTCTATTGTCGTTATAATCAGATTGTTGCTTCCTGTTTTGATAGTTCAACTCAAATATCTTGCATATCTTAAAAAAGGTCAAACAGAGATCCTTTCAAGTGAAAAAAGGTATATGTCCCAGTCCTAGTTTTGTGTATATATTTTTTTATCAGTCCAAGACCAGCATACTTTTTAAACCTCCTGTACATTGCATCCACAGTATTTATTTTTAGTATGGGCAAGTACGCCATCAATTTCTTATAATCCACCCAGATATAAATTTCACCATCTACTTCTTTTCTTATGATCTTCTCAACCTGGTTCATATCTTTTAGGTAAGTCAGTATATAAGCGTCCTTCAGATCAAGCCCAAGCTTAAGCAGCTTGTCCTGCTGAATATCGGCTATTTGATATTTTCGGTTTATCTTCTTCTCCATAGCTGTCTCCTCAGGAAATAATTTTTATTGTTTAGCTTTATTTTCCTAACCTTGTCATTAGGGCTTCTTCCATCATCTTTTTTTCAACCTCAGAACTTTCAAGTCTAGATAACTCCATAGCTTTTTTGGTGTACGCTTTCATGTACTCCCTTGTATTGTCGCTTTGTTCCTCAAAATAAAGTTCTTTTTCTTCCAAATCATTAAGATTCTTAAAATATGTTTCATTATGATTCTTCAGATCTTCCATTATCTCTTTTCCGATATTTATATTTTCTTCAGGTATCAAAATATATAAACCGGCTAAAAACTCTTCTAAGCGCTTTTCAAAGCATTTTGTCATGTTGATATGCCATTTAGTGTTCTTATGCGCCTTATCCCTCCTCTCGTCGTCTAGTTTGTCTACTACAGTTTCATTTCTAAGGCACTCCTCAAGAGTCATGAACCTACACTGGTTATTCATGCTTCTTTCAAGTGCCTTAGAAAGTCCGCTTTCTGTTCTCATGATCCTGTCACCCCCCTTTATCATTTAAATAAACACTCTAATTTTAGAGGGTTTATTTAAAGTTTAAAGCCTCCTGCTCTCTCTCCTGAACTAAGAGGCTTTAATCTAAGAAGTTAACCCTTATTACAAACCTGAAGTCATTAATAAACTCTATTTCGTCTATTATCAGTTCAAGAACTCTTTTTAAGGTCTTTCTGCTTTTTATATTCCTAATCCGCTTCAAGTAATCCCTCAACAGCTCCCTGTTGCTTTCCCTTGCCTTCCTGTCATTTTTGATATTTTCAAGCCTTTTTAACTCCCTTTCAAGCCCTTCTCTTTTCAATTTCAATTTTTCACTTTGGGCATCATAAAGCTTTTCAGATATCCTGTCTTCTAGGTATTTATCCAGCAACATCTTTTCTTGTTTTTCCAATTTTCTAAGTTCACTTTTATACAGCTTAGTTTGGTTTACATATTCTGACTTATCCAACTCTTCTAAACAGTAGAAACTCTCACTTGCCTTTTCAAGTTCCTCTATAACATCTTCAAGAAACTCATCTGCATCAATTATTTTTCTGCCGCAATTATTTATACAGCCATAACTAATTCTGGTTTTGCTCTTCTCTCTCCTAGTGCTACCGTATATTCTGCCACCGCACTGGCATTTCACTTTTGTAAATAAATACGTTCCAGAGTTCGCCATGTTCCTTTTGTTATCTTTAAGCAGTTTCTGCACTGCATAAAAAAGCCCTTCATCTATTATCGCCTGATGGATACCCTCTACAACCTCATAATTTTTGTTATAAACAAGTTTCCCGTTAACAACCTCCTGTTGCCTGAACTTTAATTTGCCGATGTAGACAGGGTTTCTGAGCATCCTTCTGACTCTTTTAATGTCGTGAAATCCAAACATTCTGCTTATATCAGCTATGTTTTCACCGCTGAGGTAAAGCCTGAATATCTCCCTGGCCTTTTCTACATTTCCTTCATCTGCTATAAGCTTTTTATCCTCAAGCACATATCCAAAAGGTGCAGGCCCGCCGGTCCAGTTTCCATTTTTAGCTATATGCTCCATTCTGGACTTTACCCTTTTTGCTGTCCGCTTTCTCTCATGGGAGTTTATAAGGGCTTTTATATCGTTGCTGAACTCCTGGTCTATGTCGTCCTCGGTAAGCACACCTTCCAAGACAGAATGCAGCTCTATGCCCAGATCATTCAGCCTTTGTATTAAATATTTGTATGTGATAAAATCCCTCGTGGATCTGGAAAGCTCCCACACTACTATCACATCAAACTTATTTTGTTCCATATCCTCCTGCATTAGTAAAAATTCTGTCCTGTTGTTTTTAGCCCCAGAAGCTATATCTTTATAGGTTTTGTATACTTCTATACCGTTTGACTTGCAGTAGTTATTGCATTGTTCCAACTGAGCCTTCCAATCCTGCCGATCTGTTGACTCCCTCACATAAATAGCAGCCTTACGCTTCATTCAACTCACCTTTTATAAGGTTGATAAGCTCTTTAGCCATTTTTTTCTGCGTAGCCTTATCAATGTTAGATTTAACAACCATCTACTCTCACCACCTCTCGTTTAGATAAAATTCAATAAAAGTATGTTAGACTTTTTACATACACCTGTAAACTGGGATAACTGTATCTTTTGCACGGCCAGTAGAAAATAAAATTTTCGAGCTTCAAGAAGGGCTTCTGAATTTATCCACAGTTTTTGTCTATGTTTTTAAAGTATCCGTGAGGCAAGTCTAGTTCATCCTCAATTTTTTTTATGATATCTTCATTTTCATGTTTTAGATGGTGATATAAGTTTTGTCTAGAGATGCCAAGTTTGTCGGCAACATCACTAAGTTTTACATTTTTTTTAATGCATTCTATCTTAACTAAATCTTTTAATTCCATGAAAATACACCTCCCTTACCAACTTTATTTATTCATCACTTTACTTGTATAGTGCTTTCTAAATAAAGTATACGCCATAGAACTGCATTTGTAAAGTACTTTTTTTGAAAAAAATTTACTTTGTAAAGTAGATAGAGTAAAATTTATTATAAGGAGGGAATTATGACGGTTAACAAAGAAAGCACAGAAGTTCCAGAAACTTCAAGAAAAGAATTAGCTCGTTATATCGAAGAGTTAAAAACAAAAAGAGATTTAGGTTTTAATCAACTTTGTTTAAAAGCTGACATGAACGCTAAAACCTTAAATCTTATTTTAAATGCTAAAAATAAAAGAATAAACCCGTACCAACTACAAAAGTTAGCAAAAGCTCTTCATGTTGATTATAAAGAATTTTATAGAATAGTTGGGTATTTGGACAGTGAAGAGATAGAAACCAATGTGGATAAAAGTTATTACGAAGACAAATTTGATACTGTACCTCTTTTCGAAAGTATCTCAGCTGGATATGGTAGCTATAACGGTGAAATTATAGATTACATTTCCATCCCTGGACTGAAAAACCCTGATGGATGCTATGCTATAAAAGTGGATGGAGATTCAATGCTGCCTACCATCCCAGAAGGATGCATAATCATTATCAGAAAAGACGTAGAGCTTTCCGATGGTGATATAGGTGCATTTATAGTGAATAATGAGGCTGTAGTTAAGCGTTATAAGCCGAGTGAAAAATATACAGTACTTTTATCGGATAACAGCAAATACCCGCCTGTGGTTGTTAATAAAGGGGATGAGTTTCATATTTGCGGCAAGGTTATAAGAATAATAATCGAGATGTAATTCTGCTTAAAATTTATGATACTTAAAATGGGGAATTCCCCATTTTTTGTTATTTATCGATGACTAAAGTTATAAAAAAATTAAAGTAGCTAAAATTAATCCTATTTAGTTAAAAAAGGAGAATTCTAAATGGTAAGAAAATTAAAGAGAAAAAAGAGCACCAAAAATAAAACTACTTTTTATTCTGAGTTTAAAGATAATGATGTATGTAATTGTGGGTCAGGATTTCTATATAAAGATTGCTGTAAAGGAAAAATATTTAAATTTGAAAATTATTCAGATGATTTTGATATTAAAATTCAATCTGATGATGAATTACCGGATGATGAATTTATGAAAAAAATAAATAAAATAAAAGCAATATTAAATATTGGTGTAAAAAAATCAAAATTTAAACAATGTATACATCCTCAACAAGAAGAGTGTAAAGGAAAAATTGGAATGAAAGCCCATTCTATTCAAAATACTAGAGTTTTAGGAAGATTAGTTAGAGATAATCATATTTGGATTATTAATAATGATGTCAATAACATAGGACCAGAGTTTAAATTAGTTGGAAGAAATCAGGCTACAACTTTTACTGGATTTTGCAACGAACATGATGTTAAAATATTTGCTCCTATTGAAAAAGAAAATTTGTATTCTGGTACTGAGGAACAGCATTTCTTATATGCCTATCGAAGTTTTGCTCGTTCTTATCATAAAAAACTCGAGGAATTAAAAGGAAAATCATATATTTTAAGCGAATTTGAACTCGATGAGCATTTTCAAGCAGGATTTGAAAAACAAAAATTTATTATAAATAAAGACTTTGACTATTACAAAACAGAATTTGATGATATCCTTTTATCAAAAAAATATCATAAGTTAGAAACTATTTCAATTGAACTAAATTATGAAGTAAAATTTGCCGTAAATAGTTTTTTTCAATTAGAATATGACTTAAATAATAACTTACTAAATAACTTTTCTGACTTCGATAAACTTATAAAACCTCTTATGTTAAATATTTTTCCACAAAATGGAAAATCTTATATTTTGCTAAGTTGCTTCAAACAAGATATATTTCTTTATAAAGAATTTTTAGAAACAATAAAAAAAATGAAAAAAGAAAAATTATTTTTAACATTAAATAACTTAATTGCATTTTATTGTGAAAACTTTGTTATTTCGCCAGATTTTTTTGACAAATGGAGCGAAAGAGAAAAAACAAATTTCTTATATAAATATGATATCTCTGGGGCATTTAGAATTCCAGGTAGTATTTTTGATTTAAAAGAAAAATGTGTATATAATTTATTTAAAGAAATATAAAAGCAGGGAAAATTAATCCCTGCTTTTATATTTTATATATTCACACAGCAATCCATCGAAGGCTAGATGCAATTTTTCTTTATATTTTTCATATAAAACTTGGCTACCTATAGAAAATTTTTCTCTAAACTTTTCTAGATCTTCTTTATAACCATCACACACGCAATATACTGAAAATACTAACTCTTTTGCTATAATGGTGTTATTTCATCATATCACTATCACACACAATTCGTTGTAAAAATTATAATTGAAATAATAATTGTCACATAACCATCACACACGCAATATACTGAAAATACTAACTCTTTTGCTATAATGGTATTATTTCATCATATCACTATCACACACAATTCGTTGTAAAAAAGTTATCATTAAAATAATAATTGTCACATAACCATCACACACGCAATGTACTGGAAATACTAACTCTTTTGCTATAATGGTATTATTTCATCATATCACTATCACACACAATTCGTTGTAAAATTCCAACTCTTTTACGCCCATATAGGTACATATTTTACATCTCGTTTTGATTTGCTTCCGGTATCCGCATTTTTTATAAGTTCCGCTGATACTGTTTCTGATATTATTCTTGATGCGATTGAATAATTTTTCTTATCTATTTTAAACCTTTCTCTCAAAGTTGTATTTGTCATATAATCTCTAGATACATATTTTAAACAACAATGCTGATAGCACGCTCTTATTTTATCAGCTTTATCCATTTTATTTAAAGGTTTATACGCATATAGAATAGCTATCAAGCTTTTACTATCTTCTATAAAATCTGGAGCTGGTAATTGATATAATTCTATACTTGCAATAACTTTATCTATTCCACTTCCTCTTTCTTCACATATATTCATTCTTCTCATCAAAGAAGCTAATTTTTCATTTCTAGATTGTGGCGTATGATCTATAAACCTCATTGTATCTATTAATGGTTTTCCTGGATTACTTATTTCGATCCTATCTTCAAAAATTTCAACCATAGGCCCCGAACCTTTTACTGTAAAATCTTGATGTATAATTGCATTTGCTACTAGCTCCCTTATTGCTATTTCAGGGAACATTTTAACTTCTTTCCTAAAAGCTTTTTCTATAACTTCATTAGTAGGCAATAAACCATTTATATAGTCTATAAGCCCTTCAAATCCAACTGCGTAACCTTTTTTACCTGTTTGTTCTCTTATAGTTTCTAATTTGTTATTTCCCTTATATTGTATAACTCTGACAGCTTTCCTGGATAATTTTTCAAAATTATCCAAATTTTTAGCAAAAAGTATTGCTCCTAAATTTGTTATTGAATACTTAGACGAGGTTTTCTTTACAATTATTCCTTCTTCTAAAAACTTTTCTAAAATATTGTCTTTTGTATCGGGTAAATTTAAATTCATTAGCTCAAAATAATTAGGGTAGTCTATTAATTTTAATACTTCATCAGCAGACACATTTGCTAAAGCTATACCTTTTTCAAACTCTCTTTCTTTTCCTCGATTCCATATTTTCCTTGCTTTCTCTGGAAAATCTTTTAATTTTTTCTTATAAGATCCTATCCTGATATATTCTATTCCATTAAATTTAACTGGTGTGTTAAATGGTGGTTCAATGATAAACATTACTATATCCTTATCATTATGCTTAAATTTATAAATTTTAAAATCAATATGTGGCTCAAGTTGAGTGGCTATATAATTTTCTAATTCTTGACCTTTAATTTTACGAGATTTAGGATCAAATTTTGTCCCGACAACTTCTTTTGTCTCATCTTTAATCCCATAAATAAGATAGGCATATTCTTTTCTTTCCACACAGGCAGAGTTTGCCAAAGCAGATATATATTCACCTATTAACTCAGGCTTCTCATTATTCTCTTTAAATTCAATCCACTCTTTTTCTGAATGAGAAATTAATATGTCTGTTAAAATATCCTGAAGATCTTTTTCGGTATACTCGGTTAAAATAGTAAACACCCCTTTCTCACCAATTTTAATTTCTATTTATAAATTAATATCTTTTTTTATATACTCCGCTAATAAACCATCAAAAGCCAGATGCCATTTTTCTTTATATTTTTCATATAAAACTTGATGATCTATAGAAAATTTTTCTCTAAATGCTTCTAGATCCTCTTTCTCTCCATATAACTCCACATGCCTTTTATAAATTTCCAATTTAAATTTTGATATATCATAGTCTATCGCTAGTAGACTAAGGATGTCATTTTTGTCTTTATAAATCCTAGAGTTATAATTAAAGCCTGTTTTTATATGCTTGTAGAAATCCCCTATATGATAATTTTTCATAATTCCGCTTACAGTCTGACCAGTTTTCATTACATTAATTAAACTTGCCTTTTCTACAAAATCATTGTATTTTGGATAATCTTCTATAAATTCATCTACAGAATAAGATATGTCGCTTAGCTCTAATTTCCTGCCTAAGCTATACAATTCTACCGGCTTATTATTTTTAAACTTATAATAGAGCTGGACTCCTAGCAAGCTCTTCAATTCTCCTAATTCATATTTTTGCCTGATTTTATCATAAATAATCATAGAATCACCCCTTATTTTTATAACATTATTTTTGCAAAATTTGTTTAAAATAAAGGTCTAGATGCTATCTTTTTTAAAAATCTTGGATTCCTTACGTACGAGCCCAATACCATCTCCAAAAGGCAGCAGAGTGAAGCCTGGATAGTTTTCATACAGGTAGTCTATGAACTCGTTGAGCTTTCTGACTATGGTCTTAAACCTTTTCGGGTACTCCTTGTACAGATAACCGCGAAACATAATATTGTCTATAAAGATAAGTCCTCCATCTGCTAGCAGCTTATAAGAGTCCTCGAAAAACTCCTTGTACTTCCCCTTGGCGGCGTCTATGAAGATAAAATCAAAACCTGCTTCAAGTTTTTTTATCTCCTCCAATCCGTCACCGAGTATCAGCTTGACGTTGTCTATGCCGGCTTTGGAAAAGTTTTCCTCTGCCTGCTTATACCTCTCTTCGTCTATCTCGATAGTTGTGAGCTTTCCCCCGTATTTTTCGGAAGCTTTTGCCATTATTATCCCGGAATACCCGATGGCTGTACCTATCTCAAGTATGTTTTTGCTCTTGTTCAGGTCCACCATAAACTTAAGGTATTCGGCCACCTCTTTTGTCACAATGGGTACGTTATTCTCTTCGGCAAACTGCTCCATGTCCAGTATCAGCTGGTCTTTTTCCTTTATTTTTGACACTATATATTCATTGGCCTGTTTCAATTCTTCTAACATGTTTCCTCCGCCTGTCTCTTTGTCAATTTAATTATGTAGAACCCGTCAAGGTACTTCTCCCTGTGGTCTATCCACAGCCCTCCGAGCTCGTCAAAATGACCCTCTACGTTTTCGGGTTTCTCTATCTCCATAACCTCAAACTCACTGTGTTTTTCAAGGAACTTTCCTGCGTTGTCGCTGTTTTCCTCCTTAAATATGGTGCAGGTGCTGTATACCAGCATTCCACCTGGCTTTAGCTTTTCACCTGCAGACTCTAATATGCTGTACTGAAGGTCTGCCAGCTCCCTGACGTTGGACATATTCTTGTTGTATATGGCCTCAGGTTTTTTCCTCAGTACTCCGTAACCGCTGCACGGCGCGTCCACAAGTATCCTGTCGAAATCTTCTTCTATACCGGAAAGCTTTCTGGCGTCCAAAAGAGTCGGCTCCACTATGTCTATCCCCAGTTTTTTCATGTTTTCTTCTATGATCCCCAGCTTGTGCCTGTGTATGTCCAGTGCATACACCCTTCCACTGTTTTCCATATCCGCAGCCATCACTGCCGTCTTGCTCCCAGGGGCGCTGCAGGCGTCCAATACGGTCTCCCCGGGCTCTGCACCAATAAATTTGGCCGCCAGGTATGACGACCCGTCCTGCACTATAAACTTTCCGTCACGGAACTCGGCGGAGTCTAAGACTGCACCGCTGTCTATATAGTATACCTCTCCTACCTGTTTCAGAATCTTTATCCCCAGTTTCTCCATTAGGCCCATAAATTCTCCTGCAGAATATTTCATAGGGTTTATCCTCACGCTGATTTTAGGCACGGATTTGTACGACTTCAGTATATCCAGGTGTTCTTTCGGGTACTCGGCTTTTAGCTTATTGTAAAACCACTCCGGGCACGAGTAAATGATATCGTATCTCCCCTTTTTTTCCAGCTCTTCTATGACTTTGCCGTCCCTGAAAAAATTTCTCAAAACCCCGTTTACGAACTTTGATACCTGCATCCCGTACTTTTTCTTGGAAAGCTCCGCAGCTTCCCAGACGACTCCCTTTTCGTCGCTATCCATAAAGAACCCCTGGTAAACGGAGAGCCTTAAAAGCTGTCTCAGCCAGCTTTTTTTTATCTTTTTAACCCTTGCATCTATCTCATAGTCTATGAATATAAGGTTCCTTATAACCCCGTAAAACACCTCTGTAATAAAGCCCTTTTCACCCTGGCTGAGCCTGTTTTTTTTGAAGTAGTCATTCAGGATTATGTTAGAGTAGCCTCCCTTTTCATAGCTTTCCAAGAGCTCTATGACCCTCAGTTTTATGTTCATATATTTCTCCTTTTCAAAAATCAGCCACAGATTTTTACCTGTGGCCTAAAATTAAGATTTCGGTTTTATCCATTCGCTTTCTTTACCCATTTGGTAGTTCTTTTTGAATTCCTCCTTGAACTCATAGAACCTCTCCTCTTTAATGGCCTCCCTTGCATTTTCCATCATCTTTATCAGGAAGTGAAGGTTGTGGTAGCTTGTTAGCCTCGCCCCAAGTATTTCCTGGGCCTTAAACAGGTGCCTTATATAACCCCTGGTATAGTTTCTACAAACGTAGCAGTCGCACCCATCGTCAAGCGGTCTCTTATCGTGTGCATACTTGGCATTTTTTACAACCAGTCTTCCGTATCTTGTAAACACTGTACCGTGTCTGGCTATCCTAGTAGGCTGTACGCAGTCCATCATGTCTATACCGCTGCCCACTGCTTCCAGCATATCAAGCGGTTCACCTACACCCATCAGGTATCTTGGCTTATCTTCAGGAAGTTTCGGTGCTATGTAGTCCAGCACTCTGTACATATCCTCTGTGGGCTCTCCCACAGCCAGTCCGCCTATTGCATATCCTGAAAAGTGCTCGTTCATCTCGTATAGCTCTTCAAAACTTTTGTCTCTCAAATCCTCGTATACTCCGCCCTGTACTATGGCAAAAAGTCCCTGTTCGTCCGGTCTTTTGTGGGCTTCTATACACCTCTTAGCCCATCTGGTAGTCCTCTCTATAGAGGGGATCAGGTATTCTCTAGAAGATTGACCCGGAGGGCACTCATCAAAAAGCATAACTATATCAGAGCCAAGGTTGTTTTGTATATCTATAGATTTTTCAGGTGAAATGAAATGTCTGGATCCATCTATATGCGACCTGAAATAAACCCCTTCCTCTTTTATTTTCCTCATGTGACCAAGACTGAATACCTGAAATCCGCCGCTGTCAGTGAGTATCGGCTTGTCCCAATTCATAAATTTGTGCAGCCCTCCAAATTCAGCTACCAAATCATCCCCGGGTCTCAAATAAAGGTGGTATGTATTCCCCAGTATGATTTCAGAACCTATTTTCAAAAGTTCTTCAGGCGTCATAGTCTTTACTGTGGCTTGGGTGCCCACAGGCATAAATACCGGTGTTTCTATCTCCCCATGCGGAGTTTTTATTTTACCTATTCTTGCATTCCCATTCTTTTTAAAAACTTCATATGTAACTGGTAACATTTAATTGAAAAACCTCCTAACAATATATCGTCTTATTATAAACTGCTTTTAATTTTATTGCAAATACTAAATTAAGAAAATAGCTGACTTTTTAAGCCAGCTATCTCTTTATTTCCACTATATCTTTTATTTTTTGCATTTGAGAGATCAATTTGTTGTAGGATTCCTTATCTGTTATCTCAACTGTAAATTTAATATTTATGTACCTCTCCCTGGCGCCGCTGCTGCTTATAACGCTTGAATTTACTCCTATTATGTTTATCTTGTGTTCTGCTACGAGGTTTACCACCTCCATCAGAATATTCGGCCTGTCAACAACAACCACAATAAAGTTAAACGCATACTTGTTGACTTTCTTCTCCACTACACTCTCATCCCAGTTTACTTCTATCTGTCTTCCTGAATCATTTTTAATCATGCTCTGATAGTTTTTACAGTCATTTCTGTGGATGGCCACACCCGCTCCTCTTGTTATGTATCCACCAATGTCGTCACCCGGCAGTGGAGTACAGCATTTTGCAAACCTTATAAGGGTATTTTCTATACCGTCTATGACTATGCCGTAATCGTTCTTTTTCTTTTTGCTTTTCGTCTCTGAACGTATAACATCTTCTAATTTTAAGTCCTTTTTCTCTTCAGGTCTCATCTTAGACACAATATTATCCGCTTTCATTCTCCCCTCTGCTATATGGAATAACAGCTCTTTGACATTTGGCAGGTGGGATTTTTTTAGATACTCCAAAATTATCTCATTTTGCTCAAACTCTTTATACGGGATATTGTATTTTGAAAGCTCTTTTTCTATCATATCTTTACCAAGTTTTATGCTTTCATCATACTTTTGCTCTTTCAGCCATCTTCTAATTTTACTCTTTGCACTGTGTGTAACAACTATATTCAGCCAGTCGTTTCCAGGCCCCTTGGCTGATTTAGAAGTTATTACCTCCACCCTGTCCCCGTTTTGAAGCTTATAGTCGATTGGAACTATCTTATCATTTACCTTTGCCCCTATACACTTATAACCTATCTCTGTGTGTATGTGGAATGCAAAATCAAGCGGAGTGGCTCCGGCTCTCAGCTCTATTACATCCCCTTTTGGAGAGAATACAAAAACTGTTTCACTGAGTATATCCCCGGTAACCGTTTCTATAAATTCCTCTGAATTATCTGCTTCCTGCTGCCACTCAAGTATTTTTCTAAGCCATGAGTAAACGTGGTCTGATTTGGCTATAGACTTCTTCTCTTTATAGGTCCAGTGCGCCGCAACCCCTTCTTCGGCTATCTCATGCATTTCTTCTGTTCTTATCTGTATCTCTAAAAATTTACCAAGAGGACCCACTACAGTAGTGTGTATTGACTGGTACCCATTGGACTTTGGTACAGCTATATAATCCTTAAACCTGCCTGGGACAGGAGTCCAGAAACTATGTAATATCCCCAGTATATGGTAGCAGTCAGCTTCATTCTTTACTATCACCCTTATGGCTATCAAGTCGTATAGTTCTTCAAACGATTTTCCCTTTTCAAACATTTTTTTATAGATGCTGTAAAAATGCTTGGGTCTGCCAGATATCTCCCCGCTTACATTGTTTTTATCCAGCTCACTCATAAGAAGTTTTATAACCTCATCGGTATACTCTTCTCTTTCTTCCCTTTTTGCACTTACAAGCCTTACGATCTCCTTGTATATTTCAGGCTCCAAATAATAAAGCGACAAATCCTCCAATTCCCACTTTATCCTTGCCATACCGAGTCTATGTGCCAATGGTGCAAATATTTCAATAGTTTCCCTTGCAATTTTCTTTTGTTTTTCAGCCTTCATGAATTTTAAAGTCCTCATATTATGAAGTCTGTCTGCAAGTTTTATTATTACAACTCTCACATCTTTTGCCATTGCCACTATCATTTTTCTTATATTTTCATGCTGTTTTGTAGTCCCCTCGGGAAGTATGCTCAGTTTTGTGACTCCATCAACAAGTCCTGCAACTACATCTCCAAAGTTGTACGCTATATCCGCAGTGGTTATATATGTATCTTCAACCACATCGTGAAGTATCCCCGCCACTATAGTGTCGGTGTCCATTCTCATATCTATAAGTATCTTCGCCACCTCTATAGGGTGAACTATATAATCTTCTCCTGATTTTCTGAATTGTCCTATGTGAGATTCTTTTGCAAATTCATATGCTAAAATGATCTTCTCTTCATCAAGATTCAGATCGTTGTTTCTTATACATTTTAAAAGCTCAGTTCTATACCCCATATTATCCCTACCCTCTGCTAATCTTAAAAATTTTATAACGCAAATCTAACAAAATCATCCTATAAGAATAACTTAGCTAGCCCTGTGTTTAAAAGAGCGACACCTGGTGTCGCTCCAAGAAAATTCATATTAATATTTTACAATTGAAAATATTGAATGATCCCCAAGTTTTTTTCTTCCTTCAAGTGCCTCAAGCTCAATTAGGAATGCCAACTCAACTACATCTCCACCCAGTTTTTCCACAAGGTCTACCATTGCAGCAGCTGTTCCTCCTGTAGCCAAAAGGTCATCCAGCAAAACAACTTTGGCCCCTTTTTCTATTGCATCTATATGCATCTCTATCTCATTTGAACCATATTCTAGATCATAACTGGTACTTACAGTTTTATACGGTAGTTTTCCGGCCTTTCTGACAGGTACAAATCCACATCCAAGGTTGTATGCAAGAGCAGCCCCGAATATAAATCCTCTGGCATCTGCTCCCAATATATAATCTATTTTTTGATCTGCATATCTTTCAGTAAAGGTGTCGATGATATATTTTAGAGCTTCTTTATCTTTTAAAACAGTTGTGATATCACGAAACAATATCCCTTCTGTTGGAAAATGCTCTACATCTCTTATAAGTGATTTTAAATCCATTTCTTTAATTGGCCTCCTAATTTTTTAAATTTCATCTTGAGCTACCCTCAAAACTTCTTCTACACTGGTTGTCCCATCCAGAACTTTCTCCAGTCCATCATACATTATAGATTTTATATCGAAATTTTTCAATACTTTTTTTATTTCGGATGTACTTTCACCCCTGCTTATAAGTCCCCTTATGTTTTCATCTATTTCCAAAATTTCCGCCAACACGGTTCTTCCTATATATCCTGTATTCTTGCATTTCTTGCAGCCAACTGCCTTATACACAAGATATTCTCTGTCTGCTTCAAGGTCGAATTCATTTAGTTCAGAGCCTTTCAAATTTATTTGCTTCTTACAATGCGGGCAGAGTTCTCTTGCCAGACGCTGTCCTACAACTCCAATAAGGGAGGAGGAAATCAAAAAATGGTCCACACCCATGTCTATTAACCTTCCTATTGTACCCACGGCTGAATTTGTATGTAAAGTAGAGAAAACCAGGTGACCTGTCATAGCAGCTTCTATGGCTATCTCAGCGGTTACTTTATCTCTTATCTCACCTATCATTATTATGTCAGGGTCCTGCCTAAGTACAGAGCGTAAACCGTTTGCAAAACTAAGTCCCACAGACGGGTTTACCTGCACCTGATTTATTATCTTCAGCTGGTACTCAACAGGATCTTCCAGAGTTATTATATTTTTATCTATACTGTTTATCTCATTCAGAGCCGCATACAGTGTAGAAGTTTTACCGCTTCCGGTGGGTCCAGTAACAAAAATTATCCCATTAGGTCTCTTAATCAGCTTACGGAAACTTTTCAGATGCTCCCCTGAAAATCCAAGAACATCCAGCTTCCTGGTCACATTGGATTTATCCAGTATCCTTATAACTATCTTCTCTCCAAAAATTGTCGGAAGAGTGGATACTCTCAAGTCTATCTCCTTTTGACCTATTATAAAATTTATCCTGCCGTCCTGCGGTATACGTTTTTCGGATATATTCATTTTAGACATTATTTTGATTCTAGATGCAACAGAAGATTCTATCTCCTTTGGGAGCTTCAATGCTTCAAACAGGATTCCGTCAACTCTAAACCTTACTCTTACATCATCCTGCTCACTCTCTATATGTATATCGCTTGCCCTCTCTCTTACAGCACGCTTTAATATCATTTCAACTATCTCTATCACAGAGGATTCTTCCAGTTCTTCACGTAAAACTATTTCTTCTTTCAAATATTCATCAAAGGTATCCTCTGATAGCTCTGTCCCATAATCACTGTAACTTTTTGCAATAGCCCTCAGTATATCATTCCTGCTGGAAATGGCTGGATGTATTTCCAGGCCTGTCTTTGCCTCCAATTCATCCAATGCATATATATCCAGCGGATCCTCCATTGCCACATGAAGTAAATTTGAGTTCCTCAAAAATGGAATTAACTTATACTTAAGTGAAAGTTCTTTAGGTACATGGGATAAAACCTCAGGAGTGATTACTATTCTCTCCAGTTCCACATACGCTATCCCCAACTGGTCACCGAGCACCTTTATTATATCTTCCCTGTCACAGTAGCCCAGATCCACAAGTATCTCACCAAGTTTTTTACCAAATTTCTTCTGCTTTGCTAGAGCAACCTGTATCTGCCTTTCAGTTATTACCCCCTCTTCTACAAGAAGGTCTCCAAGCCTTTTTTTCATCATACGAGCCATATTTTATTCCCACCTGTTCCCCAAATACTTTGTCCTCTTGTCGTGAGATGAAAAGTAAGTTTTCAGCTCCATCTTTATGTTGGGATAAACAGTGTACTCGTCAATATTCTCAATGGGAATATATGCTATATCACTCAATACATCCTCTTCTCCAAGCTTTATTTCCCCATTCTTATGCTCCACTTCAAAAAATATATTTACTATATGCCTGGAGCTGTCTGGCGCTATTGATTCAGATATGAAAAGTAAATGTTTTACCTCTATGTCTAAATTTGCTTCCTCTTTAAACTCCCTTTTTAATGCTTCCTGAAAGGTCTCGCCATAGTCCACTCCGCCTCCTGGGAGAAGCCAGTATTTTCTACCTTTTTTTTCATGAGCTATCATCAATATTTCATTGTTGTTTTCCAGCACCCCTGCAACCCTAACTCTTATTTCCTTCATGTATCCTCCCTCTTTTTAAACAGCTTTAAAAATGGAAATTGATGTTGCGTTTAAAAAACTTTTATTTTCTGTTTTCTTCAAATATCCATATATTTTTTTGATTATATATGTAGACGGATATTTATAATTTTCCACAGCCACATTCCTTACCTTGTCCAGTGTAAGATTGACATTGGAAATGTATGGGTGTAGTGTCATAAACATCTCTCCAGATGAGAGTGTAACTTTTGTTTCTCCTACTGATACTTCACTGCTGTTCCCAAGTTTTTCCCTGGAGGTTTTAAATTTTCTCAGCTTGCTGCCGTCTACAGGGCATACAAGCGGAAGATTTTCCCCTATGTTAACCATTTTTATATCGTCACTGCCTCTTTCTGCCACTGCCAGTGTCAACGATACATCCTTAATTTTACTCGCATAAAGAATTTTATTCAGCTCAGTCACTATTTTCCCCAGATTTAGTTCGGCAACTCCATGCACCATCCCCTCTAAGGTTCCGTCTATTTTTTCCAAAATAAACAGGGAATCGAATTTTTTATAGTTGGTATTTATAAAACTCATAAAAATTTTTCCATTGGATAGTTCACGAACCTTAAAGTGAGAATTTTTCAGAGCGGTATCTTTTTTGTTTCTGAAACCTATGTCAAAATCCTTATCTATCAGGCTTTCAGTTATCATAAGTCTGTTCTGTATTTTTTGATACATTCTATCTTCTTTTTTGGTAGCCTCAGCCTCTGTTCTCAGCTGGAGTTTTTTGGTATTGTCCAAAACTATTGCAAGTATCTCGTTCAAAGAGGCCGTGAACCTGAGTTCAGGCATAGTAAAATCTCTCTTCTTGTTTATTACAAGAATGGCTCCTATGATATTCCCTTTATGATAGATAGGTACTTTCATTAGATTTCTTATATTTTTTCTGGTTTCAACAGGTAAAAGATAGTAATTCTTTAGATCCTTCATATTGTTCACATAAAAACTCTGCCTGCCATCATCTTTAGGAAAAATAGAGTTTTCAAGCCGTTTCAAGAATACAAAGTTCATCTTATTCAGTTTTTTGTCCAAACTATAAAAGCTAGATATCCTTACAATATTTTTATCATAATAGTATATCACCCCTGATCCTACATTCAACTTTTCAACTAGTGCTTTTAAATAAGTTTTTTCAAAGTTCTTTTGTTCAAATTCACCTTGAACCTTCTTCATCATATCATAAAAAAGAGTAACTTCATCATATCTACCATTTAATTCTATGAGCCTTTCTTCCAACTCTTCATCTTTTTCTACCATCCTGTGTTTCAAGTTGTCTTTTTCATACTCGCAAATAGATATCTTTTCCCTCAACAAATCCGTTTGATAGATGTTCTCTGCGAGGTTTGTTGTTTCGTGTGATATAACCTCTAATATTTTCATGATGGTACTGCTTTCCATATATTTTTCAATATCCTTACCGTTTAAAAATATATATCCATGTTTTCTCAGTGTATTCTCGAGATTGATCACAAGCTGATATCCGCTAATTGTATTTATCTTCTCTCCAAAATGCAGACCAGGACTTAGTTTTTTTAGCTCTGTATAGATGTTATTGTCCAATTTTACTGTTTTAGAAAGCATGACATATTGTTTATATTCGTCACCTACAGGTCTCAGTATAACCAAGTCTTCTATATCAAAATTTTTCCCCCATAAATACAAAAGCTCTTCAAAAAACATATTGTATTTTAAGTTGGTATTGATAAGATCCTTAAATATGTTCATAAAAGAATCCAGTATTTTTTCTTTATTTAAAAGACTTTCATTCAGGTTATTTACCTCTTCTATTACGCTTTTAAGCTGATATTCTTTCAACTGAAACCTTGTAAGGTTGTCTTTTTTTAACTTATCTACATCTTTTTTTTGATCTTCTATACACTTTGACAGTTTGTTTATCTCCTCATCAAAATAATATTCAAAATCAATAAAAGTATCCATCCCCATTACAGGTCTGGAATACTTATTTTGAATCCCGTATTTTTCGTTTATCCTCTTAACCTTGTTTATTAATTTTCCAGAGTATAATTTAAGCCTTATACCTAAAATTATATAAAGACATAGCAGAAGTAGAATTTCAAACGAGTATAGAATTATATATTTTTGTATATCCAGTGTGAAGACCTTTAAATAATTTATTATAAAATTTGGTAAAATTGCAAAAATAAAAAAAACACTAAGTTTGTAAAACAAACTTATTTTCCACTCTTTCATCTATTTTTCCTGCCTTTTTATATTACTTATTTCTTTTTTAAGCTTCTCAATATTTTCTTTTTCTCCAAGTTTTTCAGCCACTTCCAGTTTAAGCTGCAGAACATTCAAGTCATACTTATACCTGTCAGAAAGAAGGTTTAAGTAAAGCTTTGATTTTTTATAGTCTTCTGCCTGTTTGTAGTACTTTGCCAGCTGAAAAAACGCTCTTTCACTTCTTTGGAAATTTAAGATATATTTTTCCAGGGCATCAATAGCTGAATCAACGTCATTGAATTCTGTGTAAACATAGTCGCTGTAAAGTAAAACCAAATCTAGTGATCTTTTGTATTTATTGTATATTTCGTACAAATACATATATCCAGCATTGCTTTTCCCCACCTTTTTGAGGGCATCAAGGTAGTATTGTGTAAATTCTGCATCTACATAGTCATCTGTTGCCAGCATATTTTCAAAATAATTGAGTGCCTTGTTATAATCGCCCATCTGATAATAATTAAACGCTTTTAGTTTTTTTATTTTTGAGTCTACAGAATCTGGAGCCAGACTTCTTATTTGTTCCAATGATGTCTCGTACTCTCCGTTTTTATAGTATAGTATTGCGAGATTGGAGATGGCAAACGGATCAGCCTCATCTATATCCAGAATTTCCAAATAATATTTTTTGGCATTCTCATAATCTTGAAAGCTGCTGTATATATAAGCAATCTGCTTCAAAACAATTGGGTTTTTCCTGTCTTTTTTATAAGCTATTTTCAATTCCTTTAAAGCCTGGGTATAGTCCCCCTCTTGTGCCAGATTCATTCCCTTTATCACATGGTACTCTTGTCTGTCCTTTTTGGTGGTACTTGTACAGCCTGCAAGAATAAAAATTAGGATAAATGCTACTATGCCATATCTCTTCATACACTATTCCCCCTGTTTGGTTTTTAGATCACCGGGTACTATAGCCCCCCCAGATATTATAAGTTTCACAGCTTCGTCCACTTTAAGCTCTAATTCCATAACATCATTACTGCTCATCATTATAAACATCCCGGATGTTGGATTTGGAGAGGTGGGTATGAATATATTTATAAGCCTTTCCTCCCCTGATATTTTTTCAAAATACTCATTCTTATAATTTGTTAAAAATCCCAGGCTGTATATCCCCTTCCTTGGGTATTCTATCAATACGACTTTTTGGTATGCCTTGCTAGACCCCGAAAGAATCATATCGCTTATCTGTTTCAGAGTTGCATAGACAGGTTTAATTATCGGTATCTTAAAAACTATTCCCTCAAAATATTTTACTATTCTATGCCCCATTACATTTCTCAATGTAATACCTACCAACACTATCATAAAAAACAAAAATAGCAGTATGCTCAGATAAACCATACTCTTAACTATTAATTTTGCTATATAATCATCCTTAAAATAATTTTTCAACAGGTATTCTACTATGCTGTTTATTGGTATGGTTTTTTCGATTTTATTAAGCAAAAACTCCCATATCCCCGAAAACAGGTACAAGGTTATTATAAGCGGAAGAGAGGAGATTAACCCTGTCAAAAAATATGTCTTTAACTTTTTCATTCTTCCTCCTCATGTAAAATTTCTATTAACACTTGGTCTATTCTATGTTTTTCCGTTTTTAGTATCCTTATTTTTATATTTTTGTACTCCAAGATATCGTCTTTTTCCGCAACTCTTCCAAGTGTTGTTTGTATAAACCCTCCAAATGTTTCATAATCTTCAGATTCCTGAATATCTATTTCCAGAGTTTTATTCAGAGTTTCCACATCTATCATGGCATCGACTTTATATTTGTTTTCCCCGACTTTTCTTATATTCTCTTCCTCTTCATCATATTCATCTTTTATCTCGCCAACTATCTCTTCTAGAAGGTCTTCTATGGTAAGCATCCCCACAGTCCCCCCATATTCATCCAATGCTATGGCTATGTGAACCTGTTTTTTTCTGAATTCATCTAATAGCTCAAAAAGTGGTTTGGTTTCAGGGACGAAGTAAGCTTCTCTCAAATATTTACTTACCTGATTTGAAGTTTCTCCTTTTTTTACAACGTTTAAGAGATCTTTTATGTAAAGCACACCTATTATATTGTCTATACTCTCATCATATACAGGCATTCTGGAAAATCCCTTCTCTACAATTTCATCCCATACATCATCTATAATTTGCGAGGCTTCAAGGGCGAACATAGAAGTTCTTGGAACGAAAACTTCTTTAACCGCAGTATCGCCAAACTCAAAGATGGAGTGTATCATCTCTTTTTCCTCTTCCTCGATTATTCCTTCTGCTTCACCTACGCTCACAAAGGATTTTATATCCTCCTCTGTAATCATTAAATTTTCATTGCTGATTCTTATCCCAAATATTTTGCTAATTGTTTTGGAAATAAACATCAAAATCAGGATAATTGGATAAAATACAATTGAAAGGTAGTAAATTGGTGAAATAACTATCCTGGATACGGTTTCAGAATAACTTTTTGCCACTATTTTAGGTGTTATCTCACCAAAAATAAGAATTGCTATTGTCATGATAAGCGTTGCCGTCGCTACCGCATTTCCCTCACCGTTCTCACCTATCAGATCTATTGCCAAAACAGTTGCTATTGAAGAGGCTAATATATTAACTATATTATTTCCCAAAAGAATGGCAGTCAGGATCTCGTTTGGCTTTTTTAGCCATTTTTTCAAAAGTTCTGCCGCCCTCATATTCTCTTTCTCCACTTCAGAGAGTTGTATCCTCTTAAACGCTGTAAGAGCTGTTTCCGAAGCTGAAAAAACTCCTGAAAGAATAATCAATACAACTAAAATAATACTCTGTTCATACGTGTCCAACTTATAGTGCACCTTCCTTATCTAAAAAATTATAATTTAAACTACAAAAACATAGTCAGACTATGTTTTTGTAGTTTTATATTTAAAAGCATTTGTTAATAAGATCTGTTTTTGTTATTATCCCCTCTAGACGGCTCTTAGTGCCAACCAGGGCATACTTATGCTCTTCTTCAACTATTTCAGTGACTACTTCCTCTAAGTCAGCCTCCTTGTCAACTAGGAGGTATTCTGTGCTCATTATCTCTTCCGCCTTGTATGCCGCCAACTTTTTCAATTTTTCTTGAAAATGTTTGCTGTGTGGCAAGGTTATGAAAAGATCCCAAAATGCAATTGTAACCGGGACAGGGGCCTTTTCCTGTTTTATAAGTATATCATCTCTAGTTACTACACCCAAAAGTTCACCATTTTCTATAACTGGTAGTTTTCCTACACCTTTTTCTTGCATTATTTTTATTATCTCTTTTAAATTCATGTCTTTGCTTATACTGATGATACTAGTGTTCATAACATCACTTATCTTCTTCATATGCCCTCCTAAATTATTGTAATTTTATCATAAACACCCCTATAATACAACGCTTATTTTATGTAATTCGGCATTGTATATATCCAGTTTTTTGTGGCAAGTTCATAGTCAATTAATTCCTCTTTTCTGAAGAAAAGCTCTACCTCCCTTTTGGCGCTTTCAGGTGAATCCGAAGTATGTATAACATTTTTCCCGGTATCTAGCACATAGTCTCCCCTTATTGTTCCAGGTAGCGCTTCTTCCGGCCTTGTTGCTCCTGCCATCCTCCTGATTATTTTTATGATGTCTTCCCCTTCTATCACCATTGCTATAACTGGCCCAGCAGTAATTGTTTGTATTAATTCCTGGAAGAATGGCTTCTCAGAATGTTCAAAGTAGTGCTTTTTCGCAAGTTCTTCACTTATCTGCATAAGTTTCAGTCCCACTATTTTAATTCCCTTTTTCTCTATCCTGGATATTATTTCACCTATCAATTCTCTTTGAACAGCTCCAGGCTTTATCATCACAAAACTTTTCTCCATCTATGCCCTCCCATCGCGGTTTTTTGTTCTTAATTTTAATTATATTATACTACACATAAATATAATTTACAAAACTGCAAATAAATTCCTTTAAAAAAGAAAAACACCCGAAGGTGTTTTTATGCATTGCTGTCTATAAGGAATAATTTCTCCCCTTTTTTTACTGGATTGCCGTCTTGAGCTAAAATTTTGACAATTTTTCCGCTTATATCCGATTTTACCTCGTTCATAAGCTTCATAGCTTCTACGATACACAGTGTATCTCCACTATTAATAATATCCCCTTCTTTTACAAATACTTCCGCACCTGGTGCAGGTGAGCTATAGAATGTCCCTATCATCGGAGAGTCTATAGAATCATAATTACCCGCTTCCTCTTTAGACTCTTCACTTACCGCAGCAGGTTTTGCAACTACAGCACTTGTTGCTGCCGGTGCAGGTGCCATAACAGATTGATAAACTGGAGCTGCTACAGAAGCTGTCTCCCTTTTCAAAGTTACCTTGGTACCTTCACTCTCTAAGCTTATCTCCTCTAAGTTGTACTTTTCTATATCATTTGCAAGTTCTTTTATCAACTTAGTGTCTATTTTCATTTTTCCTCCTAATTATTTCCTATTATTCTCAAATCTTTTATACCGCTAAGCTGTCTAATCTTTTCCAGCGTACTCTCTATCTTCCTCAGAGAATCCTCTGTCGTCTGAACAGAAAGAGTCGCCATAGACATCCCGTCTATAGGAATATTCTGAATAATCGTCAAAATATTCATTCCAGAATCGGCTATTATATCAAGTATACTAGACAGAACCCCAGGTTTGTCGTACATCGAAAGATAAAGACTGAATACAGTATCCCTTCCGCTTTCAAAGAAAGGTCTTATGTAGTCTTTATATTTATAATAGGTACTTCTGCTGATACCTACCCTTTTTATAGCCTCGTATTTAGATATTTTTTTACTTTGAACGAGGTCATTCACCGCTATAACTTTTTGTATTGAAGTTGGTAAAATCTCCTTGTCCACTATGTAATATTCCCTTTTAACTTTCTTATGATCTATTTTAATCACCCTCTATACAAAGTAATTTACCAAACCCATATTAATATCTAAGTTTAATTAAGATTTAGCCATCTTGTAGGCTTTTAAAGTGTTCTTCATAAGCATTGCTATAGTCATAGGACCAACCCCACCAGGAACTGGAGTTATATAAGATGTTTTTGCGCTTACTTTTTCAAAATCAACATCACCGCAAAGTTTTCCTTCACTGTCTCTGTTTATTCCAACATCTATTACAACAGCACCCTCTTTGACCATATCTTCTTTAAGAAACTTTTCTATTCCAACTGCAACTATTACTATTTCAGCTCTTTTTATAACCTCTTTCAGGTCTTTTGTTCTGCTGTGGCATACTGTAACAGTAGCACTCTCGTTTATAAGCATTGCAGCTAAAGGCTTACCTACTATGTTACTTCTCCCAACTATGGCAATATCTTTACCCATAATTTCTACACCAGTTCTTTTTAATAGTTCCACTATACCATAAGGAGTGCATGATTTGAATGTATCATCTCCTATCAAAAGTTTCCCTACATTTTCAGGATGGAATCCATCAACATCTTTTTCTGGTGCTATGGCATGTATAACTTTTTTCTCATCTATGTGCTTCGGCAGCGGCAGTTGAACCAATATACCGTTTATGTCCTCTTTTGCATTAAGTTTCTCTATAAGCTCCAACAGTTCCTCTTCAGATGCATCTTCAGCCAAAACATATTTTTCTGAATGCATTCCAAGGGAATTACACGTTCTTTCCTTTGATCCTACATAAACTTTAGATGCAGGGTTCTCGCCAACAAGTACAACAGCAAGTCCAGGTACTTTACCGTCAAGCTTTTTTATATCTTCTATTTCCTGCCTTATTTCCTCTTTTATCTGATCCGATATTTTCTTTCCGTCAATCAATTTCAAAACTTATTCCCCCTTATCTACGATTCTTTCTTTCCAATAATTAAGTTCCTGCAATTTTGCATATAAATCAATGTTTTGAACAGCTACAGTTTCCGGAGCCTCAAGATTTACAGGTGTAAAGTTTAGTACAGCCTTTATTCCAGCGTTTACTATGTAGTCCGTAACTTCCTGTGCAGCAAATTTCGGAACTGTAATTATGGCTATCTCAACCTTGTCCTTGCTCTGTAAAAAATAAGGTATCTCCTTTATGTCTCTTACTTTTAAGCCTCTTACCTCGTTACCTATTTTTTCTTCCGAGTTATCAAATATTCCAACTATATTAAAGCTTTCTTTTGTAAACTCTGACTCCGATAGAAGGGCACTCCCCAATCTTCCAAGTCCAATTATGATAATATTGTTGGTTTTGTGCACCCCAAGTATTTTTTCTATATCACTGTGCAAAGTCCTTATTTGATATCCTTTACCCCTTACTCCAAATTCTCCAAAGTTAGAAAGATCTTTTCTTACCTGCGCTGCAGTAAAGCCCATTTTTTCAGCTAATTCTTCTGACGAAATATAATCCTCCGGTGTTAAGTTTTCCAGACATCTCAAATATTTTGTCAGCCTCTCTATTACTTTTGGTGAAATCTTAAGTTCTTTCATCGTTATACAGCCTCCTCAACATACTCCAGTTAAATTTATTTTCCTCTAAATTTATTCCCTAATTTTACAAGGTTCCCGTTTATAAGATCCGCACCTGATATTTTCCTCTTGTTTTCAGGCTTCGCTGATTTTATTAGTATTCCCCCGTCTTGTACTTTTACAACAGGACCTGCATTTTTAACTATATCTACTATTTCTCCGCACTCCCCTTGATACTCTTTTTCAATTTTTTCTACATCATATATTTTAAATATTTTACCTTCGAGATAAGTGTGCGATGATGGGAATGGATTTAATCCCCTTATAAAGTTATATGCCTCTTTTCTACTTTTACTCCAGTCAATTATACATTCGTCCTTTTGAATTGGCTTCACAAAAGTAGCTTTTTCATGTTCTTGAGGTATCCTTGGAGCTTCTCCTTTTTCAATGAGATCAACTGCCTCTATCAAAGCCTCACTTCCAAGTTCTGCCAGCCTGTCATGAAGGGTTTCAAGATTGTCCTCTTCACGTATAGGCGTTTTGCTCTGAAGAATTATATCCCCTGCATCAAGCTCTTCAGCTATGTACATTATTGATACTCCTGTTTCACCTTCACCGTTTATTATAGCGGCATGTATTGGTGCTGCCCCTCTATACTTTGGCAGAAGAGAAGAATGAACATTTATAACCCCGTATTTTGGGATATCTATCAACTCTTTTGGAAGTATCTTACCGTATGCCACAACTATTATAAGATCAGGATTCAAGTCTCTCACTGTGTTCAATGTTTCAGCATCTCTAACTGAATTAGGTTGGTACACCGGAATATCGTTTTTCAACGCAAATTCCTTTACCTGACTAAATCTAATTTTTTTCCCCCTAAGGTTTGGTTTGTCCACTTTTGTAAATACGCCTATAATATCATGTTTCCTGTAAACCGCTTCCAATGATGGGACTGCAAACTCAGGCGTTCCCATAAAAAGTATTCTCAAAAATTCCACCTCCGAAAACATCTTGCTTAATTTTATTGCTGTAATACTTGATTTCCTATGGCTTATTTTATTTCTTTTAAAGTATCTTTTTTTAATTTTTGAAGTTTTTTTCCTATCAACCTTTTTGCAACAGGTGCTAGCTTATCTACAAAAAGTACTGCATCTAAATGATCATTCTCATGCTGAAACGCTCTGGCTAGCAGCCCCTCAGCTTCCTCAGTAACCTCTTCCCACTTTTCGTTCATATATTTTATCTTTACTTTTGATGCTCTTTGCACTTTTTTATATATCCCCGGTACGCTAAGGCAGCCTTCCTCATTTTCTTCCTTTTCTTCGGAAAGCTCTACTAACTCTGGATTTATAATTCTTCTTATATGCCCGTCTCCTAAGTCTAAAACGAACACCCTTTTGCTGACCCCTATTTGAGGTGCAGCCAGCCCTATACCTTCTGCTTCGTGCATAGTCTCAACCATATCATCCAAAAGTTGCAGGATCTCGTCATCTATTTTTTCAACCCTTTCACACTCTTTTCTCAGAGCAGGGTCCCCATATTTTCTTATTTTGTACACCATTAAATTTCACCTCTTTTACATCAAATTTATAGGATCCACATCTATCGTAATCCTTACCTTGTTACTTTTATGCTCTAAACTTTTTTCATAGAGATTTTTTTTAATTTTATTTATCCTTGTCCTATCTCCCTTTATGAAGATTTGATACCTATAGCGTTCCTTTACCTTGTAAATCGGAGCTTTTATCGGACCGTACATTTCTACCTCTGGATTTTTTATCTTTTCATAATATTTCAAAGCCGCCTCTTCTGCTACAGCTTCGTCTGTACTTGAAATTATTATATTTATGATCCTAGAAAACGGCGGGTAACTCAGTATCTTCCTGTTTTCAATTTCATCCTGATAAAATCCTTCGTAGTCATCGTCTATAATTCGCTTTATTGCATAGTTGTCCGGCTGATAACTTTGTACAAGTACTTCTCCCTCTTTCTTCTCCCTGCCTGCTCTACCGGAGGCTTGAGATACCAACTGAAATGTTTTTTCACCTGCCCTGAAATCAGGAAATCCAAGTATGGTATCTGCAGATATTACCCCCACCAAAGTCAAGTCTGGAAAATGCAAACCTTTAGAGATAACCTGCGTACCCAACATTATATCATATTTTTTGCCCAAAAAATCATGATAAATTTTATCATAGCCATTTCTTGTTTTAACACTTTCTGAATCAACCCTTATAACCCGAGCATCTGGAAAATGTTTTTTTATCTCCTCTTCTATTTTCTCGGTACCCTTGCCTGAATAGCTCAAGTTAGCACTTCCGCAAGAGCTACAGGTACTGGAATCCCTCTTTGAGTACCCGCAATAGTTGCACTTATATATTCCATCACTTCTATAGTAGTTCATTGATATGGAGCAGTTTGGACAGACCTCAACATGCCCACACTCTTTACACTGTATATAAGTTGCATAAGACTTCCTGTTCAAAAGGAGTATCATCTGCTCTCTTTTTCTAAGGCGTATTGACATCTCTTTTAAAAGTTCCCTGCTAAAATACTGATCCGCTTCATTTTTCATATCAATCAGTTTTAAGCTTGGCATTTTTGCATCATTATACCTTTTGTTCAGCTCTAAAAGTTTAAAAATTCCATTTTTGGCATAATAATATGACTCTACTGCAGGAGTAGCTGATCCCAGGATGACCTTCACATCTTCCAGCTCAGCCCTTTTTATGGCTACATATTTAGCGTTATATCTGGGACTGCTGTCCTGTTTGTATGTAGTCTCATGTTCCTCGTCAATTATGATATATTTTAAGTTTTTAACCGGGGCAAAAATAGCTGACCTTACCCCGAGAACTACCATTTTCTCTCCCCTGTATACACTGTGCCACTCATCAGCTCTTTCTTTTGCCGTGAGCCTGCTGTGCAATAGTGCCACACGGTTTCCAAATTCACTTTGAAACTTCTTTATCATTTGAGGAGTCAGTGATATCTCTGGAACTAAAAACATAGCTCCGTTTCCCTGCCTCAGTGCATCTTTTATAATGTCTATGTAAACCTCCGTTTTACCGGATCCTGTTACCCCTTTTAAAAGGTAAAATCTATCTGAGCCTTTGACGATTTCATCCTTTACATACTCCTGCTCCTCTGTGAGCTTTTTTTTATAGTTAATTTCAGGTATATCCAGCTCGCTGTTTTTTATCGAGTAAGATTTTTCCCTGACTTTTTTTTCCTCTTCTATGACACCTTTTTTCAGAAATTTTTCTACCAGGTCTTTCCCGTATCTCTTTATGAGAGTTTCACGGCCAATCCCCTTTTTTTTAGATATATAGTCCAGAAAATTCTTCTCGGTGTCGTTTGCCGGTATTGCCCCTGTTTTAAACAGGTACCTGCGCGAATATGATACCTTCAGGTTCTGAGGGTAAGCTATGCTGAGTATCTCCTCAAAGCTGCAAAGATAGTATTTCTGTATCCATAAAAAAAGTTTTATCAGATATTCCGGAAACTTTATACTCTCTTTCAGACCCATTTTTATGGGTTTTACCGCAAATTTATAATTTTTTTGTTTTGCTTCCGAGACAATTACACCAGTTTTCTCTCCCCTTCCAAAAGGAACAAGCACCTGTTCTCCGATACTGTATTCATCATTTTTGTCTAGGTAGGTATAAAATTTGTCACCGGTACCCTTTAGCGAGAGTATGTAGTATCTCATGTCTTCACCTAATTTTTTACAAGATTTTTATATGCCAATATCATCGCTCTGGCCTTGTTAACTGTCTCCTTGTACTCTCTTTCAGGCGTAGAGTCGTACACAATCCCAGCTCCAACCTGAAAATAAACCCTGTCATTTTTTTGTATAAAAGACCTTATTATTATGTTGAAATCCAGGTTACCATCAAAACCAAGATAACCTACACTGCCTGTATAATAAGCCCTTTTTGTCGGCTCCAGCTCTTCGATTATTTCCATGGTACGGATTTTAGGTGCTCCTGTGATGGTTCCACCAGGAAACATCGCCCTTAGAAGCTGCATCCCGTCATATCCGGGTTTCAATTTCCCGACAACGTTTGACACTATATGCATAACATGTGAATACTTTTCTATAACCATAAACTCATCTACATTTACAGTACCGAATTCACATACTTTCCCCAGATCGTTTCTTTCCAAGTCTACCAGCATCACATGTTCAGCCTGCTCTTTTTCGTCTAAAACCAGTTCTTTTTCAAGTTTAAGGTTGTTTTCGTCATCATTTTTTTTAAGCCTTCTTGTTCCGGCTATAGGCCTTGTTTCGGCTATATTTCCATTTAGCTTAACCAACCTTTCAGGCGACTGGCTTATAAGCTTAAACTCTTTTAAGTTTACGTAGGAAGCAAAAGGCGACGGGTTTATTTTTCTAAGTATCTCATACAGCATAAAAGAATCGGCTGGATTTATAGGTGCCGAAAACCTCTGGCTCAGATTGACTTGAAAAACATCCCCCTCTTTTATGTAATACTTTGCTCTCTCTACGATCTCTTGAAACCTCTCCCTGCTGATGTTGGAATCAAACTTCTCCAAATCCTTCCAGTCTATGTCGCTGTTTTCTATATTTAGATCTTTTTTGCTGATTTCAAAATTCCAATTTATTTTTTCCCCGCTAGTGTTTATCTCGTAAAATTTATTATTTTTTTCATCTTTTACCAATATTACTTGCGGCAGCACAAAATAGATATCCTCAACGCCCAGATCATCTTCAGCTATATCCGGCAGTTTCTCTATATAACGGTTATAGTCGTATGAAACCAAACCAACCAGCCCGCCTGTAAAAAACTCCTCGCTTTTATAGCCTTTATATCTGTCATCTTCTAATATCTTTTTTACCAGATCCTCAACTCTGCAAGCCACAGGTACACCGTTTAAAGTCAATTCTCCATTTTTCAACCTTAATTTTTTTGAAAAATGCGATATGATATATGAATAATTTTCAAGTTTAGACCCACCCGGGGAATCGAATATTATGAATTCCTCAGTGAATTTATCTGCGTTGCTTTTGTAAAAGTCAACTATTGAAAACTCTCCATCAAATATATGTTTTGTCACTATTTCTCCCCTAATTTTAATTTTATTTTTCTGACACTACCCATATCACTACCAACTTCAGGGTATTGTTTTACTATCACACCTTTTCCTGCTACTTCTATTTCCACATCCATTTTTCCAAGTATGCGAAGTGCATCTTTCAGGGTTTTCCCCCTTAAGTTAGGCATGTATTCTCCATAATAGGTTTTGTCCTCGCCTTGTGCTTCTTCTATTTTTACGTCGCCAAGCTCTCCTACCTGGATTGGTAAAAGGTTCTTATAGGCTATTATCCTTTTTGCAACCTCTTTAAATACAGGAGCTGCCGTCCAGCCTCCATATTTTAAATAGGTGTACTTTGCCTGTGGTTTTTCAAGCATTATCAATATCAGGTATTGCGGCTCTTGCACAGGAAAAAATCCTATAAACGACGACAGGTATTCTCTAGCTATATAGCCGCCTTTCCCGCTTATTTGTGCTGTCCCGGTTTTCCCGCCTATTCTGTAGCCTTCTATACCGGCACTTTTACCTGTACCGTCCAGGACAACCCCTTCGAGTATTTTTCTCATCTTATCAGAGGTGCTCTCGGAAATTACATCCTGCATTACAACAGGTATATTTTGACGCACTATAACCCCGTTGGAGTCTTCTATCCTGTCCACTATATACGGCCTGTAAAGTTTCCCCCCGTTTATTACCGCAGCAAACGCATTTGTCATCTGCAGCGGTGTAAGGGCTATCCCCTGACCGAATGACATAGTGGATTTCTTTAAGCCGTTCCACTTCTCATATGGAAGCTGCCTTGGCTTTAGTTCACCCGAAAGGTCTATGCCTGTCCTGTCATAAAATCCAAAGTTTTTCAAGTATTCCTCGAATCTCGAGTCTTCCACAAGATCAGCTATCATAACCATCCCTATATTACTGGAATTAAGAACTATATCCTCGGTGGTCATATTTCCTATATATTTATGGCTGTCACGTATAACCTTACGGTGCTTGACTATCTGACCTTCATTATAAAAATTGGTGTTTTTATTTATCACTCCGTCATCCATTTCTGCGGCCACTATTACTGGCTTCATTATGGACCCCGGCTCATACTGATTGTGTATTAAGTTGTTTCTGGTGTATCTAAGTTTGGTATAGGGTAATGATGCCATTGCAAGTATCTTCCCTGTTTTAGGATCCATAACCATGCCGCTTGCAGTTTTTGCCTTTGTTTTTATAAACTGTTTTCTGAGTTCCTCGTTTAATATATATTGGATATTATAATCTATAGTCAGTACTGCATTTTTTCCGTCTTTATATTCCAGAGGCGTAATCTGGTTGAAAATCGGCAGTTTCAATCCCCTGGCTCCTGTGTAGTAGGCCTTCTTCTCAACTATTTTCCCTTTTAGATAGCTGTCATAAATCCTTTCTACACCGTAGGCTCCAATTTCCTGCCCATCTTTACCTTTCCCGGTATACCCCAATATGTGCCTGAAGTATTCTTCATTTGAATAATTTCTCTTACCCTGTCTCCTAAAGAATATCTCGTTGTATCTTATATTATAAGTTTTTATTATATCCTTTATCTTTCCCTTTTCATCCTCGCTTATCCCCTTTGCTATCCTGTAATAACGTTTGTTGTCCTTAGCAAGTGATGTGAGCTTTTTCCTTACTTTATCTAAATCTATATTTTTGATTTTATCTATCTTATCCAGAATCTCCAGGCGTTCATCAAGTTTTAAAAACCTAACGGGGTCTATGGCTAAATCGTAGATATCGATTTCATATGATAGCTCCTCACCTGTATCGGCAAGTATTTTACCCCTTATCCCCTTCTCGTATACAGTCCCCTGACTCTGTTTTTCAGCCATTTTTTTAAATTTATCATAGTTTAAAATCTGTATCCTAAATATCTGAGCTATGGCTATTAAAAAGCATACCGTGACGATATTTGAAAATATTATCACCCTTTTTTTGAAAAAACTGTAATCCTTTATTTTCCTTAGGAAGTTAGCTTCCCATGCAACTATTAAGGCTAAAACTATAAAAATTGGTAAAATTCTTCTGTCAAAGAAAAATTTTCCCAATCTATAGATCAAAAAAATTAATATAGAATAGGTCAGTAAACTCCTAAATCTGAGCTTTTTCACGTCTTTCCCCCTTAATGATTATATCATACTTCCCAGCAATTTAGAATACTCTTTTTCGATAATGTGAAAAAATTCTAATTTCTCAAAATGCTTCCCTTCAAAGCTTTCTGACCACAAAATACCTTTTTTCATAAGTGAATTACTGATGAAAATACCGTCCCCTTCTAGCAGCTCCTCTTTCAAAAAATGCCCCTCTTCTACAGTAAAACCAAACCTCACCAATATCTCTATTATCTTTCTTCTGGTAATCCCATCCAGTATATTAAGATCCAGCGACGGAGTTTTTACAATTCCATCTTTCACAAAAAAAACGTTGCTTATAGTCCCTTCGGTTATGTATCCCAACCTATTGGTAAATATCCCCTCATAAAATCCGTTCTCGCTGGCTTCTCTTTTAGCTAGTATGTTGCCCAAATAGCTGGCGCTTTTTAAGAACCCAAGTTCATTTTGATAATATTTACGTATAAATCCAAGGGATACTCCATTCTCCTCATATCTGTGCTCTATTTTTTCAACCTTTACATATGTATCCACGTCGCTTACCAATATTTTTATAAAAAACTCATCTTCTGCTTGTATACCAGTTTTATTTATCATGCTTTGCACTATGCTTCTATACTCTATTTCCCTATATATACCTAGTTTTTTCAAACTTTTTTCCAGTCTGGAAATATGTTCGTCAAAAAAAACCGGTTTTCCACGCATACCCATTATAGTTTCAAAACAGGCCATCCCATATTGATAGTGTTTTGAACTCATGTCTTTTTCATAAATTTTTCCGTTCAAATAAAGCATCTTCCAACCTCTAATAAAAAAATTAAAGAGGACATTGTCCTCCTTAGCTTATTATATATTATCTTCACATAGATTACAAGGTCTATTTACCCATAGACTTCTTCCATATATGTTGACAGTGCTTAGATAATATTGCCATTGCAGAAAAGGAACTGGTCATAAAGCTTCTGCCGCTCCTATACTCGCTTGTGTCTTCATTCTGAAACTTATAAAATGATTTTATCTCTCCATTTGTATGACCATCGCTTCCAAAAGTGGCAAAGAGGTTGTACTTTTTCCTTACTTTTTTTGCCACCAGGTTTCTTTTCTTATGAAGTGTATGATTATAACTTTCTACTGCATCAACACTTTCCAGAACTCTTTCTATATAAGGAATATATTTGAGGTAATTTTTGTGTGCTATACCGTTTATATGCGGTATCGATATAAACGAATCATACTCTTTTAATTCTCTGAGGTACTCGTCTATCCCCCTGTCGGTTTTTATCATCCTGTATTTATTCCTATACTGTTCCACGCTTTTTTTGTAAAACTCTTCTAAATCCTGCGGCTTTTTAAAATATACCAATATTTCAAAACCGTCGTTGCAGCCCAGTTCTATCCCTGGAACAACATTTAGGTTTCCCCTTTCATGGGCCAATATGTTGCTGGCTATCTCGTTGTGGTCAGTTATGCTAAGCAGGTGAGTCTTGTCGCTTAAAAATTCCTCCAGAAACCTTACGTCGTTCAAACCGTCTGAAACATGTGTATGCAGATGAAAATCCATATAAAAATTTTTATGAAGCTTGCTTTTTTCACGTTCCCATTTTATATATTTTTCAAAAAAATTAGAAACTTCAAAGTACTCCAACATAATATCCCTCCTTATAACAAGGGGGTCAAAAGCCTAGCCACTGATTCCTTAAACTTAACCACCAGTCTTCTCTGCTCATACTCCTCCTGAGTTAGAAGATGACTATACTTAAGGTCCTCCTTAAAGCTTTCTTTCAATTTCCTGATTACCAACTCGTCATAAATAAAAGCATTTAACTCAAAATTCAGGTAAAAACTCCTTATATCTATATTTGTCGTTCCAACAGTAGCTACTTTGTCATCCACTATAACAAATTTACTGTGCATAAAGCCCCCCTCGTATATGTAACAGTTTGCACCTAACTTAAGCAGTTCACTAATATATGAAAGTGAAGCCCAGTATATGAAAGGATGGTCAGGCTTATTGGGAAGTATTATATTCACATCTATACCTGACATAACGGCAATTTTCAACACTTCAAGCGTGCTTTCATCCGGTACAAAATAAGGGCTTTGTATGTACACGTTTTTTTTTGCATTACTTATCATTTTTATTATACCATTTTTTACCACAGGGTAGTCCAGATCTGGTCCGCTTGCCACAATCTGCATAGGAGATTTACACCTACACCCTCTTTGCACAAGCTCATTTTCCTTAAGCTCTATCTTTTCATTTGTGGTAAATTCCCAATCTAATATAAACTGTTTTTGCACATCTGTCACAGCATCTCCTTGAATTTTCAGGTGTGTATCCCTCCAGTAGCCGAATCTTTTGTCTTCACCGACATATTCATCTCCTATATTAAATCCACCTGTGTATACTGTAGTGCTATCAACTAAGAATATCTTTCTGTGGTTTCTAAAATTTATCCTAAATGCCATATTAGCCGCAAAAGATGGCATAAAAGGCGAGAAAAAGCTCTCTATTTTAACGCCGCTTTTTCTTAGCTCTTTTATTTTTTTCCTTGGAAACCCCAGACTTCCAATTCCATCATAGAGTATCTTTACTTCCACTCCTTGTTCAGACTTTTTTTTCAAAGCATCAAAAAGTTTATTTCCCAACAGGTCGGCTTTTATTATGTAATACTCCATATATACACGTTTTTTCGCCTTCTCTATCTCGCAGATTATGTCTTCAAAAAGCTTTTTGCCATCTGTAAACACCTGAACTTTATTATTTGTAAAGTATAAGGCCTCTCCATAATTTTCTAGGTATTTTACCAGTGACTGGCTATAGTGGCTTATTGCATACTCTTCTATACTGTTTTTTTTCATGCTTATCCTCTTTAAATAAGCCTTTTTTTGAAGATCGGCAAACTTTTTCTTTTTTATCAAAGCCCTTTTTCTAAAACTTAGTCCGAACATAAGATACAAAAAGAATCCTACATACGGAGTGAAGGTCAAAACCAATATCCAGGCTATTGTAGATGTAGAGCTCTTTCTTTCAAAAAACACTATAGTTGCTATAAATATCATATTTAAAATCATCGTCATAAGAAAAATATGCTCAAAGTTCATATGATCACCCCGTAAAAAATAAAAAGGGAGGTCCCTCCCTTTTATTTTTTGAAATCGTTATTCATTTTCCTCTTTAATCCGAAAGTTTTTTTACAAGTATTTCAGTTACAAGTTTAGGATTTGCCTTTCCCTTCGAAAGTTTCATTACCTGTCCCATAAGTCCTTTCATAACTCTAGGCTTTCTTCCCTCGTCTGCATTTTTATAATCTTCTATCAGTTTAGGATTTTTTTCTAAAACCTCTTCTACCATACCCTCTATTGCTCCGGTGTCAGCTACCTGCGCCATCCCCTCTTCTTTTACTATCGTTTCAGGGTCCCTGTCGTCATTCAACTTTATCTCGAAAAGTTTTTTTGCTATCTTACTTGAAATAGTGTCTTTTTCTATAAGCTTAACTATCTTCCCAAGGTGTTCAGGTGATATTTTGAACTCCTCTATACCTTTTTGCTCATCTTTTAATACTCTTAGTACCTCTGTCATAATCCAGTTTGCGGTCATCTTAGCGTTCCCGCTCTCTTTTGCAGCCGCCTCAAAATAGTCCGCCAACTCAACTTCACTGCAAAGAACAGTTGCATCATATTCAGGTATAGAGTACTCCTCTATGAACCTGGATACTTTCTCAGTTTTAGATTCAGGCATTTCAGATTTCAGTTTTTCCAGCTGCTCGTCGCTTATAACCAGCTTTACAAGGTCAGGTTCAGGAAAATATCTGTAGTCCATTGCCTCTTCTTTGGACCTCATAGGTCTAGTTACACCTGATGCTTCATCCCAAAGTCTGGTTTCCTGAACAACTGCTCCTCCAGCTTCTATCAACTCTATCTGTCTGCCTATCTCATAGTCTATAGCCTTTGCAACAGCCTTAAACGAGTTCAAGTTTTTCGTCTCTGTCCTCGTTCCAAACTCTTGCTGACCCTTTGGTCTGACAGATACATTGGCGTCACATCTAAGTGAACCAAGCTCCATGCTTACATCACTTACGCCTGTATACTTGATTGCAGTCTTCAGCGTATTCAGATATTCGTACGCCTCCTCGCTGCTGCTTATATCCGGTTCCGATACTATCTCTATCAAAGGCATTGAAGCCCTGTTGAAGTTTATAAAAGACTCTTCCCCTGCATGAACGGATTTCCCCGCATCCTCCTCTATGTGTATCCTGGTTATCCCTATATTTTTTTCTCTGCCAGAGTTAAGTTTTATATCAAGATTACCCTGCTCCGCATAAGGTATATCAAACTGTGTAATTTGATAGTTTTTAGGTGTATCCGGATAGAAGTAATTTTTTCTATCGAATTTACTCTCTTTGTTTATCTTACAGTTCAAGGCAAGTGCCGCCTTTACTGCGTAGTCCACAACTTTTTTATTAAGTTTAGGCAGGGCTCCTGGATGCCCCAAGCATATCGGACAAGTGTGGGTGTTAGGATCCGAATTATCATAATCAGCACTACAAGCACACCATACTTTTGTGCCAGTTTTAAGCTGGCAGTGGACCTCTAGTCCTATTACAGCTTCCCATTCTCTAGCCATCTATATTAAACCTCCATCTATAATTCTGCTTTATTTTATTTCAGGCAACTCTATTTTACCAACTACTCTCTCAAATGCATCTCCTGCTTTTAAAAGTTCTCCTTCACCAAATGGTTTTCCTAAAAGCTGAATTCCAACCGGCATCCCGTATGCAGTTCCTGCAGGTACAGAAAGTCCCGGTATTCCGGCAAGGTTTGCTGACAGTGTAAATATGTCCGAAAGATACATCTGTACAGGATCTTTTTCCTCGTCCAATTTAAATGCAACACTCGGAGCAGTCGGAGTAAGTATAATATCCACTTCGTTAAAAACGTTGTCGAAATCATCTTTTATAAGTCTTCTAACCTGCTGTGCCTTCTTATAGTATGCATCATAGAAACCGGCACTTAAAACGTAAGTCCCTATCATTATCCTTCTTTTTACTTCATCTCCGAAACCTTCACTTCTTGACTTAACATATAAATCCGAAATATTTTCAGAATTTTCGGACCTGTAACCATATCTTACCCCGTCATATCTTGCAAGGTTCGAGCTGGCCTCTGCCGGAGCTATAACATAATAGGTAGCCACTGCATACTTTGTATGCGGAAGGCTTATCTCGACTATTTCCGCTCCCATTTCAGTAAACTTTTCTATAGACTCATCTATAACTTTTTTTACTTCAGGATCTATTCCCTCTATAAAGTACTCCTTAGGAACCCCTATCTTCATACCTTTTACATCTCCTGTAAGGTAACTTGTATAGTCAGGGACCTCTATGTCAACTAAAGTAGAGTCCATATCGTCCATACCAGAAATTACGTTTAACGTCATTGCCGCATCCCTTACTGTTCTAGTTATGGGACCTATTTGATCAAGCGATGATCCGAAAGCCATTAGACCATATCTTGAAACCCTTCCATATGTCGGTTTAAGACCTACCACACCGCAAAACGATGCCGGTTGCCTTATACTTCCACCTGTGTCTGAACCAAGGGAGATTATAGACTCTCCTGCTGCCACTGAAGCTGCAGCTCCCCCAGAACTCCCACCTGGAACCCTATTCAAATCCCAAGGGTTTTTAGTTTCCTTTACATAAGAAGTCTTCGTTGTAGACCCCATTGCAAATTCATCCATATTTGTCTTCCCTATGATTATAGCTCCCTGCTCTTTCAACTTTTGAACTACACTCGCATCATATATTCCGTCGTAGTTGCAAAGTATTTTAGAAGAGGCTGTAGACGGATCTCCATGGGAAACCATGTTGTCTTTTAGAGCTATAGGTATACCTTCAAAAGGTTTTAACTCTTCACCGTTTGCGATTTTTTCATCCACTTTTGCCGCTTCTTCCAAAGCCTGCTCTTTTCTAAGAGAAACAAAACTGGCGACTCTGTCTTCCACAGACTCTATTCTGTCAAATATGCTTTCAATTAGCTCTTTAGAGCTTATCTCTTTATTTCTAAGTTTTTCAGCTGCTTCCCAGGCCGTTAACTTGTACAATTCCATTTAGATACTTCCTCCCATCATTTTTATCCAACAACTTTAGGTACTATGAACGTTCCCTCATCACTCTGAGGGGCATTTTTAGTTGCAAGCTCAGGTGATACCGATTCTTTTACAGAATCATCCCTGAAAATATTCTGCATATCATTTGTATGAAGAAGCGGCTCAACGTTGCTTGTATCCAGCTCGCCTAAAATATCTATATATTTTAGTATGTCATTTAATTCATGTTGAAATTTTTCTATCTCTTCATCCTTAAATTCTAGTCTAGCAAGATTTGCTATTTTTAGAACTTCTTCCCTGCTTAAAGCCATCTTGTCCTCCTTGTATTTTAAATCTTTTTTGTCAATATATATTCATTTATATTTTTAAAACTTTCATACGGTATATAGGGTATATCATTTTCCTCACAGTATTCTTCCAGTCTCAATCCGACTTTTGCAAAAACAAAATCGGCAGCCTGTGCACAGTGGAAATCGGAAACACCGTCTCCTATAAAAACAACCCTGTCATACATTTTTTTATACTTTTCCACTATCGACCTCTTGCATATCCCCTCACTTGAGCCACCGTTATCATGCGGGAAAAATACTTCTAGAGCACCGCCGTCTTTAAAAAGAATATCATTGCTGTACATATGCTCCCTTGGTACAAAAATCCCCTCTTTTTCCAGATTCGGTATTATATTAAAATACGTTCCTGCACTTACAATCCTAAACTCATATCCCAAGTTTACAAACTCCTTGAAATAAGGGTCTATTGGCAGGTTTTTACTGATCTCCTCCGAATATGTAGCCTCATCCATATTAAGGCTTTCAAGCAGCCCCTTCAAGTATTCACGAACCTTCAATTTTTTCGCCCTGAACATCCTCTGGTACTCCATCAAAAGTTCATAGTCGTGCTTCTCCATAAGGGTGTCCGTAGAGTCCTTCAGGCTGATAGTTTTGTCAAAATCTATTAAAAATATAGTTTTCATTAGTCTACTCCTAAAACTAAAATCCCTTTAAATATGCTACCTCTTCTTTACTGAGTTTTCTATACTGGCCTATACCCAGAGTTCCGAGCCCTATTTCTCCAAGTTTATCCCTTCTCAGGTATACAACAGGGTTACCTATGCTTTTGCACATTCTCCTTATCTGCCTGTTCCTTCCCTCGCGTATGGATATCTCCATCCAGGTAAAATTACTGTCAAAACTCAGTTTTTTCACTTTTGCCGGAAGAGTTACACCATCTTCCAGTTCAACGCCATCCCTTAGACTACGTAGACCGCTGTCTGCTACTCTTCCCCTGACTTTGACCGTATAAGTCTTATATACCTTTGCCCTTGGGTGGATAACTTTGTTAAAAAGGTCCCCGTCATTTGTCAAGATTATAAGCCCTTCACTGTCATAATCCAGCCTTCCTACCGGATATATTCTGCTATCGCTCCCTATAATGTCAACCACAGTTTTTCTGCCTCTGTCATCTTTGGCGCTGCTTATAACCCCGCTCGGCTTGTTTAGCAAAAAATATAGTTTCTCTTCCACGCCCCCTACAAGACATCCGTCTACCCTTATCTCATCCTCATCAGAAACCTTTTCTCCCGGCTCCGGAGCACTTCCGTTGACTAATATCCTGCCGGCGTCTATCATCCTGTCTACCTCTCTTCTAGAAGCTATCCCCTTCGAGGAAAGGTATTTATTTATCCTCTGTTTTTCCAACTCCAATTTTCACCTCTTCATAGTTTGGAAGTTCTTCCAAACTATCTATCCCCATGTATTTTAAAAAATTTTCTGTGACTTCGTATAAATTGGGCTTTCCTATGCTGTCTAGCTTCCCGCATACCCTTACCAATTTTTTCCCTTCAAGGCTGTGCAGTACCCCGTCGGCACTTACACCCCTTATGCCTTCTATTTCTGTTTTTGTTATGGGCTGTCTGTATGCAACTATGGATAGTGTTTCCAAAGCCGCCTTGGACAGCTTTTTAGGTCTAGATTCAGGATTGAAAAAATCGTAAACTATTTTTCCGCAGTCGGGGTTGCTTGTCATATATACAAGCGACCCATCTACACACACATTTATTCCTGTGTCTTTTTTCAAATACTTTATCTCATTTATGATATCAAGCATCTCATCCGTTGATTTTTTAAAAAAACTGGAAAGCTTCGATATCTCCAGCTCATCATTAGCCAAAAAAAGAATGGCCTCCAGCTGCTTCAAAACATCCATTTAAATCCCCCTTTTATGCATCATCAAAAGGTATTTGCTGGCGATCCTAGAATTTAGGCGTCCAGTCCTATCCTCTGAAATTATGAGGTCTCCTTCTTTTATATAGGCGTTTAAATCAGCCAGAATGCTTTCCCAGCTTCTATCTGACACACCGTCCTTATACACCTGCCATAGAAGCTCCACTCTCTCCTCGATACTTGACTCTTCAATCCCGCTTCTAAGGTGTTTTTCAAGAATCTCCAAACGCTTTTTACGTGGAAGCACCCCTATATACAGGATATTATCCCCAAAAGCGGTAGCATCTGAAACATCCGACAGTAGTTCGTCGCCATTTAAATATCTCAAATTAAAATCTATCATCAAGTCCAAATGAGGTGAACTGAATTCTTTAAACTCTTCTAATCCGAGCCCGTGCAAGCTCTCCATAGCCAAATACAAATAATAGTCTGTACCTATCTCGTCCAAACCTTCCGCCTTGAGTTTGCCATGAGCCAAGTCTCGCATTCTGGAATAAGCAGAAAGAGTCTCAAGTCGGTTTTTCAGTTCATAAAAAAATCCGAAATCCCCTGTTTGAGCCAGGTATTCACCGATTACATAAAACAGGAAGGATTCGGCATACATACCGATACCTTTCCGATCAACGAGAAAATTCATCCCTTTTTCAGCTTGCTCATAAAGTGAGTATTTAGTAAATGCCGTAACCGCATACAGTGTATTTTCTATATTTCCAAATGATCCGTTTACATAATTTGAGGCTACCTCTCCGCTGTCCAGCTGCAGCGTCGTCAGAAATACCAGCTGCTGTTGGATGGTCGTGTTTTTAGGCATGTTTTGGATTTTACCTGAAAATGTTTTCCAGTAGGAAAACTCTTTCTCTAAGACCAGTCCTTCACTATCATTATCCAGCTCAGAAAAACCACAGGTAAATTGTGATTTTAAAATACCGTCATTCAAATCCAGTTTGTCTACAATTAAAAATCGATCGTCAGTGTATTTTTTCCTTACATCGCTAACTAGTTTCAGTTTTGGTATAAATATGTCCTCATCATCGCTAAAAAAAAGCTCCTTGCCTCCCATATTTAAGAAACTTAAACCGCCGTATTTAAATCCTCCTGCAGATCGGTTTACAAGCCCTATCTCCTGCCCGGGGTTTATATAATACAGCACCTCAAGCTCTTCAGCATCAAATTTAGATTCCACTTCACAAAAAATATGAAAAAACTCTTTTTCCACCATAGACGGAACATAGTATATGCTCATATTAAATTTTTCATCAGACACAAAGGCTTTTAATATATTTGTGCCCTCTATATACGAAATATTCCTTACCCCGTTTTTAACGGGATAAATTATCCCGTCTACAGCCACTGCTATATCCAGACTTTTTATATTAAAATCTTTGGATTTAATTTCATTTTTTATTCTTATACCACCATTGCTCTTTACTATTTCTGCAGCAAGTTTTCCATTACCAGTACTGAGGGTCTCCACAGAAAAGACAAGCTTAAAAGAGAGAAAAAATAAAAGTAATATTTTTTTCATTTTGCCCCCTTTAAATTTTTATTAATAATCAGTTTCAGGCGATATGATAACCCCTTTATACTCGTCAAACTCCTGTAACAGTACTTCAATACCGTTAACGACGCAATTCAAAGGATTTTCTGCTATTTCAACAGGTATTTGCAGGTTTTTTTCTATCTTTTTGTCCAGCTCTCTTATAAGTGCCCCTCCACCTGCCAAAACTATTCCTTTTTGGTATATATCCGCTGCAAGTTCAGGCGGAGTCTTCTCAAGGGTTACCTTAATCTCTTCTATTATCTGATTAACCAGTTCCTCTATGGCTTCCCTTATCTCGTTTGAATTTATTTCAACATTTCTTGGGAGACCGTTTAATATGTTTCTGCCTCTTATTTCATGTTTCAACTCTTTTTCCGATTCAAATACAGTAGCTATATTCACTTTGATCTCTTCCGCCGTTTTATCCCCTATGAGAAGGTTGTGTTTTTGCCTTACATACTGCATTATAGCTTCATCGAACTTGTCTCCTGCCACTCTCAACGATGTCGACTTCACAATCCCGCCAAGAGATATTACCGCGATTTCAGTTGTTCCTCCGCCGATATCCACTATGAGGTTTCCCTCTGGTTCAAATATATTCAAACCAGCTCCAATTGCTGCAGCCATCGGCTCCTCTATCAGGTAAGCTTCCCTTGCACCAGCTTCTCTTGTTACATCCACAACTGCTCTTTTTTCTACCTGAGTAACCCCTGCCGGTACACATATAACCACCCTTGGGCTGGTTAAAAATTTTCTCTTGTGCACTTTTTTATAGAATTCTCTTAGCATCTTCTCTGTTATTTCATAATCAGCAATAACCCCGTTTTTCAGCGGTCTTACAGCACTTATAAATCCAGGCGTCTTACCTATCATTTTTTTAGCTTTTTCCCCGACCTCGTGTATGTCCTTTGTCCTGTTGTTTACAGCCACCACTGATGGTTCATTCAATACTACACCCTTATTTTTTACACAAACCAGAGTATTAGCTGTACCCAAATCTATCCCCAAATCTTCAGAGAACATCCCCAGCGCCTTATTAATTAATTTTAACATTTGCCACCTCTTTATAAATTTTTTATTCTGATCATATCAAAGCCTCTTTTATTAAGGTCTTCATAAAACTTTGAAACGGGAAACCCCATAACATTAAAAAAATCCCCTTCTATCTTACGGACAAAAACACTGCCCTGCCCCTGTATGCCATAGGCTCCGGCCTTGTCAAATGGTTCTCCGGTCGATATATACCACTCTATCTCTTCACTTTCCAGTTTCTTGAAGTAAACCTGCGTCACATCGTAGCCTTGCAGCTGAAAACCCAATCCCAAGTTCAAAAGTGTGTATGCCGTTACGACCTTATGACTCTCACCTGAAAGTGTTTTCAACATTTTCCTTGCTTCACCTTCATCGTTTGGTTTCCCAAGCATAGTGTCATCCACTATTACCGAGGTATCGGCAGACAAAACATAATCTTTTGGATTGTCTTTTGCAACAGCGTAGCATTTTTTGTATGATATATCCTGTATTTTTTCAATCACTCCATCTTTTTCACTAATTTCTTCTACGAAACTGTTTTTTATTTCAAGTCTTATTCCAAGCCCCTCTAGTATCTCTTTTCTTCTCGGTGATTTAGATGCCAGTATCATTTTGTTTTAACTCCTCACTAATTTTCAAATATATTTCCTTCGCTTTCTTATATCCAACCTCAAGCCTGCTCTGAAGTTTTACCACGGATATATCCTTGTCTTCCAAAATTATATTGTACGCTTTTATATAAAACTCCTCTTTGCCATCGAGAAATTTTGGAAGGTGGCTCTCCTCTTCCTCAAACTCCTTCTGAGTTCCCAAGCCATCTATCTCGTCCATTATACTTTCAATGTCGTTGTCATAAGCGTTCTCCAGGTCTTCTTTTTCTGTATCAACGAGTTCCGTCTCGAGAACTGCAAGCTCTTCCTGCGGTAAAACAACACTCTCTACCTGATTTGCAGATATCAATTCATTCTCTGTGCTGTCAATCCCCTGCTCTTCTATTTGAACCTTTCCCGGTTCCTCAATTTTATAAGCTTCTACTACAGGTTCTGAAGGCTGTTTCAAGTCCATCCCCTCTTCCTGTTGAAGCATCTTTTCTTCCTCAATAATCTGACTTCTTTTTTTCTTTTTTAGCTTATTAGTTTCCCTTATCTCTTTTTGTTTTTGCTTTAAGGCTTTTTTCGCCATTTTCACCTTACGTTTTTTTAAATTTTTATGTTTACGCTCATCTGCCCCGGCTTTGCTGAAATAATGTCTTGTTTGTCTGATAAAACTGCTCATGGTTTTCCCGAAAAAAACAAACAGCGAAAGGAATATTACTATTCCGCTGAAAACAAAGGTCACAGAATTACCCAAGACAAAATTCATATAGTAAAAAATAGCAGTCAGATAATCCCCGTAATTGTTTTTATTGGAAGCAATATATATAAACTCATCCTGTTCAACGCCATTTTGTAGAAAAATCACAAGTAAATTGGCGCCTACAAAAACCAAGAGGTATAAAAAATTCAATCTGGTTTTATACAAAATTCTGATTTTTTTATCTCTCAGCATATCTACAATTGCACTCAAAATAAAATATAGCGGAAGCATAAATGAAAACAGTCCCAATTTTTCACTTAAAAAGTTCTCTATTTCTGGAAAAAGTATCTCGGATAATATGAAAAAACTAGCCAGTATAAATTTAAATGAAACTTTGTAAATTTTTTTAATCATCATACTCCCCCTCTCATCAAAACTTTACTCTTAATTCTATCACAATATACCCCATTTTTCAAGGTTCTTTAAGGTATCCGATGCAGATTTTGAGCAAAGTTTACAAGTAATGTTTTTTTATGTTATAATCTATTCAAAGATCAAATCTTTGGGAGGAATTTATGAAAAAAATTTTTATGTTGGCTATGATGCTTTTCTTGTTCAATTTCAGCTTCTCGTTTGAATTGAGCCGTGTTTACACTGCCAAAAATATAGTTGACAGGGAGCCCGTCGGTGTTTCTGACGTTTTTACAGTTGGAGAGAAGATCTATCTTTTCAACGAATTCAAGGAAATAGGCGAAAAAACCGACATAAAACATCAGTGGTTTTTACAAAAGCAGGATGGAAGCCTGGAAAAAAAGTTTGAAATACAGCTGCCTGTAAAAGGGGAAAGATGGAGAACCTGGTCTTACAAAACTGCGTCACATCCAGGAACTTGGGTACTGAGAATTGTATGTGAAAGCGAAGAGCTTATTTTTGAAAAAAATGTAGAAGTTACAGAATAAATCTTGATGATTATAAAAGTATTTATCCAAGATGAAACGGATAAAATTAAAATTGATTTTTCATACTGATTGCGTTAAAATAATTAAACGTGGATTGGTTTTTTACTTAACTGTGATAGATAATTGACTCTAAAACAAAATGGAGGTTTCATATGATAAACAAGGGTATTGTTCAAGAGGTAGATGGAAGGAATTTGAAGATATTAGTATATAAAGACAGCGCCTGCAGCCAATGCAGCAGCTGCACCGAAGGAAGCCGTTTTCAGGGAGAGTTCGAATTTCAGGCTGAGGACGAGGTGAAGATAGGGGATACAATCTCTTTTGAAATAGAAGATAAAGTTGTACTGAACCTGGCGTTTCTTGTCTACATACTGCCTGTAGTTTTCTTCTTCATGGGATATATCATATCCAGTAAATTGGGTCTAACAGAGGGGTTCAGAATTTTATGCAGTTTTATAGGTCTCTTCTCTTCGTTTATACTCTTATTTTTCTACGATAAAAGTAAGGGGAAGCAAATCTTAAATAAAAAAATAAAAATATGCAAAACAGATGACATAGAAGAAATAAAAGGAGGGTGCTCTTAAGCCCCTCCTTTTTTTATTGCATCTCCGCCATCTCTTTTTCAACTATCTCACAGATTATATGACCCAATAATATATGCATCTCTTGTATTCTAGGTGTATCAACTGATGGAACCTTTATCACAATGTCTCCCATCTCATCCAGTTTACCATTCTTCGAACCTGTGAATATAACTGTTTTCACACCTAATTCTTTGCATTTTTCCACTGCTCTCACGACATTTCCAGAGTTCCCGCTAGTGGATATACCTACGAAAACATCTCCTTTTTTCGAGTTTGCCTCCAACTGTCTTGAAAAAACATCATCAAAAGAAAAGTCATTAGAACAAGCTGTCAAAATAGATGTGTCCACTGTCAATGCCTGTGCTGCAAGGCCTTTTCTGTTCAAATAAAACCTTACAACAAGCTCTGCTGCTAAATGCTGGGCATCTGCGGCACTCCCGCCGTTGCCTGCAAAGAATATGCATCCGCCATTTTTATATGATTCTACAATAGCATCACAAGTGTTTTTTACAGCTTCTTGAACTTCTATGTCTTCCAACAGTGCTTTTTTACTCTCGATACTCTCTTCTATCCTCTTTCTTATGAGTTCCATGTTTCCTCCCTAAATGATCTTGAATTCTTTTACGTAGCTTATAAATTTTTGTATCTCAAGCAGATTTTCCTTGTCGGAAGTAATAACCACCTGGTAGGCATCAGACACATTAGGTATCTTGTCTATTACTCTAAATTCGCCCCTCTCCACTTCTTTGTACGCTGCGTAGTAAGGTAAGAATACGTTTCCAACTCCCTCTTTAACCATAGATTTTATGGCCTCCAAACTTCCTTTGACTCCGATTTTTTTCTCAAAACTAATATTGTACTTTTCTTCCATAAGCTCAATTGCATGTATCTGCTTTGGTATGTTATCCCTTATTATAAGAGGTCTGTCATTCACCTCGTTTATGTCACCGTAATCTACATTAGATACAAATACAAACGGGTAGTCTGTCAGTCTTATAACCTTCAAGTTCTGGTCAGTTATATGGGTTTCATCTATAACCGCTATATCTATTTCTCCCTCTCTCAGCATTTTCAGTATATACTCTTTTTCTCTGAGATGTATATCGTATTCAATTTCAGAATGTATAGCAGAAAACCCTTTCATAAGTTTTGGCAGCAGCGGCTCACCTATGATATGAGTTGCTCCTATTACCACTTTTGCTTTTTTGCTCTCAACTATTCTGGATATCTCTTTTTCAGCTCTTTTTACTTTTTGAAAAATTTCCTCAGCCATTTTGTACAAAACTTTCCCGGAATAGGTTAATTTTATCTTTTTTGAACTCCTGTCAAAAAGTTTAGTATCTAAAATCTCTTCAAACTTTTTAACCTGAATAGAAACTGCTGACTGGTTTATAAAAAGTTTGTGGGCGGCTTTTGTAAAGCTTCCCTCTTTGGCAACTTCATAAAATATCCTTAGATAGTGTAAATCCAAGTCTCTCACTCCCTATAAAATCTCGATATAAGTGTATTAATTCACTAAAATTACACCCTAATTATATACTAATTACTATTAATATTCAAGATTATTATATATATTAAATATATAAAAACCCAGTTTTTTTTAACTGGGTTTTTACACTCTATTCGGAAAATGCTTTTAAGTTGTCTTGAAGTTTTTCCAATTTGTCCATATATTCTTTTTGTATCTTTTTCTCCCTTTCAATTATATGCTCAGGAGCTTTTGATACAAATTTTTCATTGTTTAACTTTCCGTTTACCTTTTGAAGCTCTTTTTCGATCTTCTCTATTTGTACTTTTATTTTTTTAGACTCTGCTTCCATATCTAAAAGGCCTTCTAGCGGGATATACACCTCGCTGTTTCCTGCTACCCTAAACCCTGCACTTCCAGGTTTTTCCAAGTCAGCACCGTATTCAAGGCTGTCAAGCTTAGCCAGTTTCATAAGGAAGTTTTTATTTGCAGAAATAGTATCAAGTTCATCTGCATTACTTGTTTTTATTATAGCGTTTACCGTTTTAGCAGGAGAGATATTCATTTCTGCCCTTATATTTCTTATTGCAGATATTACTCCTTTTAGGTATTCCATATTCTTCTCAGATTCATCATCCAAGCTGTTTTCATCTAATTCCGGGAATGCCCTCAACATAATAGTTTCTTCACCAGAACCAAGTTTTTGCCATATCTCTTCAGTTATGTATGGCATAAACGGATGTAACAATCTTAGACCGCTTTCAAGTATTGTCCAAAGAACATATTGAACTGTTTTCTTAGTCTTTGCATCTTCATTTCCGTACAATCTAGGTTTAGCCATCTCTACATACCAGTCACAGAAATCTCCTCTTAAGAACTCGTATGCAGATTTTGCAGCCTCATCCAGTGTAAAGCTCTCCAGCTTTTTATTTACATCTACTATCGTTTTATTCAGTCTAGAGAATATCCACTTGTCAACAAGTTCAAGCTCTAGCTCATTTTTATCTACACTTTTTATATCAAAATCTTCTAAGTTCATAAGAACGAATCTAGAAACATTCCAAATTTTATTGGAGAAGTTTCTCCCCATTTCAAGTAATTTCTCAGAGAAAAATACGTCCTGCCCCTGTGAAGTGTTATAAAGCATTGTAAATCTTATTGCGTCTGCACCGTACTCATCTATTAGTTTCAGCGTGTCTGGAGAGTTACCCAAAGTTTTTGACATTTTTCTTCCAAGATCATCCCTAACTATTCCGTGTAGGTAAACAGTTTTAAAAGGTATCTCTTTCATCTCATAAAGCCCCATCATTATCATTCTGGCTATCCAGAAGAATAATATGTCCGCTCCGGTTACAATTGCCGCTGTTGGGTAGAATGCTCCCAGTTCAGGAGTTTTTTCCGGCCAACCAAGAGTTGAGAAAGGCCAAAGTGCAGAACTGAACCAAGTGTCCAATACATCAGTTTCCTGCTCTAGTTCCACCTCTTTGCCGTAGTGCTCCTTAGCCATTTTCATAGCTTCTTCGGTATTCTTGGCTACGAACATATGCCCGTCAGGCCCGTAATAAGCAGGTATCCTGTGCCCCCACCATATCTGCCTCGAGATACACCAGTCTCTTATATTTTCAAGCCAGTTGTAGTAAACTTTTTCCCATCTTTTAGGCTTTATCTCTATCTCGCCGCTTCTTACAACTTCTAGTGCTTTTTCAGCAAGAGGCTTCATTTTTACAAACCACTGCTTTGATACCCTAGGTTCAACTACAGTATCACATCTATAGCAGTGTCCTACTGAGTGGTCGTGCTTTTTTGTATTAACCAAAAGTCCTAATTTTTCCAGGTCTTCTAAGATAGCTTTTCTAGCCTCAAATCTGTCTAGACCTACATATTTTCCACCGTTTTCATTTATCTTACCATCATCTGTCATTATATTTAAAACTTCCAGATTTTGTCTTTCCCCTACCTCAAAGTCATTAGGGTCGTGTGCAGGAGTCATTTTTACCACACCTGTCCCGAACTCCATGTCAACATAGTCATCAGCAACTATAGGTATCTCTCTGTCCACTAGAGGAAGCATTACTGTTTTTCCTACAAGGTGGCTGTATCTTTCATCGTTAGGATTTACTGCCACACCCGTGTCCCCTAGCATAGTTTCCGGTCTTGTTGTAGCAATAACCATATAGTCTTCTGTACCTGCTATAGGGTATTTTATCTCCCAGATGTTCCCTTCTTTATCTGCATGTTCTACTTCGTCATCAGCAAGTGCAGTTGTACATCTAGGACACCAGTTTACCATGTACTCTCCCTGGTAGATCAGTCCGTCGTTGTAAAGCTTAACGAATATATCTCCAACAGCTTGTGAAAGTCCTTCATCCATCGTGAACCTTTCTCTGTCCCAGTCAAGAGACGCTCCCAATCTTCTAAGCTGAGTAGTTATGATCCCCCCATGCTCCTCTTTCCATTTCCAAACTTCTTCTATGAACTTATCTCTTCCAAGGTCCTCTTTTGTAAGGCCTTGATCAGCTAATCTTCTTTCAACCTTGTTTTGAGTTGCTATCCCTGCATGGTCTGTTCCAGGCATCCAAAGAGTATTGTATCCTCCCATTCTTTTCCATCTGATCAACGTGTCTTGGATAGTGTTGTTCAAAACGTGACCCATATGAAGTACCCCTGTTACATTTGGCGGCGGGATAACTATCGAATAATTTGGTTTCCCCTGCTCTGTTGTTGCGTGAAAATACTTTCTGCTCTCCCATTCTTGATACCACTTTTGCTCTATCTCTTTTGGAGAGTAGGTTTTACTAAGTTCCTTCATTTTTTCCCTCCTCTTGTTCTCCTTATATTTTAAATTAAAAATAAAAAAACAGCTTTTCACCAAGCTGTCTTAGTCTGCTAATATATGTATTTGCATAGTAAAACAGGGCACAGTAATAGCAGTAAATAAATAACAGCCACTCTTCAATTGTCTTTAATTTAGACAGTTCTGACCACTATTTCCACTGCTTTGTTAACCATGTTTACTAGCTCCCCTCTTGAATTAATCACCTTACACGATATCAAATTTTTAAGTATTTGTCAATGTAAAACTCTTACTTCGCTGCACAGTCACAAGCAAAGCCTTAAGGTAAAGCTGACTTTAGATGGTTATTTAACTATCCATATTTGTGCAGAAACTACATAAGAGTTTCTGAAGGTTAAATTCATCAAGAGAAGTTCCCCGTTGAATTTGTTTTATATGCTGTAGATTTAACTTAAATTTCGACCTCTATTTAATTAAATATATTTAACTCAAGTTGCTACTTAAAATTATTGTAATAATTTCTGATCTTATCTAAACCTATTTTGGACACAGAGTTTCACAGAGCTTTAAAACAGGAGCTGAACCGAGAGACCCTTTAAATCAGAAAAATTCTTTTTGTCACGAATTACACTAATCTCACTAATCATTTAAAACCTGAAAAACTAAAAGTTTTTACTCATTCTCTGTGAAACTCACTCTTTTCCTCCGTGCAACTCTGTGACCAAAGTTTTTTTTCTTGTATTTATGTCCATTAGTGCGATTCGTGACAAAAAAAGGTTTTTATATATTTAAAAGAAGTTCAATTTTTTTTAGTTAAAGTGCAATCAAGTAAACAAGTTAAGAACCCCGGCTACAACCAGTATAGGAGCCCAGTTCTCCATCCTGATCCAAAACAGCCTGTGCCTACCGCCTTTTTCAATATACTGTTCCCCTGTTTCTGGGTCTATTAAAACTTTAGTCGATTTGTTATTCAATTTTTCTACCTAAAAACCAGCACATGATGGCTGAAATTATCAAAACAACTGTAAAAGTCCAACTGTGATCCTGATAAAATGTATCATTTTTACTTATCGTTTCTGTAATACCTTCTATCAAGAAAGCATTGACACCTGTAATTATTAAGACTAAAAGTCCCCAACCTGACCAAATCAACACTAGATCATCCCCCTGATATTCTTTAGTTATTATAAGCCAAATCTATCTAAGTTATCCTCTGTACAGACTTCAATGCCGCTTTTAATTAAAAGTTCTACAAATAAACCGTTGCCCTCGATTAGCTTCCCAGAAAATTTACCGTCGTATATAAGCCCGCATCCACAAGTAGGGCTTCTGGATTGAAGTATCGCCTTGCGAATTTCTAAAATTTTAGCTATCTCCAAAGCCATTTTAGAACCTTTTACAAACTCCTCAGTAAAATCCTCCCCTTTGTCGCTTATCACAGCTATATTCCCTTGAGAATCCTCCGATAATTCACAGCTAGGTCTTGGAGTAGGAAGCCCGGCTATTATCTCAGGACATATCGCCACTGCCTTTCCCTCTTTTACCAACTGCGCTACGACTTTATCCTCGCTGTTGCTCCCGTTGTACCTGCAATTTACTCCCGCCAAGCAGGAACTGACTAAATACATCTTCTAAACCTTCTTTCTGTTTAACTACTTGTTATCATCATCTTCTACAAAAGTTTCTCCTTCTATAGAACAATGCCTGGGATCGCTTTCGCCTAGATCCCCTCCCTCTTCTACACATTGGTTAAAAGAACTTATCCTGACACCTACCCCGGTTTCGACGCTGACGCTGTCGCATCCAGCCAAAACTACTATAAACAATGATAAACATAAGCTTATGATCATCTTCTTATTAAGCATTTTATGGCCTCCTTGCAATCATATATACTACAGCTATACAAGCATCTCCTTTGCCGTTGAAATACTGCTACTTCTCCACCCTGTTTCTACCGTTTTCTTTGGCCCTGTACAAAAGTTTGTCCGCTCTCTCGATGAGGATTTCAGCACACTCATCATTGTTGTACTCTGCTACCCCCGAGCTGATAGTGAGTTTACCTCCAAAGTCTGGTATTTCCAGATTTTCTATATTCTTTCTGACCCTTTCGGCGCAGGTATATGCATCCTCTGTCCCTGTGGACGGCAAAACTGCCAAAAATTCTTCTCCGCCATATCTGCCGAAAACATCTAGATTTCTCAAAGATTTTTCTATAGCTTTAGCAGCCGTTATCAAAATTTTATCCCCCATTTGATGCCCGTAATTGTCGTTTATGGATTTGAAACGGTCTATGTCAAACATTATTATGGAGAACCTGTTTTCGTACCTTCTAGCTCTCTCCATCTCTTTGTCTAAAATATCAAATATATGTTTTCTGTTGTATATACCGGTTAATGTATCAGTGACCAGCAACCTTTTCAATTCCAGCCTGTTCTCCTGCAGCGCTGTTATGTCGTCTAATAGAAAAAGCCCCATCTGCTGGTTGTTAAACTCTACATGTTTCACAGAATACAGAAAATGTTTTTTTACCTTTTTATCTCCTATATAAAAATCACGAGTCAATATTTTTTTGTATGTTGGAATTTTTTCAGCAAGTGCTGATACAAATGATTTTCTAATGGAACATTTCCCGCAAAATGAAGTTTCCCCGCACTCTTGATGCTCGTCCACAGTAAATGCACAACCTATAGAATTACCGATTTTTTTGCCGGTTATCCTGTCCTTATCCACCGAGAAAATATCCTCAAACGAGCCGTTGACCTCTTGAATGTCTGTATTTTCATCAGCTATAAAAATAACACTTTGAAGATTATCCAATAAAACATTTAAAAAGTCATTGGATTCTTTCAGTTTTGTAATATTCATATATTCCCCCATTAAACAAACTTCTTTACAATTATCTCAATTAAAAACACGCCCTGCCTACTTATTACTAGCCACATAATTCTACTCGTATACTTGGCTAGCTATACTTAAAAATCTTTCTGTATAAAACTTTTCTGCTTTAATTTGCTCTGATTTTACATAGCTGCTTATAGTGTCATAATTATCAAACAGTAAATTCACAATTTTAATATCTACGAAATTCTCTTCTCCATGTTCATTTAGAATTTTGTAAATCTCATCTTTTTCCATTGCTTTCCTGTAAGGCCTATCTTCCAAAAGGGCTACAAATATGTCTGACACCGCCATGATTCTGGACCCTATATCAAGGTCCTTGGCTTCACAACGAAACGGATAACCGGTTCCGTTTAACTTTTCATGATGGTAAGCAGCCCAATCCGCTATGCGTTCCATACCGCCTATAGAACATAAAATTTGATGGGTATAGTAGCTGTGGCTTTTTACTATGCCAAACTCTTTCTTGCACAATCCACCGGGCTTTTCCAAAATTTTATTTGGGATAACCAATTTACCCAGATCGTGAAAGTTGCCTGCAATTTTTATCATCTTGATTTCTAATTCAGTCAAACCAAATAGTTTTGCCATGATTTCAGCGCAGGCAGCTACTCCGGCTGTATGCGTGGCGGTAAAATCGGATTTAAAATCAATTATATGGCGAAACAGATCTCCTATTGACGACAGTTCTTCCAGACCTATGACTCTATTCCTATAAGGCCCATTGTGCAGAAGAAGCGGATAAAGTCTTGGAGAGCTCAAGTCCAGCCAAAACTCCTCTTTTACAGCAATATTCATAAAATATCCCAAAATATCCTCGTTGAAAACCGTACCCTCTAAGTTTTTTACCTGTTCAATTATATCCTCACTCTGGTGTAGTATATATTTATTTTTGTCAATTGAACGCTCTATGTAGTCGGCCAAACAAAGTATTTGAGAAGAAATAACAAGAGTATCTTCTATACCCCTGTCCCAAGTACTCCATTCACGGTGATGGTGTCTTACTATCCCCGATATCCCTTGGAATGAAGGTACTTCATTTAAAAGCATCTCCCCTCTTACACAGTGGAGGTCATAATAATTCATCTCAAACTTATAGACTGCTGATTTTTCGTCAATTGATATTGCCCCTATATCATGCAGCAGGGATGCTGCAAAAAGATCTTCCACAGTTTCTGCTTTTAAATTTGCTTCATCAGCTATCTTTAAAGCAATAAATGCAGTCCTGAGCTGATGCTGGTGCAGATTTGGATTTGCATTGTCTATTATCTCCGATAGGGAAAGTAGAAGGTTCCCCAAATTCACCGACATTTTCCGTTTCAATGTCACCTCTCCTTTTTAGTATTGTTTTTATGTCTAGAAAGAGAACTCACAACATCTTTTCATGTTCTTTTTTCTCAGTGTTTTTTGACATTTTTATATTTACTATTAATCTTACTTTTTTCCTCCACTATATTAGAACTGCTTTCCATATAATTTCATTTTTTTACCAGATAAACGGCAGCAGCCTGTATTTCACCTTTTCCATATATTCGAGATATCCAGGCAGAGTTTTTTTCAGCGTTTCCTCCTCCACCCTTATCCTGAGGACCAGTATAAACAGAACCGGCAGCAGTGCGATTACTCCCAGCCAGCTTTCAAGCCACATGGATATGCCTGTGAGCAGTGGGAACAAAGAGGCATAGTACAGGTGACGGACTACACTGTATGCCCCGGTGTCAGCAACCGTCTGCCCTTCTTCACTCTGATCCTGAATCGTCGGGGTGATAAATGCGTTGGCGTAGATAGAAGCTCCGCTGGAAATTAAGCCGAATACAGTTAACGCCACTCCGATGATGCTCCAAGCCAGTTTTGGTTTAGGCAGTGAATGAAAGTAAAATACGTCCATCGGGATGACGATGAAAAACGCCAGCAGAAAAAATAGGAGTATAGGAAGCAAAATCCTGTCTCCTTTAGGCCTTCTTTCATCTTTGGGTGCTTTTTTAAATCTTGCCTCCATCCCGGCAGGTGCAGCTATACAAAGCCATACAACAAGGATCTCCACCGCTACCCAGTAAGCCGCTAAAAAATATATCGCCCTTTCCCACTTCCACGTTCCGCCCGGCAGCAGACCGCCGGGAACTAGCAGTAAAACCGCAAACATTAAAACCTGAAACAATCCGCCGACTAAGCCTTTGATCATTAACATAGGAGCACCCCCAAGCATTCAGATAAAAACTCTCTTCTACTTTTTCAATCTTAAATACTCTTTTAAATCAGACTTTAGTATATCCTCTAATTCTCCCCAGTTCTCGCTACTGGTTTCCGAAAATAAAAAAGCAAAAACACCGTGCTTCATATAATCTATTTTTCTCATCTCCAAAGGATTTTCAAAATATGAAATAAATTTATCGTAGTCAACCTCTTCAATATCATCAAGCTCTATATCCTTTGGCAGGTCCGCCACAACGATACTGTAAATCTTGTCTTCTTTACCTTTAAGGATTTCTACCCAGTCAGGGTCCTTTTGTTTGAAATAGTATTCATATACGTTTATACCGTAAGCGTAGTAGGCTATATCAGTTGTACACCAACCTGCAAATCTCATTGGGTTCACTTCTATGGGAGCTATCTTCCCCTCTTCGTCGACCCTGCACTCCACATGCATCGGGAAGTTTTTCAGATACACCAGTTTGCCCATTTCAGACAAGAATCCTAAAAACAGGTCGTGGTACTCCTCTATTATCTCCTTCGAACTTATATATACGCGGTCGCTCACATCCTCGCCAGAAGAAAAAATATGCTTTAAAATGTTTAAGATTACCGGCTTGCCTTTATCGTTATAGTAGATATCAATGGCGAATTCTTCTCCCTCGATGTTCTCTTCTATGATAAACTTGTTTGCGTTTATAACCTCAAGAGGATAATTGTCCCCCATATTTTCAACTTCATTTTTCAGCTTGTCTAGCACCTGCCCCCATTCCGAGGCGCTGCTCACCTTGTAAACCCCCATGCTGAAAAATCCTATCGACGGCTTGATGATAAAGGGGTGCTCTATCCCGCTTATGTCCAGGTCTTCCAGCTCGTCAAAACTTACCTCTTTGTAGAAGAAATCCGGGTACATATTTTTCAGCAGTTCCCTGAATTTCACCTTGTCCTTAAAAAGGCTGATGTTTTCCGGCAGATCGGTAAACGACAGATTATTAGTTATCCAGTTAATGGGGTTCTCCGAATTACTGTAAATTAGCACTTCCTTGTCTCCCTTAATTTTATCTACAAATTCTTCCGTTTCTAAAGTATTCATTTTGTCCAGCCCAAATTCCCCTACAGCCCCATTTTTTAAGACTGGCAAGTCCATTTCCAAAATTGTGTCCTCTAAAAACTTTGATACATATGGTTTATCTAGTATAAGCATTTACTATCTTCCTCTCGTTAGTTTTGATCTTAATTCTGTGACTAAGTCGCCTTTTTAGCTGATCTGATCTAACTGCAACTCTTCACTGCTTGACCAATTATTATCTATTGCTTTTTTACGCAGTACCAAATACAGCTCAGCATAAGTAGCATCCACATAAGGCAGAACAAAGAAAACACCCACTACCAGAGCTAATAATCCCAGGAGAAACCACCCAAGAAAAGACAGGTCTAGTACAAACATGCCAAACTTATGCCCTTTTGTCATTTTGTTGCTTAGTTCAATTGCCCTTTTCCCGCCAATATTTGGGTTGTCTGCCAATATATAAGGCACCATCCTATATGAATAGTATTTTACAATACCGGGTATTATCAGTAGTAGAAACCAAAGTGTATTCTGAATCCCCTTTAACAGCATTGTGAGCACCACGCCTGAATAGTTTTTTCTATCAAAAGCAAATCTAAAACACTTCTCATTATTTTTATATTGACATGCTTGAATGAAATACTTTCTTCCGCCTACCTCTAAGGGATACCCTAAAAATATGCGTAATACAAAATACAATATTAATCCGATAATTGAAATCACAAGCACTTCAACGCTTTCAAATGCGCTTCTGGTAGATTCGCTGTCACTAAATTCTCCACTGTATTGAGATAATGCAATTACCACACTGACCAAAAATGCTTTCCAATATTTTCCATTCAATACTGCTTTTGCTCTAGTTTTTATTTCTCTTCTAGTCCACATATCAAACCTCACTTTTTTAGACGTAATAATTTTAACGCTTTCCTGGCATGCTAGAAACACGATGTTATGCAAAGTGCACTATTTTATTATTCAAAATCTACTGTTTTAACTATTATATGCCTTTTATAAAAACTCCAAACCCGTCGGCATATTTTGTAGGTGAAAATTCTATTACTTCATATTCCGCTATGTCATTGGCATAAAAAGGGTCTTCTTTTATTATTCTATCTATTTCCTCTCTGCTTTCAGCATTACAGAGAATTACCCCGCCTGTTCTCGGATTTCTTTTTCCCGAACAGATGAATTTTTCCAGTGAATAATATTTTTCTAAAAACTGGATATGGTTTTCCAGCTCTTTTTCCACTTCTTCAATTGGTTTGATGTATTTAAGTACTAAAACAAACATTCTTCCTCCCCCTAAAATGTATTTTATATAACTAGCGTTTATAACGGATTTGCGAACAGATGACGTCTTTGAGTCCTCAACAATAGCGTAAGATGAAAAGATGTAATATGCCGACGTGTTAGTAGATGTTACTATAAAATTCATTTTCATTTAAATCTACTAAACCAATACTGCTATTAATCTTATTATTACTATTTTGTTTAGTAAAAATATACTTAATAAATTTGCTATCACAGCTTCTAGGAGTATTTTCAACAACGATAATTTGACTTTGATTTGATAACTCAATAAGTACATCATATATGTTGTTGTATACATTTTCGTCCATAATATCAATCTTAGTATCATCATCAAGATAAATGTCTTTATTTTTCCCTAAGTATTTCCCAATTGTATCAAGTAAAATAAAATTTGGATGTAGAGTGTTAAAGTTGGAATCACTATTTATTTTTAGTAAAGCTCCTAAAAATGCTATTTGAATACTAGCCAAAATTCCACCACTATCATGTTGATAAACACTAGCATTATCGTAATAAGGAATATAATCTTTCTCAGATAAATATGTCCCATCTTCTCCAATTGGAATATCAATTTGTTTTAGTAATTCAATATAATACTTATTGAATGTCTCTAAAATTTTTTCTATAATTTCTACGTCTTGAAATAAAGCATCTAATTTTTTTTGAAGCTCTATTAAATCATTATCTAATTTCTCTATGATAATTTCTTTTTCTTTTATTTTGTTATACATTTTAATGTTTTCTTTTATTTTAACTAGAGATTGTCTAGATTTATAAATAAGAGTCTCTATTGTTTCAATTTCTGATAACATAGGAATATCTAAATCTTCAGTATACGACTGAATAGCTTCCATAACTAATGTTTTTTTTGAATCAAAATACTTTAATTTTTTTTCAATCTCTAATTTTTTATAAACAAATTCATTAATAATATTTGTTAATGATTCTATCTTATTTTTTGAATCTTTAATAATTGCATTTAAACTATCATTATCATATAAAGAATCTACTGATTTATTTATATGTGAAGAATTACATAATGGACATCTTACTTCTTGTTCACTTTCTTTTAAATAAAAATTAGCTTCTTTTGTCATCTCTGCTTCTTCTATTTCTTCTGAAAAATTCATTTTTAAATTAGTTTTACTCAAAATTTCTAAATTAATATCATTCAATTTCATTTTTAATAATGATGAATTTTGTTCAATTGAATTAAGATCAGAATTTAATTTTTTAAAAACAATGTTTGTATCTCCTTTTTTTTGAGTAATAACTTTCTTGATGTTTTTTTGTCTTCGATTAATTTTATTAGCTCTTTTTGAACTCTTTTTTCTTCTAAATCTAAATTTTCTATATCATCAATATCACTTTCAGAAATATAGGCTTTTAAAGAATACACCATTTTTTCATTTTCTAATTTTTCATTAGTTTTTTTTATAACCTCTTCTTTTATTCCACCTTTATCATCGAGTATTAAATTTAAAATTAAATCCAAAGCGGATTTATTTTTTCTTACTTTATTTGAATCGGATTTCTCAAGAAAGTTATTTGTTCCAAAATTATGTTGGTCAACGTAGCAAAATCTAAATACATCTCTTATTGATATAACTTCTGATGTTTTACTTCTACTATGGGCTTTATGTTTTAATAACTTATATTCTGGAATATTTAATAAATTAAGTAAAAACTTAAAATAATCTTCTTTAATAAACATTTTAGGAGTAAAATCTTCTAAATTTTTAAATTCTGTAAAAGATACATAAAATTTATTTGCATTGTATTTTAAGTTTCTTCTAATCGAATATATTTTACCATTTACTTCTATTTCTAAATATACCTTATCACAATTTGTTGCTAATTCTTTTTGAGCTTCTAAGTTTATTTTTGATTTTCCCAAAACATAGTCTATTAACCTTAAAATCAATGATTTTCCTGAATATATATCTCCTGCAATGATATTCAGTCCTTTATCAAAAGATAAAGTTCTTCTATATTTTTCTCCTTCTATTCTAAGTTTATTAATTACTAAAGACATTATTCTCACCCTTTAATTCTCTAAATAAAGTAATCTTATATGGCATTTCTTTTTTTATTAAATTTGTTCTATTTTGTAACTCAAGAAAAGAAGAGTTATTTAATTCAGATATAATTTTTTTACCTTTTTTTGTAATATTAATTTTTAATTTTAATTTATCTGTTTCTTTTTCATTAGTTATAGTTATAAAATTTAAATTACTTAAGCTCATTATAATATTTCCTAAATCATTTTCTATTTTATAGTAAAAATATTGAAAGTTATTTTTATTATCTATAAATTTTTCGATTTTATCATAAGGTTTCATTAATGATAAAATTAAATAATATAAAGATTCTTGAATTAATAAATCACTTCTTCTTCGTAATTGAATTGAATAGACAACTACCAAATATTGAAAACAAGTTAAATTAAAATTTTCAAATAAAAATTGTATTGCTTTTGGAATGTTATTCTTCCTCAACATTTTTATCACCCCATTTTACATCTCTTTCTTTATCATTTGCTAAAGTATGAATAAAACCAACTTTTTGTTGTTTATTTAAAGGTAATAATTTTTGAAGTTTTTTAAAATTAAGATTTTCCACATTATCCATAACTTTTTCAATAAAATCTTGACTATTTTTATTCTTTCTATACAGTCTATATCTAATATCAGTATATATCGAATAACATCTCGAAAAAGTATCATCAAGATAATTTAATGGTGTATTAGACTTTTCTATTTTTCTAATATAGTTTTCACAATAAAAGAAAGCATTCTTACTAAAAAATTTTGTTTCTAAATCAATCTTTTCGACATTCATTTTTTTTACAAATAAAGCTCCTTCCATATCATCTAATTCTTTAGTAGTTGGAGGAGCTGTTAAAAATTTTCCTCTGAATCCTCACTTTCTAAATAATCAAATATTTGTCTAATAGCTGAAATATGTTCTTTTGAATCTGTGATATTTTCTACTTCATAAGGAATGATATGTAATTTATATTTATTTATACACTCTCTTCTTATTTCAGGAGTTGGATTTGCCATTAAAATATAATGATAATCATTAAATATGTATTTCTTTTCATTTATTAAATACTCTATATATTTGTCTGAATAAGAAAAACCTACAAACAAAAAAGTAAAACTTGTTTTCAAAAATGAAAATAGACTTGTATACGTCTCATTATTATATAACTCATCATATTTTTCTTTTGTTAACACTATTGATTTAGGACTAGAGAATGTCCCATGCAAATGAATAACTTGTTTCATATTCTCTTGAATTGTCCATCTTTGTGTACTAACTCCAGCTTCACTTAAAATTATAGAAGAATACTCACTTTCTAAATAATTTGAAATATTATTATCGTAATTAGTTGTTAGATAGAATGGAACATCTAATTTTGCAATATCCTTATAATTATCATCTTCAACCTCATTAACTTTTGCTTCAAGCATAATATCAACAACTTTTTTTTGAATAGAAAAGTCATCCTTAAAACTATGGTATTTTATATTTTCAATAGCACTCCAATATTCTTTAGTATTTATATCTAATTCAACGATATTTTGAATTTTTTCATCATCAATTAATTCAGAACTTAATTTTCTAAGTAAATCGTCCCAATTTGGTAGTTCATAAGGAATTGATAATCCTGCACCTATAAAAGGGATTAATTTATTTTTTCTATATATTTTTTTAATCTCTTTCAAATCATTTGTAATTTTCATTTATTTCCCTCCTTAAAAAACTTGATGTCGCCTAACGTTTGAACGACAAAGACGAAGAGTGATTTTTCGTTTTGTCTGGCGTTTGGTTATCTGAGTGTTACGTTCTAAATCCTGTTACTCTAAAATCATCACCAGTTATTTCAGAAGAAATGCTATCTATAAATTGAAGTAATGATTTGGTAATAAATTCAGAAATTAACCAACTAGATTTTCCATTAAGATGTTTATCTAGAATATCTGGATTGTAACGAGATAATTCGCTCAATCGATGCATTGCCGCAAAAGTTAAAATTGTACTATTTTTATTAATGACTCCCTTTAAATCATTACGTTTGATATACCACAATTTGTTAGGACTGTAAATATATGTCAATCTTGAACGGATATTAAAATAATAATTTTTTAAGTTTCTAAGACTTTTTATATCAGGTTTACCATATCTTGTATTCCAATCGAATTTTTTATTTCTTCTAATTGTAAAAGTTGTTGAATTATCATAGTAATAATCTATTCCAAATCCTGATAAACTTTTCATAATACTATTAGTAGAATTTGTTTCATCAAGCTTTGCTTCAAACCAAGCTTTTCCATCCTCATGAACAAAACGACAATTCTCTATAGGTATAAATAATTCTCCTTTATTATTATAAGTTAATGTGTATGCTCTATGAATATACTCAAGATTATAAAAAATTTCTTTTAAAGTATATGTTTCTCCTTTTTTTTCAGGTTTAACATGCTCTTTAAAATATGTACAAAGTCCAGATAAAACCCCACTTGGAAAAATAGTTATGGTTTCATTTTGTAGATTATAACGTTTGTCAATTCTTTTCCCAGAAACGCCATGTTTAACATCAAATCTAATTTTCTTATAAGTTAGTAAAGCTTTAGTTGCATTAAGAAAACAATAATAAGAGGTTAATGGTTTTGAAATTAAGGACAAATTTTCTGTTGCTTCAAAGAAATTTTGAGCCTGATTCCAATACATTAATGCTTTATTTTGTTTCTTCTCTTTCAAGAAAATTTCAACATACCTCCAAGTAGAATCTGTTAAGACAGTTTTACTACCTAAGTTTGGAGACATTTTAGCCTTGTATATTTCTAAAGTTTTGCTATTAATTTTGATATCAGGTCTTTTTTTTTCTTTTCTTTATATTTTTATGAATAGTTTCACTATAATCCCTGTTTTTCTTTTAATTTTATATCAATTTTCTTTAATTTTTTTGTCTTAAGGTTTTTGATTTCATTTTCGTTTTTTTGTACTTTTTTATTTAATTGGTTTATTTTTCTTTCCATAGCAACCTTTCTTTTATGTTTTCTTTAATACTTAATGACAGATAACTCGTTTATATACGCATAAAATCTTCGTCTCTACTCCCGATTCTTAGGTATAGACGAAACTGTTGTTTCGCATTATAAATCATCAACCGAATTTTTTACACCTTGAATAGATAAAATTTAATTCTAATCTCTTTATAAAAATAGTCAACTATTATCAAAAAAAGAAGCGAGGTTTCCCACTTCAAGTAAAATTATAACTCCATTATCTCCCTGATAACCTTACCGCAAATGTGGAAAACATCCTCACCGATTGTTTCCATAGGTGTATATTCACTGTTATGTTTTCTAATCTTTCTACAATAAATTATACAAGGATTTACTATATTTGTAAACATAGGCATAAACAAAAGATTTGTATTATCTTTGAATTCCAAAAAATCTTCTCTGTGGTCACCGTACTTTCTTTGCTTGTCCAAAGAAAGTACCAAAGAAACGACACCCTAAAAAATTCCTAAAATCACTTCTAAACTAACTTTCTATTGAAATATAGTCGATAAATCTCCTTATTTCAATGAAAGTGGATTTCAGAAGCTGATTTCTTAACGGAATTTTTTAAATGGGTTAAGGTTCAAATACTACTACAGCTATTATTTCTAAATCTTTCGGCCATTGAAAACATCAGCGTTAAGAAAGATCGAAGAGAATCCGTAGAAATAAATCGACTGTTTGAACGAAGTGAGTTTCGATTTTTTCTAGGATTTTCGAGATATTTTAGCTGATTTTTCACAGGCCTTGATTTTTCTTTGTTACTTTCTTTTCATCAAGGAAAAGAAAGTAAGGTCTTAATAATTTGAATTAAATATATAAAAAGAAATCGACAATTGTGCCGATTCCTTTATTTAACTCTATTAATATTCTCCTGCCAGACACTCTTCTACGTAAGTTAGAAGCTCCTCTTTTCCGGTACCGTTGTGCGAAGAATAGAACATCACATCATTGTTGTCGAATACCAGTTTCTTCCTTATCTGCTTAAGCTGCCTGAACTTCTCATTGTTTGAGAGCTTGTCCACCTTTGTAAAGATTATCTTGAAAGGGACATTGTAGTGATCCAGCCACTGTAGCATCTCGATGTCGTCTTGGGAAGGCACCCTTCTTATATCCAAAAGTACGAATACAAGCTTTGTCCTTTCAGACGACAGATATTCCGTGATTATGTGGCCCCAGTTGTCCTTTATTTTTTTAGGGACTTTGGCAAACCCGTATCCAGGAAGGTCTACAAAGTAGAACCCCTTGTTTATTACAAAGTAGTTTACAAGCTGGGTTCTTCCAGGCGTCTTACTTGTTTTAGCCAGTTTTCTCCTGTTTGTAAGGCTGTTTATAAGCGAGGACTTCCCCACGTTTGATTTCCCTACAAATGCAAACTCTATATCCCCTAAGATCTCGGGATAGTCAATTGACTTCACTGCAGATTTTACGTAATCCGCTTGATTTATATTCATATTTATACCTCTTTTTCCATTGCTTCTACTATTTCTCCTACATAAAGGAAGTGGTAGTCGTGATTTTCATAAAACTCCACCAAACTTTTGTCAACCAAACACTCTTCCGTAAGTTTTTGTGAGTAAAGTTTTCTGCATTTAAGCACGAGTTTAGCCTCATCAAAGTATACAAAATCTTCTTCCTCTTTTTTTGTAAGCGATGATTTTGCTATCTTGTCCTCGTCTCTCCCGGAAGTTTTCCCCATGTACTGCAGGTCTTCCCTCTTGTCCTCGTTGAAAAAGCTAAGTGTAAAGTACTCAGATGCGTCCAAAAACTCTTTTGTATATCTCTCGGGTCTTACAAAGATAAATGCCACATTTTTGTGCCATAGCACACCAAGTCCGCCCCAAGATGCGGTCATGGGTATTTGATTTTTCACCGTCTTTTGCGCTTATAAGCATCCAGTCGCCGTTTACAAGCTCAAAAGTATTGTTGCTCAGCTTACGTACATCTAATTCTTTAAAATGCATAATCAGCTCCTTTAGAAAAGGAGGCTTTCACCTCCTTATTTTGCAAATACAAGTTTTCCAACCTCTTCATAATTCTTAACAAAGTGAAATTTCATATCTTTTGAAATTTCAGAAGGCAGTTCGTCCACATCTGTCTCATTATCAGCAGGCAGGATAACTTCTCTTATACCTACCCTGTGGGCTCCTATTACCTTTTCCTTTATACCTCCAACAGGAAGAACTTCACCTGTTATGGTTACCTCTCCTGTCATAGCTATATCCTGTCTTACATTTTTACCTGCAAGTACCGATATTAGTGCCGTTGTTATTGTAATACCCGCCGAAGGCCCGTCTTTTGGAACGGCTCCCTCAGGGAAGTGCAGATGTATATCGTATTTCTCGTTGAATTTATCTTCTATGCTGTATGTGTCTTTTTGAGACCTTACATACGAGTACGCCACCTGTGCGGATTCTTTCATAACCTCTCCAAGTTTCCCCGTAAGTGAAAGTTTCCCTTTACCTTCCATAGACACTGCCTGTACTTCAAGGGCAGTTCCTCCAACAGCTGTCCAAGCAAGTCCCGTAACTATACCCAGTTTAGGGTTCTTTTCTCTCTGCTTGTCAGGTCTGAACTTAGGTTTACCCATATATTTTTCAAGGTTTTTCACGTTTATCCTCATAGAACACTTGTTGTTTTTAACAACTTCTCTGGCGATTCTTCTGTAAAGTTTGCTCACTTCTCTTTTCAGGTTTCTCACGCCAGGTTCCCTTGTGTATTCGTTTATCATTCTCATAAGGGCTTCGTCGGAGATTTTAACTTCGCAATTCTTCAAACCGTTTTCAATCTGAGCTTGGTCCAGAAGGTATCTTTTTGCTATGTGCAGTTTTTCAAACTCAGTGTAAGAGTTTATTCTGATAAGCTCCATTCTATCTCTAAGCGGCCCCGGTACTCCCGACAAGTCGTTTGCAGTTGCCACGAAGAATACCTTTGACAGGTCAAACGGCATATCCAGGTAGTGGTCTTCAAAGTGCATGTTTTGTTCAGGGTCTAGAACTTCAAGCATAGCTGAAGCCGGATCCCCTTTAAAGTCGCTTGCCATTTTGTCAAGCTCGTCCAAAAGTATAACAGGGTTTTTGGTCTTAGCCTGTTTTATACCCTTTATTATCCTACCCGGCATAGAACCTATATAAGTTCTTCTATGCCCTCTTATCTCAGCTTCGTCCCTTACTCCGCCAAGGGATATCCTTACAAAACTTCTCCCCATTGAGTCCGCTATGGAACGGGCAAGGGATGTTTTCCCTACCCCGGGAGGTCCTACAAGACAAAGTATCGATCCCCTCATATCAGGATTTAACTTTTTAACTGCCAAGAACTCAAGTATTCTCTCTTTTACGTCTTTCAGACCGTAGTGGTCGGCATCCAGTTTTTTTGCAGCCTTTTCGATGTCCAAAAGATCCTTAGTCATCTTTGTCCAAGGGATCTCAAGAACCGTCTCTATGTACGATCTAACAACTGTTGCCTCTGCTGAGAAAGGCCCCATTTTATAGAGTCTTTTAAGTTCTTTTTCCAGTTTTTTCTTCACTTCTTTTGGAAGCTTTTTAGATTTTACACTGTTTTTAAGCTCTTCTAAATCATCGTCAGCAGGCGCAGAGTCCCCGAGCTCCTCTTTCATTGCATTTATCTTTTCTTTAAGGTAGTATGACTTTTGCGCTGCATTCAGCTTGTCTTTTACCTTTGAGTCTATAGTCTTTTCTATGTTGGCAATGTCGATCTCTTTTGTCAGTATGTCTATTAGTTTGTATGCTCTTTGCTCAAGGTCAAATACTTCCAGTATCTCCTGTTTAGTCTCGTTTGGAATAGGCAGGTTAGACGACATGATATCGAAAACCTTTCCTAAATCATCTATCCCTCTCAAGTTTGCAATCAGGTCCGGCAGTATTTTAGTGCTTAGTTTTGCATACTTTTCAAATGTATCCATTACCTTTCTTCTAAGTGCCTCGTCAAGGGATTCTGTAAGTTTTTCTATCTCAACGTCCTCAAACTCTGAGTAGTATGCACCCTCTTCTTCTATGACATTTGTCAGGCTAATCCTGTTTTTAGCCTCTACCAAGACTTTTATAGTCCCGTTTGGCATTTTAACAGTTTGAAGTATATTAACTATAACTCCTACTTTATATACGTCTTCCGGAAGTTTAGGCTCCTCTTCGTTAAAATCTTTTTGCATGCAGAGGACCATTCTATTGTCATCTATCATAGCTTTTTCAAGTGTACTTATACTCGTTTCTCTGCCTATAAATAGAGGTGTGATTATTCCAGGAAATATAATCAAGTCTCTAGTTGGTATAAATGCTTTTTTCCCCATAATTCCACTTCCTTCCTAGCTTTAAAATTAAGCTGACTTCACAATTACAGCTTTCTTATTATCAAGCACAGCTTCTTCTGTGATTATTATCTTCTTAACTTCAGAATTTGAAGGTATTTCAAACATGAGCTCTAACATTACTCCCTCCATTATAGCCCTTAGTCCTCTGGCTCCTATCTTTCTCATAAGCGCCATTTTGGCTATCTCTTGAAGAGCGTTCTCTTCAATGTCAAGTTCCACACCTTCAAGTTCAAAGAACTTTTGGTACTGTTTAACAAGTGAGTTTTTAGGTTCTGTAAGGATGTTTATAAGTGCTTTTTCATCCAAGCTGTCCAGTGTAGTTATAACAGGCAGTCTACCTATAAGTTCTGGTATCAATCCAGTCCTAACAAGGTCTTCTGGAAGTACTCTCTTAAAGATATCTCCCTCTGTTTCACTGGCTTGGCTGCTTACCTCTGCACCAAATCCAAGAACCTTTTTGTTTGTCCTATCTTTTATTATCTTCTGCAGACCTTCGAATGCTCCTCCAACTATAAAGAGAATATTTTTTGTGTTTATCTCTATCATAGGTTGATGCGGGTGTTTTCTCCCGCCTTGAGGCGGTACACTGGAAACTGTACCCTCGATTATTTTAAGTAGTGCCTGCTGCACTCCTTCTCCGGAAACATCTCTTGTTATAGAGACATTTTCAGATTTTCTGGAGATTTTGTCTATCTCGTCTATATAAATTATACCTCTTTCTGCTGCGTCAACGTCCATATTAGCAGCCTGCAGCAGCCTCACAAGTACGTTTTCAACGTCATCCCCCACGTATCCTGCTTCTGTAAGGGTTGTTGCGTCCGCTATTGCGAATGGAACGTTTAAAACCTTTGCAAGAGTCTCTGCCAGAAGTGTCTTTCCGCTTCCTGTAGGCCCTATAAGTAAAACGTTTGATTTTTGCAGCTCCACATCCCCTGATCTCTCAATGTTGTGCTGGATTCTTTTGTAGTGATTGTAAACAGATACAGCCAAAACTTTTTTAGCTTCTGTTTGTCCTATTACATAGTCGTCCAGTTTTTCCTTTATTTCTAAAGGTTTTAATAGGTTTATCTCTCCAAATACTTCCTCTGCTTCTGGTGCAATGTCTAGCATTTCAGCACAAGCCTCTACACACTCGTCACATATAAATGCTTCAGGTCCTGATATAAGCTTGTTTACTTCAGATTCCTTCTTACCGCAAAACGAGCAGTGCGCTTCATAATTTTTCATTATTTATTCTCACCTCTCGAACTATAAAAAACCTTGTCTATAATACCGTAAGCTTCCGCTTCTACAGAAGTCATAAAATTATCCCTCTCTGTATCGTCCATTATCTTTTCTTTCGATTGACCTGTATTTTTAGCCAGTATTTGTGTTGTCAGTTCCTTCATTCTAAGTATTTCCTTGGCTTGTATCTCTATATCAGTTGCCTGCCCTCTTGCTCCTCCAAGCGGCTGGTGTATCATTATCCTAGAGTTTTCCAGGGCGTATCTTTTGCCTTTTTCACCTGCTGAAAGCAATAACGAAGCCATGCTGGCAGCCTGTCCTATGCAAACTGTAGATACATGAGGCTTTATGTAGTTCATCGTGTCGTATATGGCCATCCCTGCTGTTATAACTCCTCCAGGGCTGTTTATATACATTATGATATCCTTTTCCGGGTTCTCGGCTTCTAAGAAAAGCAGCTGGGCAACTATTGAGTTTGCCACATTATCATCTATCTCAGTCCCCAAAAAAATGATTCTGTCTTTTAAAAGTCTTGAATATATGTCATATGCTCTTTCACCTCTACCGGTGTTCTCTATTACTGTCGGATTAAACATAGTCCCCCTCCAAAAATTTATTTAGTATTTAATGTTGACATTACAATTATTCAACACTAAGTAGTAAATAGCAAATATAAGTAGCAGTAGGGACAGAGATATCTGCCCCTAGACTACAAGTATTTGAATTTGAATTACTTTGCAGAAGCCACGATTAGGTCAACTGTTTTTTGCATCATAGATTCAACTCTCATATTTTCCATGAAGTTGTCTAAGTTTCCTGCTTTTGTAAGTTCTTCTTTTAATTTGTCTGCTTCCATGTTGTACATTTTAGCAACATCTGCTATTTTAACTTCTAATTCTTCGTCTGAAATTTCAACGTTTTCAGCTTTAGCTATTTCTCCTAGTATTATATCCATTTTTACTTTAGCCGCAGCCATTGGAGAGATTTGAACTTCCATAAGTTCTGGAGTCATACCAGTCATTTTAAGGTACATGTCTAGGCTTGCACCTTGCATTTTTAATTGTTGCTCCATTTCAGCTATTCTAGCTTTAACTTCTCTTTGGATCATAGATTGTGGTACAGCAACCTCAGCGTTAGCTGAAACTTGCTCAAGTAGTGAATTTTTGTAAGCGTTCTCTACTCTTGCTTCTTCTCTTGCTTTGATCTCTTCAGATTTTTTTGCTTTTAAATCTTCTAATGAGTCGAATCCGTTGTCTTTAGCGAAGTCGTCGTTTAATTCAGGCTTTTCAACAACTTTTATAGCGTTTACTTTTACTTTGAACATAGCAGGTTTTCCAGCTAAGTTTTCAGCATGGTAAGCTTCAGGGAAAGTTACGTTTACTTCTCCTTCTTGCCCAGCTTCGTATCCAACTAACTGCTCTTCGAATGTATCGATGAATGTTTTAGATCCTAATTTTAATTCGTGACCTTCAGCTTTTCCACCGTCGAAAGCTTCTCCGTCAACAAAACCTTCGAAGTTGATGTCTAGAGTGTCTCCGTCTTGAGCTTTGTACCCTTCTTCAGCTTCTTTTAATTTTGATTGACCTTCTAGCATTGTGTTTATCTCTTGCTCTAAAAGATCGTCTGACATTTCAAAGTTTTCTTTTTCTACTTCTAAACCTTTGTATTCTCCTAATTTAACTTCTGGGTATATTTCTACGTTGAAAGTCCCCTCGAATTTATCTCCGTCTAATGTAACTTCTACTGGTTTAACGAAGTCAACTGGTTTGATGTTTTCATCTTTGATTATTTGCTCGTAGTGAGTTTGTAGAAGTTTGTCAGTTACTTCCTCTTGTAATACATCTTTGAATTGACCTTCTATAGCGGAAACTGGAGCTTTCCCTTTTCTGAATCCAGGTACCTCAGCTTTCGCTTGGATATTTTTTATTACTCCGTCTTTAATGTTTTTTACTTCTTCACCTTCAACTTTTAGTACAATTTCTACAGCTGAATTTTCAAGTTTCTTTAATTCGTAAGTCATCTGTTCCTCCTTGGTTATTTTTATATATTTTTTATTATTATTTTGTAAACAGTTCAAAAAATTCATCCTTTGAGCGAAGATCTTTTATCTTTATCTGGAGTATCTCCTCTCCATTGTAGCTAATCTTTTCAGGATAATATACTATATCGAATTTTTGAATTGATGCTATATTGTTATCTATTTTATGTGCCAGGTTAAAAGCCACAGCAGAGTAAGTCTTGCCATTCTTTCTTATAAAAGTTTTAAAGTGTCTGTCCTCTACTCCAAACTTCCTGGTTTTTTCAAAAAGAAGATCTTTTTCAAAAAACAGAGGCTGCTGGTTTTCAAGACCGTACGGCGACAACATCCTGAGTTTTGCCAAAAAATCATCATCTATCTCCTCTATCGGGAGTTCGTAATCGATTTTTAGCACCCTCTTCTCGTCGCTGCTGTCCAAACGCTCTATATATTCTCCTATTCTTTCCTCTATATCATCTAAGTCTTCCCGTTTGGCTATAAACCCAGATGCTAGGTCATGGCCTCCAAAACGGACAAATTTGTCTTCCATACTGGTAAGTATATTAAATATATTTACCCCGTTTATGCTCCTGCAGGAAGCTTTTCCTATCCCGTCTTTTATGGCTACCAACATAGTTGGCACATTATATTTAAACGCAAGTCTAGAGGATACAACCCCTATTATTCCAGGATGCCAGAATTCGGATTTTAAAAACAGATATTTAAACTCCCCTTCCCTGCCGGACCACTCGCTGTCTATTTCATTGAATATCTTTCTTTCCAGTTTTCTTCTCTTTTTATTGGACTTTTTCATTTCCTCTATTATGTTGTATATGACGAAATCGTCTTCCTGTAGAAAAAACTCCACACCTATACTGGAATTCCCTATCCTTCCAAGTGCATTTAGAAGGGGGGATATAAAAAAGCTGACGTCGGTTGTGGTGAGTTCCTTGCCCTCAAGTCTCAGATATTTTAGGAGATACACCAAACCCTTTATCTTGGTCTTTCTTATTACCTCCAGACCCTTTTTTATAAGTATCCTGTTTTCATCTATCATAGGTACAACATCTGCAACCGTCCCTATCATAACGATGTCCATATACTGGTAAAGGCCTTCCAAACTCTCTCCGAGTTTCATGTATACCGCTTGGGCCAGTTTAAAGGCTACACCTGCACCTGACAGGTATTTGAATTCATAGTTTTTGCTGAACTTTGGGTTTATTATTATAATTCCCTCGTCGTTTTCATCCTTAACCATTTTGTGGTGGTCTGTTATTACTATGTCAATTCCCAGCGACCTGGCATATTCCACTTCTGATTTAGAGTTAACGCCTGTATCAACGGTTATTATGAACTTGCCCTTTTTTTCATGTATCTTTTTTATTGCATCTCTGTTCAGTCCATAGCCTTCATCCATCCTGTTTGGGATATAGTAGTCCGCATCAATGCCTATCTGTCTAAAAACAATTGTCAAAAAAGCTGCTGCTGTTATTCCGTCGACATCGTAATCCCCGTATATAAAAAGCTTTTCTCCGCTATTTTTAATTTCAATAATTTTTGAAACGACCTGTTCTATTTTTTCAAATTTGAAAGGGTCTCTCAGGCTAGATATATCCGGATCAGTATAATCTTTCACTTTTTCCTTCGTGTCTATGCCCCTGTTCAAAAGAAGCTTTGTTATATTTTCAGATAGTTGATATTCCTCGGCCTTGGATTTTACCAATTGCTCATCAAACTCACTATATTCCCAATGCATGACCACACCTCTAATCCTGTATATCTTTTAGAAGTTTAGAGATTTTCACAGCATGCTCTATGCTATCGTCTAGGTGTACTCTTATCTCAGGAACATATCTAATATTTATTTTTTCAGAAACCAACCTTCTCAAGTATCCCTTTACTTCATTTAGCCCTTCCAGGACTTTATCCACATCAGGGGTATTCCCCCCCATTGGCATAATGCTGAAATAAATGTCTGCAAATTTCAGGTCAGGAGTTATTCTAACTTTAGTAACAGAGATAAGCCCTTTTATCTTAGGGTTTCTAATCTCCTCATACAGAGATTTAGAAATCACTCTAGACATTTCTTTCTCTATTCCTGCCAGTCTTTTTTTATTCATTTATATCACTTCTTTCTAAACTCAAATTATTTTAAGTGACTTAAATTATAGCAGAAAAGGGCTCCCTTTTCTACTATTTTAAAGTTCTTTTAATCTCTTGAACCTCGTAAGCCTCTATGATGTCTCCTTCTTTTATGTCGTTGAAATTTTCTATTCCAAGTCCACACTCTTGTCCAGCGATAACGTCTTTGACATCATCTTGGAACCTCTTAAGAGAAGCCAGCTTACCGTCATAAGTTACTATACCGTTTCTAAGAACTCTTACGTTTGAATCTCTTTTTACTCTACCGTCAACAACAACACATCCAGCTACATTTCCTACTTTTGTTATTTTGAATACTTTTTTGATCTCTATTCTTCCTAAGTATTCTTCTCTATATTCAGGCTCTAGCATTCCTGTAAGGGCTTGCTCTATTTCCTCTGTTATGTGGTAGATAACATTGTGTGTTCTTATTTCTACTCCTGCTTTTTCAGCTTCTTTCATTGCTTTTGTAGTAGGTCTTACGTTGAACCCTATGATGACAGCATCAGATGCTTCTGCTAGTTTTACGTCGCTTTCTGATATTGCACCTGAAGTGGCTTGTATTATGTTTACTGCTACCTCTTCGGTAGATAGTTTGAATAAAGACTCTTTAAGAGCTTCAACAGAACCTTTTGAATCTGCCCTAATTATAAGTTTAAGATCTTTTATTTTATCTTCTTCAAGCTGTTGAGAAAGCATTTCAAGAGAAACATGTTTCTTTCTGTTTTGGTCTTTCAGTTTTCTCTCTTTAGCCATTTCTTCAACTATTCTTTTAGCGTGCTTTTCATTTTGTATAACATAAAGTATATCTCCAGCTTCTGGAACAGTATTGAAACCTACAATTTCAGTAGGTTGAGAAACTGTGATGTTTTCTACCCTGTCGCCACGATCGCTTAAAAGGGCTCTTACCTTACCAGATGCCTCACCTGCTACGATAACGTCTCCTACTTTAAGTGTTCCTTCTTGGATAAGGACGTCGGCTATTGGTCCCACTTGTGGGTCAAGTCTAGACTCTAAAACTATCCCCTTAGCTCTTTTGTTGGAGTTGGCTTTAAGCTCTAGTATTTCAGTAGTAAGAAGTATCGTTTCTAAAAGTTCATCAAGGTTTTGACCAAATTTAGCAGAAATTTCTACGAACTCAACGTCTCCACCCCATTCAACTGAAACTATACCGTGCTCCATAAGCTCCTGTTTTACCCTCATAGGGTTGGCATCAGGTTTGTCTATTTTGTTCACTGCAACTATTATAGGTACTTCTGCAGCTTTAGCATGCGATATTGCTTCAACAGTCTGCGGCATTACCCCGTCGTCTGCAGCAACTATAAGGATCGCTATATCTGTAACCTTAGCTCCCCTTGCCCTCATATCAGTAAATGCCTCATGTCCAGGAGTATCTATAAATGTGATTTTCTTGCCATTTTTTTCTATTTGGTAGGCACCTATCTTTTGTGTTATTCCTCCGGCTTCTCCGTCTGCCACATTAGTCTGCCTTAACGCGTCCAACAACGATGTCTTCCCGTGGTCAACATGCCCCATTATAGTTATTACAGATGGCCTCTCTTCTAAGTCAGACTCTCTGTCCAGTATTTCAAGGTCGAATTTATCCCCGAATGCTATTTCAACCTCTTGCTCCTCTTCTACAAGCACATCATAATCCATTGCCAGCTCTTCAGCCAATTCATATGAAATCGGGCTGTTTATTGTAAGCATTTCCCCTTTAAGGAAAAGTTTCTTTATTATCTCAGTCGCAGGAACCCCTACTCTTTCTGCAAATTCGGATAACGTTGTACCGTCTTTTACCTTTATAATCTTAACTCCGTCTTCTTCGATTACTTTTTCCTCTTCGAATTCTTCGTTGCTTCTTACTACGAAGTCATGCCTTCTGGCCTTTTTCTTTCTGCTCTTTTTCTCTTTTTTATCAGCCTTTTCCTGTTCCGTTGCTGCTGCTTTAGGTTTTCTTTTCTTCTTTTTCTTCTTTTTTACATCCTCATCCGTTGCTTGACTCCCTAATTTATCTTCTATAAACTCGATTTGATCCTCTGTCAATCCCGAAAGATGCGATGATACTTCCACTCCCATTTCGTGTAACTTATTTAAAAAGTCTTTATTTGAAATTCCGTGTTTTTTAGCTAATTCATGTACTCTCAAATTTGCACCTCCTGTTTACAATAACCCTCGCGCTACCTTCTTACTTTTTACCCCTACAACATTGACCTCTCTTTTATTAAAGATGGCTCCCAAATTCTCTTTGTCGGAAAAGTAAGTGTAATTTATATTTTTTTCCCTTAGTATTTTCACTAATTTCAGATCGTTTTTTTCACTTATATCATTTGCTATCACTGCAAAATGAACCCTATCTATCTCGTCTAAAAGCATTTTAACTCCAAAAACAAGGTAATCCGAACTTTTCATAGCGTTCAGAATTTTGAGATAGTCTTTTTTATCTTTTTTCAAAGCTGTGAGCATTTTGCTCAGCTCTTCCATGCTTATGTTGTACTTTTTATGCTTTCCAAGTCTGCTTATGCAGTTTGCATCTCTGCACACATACGATCCACGAGACTGCATGTCCATATTTTTGTCGAATACAAAACGCCCCTTCTTTTCAGCAAATCTGAAAAGCTCTTCCTTGGGCTTTTTCTGCCTGCACATTACACAGGTCCTTTCAGGATTACTATTCGACATCTTCACCCTCTTGAAGCTTTATATCAACTCTTAATCCAGTTAATTTTGCAGCAAGTCTCGCATTCTGACCGTTTTTACCTATAGCAAGTGAAAGCTGGCTAGGGTCTACAATAACTCTCGCCGTTACATTGTCCTCTAAAAGCTCTACTTTTTTTACTTTTGCAGGGCTAAGAGCAGCAGCCACAAACTCTTCACGGTTTTCTTTCCATTCTATTATATCTATCTTTTCACCATTTAATTCATCGACTATATTTCTTATTCTAAGCCCTTTTTGACCTATACAAGAACCTACAGTGTCGATCTCAGGATCTGGTGAGTAAACAGCCACTTTAGACCTTGACCCGGCTTCTCTGGCTACACCTTTCATCTCTATTAAACCTTCCCCTATTTCAGGGATCTCTATTTCAAACAGCTTTTTAAGAAGTCCTTCACTTTTTCTCGAAATGACAATCTTAGGGAATCTGTTTGTTTTTTCAACTTCCACTACATATATCTTAATTCTGTCCCCGACTCTGTAAAGGTCTGATCCAGACTGCTCTACTACAGGAAGAACAGCTTCTACACCGTCAAATTCGATATATATATTTTTTCTGTCATCTATCCTTCTGATGATTCCGTTTATTATATCAGTCTCTTTTTCTTTAAACTTTTCGTATATGTAATGTCTTTCTGCTTCCCTTACTTTTTGTATAACTATCTGTTTCCCGTTTTGTATAGCGTTTCTTTTGAACTCTTCACAATTGACCTCTACAGTTACGTCATCGCCGTACTGTGAATTTTTCTTAACCGCACGTGCATCATCTAGAGATATCTCCAAACTAGGATCATACACTATCTCCACAACTTCCTTTGTTGCGTAAACTTTTGTTTCGCCAGTATCTCTGTTTATTTTCACCTCGACATTTTCATCTTCGCCGTAGTTCTTTTTATAAGCTGCAAGCAATGCTTGCTCAACTGTTTCCAGCAGACTTTCCTTGCTGATTCCCTTTTCTTTTTCAAGCTGTTCAAGGGCTTCTAAAAAGATCTCATAATCCTTTTTTTTCATTGTTTAACCTCCCTCTATAAATCCTCAAATTCAAATACCAAATTTGCTTTTTTTATCTCAGAAAACGGAATCTCAAGAAGCTTTCCTTCTGCATTTAAAAATACTGTGCCGTCTGTATATTTCTCTATAACACCGCTCCAGTTTCTCGAATCGTCCATCTTATGCTTTAATATCAATCTTGCCTTTTTGCCTGTAAACCTCTCGTAATCCTGCTCTTTTTTAAGAGGTCTTTCTAGGCCAGGGGAAGAAACCTCAAGGAAGAATTTCTCCTCGATAAGTTTATCGATGGCATCTTCAACCGTAGAGCTCAGCTTAGAGCAGTCCTCCAGGCTGATCTCCTCATCTTCCTTCTCTATATATACCCTAACATACCAGTATCCGCCGTCTTGAAGGTATTCCACATCAACAAGTTCTAAACCAAACTCTTCAGCTGCCGGTATAACAATTTTTTCAATCTTTTCAACCAATGCTTCTGTACTCTTTCTAGACAAAATATCACCCCACTTATCAAAAGAAAAAGTGAGTCCAACGACCCACTTCTCCGAGAATATTTATAATTTCACTTGATTATATCACGAAAGTCAACAAAAATCAAATAAATATAGACACATTTTGTCTCAAGTCGCACAAGCTGCAAGGGCATTCCAAGTTAAAAATCACCCTTAAAAAAGCAACTTGAAACAGCTCTATTTACCCCGCTTGAATTATTGAGTCTCTTGTAAATTCCCAGAAACCATTTTAATAAGTTTCTCTTTGTGAAGCTCCTGTACTAATATTTCAGTAAACCCCTACGACAAAAAAGATTTTTGAACAAAACCAGTACTTCCATCAACATAAAAATTGCATTAAGGGTAGCCTTCATAAAGGCTACCCTTAATGATTATCGGTAATGATTTATTCAGTTTCTTCAGTCATTTCATCAAGTTTTTCAACAACACCTTCACCTGCTTCTTTGACTTCTTCAACAGCGCCCTCAACTGCACCTGCAGCTTCTTCTACTTCTTGAGTCATTTCAACTTGAGTTGCTTCCGGTTCAACAACTGCTTCTTCTGTTTTTTCACAGGCGGCTACTAAGACAACAATCAACCCTATCAATAATAGTTTTTTCATATACCATACCTCCAACTACTCATAATAACGCCTACGATATTATATATTATACTACACGATATATACGAAGCCTTAAACAAGCATATAACTGTACCCTATCAGTAATACACCTAATCTAATTTAAGTTGCTACCTATAATAAAATATTGAATTTCTTATAAGGGGACAAAAACTTTTTGGGTCACGAATTGCATGTATTGACACGAATAAAAAATTCAAAATCTTGGTCACAGAGCGGCACAGAGGAAAAGATTGAGTTTCACAGAGAATGAGTAGAAACCTTTATTTTTTAGGTTTTAAATGATTAGTGAGATTCGTGTAATTCGTGACAAAAAATGATTTTGACTTTAAGTATTTTCTCTGCGCAACTCTTATTTTAAAGCTCTGTGAAACTCTGTGTCCAAAAAAGGTTTAGATAACTTCAGTAATTTATAGCAATAATTAAAATTAGTAATCTAAGTTAATTTAACTTTATCGAAGAAAAATATTTTACTGCATCTCTTAACAAATTAAAAGGATTTCGAGCTTTTATCAGTACCTGATTATAGAGGTGATGCTGATGAAATTAAACGAACTTTTACATAAGGAAATTTATAAGAAAATGTTTTTCCAGAGCAGGTCTAAATACTCATCCCATAAACAAAAATTAATTCAGGTTTTGAAAATGCTTTTGCTGGCTGCGGAAAACTATACCAAAACACGCTCAAGCCTCTGGGCTGCAGCCCTTAGCTTTTACTCACTCCTGTCTATAGTACCAATTATCGCCATAGCCTTTGGAATAGCTAAAAATTTCGGAGTAGAGGAGCTTGTAAAAGAACAAATTTTAAAGAATTTCCCCCTCCAGGAAGCTATGCTGCAAAGAATTTTCATACTGGCACAGGAGGTCCTGGACAACACAAAGGGCGGAATAATAGCCGGTACCGGTCTACTCTTCCTGTTGTGGTCCGTTATAAAAATCTTTTCATTGGTAGAAAAATCATTTAACGAAATTTGGAAAGTAAAAAAAGCCCGGACAATTATAAGAAAACTCACAGACTATCTTTCAATAGTTATCCTTTTGCCGATTATAGTGGTGGCAACAAATGGTATCTCAACATACTTTGAGATACACACAATGAGTCTGGACGGTACGGCGATATCTTCACTTAAGATTCTGCCGTATCTGCTGTTCTGCTTGTTCCTCACACTTATATATATGATAATTCCAAATACAGCTGTAAAACCGATATCTGCATTTATCGGAGGCTTAGTGGCAGGAATACTCCTACAGATACTTCAGACGCTCTACCTGAAACTGCAGTTGGGTATACTCAACTACAATAAAATCTACGGCAGTTTCTCAATACTGCCTATATTCTTTATATGGCAGAGGCTGACTTGGCTGTTTGTGCTTTTGGGTTCACACGTGTCGTTTATTGCACAAAACTCGTATAAATACACATCACTAATAAAACTTGAGAACTTGAGCTATTATTCCAAGCGCTCTCTGGTATTCCTCATCACATATATTTTTGTTAAAAACTACGAAGAGGATATGCCAGTTTTAAGCACTGAAGCTGTAGCCGAAAATCTCGGCCTCTCAATAAGTTTGGTTCAAGAACTTTTGAACCTGCTCATTGATCTCGGGATTATAATCGAGGCACATTCAAGCGGAGACATCCAGTCATACCAGATAAACAAAAACATAAACCAGCTTTCATTATCAAAACTTAACTACATACTTGAAAAACACGGTTTTACAGAAATACCCGTTTTGGATGAAAACCTCGAAAGAGTAGAATCAAGGCTGGAACAACTCTTAAAAGAAAACGACCTCAAAGTATTATTAAAAAATATCTGAAAACATAAACAATAACACTTTAATATTTGAATAAGGAGGAACTTACGTGAAAAAAGAATTCTCATTAAGTCGTGGTTCTGCCATGATAAATTTTACAATGAAATACTGCAACACAGCCGACTCTCTACTTGACAGTCTGGCATTCAAAAAGGTCTTGTCGGCGTATATTAACCAGATAGAACAAAGGGATGCCCCGGTATACAGGTACTTTATAGACAGGGCGGACAGCGACAAGGATATCCTTATCGAAAGACTGATAAAAGTATTTAAGCTTTTGGTGGTTTTAGACGTAGAAGACATCCGCACATATGCTTATTTTTTCGATGAAAAAGATTTTTTCATTGAATTGATAGAAGGTCTGTATGCTTACTGGAGGAAGCTAGAAAGGTATGCAGTGGTCAGAAATACAAGAAAAGGGGAAGGACTTCAAAATGTCAGTTTCATAGAAGCCAGCAACAACTTCAGCAACCTTGTAATAAGCACGTACAGGAAGATAGAAGAGACTGTCATGGGATATAAACACAGGGTATACAGGCAGCTAAACGCAGGGGCAAATGCCGGAATTATCCTAAATGATATCAAATGGGAGTGCCCCGAAGAGTACTCATTTTTAAAAAGGGTACCTTTTATTGAGTCCATCATTCTGCACCCTCCATTTATAGCTTACCCAAAACGAAATACAAGAAAGGGAGTGTTTAAGGAAGTGGATAAGAATCCGCTGCACGACTGCCTTATAAATGAAGAAAACTGGTTTTGCTATCCTGCAAAAATAGGCGAGTTCCTTGCGTATATTTACTTCAATAAGGACTTTATGTCTCAAGGGGTATCTTTGTGCAACCTTTTTGAACTTGCAAAAGAAGAAGAGTATGCCAACAAAAAGCCTGATATGATATATGTTTTTGGTTCCAGAGACTACAACACTGATATGAAAACTGTCTTTCATTTGGACAGAGAGAACGAAATAATGGTTGGCTACGCAAACTACTGTGAAGATATAGATTACTTTGGGTATATGAAAAAAATGATCCTCACTCTTCACAATGTCTTAATGATAGAAATGGGAAATCTCCCTGTGCATGGCGCTATGGTAAATATAACCTTGAAAAGCGGGAAAGTAGTCAACATAGTGATAATAGGGGACAGCGGCGCCGGAAAATCTGAAAGTTTAGAAGCATTTAGAATTTTAAGCGAAGAATATATTAAAGACATGAAGATAATCTTTGATGATATGGGAACTTTAAAATTAAACGGTGAAGAAAAAGCTCTAGGTTACGGTACTGAAATAGGGGCTTTTGTCCGTCTAGACGATCTTGATACAGGCTATGCATACAAAGAAATAGATAGAAGTATCTTTATGAACCCCGACAAAATAAACGCCAGGATAATAATCCCGGTTGCAACATATGATGAAATAACTAGAGGATATCCTGTAGACCTGCTCTTATATGCGAACAACTACGAGGACGACGGGGATAAACTGAATTTTTTCGAAACTCCTGCAAGTGCTATACAAGTTTTCAAAGCTGGAGCTAGAATGGCAAAGGGGACAACAAGTGAAAAAGGGCTGGTAGAGTCTTATTTCGCAAATCCTTTCGGACCATTACAAAGAATGAATCAAACTGATATCCTCATAGAAAAGTTCTTTGACAACTTCTTCAAATCAGGTATAAAAGTCGGGCAAATCAAAACTTCTCTTGGACTAAAAGGAAAAGAAAAAGACGGTCCAAAAGAAGCTGCACATGAACTGTTCGAATACATCAAGAGTATATAGGCGTCATTTACTACAGAGTAGTTTAATTTTATAAAAATAAAAAAAGGCCTCATAACGAGGCCTTTGGTTTATTTAAAAATGGCGTGCCTGACGAGATTCGAACTCATGACCTACGCCTTAGGAGGGCGCCGCTCTATCCAGCTGAGCTACAGGCACGTATTGCAGAAATATTTACAGAGATTTTCCTAAGCAATCTCTCCCTACAAAACAACAATATAATTTTTACAATATTTTCAGGAAAAAGTCAATATTTTTTTTAATTTTATCCGGCTTTATAGTTATAAACCGGTTTTATAATATCTACTATTTCTACGGTTTCCTTCACCTTATCCACTATTTCTTCTATGCTCTTATACACAAACGGGCTTTCATCTATGGTTTTCATCCCCACGCAAGTTGTGTATATCCCCTCCATACTCCGCTTAAACTCTTCTAAGCTGACGCTGCTCTTGGCTTTTTTTCTGGACATAAGCCTGCCTGCACCGTGTGGAGCAGATAAATTCCAATCCATATTCCCCCTGCCTATTGCCAGTATGCTGCCGTCCCTCATATTAAATGGTATAATAAGTCTTTCACCAGCCTTGGCTGAAACAGCCCCCTTCCTTATTATTTTATCTTGAAAGTTTATATAATTATGGACGGTTTCAAAAGAGTCTTCCACTCTAACTTTTAAAAAGCTGCATATTTTTTCCGCCATCAACCTCCTGTTAAGCGATGCATACCTTTGGGCTATTTTCATGTCTTGCAAATACTCCTCCAGGTCATCCCCCTCTAAAAAAGCCAGACTTCTTTCAACATCGTACTCGGCTAAACCGTGTCTGCACTCATCTATAAAACTCTTCCTGGACTGTTTATTTGCGATGCGAACGGACTCGCTTACCTTATGATGGATTTCCTTCAACTTTCCTTCACAGTACTTCACAGCTTTCTTCTGGTGATATTGAGCTATCTGCAGCCCGAAATTCCTGCTACCTGAGTGAATCATAAGCCACTTCACTCCTTGACTATCCTCGCCTATTTCTATGAAATGATTTCCTCCGCCCAGTGATCCCACACTCAGAATATTCCGCTCATATTTAGTACCGGTCTTTTTAGAAAGTTCTTTTATTTCATTTTTCAGCTCCGACGGTATGTTGAGCGGGTGTTTGTTGATTTTAAAACCTGAAGGTATATTATGCCTTATGAAATAATCCAAGGAATCAAAATTTATATCCAGCTTTCCGATTCGCACACTTATAACCCCACACCCTATATCCACACCTATGAGGTTTGGAACAACCCTCTCTTTAAGTTCTGCAGTAAAGCCAATTACGCAACCTGCTCCTGCGTGCACATCCGGCATGACCCTTATTTTCGTATCTTTAAAAGCTCTTTGATTGCACAGTTTTTTTATCTGGCTAAGCGCGGTATCTTCTACATCTTCACTAAAAATAACCGCTTCGGCATAATCTCCTTTTATTTTCATACGCCCACCCCTTAAAAAATAAAATTTTATTAGATCTGATTCGGCCTCGTCTTCTATTAAGTTAACCGAAATATTAACTTTAGATTATGCAATAAATTACTGAATTTCCTGTAAGGATATAAAAACTTTTTTGGTCACGAATCGCACTAATTATCACGAACAGAAAGTCAAAAAATTGGTTACAGAGTTGCACAGAGGAAAAGAGTGAGCTTCACAGAGGCTTACTAAAAATCTTTAATTTTCAAGGTTTTGAATCATTCGTGAGATTCGTGTAATTCGTGACAAAGAATAAATCTTTTGACTTAAGGATTTCTCTGTGAAGCTCATGTTCTAAATCTCTGTGAAACTCTGTGTGCAAAAAGATTCTCAGAAATTCAATATTTTATAATCAAAACACTAATTTCATCCACATACTATATTTTACTATATAAAAAATAAAAAGGCGCGGAAAAACCGCGCCTTTAAATAATTATGATTATTTTTCTTCTGAGAAGTCTAATGAAGCAAGTCTGTTGTATTGTCTCCATTTTCTTTGAGCTTCAGCTTTGTTTCTTGCGAATAACTCTTCAGCTCTAGCAGGGTTAGATTTAGCAAGTGTTGCGTATCTAACTTCTCCCATTAAGAAGTCATTGTAAGTTTCCCATTTAGGATCTTTAGAGTCTAATTGAAGTGGGTTCTTACCTTCTTTTTCTAGGGTAGGGTTGTATCTGAATAATGGCCAGTATCCACATTCAGTAGCAAGTTTCATCTCTAATTGAGATTGACCCATACCTTTTCTGATTCCGTGGTTAACACACGGAGCGTAAGCAATTACTATTGATGGACCATCGAAAGCTTCCGCTTCTTTGATAGCTTTTAAGTATTGAGCGTGGTTTGCACCCATTGATACTTGAGCTACGTAGATGTATCCGTAAGACATGAAGATTCCTCCGATGTCTTTCTTTTGAACTGGTTTTCCTGCTGCAGCAAATTTAGCAACTGCTCCTGTAGGAGATGCTTTAGATGCTTGTCCACCAGTGTTTGAGTATACCTCAGTATCCATTACTAGTATGTTTACGTCGTCTCCTGATGCAAGTACGTGGTCGATACCTCCGTATCCGATATCGTTTGCCCATCCGTCTCCACCGAAGATCCATTGTGATTTTTTAACGATGTAGTCTTTTAATGATTCGATTTCTTCAGCACCTACAAAGTCTTTTCCAGCGATTAACGGTAATAATTTAGTTCTGATTTCAGCAGTTTTCTCACCGTTGTTTCTGTTTGAGATCCATTCTTTATATAATTCAGCTACTTCTGCAGGTACTGCATTCATAGTTTCTTCCATTATTGATTGGATTTTGTCTCTAAGAGCTTCCACACCTACGTGCATTCCGTATCCGTACTCAGCATTGTCTTCGAATAGTGAAGATGCCCAAGCTGGTCCTTCTCCTTCTGCATTTTTACAGTATGGAGTTGATGGTGCTGATCCTCCGTAGATTGAAGAACATCCAGTTGCGTTTGCTACCATCATTCTGTCACCGAATAATTGAGTTATTAGCTTGATGTAAGGTGTTTCCCCACATCCAGCACAAGCTCCGTGGAATTCGAATAGTGGTTGTGCAAACTGAGTTCCTTTTACATTGTTTGCTGGTAATATGTCAGTTTTATATTCAACTTTGTTGAATAAGTAGTCTGCATATTTTTGCTCTTCCATAACATCAGCGATTGGTTTCATTTCAAGTGCTTTTCCTTTTGGTGAAGGACATACATTTGCACATGATCCACACCCTGTACAGTCAAGTGGAGATACTTGAAGTCTGTACTCTACACCGTCAGCTTTTCCGATTACTTTTAAAGTGATCATATCTTCTGGTGCATTTGCTTTCTCTTCCTCGTTGATTAGGAAAGGTCTGATTACAGCGTGAGGACACACGTATGAACATTGGTTACATTGGATACAGTTTTCAGGAACCCATTTAGGTACGTTAACTGCGATTCCTCTTTTTTCGTATGCAGTAGTTCCGTTTTCAAATGTACCATCTTCGTATCCGGCGAATGCTGATACTGGTAAGTCGTATCCTTTGATTGCGTTTATAGGATCACAGATGTTTTTAACAAATTCTGGTTTGTCTCCGCATCCGCAGTCTTTCGATCCGCAGCAAGCTGCAGTGTTTTCAACTTCTAGGTTTGCCCAAGCTGGATCTACAGGTATTTCAACTAGTTCTCCTGCTCCTCTGTCGATTGCATCGTAGTTCATTTTTACGATGTCGTCACCTTTTTTAGCGTATGACTTTTTAGCGTATTCTTTCATGAACTCTTGAGCTTGCTCAAACGGGATAACATCCGCTAGTTTGAAGAATGCCGATTGCATGATTGTGTTCGATCTGTTTCCTAGCCCGATTTCCGCAGCTAGTTTAGTTGCGTTTATTGTATAGAATTTAGCTTCAGCTGTAGCTAATTCTTTTTTAACCGAGTTAGGTAGATTAGCTATTACCTCGTCTTTATCCCATACACAGTTAAGTAGGAATGTTCCACCTTTTTTAAGCCCACCGATCATGTCGTATTGACCAAGGTACGAAGGTACTGAACATGCTACGAAACTTGGAGTGTTTATTAAGTAAGTAGATCTTACAGGGTCTTTTCCGAATCTTAAGTGAGATCTAGTAACCCCTCCTGATTTTTTAGAGTCATATGCGAAGTAACCTTGTGCATATAGGTCTGTTTTGTCCCCTATGATTTTGATTGAGTTTTTGTTTGCTCCTACTGTACCGTCAGATCCTAATCCGTAGAATAGGCAAGCTTTTACATCTTCAGGCATAACAGAAACTGGTGCTCCTACTTCTAATGAAAGGTTAGTAACGTCATCTTCGATACCAACTGTAAATCCAACTTTAGGAGTTTCCGCTTTTAAGTTTTCGTATACTGCTACTATTTGAGCAGGAGTTGTGTCTTTAGAAGATAATCCGTATCTTCCTCCGATTACTACTGGAGCATCTTCTTTTCCGTAAAATAAGTTTCTTACGTCTAAGTATAAAGGCTCTCCCATAGCTCCTGGTTCTTTAGTTCTGTCTAGTACAGCTATTTTCTTAACCGTCTTAGGAAGTACATTCATGAAGTACTCTGCTGAGAATGGTCTGTATAGGTGAACTGTTAACAATCCAACTTTTTCACCATTAGCTACTAAGTGGTCTATAGTTTCTTTGATTGTTTCAGTAACTGATCCCATTGCTACGATGATGTTAGTTGCATCTTCTGCTCCGTAGTATGTGAATGGTTTGTAGTCTCTTCCAGTTACTTTAGATATTTCTTCCATGTACTCTGCTACGATTGCTGGCACTGCATCGTAGAATTTGTTTTGAGCTTCCCTAGCTTGGAAGTAGATATCGTCATTTTGAGCTGTTCCTCTAGTTACTGGGTGGTGAGGATTGATAGCGTTGTCTCTGAATGCTTGGATTGCTTTTTTGTCTAATAAATTTTCAAATACTTCATAATCCATTACTTCTACTTTTTGAATCTCGTGAGAAGTTCTGAATCCGTCAAAGAAGTGCATGAAAGGTATTCTTGATTTAAGTGTAGCTAAGTGAGCTACCCCAGCTAAGTCCATTACTTCTTGAACTGATCCTGTTGCAAGCATAGCATAACCAGTTTGTCTTGCTGAGTAAACGTCTGAGTGATCTCCGAAAATAGATAGTGCTTGAGTTGATAATGATCTAGCTGAAACGTGAATTACGCTTGGTAGTAATTCCCCAGCTATTTTATACATGTTAGGTATTTTTAAAAGTAGTCCTTGTGATGCTGTGTAAGTAGTTGTCAAAGCTCCTGCTTGTAATGAACCGTGTACTGTTCCTGCCGCTCCTGCTTCTGACTGCATTTCTACTACTTTTACTGGAGTTCCGAATAAGTTTTTCTTACCTTGAGCCGCCCATGCATCAGTGTATTCCGCCATCGGCGATGAAGGTGTTATAGGATAGATTCCTGCTACTTCTGTAAAGGCGTATGATGCCCATGCAGCTGCTTGGTTACCATCCATAGTTTGCATTTTTTTTGCCATTGAGACTTACCTCCTAAATTTATATATCGGTGTTTGCGAAAAACAACGCAAACTACTAAGTGTATATTTTCACAACGCTTTACTTTAAACGCGTCGCACCACTACAATACTTTCCTATTTTACAATTTATGTCAACTTCTGTCAACCATTATTTACATATATACTTAACATTTTTTGTATATATTTTTCTGAAAATTTCTCTTCTGCTTTTATCGCAATTAAAGAGAGGTTTAACCTCTCTTTAATTTATCTTATTTTTTAACTATACTGTAAGTATCTTTTGCTATCATGTACTCTTCATTTGTAGGTATCTTGTAAACTTTTACTTTAGATCCCTCTTTAGTCAACTCTTGTACATCACCAGTTCTCTTAGAGTTTTCTTCTTTATCAAAGTCTACACCTAAGAACTCAAGACCTTCACAGATAGCTTCTCTTAAAGGTAGTGCATTTTCTCCTATACCAGCAGTGAAGCAGATAGCGTCCACTCCCCCAAGTTGTGCTGCATACGCACCTATATAGTGTTTTATTTTATGTACGAACATATCAAATGATAATTTTGCTTTTTCATTTCCTGCTTCTACACCTGCAAGGATGTCTCTGAAATCTGAGCTTTCACCGAAGATACCTAACAAACCTGATTGTTTGTTCATTCTAGTATCCATCTCTTTTGCTGTAAGCCCTCTTTTTTCCATTATGTAAAGAACTGCTGCAGGATCTATATCCCCACATCTAGTACCCATCATAAGCCCTTGTAGAGGAGTTAGCCCCATAGAAGTGTCTATACATTTTCCTCCGTCTACAGCTGAAATTGATGCTCCGTTACCTATATGACATATTATAAGTTTAGCATCCTCTTTATCCATTATTTTAGCCGCTTCCATTGAAACAAATTTATGTGATGTCCCGTGGAATCCATACTTTCTAACTTGAAGTTCTTCGTAGTCTGCATATGGAAGTGCGTACATATAGGCTTCACTCGGCATAGTTTGATGGAATGCTGTATCGAAAACTGCCACATTAGGTTTTCCAGGCATAAGCTCCATGCATACTTCTATCCCCATGATGTTTGCAGGATTGTGAAGTGGTGCTAAACTAGACAGTCCTCTCACTGTATCTAAAAGTTCGTTTGTAATTAAAACTGATTTATCGAATTTTTCTCCACCATGTACCACTCTGTGACCTATCGCGTCAATTTCGTCTACAGATTTGATGACACCGCTTTCTTCGTCCTGTAGTGTATTTAACACAAGGTCGATAGCCTCTTTATGGCTAGGCATATCGTGAAGTATCTCTTTTTTTGTTCCGTTTGCTTTATAAGTCATTACAGAAGAATCTAGACCTATTCTTTCGCAAACCCCTTCTGCAACTGCTTGTTCTGTTGTCATATCTATAACTTGATATTTTAATGATGAACTTCCACTATTTAAAACTAAAACTTTCACTAGTAATCTCCTCCCAGATTTATTTAGTTAAAATTAATTACCCAAAACTGCTGTAATCGCCGTAACGTTTACTACATCTTCTACACTGCATCCTCTTGAAAGGTCGTTAACAGGTTTTGATAATCCTTGTAGTATTGGTCCGTACGCCTCTGCGTTACCCAATCTTTGTACTAGTTTATATCCGATATTACCCGCTGACAGGTTAGGGAATACAAGTACGTTTGCTTTTCCAGCCACTTCAGATCCAGGTGCTTTTTTCTCAGCTACACCAGGTACAAGTGCCGCGTCAGCTTGAAGCTCTCCGTCAAATTTAAAGTCAACTGATCTATTTTTCAATATTTTTGCCGCTTCTTGTACTTTATCAACACATTCATGTTTCGCGCTTCCCATTGTAGAGAAGGAAAGAAGTGCTACTCTAGGGTCTAGACCTATCTGTCTAGCAGAGTGTGCCGCAGATGTAGCTATATCTGCCATTTGCTCAGCGTTTGGATGAGGTACAACTCCACAATCAGAGAAGATTAATATCCCATCGTCCCCGTAAGATTTTGCTTTCTCATCGAGCACCATGATAAAGCATGATGAAACTGTTTTAAGTCCTGGTTTAGTCCCTATTACTTGTATAGCTGCTCTCAATACATCCGCAGTTGGTGAAGCTGAACCAGCTACCATACCGTCAGCATCTCCAAGTCTCACCATCATAGAACCGAAGTACCTTGGCTCTGTTTTCAGAATTTGTCTTGCAAGTTGCTCTGTCATCCCTTTTTTCTTTCTTAGCTGTACTAATTCTTCTACGTATTCATCCATTTTTTCAAATTTTTTAGGGTCGATTATTTTTGCACCCTCTATATCAGCGCCTACACTTTTCGAGTCATATTTGATTTTTTCTTCGTCACCGATAAGAACTACTTTAGCAAAGCTTTCTTTTAAAATAACTTCTGTAGCAAGTAGCACTCTTTCGTCATCTGATTCCGGTAAAACTATTGTTTTCCCAAGTTCCTTAGCTTTTCCCTTGATTTTTTCAATAATCATAATTATCCTCCTGGTTGCATTTTTGTGTAACTAATGTCTTTTAATTTCTTTTAAAGGTTTAGCTTGCTTACACGAAACAAATCCCTTTTTAAGAACATTTGTTTCTTTTAAGAACATCTGTTTACACCTGAGTTAATTTATTAAGTATATTTTAACATATTGCACTCTTAAATTACAAGTATTTTCGTCAAAAATAAGAAAGTTTATCCAGTGTAGGTGAATTTTTTCTCATTTTAGCCCCGTGTCAAATCTGGTTTCACCAGCTTAAGCGAGTTTATACAGGCATGCTCACGTTTTCTTTTTTAAGCAATGTGAAATTTAGAACCAAAGTGAAATAGAGGCATCTGCCTCTATTCAAAAATTGCATTTATATATTCATTAGCTTTAAACTCTCTCAGGTCTTCTATTCCCTCTCCTACACCGATAAATTTAATGGGTCTTTTCAGTTCTTCAGAGATAGAAAATATTATTCCCCCTTTTGCAGTTCCGTCAAGTTTGGTAACTACAAATCCCGTAAGATCCGTAACCTCGTTAAACACCTTTGCCTGAGTCAAACCGTTTTGACCGGTTGTCCCGTCTATAACCAAAAGGCTTTCATATGGTGTGTCGCCCACATGGGATTTTATTATTTTGTTTATTTTTTCCAGTTCTTTCATAAGGTTGCCCTTATTGTGGAGTCTACCGGCTGTATCTATTATAGCTACATCCGCTCCTCTGTTTTCAGCTGCCTTAAGTGTGTCGAAAACTACTGCTCCAGGGTCACTTCCTTGGCTGTGTTTTATTATATCTGCCCCGCTTCTGTTGGCCCATTCTTCCAACTGCTCTATTGCAGCAGCTCTGAATGTGTCCGCAGCACCTATAACAACTTTTTTTCCTTCTCCTATAAACTTTGCAGACAGCTTCCCTATGGTCGTCGTCTTACCTACGCCGTTTACACCGACAACAAGAACCACATTCAATCCTGGCTTTTCCACATCCAATCCAGAGCTCTCTTTTATCAAAAAGTCCTCCATAACATCCTTTAAAACATCGTACACTTCCTGCGGATCAGTTACCCCTCTTGCTCTAACCTCTTTTTCAAGGTTTTCTACTATTTTCAGCGTCATGTCCATACCTATGTCCGACTGTATAAGCAGGTCTTCCAAGTCCTCATACATTTCATCATCTATTACCGTTCTACCGCTGAAAAATGTCTTGATCTTTCCAAAAAGCCCCTCTTTTGAAACGCTTTTTACAAGTTTTTCTTTTAAGCTCGTAAAAAAGCTTTTTTTCTCGCCAACAGGAGCCTCTTCAACTGTTTTTTCTTCAGCAGGTTCTATTAGTTTTTCCTCTATCTCCTCTTTCAGTTCAATTATCTCATCCTTTAGTTCCTCTACCTCTTCTTTTAAGTCTTCTATAAGCTCCTTCTCAGTTATAGCTTCCTCTTTTTTAAATATATTTTTTATCTTTTTAAACACCCTCATCCCTCCAAATATTTCTGTATAAAAAATAATACCATATTTAAAACCTATTTTCAAGAACTCCCATGATGTAGATCCTACAGAAAATATATCATTTAAACCTGCTCATCTATCAGCAGCTTCTATATTATTCCCGGTATTTAATTCGAGGCAGTTATTTATTCTGTATTAAGTCTTAAATACTTAACACTAGCTGCTACTTAGAATTATTGCGATAAATTACTAAATCTTATCTAAAACTATTTTGGGCACAGAGTTTCACAGAGCTTTAAAACAAAGCTGCACAGAGAAAGTCTTAACCCCGTTAATAGATTACAGCGAATAGATATTTTAACTATTCTCCATTAATTACTAACTAATTTATTTACTCTGTGAAACTCACTATTTTCCTCCGTGCAACTCCGTGGTCAAGGTTTTTTATTTGAATTTGTGTCTATTCGTATGATTCGTGACCAATAAAGTTTTTATAAAAAAACAAATTTGAAACAGCTTTATATAATTTGAGAAATAAACATGTATTTTTAGTGTTAAATTTAGATTAAACTTGTTCAAAGAATTGACTTTTTACAAAAAAATATAATATTTATATTCGGAAGTTTTGTCAGTCAAATATTTGTCATATTAGATTTGTTTACAAACTAGGTAAACTTTTGCCTTCTTTGTTTGGAGGTGCTTGATAAAAATGAATAGAAGTAAAGTAAAGTCAGGGTTAATACACTCAATTGGATACAATTTTTTCAAAAAACACCTTGATATAGAATTTCACTATGACGGTGTTCATAGGTTTTATAATGTACCATTCATAAAATATCTGGGATTGAAATACGCTTCATCCACGGACATTTTTTTTTGAAAAACATAAAAAGAAAATATAAATCAGAGATGACACGGATTTAGCTTTAATGGCAATACTGGCAAACTTCCACTTTTAATTTCATAATAAATTCTACACTCTATAAGAACCTTATAAAAACAGAATTTTTAATTTTCGGTCTAATACTTTTATTTCTTGGAAAAACTCTGTTTCTCAACTCTTCAGTAGACAAAACAGAGAAAGCTGTCACTTTAAAATTTACGTATACATTACTGATTATTATTTCTTTTGTATCTGGATTCACCCTAATAATATCTGCTTTTTTTATTTTTTTGAAAATTCTTTTAAAAAATAAAAAAAGAAAAACTGAATTCAAGTTTAATCCGCTCAATTGAATATCATTTTTTTAAGAGGCATCTTTATATACATTTTCGCTATGAAGGCCTACACAGATTTCATAAAGTCCCTTTTTATGAATATATAAGACTAAAATTAGCGGTGTCTCCCGGGCGATTTTACCATAAACACATTAAGACATTATACAAATCAGAGCTCATCAAAAGGAATTATATCAAGCCTGATTAAGCTTTCTTTAATTTATACAATCAACTACTTCACCAAAATAAATCAAGTTCACTCCAGCTTATATGAACAAAATCGAAGTTCATAGATTTGAAAATTGCTATTTTAGCTCGCTTCTTTAAATTTCTAATTTTACACATACTGCTTAAGCAGTTAAATTTTCTTTACTCAGCTTATGCAAGAACAACTTTTCCATAATTTATTATGGGATATTTCCGCTATTTATTTTTATAAACTTTAACAAGTGATCGATTTTCCGCATAAAACAATTCTCACTACCCTCGATCAATAAAAAGGAATTTACCAGATCACGGCTAAAACTTAAAAAAGGTCATTTTATTGAGAGGGGGGAATATATGAAAAAAACAGAGCTCGAAACTTTACACAAAAAAATATTTCAGTTAAAGAAAAAATACGGTGATAACAGCTCCGCCATACTGCCAACTTTAATCGAGCTTCAAGAAGATTACAAAGAACTTGCAGAGGTAATACTACAGGAAGTCGCCTACGCCTACAATGTGCACCCAGCAGAAATACAGGGGACAGCTACTTTTTACAGTTTCTTAAAGACAGACGGTAAATACGGTAAATATATAATAAGACTTTGCAGAACAATATCCTGCGAGTTAAAGGGAAAAGAGAGAATTGCAAAACAGTTTGAAAATGAACTTGGCATAAAGTTCGGCGAAACTACCAGTGACGGGATGTTTACTCTGGAGTTCTGCAACTGCCTTGGTATGTGCGACCAGGGACCTGCAGTTATGGTTGACAGCTGTCTCATACCAAAGGTAAAACCTGCAGATGTTCCGACAATAATTGACAGTTGCAGGAATGGAACCCTCACCGATAAGTTCAAAACCAAGATAGTTTCAAACGTACCGAAAAAAGGTCCACTTTTGGCTGAAGATTTTTACCCCGGAAAAATCATAAGGACTACTCTTGAAAAAACTCCAGAAGATATCCTAAACATGATAGAAAAATCCGAACTAAAGGGAAGAGGAGGGGCAGGGTTTTCTACCGGATTGAAGTGGAGACTCGCCTCAAATGAAGAAAGCAAAGAAAAATTTGTCATATGCAACGCCGACGAAGGGGAACCGGGAACTTTTAAGGATAGGTACATACTTTATAAAGAAATTCACAGGGTTTTGGAAGGTATGACCATTGCTGCCAGATGTATAGGCGCTAATATGGGCTATATCTACCTAAGAGGGGAATACTCGTATTTGAAAAATATGCTGGAAAGCGAGATTAAGAATAGAAAAAAACAGGGCTTACTTGGAAAAGATATATGCGGGAAACCCGGCTTAGACTTCGACGTAGATATCCGAATGGGAGCGGGAGCCTACATATGCGGAGAAGAAACCGCCCTTATCGAATCTCTAGAGGGGAAAAGGGGGGAGCCCAGAAACAGACCTCCATACCCTGTTGATACTGGGTTTATGGGGAAACCAACCATTGTAAACAATGTGGAGACTTTCCTCAACGTAGCCTTGATATGTGAAAAAGGGGTGGACTTTTTCAAAAAATATGGGACTTCCAAATCTACCGGAACTAAGTTTTTCAGCGTCTCCGGAGATATTGAAAAAGAAGGCATCTACGAACTGCCTTTCGGAATAAGCATAGCTAAACTCATGGAGGAAGTTGGTTGTAAAGATGCCAAGGCTGTACAGATAGGAGGAGCTGCAGGTGTATGCATCCCAAAAAGAGATTTCGAAAAAACCATAGCCTACGAAGCACTTGCAACTGGAGGCTCAATAATAATTTTTAACGAGAAGCGTGATATGCTGGAGATTGCTCAAAATTTTATGGAATTTTTTGTGGATGAATCCTGTGGTCAGTGTACTCCGTGCAGAGAGGGGACTACAAAAATTCTGGAAGGAATAAAAATTTTAAAGGAGGGCAAGTGTTCTGTGGCATATTTGGAAAAACTAAAGGGATTGGCAAAAACTATCGAAATGGCTTCAAAATGCGGTCTTGGTCAGCTAAGTATGAAAGCTTTTCTATCTATTGTAAACAATTTTCAGGACGAGATATTGGGCCGTCTGCCAAAGGAGGAGTCGTATGAAACCATGTAGTTCTAGCTCATGCAGGGCGCCTAAAACAGAAAAATTAAGGGAAGCATGTGAGGGTCAGGAACCGGAATGCAAACTGGAGACCCTGGAAATAGAAATAGATGGTAAAATACTGATTGTAAACAAAGGTATCACAATACTAGATGCTGCAAAAAGCATCGGAATAAAGATCCCGACACTCTGCTATCACGAGGATCTATGCGTTGCCGGAATTTGTAGGATCTGTGTCGTTGAAATTGAAGGCAGTCAAAATCTTGAAGCCGCCTGTTCTTACTCTATACAGTCTCCTATAAAAGTGAGGACTCATACCCCTAATATTAGGCGGGCAAGAAGAAATATCTTGGAGCTTATGCTCAGCAGCCATGTGGGAGAATGCTACTCTTGCATAAGAAACAACAACTGCGAGCTGCAACAGCTGGCTATGGAATATGGCATAACAGAATACAGCTTCGGCCACCCAAATATTAGAAAAATCCCGGTTGACCTGTCAAGCCACTCCATAATAAGAGATATGGACAAATGTATACTCTGCAGGAGATGTGTCAGAAGCTGTATAGACCTGCAGGAGGTAGGAGTTTACACAGTAAACAACAGAGGGATAGAATCCAAGATTGCCACCTTCGGGGACAAACCAATGAGTGAAATCGTCTGTATAAACTGCGGCCAATGTGTAAACAGGTGTCCAACAGGGGCACTGCACGAAAAAAACGATACCGACGAGGTGTGGAAGGCTATAGAGGATCCGAAAAAACATGTAGTTATCCAAACTGCACCTGCACCAAGAGCCGGCATAGGCGAGGAGTTCGGATTGGAACCTGGAACACCGCTTACCTTTGAGATGAACACCGCCTTGAAGTACTGCGGATTCGACAAGGTATTTGACACAACCTTTGCTGCTGATCTGACTATAATAGAAGAGGGAACCGAGCTCCTACTTAGAATAAAAAACGCATTATTAGGTAGTGGGGCTCATCTCCCACTGTTCACCTCATGCTCACCAGGATGGATAAAGTACATTGAGCACTTCTATCCCGAAATGTTAGAAAATCTTTCCACTGCAAAAAGTCCCCAGCAGATGTTTGGGACTATCATAAAGACCTACTATGCAGAAAAAAACAACATCGACCCAAAAGACTTGGTTACAGTGGCTCTTATGCCTTGTACAGCAAAAAAATTCGAAGCTAACAGGCCGGAAATGTGTGATTCAGGGCATCAAGATGTAGATTATGGTATCACCACCAGAGAAATGTCTAAAATGTTTAAAGAAATTGGTATAGATCTGCCCAAACTGGACAAAAGCAATTTTGATGACCCTTTCAGCGGCGGGAGCGGTTCCGGAGTTATTTTCGGGGCCACCGGTGGGGTTATGGAGTCTGCTATAAGGACACTGTATGAAATTATTACAGGGGAAGAAATAGAGTCTGTTTTTGAAAAAGGTGAGATAAAAGTTGTAAGGGGGTTCGAAGAGGTAAAATACGGGGAGCTTACAATTGAAAAAGTTGTAGAAGATGTGCCGGATATCTTGAAAAAGCACTTTAATGATTTAAAATTTTTAGAGGGTGTCACGCTGAAAGTGGCTGTATGCCATGGGACTGCAAATGCACGAAAAGTTTTAGAAGATATAAAAAACGGCGGCAAGTTCAGCCAATGCCACTTCATAGAATTTATGGCCTGCCCTGGAGGATGTCTAGGCGGAGGCGGACAACCTATCCCTACCAACCCGGAAATAAGAAAGAAAAGGGCTAATGCCATATACTCAGAAGACAGAAATGCTGCGATTAGAAAGTCTTACCAAAATCCAGCCGTAGCTGAGTTGTACAGCAAATTTCTTGCAGATGGACCAGGTAAGGGTAAGAGCCACAAGCTCCTGCACACAAAATACACAAAACGTGGAAAAGATATAGTTTAACCGGGGAGGATCCCCGGTTTTTTATATGCAGCTGAACAGTAAATATAACTTAAGTGGCTACCCAAGATAAGTCCGACAAATTACTGATTTTATTAAAAAAACATCTCTTAGGACCCAGAGTTTTACAAAGATTTAAAACAAGAGGTGCACGGAGAAAATCTCAGCTCAGTTTATAAATCAGAACAGTGAATAGAGATTTTAACTATTCTCTATTCGTGTAATTCGTGACCAAAAAAGTTCTTATACACTTGCAAGAAATTCAACATTTTCATTCAAGTATCGGCAATAACTTAGGTTAAATATTACAAAACTTCACATAAAATTTATCAAAAAATTTAAAAATCCGCTTTTAAGCGGATTTAAAAGTTTAAATTAAAATTTATGAAAGGTAATGCTGGAAAAACTTCACTATTTTTAGCTATGTTCAAGATACCTATCTGTAATCCTTGTAGCTGCTCAGAATAGTTAAAAACCCCTACTTGAAGTCCTCTTGCGACCTCACTTATATTTACAAACGCCAGTTCTCCTCCGTATAAGTTTTTAGCATAGTTAACACCTGCTATCCTAACCCCTGTGAAATCATTGTCCAGATTAACAATCCCAACTTGGAGACCTAATCCAGAACCTTCTAATATATTTAGTCCACCTACTTGAGCGCCAACAAATTCTCCTCCAACTGAGTTGTATGACACAAACCAAGGATGCATTCTAACTCCTGTAAAATTACCGTCAGTTTTGTCATAAAGTGAAAAAAGTGATACACCTTTAAAATCTCCTTTAGTCCTTTCTGCAATTAAGTTTACATCAACACCGGTCACATTTACGTTTTCAGTGTAAATTAAACCTAATCTTACGCCTTCTACACTTGTATTTGGACCATTAAGCTGAGTCGGAGATAGAACCCCTATTTCAACCGGTTCTGCAAAAGCAACATTAAACAATAAAAGCGCAAACAGCAAAAAAATATTTTTTTTCATATTTCCCTCCAAATTCTAGGATTTTTTAGATTCCTTCATTCTTTCGGCCTGTGTTTTACTATGGTAGAATGGTTCCAAAACAAAAAGGTTTTCAGTTTCCATATCGATAGATAACTCCGCCATTATAGATGCTTTAATACTGCTGGACGAAACCCTGTTAAAATAAGCCCTGTTCCCCATCTTTTCAATTATCATTTCCCTGTAATTTAAACTGCCGTCGCCTGTAAATATCACATTCCCAGAATATTTTTCTAATATCTCATCCAGGTGCCCGTCGCTATACTCAGAAATTTTTTCTAATTCTCTGCTATCATTATTATACTCGTATTCACAGTAATAAACCCTTCCTTTTCTGGCATCTATGAGTGGAACAACTTTCATATCAGTATACGAGACCATTGATGCTAGTGCATCAAGCTCGTTTATCCCGACTATCTCAGCTCCTACAGAATAAGCCAAGCCTTTTGCAGCTCCAACTCCAACCCTTATGCCAGTAAAAGATCCAGGCCCAGTCCCCACTGCAATCCTATCTATATCGCTGATATCATATTCAGAAAATTTCAGAACAGTATCCACTGCACTCATAAGAGTATCTGAATGGTTCAAATTTATATTTAAAGTCAGTTCTGCCAAAACCCCTCTTCTATCATGAAAAACACTTACAGACCCAGTTTTGGTAGAAGTATCAATCGCCAAAATCAACATATTTCAATAGCTCCTCTTCCCTTTTTTTATTCCCCACAAGACGAATCCTAACTTTTCTACTCTCTTCATCATTATAATCAAACTCAACCCTAATATACTCTTCAGGCAGTTCCTCTTCTATCAAATTCGCCCACTCTATTATGCATATTCCCCCATTATAAAGATAGTCCTCATAACCTACTTCATATATCTCCATTGGGTCGCCTATTCTGTAGACGTCAAAATGATACAAGGGACATCTTCCGTCAAGGTACTCTATGACATAGTTAAATGTCGGACTTTTTATGTTGGAGCTCACACCCAGCTGTTTTGCAAAAGCTTTTACAAAGCTTGTCTTCCCAGTTCCCAGGTCCCCAACAAGTGCTATGACGTCATTCTCATCTGAAAAGTCCGCCAGCTTCTTTGCAAGTATATCTATCTCTCCAAACTTTAATAATTTTTCCATGTTTCACCCTCTAAATTCTACTTATTCTCAGATATTTTATTTACAACATTTGTTGTTGATTTTCCTTCAACTAGTCCGAGTATCCTCACTTCTCCGCCATTTTTTTCCACAACTTCTGTTTCAGGAAGATCCTCTTTTTTATAGTCTCCACCTTTAACGTGTATGCTGGGTTTCAATTCAGATATCAACTCAACGGGAGTATCCTCAGTAAACACAACAACATAATCCACAGGTTTTAGGCCTGCAAGCATCTCTGCCCTGTCAAGCTCGCTGTTTATAGGTCTTGTGGGTCCCTTCAGCCTTCTAACCGATTCATCAGAATTAACTCCAACAAACAGAATTTCTCCCTGCTCTTTTGCCTCTGTCAAGTATCTCAAATGCCCCACGTGAAGAATGTCGAAACAACCATTTGTGAACACTACCTTTTTCCCATCTTTTTTGAACTTCTCTACAAGCTCGGCAGCATTTTGCCTAGATATTACTCTCTCCATTATTAGACTTAACTCCTTTATTTAAAGTTTATCATATCATAAGTTTTATCGCACCTATTATTGTAACCCCGATCATTATCATTCTGTATGGTTTTTCAGGTACAAATTTTACCAGCCTGACTCCCAAAAGTGCCCCGGCTATTATAAGCGGGAACAACATGAGATTCAAGGAAAAGCTAGTCCAACTTATATTGTGCCATACAAAGGCGTAGAGCGGCATTTTTATTAGGTTTACAACAAAGAAAAACCAGGCAACCGTCCCTATAAATGTATTTTTGTTTAAATTCATAGAAAGAAAATAAACTATCATAATCGGTCCCGCTGCATTTCCAATCATGCTTGAAAACCCACCCAAAAGTCCCATCAAAATAGAAAAATACCACTTTTTAACTACGTGGGTATCACTTGTATCTTTTTTTACTATAAGCATAACTACACAAGTCATGACTATTAAAGCCATTATTTTTTTAAATTGTTCATCTGAAACTACATTCCCAACAAAAAGCCCGACCAATATTCCCAACAGAGCCCAGGGAAGCAATCTTAAAACCATTTTTATCTTTGTATGACGCTTATAATATATAACTGCAAAAATATCACCCATTACCAATAACGGCAATAAAAAACCAGCCGAAATTTTCCCGCCCAATATTTGCGCCATTATCGGAATCATTATCAAAAGGGTCGGTATACCGGCTTTCTCCACACCTATTAAAAATCCCGATAAAATTACAACTATCCACTGTAGCGTAGTGAAATCATAAGCTGATATTACTTCAAACATAGCAATTCCTCCGTTTTAAGCCTTCAATAGCTTTATTGTTTCAATTATAAGGTCAGCAGTTATCCCCCATATAATTTCTCCATCATATCTAAAAAAGTAAACCTCTCTGTCTCTACCTTTCCAAGTCCCGTGATATCTGGCAGGAAGTCCCAGCTCCTTTGCAGAAAAGAAAAGCTCTTTACGTGAGTCCCTGCAATAAAAAGCCTTGTTTTCCATCTTTATGTAGTAAGTTCTTGGTTCATTTTCCAAGAAAAAATCCACTGGAACACTTATAAGCCTTTCTACCTCTGTTTTGTTTATATTCAATTCATCCAAGCTGTTTACATCAAGTTCTCCAATATAAGCTTCCACTATGACCCCGTTTGGTATAACCAGCGTCCCTAGCTTGCCTATAACAGATATTTTATCTCTTGAAATACCGAGTTCTTCCTCGGTCTCCCTCACAGCAGTATTTTCAAAATCTAAATCATCTTCGTCGAAGCCGCCTCCAGGAAAACTTATTTCGCCACCCTGTCTTATATGCTTTGCTCTTTTTTGAAAAACAAAATTATACTCCCCCTCTATCTTTACAAGGCTTACCAGCACAGCAGAATTAAAGTATTTATCCCTTGATATCAGATCTGCCTGAAGAGTTTCTTCTAATTTTTTTACAATATCCAAAGTGATCACCTTTATAGTAAATTTTAACTAAAAAATTATATCACAATATATACCATACTTCAATTACATTATTTTTAAAACCTATTACAGCTAGCCTCATATCAAAACAATATTTAGCACAAATATCTCCACTAAATCCTGATAGAATTTAAAAATCCAGAGCTAATCAACTGATACCTTCCTCTACCCCAGGCTCTCAAGCTCTAGTTTATTTTTCATTTACTTTGGAATAAATTTCTGCTCTAAGCTCTTATTTATGATTTTACATAGCTTTTTAACCGCAACTTTCACTTAAATACAAAACTGAAGTTCTAATCTCATTGTGCTTCGGATTTATAGGATGACATATCGCTCCGGGCAAAAAAACAATTCCATTATTATAAGCTTCTTCTAAAAGAAGGTTTGCCATGTTTATTTCCTTTGGAAGAGTAATCCATACATTAAACCCTCCTTCTGGAGAACTATATTTTACTTTTGAATTTAGATTTTTCTTCAAAAGTTTCACCGTAAGTTTTGATTCTTTTTTGTATAAATTTTTCTATTTTTTTAATATACTCGTCAATTAACGGACTTTCTAGAATTTCCGACACCAATCTTTGGGTAAGTAATGGTGTACCCAAATCAGCACAAGCCTTGGCTTTTTCCAGAGCTCCGACAATATCTTCTGATGCTATGAGTGCCGCAACTCTGTAGCCTGCACCCAAAATTTTACTGACGCCTTTGATGTATATGACTCTGCTGTTTCTGTCAAAAGATTTAATCGATAGAGTTTGGCCGCTATGTGTGCTGAGCTCTCCCCAGGGGTCGTCTTCGATGATGTAGAAATCAAACGACTCCGGCAAGCCCCAATAGTTCCACCCGCTCTTTTTTCGATAAACTATAGCCTATTGGGTTACTATAGTTTGGAGTCAAGTATATAAATTTCGGTGCTTTCACTGTTTATTGCTGTAATAATCAGCAGTATTAAGGAAAATCTTTTCATTTCGGTAATTACTTCAGTTATATTTGTCTATATATGTTTACTTGTCATCTAAAAGGCCTTCAGCTTATGCTGAAGGCCTTTTTTAATACCTTACAAATTAATACTTCATCTTTAAGTTAAATCTCAGCTCTTCTAAAGAGACGAGGTCATCTATAATATGTTTGGTATGGTAATTAAATGCTACTGATTCGTCCGTTTCTACAAAGTTTTCTTTCAAATCTATTCCAAACAAGTATCTAAACCTCTTGGCATTCTCGCTGTTTAAATTATTGTTCACAGGACACATACCGTTTACTATGTCTAGGTGAAAATAAATTCTCTTCAATACCTTGAGTATATAGTTTACTTTTTCTGTATTAAGTATCGCTTTTTTTACTCTTTTTTCTCTTTGGTACTCTTTCAAAAGATCTTCTAAAGAATCTATATCGCTTTTCACTTCAGAAAGTTTCACCAAAGACTTCCCCTGGTACTTATCAATAGCTAGATCACGCATCTTACGAAAGGTAGACCTGACATGAGTATATATCCCCCATTCATATCTTTCGGGAAAGATTAAGTAGTTGACTGCCAGAGCCAAGATGATCCCAAGAAATGTTTCCTCCACCCTCTGCAGGGAATATCTCAGGGGTGTAATTCCAATTTTTTCAATATTTACCATAATTGCCAGAAACACGATACAAGCTATGTTTATTGATTTTCTCCAGTTTAAATGGTTACATAAGATGATTACTATGCTTACGCCTATCCCTGTTAGAATTGCACTGCTTTGTCCAATCAATGAAAAAATCAGCCCGACAGCCGCACCTAATATTGTCCCCTTCATACGGTTTTCTCCAGCTTTAAATGATGCATACACAGAGTTTTGAAAAGTCATCACAACCGCCAGAGATGAATAAAAAGCTGATTCCGTTAATCCTATCTTATCCAAGAAAACACAAATAAATATAGCTATACCAATTTTTAAAGCTTTTTTGTTCATTCTTTACCTCGCTTTACAGATGAAAATTTTAATTTTAGAATCTTTGAATATTCTATACTAAGTTTTTTTTAATATTTAAAAATAAAAAATATGGCGGCTAATAAAACAGGATTTTTTATTGAATACACCATATATTTGGAGATAATCTTACTTTACAATTTTTTTCAAGTCAACAATTATTCATTTTTTCTATGCTTATATCATAAAACTATTTATTAAAAATATTTTGAAAATTTCAGTTTTAATGTTATCATTTAAGTTTTTACAATTAAAAAAAATAGAATACAAATGCTCAATATTTATAAAAAAATTTACTCAAAAATAGTTTTAAAAAAATCATTGTCTTTCTCTGTCTCTGACGGTCGTTTTCAGTCCTGGTTATATATAATATATTTATAGAAAAGTGTTACTTGATTTAATTTTTAAATGATTATTATATTTGATTAGTTTTCTATTAATTCTATTCTACATACACCCCTTTTTACTACTTGTGTAAACTTTTTTTACAAATATTTTAGTAGTTTATCTGTATTTTGCTTTGTTTTAAAACAATTCAAATTCAACCCCTTTTATGTAATTACTATTTTGAATACTTTTGAGTAAAAACAAATATATGTTATGTGAATTTAAAAATTTTCTATTTATAAATCAATTTTCTGGATTTTCTTTGATTGTTTTATTGCTATATCATAATACTTTGATACATATTAAAGTAAATCTTGAAACAACTAAAAAATAAGGAGGATATTATGTTTAAAAAAATGTCGCTGACAAGTAAAATATTTATAGGTCTGATTTCAGGTATTGTCCTAGGACTTCTAATTTATCCATTTAGAGAGGCTGTTTTAATTGAAAAATACTTTTTAGGGTTTTTCCTACAATTGTTCGGTAAGTTGTTCATAAGTTCTATAAAAATGCTGGTTGTTCCGTTGGTATTTGTATCATTGACTGTAGGGGCTATGTCAATGGAGGATGTCAAGAAATTAGGAAGAGTAGGATCTAAAACTTTAGGCTTCTACTTGGTTACAACTGCCGTTGCAATCACAATTGCCATAGCTTTGGGAACTATTACTAATCCTGGTGACGGGCTTCAAATGGAGCAAGTGGAAAAAGTCTCTTATACTGTTAAAGAATCTCAGTCATTTGTCAATGTATTGGTAAATATGGTGCCTACAAATCCGTTTGCATCACTTTCTAAAGGAATAATGCTTCAAATAATCGTATTTGCACTTTTCTTAGGTACTGCACTTACAATTTTAGGAGAAAAAACAAAACACATCAGAAATTTATTTGAAGAAGCAAATGTGCTTGTTCTTAAAATGGTAGATCTTGTTATGCACCTGGCTCCATTTGGGGTTTTCTGCCTTATAACTAAAACTATGGCTACATTGGGGTACAGTGCAATGAAACCTTTAGCACTTTATATGCTTACTGTCATAGGTGCACTTATGCTTCACGCATTTGTAACTTATCAAGGTATGCTTGTTTTCTTTACCAGAATGAACCCTCTTAAATTCTTTAGGAAATTTTCACCTGCACTTTCAGTTGCTTTCTCAACTGCAAGCAGCAATGCAACAATCCCGGCCACTATGGAGACTGTTCAGGAAGAATTCGGGGTGTCTAAACAGATCAGCTCTTTCACTGTTCCACTTGGAGCAACTATAAATATGGACGGAACTGCTATAATGCAGGGAGTTGCAACTGTATTTATAGCACAGGTTTACGGTGTCCCGCTTACTATAAGCGACTTCGTCGCTGTTATCTTAACTGCAACTCTTGCTTCTATTGGTACCGCAGGAGTTCCAGGAGTTGGACTTATCACACTTTCTATGATACTTACTCAGGTAGGACTTCCTGTTGAAGGTATAGCTCTTATTATGGGAATTGACAGGATACTGGATATGATAAGAACCGCTGTTAACATAACCGGTGATGCAGTTTGTACATTGATAGTTGCGAAAACAGAGGGAGAGACCCTGGAAACAGAAACTGAAGCTAAACTGCAAGATGTGACTGTATAAATAAAAAAAGAAGGGCTTGCCAAGTCAAGCGAAAATTTTATTGTCATTAATATTTAACTACTAATTAAGCATAGTATGTCAATGAGAAATGCCACAAAATTGTCGGTGTTTATCGTGATGTGTTATGCTTTTATTTTTTTTGAAAAAAATTTATGTCGGTAAATAATTTTTGTACTCTAAAAAGAAAAATATCTTGAATGTCAACTCTTCAACTGTATTATATTTATGGTTTTTTTTCAAATAAAATTTCATATCAGAAAATATACTTTCAATATCGGTAGTCTGAATTAAATTATTTCTTGTATAACTTTTCATTTCTTTTTCTAAATCCAAGAATGTAAAATTATCTTCCCAGGAATGAGAAATCATTCTATCTAGTTTAGGATCATTTAATTTACCACTTCCACCACGTCTTTTATAAAAATCAAGTTTTTTGAAACTATTCAACAAATCCTCAAGTTCCTCTCTAGTTTCTGATTTTAGAAGCTTAGAATACTTTTTACTAAGAATAGACCTTCTACCATATTTACCACCCTTATAATATTTAAGCAAAGAATAAAATCTGTGCCACATACAATTTTGTAAAGGGATAAAAGAAAGATTTTTATGCAATAATGTTTTTAAAGCTCCAAACATATCGCTTATAAGTAATTTTACATCTTCAAGATTAATGTTTGATAAAATATATTGTATAAGTTCTTGCCAACCTGCTTGGTTTTCCTCTCCCTGGACAACATTATAGTACAAACAATGTTTTCCTCTCCCATTAAAACCCCAAACAAAATATGCTGTATACCTATGTTGAGTGTCTTTTTTACCAAAACAAGTTGCATCAAGTTTTAGTAAGTCATACCCCTGTTTTTTACTGCTTATGAAATCATTGTATTTTTCAAGATATTCCTGTTTTATGCTTTCTTTTACTTCTCTAGGTAAAGTAGAAATTTTTAATATTTCACACATTTCCCTCTCAAACATTCTTGTTTTATAAAAACTTTTTACTCTTTTATCAAATAATTTACCGGTTCTCTTATATTTAGTTAAAACAGAATACTCAAGATCGTGATTATGTTTTCTCATTGTAGGAACTTTAAGATCAAGAGTAACATCTATCATATATTTAAGTTGTCTATCATTATACCCATTAGCCCTATTAGTTTTATCCCTGTGTTCAATTAAAAAGTTTTCCCTCTCTTTATACATCACATCATTGTAAAAGTCCTGATACATAATAACAAGCCGTCTTTCCATAGTAAAACCCCCTTCCAGGATTATACCCCAAGACAATAACTTTTAATAAATATATTTACCAGTCCTCAATACTTTTGCTATTCTGTTAGCTCTATCTCTGACATCATAATAATAATCACTCCTACCTTTAGAAAAATTAAGTCCATCCTTGTATAAGACCTCGTCTGCTGCCCTCTCCCAATCTTTTCTCTTTACTGCTACAATCATATTTTTAAATTTAAGGAATCTGGGTTTTCCCAGGTTAAAAAGCATATTTACAAGTGCTATCTGTCTAGGATCTTCTTTACCAAATGAAAAATCACTATCCCCGAATATAGAAATGTAATCAAGGACAGACCTGCTAACATCTTTCCTAAGTTCATACACTACCTCCTTTACTTTCCTAGTCCCATTAGGAACTACATTACTTGTATTACCCACACCATCAGTCCAGATCCCTTTACTGTCCTTGTATGCTCTAGTGAGAAAATCTTCATCTAAGATCAACCACTTTTCCAACCTGGTTAAGTCATAAAACTGTTCAAGTATTTCAATTTTTTTATGTTTATTGTATTTATGTTTAAAAATATCTAATTTCATAAAATTTTCACTCCTTTTAATGGGTTGGACTCGAACAAAAAAGTAATACGCTTTTTTCTCCAAGCCCTAATTTGATAAGTATAAAAAGTAAGAGAGAGGGTTTATAACCTACGCGCCACAGGCGCTTGGTCTACATTCCCTCTCCCGAATAATTTTTTTAGTAATAAAAGCCCAAACGCTTTTTTAAAAAGTAAATTTTACTTTCAAAGCTATTTAGAGTATTTTGATCCTGTTCTAACATTGGGTGTTACCGCAGTTAGAGCAGACCCCCCAACAGGTCTAGTTCCAGTTATGAAAGATGTCAAGATAAGATCTAAGCTGCCAACCGTGCTTGGAAACTTACCTGAAAAATATACAGGTCCTTTATCTGTTCTTTCAATTACAAGATCTCCACTTACGATTTTTTCTCCTTCTGGAACATTAATTCCTGCTTCAATGGCATCAGCATTTGAATCAATATAACTGAGAGTTTTACCAACAACCTTTAAACCGTGTTTTAAAACTTGCGCATTTATCTTAGCTTCAAGTGCTGTAAAATCTGTATCAGCATCAGAAACAGCACCCCATACATTTATTTTTTTCACATCATCATTTGAATCCACCGCTCTTATTTTAATTCCTTTGAATATATCAGCCATAATATTTCCCTCCTATTTTTTTTAGTTTAATTAGTATTTAATTGTGAAACTACACTCAGCTATTGCACCGCTTGCCAAAGACATTCCCACAAAGCCATCATTAACAGCTTGCACATCTGTTAAATCAGCAGGATTTACAGGCATTTCAAACTCTACAAAAGTAAGTTGACCGTTTGCATTCCTCATTTTAAACTGCACTACTCTATCTCTTTTACCAACCATAGAAACAGCAGCAGGAAGATCCATTGACTTATCAGTATAAGTAGATTCCTCATAGACTACCGCATACCCTTTAGACTTATATACCGCACTTGAGTCAAGACATTCCCTAATTGACGGAACCTCTGATTTAAGAACCCCATTACAATAAACTGGGTCAGTCATTCCCCCACCTTGTGTCATATTAACGACAACTGTTTTTTCATTTAACATAATTGTATACCTCCCATTTTATTTTTATATAAACCCTATCTAGGGCTATAAACCTTAATTTCAAAACCACCATTAATAGGACTAAAAAAATCATTTAGTTCAGTTTCCAGGGTTCCCCATTCCACATATTCTTTTTTTACAAGCGGTAAAAACAAACTATCAGTTCTTACCTTTTGCCCATTAAGATCATACCGACCCATTAAAACCACACCAGACACATCTGGTACTTTTTCTTTTACCCTTTTATATTTGGTAACTCGTTTTATACTTTCAACCCAACAATCCGTTATAGTTTCAAGCTTAGTTTTAATTTCATTATCAGTAAGAACAACATCACTGATAAATTTAAAACTATAATTCTTTGAATCAGTCTTTGACAAAAGACCAATTTCATATAAATTACCTTGAATTTTTTCATTTATAACCGTAATTCTATATCCCATATAGGAAAACACCTCTTTTTAATGTATAATACAAATAAAGGAGTTGATTTTAATGCTAAAAAATTTCATAGGAATATTTGTCTTTTTATTTATGTTTATATTAATAAAAATTATTAGAAAAATTTTAAATTAAAGACCAATACTACTCATAGTTTTTAACTCTTCAGTTGATTTTACAAAATCAGCCGAACCAGTTGGAGCAACCTCTCCATTAACAGCTCTATCCGTTTGGACAGTACCATTATGATAATGATCAGCTACAATAGAAGTTGTTTTTACAGTTTCTAAAATATTTCCATAAACCATCTGAGCATCCATAATAGACCTTATATCTTCCAAAACTGCTACCTCTTGACTTGTACCCTTTGCTTGGACCACATCAAATACATTTGCTTTCTTTCCAGATCCGCCAGGCATATGATTTAAAATATCCTTGAAATACTTCCATCCTTTGGAAGCATTTTTTTTGAGTAAGTTTTTTAACTTAGCCGCACCCAAAAGTTCAAACAATAAAACACTTACTGATTGCATAACAAGCATACTTATATACATTGTCAACTGCATTCCAAGCCCCTGCATAAACTCCTCTATAAACTGATTATCTACATCTACGTCAAACTTTTCTCTAATTTTATTTGCAATAGCCTGATTAGTGAGATCCGTTCCAGTATCCCCAAGTTGCTCAAGTGTCATCATAGTTAATTTATTTGTAACCTCTTTTGATTTAACTTGTATCATGTGTTGATCACCCCACTTACAGATAAAGTATTCAGAGCATCAAGCATTTTTTGCCTCGCCTCTTCAACTACAGTTCCTTCAGGTGCATTTTCAGGAGCCACAAACTTGAACAAGAATATATCTATAAGTTCAGAGAAAATATTCTCTCTGTCCTCGTTATCATCTTCATCATCCTGCTTTGCTTTTCCTTTTGCCCTAGCAATTACATTTGATACTGCTACCGACTTCAAAAACTCGTGTATAAGCTCTGTTATACCTCCTGCACCTAACGCCCCTATGATACCTTGCGGAATGTCTAAGGCATTACCAGAACTATCTGTAAATGTATCAGCTTTAGTTATCGAATGAAAATTTACCCAAGCCGCAATATCTCTTTGAATTTTATTCATAGTTCCCGATCCCTGGTTAACTATGCTTTCATATTCTTTCTTTTGCCAGTCAGCAACTTTACCCTCAAGAGTTCTTACCCCATCAGCTTCATATTCAGCTAATTTTTTCTGTACTGCTTCTAATTCAAAAGTCCTTACTCCACCAGCTTCATATTCCCCTTTTATCTTTTGAAGAACCAAATTAAAATTTTCCTCTATATTTGTATTAGCAAACCAAGGTATACCAATTTTGCCAGCTTCATTTTTTATTTCATCAAATGTCATTGGGATCCCAGCAGGAATATTTGTTAATCCTATTCCATTAGTAAACAAATCTTGCAAAGCTTGAGAAACTGCAATTGCAGGAGTCCAATTTGTCAACTCAGTTCCAGGCTTAAGAGATATACCTGTTTGAATTGCTTCGGCAATAGTAGCAGCAGGATTTAATGCTATTCCATTTGCCAAATCAGCACTTGGAGTTATTTGAATACTACTAAATGCAGTAGTAAGGGTTTTTTCAAGGTCAGTTATCCAATTTTCAAACGCCACTTTCATCCCCTCCACTAATCCTGTATTTGTATTTGCACTTGTATTTGTTCCTGCTGTTGCTTGAGTATTAACTTTTTGAGAACTATTACTGTTCGAACTTTCAGTTGTTGCAGTTGTCTTAGTTTCCAATAATTTTTTAGCTTTCTGCTGAAAACTTGCAGTTTGATTTATTAGTGCCATATCATCATACGGACTTAACTGAAAATTTCTGTTAATTCCTGGAATATGAGCCAGTAAAGAACTTATACTTATAAATCCTGCAGCACCCCCGAGTATAGAACCGCCAGCAGTATACAAGGTATCAGAAACAGCATTAAGACCATTAACAACACTGGAAGAAACATTACCCAAAGGAAAAGCCCAATCAACGAAAGAATAAGCACTAATAGACCCTCCAAGAAGTGCAACATTTTTTAATTCATCCTCTGTCAAATAGTTCCCTTGACCATCTGTATAAATACCCTGTAACTCAGGATATACATACGGATCATCCCCAAGAGCACTCAAGTTATCTGCACCAATAAAATTTTCAAGCTGTTCATTTGTTCCACCAAGTTTAATAGCATTTTGAAACAACGGATTATTGTTTAATTTATTCCTTGTATCATTCATAACCCTTAAATATTCCACCGGATCATTTTCTTTCAAATAATCAAGTGTAGTTTTATCTGTATTATTTCCATCTTCAATAATATAATCATCTAAATCCAAACCACCATAAGTTTTAGAACCACTAAACAAGACAATTTCATCACCAAAATTATTTTGATGTACTTGAGCTCCATTTAAAGTTACAACAATAACACCATCTATATTATTAAAATGAATATTTATTTGAATGAAATCACCATAAGTTTTTACATACAAAAGTTCACTTTCAACAGCACCCTCATCTTTAAAAGTTTTTTGCGCATATAAATCCCAATCTAATTGAGCTATTGCACTTCTAAAAACTTGAATCTTCTGTGAATAATCAAGACTATCAGGAACTTTAATATTAATAGAATAAGTTTGCATTAAGAACCACCTTCACTTTTCGCAAGTTCAAATGCTTCAATAACATCTTGATTATTACTAGCCCTTAAAATAGCTTCTAAAAGTTTTATAACTTCAGTATTATCAACATTCATATTTTCAACTGTTAAATTAATAGAAAGATTATTAATAGAAGTATTGAGTGTATCAAGTTTATTATTATTAACTATTAACAACTGTTCTATTCTCTGCAATACACTCATTGTTCACACCCCTAATTAAATTTCTCTAAAAGTAAATCCATTTTACCCTCAAGCGTAGACATATCAACAGAAACACTAATTCCATTAATACTTGCATCAAGTATATCAAGTTTTGTTTTTATTTCTTCAAGCTTAGTTTCCGTTAGTTCCATATCAGCAACAGTGATATTATTTATTGCTGTTATAACATCACCCATTTTAGATATTACAGTATCTGTTACACCCTCAGCCCTTATAATTGCTTGAATAGTTTCAAGCGCAGTAAGTAAATCAGACATAACAAAACCTTGTATATCTTCATTATAAACACTTGGTTCAACATCTAATACAGTAGTTGCCAAATACATCATATTTGCAGACGTATTAGTACTTGTAATATGAACATCTACATAATGCTCACCATCTTCAAGACCAGATACACCCAACACATTCGGAGAAGTATTAGACGGATCAATACTATCTTTCAATTCACCATCTACATAAAGAAACATACTATATCTAGAAGCCGCAGTACTTTCCCCTGCAAAAGTCATATTAATTTCATTACCACTAAAATTAAACTTTATATGCGCATTATCAGAATCAAGTACATCAATTAAAATATTTGACGACCCAGCCTGAAACTTTGTAAACCCCGAATATAAATTATTATCTATCAATGCTTGCAAATTAACATTTAACGACATAAATACCCCCTTTAATCATCTTTAAACTTATCCTTATTTATAAAAACTAAAAACCTAATGATATCAACAAGAATAACTCCAATAAGCTTAACGATCCAATAGTAACGTTGTATTTTGTGAAATGCTTCGATACTTTCAATTTTACTCGCCCCCTTTATATGAAAAAGGAACGAATAAATTTAACAACCTTATAAAGCCACCTTGCACCAAGAATTACATCTTTTTCATCAACTTTACCATCTTTATTTAAATCACTTTTTTTATATTCCACAACACTACCCCCTCTTAGACATTTTAATAACTTTAGCACCAAGACCAGTTAAAATATCTAATTTCTTACCTAGCCTTTGTCTTTCTTTGTATGAAGTAGAGTTAAGTATCTTGTCGGACACTTTTTCTGCATATTCAGCCAACATTCCAGTCATTGCCGCTTTCTCTTCACTTGTAAAATAGTCCATATAACCAACTACTCTACAATTTCAAATCCTGTTACCTCATACACAAATCCATTTGATCTACCATCATATTTCATTCTAAAATCAAGGATAACTTCTTTTCCGACTACTCCAGCTTCACCCATTTTGGTATATAGGTCCTCTGAAATTTTAATTGCTGGGTCCACAAGATCCGCTTCCATAATCAATTTATGTGACACCCCTGTTCTACCTTCCACCTCCCAAGGTTTAGCTTGAAGTGTTGCCACCTTGATTGAATTAGTTCTGTAATTACCTTTCATTTTTAAATCATCTCCCTTTTATATTTTTTATACCTATTTTTGATTTTTTTTTAGTGTTCTAGCCTAGTATTTTCAACGATTATCATATTTTAGGTGGTGCTATGATATAAGGGTAGCACCACAAGAGGATTTAACCTCTCTATTCCTCACCTAAACCAAGAGTTATATTAACCTCTTTTAAACCTTCGCAAGCTTTTTCTAAATCAACACAATCATATTGATTGAGTAATTTCCATAAAAATAATCTAAACTCAGGATTCTCTAAATCATTTAAATCAAACTCTATTTTCATATCTCACCTCATAAAGTTTTTAATTTATCTACTCTTTATATATTTAGAAAACTGATTAACTTTTGTATATTTAAATTTCCTGTTCTTTTTTTTAGCCTTTTCTTCATCTTCTTTTTTCTTGCTATCTAATAACATTTGTTTAAAAATTTTTTCATCAAAATAAAACATAATCTCACCTCAACAATTTCTGAATTTATTACCTAATTAAGCGAATATTGATAATCACGCCTAAATTCATCTAATTTAATAAAATCCAGTATTCCATTTTTGAAAGTTTTAAGTGAAAACATTGATTTAATATCGTTCCACATTTTATTTTCATACTGGCAGCCGAAAGTCGGTTCATATAACCTTAACAGTTTAAAAAGTTCATTAGAGTGAATAACTCTACCTTTTTTCTGAGTTATCGCTTGTCCGACATTAGCCAAATGTGATCCTATCATTCTAAGATTATGCTTGATAGATCCATCAATAGTTGCCTTTACTTTTTTATACTTATTTACAAAACCCAGGTCATCACCCAGGCTGTTTAAATAATGTTTTGTATCTCCATCAAACTTTGGTTCAGCTTTCTTGTCTGAAACCTCAGCAAGGTTTTTAGGAGCTATTCCAGTGTGACCCTTGAATGTATAAAGAACCATCTGCTTTAGCTCCTCAATGTTTATGTCTTTTACATATCTAAATTTATTTTTTAAATACTTGGCATTAAATTGATATTCATATCTAACAACTTGCTTTTTAGACAACAGATAATCTTTTAGCTGCAATTCTCTCCAAAACTTTTCATCTGTATTCGACTTATGATAAGTCACCCCATCATATTCGATTTCATCCTGATTTAAATAATTGTGTATGATTATATCTGCCTTTTCTTTTTGTTCCTCATTCTGCAAAGCCTCAAGCACTTTATCGTACATTCTAAAACCTAGTGCCTCAGTTGAAGTATAGAAGCCAGTAACATAATTTAGCTTTATATCATCAAACTGAAATTTCTGAGTATACACATTAAACCTGTTGTCATATTTCATATAAAAATAGTCGTCTAAAAAATTCTTATTCCTAGCAACTATATTAAGTTTCTTTTTGTCGTATACAATATCAGTCGCCCAATCTATCCTAGACGATCTCATATACTGAACATCAATTCCAAATATTTTTAATTCTTCTTCGAGCATCTCAATTATTTCCTCATAAGTATTTTCAATAAAAGTTTTCGCTAAAATCCTCACTTGGAAATTTTTTAATTCCTCTGCATAAACTGCAGAAAACTGAAAATTTTTGTTTTCATCATAGAAAGTCCAAGCAAACGACCTGAAAGAAGAACTTTTCATAATAAATGTCTTTCTCTCGTTGATCTCAATTTGTCTTTCAGCTACAAAAACTCGATCCCTCACATCTAACTCGAATACCTCGAGTTTATTCTTTTGACCTTTTGCCAATTCCTTGATATCATATAACTTATCTGGATTTTGGATATAGAAGTCAGAAGTAGAAAATATTAAAGTGTCAAAACCTTGATACATTAACTCTCTGGCCATTTACCGATCCCCCTCGTAAAAATTTCTGTTTTAAGGCTGGGAGGTTTCTATCCTCCAAAATCCTCATTTTCAAAAAATAAAAAATGGTAATAACTTACTGTCAACTTAATGACAATAAATTATTACCATACTTTGGCTTGCCCTTCTTTTTTTATTTATTTCATTTAAAGGATTTTCATTTAAATTATGAAATATAAAAGTATCATATATTTTGATTATTCGGAGGGGAAATAATGAAAGCAAAAAATTTTAATCTGCCTGCAAGCAACGGAAAGAATGTAAGCTTAGAGGAGTTCACTGGAAAAAATGTCGTACTTTATTTTTATCCAAAAGACAATACCCCCGGCTGCTCAAAAGAAGCCTGCAGTTTTAGGGATTTCCATACAGAATTTGAAAATTCCGACACTGTAATACTGGGGGTCAGTAAAGATAGCCTGAAAAAACACAATAACTTTATAGAAAAATTTGACCTGCCCTTTCTTTTGCTTAGTGACGAGGAGGGAGAGGTCTGCGAACTTTACGGGGTTTGGAAACTGAAAAAGAACTACGGTAGAGAGTATATGGGGATAGAAAGATCCACATTCATAATAGATAAAGCTGGAGAAGTAGTAAAAGAATGGAGAAAGGTCAAAGTGGCCGGACACGTAGAAGAGGTGCTGGATTATATAAAAAACAAGCTAGATTAATTTTCTGGAGGCCTAATATGGAAAAGATACTAATACATTGCCCCAGGTATTTTGAGGTAAATGAGTCCATAGTAAATGAACTGAAAAAAAAATATAATGTAGTGTACACCAAAAATTCTAAATCAGCCGCTGAAAATATATTGGATGCTGATATACTCGTAACGCTCAGAGTAAGTCCGGAAAATATAAAACGGGCCAAAAATTTGAAGTGGATACAATCATTTAGCTCAGGAGTGGATAAATTTCCACTTGAAGAAATCTGCAAAAACAGTATAGTTCTCACAAGCGCAAAGGGTATACACAGAGTACAAATATCAGAATACGCCATACTGGCTATGCTTTCCCTGGTGAGGGATATAAAGAAAATAATTCATAACCAGGATGCCAAAGTATGGGATCCCATGATTTCCCAGGACGAGATCTACGGAAAAACACTTGGCATTCTCGGTATCGGAAACGTAGGCAGGGAGCTAGCCAAAAAAGCAAAAGCCTTTGATATGAAGGTGATCGGCGTCAAAAAACATTTTGAAAAAGTGGATTTTTTAGACGAGGTGTTCACGGCAAAAGATATCGAAAAAGTCCTCGCTGAAAGTGATTTTATAGTGAACCTGCTGCCAGCCACGGCGGAAACGAAGGTTATGTTCAACGAAAAACTTTTTTCAAAAATGAAAAGGGGAGCCTACTTTATCAATCTCGGCAGAGGAAGTACAGTGGTAGAAGATGACCTTATAAGTGCGATAAAATCAAAGCACATAAAGGGGGCTTTTTTAAATGTTTTGGCGCACGAGCCGCTCAATCCTGACAGCCCCTTATGGAGCCTAGACAGGGTCATCATAAGTTCTCACATAGCCGGCTCCTCTCCTCATTATGTGGAGAGGCTCTTCCAGCTTTTCAATAAAAATCTAAGCCTATATGAAGAAGGTGGCGAACTTATAAATATAGTTAACTCAAAAAAATCTTACTAAACTTTAAGTATTCAAAATTTAATATCCTATCTGTCGTTAATTTCCCGGCAAACAGGCTTTGAATCTGTTTTCCGGGAAATTTTATATATCAAATAGAGTATATAGACTCTAGCCACCTTCCTCTTTTATTCCTATGTTTTTTATCATCAGTGCATCTGTAAAATAAATGTACCTTTGAAATCTGTTGATAATTTTAACGATATATACTATAATCTATTATGTGACTGTTTTTGGAATATTTTGATTAAAAATGACGATTTAGTTTAAAAGTACAGGAGGAATAAAATGAAAATTGCTATGGCAAGCGACCATGCCGGTTTTGCTTTAAAAGAAGAGATAAAGTCAATCTTGGAAAATCAAGGGCATGAGGTAGTTGACTTTGGACCAAACTGTGAAGACCCTTGTGATTTACCAGATTTTGTGCATCCTGCTTCTTTGGCTGTCGCAGACGGAAAAGCTGATCGTGGGATATTTATAGATGGAGTAGGATACGGCAGTGCTATGATTGCAAATAAGGTATACGGTATATACGCTGCTGTTTGTCAGGACCCTTTCTGTGCTGAACTAGCCAGGTCGCACTCCAACACAAACGTTCTCTGCATAGGTGGTAAAATAATCGGCTCAGCAATAGCTCTAAAAATCGTAGATACTTGGATACAAACTGATTTTCTTGGAGATGTGGAGAAATATAAAAGACGTGTGGACAAAGTGAGTGCAATCTCTGAAAAACATTTAAAAAAATTATTTGAACTGTAAGCAGTCAAGATCGCTTAGTTTCAAATAAATTTTTTGTTAATTGAAATAAAAAGGAGCCTAATTAACTGCCGGCTCCTTTTTTATAATTTTATTTATTATTTAGTTCCAAAAATTCTATCTCCACAGTCGCCTAGTCCAGGGTAAATGTATGATTTTTCATTCAAGCCTTGATCTATTTTAGCTGCATATATATCAACATCTGGATGTTTTTCTATTACCTTCGCTATTCCTTCAGGAGCTGCTATAAGACATAGGAATACTATATCTTCTACACCCTGCTCTTTTAAATAATCTATGGCATATATTGCGGATCCCCCTGTTGCAAGCATAGGATCAACAAGCATTACCTTTCTTTCAGATATATCTGTAGGAAGCTTGCAGTAATAGTAAACAGGATCTAAAGTCTCTTCATCTCTGTAAACCCCTATATGTCCTACTTTCGCTGTTGGAATAAAAGTCAATATACCGTCCACCATTCCAAGCCCAGCCCTTAAAATAGGTACAACTGCAACAGCTTTTTCAGGAAGTACATATGACTTTGTTTTCATTAAAGGTGTTTCTACCTCTATCTCTTGAAGCTTTAAATCTTTAGTGGCTTCATAAGTCATGAGACCTGATATCTCGTTTAAAGTTTCTCTAAAAGTTTTTGTATCCGTATTCTTGTCTCTCAAGTATGAAAGTTTATGCTGAATCAACGGGTGATTTATTTCTACTACTGACATTTTATATTCTCCTCTCTCTCCTGTGAATTAAGTAAAACTCCTTGTGCTTATTCTCCTAAAAATGCGGCCTCACAAAAAAAACAGAGCGCAGGCCCTGTTTTCTTTTATTTAAGTCCGTATTTTTTTCTAAATTTGTCAACTCTTCCTGCAGCATCGATAAATTTAGATTTACCAGTGTAGAACGGGTGGCATTGTGAACACACAGCTAATTTTAACTCGTCACCTTTTGAATAAGTTGATCTAGTTGTGAATTTCTCTCCACATGAACATTCTACAGTTATTTCATGGTAATCAGGATGTATACCTTTTCTCATTTATTTTCACCTCTCTTTAAAAACTCATAACTGAAGATTATTTTAGCATATTTCAATATTTTTTTCAAGTTTTTTTTGTAAGTTTGATTTACTTGACATTTAAATCAAACTGTCTTGTCTGCCACGTTTAAAATCAATCTTTTTAAATACGACAAATATGTGATAATATATTAGAAGTATATTATCAGTCGGAGGATCAATTATGAAACAGCAAAAATTTTATGCATATATCATACAAAATCAAAAAGGTATCTGTTCCTCTTGGGCAGAGTGCGAAAAACTTGTCAAAGGTAAGTCTGCAAAATACAAGTCATTCAAGACAAAAACGGAGGCAGAGCTTTGGCTTAAAGACGGATACAAGACTCCTAGTAAATCAAAAAAAGTATATGCTTACTTAATAAATGGAAAAGAAAGGGGCATAGTTAATTCTTGGGATGAGTGCAAAAATATCATAGCCGGGAAAAAATCTAGATATAAATCTTTTTCAAATTCTTCCGAAGCCAAGAAATGGCTTGATGAGGGGGGAAAATACATTTCTAAGAGTGAGATGCAGCAGAGCTTAGAAGACGGCATATATTTTGATGCAGGCACAGGCAGGGGTATAGGAGTAGAGGTAAGGGTTACCGATAAATCCGGGAAAAGCTTGCTAGATGAACTTCTAGCTCCTGATAAAATAAATCAGTTCGGAAATTACCTCACAAAGGATGGAAGCACAAATAACTTCGGAGAACTCTTAGGAATTTATATCGCTCTTAAAATTGCCATGAAAAATGGTATATATAAAATTTTTGGCGACAGCAACCTAGTAATATATTTTTGGTCAAAGGGTATAATAAAGAGAGATCAAGTCAACAAAGATACTGTTGACCTGGCAGATATGGTGGCGAAACTCAGAAAGCAGTTTGAAGATTTAGGCGGTAAGATTGAGCATGTATCCGGTGATATCAATCCAGCCGATCTTGGTTTCCATAAGTAGGTGTCTCGATGAACAATTTTAAAATATTTGGAAAAGAGCATTTTATAATTATGGGGTTTTATCTGGTTTTTACAGGTATAATTTTATATGTTCCCAATTTTTCAAAAAAATTAAACAAAAAAAAGTTTGCAGTACTATTAGGCTATGCACTCATATGCACAAAACTCCTTGAATACCTGTACAAGTACTTCTATCTTGGGGTTCCATTGAAGCATCTTCTACCGCTTCACATATGCAACTACACCCTCTTTCTGGTGGGTATAATGTTAATTAAACAAAGTTACACTATTTTCAGGTTTTTCATATTTCTGGAGCGTGGGGGCAATTGCAGCCATATTGCTGCCTGATCTTACCGAAAGCTTTCCGGATCCCCTGAATATATCATTTTTCTTCAGTCACTTTGTTCTGCTGGCCGGCGTACTGTACTCCATAAAATATTTTTCTTTCAGGCCAAGATTTAGAGACTGTGTAAGTTCGTTTATACTGCTTAATGTGATTTTATCCCTGGTGCTTCCTATCAATTTTTTACTCGATACAAATTTTATGTATTTGTCAGAGCCGCCATTAGGCGATACATTTTCATTTTTGGGCGAGTGGCCTGTCTATATAATCTACTTTGACATATTTACTTTCATTTTATTTTTATTGATGTACATGCCGTTTTCAATATATAAAAGGGACAGCTGACGCTGTCCCTTAAATTATTATTACATCTCTCAATTCACCCAAATCATCTCTTACTTCTTCTGGAGCTTCAAGTCTGTATGTGACGCTTTCACCGTATTCCTTGCTCAGAACATTTACACCATCCCGAGTCAATATTTTATCCACCTCTGAAACAACTGCATACGGGAAGTCTATTACAAAATTTTTCTTTTCCACATAGTTTACTATTCCAGCTTCCTGGATAGCCAGTTTAGCAGTTTTGGCGTACGCCCTTATAAGTCCTCCTGCACCAAGCTTTATTCCCCCAAAGTAACGTGTGGCTACAACAACTAAGTTCTCTACACCTAAAAGGGTAAATATCTCTCCCATTGGCTTGCCTGCCGTTCCGCTGGGCTCCCCGTCATCATCAACTTTATAGTACTCCTGCCCATCTTCTCCAACCTTATAAGCAGAACAGTTGTGCACTGCATCTGCATGCTTCACCTTTATGTATCTTATAAACTCCTCCGCTTCACTTTTAGTCTGAACCGGTTTTATATAACCAATAAATCTGGATTTTTTTTCTTCAAATTCAATAAAACACTCTTTTGACACCGTCTTCATTGTTCGCTCCTCTATGTTATTTTGCTTCAGGCATATTTATTTCCATTCTTTAAAGCTTTATATACATATCCAGTAAATTAATTAAAAAATTGAATACTGGCAGTATAATCCTCCACAGGTACCCTGTGAATAAAAGTAAAAATATTATTATCAAGCCGTAGCTCTCCATATCTTCCATAAAACTTTTAACTCCGGCAGACCCCAGACTCCACACAACCTTTGATCCGTCAAGTGGCGGTATGGGTATTAAATTAATCAGGTTTATCCTTATAAGGTAGTTCACCACAGTGTAGGCATATGGATCTGCATATACAAAATTCGGGAAAAATTTTATTATGCTTGCCCCTATAAACGCCAATATAAAATTCATTGTGACCCCTGCTATGGATACAAAGAAAACAGCATTTTTTCTTCTTCTTAGCAGGTCAAATGAAACCGGTACCGGTTTTGCCCACCCTATTATAAATGTCGACCCTGTCAGTATCAGAAATAGCGGCAGCAGGGTTCCAAACATGTCCATATGCTTTATCGGATTCAGCGTCAGACGACCCTGGTTTTTGGCGGTATTGTCACCAAAAAGATAAGCCACATAACCGTGCGATACCTCGTGCAGCACAACAGAAATAAGCAGTACCGCTATTATCAGCAGTATCGCCGGATTGAATGCCACTGTTTTGGCAGCATTTGCCATAAATAACCCACCCAAAACCCACAAAATATATTTGGTTGTTTTTGGCATATCCCTATTTAAATATTTGAACTCTTCCCAAAATCTTCTCATAATACACCACCTGCTATATAGAGTTTAGTATAACATAACACATTTAAATCTTTTTTTCAATAAATCTGCCCTTCTATACTTATCCTGTCCTTTGTATTTTTAAAAACATAATCTCTATACCTCACTGTTTCCCCGTTATTAAGCTTTAATGAGCGTATCACTTTAAATGCTTTTATAACTTCATCATCAACATTGGACCTGCTTATTATAAGATCCACCTCGCCGACCCTGTTGTCTTTCAATAACCATATATCCTTTTTTCTCAGGGCATTGTTCAATATTAAAATTTTGTCTTCATTCCCTATATACTCATTGCCATTAAAGCTAAGCATAGCTTTACCGCTGCTCAGATTTAAATTAATCAGCAGTACTCCTATAAAAACAGATCCTACTATAATGTACTTTGATCTGAGTCCATAAAATACTGCAAGCAGTAGGCATAAGTAGAGGTATACAAATAAAAAAGGAGATATCTTTGTATAAAAATCCAGGCTTAGAAGAGGTAGTTTTGAAGACGCATCTATAAATAAAATCAGCAGCCTGTAGCCAAAGTACACAAGCGGAATCAAAAACTGTCCCACACCTAGAAAAGACAACAGCAGTGCTAAAAAAGAAGCCTGCACCACCAAGCTTCCCAGTGGAACTGCCAAAACATTTATTAAAAATGACAGCAGCGGGAGAGTCCTGAAATGGTATAAAAATATCGGCGTTAAGCTTAGCTGTATTGAAAGGCTCAGCAGCATTAAATCCAATACTATTTTAATAAATTTATTATCGCTTATATTTTTCAGACAACTGTTTTTTTCTACATACAATTTCAAACTTGGAAAAACAAATGCTATAGCAAACAGTGCCATATACGAAAGCTGAAATGAAACTGAGCTAATAACAGTTGGATTTATACAGTTGGAAACTATAAAAGCAAGACATAATGATTTTTTTAGGTCTGATTCTTCATAAAATATTTTAGAAAACAAATATATAATCCCCATTATATAAGCCCTCATAGTAGAGGGGGAAAATCCTATAGAAAAACAGTAGAAGCTCAGAAATAAAGCGGATAGAAGATATCTTGCTTGATATGGTATTTTTAAAAAGTTTAGAATAAATATGCAAATAGCTGTAATCATTCCTATGTGAAGTCCGGAAATAACTATTAAATGGGCTGTCCCGGTATAAGAAAATCTTTCCTTCATATCCTCATCTATTCCATCTTTGTTCCCCAGCAGTATTGCTTTTAAAAATCCCTTAAACTCCCTCGGGTAAGTCCAGGTAATATTGTCTATCTTTTCTGATAAAGCTCTCCTATACCTATCAAAGCTTCCCCTGTAAATTCCATCTGCATCAATATCTAAATACAAAAACTTATCTATATTTTTTACTTTCGTTATTTTACCGTATACTTCATAAATCCCGCTGTCTAAATTTTCTCCATCCAGACTTGCATACACAGGCTTTTTAATGTATTTCCCGTCCACCTTCACAATCTTAGAACTGCCGTCACTTTGATATACTACAAATTTATGCCTGCCTCCGTATTCAATTTTACCCCTGTATACTGCAGTCTCATACCTAAAAGCAAAAAATAAAACAGCACTGCAGATGAGTAAAAATATTTTTTTATCATCTCTCCACACAGCAAGGATGAAGAAACTTGAGAAAAGAAAGAGTAAAAGCACAAAAACTGCAGGCATCTCAAATATAACTGTACATAAAAAAAATAAAAAACTTGTAAAAAACAATAAATATATAGACTCCACTGTTTTCACCTTCCAATTTAAAAACGGGGGATTCAAATCCCCCCATTGAACTCTATTCTTTTATCCAATTATCATTAACTAAATAATTGTCTTTAGTAGCAGTAGATTTCGGTTTGTATGTATTGACCTGAAGATACCTTACATACGGTCTAGTAGCGTACATTGCTATTCTGTAAAGTGGGTCCTCGTCCTTATTAAAAATATAGATGGAAAAATTTTGATTCAAATTCCCTGTAACTGTTGTGTTAAATGCAGAATCCGAAGTACTCATTTTATATTCCAGAGCTTGAGACAGATCCAGTTTTTCCTCTAAAGCCGCCGGACTTGTTGAGCCATCATATATCTCCATCTTAGAAGGAAGAGTCACATATATATTATAGCTTTTCCCCTCTTCAAAAGATTTGTCCGCAATTACCCTGAAAAACTCAGGTATCTTGGTTTTCATACGCAAGTATTCATTTTTTTCATGCCTGTTGTTTGCGGCCAACATAGCCATTCCAACAAGTATTGCTATTATTGCCACAACTATCATAAGTTCTAATAGGGTGACCCCCCTTTTTTTATCCTGCATTTAAATCACCTACCTCAACGTTATTCTTCATAAATATATACAAACAATATATAATATTTCCTACGTATAAAAATAGAGCCATGGTACAAGCTCTACTTCATAATCTGTATTTTTTTCAAAACATCTTTTACAGCCTCTTCTATATCAGTATATCTTTCAATATCCTCTTTCTTTACTATCATTGATATATCCCTCTTACTGTACCCCAAAGCTTCAAGTGCAAGGTAAAGATCCTCTTCCAGTTTAAGCTTTTCTTTGGTATCGCCAGCATCTACTGTGTCGAAAATACTCAATGTCCCGACCTTGTCTCTAAGATCCACTATAAGCTTTTCAGCTTTCTTTTTTCCGAGCTTGGGCACCTTTATCAGAAGGTTTATATCGTTTTCCAAAATGGCCTTCTTCAAATCAGAAACATCAAAGGTAGACAGAATTGCCAGTGCCAAGCTTATACCTATCCCATTGACATTTAAAAGCAGCTGAAACATATCCCTTTCCCTTTCGTCATAAAAACCTATCAGTTTAAAAGTGTCCTCTTTTACATAAGTGTATATGCAAAGCTTCTCTTCCGTACCTAGTTTAAGCTTGTCATATGTCTTTAATGATATATATATTTTATACCCCACTCCGTTGACGTCCAAGGATACATACTCGGGCTTTTTCACTTCCAGTATACCTTTTATATATTCAAACATATCAATCTCCTTAATATTTTTCTATGTCAACCATTTCAACATTATTCAGGGAGGCATTCAAAAATATCCCACCAAGCTTTTCAAAATCATTTGGCGAATCACTCACATAAAACTCTGTCTCCCCTTTTTTTTCTTCCCCGCCGAGAAGGTTTAATTCGCTTAAGGTGTACATTACATCAATGGCCGTTTCCTCAGCTGGATTTATAAGATTTATATTGTGTTCAGTGACGACTCTTTTTATCACATTCTTCAAAAGGGGATAGTGGGTACATCCTAAGACCAAAGTATCAATTTCATCCCTTACCTCTAGAAGATACCTTTCAGCCATCTCTTCTGTTATTATATCATTCTCCAGTCCCTCTTCCACCAACGGAACGAACAGCGGGCAGGCTTTCTGCCTCACGGTTATATCTGGATTTATGCTTTTTATCTCCCTGAGGTAAACCTCGCTGGATACTGTTTTTTTTGTACCTATTACACCCACTATATTATTTTTAGTGGATGTTGCAGCCCTCCTGCTTCCTGCCTTTATAACTCCCACAACCGGTATATCCAGCTCATTTTTCAGTTCTTCTAAGGCAAGAGAACTTGCAGTATTGCAAGCCACTACCACCATTTTAACATTCTTTGTAATCAAAAATTTGGATATCTGTTTTGAATATCTCAAAATAACCGTTTTAGATTTGGCCCCGTAAGGTACCCTGGCAGTATCGCCAAAGTAAACTATATTTTCATTTGGGAGCAATCTTCTAAGTTCTTTTACTACAGTGAGGCCGCCAAGGCCAGAATCAAAAACTCCTATAGCCCTATTATCTATTTTAATCACCACTTTCACTTCAATATTTAAATTTATATTTTTCTCTCCAAAGCTTTCTTCAAATAATACCCAGTATAAGATATTTTTTCCTCTGCTATCTGTTCAGGTGTCCCGCTGGCAATTATCTGACCACCGCCGTCTCCACCTTCAGGCCCCACATCTATTATGTAGTCAGCTGTTTTTATCACATCCAGGTTGTGCTCAATTATCAGTACGGAGTTGCCTTTTTCAACCAGCCTATTCAGAACCTCTAAGAGCTTCCTTATGTCCTCGAAATGTAGACCGGTAGTCGGTTCATCAAGAATATATATGGTGTGCCCTCTAGACATTTTAGCTAACTCTGTAGCCAATTTTATCCTTTGAGCTTCACCACCCGAAAGGGTAGTTGCAGGCTGTCCAAGCTTTATATAGTCCAGACCCACATCAATTAGAACCTTTAATCTTCTCTCAAGTGAAGGAATAGCCTTGAAGAAATCATATGCTTCCCCTACACTCATATCCAGAACTTCTGATACATTCTTGCCTTTATAGTGAACCTCAAGAGTTTCTTTGTTATACCTTTTCCCCTTGCACACCTCACATTCAACATACACATCTGGCAAAAAGTTCATCTCGATTTTTATTATTCCTGCACCCTGGCAAACTTCACATCTGCCGCCTTTTACATTAAAAGAAAATCTTCCCTTCTTATATCCCTTTATTTTGGCTTCCTTTGTGGCTGCAAATAACTCTCTTATATCATCAAACATCTTAGTATAAGTTGCCGGATTTGACCTGGGAGTTCTGCCTATAGGACTCTGGTCTATCTCTATAACCTTATCCAAGTTTTCTATGCCGTCCAAACCTTTATTCTCCAAAGGATAGAGTTTTCCCTTATTCAACTTATTGAACAGTATAGGGTAGAGAGTCTGGCTTATAAGACTTGATTTGCCGCTGCCGCTTACCCCTGTAACCACCGTCATTACTCCCAAAGGAATCTTAACATCTATCTTTTTTAAATTATTCCCCTGGGCTCCCTTCAGTGTCAAATGGGTTTTTATGTCCCTCCTGTTTTCAGGTACACTTATAAACATTTCTCCCTTTAAAAATTTTCCAGTTATAGACCCTTTTTTTCTCATTACCTGTTTTGGAGTTCCAAAGGCAACTATATCCCCTCCAAATCTACCTGCTCCAGGCCCTAAGTCTAGCAAGTAGTCTGCCTGTAGCATAGTGTCTTCATCATGCTCCACAACTATAAGTGTGTTCCCCAGTTTTTTCAATCTGTTTAGTGTTGTAAGCAGTTTATCATTATCTCTTTGGTGTAGACCTATACTAGGTTCATCTAATACATATAATACCCCGGTTAATCCCGAACCTATCTGCGTAGCCAGCCTTATTCTTTGGCTCTCTCCACCAGAAAGGGTCTTTGTCTCTCGAGAGAGTGTAAGGTAGTCTAAGCCTACATTTATCATAAAGGAAAGCCTTTCCTTTATCTCTTTTAAGATATCCTTGGCTATAAATTCTTGTTTTTCAGTGAGTTCTAAGTTGCTGAAAAATTTCAGAGCTTCTTTGATACTTAAAAAACATATATCCATTATATTCATACTGTTTACAGATATGGCCAAAACCTCGGGCTTCAGTCTTCTACCGCTGCATACCTTACATACCCTTTCCACCATATACTTGTTTTCTATCTCATCTTTCATAGACTCGGAATTTGTCTCATAATACCTTCTTTCCAAATTTCTAACTATGCCTTCAAATTCCTTCATTCCGTTATATGAAAAATCTCTTCCCCTATAATCTACCCTGAATCTTCTACCTCCAGATCCATAAAATATCACCTGTTTTTTCTGTTCATCTATCTCTTTAAACGGAATGTCCATATCTATACCAAAAGCCTTTGCCATTGATTCAAAAATATTCCAGACATACCCTCTCTTTGTACTACCTCCAGGTATATAAAGTGCTCCATCTCTTATTGAAAGTTTTTCATCTATTACAAGTCTGCTTTCGTCTATCTCCAGTTTTTTACCTATACCGTTGCACTCATCACAGGCACCATAAGGAGCGTTAAATGAAAACAACCTAGGGTTTACATCTGGAAAGTCCACATCATGGTCTGGACAGGCAAAGTTCTCGCTATATGAGTAATCAGAACCATTTCTATCTATCATTACCCTTCCATCTGAAAGTATGGCTGCACTCTCAACAGACTCTGTAAATCTAGCCTGGAAATCCTTATCTTCTTTTTTCAGTACAAGTCTATCCACTACCACTTCTATATTATGCTTTTTATTCTTGTTTAGCTCTATCTCATCTTCTAAATAGAGTATCTCTCCGTTGACTCTTGCCCTTACAAACCCCTTTTTTAAAAGATTTATAAAAAGATTTTTGTGGGTTCCCTTTTTCCCTTTTACAACCGGGGAAAGCACCATAAGCTTGTCGCCGTCTTCAAAGTTTTCCAGCACGCCTTCCACTATCTCCTGTATACTCTGCTTTTCCACAACCCTGCCACATACAGGACAGTGGGCTGTACCTATATGTGCGAAAAGAAGCCTCATATAATCGTAAATCTCCGTTATCGTCCCCACTGTCGACCTTGGATTTTTACTGGTGGTCTTTTGTTCTATTGAGATCGCAGGAGACAGTCCCTCTATGCTGTCCACATCCGGCTTGTTCATCTGCCCTATAAACTGCCTGGCGTAGGCCGATAGGCTCTCAACATAACGCCTTTGCCCTTCAGAATAAAGCGTATCGAAGGCAAGGCTTGATTTTCCGCTCCCACTCACGCCGGTTATTACGATAAATTTATTTTTCGGAATTTCTAAATTTATATTTTTTAAATTATGTTCTCTGGCACCTTTTATAACTATTTTATCCAACATAATTTCCCCCTGGACGTTTTCTTAAATTATACCATAATTATAAGAATAAAAATAGAAAGTTAAAATAAAAAAGGCACCCTGAGGGTGCCTAATATTATCTATATAACGGGAATTTCTCAGAAAGCTTACGAACATCTTCTTTAACTTTCTTCAATTCAGTTTCATCCTCTATATTGTCGATTACTCTTTCAATAAGAGAAGCTATCTCTTTCATTTCAGCTTCTTTCATTCCACGTTGAGTCACTGCAGGAGTTCCTATTCTTACTCCACTTGTTACAAATGGACTTTGCTGGTCAAAAGGAATAGTATTTTTATTAACAGTTATTTCAGCTTTTACAAGAGCTTCCTCAGCTTTTTTCCCTGTTATCCCTTTTCCGCTAAGGTCAACAAGCATAAGGTGGTTGTCTGTCCCACCACTTACTATTCTAAACCCTTTGTTTACAAGCTCTTCAGCAAGAACCTTTGCATTTTTTACTATTTGTTTTTGATATTCTTTATATTCAGGTGTAAGAGCCTCTTTAAACGCAACCGCCTTTGCAGCAATAACGTGCATTAAAGGTCCTCCTTGAATCCCTGGGAATATGCTCTTATCAAGTTTTTTTGCTATCTCTTCATCATTAGTCATTATCATCCCGCCACGAGGACCTCTCAATGTTTTATGAGTTGTTGTTGTAACTATATGTGCATATGGAACTGGGCTTGGGTGCTCCCCTGCAGCTACAAGTCCTGCTATGTGAGCCATATCAACCATTAAATACGCTCCTACTTCGTCAGCTATATCTCTGAATTTTTTGAAATCAATTATTCTAGGATATGCACTTGCACCTGCTACAATAAGCTTAGGTTTATGCTCAAGTGCTAAGCTTCTAAGTTCTTCATAGTCTATTGTTTCTGTTTCTTTATCCACACCGTAGAAAACCGCGTTGTAAAGTTTTCCGGAGAAGTTTATACCAAATCCATGAGTCAGGTGTCCACCATGATCTAGTTTCATTCCGATTATTGTGTCTCCAGGTTCAATCACCGCTTGGTACGCTCCCATGTTTGCCTGTGAACCAGAGTGCGCTTGAACGTTTACATATTTAACGTCAAACAGTTCTTTTGCTCTTTCAATAGCCAGTTCTTCTACTATGTCCACATTTTGACATCCACCATAATATCTTTTATGCGGGTATCCTTCTGCATATTTGTTTGTCATAACTCCGCCAACAGCTTCCATAACGGCTTTTGTAACGAAGTTTTCAGAAGCAATTAACTCTATTCCGTATTCCTGTCTGTCTTCCTCTTTTTTAATAGCTTCATAAACTTCTAAATCGACTTGCTTTAAGTGTTCCTGATTCATTTCATCACCCCATCTTCTAATTCTTTGTATAAAATATTTTTACATCCCCAGGCTTGAGAACTTCTTCATAAGCTTTAGGAATGGTTCTTTCCAATGCGAAAGGAGATATGTCTTTTATTAAATCACTCTCCAAAAGTTTATCCAAATTTTCCAGTGAAATTTTTTCTTCACCGTCAAAATTTAAATTAGCAATTATTAATACGCTTTCATCTTCTGTACTTTTCTTTAGAAAAAGTACATTTGGATTGGGATTATTCAAGAAAAAAAGTTCAGTTTCTTCATTGAATATCTCATAAGACCCTTTTATTCTATTCACTTCTCTTATATATCCTTCCAGATGCATACTGTCTTCTTTCAGTTCAAAATCAAAGACTCTGGTGTCATCCAATCTTGCAGAGCTTCCGCTTTCATAACCTATCGGTATAAGAACTCCTTTGTTCATGTATGCTGCAAGCGAGTACATAACCATTGATGCATTCGGGTTTTTATTATATTTTTTCGCTATTCTTTCTGTATCATAATTTTCCGGAAAAGATATTAGTGACACATTGTTTTTCAATTTGTAGTGCTGCTCTAAAAACCAAACATCTTTAAAGTTCCACCATTTAAAACTGGTAAACAGATAATCAAAACCAAGTCTCCCAAGATTTAATATCTCATCTAGGTTTGCACCGAGGTTGTCACCTATAAATACAAAGTTTTCATTTTTTTCTTTTCCTTTTTTTATCAACCTTTTAACAAGATCTTCAGGCAGTCCGAATGACCAGTGGAGCTTAACGCCATCAAAATTAAAATCCATATAGTACAAAAGCAGGTTTTCCCAGTATGACCAGATCTGATCTCTTAAGCTTAAATCCTCTGTCCCGTTGTCTATATGCAATACATCTATGCACTCTGACCAGTTGTTTGAATTGCTAATTGTATAGTTTTTAAACTGTCCGTTTTCAGACTGATACCATTCAGGATGCTCTAGGACCAAGTCTGAATCTATGGCTGTATGTGTACATATCATCTCAAAAATCACACGAATACCTAAACTGTGTGCTTCATCTATAAACTCCCTAAGCTGTTCTTTAGTGCCCAGAGGGGAATTATAGTCACAAAATTCATCGGATACTTCATAAAAATTTTTAGGAACATAAAGATTCTTCGAGTACCCCGTCTGGAAAAAGGGATTTATATATATATGATCAAAGTTCATATGCTTGATTTTATTAAGTATGCTTTTCCAATCCGTTATATTTTCAAGTACACTTGGAAATATGTTGTATATCCTCATAATCCCTCCTCCTTTCAGACATAATAACTCGATTTTAACATATTTTTATATGATTTACAATTAAATAATATATAAAATAAATTTAATCTAACTTGCTCAAAGCTTTTATTTTACAAACCTTTTTCTCTTGCTGAGAAGTATCATATCCCTTAAATAATTCTCGTTTTTAGCAGACATCCATTTGGACTCAAAATCCTCTTCCGTAGTAAGTGAAGCTATCGAGGCTAGGGTTTTTAAGTGAGTCTTAATTACACCGCTGCTGCTTATAAATAAAAATACTGCTTTTACAGCCTGTTTCTTCTCATTAAACCTTATACCTTCCTTACATCTTATAACAACAAGATTAAACAAGTCTTCCCTGTCCAACACTATATGAGGTATTGCCGTGAACTCTGTTATCGCCGTAGAACTCTCCCTCTCCCTTTCATTAAACAGGTGTATAAGCTCCTCTTTAGGCACATCCAATATCTTTTCTAGACGCTCGGCTTCTATTTCAAAAAGTTCATCTAAGGTAATATGCCCTTTCAAATCTAAGATGACCGCATTTTTCACAAGCTTGTCGAATTCATCCAGTTCCACACTGTCCCTGTCATGGATTATATCCCTGAATTCAGACTCTAAGTCATGCTCTAGTTTTAAGTTTTCGGTTATCCTCATAAGTAGATGCAGTAACGCATACTCCTGGATCGCATTTTTCTTTCCATATTTAAAATATATAAATATACTTAACACAATCAGGCCTAGGCTTGTTTCTACAGCGCTGTATCCTAGTTTGGTTATAAAATATGTAAAAACTACCACAATGAAAATTTGTACCCAAGGATAAAAAGGCGCCTTGAACGTAGGTTGGTAGTTTACCATGTTGCTCTCACGCAGAATTATAACCGACATATTAGTCAGTATGTAGGTCATTAGAATTACCGCAGAAGCTGTCTTTGCCAGGGTTTCTAAAGGTAAAAACAATGAAAAACTTATAAAGCAACCTGTAAGCACAATGGAGATCACTGGAGTTTTAAATCTTTTACTCACCCTGCTTATAAACTCAGGAAACAGTCCATCCCTGCTAAGTGCCAGCGGATACCTAGAAGCTGCCATTATCCCTGCATTTGCTGTGGAAATGAATGCAAGCATAGCTGCTGCTGTTATAGCTATGTAACCAGGCAGGCCGGCAATATTTCTTGCGCCGTCAGCTATCGGGGTTATAGAGCTTGCTAAACGCTCACCCTCCAAGTTACCTATTGTCACAAAAAGTACAAGTACATAAAGTACACTGATACAGATTATAGAGCTTATAAGCCCGTAAACTATATTTACATGAGTGTCTTTTACCTCTTCTGATACGCTGGCAGCTTTTAAAAGTCCACCAAAAGATACGAATACAAGAGCTGTCGTGGATATAACTACCCTTAAATCAGTAAACTGGAAACTAACCTTAGTCCCCAAACTCTTGGCAGTTCCGTTGATTATTTCAAACTTTTGAAAAAAAGGCTTAAAATAACCTAGATCCACTTTAAATATACCCAGAGCTATATATAAAACCATCAGTCCTAGTAGGGCAGCTACAATTACTACCTCAAACTTGCTCGCCACCTCTACTCCAACTATATTCAAAACAACGAAAAAAACTGTAATCAGTGCAGCTATAACAACTAGTTTATTTGGGTCAAAGCTGCCATAAACCAAACCAACAATAACACCAGACATACCATATATGGCAAAGGCCGATTTAAGAGATATGGCAAACCAGCTTAAAACTCCAGATATGGTGCCGACCAGCGGCCCCAACGTCCTTTCAACAAAAAAATAGTCCCCGCCTGCTTTAGGCATGGCCGTAGTTAACTCAATAACTGATACTATGCCCATTAAAGCTATTATCCCACCTAAAAAATAAGATATAATTATACTGGGTCCACCCTTACTAAAAGCTATACCAGGTAAAATAAAAATACCAGAACTTATCATTGCTCCGGTAGATATGCTGAAAACGTCCCAAAACCCGAGCTCCCTTTTTAACTTCATCTCGCTTCACCACCATTTCAAATATTTAAAAAAAGTTTTTTATAATTCTTTACCTGTATAAGTAAAAAAATGTATTTAAATACAATCTGTGAATTTAATATAGATACAACATCATTTAATCGTCTTCTGTCATTTTATTCCTTTTTACTTTTTTCAATAATAAGACTCATTTTTGTCATTATATGATTATAACCTATCTCCTTTATATGCGGTAACAAACAGTTTGAACAGTCTTTTGTCCCGTTTTCTAAGTAAAAATAATTGCCTCCACACTCTTCCCTCAACATATAAAGCGGGCAAAAACAAAATAGACAGTTAAACCGCTTTTTATCTTCTATCTCATGGCAGGGAAAGTACTCACACTCCCTGTTCTGCACAAATTTATATTTCTCTCCCATCTCAACCTCCAAAAAATCAGTCTATGTGTACCTGCCTTTCCAGAAGGCTCTTTTCCGCCAGTTTTTTTAATTTTTCAATTTGCCCCTCTTCCCCCATTACCAGCAGTTTGCTGCCTGAAGTCAGTAAGGTACCCGACATGGGATTAAGCTTGAAATCCCCGTCTTTTTCCACCCCTATTACAACAAGGTTGGTCTTTTGAGGTATTTTCGCTTCTCTTAATGTCGTATTGTGCAGTTCACTCCTATCGCCTATCATTATGAACTCCAGCCTCAGACCATCCAACTGGGATTTTTTGCTTACTATGTCCACAAAACTAACAAGATTGGGCTCCGTAGCAGTAGAAAATATCCTTTCCGCTGCAATATCTAGGGTTGATATTGTAAAGTCAGCTCCTGCACGCCTCAATTTGTATGAGTTGTTGCTCTCCATCGCCTTGGTTATTATCTTTAATCCGCTGTTCAAGTCTTTGGCACTCAATGTAACAAATAGGTTGTCGGCATCTGTGGCCAAAACCGAAATCAGTGTTTTTGCTTTTTCGATTCCTGCCTGCGTGAGTACTTCATCCTTTGTTGAGTCACCGTGCACCACAAGCAGTGTGTCGCCGTATCTTTCTTTCAGCTCGTTTATAACTTCAAGCTCCCTCTCTATTACCACAAATTCTAGTTTTCTCTCCATGAACTTTTCCATTATTTTAGCACCGGTTTTCCCACATCCGCAAATTATAAAGTGTTCGTTTAGCTTGGATATCTCTTTCTTCATTTTTACCCCTTTCAAATATTTCTTGAACTCTCCCTCTATCAGAAAGCTGGCTAACACCCCAAAGCTGTATACCACTACAGTCATCCCGGAAAATATAAGCAATATTGTAAATAGTTTCCCAAAATCACTGAGCTCTTTTATAACTCCAAACCCTACCGTGGAAAGAGTAATCGAGGTCATATAAAATGAATCTAAAAGAGTATAATCCTCAAGGTACACATACCCAAAAACACCTATAAGAAAAATTACACTGAGGACCTTTAGTGCTCTTATCAATTTTTTTATCTGCTTATTCATATCCGCATCATTCCTAAGTAAAACTAGTCTGTTCTTCTATTCCAATCAAACCCTTATAATATACTATCCCCTGTTTGTACTCCAATAAAATAGGATATACCTCCACACCCTGGGACATAGCCTCATAAAACAGTTGGGAAAACTTAGGGTCGGTTTCCCATCTTGGCCTGAAACTTTTAGAATCCCTCAGAATAAGAAAATATACTGCCGCCCTGTCACCTTTTTCCTTTATCTCCATGAGCTCTTTCAGGTGCCTTTGACCCCGTGTGGTTGGAGCGTCTGGAAACATAGCCAATCCATTTTCTGACAACGACACCCCCTTGACTTCTATCCAAATCTTTTCCCCGTTTTTTTCCACCAGATAATCTATCCTGCTGTTTCCGTATTTAACCTCAGCCTTTACCTGGTCCAAAATCCCTAGCGGATTAACATCTGAATTGTTCAAGATTTCCTGTGAAATATACCTGTGGTACATCGAATTAACTAATATATCTTCAGATTCTGCATCTGCGCTAATTACATCCCATTTTGTTTTTCTGTTTATATTTTTCGCCCTTCTCAGTTTTACTCTGTTCCCTTCATACAAAAGTTCCTTTAATCTCCCGGGATCGTGTACATGAACCATCTCTTTTTCTCCGCTGTCAAACTCCACCTCTGCCAAATACCTGTTTAATCTTTTTAAAAAATTGGCTTCTGCATCCACGGGAATTTCGTACACTTTCTTCATAAACTATAGCTCCTCCTCTATTCTTTCCAATCCTTTTCATGCTCAAGTTCCTTTATCAAATCTCCTATTTCACTGTCCTCCGGAAAAATTAACTTGAGTGCATTTAAAAGTTTTTCCTCCTCAGTTGCTTTCTTGAGAAAATCACCCATTTCACATTCACACACAAAGTCATCCTCGTCCAACTTTATTCTTTCCAGTTCATCCCATTCACTCTTCAGATATTTTTTATACTTATCTTTCAACTGAATCAGGTCTTTTTTTTCTAATTTTTCCTCTAAAAAAAGTTCTATATCATGCCAAGTTATATGGCCTTTCCTAACTCTTCCCATGATAGATCATCCCCTTAATTTAGAATTTATCTCTTTTTTTGAATATCAGAATAAGTATCGCAAATATAAGCAACAGAGGCAACAAAAGTAAAATTGCCCTGCCCAAAAAGAAAAATGCTATGAAAAAGAACACAAAAAATACGGATAAAAACACCCCTGAAAAAAGCAAAAGCGTCATTAAAAATGCCCCCATAAGTATTCCAGACATCATAACGGCCGAACCTATGGATTTTATCCCTTCTGCCGTATAAACGGTCTCTTCTCCATTATAGTTGACAACAAATGTGCTGCTGGAATCCGTATATAGATAAAGCAATAACACTGTAAGTGCCCCCAACAGTGCTATTAAAATGATTTTTCTCATTAATACCTCCCATCTACAGTATGCTTATCTGCTTATATATTAAGAAGGGAGTCTACAGAACTAACGTCTCCTTCTAAACTCCCTTCTTATAATTTTATAATTTTACCCTCTTTTTTCCTCTTTTTAAGTTCAAATTTATTTTATTTCCTGCCTAGCATCTAAAGATTTTGCTATAGTTGCTATGTCTGCAAATTCTATATTCCCGCCAATGGGTATCCCACTTGCTATTTTGCTAATTTTCAACCCAAACGGCTTTAATAATTTCACAAGGTACATTGAGGTTGTTTCACCCTCCAGATCGGGATTTAATGCAAGGATAACCTCACTAATATCTTCGTTTGCTACCCTGTGTAAGAGTGCCTTTATGTTCAGCTTATCAGGCCCTATGCCATTCAAGGGATCAATTTTACCTTGAAGTACATGATAGACTCCCTTATAGGATCTAGCTTTCTCCAGTGATATAATGTCCTTGCTGTCTTCTACGATACATATAATGCTCTTGTCTCTGAACTCATCACCACATATTTCACACGTTTCACTTTCACTTAGGTTCCCGCATATACTGCATCTCTTTATTTTTTCTTTTACATCTTTTAATGCCTGTATGAAGTTTTTCACTTCAAACTCTTCCATGTCCATAACATGAAATGCCAGTCTTGCAGCTGTTTTCCTACCTATACCAGGAAATTTGTTGAATTCATCTATCATTTTTTCAAGTGATTTAGTTGCCATTTTATCCCTCCCATAGATACTCTAAGAATATTTTAAACCATTTAAAATATTTTTTCAATACAGCCTTGTCAAAATTATCATATATATTTGAATAATTCATTTAAACTGCTCAATGTCTTCACATTAAAACATTGAATTTCTCGCAAGTACATAAAAGCCTTTTGGGTCACGAATCGCAAAAATAAACACTAATAGAAAATCAAAACCTTGGCCACAGAGTGGCACAAAGGAAAAGAGTGAGTTTCACAGAGAAATTCTAAAAACCTTTAATTCTCTATATTTTTAATAAATTGTGAGATTAATGTAATTTGTGACAAAAAATGATTTTGATTTAAAGGGTCTCTCTGCGAAGCTCTTGTTTTAAATCTCTGTGAAACTCTGTGTCCAAAAAAGTTTTTAGATAAATTCAGTAATTAATTACATAATTTTTAATCTGCAGCTTATATCAATCAACTAATATCTACCATTATCTTTAAATATCTCAAACTCGATGTACTTAAATATTTAACACATAAAAATAGGGCTGACAAGCAGCCCCACTATTCAAACAATCCCATATACTCTCCATAACCTTCACTCTCTAGATCGGCAACAGGTATAAACTTCATAGCAGCAGAGTTCATACAGTATCTTAGTCCGCTAGGTCTCGGACCATCTGGAAAAACATGACCCAAATGAGATTTCCCTTTTTTACTCCTTACCTCAATCCTTTTAGAGAAAAACGACCAGTCTTCCACGTAAACTAGGTTCTCGGGTTCCAAAGGTTTCGTAAAACTAGGCCATCCTGTACCAGACTTGTACTTATCCTTAGAACTGAAGAGCGCCTCCCCGGAAACTATATCTACATATATACCTGTTTCCTTGTTGTCCCAGTACTCATTTTTAAAGGGTGCTTCTGTACCGTTTTCCTGACTTACTTTATATTGAATAGGACTAAGTTTTTTTTCAGTTCAGCTTTTATTTCTTTGCTGTTTTCCTCATGACTTTTAAAAACATTCTCATTAAGCCAGCTTACCTCAGCTTTGCCTGCAAAAATAAACCCGCCCAATAAAATAAATAGTAACACTTTGATTAGCATTTTCTCCACCTCCAAACAGCTCTTATATTATTCTATTGTAATATTTATCAAGAAATACTTTAATTTTTTTAATAAAAAAAGGCTCTTTTGAGCCTATAAAATACTTCTTGCAAGGTACCATACGCCATTTTCTTTTCGATAGATAAACTTATCCGGCAATTCCAATAGGTTCCCATTTATAAATTCAAAATAATTGGGCTCAAATAAATACACTCCCCAATTTTCAGGCATTGGTATATCTTCCCATTCAAATTTTTCTTCAGTTTCCAGATATATCTCCTTCATTCTCGGCCTAGATTCCACTGTTTCTTTAGAATTCATAACATAGTATTTTAATTTCAGGTTTTTAGGCAAAAGCTGATAATGTTCTTCCTCAATTGCCCTTTCCATTCTCATTAATTTGCCCTCTATGCATATGTTTCTGCTAATATCACGCCATATAAAATTTATAATTGCATCATTTTTTACAGGTTTAAAATCTGGTTCTAAGCTGTCGAAAAAAATAAATCCTTTATCATTTATCCGCTTCAAAAAAACCATCCTAGAAGTTATTTTACCATCTATGTCTGTCACAAGACACATCAGATTTGGAAATTTCACACTATTTTCATATGCAAAATGAAGCCATTTTTCCATTTCCAATATAGGATTTTCATTCAAATATTCTTTTCTCAATACGTTATCGTTCATGTCTCCCCCTACTTAAACTTGTATTAAGTTAAAATAATATACCAAAAAAATATAATTTATCCTCTATTGTACACAGTTATCTAAATATATTTTTTTATTTAAAATGATATTACAGGAGTTTTGTGAATATATATTACAACAGGAGGTGGGTTTATGAAGAAACTGTTTTTTATTCTTATTTTTTTATACCAGGCTTCATTTTCAGAAATAATTGTAAATGAAGATTTTTATAATCTAAATAATTGGAACAGTTTAAAATTTAAGAAAATCAATGTTCTTTCGAACTATAACATCATAGACAATGATATTTTAAAAGCTTATAGTAAAAACGGGGCATCTGCCATAATATATTCTCAAAAATTCGATGTATATAAATACCCTTTGGCAGAATGGAAGTGGAAAGTAGAAAATATTTACCAAAAAGGAAACGCCGCTTTAAAAAGCGGAGATGATTTTCCCATAAGAGTCTACCTTATATTCCAATACTCACCGAAAAACAGCAGGGGTTTTAAAAAAATCAAATATGAACTGACGAAAAAGTTATACGGAGAATATCCGCCACACAGTGCTCTTAACTATGTCTGGGCAAGCAAACTGGAAAAAGGGGAAATTATTAAAAACCCCTACTCTGATTTTTCAAGGACTCTTGCTCTGGAAAGCAGTAATGCTAAACTTGGTGAATGGATAGTTGAAAAAAGAAATATTTTAGAAGATTACAGGGCTGCTTTCCGTGAGGATCCCCCACAAAAAGCCAGCATTGCAATAATGGCAGATTCCGATAATACCGGTGAAGAGGCTACTGCTTATGTGGATTATATCAAGGTATTTGGCAAATAATTTTCCACATTAAATAACCTAAGTTGTTACCTGTAATAAAATATTCAATTTCTTGCAAGCAGATAAAAAGCTTTTTTGGTCACGAATTAAAATAAAAAACCTGAGTCACAGAGTGGCACAGATGAAAAGAGTGAGTTTCAAAGAGTAAATAAATCAGTTAGTAGTTAATAATGAATAAAGAATAGTTTAAATATCTATTCACTGTTCTCTACAATCTATAAATTGGGCTGAGGTTTTCTCTTTGAAACTCTTGTTTTAAACTCTATGTCCAAAAAATAATTTTAGATAAATTCAATAATTTATCGCAATAATTTCAAGTAGCAACTTGAGTTAAATATAAAACTAAAATAAGATTATGATAAGTTCAAAATTTAAATTATAATTTAAACCAAATAAGAAAAACAGGGGGGATCCCCTGTTTTTCTTATTTGTCAATTTTTTCAAAAAATTTATCTATTTCATCTTTTATCTCATCAGCAGTCCCCATTTTTAATACCCTTTCTACTAGGTGTTCACATTCACTTTTATTCAGTTTCATTATATTGCTTTTTATCCTCGGGATCATAATAGGCGACATTGAAAAAGCTTCAAGACCCATTCCCAACAGCAGTGCTGTAGCCCTTTCATCACCTGCGAACTCTCCGCACATAGATATCTCTATTTTAGAGTTTTTTGCCTCATCTATAACTGTTTTTATGGCCTGAAGAACCGCTGGATGGTACGGATCATACAGATCAAATACATACTCATTTCCCCGGTCAACTGCCAGTATATACTGTGTCAAATCATTTGTTCCTATTGAAAAGAAGTCGGTTTCTTTAGCAAACTTTTGTGCTCTTATAACCACTGCAGGAGTCTCTACCAATATCCCCACTTTAACGTACTCGTCGAAGCTTATTCCATTTTGCCTCAGCTCATCCTTACACTCTTCTATAACCTTTTTGGCATCCCTTATCTCATCAATAGAGATCACCATCGGAAACATTATGTACGCATTCCCATAGGCAGATGCTCTTAAAATAGCTTTTATCTGAGCTTTAAAATTTTCCAAATCTTTCAGTGATATTCTAAGTGCCCTCATGCCCAAAAACGGATTTTCTTCTTTTGGAAAGTCCATATATTCTGGAAATTTATCTCCGCCTATATCTATTGTTCTTATTATAACAGGTCGTCCCTGCATCCCTTCAACAACTTTCCTATAAGAACTAAACTGCTCTTCTTCACTTGGAAATTTTTCTGAATTCATAAACAAAAATTCAGTTCTATAAAGTCCCACACCATCTGCTCCATATTTCAAGACCAGCTCCACATCTTCCTCACTCTCAATATTTGCCAACATATGTACTTCAAATTTATCTTTTGAAACTGCTTTTTTCCATTTTAAGCTGTTAAGCTTTTCTCTTTCGTTGTTATACTCTTCTATTTTTAACCTGTAGCTCTTAATCTCTTTTTTATCCGGATCTACTATGACCATACCTTCTATTGCATCCAGTATAAGATAATCCCCATTTTCTATTTCGTTTTTCAACTCTATCCCTACTATAAACGGTATTCCTAAGGATCTAGCCATTATGGAAGCATGACTCATCTTTCCACCGTTAAAACTTACAAAACCTTCCACTTTTTTCAGGTCCAGTTTCATAATATCAGAAGGATCTATGCTCTCACTTACAATTATTGTGCTATCTTCAAACTCTAAGTCATCCTCTAAATCTATTTCCAATATATTATACACCCATCTTTTACCTATATCTTTAATATCGGCTACTCTTTCCCTAAAAAATTCATCTTCAAGGCTCGACATCAGTTCACAATTTTTTTCTATTACACATTTCAATGCATACTCAGCAGATGCCATCTCACTCTCTATAAAAGCATGAACCTGATCCATTATAAACTCGTCCTCTAACAAGTTTATGTGGCTGTCAAATATAGCGGCTTCTTCATCCCCCATTATTCGAAGGGTTTTTTCCTTAAATTTCAAAAGCTGTTCCCTCGTTTTTTTCTGGGCATTTATCAGTCGCTTTTTTTCGGCTTCTGCACCGAGTATGCTGTTTTTATTTATCAAAACCTCTTCTTTCTCATATATATGGGCCCTAGATACTGCCAGCCCCGCAGAGGTCACCATACCCTTGAACACTTTCCCCATCTGCATATCCCTCCAGCCTACAAATTATTTAAAAAATAGAAGATACAATGTATCTTCTATTTTTTTATACTGCATAGTCAATCCTTTAAGTTTTGCATAAAATTTACTATTTTCTTTACAGCCTCAGCTTCATCCTCTCCGTCTGCATACACCCTTATCTCACGACCTTTTTTCAAACCCAGACTAAGTATCTTCAGTAATGAATTACCACGTACTCTTTTCCCATCTTCGTTTTCAAACTCTATACTACTCTTAAAATTTTTCACCATTATAACGAGTTCATGTCCGGGTCTTACATGTAAACCTGTTTCATTCATTATTACGACTTTTCCACTTATCATAAGCATCTTAACCTTTTGCAGCTTTTGCAGCTGCAATTCTAGCTATAGGTATCCTATATGGAGAACAGCTAACATAGTCAAATCCTAGATTACTTACAAATTCTATGGATTGAGGTTCCCCTCCGTGTTCTCCGCATATTCCAATTTCTATATCTTCATTCACTTTTTTAGCTTTTTCAAATGCAATTTTCATAAGCTGACCAACACCATCCCTATCCAAAACTTGGAAAGGATCTCTTTTTAATATCTTCTTTTCTAAATATATAGGTAAGAATTTATTGGCATCATCACGCGAATATCCAAAAGTCATCTGCGTGAGATCATTGGTTCCAAATGAGAAAAATTCAGCATGCTTTGCAATCTCATCAGCGGTCAAAGCGGCTCTAGGTATTTCTATCATAGTTCCTATCTTATACCTAACTCTCTCTCCTTTGGCTTCAAACACATTTTTTATCGTCTTTTCTATATATAATTTTTGAAGTTTCAATTCTTCTAAAGTTCCTACCAACGGAACCATTATTTCCGGGAATACATCTATTCCCCTTTTTTTCACATTTATAGCTGCTTCTATTATCGCTTTAGTTTGCATTATTGTGATCTCTGGATATGTATTACCGAGTCTGCATCCCCTGTGTCCCAACATAGGATTCAATTCTTTCAGATGTTCTACAGTTTCACGTATTTTACTGGCTTTAACATGCAGTTCCAAGGCAAGTTCCTCTTGTTTCTCCTTTGTATGAGGCAAAAATTCATGTAATGGAGGATCTAAGAGCCTTATGGTAACAGGAAATTCACCCATAACCTCAAATATCTCCTCGAAATCTTTTCTTTGTAGAGGAAGTAATTTTTCGAGAGCCTTTTTCCTGCCTTTTTCATCGGAAGCCAATATCATTTCTCTCATTGGTTTTATTTTATCCGGCTCAAAAAACATATGCTCAGTTCTGCAAAGCCCTATTCCCTTTGCACCGAACTTAAGCGACTGGCTGGCATCTAATGGAGTATCTGCATTTGCTCTAACCTCAACACGGGCTACTTTGTCTGCCAGTTTTAAAACTCTTTCAAAATCACTGCCAAGTTGAGGTTCAGTTGTTTCAAGTTTTCCTTCATAAACTTCTCCTGTTCTACCATTCAAGGATATCCAGTCCCCTTCTTTAAAAACTTTTCCTGCGACTTCAAATATCCTTTTCTTGTAGTCGACTCTGAGCTCTCCGGCACCTGCCACACAGCATTTCCCCATTCCTCTGGCAACAACGGCTGCGTGGGATGTCATCCCTCCACGTACTGTTAAAAATCCATTTGCAAGGGTCATACCTTTTATATCTTCTGGAGAAGTTTCCAGTCTTACCAGTATGGCATCATCATATTTTTCAACCTCATCTGCAAAGAAAACCACACGTCCTATTGCGGCACCGGGGGCTGCTGGCAGTCCTTTAGTAATTTCTTTAGCTTTTTTTAGTGAATTTTCAGAAAATATCGGATGAAGTAGTTCACCTATTTTATTTATATCCAACCTGTCTAAAACAGTTAACTCATCTATAATACCTTCATCTAATAGATCCATTGCAATTTTTATCATTGCCTGACCTGTTCTTTTTCCTGTTCTTGTCTGCAATAACCACAGTTTCCCTTCCTGTATAGTAAACTCCAAATCCTGCATATCTTTATAATGTTGTTCCAATTTTTCCTGCACTTCATACAACTCTTTATAGACATCAGTCATTATCTCTTCTAGTGAAGGATGCTTTTTCACCCTCTCTTCTTCGCTTATATTGTTTCTTTTAGACCACTCGACCGATTCCTCGCGGGTTATCTCTTGCGGTGTTCTTATACCTGCCACTACATCTTCACCTTGGGCATTTACCAAAAATTCACCATTGAATTTATTTTCGCCTGTTGCAGCATTTCTTGTAAATGCAACTCCAGTTGCCGAGTTTTCACCCATATTTCCAAATACCATTGCCTGTACATTTACTGCTGTTCCCCACCAATCAGGTATTTTTTCTAATTTTCTGTATATAATAGCCCTGTCGTTCATCCAACTGTCAAATACAGCTACTATGGCTTCCCACAACTGCTCCCATGGATCCTGCGGAAAATCTTTCCCGGTTTTTTTTCTAATCAGTACTTTAAATTTTTTCACCAAAACTTTTAGATCTTCCACTTTAAAGTCTATATCATTTTTTATTTCCAAAGCTTCCTTCATATCTTCTATAATCTTTTCAAAAGGATTTACGTCATCTTTTGACTCAGGCTTCATCCCCAATACCACATCACCATACATTTGCAGAAATCTTCTGTATGAGTCCCAGGCAAATCTCTCGTTGCCGGTTTTTTCTGCAAGTCCATTGATTATCTTATCATTTATACCCAGATTCAAAACCGTATCCATCATCCCAGGCATTGATTTTCTGGCACCAGACCTTACCGAAAAAAGTAAGGGGTTTTCAGGATTTCCAAATTCCATTCCAACTATATCTTCTACAAATTCTACAGAACTTTTTATTGTTTTTTCCAATAACTTCTTCACTTCGCTTTTCCCCTTTTCATTGTAAAGGGTACACATCTCCGTACTTATTGTGAATCCTGGAGGAACCGGTATGCCTATTCTTGCCATTTCAGCAAGGTTTGCACCCTTACCTCCCAAAAGCTCTTTCATGCTTGCATCGCCATCAGATCCATTTGGTCCAAACAGATAGACATATTTTTTATCCATATTCTTCATCCCCTTAGAAATAATTCTTTTACAGAGTATATTTACTATTAATTTACCTAAGCTATAAATATTTTCCTCCTAATAATTTATAGTCTATTGTCTTTAATCTTCACTTACATAAAAATCTTGAGATTTAATTTTAAAGGATATCAGTTTTAGTTTTGTAAATATTTATATAGAGAAGAAGGTGATAAATATGAATATTTTTTTCATTTTCATTTTATTTAGCACCTTGGGAATTACTTTGTTCCACTCCTTGAAAGAGTTTGGGGTTTTAAAAACTGCCATCTTAGGTCTCTTCCCTGTAGTTGCCTACTATTTCTACCCTATAATATTAATCTCCATACTTGTTTACATGTATAAACTAAATAGAAAAAAGGAGAATTAATCTGCTTTTTCAAAAAAGAAGACTTTGTGAGTTTTAAAATTCACAAAGTCTTCTTTTTTTATTGTCAGTTTTTTTTTTGAATATATTCCGAGAAATTAAAACTAAAGTAATTTTTTGTTTTTTTGTTTTGATTTTTCCTACACTTATGGTATATACAAATTAGAGACTTTTATCGAAATAAGTTTAATTCCGATTAATGACTAATGTTTAAAGTCAATCAAAAAAAGGAGGATTTTTTATGGATTTAGGTATCGTCGGTATTATTATATCACTGGTTTTATTAATCTATCTTGCCTACAGGGGGATTGCAGTAATATTAATCGCTCCTGTTCTTGCACTGCTTGCTGTTCTTTTTTCTGGAGGAACACCGATTATGGCATCCTATACAGAAGTATTTATGAACAATTTCTCGGCCTACGTTAAAGCATACTTCCCGATATTCTTACTTGGAGCAATCTTCGGTAAGTTGATGGAAGAATCCGGTTCAGCAAAAACTATCTCCCACTTTTTCACTGAAAAAGTAGGTAAAAAGAACTCCATCTTAGCTGTTGTTCTCTCAGTTGCTGTCTTGACTTATGGTGGGGTTTCAATGTTTGTTGTGGCCTTTGCTGTATATCCAATTGCAGCTGAATTGTTCAGGGAAAACGATATCCCTAAAAGATTGATTCCAGCTTCAATCGCACTGGGTTCTTTCACTTTTACAATGACTGCTCTTCCAGGGTCGCCTCAAATACAAAATACAATACCTATGCCTTTTTTTGGCACAACAGCCTATGCCGCACCTGTACTTGGTTTAATCGGTGCAACTATAATGTTTCTTGGTGGTATGCTTTGGTTGAATAGAAGAGAAAAAGCTGCCCGTTTAGCAGGAGAAGGATACGGAGATCACAATGACAACATCGCAAAAATTAGTTCTGAAAATCTGCCTTCACTACAAGCTGCGTTAGCACCCATTGTAATCGTTCTTGTTTTAAACTTTATCATAGGAAATATATTCTACGCTGATTACAATGCTGATTATTTAAAAGATTATGGTACTACTTTTGGTAAGGTAAAGGGATCTTGGAGTCTTCTTATATCTCTTATGGCTTCCATTATAACGGCCGCCATCGTATTTAGAAAACAGCTTAAAAATTTAAAGGAAACTCTCAACAAAGGTGCTTTTGGATCACTGCTTCCAATTATAAATACAGCTTCTGAAGTTGGATATGGTAATGTAATAAAGTCTCTTGCTGCATTTGTTATCATTAAAACTGCTATACTTTCTATTCCTGGTACTCCGTTTATATCACTTGCTGTTTCTTCGAGTGTTCTGGCGGGTATCACTGGTTCAGCTTCTGGGGGTATGAGTATCGCTCTAAGTGCCCTTGGTGATGCTTACATACAGAAGGCTCAGATGTACAATATAAACCCTGAGGCTTTCCATAGAATAGCTGCAATGGCCTGTGGAGGGCTGGATTCACTTCCGCACAACGGTGCCATAATTACTTTATTGGGTATAACCGGCTTAACACACAGAGAATCATATAAAGATATCGGTATGTGTACCGTTGTTATCCCTCTAGTGGCTACAGCAATTGCAGTTATTTTTGCATCATTTGGAGTTGTATAATTAAGTGTAAATAAAAAAATCGGCCAATTGGCCGATTTTTAATTTATGCTTATTTGATTACTGATACTTTGAAACTGTTTGTTGTTCCTGGTTTGAAGATTCCTTCTCCGTAAGTTATTACAACTACGTCTCCAGTTTGAGCGAATCCGTTTTCTACAGCTAATTTTTCAGCTTTAGCTGTGAACTCTTCTACTGTTAATGCATCTTTTTCAACTGCTGTGTAAACACCTTTTGAAAGCATAAGCTGTCTAGCTGTTTGTTCGTTGTTTGTGATAGCTAAGATTTGTGCAGTTGGGAAGTATTTTCTTACTGCTCTTGCTCCTCTTCCTGTTTCAGTAGCAACAACTATTAATTTTGCTCCTAAATTTTCAGCTGCTTCTACACTTCCTTTAGCTACTGCTTCAGTTACTGTAGTTGGTCCTTCAAAATCCATTGGCATATACATCATAACAGAGTCTGTTTTTTCACAGATTTTAGCCATAGTTTTTACAGCTTCTTCAGGGTATTTACCTTTTGCAGATTCTCCTGAAAGCATTACTGCATCTGTTCCGTCTAAGATAGCGTTAGCAACGTCTCCTGCTTCTGCTCTTGTAGGTCTAGGGTTTTTGATCATAGAATCTAACATTTGAGTAGCTGTTATAACCATTTTACCAGCTTCGTTACATTTTTCTATCATCATTTTTTGAGCGAATGGAACTTCCTCTACAGGAATTTCTACCCCAAGGTCTCCCCTTGCAACCATGATTCCATCTGATAATTCTAAGATTTCATCGAAGTTATCTACACCCTCTTGGTTTTCTATTTTAGAGATGATTTTGATGTTTTTTCCACCGTTTTCATCTAATATATTTCTTACTTCTTTAACGTCTGAAGTTTTTCTTATGAATGAAGCAGCTACGTAGTCTACGCCAACTTCGCATCCAAATTTAAGGTCAGCTATATCTTTTTCTGATAGTGCAGGAAGGTTAACTGATACACCTGGTAAATTAACACCTTTGTTTTCTCCAAGTTCTCCACTGTTGTTTACAACACATTTAACTTCGTTTCCTGCTACTTCTTTTACAGTTAATCCAACTAATCCATCGTCTAGAAGAATTGTATCTCCTGCTTTAAGGTCATCTGTTAACCCTTCATAAGTAACTGCAACTATTTCTTTGTTTCCTACTACAGTTTTGTCGGTAGTGATTGTGAAATCTTGTCCAGCTTCAAGCATTACGTCGTCTCCGTTTTCAAGCTTGATAGTTCTGATCTCAGGACCTTTAGTGTCTAGTAATACAGCAACTTGACTTCCTGTTTCAGCCATGATTTCTCTTAGACTTGTGATTCTTCCACCGTGCTCTTCATAGTCACCGTGTGAGAAGTTAAGTCTCATTACGTTCATTCCAGCTGCTACTAATTTTCCTAGCATTTCTTTTGATTCAGACTTAGGTCCGATAGTACATACAATCTTAGTTTTTTTCAACATTTAATCTTACCTCCTAGAATTTATTGTAAAATCTGCTTAGCTTACTCTATTCTGCCAAAGCTTGTGCTAATGCATAGTCTTTTGGCACTGGATGTTTTTTGTTTTCCCAAGCATGAGAAATAGGGTGGCTTACAGGAACATTTTTTTCCAGTCCAACCATTTTTCCACTCTCGCCTTCTGCCAACAGATCCACAGCATGGGCTGTTAATTTTGTAGCAAGAACTCTATCAAACGCAGATGGAGCCCCTCCTCTTTGCACGTGTCCTAGAACAGTAACCCTCATCTCTGATTTTACTTTTCCTTCAAGTTCTCTTGCTATATCAATTGCAGAGCCTACTCCTTCTGCTACTAGAATTATATCGTGTAGTTTACCCTGAGCTCTTCTTTGGTTTAACTGGTCTGCCAGCTCTTCTATAGAAAAATGCACTTCAGGGATCAGAAGTCCATCCCCTCCTCCTGCCATGCAGGAATAAAGAGCTAAATCTCCGCAGGCTCTTCCCATTACCTCTATAAGGTATGTCCTTTCGTGAGATGTAGCAGTGTCTCTTATTTTTGTTATAGCATCTAATATAGTATTTAAAGCAGTGTCATATCCTATTGTATAGTCTGTACCTGCAATATCATTGTCAATAGTACCGGGAACCCCTATTACTTTTATCCCGTGTTCTTTGTATAAAAGGTCTGCCCCGTGGAAAGATCCGTCCCCACCGATTACAATAAGACCTTCTATTCCCCTCTTTTGAAGATTTTTAACTGCCTCTGCCCTTACCTCTTTTTGTTTGAACTCAAGACATCTTGCAGTTAAAAGATCTGTCCCACCTCTGTCAATGATTCCACTAACATCGATAGGTTTCATCTCAAAAATTTCATCATTAAGCATTCCGGCATATCCCCTTTTAATACCGTAAACTTTCATGCCCTTTGAAAATGCATACTTTGCAGCAGCTCTTACTGCTGTATTCATACCAGGAGCATCCCCACCACTAGTCAGAATAGCAATGTTCTTCATAGTACTTCCCCTTTCTTAACAACCCTTTTTATTTTTAAACATCTTTTTTTAAAATGCATTTAAGCATTTTTTGCTTAAATTATATAATATATCTATTTTTTTTTCAACTTTTTTTTAATCTTTCAAGAGAATTTTGTATCAAATAAAAGGTAAAAGGGTATTATTTTTTTAATAAAAAATGGGGGTATCCCCCCATAAAACCTTGCGTTTTTGTATTAAAGATTAAAAAATCCCATGTTCCTAAATTTCTCATACCTTTGAGCCTTGATCTCTTCCACCGTCATACTTTTAAGTTCGGAAAGTGCTTCCAAAACTTTTTTCTTTAAGTTTCCTGCCATCTGTTCAGGGTTTCTATGTGCCCCTCCCACAGGTTCCTCTATTATATCGTCGATAACATTCAAGTCTAGGAGACTTTGTGCATCTATTTTAAGACTCACTGCTGCTTCTGGAGCTTTCTTTGCATCCTTAAAAAGTATTGCAGCGCAGCCTTCTGGAGATATTACTGAGTATACACTGTTTTCAAGCATCAAAACCTTATTTCCTACTCCAAGCCCTATAGCTCCTCCACTACCACCTTCTCCCACCACAATAGAGATTATAGGTGTAGCAAGACCTGCCATTTCCATCAGGTTTCTTGCTATAGCTTCCCCCTGTCCACGTTCTTCGGCTTCCTTACCTGGGTAAGCTCCTGGTGTATCCATAAGTGTTAATACCGGGATTTTAAAACGCTCTGCCATTTTCATGAGCCTCAAAGCTTTTCTGTAACCTTCAGGATTTGCCATACCAAAGTTCCTATAAAGGTTTTCTTCGAGGTTATTACCTTTCTGATGCCCAATAATAACGAATTTTTCCCCATCTATCTTGCACAGTCCTCCAACAATTGCAGGATCATCACCAAAAAGTCTGTCTCCGTGGAGTTCTACGAAGTCTTCCGCTATATATTTCACATAGTCCAGCGTATGAGGCCTGTTCGGGTGTCTTGCCACCTGTGATTTTTCCCACGGATTAAGGTTTTTATATACTTCTTCTATTTTTATATTTAGCTCTTTTTCAAGTTTATCTATTTCGTTTGAAAGATCTATCTCTTTTTCTTCTGAAAATTTCTTGAGCTCAGACAACTTGTTGCTCAATATTTCCAATTCTTTTTCAAATTCCATTTTTCCCCTCCTTAAAGCTTCTTTCACGAATTAGGTTTACACTAAATTACTCAGTACCCTGTGTATAGTGTATTTCAATTCTTCTCTTTTTGCTATCACATCAACCATCCCGTGATCTAAAAGGAATTCACTTTTTTGGAATCCTTCAGGAAGTTTTTGTTTTATAGTCTGCTCTATTACCCTAGGACCGGCAAATGCTATAAGCGTTTTAGGTTCTGAAATGATAACATCCCCAAGCATTGCAAATGATGCTGTTACACCACCTGACGTAGGGTTTACAGGAACCGCTATGTACGGAAGTCCAGCTTCTCTCAGTCTATCCAGCGCTGCAGAGGTCTTAGCCATCTGCATTAATGATACAAGCCCCTCCTGCATCCTAGCTCCACCTGATGTAGACACTATTATTACAGGCAGTCCCATCTCTACACCTCTTTCAATACTACGTGTCAGTTTCTCTCCTATTACTGATCCCATACTTCCACCCATGAAATCAAAATCCATAACTGCCAGGCTGACTTTCAATCCGTTCATTTCACCTATTCCAGCTATAGCCCCGTCTTTCATACCTGTTTTTTCTTTTGCTGTTTCCAATTTTTCAGCATACTGTGGAAATGTCAAAAAATCCTTTGAGACCATGTTCTCGTCATACTCTATGAAAGTCCCTTCGTCTATCAAAAGTTCTATTCTTTCCATTGCCGACATTCTAAAATAGTTGTCGCAGCTAGGACACTTTTGAAGATTAGCCTCTATATCTTTTTTATACACAATCTCGCCACACTCAGGACACTTTATCCATAGACCTGAAGTTTCCGTCTCCGGCTTCTTTTGTACAATTTTTATCTCAGTTTTCTCTTTTGAACTTACAGTTGCGTACTTCTTTCTTTTTGAAAAAATTTTCAATTTTATCACCCCTTACAACCTCATGTGGTTCAATACCATAATTATGAACATCCTACCTATTCTACAAAATTTTATAAAATTATGCAAATAGAAATTGATTTTTCAGATCTTTTATTATAAAATAATGTATTATACTTTTCAGTAAAATATTTGCAAATATTATGTGAATTTATTTATTTTTACATAATATTCTATATGTACTTATCGTTTGATTTCCTTTTAAAAAACATCAACAGAGGAGGCAGCATGAAGTTTTTTAAGTTTTCATTGTTTTTGGTTTTGGTATTTTTTAGTTTTGCATGTACAAACAGCAGTATCCTTGGGAAAAAAGGTAGTACTGAAAAGCAGTTTCAGACAATAATTGAGACTTCTGTTAATCCCGAAGAAGAACTATATAGCATCGGAGGGTTTAAGATAGAAGAAAGTGGAATAAAGGTTGCCAGAATGAAAGCTGTGGAGGAGGCAAATGAACTTTTGGACGAAAAAGTGAAAAAAGAATCCCATAAGCTACTCCAAAATTTTTCCGGCAGTGCTGATATATACGAGAAAAAGTTGAACAAGCATATAATCAAGAATCTAAGCGAGTATGTGGCAAAAAAAGTTTTACAGGATGTCACACCGAAAAAAGAGTGGGAGTACGATACCGGAGAAATTTTTGTTCTTATAAGTGTCGCTAAAGAAGATGTGGTTGATGAGACAAAAAATATCTTTGTTGAACATTTAGACAAGGTATTAAGTGACTTAAAAAAAGTTAGACAGGAAATTTCCAGTTATGAGATTGGGGATAAAAAACCTATAGATACTGCTGCTAATTTAGTAGAAAATACCGCTGACAGTAAGGTTGGCAATGAAGAAATTAATTTTGATATTTAAAAAAGCCGCAAAGCGGCTTTTTTATTTTTAATAAATACATATTTTTTAGCTATATATTTTTATACTCTGTACTATCCCCAACATCATGAAAGTAAACAAGAACGAACTCCCTCCATAGCTCATTAAAAGCAAAGGTAAACCAGTTACAGGCATTACTCCCATTATCATACCCAAATTTACTACTGTATGAAAAAATATTATTCCTGATATACCTAATGCTACAAGTTTTCCATATTCACTGTCGCTCTTTTGGGCTATCATAAAAATATTCACTATGAGAAGAAAGTACAGCAATATAAGCATCATCCCACCAATAAAGCCGGTTTCTTCCAGCAAAACTGATCCAATAAAATCAGTATGAGATTCAGGAAGAAATCTTAGTTTATTCTGAGTCCCCTTTAGTATTCCTTTTCCAAAAATCCCGCCGGATCCTATAGCAATTTTAGATTGTATAACATTCCAGCCACTACCAAGTACATCAGCCTCGGGATTTAAAAATGTTTTTATCCTCTGTTTTTGGTACTCCTTTAAAAGGAAAAAATAGGCTACCGGTATGAATGATAAGCCACTGCCTATTAATATGGAAAATGACTTTATGTCGATCCCATGTATAAAGATCAAAAGGCAGTATAAAAACAACAATACTAATGATGTACCAAGATCAGGTTGCTTAACTATCAATAAAAATATCGGTATAAAATGTAAGCCCGTGAAAACCACAGCTTTTAGCCCAGTAAACTTTTCCCTATATTTTACAACTAACAGTGCCGAAAATGTAAGTACTATAAACAGTTTTGCAAACTCTGACGGCTGTATACTAAGCGGACCTACACGTATCCATCTTTTAGCTCCCAGTATTGTAGTACCAAATGCATATACTGAAAATAACATCACCACACTAAAAGCATATACCAGTTTAGAATATTTCAGGTAAAGTCTGTAGTCTATGAGTGAAAAAACAAAAAATACAATTATACCTAAAATCGTCCATATGATTTCTTTTAAAAAAAATGAATTTGTCCTTGTATATGTAGCACTGTAAACAGTCATCAGACTGGTCAAGCATATAAAAATCATATTTAGTACCAAGGGGTAACTCACTTTTTTTAACTTTTTTACTAAAATTTTTATATCTCTGTTACTTTTCATTAAAATTTACCCACCGTGTTTTATTTTCCTTATAGGGACTGATATTTCTAACCCAACATTTCTTCTATCTTCTTTAGCCAAATTACACTCAAGCCCCTGTCTTTCTATCTCAAGATATTTTTCAACCACCTTTATAACATCTTGTTTTAAAAGCTCTAATGTTTTGGAGCTCAAAAGAGTTCTGTCCTGTGCTATTATAACTTTTAGTCTATTTTTTGCAACATTGGCACTTTTATCTTCTCTTGATAATTTATGAAAAAGCTCTTTAAACATAGTAAACCACCTTCTCTATTTTTTAAACAACTGTCTAAATTTATCAAATACTCCCTTAGACCTGAACGACATAATAGGTATCTCTTCTCCTGAAAGCCTTCCGCTTATATTTTCATAAGCTTTTCCCGCTAATGCAGAATTATCTTTTACAATAGGCTCACCCTTGTTTGTAGAAATTATTACTGCTTCATCATCAGGGACTATTCCCAAAAGATCTATTTCCAGTGATTCGATGATATCGTTTATATCTACCATTTCCCCTTTTTTAACCATTTCAGGTCTAATTCTGTTTATAATTAGTTTTGGTATTTTTTTCTCATAAGAATCCAGTATTCCTATGATTCTATCCGCGTCTCTTATAGCTGACAATTCTGGATTTGTAACTATTAATACTTCATCCGCACCGGCAACTGAGTTCTTAAATCCACTTTCAATCCCCGCTGGAGAATCTATAAAAATAAAATCAAATTCCTCCCTAAGTTTATCTGTAAGTTTAACCATATCTTTAGGAGTTACAGAATCCTTATCCTTCGTTTGTGATGCAGCTAACAACTGAAGGTTATCCTTTAATTTTTTATCCTTTATCATAGCCTGTCTAATTGTTGCACGACCCTCAATTACGTCGACAAGGTCGTAGACTATCCTATTTTCAAGTCCCATAACTATGTCCAAGTTCCTGAGGCCTATATCGGCATCTATGACTGCTACCCTATACCCCTTTAAAGCAAGACCAGTACTTATATTTGCAGTAGTAGTAGTCTTACCAACTCCGCCTTTTCCAGAAGTTACTACGTAAACAATACCCATGACTTTCCCACCCCTTTACTTATGTTTTTATAATATGTAAACTACTTCTCTTCTATGTCCCCTAATACAGTTATCGAGTAGTATTTCTCATCAAATACTTCCCTTGCCACCCTTTCAATATCCTGCACTTTTATATCTTCTATTTTTTTTGTTATTTCCTCTATTGGTTTTACCCTTTTAAACATTAAATACGAATTTGCCATCCTAGACATCCTAGCCTTACTAGTTTCAAGCCCCAGTATAAGCATACTCAAAAGCTGGTTTTTTGCTTTTGTCAGTTCTTCCTGGCTTATCCCGTTTCTCTTTATATCCCGAAACTCTCCTTCTATAAGTTCTATCACAGTCTTGTAATCTTCCTTGCTGGTTCCTGCGTAAACAGTAAAAAGCCCCCCCTCTTCATAAGAAGAAAGATAAGTGTACACAGAATAAGCTAGCCCTCTGTCCTCCCTTATCTTCTGGAATAGCCTAGAACTCATATTTCCGCCTAAAATATTTGATATTATAGAAAGTTCGTATCTATCGTCACTTAAAAAAGATACCCCTTTTGTATTCACACACAGATGCACCTGGTTTGTATCTCTTACAAATTTTTTCTCCCCTCTATTTATAGCGAAAGAATCATCATATATTCTGGATGCAAGTTTCCTGTCTAAGCTTCCGAATTTTTCATTTAAAAGCTTCATTACTTTTTCTTCTTCCACCTTACCAGCTATTGATATTACAAGGTTATCTACTGTATATCTTGCTTTAAAATACTCAACGAGCATCTCCCTTGTAACACCATTAACAGTTTCTGGGGTCCCCAGTACAGATCTCGAATGATTCCCGCTTATTGCGTAAGCAAAATTCAAGTCGTGTAGCTGCTCCTCGGGAACATCTTCATACATCTTTATCTCTTCTATTATTACCTTTTTCTCCTTTTCCAAATTATCTTCGGTAAAGGTTGAGTTCAAAAACATGTCAGATAAAACATCTACACCTGTATCCAGATGCTTATGCACCATGCTTATATAATAAGCAGTCACTTCCTTACTGGTGTAGGCATTCATATGACCGCCTATATTGTCTATAGTTTCAGAAATCTCTTTTGAGCTTCTTTTTTCAGTACCTTTAAACATCATGTGTTCTAAAATATGAGAAATCCCATCTTCTCCACTAAGCTCATTTTTAGAACCTGTCTTCACATACACACCTATTGTTACTGAATCTAGATTCTCGATGTTTTCTATTAAAACCGGTATCCCATTTTTTAACTCACGCTGAACTGCTTGCATAGTTTACTCCTTCAAAATGTATTTTTAATATTCCGCCCTTTTCATACTTATAATTCCTATACCCAGAAATATTGCATTTGGTATCCAGGCTCCAATTATTGGCGGTATTATCCCACCCTGACTCATAGCCTCTAAGCTTGCCTGAACAACATAATATGAGTAACCTAAAACCAAGCTGAGGGTAATGCTCACAGCAGATGCCCCTCTGACGTATCTGCTGCCAAGGGATAAACCTAAAAAGCTTACTATAAAGCAGGCAAAAGGATAAGCTATCTTTTTATACAGAGCAGTTAATATCTCGTTGGAATTTCCACCTACAGAGGCTATAAAGTTAGCAGCATCACGCATTTCTCTTACGTGAAGTTCTTTTTCTCTTATCTGATCCTTTAAAAAATCCTCTACTTTTTCCTCCAAATAAGGTGCCCTATAGGTGAAGAGTTCTAACTCTTCATCATTTTTAACTCTGTTTATCACCACGTCATAAAATTCCCAACTGTTTTTTACATAGGTGGCGCTTTTTGCAGTTATGATCTCCAATATTTCACTCATATCTTCAGAAAGCTTTACCACTTCCACGTTTTTCATAGACTTTTTCTGGCCGTCAATTTCCTGTATATAGTATATGTAAGGGCCCTTGCCTTTGAAAAAGAGATTACCCTTTTTCTTAAATACTTTCTCATCTTGACCATTTTTAAGCGTCCTTGCTTTCTTGTTCGCCATAGGCACCACATTATCATTAAACCAATATGTAAAAATTGCAAGCATCAACGAAAGGATTATAGGCACCCTGACTATTCTGGAAAAACTCACACCGGAAGTTTTTAAAGCGATGACCTCCAGACTTTTGGCCATCTTACTGATTGTTATCAGCGATCCCAAAAGTACAGCCAAAGGCATCATATCAACTATTGTATCTGCAAGATTGGCAAAAAGATATAAAAAAGCATTAGGTGCTGTCATCCTACCGCTTGTTATATACTTTATAATTTTAAACAGTCTTGCCACTATATATATATTTATGAAGCCAAATAAACTAACAAGTACAGCTTTCATGTAATTTTTGGCTATGTATACATCTATTTTTTTCATCTACCTGCTCCTTGATTTTCTTAGATACGTAATATATGTTAGTAACATAAGTACCACATTGGGAAACCATATACCAAAAGCAGGTGGAATTTTACCTTTTAATGACATAACAATTCCAACATTTATGAATGCTATATAGAAAAAGATTACGCCTATGCTTATACCAAAGCTTACCCCTTTACCCGTTCTATGATGGCCAACAGAAAACAAGACCCCAAGTATGCCAAGTAAAATTGTAGATAGCGGAACGGCTATTTTTTTATGAAGCTCCACTATATACGCAAGGCGCTCTTCCCCTTTTTTGCTGTCCATTTGTTTTAATATTTCCTTGATTGGCAACGCTTCTACATCATCAATTTTAGCCTCTATTTTATCCAAAAACGATGCCAATGGTATTGTCTGACTTTCAAAACTTCCACTGATATCTGTTTTTCCTGTTTCATCCATCTGATAAAATTCCACATTTTCCATTATCATCTTAGATTTTTCCCAGCTAGTTTGTTTTGAAAGTGCTACGGTTGGAAATTTGCTGTCATCATTAGTTTTAAAAAATACTATGTTCTTGGCACTATTTTCCTTATCCCCAATCTTGTCTATATATACACTGTAGTCTCCTATGCCCTTTACAAAAGTTTTCTCCTTTAGCTGTATTGGAGGGGTGGTATATGCAATCTTCTTTGTCAGCTGAGTTAATCTGACAAAAGATCTTGGTATTATCTCTTCCTGCATAAAAAATACAAAAATAGTTAGTATAAACGCCACAAAAAAACTGGGCTTTATTACTTTTTTCAAACTCATCCCCATAGAAACCATCGCAGTCAACTCACTTGTACTAGTAAGCCCTCCATATGTTATCATTACCCCCAGGAAAAAACCCATTGGAAGTGTCTGAGACAGTATGGGCGGAAGGTAATACGAAAGCATCTGAAGAACTGCCAGCGCAGATACCTTGTTGACTATTATGCTCTCCATCATTTGAATCAATATATCTATTAAAAATATAAAAGTAAAAAGGGTAACCCCGAAGCAAACCGGAAGCAGCATCTCCCTTATTACATATTTGTCTATTGTTTTCATTATTACTCCTCTAAATACTTTTCAATTCTTCCTTCATATTTGAAATCCTCAAGCATATTTTTAATCTCTTTTGGTAAAACCCCTTCGAACTTTGACGAATACTCCAAAAAATACTTTTTAGAGTAGGACTTTTTACCAAATTCATCAACTTTTTTGCTGTACTTGCTAAAAAATATAACAAGTACCAAGAATACCAATGCAATTATAAGCCCTTTTAAAAGACCTACAATCCCACCGATTAGCTGGTCTACAGACCTTAAAATTCCTCCCTGACTGATTTTTTTCAAAATAGAGGTACATATAATGATCAATAAATAAAGGATACAAAAAACTATAAAATACAAAAGTATATAATTAAATTTATCCTCTCTATCCACTGTCACTTTAAAAAACTTTATTATTTTTGGAGTCAAAGTTTTTGTTGCAAGTACTGCCACTATAACCCCTACAAAAGAAAAAATTTCAAGTAAAACACCTTTTTTATAACCCAAAAATACAGATATAAACACTATTGTTAGTAAACAAATATCCAAATACATCTCTATCACCTGTTTTTTATTTTATACTACCCTTACCCACAAAGCTTTTAAGTAAAGAGTCTCCGGAACATGCAGTATCCAAGGATGGTCTGAAGGCTGGTAGTTAACACCGATAACTTGTAAAAGTTTTCCATTTTTAGAAGCAGCCATTCTGGTAACTTCCAGTAAGTCTTGCAAAGATATATGGTATGCGCAAGTTATTACCCCTAGTATACCACCTTTATCTAGCATTTTAAAACTGTCGTTGCAAAGTTTATAGAAAAAATCCCTACCTCTTTTTATATCCGATTTTTTCTTAATGAGTGATGGTGGATCCAAGGTTATAACGTCATATTTTTCTCCACGTTTTGCCATAACTTCCAGTAGTGTAAAGGCATCTCCTTCGTTTGTTTGAAAATTTCCTGTAAAACCGTTTAACTTATAGTTCTCATAACACAGCTTTATGGCATGCGGTTCTTTATCGATAGCAACTACTTTCTCGCAGCCTTCTTTAAGTGCAGCTATTGAAAATCCTCCGCTGGAAGAAAATACATCCAAAAATTTAGTTTTCTCGTTTAGATATTTTCTGATAAACTTTCTGCTGTCTCTCTGGTCTAAAAAGAAACCTGTCTTCTGTCCACCGATTATATCCACAATATATTTCAATCCATTATCTTCCATTATAATTTCATCTGGGATCTCTCCGTATATTACTCCGGTTTTTTGTTCTGCCCCTTCATTTGTCCTGTTTTCAACATCAGAACGTTCATATATCCCCTTTGGTTTTACCACTTTTTTCAACGCATTTATAATCTGCTGTCTAAATACGTCTATACCAGAATTTCTGAACTGAACTGAAAGATATTTGTCAAATTTATCCACAATAAGTCCAGGAATTCCATCAGCTTCGGAAAAAAAGATTCTTGAGCAGTTTGTCTCTTCCTCCAAGTGCTTTCTTCTTTCATATGCAGTTTTTATTTTATTCATTATAAATTTTTTGTCTATCGGTTCATCTGTTGTAGTAAGAACTCTTATGAAAGATGATGTGTTTTCAGTAACGTAACCCCTTCCAACAAATCCCATCTCACTGTCGCATACGTCCACTACATCCCCGTTTTTTACATCTCCTATGATCTCCTTTATCTCATCCTTAAAAACATTTGGATAAAAGTTCCTTATTTTCTTATCTTTTCCTCTGTTTAAAATTACTCTCGCCATTCAATATTCCCCTTTTAATTTGATCCCCGGCCTACTTTTATTTATCCGCAAATTCTATGCATCTTAGCTAGACCACCTGTTTTTTATTTATTTTATCTAATAAGCTAGCCTTCTTAGCAAATTATTGATTTTATAAAGGCTTTCTTTATTTTTTGTAAAAGAAAATATGATAAAATCAATAACTTACAAAGAAATTTTTATTAAAAATTTTCTTGTATTGAAATATTCCCTTGCCAAAAGGCAAGGGAATATATTCTACTTTAATGTAAATTTTATTGACTTGCCAAACTTTTCAGACACAAGTTTGTCTTCTTTCATAAGCCAACCTATCGCAAGAAGCAAGTCTTCCTTTTTTAATCCTGTAGTCTTTTCAAGCGATGAAAGAGTTTGGTTAGACGTAATACTTAAAGATTCCCATATTTCACCCGCATTTTTTCCAATTCTTTCACTGGTATATCTCATTATTGAACCTCCGTTACTTTTTCTTTCTTTTCTAAAATATTTACAACTGGACTAGCAACAAATATAGAAGAGTACGTTCCTACAACAACCCCTATTAAAAGTGTTGTTATAAAAGTTTTAAGTGAATCTCCTCCGAAAATCAGTATAGCTATAACCGCCAAAAATGTCGTCAAAGATGTATTTATTGACCTAGTCATAACTTGAGTTATGCTTATATTTATAGATTCTGCCAGCGAACCTATATTTTTCCTTTTCAAATTCTCCCTTATCCTGTCGAACACAACTATAGTATCGTTTATAGAGTAACCTAGTATAGTTAAAACAGCGGCAATAAAAGGTGTATTCAGTTCATATCCTAAAATTGCCATAAAACCAACTGCTATAATTATATCGTGAAACAGAGCGATTATAGCAGCAAGTGCAAACTTAAATTCAAATCTAAGAGTTATGTATAAAACTATCAATAATCCACCTATTATTAGTGCATATACAGCTGTTCTTTTAAGCTCGGAACCGATTGAAGCTCCAACTTTCTCACTCTTTTGAAGCTCGTATTTAGAATGCGATTCAAGCTGACTCAAAAACTTAGTTTTCTCATCCTCGGACATCTCAGGAGTTCTTATTATTGCGACATTACCGTCTGAAATTTGAACCTTTCTGCTTCTAGAGTCAAGTTGCTCTATATCTTTAGCTATATCGTCCAATACCGGATTCAAAGTGTCCAAAGTTACCTCTTTTTCAAATTTCAATTGAAAAAGATTTCCTCCGGTAAAGTCGATTCCATAATTAAGCCCCTTAAATATTAAACCGAATAACGCCACTGCTATTAGTATGCCCGAAATTCCAAGCCAAATTTTTGTATTTTTTATAAGATCTATTTTCACTTTTTAGTTCCCCCTAACACCAAATAGTTCAGGCTTCTCAATTTTAAATAGAATTACGAAACCTTTAAGTAAAATTCTGGTAAATGTTATAGCCGTAAACATCGAAGCAAATATACCTATCGTTAATGTTATGGCGAACCCTTTTACAGGACCTGTACCCATTGTAAATAGTATAAATGTTATTATAAGGGTAGTCAGGTTCGAGTCGAAAATAGCCGTGAAGGCTTTTTTGAAGCCGCTTTCTATAGAAGATAATATGGTATTTCCGTATCTAAGTTCCTCTTTTATTCTTTCAAATATGATTACGTTGGCATCTACTGCCATTCCAAGTGAAAGTATAAGTCCCGCTATACCTGGCAATGTCAATGTAGCATCTAAGAAGTTCAAAGTTCCAAAAGCCAGCAGTCCAAAACTAAAAAGAGCCAAATCTGCAACTAATCCTGGAATTCTGTACCATAAAACCATAAATACAGTTATTAGCATTACTGCAATTATAGCAGCTTTTTTACTCTTAGCTATAGAAACGTCTCCTAATGAAGCACCTACTGCACGAGTTTCAAGTATTTCTGCTTTTACAGGTAAGGCCCCTGCATTTAAAAGTGTAGCTGTAGCCTTTGCTTCCTCTACAGTGTAGTTTCCTGTTATCACACCCGCTCCTCCAGGTATCTCAGTGTTTATCACCGGAGCTGTTTGAATCTCTCCATCCAGTGTAATTGCTAATTTTTTACCTATATTTTTTCTAGTTATTTCCGCAAACAGTTTTGCCCCCTCTGCATTTAATTCAAATGCAATCTGAGGCCTTCCTAAATTATCATATGTTACGTCGGCTTTCACCAGGTCTTTACCTGTTAAAAGTGTTTCTCCAAGACTTTCATCTTCATTTACCAGTTTGAATTCCAAAAGTGCAGTTTTACCGATAAGTTTTATCGCTTCCTCGGTATCTTTTACTCCAGGAAGTTCGATAATTACCCTTTTCTCACCTGATCTTTGCACAACAGACTCTGCTACACCGAGACCGTTTATTCTTCTATCCAGCACTTCTGTAAGCCTTTCCATTGCGGAATTGTCGATTACTTCCCCCTCTTCAGACTTTGCCTCAAGAACAACATAAACTCCACCTTTTAGGTCAAGACCTAATTTTGTAGGCTTTACAAAACTGAGCCATGCAGCGCCACACAAGACAATAAGGATTAGTACAAGTTTAATAACTAGTGATTTTCTCATGATGTCCTCCCCCGTTGAGTTAAAAACTCTTTTTATTTTCTACTATTCATATCAAGGTAGGTCTGCAGAATAATTGTTGCAGCTACCTTGTCTACAACCTTTCTTTTCTGTTTTGCATCTTTTTTAGTCATTTCATTTAGCATCCGGTCTGCAGAAACAGTTGAAAATCTTTCATCAACTTCTATTATGTTCAAACCTTTTATCTCTTTTTCTAGTTTTCCCAAGAATTCCCTTACTTTTTCAGCCTGTCTTTTTTCGGTTCCATCCAGACTTTTAGGGATCCCAACTACTATATTCTTTGTGTTCTCAACTACACAGATCTCTTTTATACGTTTCACTGCCTTTGTTTTTCTTCTATCAATAACTTCAAGCGGAGACGCAAACATCCCCATTATGTCTGATTTTGCCACTCCTATACGCACATCGCCTATATCCAGAGCCAGATATTTCTTCATCTTATTTTCTCCCGAATAAAAAGCAAGAAGTGAGCATAACTCACCCTTACTTTATAATTTATCATTTAACAGTTGTTTTCCAAATGCAACAGCTTCTGAAACTTTAGAACCGTCTTTCCCGCCTGCCTGGGCGAAGTCCGGTCTTCCTCCACCGTTTCCACCAGCCATCTTGGCTATCTCTCTTACCAGGTCACCAGCCTTTACTTTTCCTATAAGGTCCTTTGTCACCCCTACAGAGAATACAGCCTTGCCGTTGTCGGTACCGAGTATCACCACACATGATCCAAGTTTATCCTTTGCCTTGTCCACTATCTCTCTAAGTGACCCAGCTTCCTTATCCTTGAATGCTTTCACCAGTACCTTGACTCCGTTTATATCTTCCACATTGTCAAATAGCTGGTTTGCCTCATAGTTGGCCATTTTAGACTTTGATTTTTCAAGCTCTTTTTGTGTCTCTTTAAGCTCTTCCATAAGCTTTTCAGCTTTTTCCTCAAGATGTCCTATATCAGTTTTTAATGTGTCCGACACACTAAGTAGCATTCTTTCCATCTGGTTCACAACTTTAAAACTCATGTATCCAGTGGTTGCCTCTATTCTTCTAGTACCAGCTGCTATACCAGTTTCAGTCAATATATTGAAAAGACCTATTTCGCCTGTTCTATCAACATGTGTTCCCCCGCAAAGTTCCATAGAGAATCCAGGTACATCTACAACCCTTACCAGGTCTCCATACTTGTCGCCGAAAAGAGCAGTTGCCCCTTTTTCTTTGGCTTGATCTATTTCCATAAGGTTTACATCCAGTTCAAGGTTTTCGAATACAACCCTGTTTACTATCTCTTCTACTTTTTCAAGCTGATCTCTTGTAACAGCCTCGTAGTGTGTAAAGTCAAATCTAAGCCTGTCTTCATCAACCAATGACCCAGCCTGCTGTACATGAGATCCAACTACTTCTTTTAACGCCTTGTGTAGAAGGTGAGTTGCAGTATGGTTTCTTTTTATCTGGTTTCTTCTATACTTGTCCACAGCAAGGTGCAGCTTAACGCCTTTTTTCAGGTTTTCAGCCCCCTCTTCTATTTTCACCGTGTGCAGGTATATCTCTTTTTGTTTTTGAACTCCAACTACCTTACCTTTTATCCCATCTCCGCTTATAGTCCCATGATCTGCTGCCTGTCCACCGGATTCAGCGTAAAAAGGTGTTCTGTCAAATATTACCATGAATTTCCCGTCTGAAAGTTCTTTTGCATGGTAGACAGTCCCATCTATTTCAAAGTTTTCATACCCATCGAACACAGATTTTCCGTATTTGTCGTAGAACTCTTCTATGAATTTGTCCTGACCTTTTTCTTTTACTACTTCCCTTGCATTTCTGGCTCTCTCTTTTTGCTCCTCCATCTTTTCTTTGAACTCGTCAAAGTTTATTTTTACAGAGTGCTCATCACAGATCTCTTCAGTCAACTCATAAGGGAATCCGTATGTATCATAAAGTTTAAAGACAGTCTCTGCATCCAGCTTTTCTTTACCTTCAGCTTTAAGTTTTTTTATTTCACCGTTAACCATTTGTATTCCTTGGTCAAGTGTGTGCGAGAATTTTTCTTCCTCTATTCTTATAACTTTCTGTATGTGCTCTTTGTTGTCGATTAAGTCAGGATAAGCCCCTCCCATTATATCTACTACAAAATCCACCAGTTTGTAAAGGAAAATTTCTTGTTTCCCCAAAAGTCTTCCATGTCTTGCAGCTCTTCTAAGTATTCTTCTAAGTACGTACCCTCTCCCCTCATTCGAAGGAAGAACCCCGTCGTTGATTAAAAAGCTTATTGCTCTGGCATGATCTGTTATAACCTTTAGAGAGAAATCTTTCTCGTCATCAGTCTTATATTTTACACCGCATTCTTTTGCAGCTGCTTCAAGTATTGGGAAAAGAAGGTCTGTTTCAAAGTTGTTTTCTTTTCCTTGTGCAATTGCTGCTATTCTTTCAAGTCCAGCACCAGTATCTATATTTTTCTTAGGAAGCGGGGCAAGAGAACCATCCTCTAGCCTGTTCCACTCTGTAAATACAAGGTTCCATATTTCTAAGTATCTGTCGCTGTCGCATTCACACCCAAGTTTACATTCAGGACCGCATCCAAAAGTTTCTCCCTGATCATAGTGTATCTCAGAACATGGCCCGCACGATCCAACTGGACCTGCAGACCACCAGTTGTCGTCCTCTCCAAGTCTTACCACTCTGTCTTTTGGTACTCCTATTTTTTCAATCCATATTTTTTCACTTTCATCGTCATCGTTGTATACGGAAATCCAAAGTTTGCTTTTATCCAGTTTCAAAACCTCTGTCACGAACTCCCACGACCATTTTATAGACTCCTCTTTGAAGTAATCACCAAAAGAAAAGTTCCCCAGCATCTCAAAAAAAGTGTGGTGTCTTGCAGTTCTGCCCACGTTTTCTAAATCGTTTGTTCTTATACATTTTTGATATGTTGTTACCCTCTTGTTAGGTGCTTCTTTTTGTCCTAAAAAGAATGGTTTAAACGGTACCATCCCTGCCACTGTCAAAAGCAGAGTGGGGTCATCCGGTATAAGTGATGCACTCTCATAGTGCTTGTGTTCTTTTTCTTTAAAAAATTCTATAAACTTGCTTCTTATTTCGTTTCCTGAAAGCATTTTGTTCTCCTTCCTAAAAGCCTATTTTCCAAAGATATAATATAAGATTTAAAATTAATTGTCAAATTAATTTATTTTGATAGTACTACAAGAGAACATAGCTTTTAGTCCAATTTGAACCCCTGGCCGAGGTATATTCTTCTTGCTGTATCGTCATTTGAAATTTCTTCAGGGGTACCGCTTATAAGGACCTTCCCTTCGGCCATTATGTACGCCCTTTCTGTTATGCTCAATGTTTCTCTTACGCTGTGGTCGGTTATAAGTATCCCCAGACCTTTCTGTTTCAGATACCTTACAATATTCTGTATATCCTCCACAGCTATAGGGTCCACCCCTGCAAAAGGCTCATCCAAAAGAATAAAATCCGGATTATTTGCTATAGTTCTCGCTATTTCCACTCTTCTTCTCTCTCCTCCAGAAAGTGCATACCCAAGTGATTTTGCTACATGTGTGAGCTTAAACTCCTCCAGGAGCTGCTCCATACTCTCTTTTCTCTCTTTTTTTTCTATATTCCTCATCTCGAGGATGGAAAGTATATTCTCCTCCACACTCAGATTTCTAAACACCGACGGTTCCTGCGCCAGATACCCTATGCCCAGCCTGGCTCTCTTGTACATTGGGTAGCCGGTTATATCTACTTCGTTTAAAAATACACTACCGGTTTCCGGTTTTACTATCCCTGTTATCATGTAAAAAGTAGTTGTCTTACCTGCTCCGTTTGGCCCCAGAAGTCCCACTATTTCTCCCTTGTTTACCTCAAGACTTACACCGTCTACTACTCTTCTTTTTTTGTATGACTTGCATAGGTCCTTGGCTATAATTGATTTCATAAGTTTAACTCCTTCTGAATTTTATTTGGAAACCAACTTAAACTCTCTGCTTCCAATAAGTGCAGAAAAAGTCTTTTCAACAAGCTGATCTTCGAAATTAAATGCCCCTTTTAAAACCGGCCCATTCTTTAGTTTTGCCACAATTTTCCCTGTAGAATCTATAAAGCTTCCTAAGGATTCCCATTCAACTTTAATTCTTCCAAACTTTTCGGGAAGATTAACCGAAGTAGCTCCTATAGGATAGCTCCCTATGTTTATTGCAGAAAGTTCCCTTTTCAAATACTCTTTTTTAGACTCTTTTTCTACGCTTATATAATAGTCTTTTTTTCTGCTCATATTTTCAGACGTAAAGGTCCCTGTGAGCTTAACAACAGCATCGCCTTCAGTGTATTTTGGGTGTCTTACCTTCCCTTCCCCACTCAAAATCTTAGCATCACTGGATTCCCACTGAATATTCACATTATTCCAAGCAGGTGTCAACTCAATTTTAGCTTTGTCGTTTCCTACAAACTCCTGTACCTGCACATCAAGCATAGCTGATTTAATTTTTGATAAGAGTACAGCCTTTTTCGCTTCCTCTTTTTTCTTTTCACTTTCAACATCGCTCAGATGTTCTACAAAAACATTCCCCTTACCTTTGACCTGTTCCTTTTTCAAATCATAGTAAGTCTCATCAGCCCACATTGTGGTACCGCCTTTTTCCAGAACCACATTTCCTGTAAACTCAGCTTTCTTGTTGAGATTGTCGTACTTAGCCTTATCCGATTTTATGTAGACTTCCCCAGCTTCTTCCGAAACACTTTTTACACTTACATTCCCGTCAGCCACTGCAATCTGATTGTCCGAGATCAAATTCAAGTTATCAGATAAAATCTCATTTCCACCTGCATACTCTAATTTTGATCCGCCTCTAGCTTCAGCTTCTCTGCTGATATGATTTAATAACAACTCCTGTGCTGACAGCCTAAGATCACCATAGTCTAAATCAACACTGTTTCTGAGCTCGCTTTTATAAGCTGTATACTTACCTGATTCTTTCTTTAGAAACAAATTCAAAATCCCGCTCTTAAAATAAAGCTCTTCCGAATCCGAGCTGGTTTCAGGGGAACTTTCAAGTACAAGTGTACCGCTTACATCTTCACTTAGCTTCAGCACATTATCCTTGAAGTCCACAGAATACCTATTCCCTTTTATATTTTGTCCGTTCACGTCACGGAAAACTACTTCGCCTCCATGCGCTTTTCCAGCTTCCATATCTATCTCTGCCCAGTGTGAATCCATACTTATGCCAGAATAATTTAGCTCTACTCCCTTATCGGCCACTGCGTAAGAAGTGGCATTATAATACCTTAAACTTTGTGCACTGCCTTCCATTTCTCCATCTCTTACAAGAACGTTTCCAGAAAGCTCCAGAATTTTTCCCTGGGAATAGTATCGTCCATTTTCACCGCTCAGTTTCCTTCCCTGCGGTACTGCATAAAAATTTCTTCCACTGAAAGTTTTATTCTCAGAGTCATAATATCCCTCGTTCATTTCACCACTTATGTCATTATCTGAAAATTTCACTTTGCCCGGAAGGTATAAAAGCTCTTCTATGCTGTCATACTTTGCACTATCAGATGATATTTTATATCCGTCCACCTCAGCTTCTACACCGCCGTCTAAGCTTATATATTGATCTTTTTTGTACTTGCCCGAGTCAGACCTCAGTATGTAGCCCCTTTCTACATCCTTAGCCTGTACATCCCCTACAAACTGTGCTTCTCCCTTCTCCAGGTCATAATCAGCTCTATTACTTTTAATTGTATATTCTGTATTTGAAACCCTGGCATCCTTGCTTATCTTTGCAAATTTATCCTTTGCCGAATAGTAGCCTCCGCTTCCTGAAAGTTTAACCCCATTTTCCAGTTGCTTCAGCTCGAACTGCCTGTCAAATCTTATCAATTCTTCTATTTCGTCTATATCTGCTCTTTCAGTACGTATCTCGTATCCATCGTATCTGGCAAATACATCCCCACTCAATACATGTTTGGACGTTGTAAAATCTACATAGGCTTCTGATGCCCTTAAAAGGTTTTTGCCATCTTCTATCCTGGCGCCCTTCAATACGCCCTTTTTACCCTCTGTATTGTAATTTATGCTGTCACCGGTGCTACTGTACTTTTCTCCTGAATACCTGTAGCTACTCTCTGTTGATATCTCCTTACTCTTTAAGTTATACCTAAAGTTTTTGCTGCTGAGTCTTTCTTTTCCAGATATATACTCAACGACACCTTTTTGGGGAGCCGAAAACAGTGCAACACCGCTATCAGTGTTGTACTCAATAAGTTCGGCTTTCACTGTGTCACCTTTTTCACCCAGTATAGACACTTTTCCATTCAGCACCAAAAGCTTGCTTTCAAGATAGTACACACCGTTTGCGGCAGAAAAACTGTACTCACCGCTTTTTCCTTTGATTTCCCCGTAAAGCAGCATCTCTTTTTTTGAACTGTCATAGTATATCTTTTTCAAGCCCAAATCCAAGTCATCACCGACAGCTTTCAGGTTTTCCAATAGTTCGAAGTCGCCGCTGTCTTCATAATATATAAACTCCTCGGCCATCATCTCTATACCGTTGTACTTGGCAACGACATTCCCCCAGCCCCTGACTAGTTTTTTCTTTCCGTCGTACTCTAATTCGTCGAAACTTCCGGTCACAGGAGTGCCGCCATCTTCTTGAACAGCAGAAAATTCTATGCCGTCATCCATTTCCAGCAGCTCTGTGCTGTTGTTGTAGTGAGCTTCCTCGCCCTTTAACTTCAATCCCTGGGATTCCATTCTTATGTTCCCGGACAGTATCATGTCCTCCATTTTTTTGTCACTTTCAAACTTGTCCCCATATATAGCTATTTTCTTTTCCTCGTTGTATGCGTGAACACCGCCTTCTGAATAAAGTTTCTCAGACGTAGAAGAATACCTGGCTTTGTTAGCATTAAGATTCCAGCCGTTTTTCCCAACCCCGACTATGTTGCCATGTAAAACAAGGTTTTTTAAGGTATCTATCATTGCACTATCAGAGCTTATGCTCATATTTTTGAAAATAGCTTTGGCTTTTTCAAACGAAGTTTCTTTCTTTTCAATATCATCGATCTGTGTTTCAGCTCTTAGTTTATAGTCTTTAGACCTATAAACCACTCCCCTAGTCTCTATTATATTGCTTAAATCAAAGTTCAGAGGAGAATCCTCTTTAAAATAATTAAAGTATATAAACAAAGCAAATAAAAGAGCTCCCAATATGTATAGAATTTTTTTCAGCATAACATCCCCCTAATTCTATATCTCCTCTCTCAACTTTTTCTTGAGTTCGTTTAATTTTATAAGTGCGTCCAACGGCGTTAGGTTGTTGAGATCTACAGCTTCTATTTCTTCCAAAACTATTTTTTTCTCTTCGCTCAGTACCTCTTTTACTTCTTCAACCTCTTCTATCTCTTCTGTCTCAGGCACCATATTTTGCCCTCCAAAAAGCAGCAGCTGCTCCCCTTTGATTTTTTTCTCTATGATAGCCCGCTTTTCTTCCAGCATCTTCAGAGTCTGCTTTGATTTTTTCAGTATCTCTTTTGGCAGACCAGCCAATCTGGCTACCTCTATACCGTAGGACTTGTCTGCTCCGCCCCTGACTATCTCCCTCAAAAATATTACACTTTCCTCGGTTTCCTTTACCTCTATTCTGAAGTTTATTACCTTGTCATATTTATTTTCCAACTCTGTGAGCTCATGGTAGTGAGTTGCAAATATTGTTTTTGCTCCTATCTTGTTGTGTATGTACTCTGTTATGGCGCTGGCTATGGATATCCCGTCAAAAGTAGATGTTCCTCTCCCGACTTCATCCAATATAACAAATGAGTTTTCAGTTGAGTTGTTGACTATATTGGCTACCTCGCTCATCTCAACCATGAATGTAGATTGCCCACTGACCAAGTCATCACTTGCCCCTACCCTTGTGAATATCTTGTCCACCACACCTATTTTGGCATATGATGCCGGCACGTATGAACCTATTTGAGCCATAAGTATTATAAGGGCGTTCTGCTTCATATAAGTAGATTTCCCGGCCATGTTCGGCCCTGTCAGTATTACTACCCTTTCTTTTTCATCCAGTTTTATATCGTTTTTAACAAACTCCTCCTCACCTATGAGCTTTTCAACTATTGGATGTCTGGCATCTTTTATTTCAAGTTCATAGCCCTCGCCTATCTCAGGGCAGACATAGTTATTTTTCGTGGCCACGTCAGACAGAGATATAACTACATCTAAGTAGGAAACCCCGTAAGCAAGCTCCTTTACAAGGAGTTTTGACTCTTTTATTTCAGCAGATATCTCCTTAAAAAGTTCGTACTCCAAGGCTTCTATTTTCTCTTTAGCGTTTAATATCTTGGATTCATACTCTTTCAATTCCGATGTTATATATCTTTCGGAATTTGTAAGTGTCTGTTTTCTTATATAGTCATCTGGCACAAGGTGTACATTTGATTTCGTAACCTCCAGAAAATACCCGAAAACTTTATTGTACTTCACCTTTAGGTTCCTTATACCTGTTTTTTCCTTCTCCTTGCTCTCTATAGCCAAAAGGTAGTCCTTACCAGATTTGGATATTTCATGAAGTTCATCAAGGTGCTCGTTATATCCCCTCTTTATCATGTTTCCTTCCCTAACAGAAAAAGGAGGTTCGTCGCAGATAGCTTTTTCAATTAGATTGTATACGGATATAAGTCTCTCTATATCCGTTTGGAATACCTGTTTTTCACCCAAGACTTTTATTATTTCAAGTACCGACTTCACTGATTTTTTCATAGCTATGAGATCTCTGGCATTCTCTGTTCCAAGTATTATTTTCCCCATAAGCCTTTCAAGGTCGTATACTTCTTTTAATTTTTCCTTTACCTCTTCACGTACCAATACTTCTTCTATAAAATGGCCAATATCTTCCTGTCTCTCTCTTATTTTAACCGAGTTTAGAAGCGGACTTTTTATAATCCTTTTCAAAAGTCTGGTACCCATAGATGTCTTACACCTGTCCAGAACCCAAAGCAGCGTTCCGTGGCTGGTCTTTTCATTTTGATTTTGTATCAGCTCCAGGTTTCTCTGTGTAGTCAGGTTAAGCTCCATATACTCTTCCCTGCTGTCATAGGATATTTTGTCTATTGGCAGTTCTGCAAATTTTTGCAGCTCCAAAACATAATTCAAAGTCATCCCACAGGCCTGAACCACAAGTTCTTTATGAGAAAGGCCGTAGCTTTCCAAAGAAACAATCCCAAAATACTCCTTCAGCAGCTCTTCACTATTTTTAGGCTCCCTGATTTTATTTATAACCACCTCGCTCAAAGAGGCGTAATTTTCAAGCTCAGCACTGTATTTTTCGTAATTGGCTTCATTTAAAACTATTTCATTCGGAGCAACCTTGTGCACCTCGTTTAGGACTTTAAATATCAGGTTTTCGCCTACAACTTCAGTGGTTCTAAATTCACCTGTTGTTATATCCACATATGCAAGTGCAGCTGACTCGTCTGAAATTTTTATCCCCAAAAGGTAGTTATTGCTCTTTTCATCCAGATATTCCGTGTCTATAACTGTCCCCGGAGTTATTATCTTTACTACCTCTCTTTTCACGATACCTTTGGCTTCTTTCGGGTCTTCTACCTGTTCGCATATGGCCACCTTATATCCCTTGGCCACTAACTTGCTTATATATGATGCAGCTGAATGAAAAGGTATACCTGCAAGCGGTACCTCTTGGTCTTTCTCTTTATTTCTGCTAGTGAGAGTTATCCCCAATTCTTTAGAGCTTATCACCGCATCTTCAAAAAACATCTCATAAAAGTCACCCAGCCTGAAAAAAAGGATGGAATCTTTGTGCTGGGATTTTATTTCTTTATACTGCTTCATAAGCGGTGTTTCTTTAGCCATTATTTCTTACACCTCGTCTCTTGTGTTTATCTCTCTAAGTTTCTCTAAAATATCCAAAAGTTCCTTGTAATTCTGCGATCTGTTTATCAGGTTTTTTGCATGGCTTGAGTGCTTAAGCCCTTTTATATACCAACAAAGGTGCTTTCTTATCTCAAAGTAAAACTCCCTCTCTTTTACATCTTCCATTACATATTCAATGTGTTTTATTGCCGTATCTATTTTATCGTTGGCTGTCACCTCTGTTTTGATCTCACCAGTTTCCAATAATTCCCTTGTCTGTTTTACCAGCCAAGGGTTTCCAAACATCCCTCTGGCAAGCATAACCCCGTCTACACCTGAAAGTTTTACTTTGTCCAAGGCATCTGCAGCTGTAAATATGTCTCCGTTCCCGATTACCGGTATGGAAACGCTTTCTTTGACCTCTTTTATAACTTCCCAGTTGGCCTTGCCACTGTACATCTGCTCCCTGGTTCTTCCGTGTATAGTTATATGGCTTAATCCAAGTTCTTCTGCGATTTTTGCCATCTCCAGCGGATTTTTATGCTCCTTATACCCTATCCTTATTTTCATAGAAAGGGTTGTGTCATCACTTAAAACACCCTTTATTTCATGCATCATCTTTCTTACATGCTCTGGGTCTGACAACAGCGCTGACCCGTACCCGTTTTTTACTATTTTGGGCATTGGGCATCCCAGGTTTACGTCGATCTGATTAGCGCCTGCTTTTTCGGCAAACTTAGCACTGTCTTTCATATACTCTATATCTCTTCCAAATATCTGCACACCATCACCCGGATTCAGTTTTAAAAGCTGGTTTACAGTTTTTTCATTTGCCATCATAACGGCATTGGCGCTCACCATTTCTGTAAAAAGCAGGTCAGGGTCAAATTCGTTTAATATTCTTCTATAGCTATAATCGGTCACACCGGCTATGGGAGCCACGTACACCTTAAATTTATCGTTCATACCTATCTCCTTTATAGATCTTTCCCCATTCTCGTCTATACATTTCCTAAAAAAATCCATTAAAAACATTCTTTTTATAAATAAAACTATATAACATATAAACTTAGTACATATAGAGTACTCTTTTCGTTAATTGAACTCAAGCCTATTTACCCCTCTACGTCCAAGTTCTCTTTCTATTTCCAGGACAACTATCTCTTCTATCCCTTTGTTCAGGTAACTTTTATCCCCCAAAACTATATTTACCCAGGCTGATTTTTCATCTTCATCAGCTGCGTTTAATCCTGTATCATAACTGGCGTACCCAATTGTTTTTTCGTCATATTCCACCATATAGATGGTTTTGCTGTATTTCCCCATATTTTTTATTATTTCAATTTTTTCTACACCCTCAAAATCTCTGTTTCCCCTATATTTTGGCAAAAAATATGACCCTAATTCCAGGTCATTTTCCCATTTAGCTATAAGTCCTATATCTCCTATGTTTTTCTCTCTTCTCAAAATAACACTGTTTCTCATTTCTCCACCTTTTACACTTAATATTTATCCCTACTTAAAAAACTACGTAATTTAAAAATTATACCATATCTATACTGTTTTTTCAATCATTTGAAAATAAAAGACACCTGCTTTCAGGCCCATTTTTTCTGATCTTTATAAATTTAGGATAAAAAAATCGAAGGCTGGATTTATCCGCCTCCGATCTTCTATTCGCTTTATTACTTATCCCCGTCAAATTTTACTTTTGCTTCCTCTTTTATCTGAGCAATAAACTCGTCCAGATTTTGAGTAGCCTGGTCTTTTGATCCGAACCTTCTTACATTTACCTCTTTGTTTTCCACTTCAGACTTACCAATTATAAGCTGTACAGGTATTTTATATTTCCCGTTTGCTTCCCTTATTTTATAACCTATCTTCTCGGCTCTGCTGTCAATCTCTACCCTTATACCTTCAGCTTCCAAGAGTTCAGCAACCTCTTTTGCATACGGAACAACGTCGTCGTTTATAGTAAGTATTTTTACTTGAGTAGGTGCAAGCCATAGAGGGAAAGCTCCGGCATAGTGCTCTATAAGAATACCCATAAACCTTTCTATACTTCCGTACATAGCTCTGTGTATCATTACAGGTCTATGTTTTTCTCCGTCTTCGCCTATATAGAACAGGTCAAATCTTTCAGGAAGATTCATATCAAGCTGTATAGTTCCACACTGCCATATTCTTCCAATAGCATCTTTTAATTTAAAGTCTAACTTAGGTCCATAAAACGCTCCGTCCCCAGGATTAAGTTTATAATCTTTTCCAGATCTTTTTACTGCATTTGCAAGGGCTATTTCGGAAATCTCCCAAATTTCGTCAGAACCTATAGCTTTTTCAGGCTTTGTAGATAACTCTATCTGGTAGCTAAGACCAAACAATGTATAAAACTTATCATACAGATCTATTATTCTGATTACTTCATCTTCTATCTGGTCTTTTGTCATAAATACATGCGTATCATCCTGAGTAAATGATCTTACTCTGAACAACCCATGTAAGGCTCCTGAAAACTCATGCCTATGAACGTGGCCGAACTCTCCCACTCTAAGAGGAAGATCTTTATACGAATGAAGCCCGTTTTTATAAGCCAACATTCCTCCAGGACAGTTCATTGGTTTTATTGCAAATTCATTTTCGTCTATTTCCGAAGTGTACATGTTCTCTCTATAATTGAACCAATGCCCTGATGTCTCCCAAAGTTCTTTATTAAGCATTATGGGAGTTTGTATCATGCTGTACCCTGCTTTTTTATGCTCTCTCTTCCACAAATCCATCAGTGTATCTTTTAACTCCATCCCCTTAGGCATAAAGAACGGGAATCCCGGTCCATAGTCGGACATGAAAAACAGTTCAAGCTCTTTTCCAAGTTTTCTATGGTCTCTTTTTTCAGCCTCTTCAAGGAATTTCAGGTGAGTCTTTAGCTCCTTGTCGCTTGCAAATGCAAAACCGTATATCCTTTGAAGCATTTTATTGTCAGAGCTTCCCCTCCAGTAAGCACCTGCAAGTGATCTCAACTTAAATGTTTTTAAATACTTTGTGGATGGCACATGTGGCCCTCTACAAAGATCTATAAAATCACCCTGCTTGTAAAAACTCAGCATTTCACCTTTTGCTATCTCTTTTATTATCTCAACTTTATACTCTTCCCCAAGATCCTCAAAATACTTGATCGCCTCTTCTCTGGGCATCTCGACTCTCTCTATTTTGATATCCTCTTTTACTATTCTCTTCATCTCAGCTTCTATTTTCTCTAGGTCTCCCTCTACAAACTGCTCTTTAGGATCAAAATCATAATAGAAACCGTTTTCTATTGACGGACCTATAGCTACCTTAGTTCCAGGAAACAACCTGATAACTGCCTGTGCCATCAAATGCGCGGCACTGTGTCTTATAACTTCAACCCCTTCTTCTGTTTCCGTAGTAATAATCTCAACACTTGCATCCTTGTCTAGGATATATCTCATGTCAACCATTTCCCCGTCCACTTTTGCAGCAAGAGCTTTTTTCGCAAGGGAGTTGCTTATACTCTTTGCAATTTCAAACATATTAACCGCATTTTCAAATTGCTTAACATCACCACTTGGCAAACTTACCTTAATCATCTTTCCTCCTCATGTATGCTAATTCTTAATCATTTCAATTTATAAATATAGAATATTATAAAGTATATCCACTATTTTTTCAAGTTTTAAAAGGGCTGAATAACAAAACAGGCCATTTAGGCGAACCGCCCAAATGGCCTCAATCAACAAAACTTTAATCTCAACCAAAGGCACAAACTCTTGAAACTGTCAGCGGGCTTGCACCTAAAAAGGAACAAACCCTAGTCTGTGGTTTCCGTTGTTGAGATTAAAAGTTCTAACATATAAATTCTCCTCTTAAATAAGATTACACCAATTAAAACATTTTTAAGACCATATGTCAAGAAATAATTCCTAATCCACATAACTGTCTATATCTACTCCGCTACCCATAAACAAAGGTCTCCAGCTTGCATCATAAGACTTTTCAGCTCCGAATATCGGCATGTTCGGGAATGTCAACAGTGCAAATTCAAACGAAACCGTCCACTCGTAATCCTCTGTGGTCTTGTCCCACTCATTTTTAAACGCCACCGAAAGTTCGTAAAACTCTCTCTCTTTACCAAGTTCCACCCCGTACTCGTCAAAAAGTTTTCCGTCATCATCTTTTGCGGAGTCTTCATCAAGTCTGGTAAATAGTTTAAGCTTCCAAGATCTGCTAGGATCTCCTATTTTCGTCTGCATGGCAAGCTCATGCTCCCTTTCGGTTTCAGTTTTTATCCATTCGCCGGCACCGTATTCGAAATCAGCCGTTTGGTCGAAGGCGTACCCAAGCTTCAGCCTGTTATATCCGGCTTCCAGCCTGACCTCGCTCTCCTTCAAACTGTCGAAGAAGTCCCCGCTTTGATCGTAATATTCCTTGTGTCTTCTAGCAAGTAGAGATACGGCAAAAAAGTTCTTGTAATCCGGAAGTTCTGCAGCCTCTTCCCTTATACTTTTAAGGTCGACTCTTGCAGTTTCCCCTTCTTCAGTCTCACCTTTATTTCTGTACTCGTATCTTAGAGATACCAGGTCTTCTTGATAGCTTTTGTCTCCGTCTAAATAGTCAGCCTCTAGTTTATCATAGACCTCGTAGTTTATTTTATAAAAATTCTCTACCTGTCCACCGTCTAGGTAGGATACCGAGTAACCGTTGTTTTTGCTGTCCAGATCGATAACGTCGCTGCTGAGGTTATATCTTTCACTCTCTCCTACCTTATATTCAAAATTCCACTTGTCGTCTCCTCTTGAAAGTTCATAACCGTAAATAGCCTCCAAAAGATTTTCGTCCACATCATCCGTTGCATCAGTGGCATCTGCATTCTTACCTATAAGACCGTAGTCGATCTCCTCGCCCCTATAGTAGACTTTGTTTCCGCCGTACTCATACTCCAATGAGTAAGCATTACTGTCTAAGTCTATATCATAGATCTCGCCCTTGGAGTTCTCGAAATCATTTTTATCAGTTTTATCCAGGTTGCTAGCTAGATTTAAGCTGTGATTTTCTCCAAAATCAAACCTGAATTGGTTCCCCAGAACATCTCCCTCTTTACCATCCCTGAATGGATCAAATCTCTCTTTGTAGTCAAAGGTGTAAGCTGCACTCTTTTCACCAAATTCAAATTCAAGGGTGTCTGTATACTGCTTATAATCATCCCTGTTTTTCAGTCTGGCAGCTTCATCAGCGTCTACGTCCACAGAATCCCTGTCATCCAAAGAATATTGGTTGTACGACTCCGAATATTTGAAGCTGTTAGCTAGACTGCTGTCTTCACCGGTTTCAAAGCTCTTTTTATGAGAAATGTAGAACTCATGCCTTTCAGTTTCGTCGCCTTCGTCGTACTCGTCCATTCTAAGTGTGTAACCTGCGCCCAGACTACCGAGAACCCATAGAGGCAGGTCTTGTTCTTCCACCTGAAACTGTACGAAGTCAGATTCATTTTCATAGACATCATAAGCATCACCAGCTCCAAAGTCTGTATAGGAATATATCCCCTCTCTGTCCCAGATCTCCTCTTCTGTTCTACCTGTACTCACTCTCAACTTCAGCGAGTCGTAAGAAACTGTGCCGCCGAAACTCTCTTCGTCCACATTTTTATAAACAAGGTCTTCAAATCTGTTATACTGGCTGTCCCTTTCGTTCTCAGTATCAAAGCCCCTTAGAGAGTCGTCATCTGTATTCAGGGTTTTCTCCTCGTGTTTATTTTCATAGTCAAGGCTAAGCTCAGTACCTAAAAATCCGTATTCTCCTAACTTTAACTCGGATTTTTTCGATTCAGCTTCGTCGTATAGAGGAACTGTCCAAGGAACATAATCTAGCTCCAAAAGCTCCTTTAAGTTGGGGTCTCTTTCCCAGTACCTTAATCCCCTGTACTCGTCGCCGTTTTCTTCGGAGTACTTGGCTGAAAACTTATAATCTTTCAACTCTATGCCAAATCCGAAGTCCTCCCTTTTTGACTGAAGGTCTTCGGGGCTAGACCCGGCATCCAAGTCGTCTAGGTAATGGTAGTTGGCCGAAACAGCATAATCATCATTATCCTTTTTAAACTCCAAATCTGTATATAGGTCGTGGTCGGAAACACTTAAATAACTCGCATCTTCTAGTTCATCGTCCACCACTTCCTGCAGTATATCCTTTTCATCTACAAGATACATACTGCTGTAGAAATCTATATCTTTTCCGGATCCAGCACCTTTTACATCCGAATCCAGAGTGTAGAACTGAATATTTTCAGATCCACTAGGTCTCGGATCACTCTCTGTATACTCGCCGTCATCCTCTTTTTCATCCCTTAACTTCTCAAGCTGCTCCCAGTTGTTGGCTGTGACATTCCTATATGAAAACTCGATGTCTCCTCCACTACTTTCATAGACCTGTGTATAGTCCATATCCCATCTGTCGTCTATATCACTGTCCTTTTTATACACCAGTGTATCAGTCAAGTTGAGCTGCCCCCAAGTTTTGTCTGTTGGCTGCCACCTGTTTTCAAATCTTCCTATCAAAAGCCCCAGTTCGTCTGCAAACTTAGGTGCTATCCCGCCTTTAAAAAATCTGCTGTTTTTCCCGTAAATCAGACCCCAACTGGTATAGAAACCATAATCCTCATCCGATCCAAAAACTGGGAAAAGTGGGACTTCGGATCCAGGCCTAAGGTTTATCGAGTACCATGGCAACCACAGTATCTCTCTGTCTCCTATATAAAGCCTGTTGTCATAGAAGCTTGCCTTTTCATTCGGCTCAACAACTATCTCCGATGCAGCTATATGGTACTGCGAATCTTTAGGGTCCTCCACTTCCAGTACTTTTCTTGTTGTAGTCATCCAAGCGTCTTTTACTGTAACTTTTTCTTCAGTACCTTCCCCACTTTTACCTCCGAAATATATCTTGTCATCTGAAGCTTCCGCCCCTGTATCCACCTTAAGTCTACCAAGGCCGTCTGCAAAATAAAACTTCTTTTCATTGAGGTCTAACTTCAATGAACCTGTTTCGAATTTTACGTCAGAATTCTCCTCCTTTATCTGAGCGATGACATCCTTTCTGGCTTCCACAATGTTATTCTCTGTGTCTCTGTCAATTTCATACGCTTTCAATCTTATATTATCAAATTTAAAGTTTACTCCGCCCTCTGCTGTAATCTTCTCATCTTTCAGGTCTATGGTAACCTCGTCAACAAAAGATGTGGTTTCCATATTTTCCTGTGAAAAAGTCATAGATCCCAATAAAAAAAGAAGTCCAAAATTTAACTTTTTAGACATATCAACACCACTCTCTCAAAGTATGATTTTAAGTATTTAAAGCAAAATACTCCACTACAAAGTATATCATAATTCAAACCCACAATAAAGTTTTTTATTACCTCAGACAAGTCTTCGTAAAATACTTTTTGCATTTAAACATTTGTTTAAACTTCTGAACAAATACTGAATTTATGAGAAGCTTACTTTCTTTTCCTGATGAAAAGAAAGTAACAAAGAAAAATCCAGGCCTGTGAAAAATCAGCTAAAATCTCTCGAAAATCTGGGTAAAACTCAGAAAATGATTTTCTGAGGGCTCACAAATCATAATCACTTTGTTCTTTGATTTTTGGCCAAACTTGGCGAAAATCACGCCTTCAGACACTAAAACTTTTCTAAAGATTTTTTCTCGATCTTTCTTAACGCTGATGTTTTCAATGGCCGAAATATAGAAGCTTTTACAGTATTGAACCTCAACCCATTTAAAAAATTACGTTAAGAAATCATCTTCTGAAATCCACTTTCATTGAAATAAAGAGGCTTGCCGACTATATTTCAATAGAAAGTTAGTTCGGAAGTGAGTAGACTTGGAAAATAATGAGAGAAACGAATATATTTTCTAATCCTTGTAAAATTTATTTTTACAAGTTTCATTAATCTTACGGGTGTCATTTCTTTGGTACTTTGATCGAACAAAGGGAGTGAATACCTGTAGGTGCTTTGGACAAGCAAAGAAAGTATAACAATTCAGTAATTTATCTAAAAAACAACTCCACAAACAAAAAATAAAACAAGAGCCCGATGGGCTCCTGTTAAGCTGTTTCCAAATCCACTTCTTCTTTGCTTGCTTTTTTAGATATTTTATTTACTATGAGAGCTATTGCTCCATCACCAGTTACATTTGTAGCTGTTCCGAAACTGTCTTGTGAGAAATGCAGCGCTATCATAAGTGCTTGCTGTGACGCTCCCAACGAAAGCATATTTTCAAGTAATCCTAGAGCAGCCATTACTCCTCCGCCAGGAATTCCAGGAGCTGCTACCATTGTTACCCCCAGCATCAGGATGAACGGGAACATCATAGACAGCGTAGGGTCAACACCCATTCCCATCAAGAACCCCATACTTCCAACAACAAGCGCAATTGTATCACCAGCAAGATGTATTGTAGCACAAAGAGGTACTACGAAATCGACTACGTCTTCTTCAACCTCGTTGTTTCTAGAACACTCTAAACTTACAGGTATTGTAGCTGCTGAAGACTGAGTTCCTATTGCAGTAAAGTATGCAGGAAGCATATTTTTAATAGATTTAACCAGAGATTTTCCTGTATAAACATTTACAATAACATATTGAATCACAACGTAAGAAGCTTGCAGCAATAATATCAGTGCAAATATCGAAGAAAACGCCTTTATTGTAGGGAAAAGTTTTCCTTCGGCAGTAATCTTTGAAAATATACCAGCTATATGTACCGGTATCAAAGGTATTACAAATTTAGATATAAGTCCGCTGATAACTTTTTGCAGATCTGACATAGCATTAAATAGATTTTTTTCTTTTAGATTTGCCATACCTAGTCCTAAAACGAATGCAAGAACCAAAGCAGTCATAACACCCATAACAGCAGGCATCTCAATCGTGAAGTAAGGGGTTATTTTCGTTCCACCCTGCTCACTCAACACACCTAATTTATCCACAACTTTAGGAAGCAGTGTTTTACCAGTAAAAAATGCCAGAAGTCCTGCAACTACTGTAGAGGTATACGCCAGTGCAACTGTAGACAAAAATATATTATTAGCTTTTTTTCCAAGATCAGCTATACCTGGTGCCACAAATCCAACTATAATTAAAGGGATTACAAACCCTAGAAAATTTCCGAATATAGAGTTGAAAGTTGCCATAATTTTTACCAACGGAACTATTCCCGTACTTCCCAAAACTATACCCGCTAAAATAGCAGCAAACAGCCTTGGCAATAATCCTAATTTCTTCATAAAGTATTTCCTCCTATATTTTTCTTCGTCTAAAAACTTAGTATAAGTGTAGCAAATTCCAGGTAATAGTTCAAGGTTTTTTTTGTTAATCTTCCTTTAATTTTATGCCAACTGTATATTTTTTTAGTACACACACAAACCTCCTCATAAACAATCAACTGTTTAAAGGTACCTTAAGCACTAATATCTATACTAAAAAATTAGTACTGCAGCGTTATTCTTTTTATATTTTTTAAACCAAAACTTAAAAGTTAGTAAAAAATAATATATGATTATTGTTATAAGATTAAAAAATAATACTTTTTAATCAAGTGTATCGTAAAGTCACAAGCTGGATTGTCTTTGTCAATTATTAAAATATGCAGCCTCTGCAACACACATTCTTTACAAAATATAAAATAAAAAAACTAGCTATTGCTAGTTCTTATAACAGATACGAAAACTATTTTATCCCAATTTTAATTTAAGTCCCCTTTAACGAATCTTTTCCTATACCAACTAATAATCTTATTCGTTCATTTTTTCATACAACGTGAAAAAAGTAGGGGACGAACCTACCTTTTTCAGGGAGTAAAGAGGGGCTGTACTCCTCTTTCTTCATGGGTTGATTTTATTTAAAATTAGAGTATTAGCTTATAATTATTATCTGACAACTATATCTTTGTAAATATCTTTTGTCACTAATTGAAACGGTATCCAAGTTATCTGATCCACACTTTCACCTTTAACAACTTTTACAGCTTTATCTACAGCTCCCTCTGCTTGAACTTTACCATTTTGGAATACTGTAGCAGTAATACGTTCAGCTTCCAAATCAGCAATCGCATCCAAGGTTGCATCTATCCCAAGAATCTTGGTCTTGTCTAATTTTCCTGCCCCCTCTAAATATCTTATCGCACCAATTGCCATCTCATCATTATTTGATATAATAGCGTCTATTTTGCTACCGCTTAAAAACCAGTGTTTCGTGATATACATACTCAAAGACTTTTTCCAATTTCCCGTTTGCTTTTTTACAATTTTTATATTTGGATAATCCCGAACTGCTTCTTCTACTCCTTCTGTCCTCTTGAAAGTAGATTCTGTATCCAATTGCCCCATCAATATGGCTATATTCCCTTTGCCGTTAAGCGCCTTCGCTATATATTCCCCTTGAAGTTTTCCTGCTTGTTTTTCATCAGAACCAATGTAAAAAACATAGTCTCCTAGTTTTCTTGGTTCCCTGTTTAAATATACAACAGGGATCTTAGCTTCCTTACAGGCTAAAGTCATAGGATCTGTACGCTCTGTGTTCACTGGCAAGATTATCACCACATTTACTTGTTGTGCAATAAAATTCTCAACCTGACCAATTTGAATACAATCGTCATCTTTGGCATCGGCAAAAACAACTTCTACTTCATCGGCATATTCTGATTTCACATAAGAATCTATATAATTTTTTAAACTTAATATAAAGGTATCTTCAAAATTTCCTAAAGTAACCCCTATTTTAATTTTTCCATAATATTTTTCGCCACACCCAACAAAAGAAAAATTCAAGAACATTACTACAAGGATTAAGAATATTTTCCTTTTCATAGAACTTTTTTCTCCTTTATCATTTTAAGAAAACTGCCAAATTACAGTAATTATTTATTTCAAAAGATCCCATACTTTAGTCACTTCAAAATTTTTATTCATTCAACTCTAAAATAGTTCATTTATACTCTTAAACTTGAGAAAGTTTCTATATTGAAGTCACTGAAACATCAGACCTTGCAAATGCTCCTGTTCCCATACTGAATAAATTCTAATTTTTAAAAATAGGAGGAGAATAATATTTTCCTCCTATTTTATTTAAAATTTGGACCATGCAAGATTTAGAAAATATCCATTATAGCCTTTACTGCTTTTTCTGTGTTTTCTGCAGGAAATAATTCGCACCCTATTTTCGCTTCGCATCCTAATTTTCTTAGGTGTTTTATCACGTTAGGGTAGTTGATCTCCCCTGTTCCTGGCTCATGTCTTCCTGGTGCATCCGCAATATGGATGTGTCCTATTGTGTCCACATATTTTGTTAATGTGTCACAGATAGACCCTTCATTTAATTGCATATGGTATACATCATATAGTATTTTTACTTTTGGCGAGTTGATTAAACGGATAATCTCTGCCGCCATTTGTGTGTTTTTTAAGTAGTTTCCTACATGGTCTGTTGTAATGTTTAACCCTTCAAGGTTACAAGTGATCCCACTTTCTTCTGCTATTACAGCCACTTCTTTTAACATATCGAACATTGAGCAAAGTTTTACAGTTTCTGATAAGTCTGTGTAATGCTCTACAACAATTCCGCCGTCTCCTAAAGCGTTCGAGTGGATTGTTACACTTTCTGCTCCGATTTTTTTCGCTGCTTCTATTGACTGCTTTAGGAAGTCTAGGTATTTTTCTTTGTGAGTTGGGTCTACTAGCGAGTAGTCAGCATCTCCGTTGAATCCGCTGATCCCTATTCCTGCTTCTTCAGCAAGTCTTTTTAACTCATCTAAGTCTTTATCTGTCCAGCTCCAGAATTCTATGTAGTCGAATCCTGCTTCTTTGGCAGCTTTAAATCTTTCGTTCCAAGGTAGCTCTGTAAATAGTGTTTCTATACAAGCTGATGTTTTCATTTTTTTCACCTCTCTTAATTCTTTCTTCTTATTTTTCTATTTCAGAAATTTTTACTGGTCTTCCTTCTTTTAACGATTTTGTTGCAGCTAGACCAATAAGAACTGGTTTAAGTCCGTCGATTCCTTGTACTGATACTTCTTTATCTTCAGCAACTGCTTCGATGAATGCTTTTGCTTCGTCAACATATGCTTGAAGGTATCTATCTAAAAGAGCACTTTTGATACACTCTGATTTAGTTCCTTCTGCTGTTGAGATAACTGCTGTAGATGGTTGGTCGTTTAACGCTTCTACCATACCTAAAGATCCGAATACTTCAGCTCTTTGGTCATATCCGTATAATGCTTGTCTGCTGTTGTCGATTACAGCCATTGCACCATTTTCAAGTTTCATAGTAACTATTGCTGTATCAATGTCTCCAGCTTCTCCTATTCCTTCATCTACTAATACTGCTCCGTATGCATGAACTTCTGTAACTTCGCTTCCAGAAAGGAATCTAACCATGTCGAAATCATGGATTGTCATATCTAGGAATATTCCTCCTGATACTTTTACGTAAGATACTGGTGGAGCTTGAGGATCTCTTGACGAGATTTTGATCATATGAGGATCTCCAATTTTTCCAGCCGCTACAGTTTCTTGAACTGTTTTGAAGTTGTGGTCAAATCTTCTGTTGAATCCAACTTGGAATTTAACTCCTGTTTTTTCTACAGTTTCTAGTACTTTTGCGATTCTGTCTAAATCGAAATCGATTGGTTTTTCACAGAATACGTGTTTCCCAGCTTCCATAGACTCTATTGATATTTGAGAGTGAGTGTCTGTTGAAGAACAAACGAATACAGCATCGATTTCAGGATCGCTCAAGATATCCTTGTGATCTGTGTAAGCATTCTCAATTCCTAATGATTTTGCCCACTCTTTAGTAGCTTCGTTTAAGAACGGATCTGCGATAGCTTTAACCTCTGCGTTTGGAACATGGTAGCAAAGACTCTCTGCATGAACCTTCCCTATTCTTCCAGCTCCGATAATTCCAACTTTAAATACTTTCATTTTACTCCTCCTTATTTTATATCGTTTTAGTTTTTATATTGTAAAAATTAAAATATAAACTGTTTTAAGACCGTTCAAAAATACCTTTAATTTTAAATTATTCTGTATGGAACCATATTTAAAATTCAATATATTTTTAAGTAGCAGATTTTCCTCAAAGATGCTAAAAATTTTATGTGTTCGCGCACACTTATTGTCAGTTTTGATTAAAGTTTACATCATTCCGACTCATTTGTAAAGCATTTTTTTATTTTTTTTTTAATGCGAATAACCCTTGTAAATACGGGCTTTTTTAACCTCTGCAAATGAAAACTAAAAATTTAAACAAAAAAATGCTTTACATTTTCAAATTTATATTCTATACTTTTCGTGTTCTAAAATGATTCATTTTTGTTCTTTACGAGATCAAGAGTAGTCAAGCTAGAACAACTTGATCAGAAAAAGATATTATTTTATTCTTTTTAGAATCCGAAACTGATCTATAACTTTTCAAAACGAATTATATAGAATTTGAAACAGGTTTTAAAAAAAAGCAGTAATGAACTTACAACGTCGTTTACTGCTTTAAAATTTATCTTTTTTGTGTGCTCGGACACATAAAAGAGGGCTAATTTCGTCAGAACTATAGTTTAACTATATATTTTTTAAGGAGGTTTTTTTATGAATTTGATGGCGGTTTTTTCTTTTTTATTTTTTACTGCTCTTGTTGCCTTCCTATCTTGGAGGATAACACGTAACGACAACCTGGATACTCAAGATGGGTACTTCCTAGGTGGTAGAAGTTTGACAGCACCAATTATTGCTGGTTCACTTATGCTTACCAACCTTTCAACTGAACAACTTGTTGGATTAAACGGTCTTGGTTATAAGTATAGTATGAACGTAATGGCATGGGAAGTAATATGCGGACCTGCGCTAGCGTTAATGGCTATTGTTTATCTTCCTAGATACCTGAAAAGTGGTATAACTACTATACCTGATTATCTAGAGGAGCGTTTCGACAAAACTACTAGACAAGTAATGACTGTTATATTTATACTAAGCTACATCCTCACATACTTACCAACTGTACTTTATTCGGGGTCGCTTGTTTTAAATAGCTTATTTAACATCCCTGAATTATTGGGTGTAACTAAATTCCAAGCTCTTTGGGTTACTGTATGGGCTGTTGGTATCGTTGGATCTATATACGCAATCTTCGGAGGGCTAAAAGCTGTTGCAGTTTCAGATTCAATTAACGGAATCGGTCTTTTAGCTGGTGGACTTCTGATCCCTGTACTTGGTCTTTCGAAACTTGGCGGGGGAAGTTTTGGACAAGGAATTCAAAAACTTGTTACAGAGCACCCTGAAAAACTAGATGCTATAGGAAACGCTTCATCACCTATTCCACCTAGTGTTCTGATGACAGCAATGCTGTTCAACTGTACATTCTACTGGGCTACAAACCAGTCTATCATCCAAAGAACACTTGCGGCAAAAGACTTAAAAGAAGGACAAAAAGGTGTTCTTGCAGCTGGATTCTTAAAACTTTTAGGACCTTTATTCCTTGTTGTTCCTGGAATAATAGCTTTCCATATGTATCCTAATTTAACAAATCCAGATGCTGCATACCCTACATTGGTTCAAGATATTCTTCCAAGACCATTAGTTGGATTCTTTGGAGCTGTTTTATTCGGAGCAATTCTTAGCTCGTTCAACTCTGCATTGAATAGTACTGTTACACTTTTCTCTTTGAATATATATAGACCTGTATTCAAACAGGACGCTACCGATTTAGAACTAGTTCAATTCGGTAAAAAATTAGGTACTATTTTAGCAATAATATCAATGACACTTGCTCCATTTATCATATTCGCAAAAGATGGACTTTATGGTTTCTTACAACAAATGAATGGTTTCTTCAGCATGCCTCTACTTATGATAGTTACAATTGGTTTCTTTACAAAAAGAACTTCTGGACGTGCAGCTAGAATTGCACTTGTAACTTATATGGTGCTTTACGGATCATATATGGCATCTGGAAGCTCAATAAACTATCTACACATATGGACTGTTTTATTCCTTGTAACTGGAGTAGTTATGCTAGTTGCTAGTAAATTCTACCCAAGAGAAACAGACTACATACAAGTTGACTCAGGACAAGTTGAGCTTACACCTTGGAAATATGCAAAAGTTGCTTCTATAACAGTAACTGTTCTTACATTTGCTGTATACCTATTCTTCTCTAAATGGGGAATTGCAGGATAGCAACTCACTACACTAAATCTAGAAAAGGTAGTTTACTATAAAATAATTTAATAAATATATACTACTGCAATTATATATACTATCCTATTTTTGAAGAAATCCAAAAGGTTGGGGAGAAGAAAATTCAATCAACTAACAATCTTCTTCCCACTCCTCTGGCAGAAACATAACAACAAAATTAAATAAGGGAGAAAACTAGAAAAGTTTTCTCCCTTATTTTTTTAAGCAATTTTCATCTAAAACTATTTAAAACAAAAAGTTCGTTTTATAAAACACAGACAAACTTTTTATATCTACAGTTCTCATACCTATCCCTCTTTATTCTTGAGAGTATATAAACAAAAGCTCCCTTTCGGAAGCTCTAGCCTAGTAAAAAATTAACTTATACATTTATTAAAAAACTAATTTTTGTTACTACTTTTTTAACTATAACAAGACATTTATATCATCCGATTTAGCAAACTCTTCTATAAGTAATTTTTTATAGTCCTCTTTATCATAAGTTAATATAAGTACCTTTTCTAAGCTTATCTCATCTTTACCTTTAAAGAAATTATGTATTCCTTTAGCTACCTCTTTTGCCATCTCTTCATAATTCGCTTCTTTTCTCCCGAAAGATTCTCCAGCTCTTATAGCAGACATAGAAACCTTTTTATACCCATCTTTATTTGCTTTTTCAAGCCCTTTTTCTACTATAACCGATAAAGGCTCAGAACAATCATCTATTACAAATATAATATTATCAAAACCTATATCAAGAATAGATTTATTCCCAAATATTTCTATAACTTGACCATCCTCAAACATTGAGGCTCCTGTTTTTTGTCTTATATGCCCAAATAGCGACTGATGGAAATAATCCCCCGCTTTATCTCTTATTGCAATATCTACTTTTCCACACCAAATTCCTTTTGAATCTGTAGCTGTTATCAGAGCCTCACTTTTAACATCACAGACACCTTTTCCGGAAATCATTTTTACATATAGTTCATTCTTCTTCATAAAATACTCACTCCTTGTAATTTTCTACTTAAGCAAAGGGTTACTAAAACATCTTTTTTAAATCACTCTATAGTCACTTTAGTATAAAAATAAGTTTTATAGCTTTTCATTTTCAAATTCTGCTAAATTCGTTTTATAATTTTCTAAAAACTTTATTCCACCTTCATGCACTGATCTGCATATACAGGCACATCCAGAGATTTTAATTCCTTGAAATCTCTGCATATAGATAAAATTTATCTATTTTTATATATTCTTCTTTCAAAATTATCAGTCTTGAAATTCTTCATAATTTTCCAAAGTCACCAACCGGAACGGAATCCAGGTATTTTGTCTTACCGGCATCCCCAAACCGCTCTCAAGTGCAACTTCCAATGCTTTTTCACCCTGTTGCTTGGCATCCTGTAAAACTGTAGCAGTCAAACCGCCTAATACCAGCTCCTCTATCGCTTCTTGCGTGGCATCTACACCGACAACCATAACCGAATCCAACTTACCATATTTCTCAAGTGCAGCCACTGCTCCTATGGCCATTTCATCATTATTTGCTGCAATCGCGTCGAACTCTTTACCCGAATCAAGCCAATCCTCTACCACACTGCTAGCCAAAGGCCTTAACCATTTTGCCGTTCTTTTTTCAACTATTTTTATCTCAGGGTACTTTTTAGCCACAAGTTCTACACCCGCTGTCCTCTCTGCTGGGAAGCACTGGTATCGAGCTCTCCCATCAGCACAGCTACCTTTCCTTTACCCTTCAAAATTTCTGCCAGGTATTCCATCTGTATCATTCCGGCTTCTATCTCCTTGGAACCGACATAATATACCCCTGCCGGCAACTCCTTGTCAGTGAACTCGTCAGGAAATATATTTAAATATATAAGAGGAACTTCTGCTTCCACAGCCGCCTCAGTCATTTTAGATGTTTTTTTAGTGCTTACCGGGATAGCTATAATAGCGTCCATACCTTCCCGTATAAAATATTTCACCTGTTGCTTCTGCTTCTCATCATAAAATTTGGCATCCAGATATACAACTTCAACTTTAGATCCCAGAGCTTCCTCGTATTCCATCATCCCACTTTTAATATAACTCATAAATCTATCATCAAAATTTGCAATACTGACTCCTATTTTTATGCTTTCTTCCTCTTGTTTTTTTTCACAGCTTAGAAAAAACAAAACCGATACAAATAGTACCCCGAAAAAATATAAGTGCAAATAGCGCCTATGCAACCTCTTCATTTCACCACCTCCATCATATTATTCAAATATCCGCCAAGTTTCCTTCAACGAATCTCCTATCTGCACCAATTAATAATCTTATTAGTTGATTTTTTCATATAACGTGAAAAAGGTAGGGGACGAACCTACCTTTTTCAGGAAGTAAAGAGGGGCTGTATACCTCTTTCTTCGGGGTTTGATTTTATATAAAATTAGAGTATTAGCTTATAATTACTATCTGATAACTATATCTTTATAAGTATCTTTTGTTACTAATTGGAATGGTATCCAAGTTATTTGGTCTACATTTTCACCTTTAACAGCTTTTACAAGTTTGTCTACAGCTCCTTCTGCTTGACCTTTACCGTTTTGGAATACTGAAGCAGTCATACGTCCAGCTTCTAAGTCAGCAATCGCATCTGGAGTTGCGTCTACTCCTAGTACTTTGATTTCGTCTAGTCTTCCAACAGCTTCTAATGCTCTTATCGCACCAAGTGCCATATCGTCATTGTTTGATACTATTGCATCTAATTTCTCTCCTGAAGAAAGCCAGTTTTCTGTTACTTGCATTCCTAGAGGTCTTTCCCATCCACCAGTTTGTTTTTTAACAACGTTTAATTCTGGGTATTTTGCAACTATTTCTTCTACACCTTCTGTTCTAAGGAACGCAGCTTCTGTATCAAGTTTACCCATTAATATTGCGATAGACCCTTTACCATCAAGTGCCTCTGCTACGAATTCACCCTGTAGTTTCCCAGCTTCTTTTTCATCAGAACCGATGTAAAGAGCATAGTCTCCTAATTTGCTAGGTTTTCTGTTTACATATACAACAGGTATTTCTGCTTCTTCACATACAGCAGTCATAGGATCAGTAGATTCTGTACTTACTGGAAGTATTATTACAGCATCCATTTGTTGAGTTACGAAGTTTTCAACTTGGTTAACTTGAACAGCAGGGTCATTTTTTGCATCCACGATAGTAAGCTCTAACTCGTCTGCGTATGATGATGCAGCATAATCAGAAATATAGTCTTTTAATCCAACCATGAACGTATCATTGAAAGTTCCTATAGCTACACCGACTTTAATTTTACCATCTTCTTTTTTACCGCATCCAACAAATGATAACGCCGAAAGAACCAATACACAAATCATTAAAAATAATCTCTTCTTCATAAAATTACCTTCCTCTTTTTAACTTAAATTTTAAACGATATCAAAAGTCACCATTAAAATTTCAAAAGGTGGGGCTGCTGAGTCAAACAAAAATTATTTCGAATAATGTTTTTTTTGCAATAGTGTCTTTAATCAAAATAACGCAACCCCAGCAGAAACATAACTTTGTTATATAAATTATTATATCACATTATAAACAATTAACATTTAGCTATTAGAAAATATCCATTATAGCCTTTACTGCTTTTTCTGTGTTTTCTGCAGGAAATAATTCGCACCCTATTTTCGCTTCGCATCCTAATTTTCTTAGGTGTTTTATCACGTTAGGGTAGTTGATCTCCCCTGTTCCTGGCTCATGTCTTCCTGGTGCATCCGCAATATGGATGTGTCCTATTGTGTCCACATATTTTGTTAATGTGTCACAGATAGACCCTTCATTTAATTGCATATGGTATACATCATATAGTATTTTTACTTTTGGCGAGTTGATTAAACGGATAATCTCTGCCGCCATTTGTGTGTTTTTTAAGTAGTTTCCTACATGGTCTGTTGTAATGTTTAACCCTTCAAGGTTACAAGTGATCCCACTTTCTTCTGCTATTACAGCCACTTCTTTTAACATATCGAACATTGAGCAAAGTTTTACAGTTTCTGATAAGTCTGTGTAATGCTCTACAACAATTCCGCCGTCTCCTAAAGCGTTCGAGTGGATTGTTACACTTTCTGCTCCGATTTTTTTCGCTGCTTCTATTGACTGCTTTAGGAAGTCTAGGTATTTTTCTTTGTGAGTTGGGTCTACTAGCGAGTAGTCAGCATCTCCGTTGAATCCGCTGATCCCTATTCCTGCTTCTTCAGCAAGTCTTTTTAACTCATCTAAGTCTTTATCTGTCCAGCTCCAGAATTCTATGTAGTCGAATCCTGCTTCTTTGGCAGCTTTAAATCTTTCGTTCCAAGGTAGCTCTGTAAATAGTGTTTCTATACAAGCTGATGTTTTCATTTTTTTCACCTCTCTTAATTCTTTCTTCTTATTTTTCTATTTCAGAAATTTTTACTGGTCTTCCTTCTTTTAACGATTTTGTTGCAGCTAGACCAATAAGAACTGGTTTAAGTCCGTCGATTCCTTGTACTGATACTTCTTTATCTTCAGCAACTGCTTCGATGAATGCTTTTGCTTCGTCAACATATGCTTGAAGGTATCTATCTAAAAGAGCACTTTTGATACACTCTGATTTAGTTCCTTCTGCTGTTGAGATAACTGCTGTAGATGGTTGGTCGTTTAACGCTTCTACCATACCTAAAGATCCGAATACTTCAGCTCTTTGGTCATATCCGTATAATGCTTGTCTGCTGTTGTCGATTACAGCCATTGCACCATTTTCAAGTTTCATAGTAACTATTGCTGTATCAATGTCTCCAGCTTCTCCTATTCCTTCATCTACTAATACTGCTCCGTATGCATGAACTTCTGTAACTTCGCTTCCAGAAAGGAATCTAACCATGTCGAAATCATGGATTGTCATATCTAGGAATATTCCTCCTGATACTTTTACGTAAGATACTGGTGGAGCTTGAGGATCTCTTGACGAGATTTTGATCATATGAGGATCTCCAATTTTTCCAGCCGCTACAGTTTCTTGAACTGTTTTGAAGTTGTGGTCAAATCTTCTGTTGAATCCAACTTGGAATTTAACTCCTGTTTTTTCTACAGTTTCTAGTACTTTTGCGATTCTGTCTAAATCGAAATCGATTGGTTTTTCACAGAATACGTGTTTCCCAGCTTCCATAGACTCTATTGATATTTGAGAGTGAGTGTCTGTTGAAGAACAAACGAATACAGCATCGATTTCAGGATCGCTCAAGATATCCTTGTGATCTGTGTAAGCATTCTCAATTCCTAATGATTTTGCCCACTCTTTAGTAGCTTCGTTTAAGAACGGATCTGCGATAGCTTTAACCTCTGCGTTTGGAACATGGTAGCAAAGACTCTCTGCATGAACCTTCCCTATTCTTCCAGCTCCGATAATTCCAACTTTAAATACTTTCATTTTACTCCTCCTCATCTTATATTGTTACTGTTTTAGTTTTTATGTTTTAAAAGTTAAACTCAAGAAAAACTCTTTTTGTGTGCTCGGACACATATTTTTCTATAAAATATAGGGTTTTAGTAAGTATCGACCTATGCCAATTTCATTTCAGCAATGCAATACGTACCACCCACCCTTTAAATGTAAGTAAAAATCTGATTAAAGATGCTTATCTACATCGACAAATCCTTCAAAAGGAATTGCTCATTTAAATGTGCTCGTGTACACCGTTTGTATTTTGATTATAGCCCATGTTTCTTTTTTTGTCAACATTTGTACTATTTTTTCTCAAAAAAAATCATTTATTTCGTCTAAGCTATTATTTTCAGAGATTTCAGAAACTCTCTTTTTAAAATTTTATACTTCAAAAATAAAAAAATACAGTCTTCTAGCGTGGCATCTGCTAAAAAACTGCACTTATATTTTACTTTTTTTTACTTTCCACCGATACACTCTGCTGATATTATGTGAATCACCATTTTCTCATGTATCTGCTCTATCGGATTTCCGGATAAAATATAATCCTTGAGCAGCTGAAGTGATTTATACCCCTGCCTATAAATATCCTGATCTATAGTAAAATCAATTATACCTTTTTTCAACAACTTTATTGTTGAGGAAGGGGTGTCGTGACTTATCATAAATATTTTATCTTTCAGACCCGCTCTCTCTATGGCTTCAGCACAAGCCACTTCACTATCAATTGACATATATATCTTATTTATTTCACTGTGATCTGTTATATTTTCAAAAACTTTCTTATAAGTCAATTCATAATTCCCATGTGTATATATGACTTCGTAGCAATCCTCAGAAATACCTTTCTCTTTTAAAAAATCTTGAAATCCTTTTACCCGGCTGACATGGGCTTCAAATTCTGGTATACCTGCTATAACAAGTATTTTTTCTCCGTCACGCAAGTGCTTATACATAATTTCCCCTGCTACTCGTCCACTTTGAATTGTATTTTCTCCGACAAAACATCTTCTCCTGCTTGCCGGTATGTCCGAGTTCACAGTAATAACCGGTATATCTCTTGCATCAAGCTCATTAATTTTTTCCACTAAAGAGATCGTATTTTGCGCCCTAATTACAAAACCAAACACTCCTTTAGCTACCATCTTATCAATTTTTTTTATATACTCATTAGGGTTGTTGAGATCACATTTTTCAACAATGATATCAATTCCTAAATCCTTACTCTCCTCAATCACCTTGTCTATGCTTCTTGTAATCTCGTCCATTAGAAATCCGGGTTGATTGGGTAGTAAAAACCCAATTTTTTTTGTATTTTTAGTAAAAGCTAGAGACCGTGCTGCGGTATTTGGTTTATAATTAAGGACGCGGATAGATTCTAACACCCTTCGCTCAACCTCTGGTCTAACTTTCCCCCTCTTATTAAGTACACGGTCTACAGTACCACGAGAAACGCCGGCATGTTCCGCTACCATTTTAATTGTCGTTTTCTTCATAATTTCCCGCTCCTTATATTTCTATATATTATTATATAATAGCACTATAAAGAACAGTTTGTCAATGATTGTGTCCGAGAACACACTTTGCCGTCAAATACAAAATATAACTAAATATTAGGCTAAACAATTGATAAAACTTTAAATACTGTACGTATAGGCCCTATGTATTTAGAATTAATATTTTTCTGACACACAAAATAAAAAAACCTCCCCAAGCAAATACTTTTAAGCTATTATTACACAGCTTTGTTTACCGTATCTACTTAAGGAGGTTTCCACTAAACTTTTTTTCATTTGCACATGCACACATGTTTTGGCGCGCTTATTTTTTTAAGCCCCTCAGTGGAATTGGTTTTTCAAAACCTGCCATCTTATTTATCTCGTATCTGTTTCTGAGGTTGTTGTACTCCACCTTCCCCTCTAAAATCCCTATCTCTTTTGTGAGTTTTTCTATCTTAGGCCACTCTACATTATCCTCCATCATATACCTTCTGATCTTGAGCATTTTTTCGTCTATGCTCAGTTTTAACTTGGAATTTTTTTTGAAATTTTCCGATCTCAGTTCTTTGATGCTCTCTTTTTGCTCCTGGCTTAAATTTTCAAATAACTCCAGTCTCTGCTCTTTTACCTCTCTGAATTTTTTGTAATGGTCCCTCTCATCATAATCAGGTCTTTGAAACCCAAAGGCTGCTGTAGATAAAATCAACCCCAAAATCAATGCTTTCTTTTTCATAACTTTACCTCCTTTTTCTAGTTTCAAATATAGTATATACCCGTTGTGTGACATTTAAGTGTCATTCATTTGTAATTTTGGTGGATTTTTTCATATAAATATAAAATTCCACTCCGCCATCAACTACATCCACACCATATCTACTTCCGTGTTTCTCCAGTATTTCCCTTACAATTGATAATCCCAGACCTGTTCCACCATATTTTTTACTCCCAGACTTATCCAGTCTGTAAAATGGTGTCCATATCTTCTGTAATTCATTTTTGTCAATTTTATTACTGCTGTTGTATATGCCCAACCTGAGCTCTTCTCCAAAATCCTCTAATTTAACTTCAACATCTCCACCATCAGGACAGTATCTTACTGCATTGCTCAATAAATTGTTAATCACCTGATCAACAGAATTTCCATCAGCCCATACCAGCACCGCTTTATCTATATTGGTTTTCAATCTTAAATTTTTATTCCGTATCAATATTTCAAATTTTTCAAGTCCACGTTTCAATGCAGATGAAATTTCAAACGGAACTTTCTTGATCTTAAAGTATCCAGATTCTATTTGAGATATTAACAGCAGATCTTTTACCATTTCGTCCATCTTTTTCGCCTCGTCCATTATCACCTGGCAATAGAACTCTCTGGAACTCTCATCTGCCACACCATCTTTTAAACCCTCTGCATACCCACTTATCAAGGCTATAGGAGTTTTCAGTTCATGATTTACACTTGATATGAAATTTTTCCTGAGTTTTTCCAACATGCGTTCTTTCTCTATCTCTTTTTTCAGTTTTATATTAGAATCTTCTAACTTATTTATAGTTTCTTCTAATTTTTCAGACATATAGTTCATGCTTTGTGCCAGCTCCTCTAGCTCATCCCCTGTCTTTATATCCGCTTTTTCATCAAAACTCAAATCCGCCATATTGTGGCTTATAGACGTTAATTTTCTAAGCGGCGAAGTAAATATTTTTGCAAAAAAATAGTTCAATATAAAACTTACAGCTAAAGCTGCCATCAAGGCATATAAATAAAACTTTGTTGAATAATCAATGGCTTGTTTTATAGGGAATACAGGGGAGCCCACTATCATGATGAGGTCATTTTCATATAAACTCAGATACTCTAAAAAATTGACTCCGCTTCCAGGCTCTTGTTTCAGCTGAACCAGTTCCTCATCTTCTAATATTCTTTCTTTTATATTGTTTAAATCAAAGTCTTCACCATAAATTTTTCTATAGGCGATACTTTTACTGGAAAGATCGTCTCCAGATATATCTACAAATTCCACTTTGACTCTATAAAGATCTTCTATCTCCTCCAAACTGAGCTGACTGCTGGGATTCCTTATATACTTGGCTATCTCCTTCAATCTATGCACTTTTTTATTAAGGTAGTATCTCCTAAAAAAGGTGCCCGCAGATAAAAATAATATACCCAGTATAACCAGTACGATACCGCTGTTCATAAAAAAAAGCTTTTTAGATATTTTCATTTCTACCCCCAAGTTTATACCCAAAACCTCTAACTGTTTCTATGACCTCATCCCCTACCTTTTTTCTCAGCCTTTTTATATGGGTATCCACAGTCCGCAAGTCACCAAAATAATCATACCCCCATACATGGTTGAGTATTTTCTCTCTGCTCAGTGCTATCCCTTTGTTTCTCATAAAGTATAAAAGCATGTCAAACTCCTTAGGAGTCAGATCCAGCTCCTTATTCGACTTACTCACAGAATGCTTTTCGTAGTCTAAGACCAGGTCTCCGTACTTCAAATTTTCATTATTCACTGTGTTTTTCTTTAAAAGTGCCTTTATCCTGGCAACAAGAATTTTAAGACTAAAAGGCTTTGTTATATAGTCATCCGCCTGCAGTTCGAACCCAAAAAGTTGGTCGCTTTCCTGTACCTTAGCGGTCAAAAAAACTATCGGCACTTGAGATATTTTTCTAATTTCACGACATACTACCCACCCGTCCAACTCCGGCATCATGACATCCAAGATAACCAGGTCCACGGCTTCTGTTTCAAACACCTCCAAAGCCATTCTTCCGTCTTCAGCTTCTACAACCTCATAGCCTTCCCTTTTTAAAAAGTCTTTTATAAGCCTTCTCATATTAGGTTCATCTTCTACAACCAGTATCCTACTCAAATACCTCATCCCCCTTTTTCATACTTCTAGTATAGTATAAAACAAGGCAGTTTTGAATTATTTTAAACAGTATTCTCTTTCAAAGCCCTCTAATTATCTGAACTTTATAACCGTTTGGATCTTTTACAAAGTAACCCTCTGCTTCTTCTTCGGTAGTCTCTCCAACACTGCTCACTTCATACCCCATTTTTCTATGAATATTATACGAACCCAGCAAATCTTCCACCGCTAGCGTAAAGTGACAAAATCCTGTACCAATACTGTATTTTTCATTCTTCTGCCTGTATTCTAACTTTATTTCAAACTCACATCTACCGTCGCTGAGGTATACCACCGTGAGATCTTCCTGGGGTATATCTTTTCTTTCTATCTCTTTCAGCCCTAAAACCTGTGAATAGAACTTCAGAGATTTTTCTAAATCAGCCACCTTTATACATACATGCTCTATTCTGCAACTCATACTTCCCACAACCTTCTATTAAACTTAAATCTTCATGATAAATTACTGAATTTCTTGTAAGGATATAAAAACTTTTTTGGTCACGAATCGCACTAATTATCACGAATAGAAAGTCAAAAAATTGGTTACAGAGTTGCACGGAGGAAAAGAGTGAGCTTCACAGAGGCTTACTAAAAATCTTTAATTTTCAAGGTTTTGAATCATTCGTGAGATTCGTGTAATTCGTGACAAAGAATAAATTTTTTGACTTAAGGATTTCTCTGTGAAGCTCATGTTCTAAACCTCTGTGAAACTCTGTGTGCAAAAAGATTCTCAGAAATTCAATATTTTTATAACCTGAAACAACCTAATCTACTCTCAAGGCTTCTATGGGATTTAAAAGCGAAGCCTTCCTTGCAGGCACAACACCAAAAATTATACCTATGAGTGTGGACACCGTTACTGAAACTAATAAAATTGTGCTAGAAAAAATTGGCACAACCTCCAACATATCCCCCACTGCAAACGCCCCTAAAATACCTACCACTATACCTAAGAGCCCTCCTACAGATGTCAGTATAACCGATTCTATCAAAAACTGTACCAGTATATCCATATTTTTAGCTCCAAGAGCTTTCCTTATTCCTATTTCCCTTATTCTCTCGGTTACACTCACAAGCATTATATTCATAACACCTATACCTCCAACCAAAAGAGATATAGAAGCTACACTTGTTATAAATATATTCAGTGTACTAAGTATATTGTCAAATGAACTCCCGCGAGACACAGTCTCGGATATCTCGTAAATGTCGGACATATCCGAACTGATACTGTTTTTCTCTTCCAACGTACTCTTAACATCCTCCATAGCTGTGACTATATTCTCTGGGTCATCCGGTTTCACCACAATGGTGTCGTATGTATCCACATCAAAAAGCTGTTTAGCAGTATTCAAGGGTATCCTTCCAAATCTTGGTATACCAGGGGCTCCCATTATACTGGCTACTTTCCCTGCAGGATTTTCAAATACCCCGACTACTATAAACCTTATTCTCTGCTGACCTTTTTGAAGCTCCAGTTCAATAGTTTTCCCAACAGCACTCTCATCTGGATAAAACGACCTTGCCGTGATATCGTCTATTACTATAAGTTTTTCCCTACTCTCATGCTCACTTTTTAAAAACGGTCTTCCCTCCAGATAAGTTAATTCTTCTATGTTCTCATAATCACAAGTTGTGGCTGTTAACTCTCCCCTATAATTATTATCCTTGTTTACATATCTGATCCTGCTGTCAATTTTAGGGCTAGCGAAACTCACACTTTCCACACTCTTTACAAGATCCAGATCAGAGTCGTCCAAAAGATATTTTTCCCTGTAGTAGTCACTGTCCGAATCCACTGTTATTTCAAAGTTTCCATAACCTGTTTTGGACATCTCTCCTGTTATCTGTTTCTGCCCACCCTTACCAAGGGAAGACATAAGTATTACAGAAGATATCCCTATTATTATCCCGAGCATAGTAAGAAGTGACCGCATCTTGTTTGATATAAGGCTTTGAAAAGCAGATCTTATGCTCTCAAAAAAATTCATTTAATTCAACTCCTTTATTTTACAGCACCCCTATTTTGCCACATCACTTAATATTTCCCCATCTTTCAGGGTTATAACCCTCTTGCACTGCCTTCCTATTTCAGGCTCATGTGTTACCATTATAACGGTTACTCCGGCTTCATTTAGCTTGTTAAAAATCTGCATTATCTCCGCTTCCGATTTGCTGTCTAAATTCCCTGTTGGCTCATCAGCCAATATTATTCTAGGCTTATTAACAAGTGCCCTGGCTATTGCAACTCTCTGTTTCTGTCCACCGGAAAGTTCATTGGGCCTGTGGTGCATCCGATCACCCAACCCCACACTTTCCAGTGCTTTTTTAGCCCTTTCTACCCTATCATTTTTATGTATCTTTGAATATATCATAGGCAAACAAACGTTGTCCAAAGCCGTTAGCTTAGGCAGCAAGTTAAATGATTGAAAAACAAAACCTATCTTAGTGTTTCTAACTCCTGACAGTTCATCTTCGCTGAGGTTTGACACATTTTCCCCGTCTAAAATATACTTACCGTTGCTTGATCTATCCAGGCATCCAAGTATATTCATAAGCGTGGATTTACCGCTCCCAGAAGGGCCCATTATAGCAACAAATTCCCCTGCTTTAACGTGAAAATCCACTCCTTTGAGTACTCTCAAGCTATTTTCTCCGTTACTATATATCTTCTCTAGACTTTCTATTTTTACCATTTTTAGACATTTCACCGCCTTTTTTACCTATAACAACAGTTTGCCCATCTTCTAAACCTATATCAGGGGTCTTAACTATTTTTTCCCCTCCATTCAACCCGTTTGCTATCTCTATGTACTCCAGGTTTTCGTCTCCTAGTTCTACTTCAAGCTTTCTTATACTCCCACTCTCATCTGTTAAAAATACATATGCCTCACCATTTTTTTCTATAACCGAACTCCTTGGAACAAATATAGAGTCCTCCTTGCTGAAATATATTATTTCAACATCAGCTGTGAAGCCTGGTATAAGATATGTTTTATCCCCGACTATCTCTATCTCCACTTCCACATAGGCTGTACTGTCGCTTTCGTCGCTGGAAATGTTTGCGATACTAACAACTCTTCCTTCTATCTCCTGCTGTTTCTCATATATCTCCGGTTTCACCCTGACATTCTGCCCCAGTTTTACATACCTTATATCATATTCTGGAACTTGGGCAACAAGCAAAATATCCGACTGGTCTGCGATTTCAAAAAGTTCCTCTTCTGTATTTACCCTATAGTTTTCATCTGCATTCATTGAGGTTATAGTACCCTCAAAAGGGCTTTTTATAGAATCCGGCATTTTTTCTATTTCCTCTTCATACTCCTCTATGTTTAGCTTTGTGGTCTTGATGTCATATTCCAAGTCTTCTACATCGATAAGACTTGCCCCCCCTATTTTCTGTAGTTCTTTGGTATTCTTAAGGTCTCTTTCATATTTTTTCAGAGAAATTTTCTCCTTCTCCAAACTGCGTAAAACACTGTTTTTGTCCTCTTCATCAAAACTCATAATTATATCGCCTTTTTTTACATAGTCACCCTCATCGAAATACAGTTCCTTAACTCTAAGCTGTCTATCTACAAATACGGTTTTTGTGTTTTGTGCCTCTACCTCTGCATCAGCTGCAACATAATTTTCCATATTTTGCTTTTTTACCCTGTAAGCTTCATAAGATTTTACATCACCTTCCTCCGCCTTGCCATTTAACTTAAAAAACACAATCACTGCAACTGCTAAAATAGCTATCCCAATTATTTTTCTCATCCCAATCACTACCTTCTATATTTTAATTTTTCGATAAAAGCATACAGTTCATTTTTCTTCTTGATGTACTCTGCATTTAACTCCCTGTATTCGTCATAGGTTTCCCTGTAATCTATAAAATCCTTAGTCCCAATATCGTACTTCTTTTTATCTATCCTGTACTCCAACTCTTTTACTTCAAACTCCCTTTTCAGGTTTTCAAGCTCTTTTTTTAAAGTTTTATATTCGTTCCAGTATGAAGCTCTGTCGTCTTCGTTGCTTTTTTTCAACTCTTTCTTTTTAACGGCAAGTTCCTGTAGGTTTATCTCTTCCAATTTACTGTCGTCATCATACTCAAATATGTTCTTAGACAACGACAGATAAATCGTCCAGTACTCGTCTTCAAGCTCATACTGAGTTCCAAGTTCTATACTTGGCATCTTGTCTTCATACTTTGAATACTTTAAGTTTTCCTGGGATATCTTTTTGTCCAAGTCCAGGTTTTCCATATCCCTTTCGCCTATATGAGTAAAGCTTTCTTGATCTAGCTCAATTTCCCCATCAAAATCCTCCAAGTCTCCAGTTTTTACTTCTACCCTGTATTTCAAATAAAAACTTTCCCTTAACTGCTCAATTTCATCTTCAAGGTTTGATATAACGTTTTTTTGATTTTCCAGACTCATAAGAGCATATTTATAGTCGAATTCCGTACCTGTACCCAGTTCATACTTTTTTTCAACAATTTCAAGCTCTGCAAGAAGACTTGGGATCAAGCTTTTTTCAAACTCAAGCTGCAGTTCGGCATCTTTATATTCACGGTATAGTTCTATGAGCTCTATTATTTCATTGTCCATATTTTCAGAAACTTCATTAAGCCTCTGTTCCTGCTCATAAATAAAGTTTTTCGTTTCGTGGGACTTTTCACTGTAAATCATATCTTTCAGATCTTTTTCAATGCCTACAGCTGCACTGGAATCCCCGTCAAGATTATCATAGGTGGCATCCAGTATTAAAAAATCATATTTTAATTCTGCCGTGGTTTCGGAGCTGTCTTCATCCGAATCTCTGTAATCTTTATGCTGCGAATCAATCTCAATACTTATTCCATCCCTGTTTGTTCTGTCAATTTTCTCTTTTTCCACTCCCAGGCTTTCCTTTTCAAATTTACCATATTCATTCTGATACCCGTTTACCCTGACTAACTCAATAAGTTCATCGATGTCTTTTGCAAAAATGGCAGCGGATAAAATCAGGTATGCTGAAAAAAATAGTATTTTTTTCTTCATAATCACCACTCCTAATATAATTCTTTACTAAATTTATTTTACATAAAGTTTGTGACAGAATTGTGACAAACCTGTGTTTTTAGAAAAGTAAAAAAAACTCCAGTATACACTGAAGATTTCATATGGTAGACAAATTTAATATTAAACTATTCAAATCAAAAAGTTCACTTTATAGAATACATAATTTAAAGCTATTATGATGGTAGCATAAAAAGACTTTTGTCAATACGTGTTCTGGCACATTTTGTTTTTATCATATTTATATTACATTTACAAAAATCATATGGTATATAATTAATATACAGAATTCAGATTTAATTTTAATAAATTATCAGTTTTAATTGAATTATCTAGGTTCTTATGTTGGATTAAAATTTTCTTTAATAAATTTTAAATATACAAAATCAAATAAAAGGAGATGATGTTGTGAACGATGCAAAAACAAATTATCAAAATCTAGCCAAACAGGAAAAGGGGTTAGAGTTTGAAAAATTTTCTGCAAAAGATGCACTTAAACTCGGCTTGATTTTAAACGAAAAATCAAAGAAATACTCGGAGCCCGTGGCTATAGAAGTCACGTTAAACGGACTAGTTGTGTTCCGTTATTTTAACGATGGGACTATAAAAGATAGCAGTTTTTGGCTGGAGCGCAAAAAAAATTCTGTAGACCTCATGAACATGTCGTCGCTTCGTTTTATGTACTGGCTTGAAATGATGGGGGAAAACCTAGAAGATAGAAAACTCAATCCCAAGGATTATGCTGCAGGAGGGGGAGGTTTCCCTATAAGACTAAAAGATACCGGCCTTATCGGTTCTATCTGTGTATCAGGTCTATCCAACCACTTAGAAGATCATCAACTTATTGTTGATTCATTAACAGAATTCTTAAAATAAGCAACCCTGGTTGTTACTTGAAAATTATCAATAAATCACTAATTTCTTAGGCCACAAAGTTTCACATAGATTTGAAACAAGAGCTACGCAGAGAAAATTTTTAAAATCAAAATCACCTTTTGTAACGAATCACACTAATCTCACGAACGATTAAGAATTTCATAAAATCCCAGGTTTTCTGCTTAATCTCTGTGAAACTCAATTTTTTCTCTGTGACACTCTGTGTCACAGATTCACATCTATTTTTTATTTGTATACATTCGTGCGAGTCGTGACAAAAAAAGTTTTTATTCACTGTAAGCAATTCAATATTTCAACTAAACTTTATATAATTTAGGTAGTAACTTTAAATTAAGTCTCGCACAGAGTTGTAACTAAAAAGACGCATTAAACAATGCGCCTTTTTTTATTTATACTATACAATTCTTATTTTTCTATTTCAGAAATTTTTACTGGTCTACCTTCATCTAAAGATTTTTTAGCAGCTATACCTATTAGCACAGGTTTTAATCCGTCTATTCCGCTTACTGGAGTAGGCTTGTCTTCTGCTATTGCAGTAAAGAAATCTTTCATTTCGCTTACAAATGATTGCATATATCTTTCTAAGAAGAAGAATTGAGGTTTTTCAGATACTACTCCGTCGTTTGTTGAAACAACAGCCGTTGAGTCAGTATCATTTGATACAGCTACCATACCTTTAGATCCGAATACTTCAGCTCTTTGGTCGTATCCGTATGCTGCTTCTCTGCTGTTGTCGATTACAGCGATCGCACCGTTTGCTAGTTTTAAAGTGATTACAGCTGTATCTACGTCTCCTGCTTTTCCGATCTCAGGATTTACCATAGATCCACCTACTGCATATACTTCTTCAACTTCGCTTCCAGAAAGGTATCTTACCATATCGAAATCATGGATAGTCATGTCTACGAACATTCCTCCAGATACTTTTACATATTCTACTGGCGGAGCTTGAGGATCTCTAGAAGTAACTTTTATGATGTGTGTATCTCCTATTTTCCCTGCTGCAATTGCTTCTCTTACAGCCTTGAAGTTGTGGTCGAATCTTCTGTTAAATCCTATTTGAAGTTTAAGTCCTGTTTCTTTTTCAGTTTCTAAAACTTCAGCAATTCTGTCTAAATCAAAGTCGATTGGTTTTTCACAGAATACATGTTTCCCAGCTTTCATAGCCTCTATCGATATTGGTGAGTGAGTGTCTGTAGATGAACAAACTAGTACTGCATCGATTTCAGGGTCATTCAAGATTGCTTTGTAGTCGCTATAAACTTCTTTGATTCCTAGACTTTCAGCAAACTCTTTTACACCATCAAGTCTGACATCAGACATAGCTTTTACCTCTGCATTTGCTACATGGTAAGTTATACTTTGAGCATGAACTCTACCTATTCTTCCTGCTCCAATGATTCCAACTTTAAACTTTTTCATTTTCTCCTCCTTATAATTCTTTGCTTTTATCATATCAAAGCCGCCTGCAGGATTTCCTCTCCACCAGTGTCGGCTTTATCAACTTTTTAAATGGTTCAACTTTACGTGATTTTTTCTTTTCGTAACTGTTTTTTACAAATTTTATCAACTGTTTAATCGCTAAAGTAGAAATTTCTTTTCTGGGCTGATGTATAGTACTTAACTCCGGCACCATGTACTTACCTATCGGCATATCATCGTACCCTAGCAAGGATATGTCATCAGGGACCTTGTACCCCAACTCTTGCAAAGCTTTCAAAGCTCCCATAGCCATAAGATCACTGCACAGAACACATAAAGCTGTAACTTCTTTCAGTAAATCCTGATTTTCAAAAACAAGACGATACCCGTTTTCTGCCGAAGTCTTACCTTCTACTATAAACCTTTCATCAACTGGAATACCGGCAGTTTTAAAATAGCTTATATAGCCATCAAGCCTCTCAACATACTCTACGTTTGTAACCGTATCCACTAGACACATAACCTTCTTATGCCCTAAACCAACTAAGTATTCTGCAGAAATTCTCCCACCATAAAAATTATCTGTAGATATAAAAGACGCTTCATTTAATATGCTCTCGCTGGGTTTATAGTGTAAAAACACCGCAGGGAAATCAATTTTTTTTATGTAGTCCCAATCCTCTTGCTGTATCTCTGAACATATAAGCAAAAAACCGTCAACTTTTCTTCTACTAATAAGATTTTTTATGTTGCTCTCTCCAGTAAACCTGTTTCTAGGATAAGTCACTATGGTATCAAATCCCTCTTTTTCAAAACTGGATCTTATATCAGTTAAAAGCGACATATGGTATACCCCTTCTTCAAACTCCTCTACATTCTCAGGGTATATTATCCCTATTGTGTCTGTTCTGTTGGTATTTAAAGATCTGGCACTGGCATTGAACTCAAAGTTTAAATCCTCGGCTATTTTTTTTATTCTCAACTTAGTTTCTTCGGCAACCAGAGGACTGTCATTCAAGCTCCTAGATACAGTCGACTTGTTCACTCCAGCTATTTTAGCTATATCACTTATAGTTACCCTCATTACCAATCACTTCCTCACTCACTATCAATGTTATTAGTTTATCCTAATATTATACTAAGAGCAAGAAAAGATCAAGGCACTTATCGTGCAACCAGTTGTTTACATGCTAATATTATCTCATTTTTAATTTTTTGTAAAGCTTTTTTTGAATTATTTTTTCTTTAATTAAACAAAATGTGTTAAATACTTATACATTCTCAAACAAAACAAGCCCGTTACGGAGTTTTACTTATTTCCAGACAAAAATATACACTCTTTTTTGGGAACGGTTGCAACAGTATGCTACACTTTTAATCTTATCCCCTTATTAAAGCATCCCCTGTTTTTTTAGTCATTTGTGCTTTTAACACCTAAAAAGCAATACAAATGTGAATCACACAAAAGAAATCCTTTCATCACTACAACCGGTTGCATAAATTGAGTTGATCTTTAAATATTTTTAGCACAAACTTTACAGATAAATAAAAAAGAGGCCTTCGCCTCTTAATATTCTGCTAATTTTTCTTTCAAAGCCCCTTTTTGCATCAGACCAACAAGTTGATCAACAGGCTCCCCGTCTTTAAAGATTATCATGGTAGGTATACTTCTTATACCATATTCCCTGGCAATTGTGTCTACCTCATCCACATTAACCTTGCATATTTTTGCATCTATCTCTTCAGAAAGCTCATCCAGGATAGGCCCAAGCATTTTGCACGGTCCGCACCAGCTCGCCCAAAAGTCTACAACTACCAATCCTTTTTCTTTCAAAACTTCTTTTGAAAAACTGCTGTCATCTAGGTGTAAAACTTTACTCATTATTATACCCCCTACTCATCTGTTAAGATGTTAAAATACTACCATATGATTAGTTATTTGTCAATTATACTTATAAATTGAATGATTTTTGAATCTTAATGTAAAAAACCTTCTCTCAACCCCAGGCTTATAACTTTGATATACAAAATAAAGGTATTTTACCTTTTTTATATTGAAGTTTTTTTGCAAAAATTATATAATTTATGAAATCTTTATCGTTTAAATAGATTTTTAAGGAGTTATATATGCAGTTTCAAAGACAGGTTCTCCTAATAGGGGAAGAAAATTATAAAAAATTAAACGGAGCCTCGGTGATAGTTTTCGGTGTTGGGGGCGTTGGAGGTTTTACCGTAGAAGCTCTTGTACGTGCAGGCATAGGCAAACTTTCGGTGGTTGACTTCGATACGGTGGATATAACCAATCTAAACAGACAGGTAATCGCTACCCACAATTCCGTGGGAAAAGTAAAAGTTGACCTGATCAAAGAGAGGGCTCTTTCAATAAATCCAAACCTAGAGATAAAAACATACCAAAAGAAGTTCTCACACGATACCCAGGATATTTTTTTCCAGGGCAAACAGTATGACTATATAGTAGACGCCATAGACCTGGTTTCCTGCAAACTTTCTCTGATTGAAAGGGCAAAAAAAGACGGGATACCTATAATATCTTCTATGGGCACCGGGAACAAGCTCGATCCAACAAAATTTGAAGTTTCCGACATCAGCAAGACCTCTGTATGCCCTCTCGCAAAAGTTATGAGGAGGGAGTTAAAAAACAGAGGCATAAAAAAGGTAAAAGTGGTATACTCTAAGGAGCAGCCTAAAAAGCCCGAAAACAAAGATGGTGGCAGGGAAAAAAATGTAAATGTAGGAAGCATCTCATTTGTACCCTCTGTTGCAGGGCTCATTATCGCAGGAGAAGTAATAAAAGACATATGTGACATAAGGGGGTAATACTATGAAAAAAATAGCTGTATTTTACGGAAGTACAGGAGGAACCACAAAGGGAGTTGTAGATGAGATAGAGTTTGACCTGAGGGACGCTGATATCTATGACGTAAAAGATGGAATAGACAGCATGAAAGAGTATGAAAATCTTATTTTAGCTGTGCCTACTTACGGTGTAGGTGAGCTTCAGGAGGATTGGGTAAATATATTCGAACAATTTAAGTCCCTGGACTTTAACGGAAAGGTAGTTGCACTTGTAGGTGTAGGAAACCAGAAAACTTTTGGAGAGTCATTTGTAGGCGCTCTAAAAATTCTTTATGACGTACTCATTGAAAAAGGGGCCGAAATAATAGGGTTTACATCCACTGATGGGTACCATTTCGAGGAGTGCGAGGCTATCATAGGAGATAAATTTATGGGGCTTGTCATTGATGAAGCCAATCAAGATGACGAGACACCAGATAGAATATACGACTGGTTAGAAGAAATAAAACCTCTTTTCAAATAAAAAACTGCCGGAAAACCGGCAGTTTTTTTATTTATTTTCTTCTATCCACTTTTCAACAAAATCTGCTGCACTGTCTATCTCCACTTCGAAAACTTCCCCGCTTCTTCTAACCTTTACCTCTACCTTACCTTCAGCTATCCCCTTTCCTACCACTAATTTAAGTGGGAATCCGATGAGGTCTGCATCTTTAAACTTGAATCCAGGTCTTTCGTTTCTGTCGTCCATCACAACGTCTATACCTTTTTCAAGCATAGCTTTATAAATATTTTCGGCTATGCTTACCTGATCAGAATTTTTCATGTTTGCAGGGATTATATCCACTACGTAAGGTGCTATTGACACAGGCCAGATTATTCCGTTTTCATCATTATTCTGCTCTATTGCAGCCGCTACAGTTCTCGACACCCCTATACCGTAGCATCCCATTGTCATAGTCTGAATCTTCCCGTTTTGGTCAAGGAATGTGGCATTTAACGCCTCTGCATATTTTTTACCAAGTTGGAATATATGCCCTGTTTCTATACCTCTTGCCACGCCAAGTTTACCTTCACAGTGAGGGCAAGTTTCTCCAGTTTTTACCATTCTTATATCTGCAAACTCATGAATAGTTATATCCCTATCAAGATTAGCATTTATATAGTGTTTGTCAACTTCGTTTGCTCCGACAACCGCATTTTTAATTCCCTTTACAGTTTCGTCGGCTATAACTGTTACTCTTTCGTCTATCTCACCCAAAGAGCCGCAGAATCCCTTGCATAAACCAAGTTTTTCAAATTCAGATTCTGCTATTAGCTCAAGTTCATAAGGTGATCCGCTTATATTTTTAAGTTTAACCTCATTTACTTCATAGTCTCCCCTTATAAGCGCCATAAAGTACTTAGTATCGTCCTCTTTAAGCCCAGACTTGAAAACCATCGCCTTTATTGTTTTTTCAACCGGTAAATCCAAAAACTTTGCCACGTCCACTATGGAAGAAGCATCTGGAGTTTCCACAAGTTCCAAATCTTTAAGTTGCTCGTCTGAGTTAAATTCAGCTATCTTGCTCACAGCTTTTTCTGAGTTTGCCGCATAGCTGCACTTGTCGCAGTAGTAGATATCATCTTCTCCAGATTCCGCCAAAACCATAAATTCGTGCGTTGTGCTTCCTCCGATATTTCCTGCATCTGCTTCAACCGCTCTGAATTCAAGTCCGCATCTTTCAAATATATTTATATACGCCTGTCTCATATTCTCATACTCTTGATCAAGACATTCAGCATTTGCATGGAAAGAGTAAGCATCTTTCATAAGAAACTCTCTTCCCCTCATAAGACCAAATCTAGGTCTTCTTTCGTCCCTGAATTTTGTCTGTATCTGATATATGTTCAGCGGTAGATTTTTATAAGATGATATGTCGTTTCTTATTATGTCTGTTATTACCTCTTCATGAGTAGGCCCTAGAACAAAATCCCTGTCATGCCTGTCCTTTATTCTCATCATTTCAGGCCCCATAGTGTCCCATCTGCCTGACTCCTGCCAAAGTTCTGCAGGCTGTAAAACAGGCATAAGCACTTCTTGAGCCCCAGCTCTGTCCAGCTCTTCCCTTACTATGTTTTCTACCTTTTTAAGCGCCTTGTACCCAAGTGGAAGATATGTGTATATCCCGCTTGCAAGTTTTTTTATCATCCCAGACCTCATCATAAGTTTATGACTTATAACCTCTGCTTCTTTGGGATTTTCTTTAAGTGTTTTTACATAAAGTCTACTAAATTTCATTTTTTTAATTCCTCCCAGCAAAATCTTTCTTAACTAAACCATTATACAGGATTTGACTAATCTTGTCGATACTTTCTAATACATAGATTCGAAAAAATCTGCTGTTGACGAAACACTTATTCCGTTCTTTATAAATTCTATATTTTTCTTAACAGTTGCATACTCAAGTGCAGTTTCGTAGCTTATTATCTCATTTCTATAAAGCTCTGCTATATTCTGGTCAAAAGTCATAGACCCGTAGACTTCCCTTCCCTCTTCTATGTATTTAGGTATCTGGCTTACCCCATCCTCGCTTTGTATGAGCTCTTTTATGGTAGGGGTGTTTATCATGATTTCCAAAGCTGCCGCCCTTCCCTCTTCTTTTTTAGGAAGAAGCCTCTGAGAAACCACCCCTCTTATATTTTCGGACAGTTGAATCCTTACCTGATGGTGCTTTTCTTGTGGGAAGAAATCCACTATCCTGCTTATTGTCTGGCTCGAGTTTATGGTGTGAAGCGTCGATATAACGAGATGCCCTGTCTCCGATGCCTTCAAGGCAGCTTCTACTGTCTCCTTGTCCCTGAGCTCACCTATAAATATTATGTCAGGGTCCTGCCTCAATACATATTTAAGGGCTGAACTGAAGTCAAGTATATCGCTGGGTATCTCTTTTTGGGAAACCATTGATTTGTCGTCCCTGTATAAAAACTCTATGGGATCCTCAAAGGTGATTATATTCTTGCTGAAATTTTTGTTTATATAATTTATCATGGAAGCAACTGTTGTTGATTTACCGCTTCCAGTTGAACCCGTCACAAGTACCATACCGTTTCTCTCCCTTACTACATCCTTTAGCACTGACGGAAGATTAAGATCGTCTATATCAGGTATCTCGCCGGGAATTATCCTTGCAACAAGCATGTAGCTGCCCCTCTGTGTTGACAGGTTCATCCTAAATCTGGATAGACCATAAACAGAATAGGAAAAGTCCGCACTGAGCTTTTCTTCCAGATCATTTTTTATTGTATCGCTTATTAAAGGCTGTAGAAGCTCTTCTACAAAAGTAGCACTAAGCTTTTCCGTCCCCTCTATCTTAACCAGCTCACCATCTTTTCTCATAATCGGGTAGTTTCCGGCCTTAATGTGCAGGTCAGACCCATTATTTTCAACCAAGTATTTCAAGTAATCATCTAGTTTCATCTGCGACCCCCTGTACTATATTTTTTCCCTAAATTTTTCTGCTATATCCCTTTTAAGATAAGGGTTCTCTATATTACCATTGTTTTTTTTCAGGTAATCTATGGCTATATCCCTTGCCAGTTTAACCGTCTTTACGTCATGAACTATGTCAACCAGCTTAAGGTCCGATATTCCGCTTTGCCTAGTCCCGAATATCTCTCCGGATTTTCTGAGCCTAAGGTCCTCCTCGGCTATTTTGAACCCGTCTGTTGTAGATTCCATTACCCTCATCCTGGACTTGGAAATATCGTTTTCAGTCTGAGAAACAAGGAAGCAGTAGGATGCATGTTCACCACGGCCGACCCTGCCACGCAGCTGGTGCAGGGCGCTCAGACCAAATCTGTGGGCGTCACTTATAAGCATTACAGAGGCGTTTGGGATATTTACCCCAACCTCTATTACCGTTGTAGATACAAGTATGTCTATCTCTCCTTTTTTAAACTTCCTCATGACCTCTTCTTTTTCGGTGTTTTTCATCCTCCCGTGAAGAAGGCCCACGTCAAATCCCGAAAACTTTTCACACACTTCCCCGTGTAATTCCACAGCGGATTTGGCGTTCAAAGCCTCACTTTCCTCTATAAGCGGAGCCACAAAGTATGCCTGCCTTCCCTCGGAAAGTTTTTTCCCTATAAAATCATAGGTCATCTTTTTATCCATACTGTTTTTTATCCACTTTGTCTTTATAGGCTTTCTTCCTGGAGGTAGCTCATCTATTATGGATACATCCAGATCACCGTATATGCTCAACGCAAGCGATCTTGGGATAGGCGTGGCAGACATTACTATGAGGTTGGATAAGACCCCCTTGTCCCTCAGCCTCTTTCTCTGTACAACTCCAAATCTGTGCTGCTCATCTATGACTATCAATCCAAGGTTTTTAAACTCCACACTGTCTTCTATCAAAGCGTGCGTACCCACGAGTATATCAACTACCCCTTCTCGTATCTCCGCCAGAAGCTTGTCTCTTTTTTTCCCTTTCACACTGCCGGTGAGTATCTCTACCCTGACTCCCAGTGAAGCCAGTACGTCAACAACTGCCAGATAATGCTGCACCGCCAGTATCTCTGTAGGCGCCATTATTACACCCTGGTAAGAATTTTCCACCATATAAAGCAGGAGTATTATGGCGACTATTGTTTTACCGGAACCAACGTCTCCCTGTATCAGCCTGTTTACCATTTTTCCGCCCACAAGCTCCTTGTATATCTCGGTTACCACTCTCTTCTGTGCTTTTGTGAGCTTAAATCCCAGTTCATCCAAAAAGTTCTTCACCATAGTTTTTTTGTCTTCCAGCTCATACTTTTTGGTTTCCTCGAACTCATTTTTAAACCTTTTGGAAAGTATCCCGAATTCCAGAACCAAAAGCTCTTCCACCGCCAACCTTCTTTTGGCTTCCTCAAGCTCTCTTTTGGATTTTGGGAAATGTATGGCTGAAAGAGCGGCCTTTCTCCCAAGAAGATTGTACTCTTTGAGTATCTCTTCAGGGAGGTTTTCGGGCAGGTCCACCAGATATTTTTCAAGGGCCCTGTACATCACCTTTCTCATCCAGTTTTGGTTCATACCCTTTACAAGCGGATAAACAGGCAGTATTGAGGCGTCCACTTTTTTATCCTCAGATATCTCTCTGTACTCGGCGTTTACAATCTGGAATGTATAGGCCCTTTTGACCTTCCCTATGAATATGTATTCCTTGCCTACCTCGAGCACCTTTTTGAGATATGGCATTTGAAACCAAACAAGGTCCAAAAAACCGGTATCGTCGCCCACCCTAGCCCGGAACATGGTCTTTCTCGTCCTAGTACGGATGTTTTCGGCTTTAAAGATTTTAGCTCTTACAAGTACATACTCTCCCTCTCTCAGGTCCCTTATCTTTTTTATATTGGTCCTGTCCTCATAGGTCCTGGGGAGATTGTAAAGCAGGTCGAAAACGGTATCCATTCTCATGCTCTTAAATCTTTTGATATTTTTTTCTCCGAGCCCGTAAATATTCACTTTTTCCAATTCTTCGTAAAAACCTTCATATTTCATATTTCCACGTCCTGTAGAATTTTAAAAAAGGCGTTTCTCCAAAATAGGTTAAACGCCTTTAAAACTATGCCATTATTTGTTCCATTAATTCGTCAGATATATCGAAGTTTGCATAAACATCTTGAACATCTTCTAGGTCTTCTAAAGCCTCGAACAGCCCCATTATTTTCTTAGCTGTGTCGGCATCTGTGACCTCAACCTTGTTCTCAGGTATGAAAGTTACTTCAGCCTCTTCATATTTGTACCCAGCCTCAGTCAGTGCATCAACCACTACTTGGAAGTCGCTTGGCTCTGTTAGCACTTCAAAACCTTCTCCCTCTTGTTTAACATCTTCTGCACCGGCTTCTAAAGCTGCCATCATTAGTTCTTCTTCATCTATTCCCTCTGCCTGCATTGAGATAAGACCTTTTCTGTTAAACATCCATGCTACAGCTCCGTCAGCTCCAAGGTTTCCTCCCCTTTTTGAGAAAGTTGATCTTACGCTGGAAGCCGATCTGTTTTTATTGTCTGTTACCACGTCGACTATGAAAGCTACCCCTGATGGTCCGTATCCTTCATATCTGATTTCTACGTATTCAACACCTTCAAGTTCTCCGGTACCTTTTTTAATCGCTCTTTCTATGTTATCCTTAGGCATGTTTCCAGCCTTAGCTTTATCTAATGCCAGTCTTAGTCTAGGGTTGAATCCAGGATCTCCCCCGCCTTCTCTAGCTGCAATTGTAAGCTCCTTTCCCAGCTTTGTAAAAAGCTTCGCTCTAAGTTTATCCTGTCTTCCTTTTCTGTGCTTTATATTAGCCCACTTACTATGTCCTGCCACAATTATACCTCCTGGTTCTTTTATGAATTTTACTATTAATTTTATCACATCGGATATTTTTTTTCAACAGATTATAAAAAATAGGCCCGAGGCCTATCTTATAAAAAATATTTTATCCACTTTTTCGTCGTGCTCTTCGGCTTCTATGCTTTCTGTCAGCTGAAACGGGTATACAACAGCCACCCTCTTTGCACTGCTGCCTTTCAAAAACCTGTCATAATAACCTTTTCCGAAGCCTATACGGTTTCCGTTCTCGTCAAATGCCACCCCGGGAACTATCACCAAGTCTATACCGGCCTTCGGGTACGCCTCCCCTTTTGAAAGCTCAGGAATGCCGTACTTGCCGCTGGTTTGCAGCTCGCTTCCCAATCCAATCTCAACAGCTTCCACCTCATCCGCATCGTTTATCTTCGGGATAAGAAGGGTTTTCCCGTCTTCTAAGACCTTTTTATTTATAATAGAGGTATCCACCTCGTTTTTTATGCTCATATAAGACATAACAACACTGCTGTTCTTGTACTCCCCGCTTTCCAAAAAAATATCGGATACACGTTTCGAGTACTCTTCTATATACTCAACAGAAAGGGACTCCCTCTCTTTTCTTACATTTTTTCTCAACTCTTTTTTATCCATCAAAATTCACGCCCAAAACATTCAGTTCCCTTTTTATGTTTTCCATATCCTTCCAGGTGAACCACCTAGGGCTCTTTTTATCCCTGCTGGTCTCCCTCAAAAGGTATGAAGGGTCATGTATCGCCATTAATTTTATGTTGCCGTCCCAGCTGTATATTTTACCCCTGATATCGCTTATCTTTACGCTGTTGTCTCTCAGTAGAAATTTGGCTACCTCCTGCCCGAGAGCCACAACCACCTTCGGCTTTATCAAGGCTATCTGCATATCCAGGTACTCGCGAAATTTATCCCTGTCCCTGTCATCTAGGTCGTTTAGCTTACAGCTGCACTTGCCCAGGTTGGTAACGTATATCTTATCTTTTTCCAGGTAGACCAGGTTGCAGAGCTTATAAAAAAACTCTCCCGAACTTCCCGGCAGTGTAGTCCCGTACTCATCTTCGTACAGGTTCGGGTCGTCTCCCACAAAAATTATATCACTGTGTCTGTTCCCCGCCCCAAGTATTACCTTATCCTTCTTATTTTGAAGCACCTCTACCTTGTAGGTGTCAACTTCAAATTTCAATTCTTCCCACAAATCTTCTATGTTCATGCTCTCCCCCTATTTCATCAATCTATATAAAGTTCAAAGAGCGAACTTACCTCTTCCTGCTTAACAAGCTCAAGATCCACATCGATCCTGCTCCTGTCCAGTTCTTCTTTTACAGTTTTATACGCCAAATCATAGGTATTGCTGTCCTGGCTTACGTGCACCAGGAAAACCTTTTTCAGTTCCGGATGGTAAAGGTCCCTTATAAACTTCGCCGCATCGTTGTTTGACAGGTGGCCGTTTCTCCCCTTCACCCTTGCCTTGAGGTCCCAAGGGTAGGAACACTCCATGAGCATCTGGTAGTCGTAGTTGCACTCAAGCACGACTATATTTGCCCCCTTGAAGTTCTCCCTTACTATATTGGTGACGTACCCTATATCAGTAGACACAGCTATCTTATGCCCCCTGCTGTTTTTAAGGGTGTAGCCCACAGTCTTCTCGGCATCGTGCATCACGTCAAAATGCTTGACCTCCACGGTTTCTCCAAGTAAAAAATCCGGCTCGTCAAGGAAAATAAGTTTGTCCGAAGCTATCTTGCCCAGCTTGCTGCTGCAGACCTCGTAACTTTCCCTCGATATGAATATGGGTATACCGTGTTTTCTGGACAGCACCCCGGCACCCTTTACGTGGTCCGTGTGTTCGTGGGTTATGAGTATGGCCTCTATATCCTCCATGCTCTCCCCTATATCTGCCAGCTTTTGCGATATCCTCTTGCCGCTGAAACCCGCATCTATCAAAAGTTTAAAATTGTCTATCTCTATAAAAATAGAATTTCCAGCACTACCGCTTCCCAAAATAGATACCTTCATCTATTCCCCTCTCTATGTTCAAAAAATAAAAAAGCAAGTAGCTTTCACTACTTACTATATAGGAATATGATAATTTTGTCAATTTTTCACTGCCTGCTAAACTTTATTTTAAACCTTAGAATTCTTCTAATCCAAGCCATGCTGCCCCCTAATTACAATACCTTTTTTCGTAAGCTTCGTTGAGTCTTCTGAAAGTAGCTTCAAGATCGTCTGTTCTCAAGATTAGGTTTTGTCCGTTATGCTGCAAACCGATCTGGTAAAATATCCCAATTTTTTCTATTTCACATTCCGCTTGCCATGATTTGAACCCCACAACCCATTTACCTTTCCTGAATGAAAATTTCATACTCAACCCCCCTTAGGCTTATCTATAACTATTTATAATTAGATTATAGCCCGTTTTTTCAAATTTTGTCAAGTTCTTATTGAAAATTTTATGTTTACGGGATATAATTAATATATATAAATAGATAAGGAGTTTTGCCCATGAAAGATTTTAAAAGTTTTGTAAAGGAAAAAAGAACAGAACTTGGATACAGCCAGAACAAGCTCGCCAAACTCATAGGTATAACCCAGTCTTATTTCAACGGTATTGAAAGAGGAGAGGTAAAGAACCCGCCCAGCGATGCAGTTTTGGATAAAATAGCCGAAGCTCTCAATCTGTCAGAAGAAGAAACAAGGGATATGAAGTATATGGCGGCAATGGAGAGGACACCGGATATAATAAAAAAAGAACTCTTACAGATGGAGGAAAAGATAAAACTACTGGAAAATTCACACCCAGAAAGCGAAGCCCCTGTACTCTCTGAGTACAGGATACCCGTATACGAGAGGATCAGTGCCGGTACAGGTGCTGTAAACTACGGAGATGTGGAGGACTTCCTGAGCATACCGGACTTCAACCCGCGCGGAGACGTCTTTGCCATAAACGTAAGGGGGGACTCTATGGAGCCCACAATAAAGAACTCTTCCGTTATAATCGTCAAAAAAGATGTCGAGGTTAAAAACGGCGAGGTGGGTGCATTCTTAATGGACAACGAGGCCTATGTGAAAAGGCTCAAGGTCACAGACTCGTACGTGGCACTTATAAGCGACAACCCCAACTACGCCCCGATATACATAGGGCCGGGGGAAGAACTGCGTGTAGTGGGGAAAGTTATAAAAGTCTTGAACGATATATAGAAGTATGTTTTTTAGGCCACAGAGTTTCACAGAGAGAAAAACTTTATCACGAATTTCCACCAATTATTTCGCCTGTATTTCCAAATTTGGAGGTATAGGCGAATATTTTATGTATATTTTAATGTGGGGGGATAACAAAGTATTCTCTCCACTTCGTTTATGAAAGCAATTTAAATATTAGGGGAAACTTTATATAATGATTACAACTTCTAATTTATAAGGAGAGTTCTCTATGAAAAAAACAATGCTTGCAAGTGCAATAAATGAATTTGGTGATGCTAGCAAATTTGATATCAAGGAATTGCCGATTCCAACCATTGCTGATAATGAAATCCTAATAAAATTGGATTATGCAGGAATTGGTCAATGGGACACATTTGAACGTGAAGGTGGATACGACCAAATGTTAGGGCTTAATTCTAAGTTTCCTTATATTATTGGATCAGAAGGAAGCGGAGAAATTGTTTCCCTGGGAAAAAATGTCAAAAATTTTGAAATAAATGATAAAGTATATGCAGTTGGATTTTTGAACCCTAAAGGAGGATTCTATGCAGAATATGTTTCGGTTAGCTATAAACTTGTCAAGAAAATTCCTGAAACTATCACACTCCTGCAGGCATCAGTTATAGCTGGAGTTGGGCTTACTGCATTAAGAGGCTTAACAGATGTATTAAATCTAAAAAAGGGAGAGTCTATAGCAATATTTGGTGCAAGTGGTGGCATTGGCCATATCGCAGTACAAATTGCAAAAAGTTTAGGAGCAAAAATATATGCTATTGCTTCAAAAACTGACGGAGTTTCTTTAATAAAAAGTTACGGCATAGAGCATGTAATAAATGGGAAAAGTGAAGATATAATAGCAAAGGCACATTCTTTTGGTTTCAATAAATTTGACAAAGTATTGTTGACTTTTTCGCATAAAGATATCAACAAATTTATTAAAGACTTCTGTCTTGGCGGAAAAGTTGCTTATCCAAATGGCGTTTTTCCTGAACCCGAAAAAAGAAGTGATGTTGATATTTTTGGATACAATGGAGAGCCTGATGAAGATATAATTAATAGATTGCACAGATATATTGAAAATGGAGAAATTACTCCTCATGTAGATCAAGTATTTAAGTTAGATAATGTTAAAGACGCGCATAAGCATCTAATAGAACATTATGTTGGAAAGTTAGCAATCAAAGTATCTTCATATCCAAGAGCAGAAAAATGAATTGGTTGAGGCATACCATTTTACAAATGTCACAGTGCTCTTGCTGGATTTGTTTCACATAAAAAACCATTTTGGCCACAGAGCTTCACAGAGAAATGACCCTTGTTTTTATCACAAATTCACACAAATTATTTCGCCTATATTTCCAAATTTGGAGGTATAGGCAAATTTTTTATGTATATTGTATATATAAATGAGTTATCAGATATTATCGAAATTTTGGAGGTAAAATGAATTTATTAACTGAAAAATTAAGCAATGTGATAACTGAAATTAAAGAATTTCCAATTCAAAATTTAAGTCCTAGTGATGATGCAGATAAAAAAACGGTTTATATTTATAATTTTGTTGATATTATAAAAAGATTAAAAGTTTGGGTTAAAAGAATTCAAGATGATGAAATTGAGATAATATTAAATAAATTAGATTTTATACCAGAAAATATTTCAGAATTATATGAATTTCACTCCGAAGTATCTGCAAACATTGAATATTTGGAGTATCTTATTGAGTATAAACCTTTTAAAATAATTGAGAAAAAAGATATTCCTGCAAATATTGCACAAGAAATTAAAAATCATATTTGTAATGACATGGCAATAGAATCTGCAAATGTTCTTCCATATATTTGTGAAGGTTATGGACTAAAAGAAGGAACTATTCTTGAAGCATTTGAAAGCAAAAAAACATATATTTCCCGAAGAATTTCAGTACTATCTAACGACGAACTTCTCAAATTAGCGCTAAAAATAAAAGGTAAATATAGCAACACTGAATTTGATGAATTACTTGAAAAAATTTATGATAATGATTCCCTAGAAATTACTACTTCTTTTGAAAGTATAAGAAATATGATTGTTGAAGAAATAAGAAATGCTAAATTTGTTATTTGGATTGCTGTTGCTTGGTTTACAGATATTGAATTAGCAAGAGAACTATTTAAGAAACAAAACGAAGGAATAGATGTACAATTAATAGTTAATGATGACCCCATTAATGCTAGTTTAATTGAAAAAGTAGAAAAATATCTTAAAATCTATAAAATTCCAAAGAATAATTCTTTTGATAAGTTGATGCATCATAAATTCTGTGTTTTTGATTTAAAAAAAGTTGTTCATGGTTCTTATAATTGGACAATTAGAGCTCAATTTAATAATGAAACAGCTACATTAATAACAAATAGATTGAGTGCTGAATCGTTCGCGGAAGAATTTATTAAATTAAAAAAAATACTTATTAAATAAAGAAATATTGCACCTGATAACATAGCTGCAAAACGGATTGGGTGTACTAACTGAGTTATCAGAATCTCGAACAAGTTGGCGTCTAAGTCTCTTCTGCCAATTGTATCCTCTCTTTCCATCTTGTTCGGCATATTATGTAAAAAAAATAAAATTAATTTTCAAACGGAAAGGAGCGGAGAACCAATGAATTTTCCAAAATCAAAACAATACAACGAAGAATGGGTTAATAAAAATTTGATGGGTCCGAATGCTCTTTGGCTTGTAGAACTGCTCTCCGAGAAGCTTCATTTAAAGCCCGGCATGAAGGTGCTGGACTTGGGGTGCGGTACCGCGCTTACTTCTATTTTTTTGGCAAAAGAGTTTGGAGTAACTGTTTTTGCATGTGATTTATGGATCTCTCCAGCAGATAATTTAGAGAGGATAAAAAAGATGGGAGTAGAAGACCTGGTATTCCCGCTGGAAGCCGAAGCCCACTCACTGCCTTTCGCAGAAGAGTTCTTTGATGTTGTGGTAAGTGTCGATGCATACCATTATTTTGGCACCAACGAAATGTACCTGCCGATGTTCTTTTACCCTTTACTTAAAAAAGGCGGCCAGTTCGGCATAGCCTGTCCGAGTCTTTCAAGAGAGTTTGATCACGGTGTCCCGGAGACGCTAAAACCGTTTTGGACTCCTGAGATGTACACCCTCCACTCTGCCGAGTGGTGGAAAAACTTATGGGCTAAAACAGGACTAGTCAAAATAAAGCATTGCGTAACTATCGAGCAGAGTGCCGAAATATGGGACTCATGGCTAAACTGCGGCAATGAGTACGCCGAAGAGGACAAGGGGCTCATAGCAGCGGATGTGGATAAGTACATCACGCTGATGATGATGACAGCTAAGAAAAAATAGAATTAAATAAAAGTCAGCCTATGTATTTAGGCTGCTTTTTTTATGGATAATTATAATATTTCTCTTTTTTAGGCTCCCTTCCCTTGTTTAAACTAATTGAGCATGTTACAATTTAATTTAATAATATTGACTATACTTCAGTATACAAGGAGATATAATTTGAAGAACATAAAGAAAAAGGGTGAACTCCACCCCAATAATCCCCATAGGGGAAAGTATAATTTTAAGCTACTAATAAAAAACTTACCGGAGTTAAAAGCATATGTAAGAAAAAACCCCAGGGGAGAGGACACCATAGATTTCAGCGACAACAGGGCTGTCATTCTGCTGAATAAAGCTCTGTTGAAGACCTACTACAAGATAGACAACTGGGACATCCCGAAAGGTTTTTTATGCCCTCCTATTCCTGGGAGAGCCGACTACATACACTATATAGCGGAACTTCTGGAAGGGAAAAAAGACGGTGTAAAAGTATTGGACATAGGGACCGGCGCAAACTGCATCTACCCTATTATAGGCAGTCAGGCTTACAACTGGAGTTTTGTCGCTTCGGACATCGACCCTGAGTCTATAGATAATGCTGAAAAGATAGTCCAATCCAATGAAAATTTGAAAAACAAGATCACCCTGAAGCTCCAAAAAAACAGAAATAACATTTTTGAAGGAATAATAGAAAAACAGGAGAAATTTGACCTGACTATGTGCAACCCTCCGTTCCATTCTTCCCTGGAAGATGCGATAAAGGCAAACAGGAGAAAAGTGAACAACCTCAGCAAAGGGAACAAGAACTTAAAAAAAGGGCTTAATTTTGGCGGGCAGAAAGCTGAATTGTGGTGCCCTGGAGGGGAGCGTCTCTTTTTAAAAAAGATGGCTAAAGAAAGCCTTAAGTTTTCTTCCCAAGTCACTTGGTTTACCTCTTTGGTTTCCAACAGGGACAATATAAAACCTACCAAAAAATTATTGGACAAACTGGGTGCCAAGGATATCAGAATATTAGAGATGAGCCAGGGGCAGAAAATAAGCAGGGTTTTGGCTTGGACATTTAAAGCTTAGATGAAATTAATTGCTTAAGAATGATGATACAAAATAAGGAGGAGTAATTTATGATAAGAAAGATGAATTATGTAACCAGCGAAGTTGATATTGTGATGGATATATGGCTGGAGTCTACTATCGAGGCTCACAGTTTCATCGCGGGAGAGTATTGGCGTAAAAATTATGATTTAGTAAAAGATGTTTATATCCCCCAGAGTGATACGTACGTATACATCGAGGGCGACAGCATTTTAGGTTTTATAAGCATATTAAACAAGGAGTTTATCGGAGCCTTGTTTGTAGATAAAAAATTTCAAGGCAACGGGATAGGAAAAAAACTGATAGAGCACGTTAAACCGCTTTATAAAAATTTATCTTTGGCGGTCTATAAAGAGAATAAGAAGGCTGTGGATTTCTACAAACATATCGGCTTTGATTATGTATGCGAGCAAAACAATGAGGAAACTGACGAACCAGAGTATATTATGAGCATTAGTAAATAAGCAAATAATACGGGAGGAAAATATGAATAATTTTATCTACAATCTGAGCACTAAAATATTTTTCGGAAAAGGGGAAATTTCCAACTTGCCGTCGGAAATAAAAAAGTACGGTAAAAAAGTCCTGTTTCTCTACGGTAAATCAAGCATCAAAAAAATGGGTTTATATGATGAGGTAGTTAACCTGCTCAATGACAAGGATATAGAGTTCGTAGAACTCTCCGGCATTGACCCAAATCCAAGATTATCTGCGGTGAAAGAGGGAAGCAGGCTGTGCAGAGAGCATGACGTCGACTTTATTCTTGCCGTAGGAGGTGGCTCCACTATAGACTGTGCAAAAGCAATAGCTGTAGACAGGTTCTACGAAGGAGATACCTGGACGGATCTATACATAGGAAAAAAAGGGGACACCATAAAAAAAGTCCTGCCTTTGGGGTCGATACTTACTCTGGCTGCTACGGGATCAGAGATGAATAAAAATTCGGTTATCACCAACGAGGAAACAGAGGAAAAATATGGGTTTGGCAGCGAACTGCTGAAACCAAAATTTTCTATCCTTGATCCTTCATACACGTTTACGGTACCAAAATATCAAACGGCCGCAGGTTGTGCCGACATACTGTCGCACCTGTTCGAGCAATATTTCTCACCTATAAAAAAAGGGTATATATCTGCTAGAATCGGCGAGGCTGTTATGAAGACGGTTATCGAATACGCCCCGGTGGCGATAGAAGAACCTGACAACTACGAAGCCAGGGCCAACCTTATGTGGGCCGGAACTGTGGCATTAAACGGCACTGCATCGGCAGGAAAGCCCGGAGAATGGTCGGTACATCCTATGGAGCACGAACTCAGTGCAAAATATGACATTACCCACGGGGTAGGGCTGGCTATACTCACACCGAGATGGATGGAATATGTAATGAACGACGAGAATGTTTTCAGGCTGGCTGACTATGCGAGAAATGTATGGGACATCCAGGAAGACGATGACTACAAAGCCGCTAAAAAAGGGATATCAAAAACCACAGAGTTCTTCCTGTCTTTGGGTATACCTATGACACTGCCAGAAGTGGGGATAAACGAAGAAAGACTAGAAGAGATGGCAAAAGATGCTGTTAAAATAAGAAAAATAGGTGCTATGCAAAATTTAGAATGGGAAGATGTATGCAATATTTACAAAATGTGCCTTACACTATAATGAAAATTTACTAGAGTGTTGCTTTTTTTGATTAGATGGCTTATTTGAAATTTTCAAGGATAAAAAAGAAACCCCTGCACAAACAGGGGTTTTTCTATTGAGATTTTCAAATTTATTATTCTTCCCAATCTCTAAGCTGAAATTTTCTAGGTTCCTTAGTATCAGAAAAAGATCCATACTCCCAACTCATTTGCTCCAATACTTCCAACATCCTTTGATTATTCATAAGTGATGCTAACTGAAGTGCTGTCCTCTGCCTATTATTCTTCATCTGAAGGTCAGCTCCATAGTCCATTAGCAGAGTAACTATATCCATATCGCCAGATTCTACAGCAAAGTGCAGGCTGGTGTTGCCGGCTTTGCATCTTTCATTGGGATCCATCCCTTCCACAAGAAGAAAATCTACTATGTTATAGTTACCGCTTTTAACAGCTTCATGAAGCAAAGTAAACCCCTCCTCATTTTTAATTTCTGTGTCCAAATAGGTTAAGTTTTCTTCTAAAATTCTAAATTCCCCATCTTTTACTAATTCAAAAAAATTCATCTCACTCACCTTTAAAAATATTTAACTTTAAATAATCCTTGCTTTTGTAAAGCTAATTTTTCTTTCACAAAAATTATCCGAACTCCTCCTAGACATCACCCCAATATTTTTTAATTTTCATAAAAAAATTTATCCAGCTAAGCTATTCTAATAAAGAATTCTATTCGGTTTTATTTCATAAGTCAACAAATATATTCCCGATTTGTATATATATTTTATCTTGAAATCATATAGAAAATATATGATTGCTTCATACCAGTTTCAGCCTATATTTTTAAAGGTTTTGACAATATATACACTTTAGTAAAATTCCTCACATTGTTCAATTTATTTGTGTATAGGCTCCACCGTTTTTTTTAAGTTCTATCTGAAAATTAGGATTATAAAACAATTCTTCATTAAAACTTTCACTATAAAAAGCTGCAGCGATTTTAAAAATCAAAACAGCTTTCTATTTTTAAATATAATGTACTCCAATATTGCCAGGACAACTATTATTATACACACTATCCAAAATGCTATGCCGTTGCCTGCTCCGGGCATCCCTCCCACGTTTATGCCCAAAAGCCCCGTCAAAAAGCTGAGCGGTAAAAATATAGTGGCTACTATAGACATAATATATATTGTCTGGTTCATTTGGTCAGCGATTCTGTTATTCAGTTCTTCGTTGGTTACAAGAGCTCTATCCTTTATGGCATTTACATCATCTATTATCCGCATAAGCTTTTCATATATCTCCCTGAGTTCGATTTTATCATCTTCTAAAATGTAGTCGCTTTTGTCGTTATACAGGGATAAAAACATATCTTTCTGCGGAACTATAAACCTTCTTATACCTATAAGCATCCTCCTGAAAGACGCAATTTGCGGCCTAAGCTCTCGTGCAGGAGCACTTAAAATGCGGTCCTCTACCTCTTCTATTCCTTCATATATCTCGTCTACTACTTCATCTACTCTACAGGTGGTTTTATCAAAAATTTTCATCAATAACCCACTTGTTGTGATGGGTTCAGCACAATTTTTAATTTCATCTTTTGTATCATCAACTGCGCGGATGCTGTACTGCCTCATTGTGATCAGCCTGTTTTTATCCAGCCAAACGTGTAAAGCTACCATGTCCTCAGGATCCTCCCCGGGATTGAAATTAATCGCCCTCATTGTAAGAAATATCCCGCCGCCAACAGAAATTACCCTAGGCCTGGTGTCTTCATCTAGTAGTGCATCACAAATATAATCATCCAACCCGCTTTTTTCATAAAGCCATTTTTTGGCATTCTCATTTTTAAAGTCCAGATGTACCCAACTTTTAACGTCCTTTAAATTTTCTATACCTGTTAAATCTGAACTTTCCCAGACTCCTTTTTCACTTAAATAATACGTAAATATAACTCCATCTCTCTTCATCAAAACTACCTCTTTTCACATAAACTTATCCCAATTATCCCTATATTTGCTCCCTTGGAAATTCTTTTTCTTTATTTTTAAAAACAATAGTTCTGTAAGGAAAAGGTATCTCTATTCCTTCCCTGTCAAATCTTTCCTTTATGCTTTTGTTCAAGTCGCATTTCAATTTAAATCCTGACGCACTGTCCTTGGTCCAAACCCACGCCTTTAAATTCACAGATGAATCACCGAATCTTACAAGTTTTACGCTAACTGGAAGTTCTCCTAACGCAATATCTTCTTGGCTTCTGTTATCCATAAATAGCTCATGCTTTACCGACTCCTCTTTAATTATTTCAATTGCCTTATCTATATCCGAATCATAACTTATCCCCATCTCTATATGGTTGCACACCTTATCTTCTACTATATCGGCATTTTCTATGATTTCATTGCTTATAACAGAATTAGGCACGATGACTCTCTTATTTTCAAATGTCCTTATCAGTGTGTGCCTAAGGGTTATGTCCTCAACAATACCAAATGTATCTTTTCCTAGAAACTTTATCCTATCCCCTATCCTAAAAGGTTTGAAAACAGCTATAAATATACCACTGACTATATTTGAAAAAGCTTGCTGTGAAGCAAAACCTATTATAATTGCAAGAACACCTGAACCTGCAAAAATAGATATCACTAAACTTCTGAAAGCCGGTATTGTGTATGTGGCAGTCAAAATCCCAACAAAATAGATTATCCCTGATAAAAAATGCTTTAAAAATGTAAATTGAGTAGGATCTAGCTCCTTCAGCTTATAACTCCTGTTCATTATCTTTCTACAGATTTTTACAACTAAAACTGTTACAAATATAACTAATAAGAACAATATAGTGTTCGTCAATATATTTAATATCACTCTTTGGATGAATAACTCTTTAAAAGTTTCTGCATTCATTTTAATCTCCTTAAGTTAAAAATTTTCTAAATTAGGCAAATTGTGTATAACCTTCTATACACAGTTTAAATTCAAAATTCTATTTAAAATGTTAGATAAAGAGATCGCTTTCTGACAGAGAGCGATCTCTTTTATACATCCACAAGCCATTTTACATATATATTTCTTTAAAATATAAGCTCGTCGCCAAAACAGGCACCCGAAAGTTTAGCCGATTGTATGGCTATATTGTCTTTTGGAACATACTTGGTTTTCTCTGCCACGTACTCAATAGGAACCGAAGTCACGTCGTTTCCTTTCAAGATAACCATTTTGTTATAATCCCCCTTGTGTAGAAGTTCAGCTGCAGCTGTACCACACTGGGTAGCAAGGACCCTGTCATAAGGTGATGGTGCCCCTCCCCTTTGCAGGTAACCCAACACTGTATGCCTGGTTTCAAAATCCGATATCTCATTTAACTCCTTGGACAACCTTTCTGCCGCGCAGAGTCCCTCTTTGGCACGTTTCTTTTTCAGCTCTTTTTTGCTCAGCTCCGCTTCATGTATAGACTTGGCCCCTTCCGCCACAACGATAACCGAAAAACCATCCTTTTTCTCCATACGTTTTTTTACATGTTCGTGTATGATGTTTATATCATATGGTATCTCAGGGATAATAATTACATCTCCGCCACCTGCAAGTCCGGAATAAAGTGTCAGCCAGCCGGCACGGTTCCCCATAATCTCTATCACAAGAGCTCTCCTGTGAGAATGGGCAGTTGTGTGCAGTCTGTCTATTGCATCTGTTGCTATATCCAGAGCAGAATGAAATCCAAAAGTCATATCGGTACCGAATATATCATTGTCTATGGTCTTTGGAAGACCTATCACATTCAGCCCTTTTTGTCTCAGCCAGTTTGCCCTTTTCTGGGTGCCGTTTCCTCCCAGGGCCACTATACAGTCCAAATCCCACTTCTTATAGTTTTCTATCATCGCCTCTACCTTTTCTGGGCTCTTAAACGGTCTTTCCCTTGATGACCCCAATATGGTCCCGCCTTTGTTTATAATACCTGAAAAATCCTGCGGTTTTAAAATTCCCCCGTTTCCCTCGACTAAACCCTTGTATCCTTCGACTATACCAACAATTTCCATACCGTATTCAAAATGCGCCGCTTTGCATATCCCTCTAATTGCGGCATTCAAACCCGGACAGTCTCCGCCCCCTGTTAATATCCCAAAACGTTTTGTAGCAGACTTCCCCATTTTACGTTCCCCCTTAAATCTAAAATATATTTCTAAAATATTTTTACTGTACAACCAGACTAATTCAAATCTACTAATACTCTATATAGTGCAAGTTATAAATTTCCTTGTTTTTAATAGAATACAAAGGATTCTGAGAATTTTTCAGAAAATTAAATTAACCACTTTTATAGATTAATGTAAACTAATAATTTTATTCAAAGCTTTTTTGGGCACAGAGGTTTAAAAGAATAGCTGCACAGAGAAGATCATTAAAGTCAAAATCATCTTTTGTCACGAATTACACTAATCTCACTAATCATTTAAAACCTAAAGAACTAAGGGTTTCTATTTATTCTCTGTGAAACTTACTCTTTTCCTCTGTGTCACTCTGTGACCAAGGTTTTATATTCGTGCCCTATTAGTGCTATTCGTGAGCAAAAAATATTTTATGAACATATGATAAATTAAAATACATAGAGCTTATATTAAATTTTGAAAGGAGTGTCTATATGAAAAAAGTTATTCTGATTTTCATTGTTTTAGTTTCTTCACTTTACGCAACGCCTGTCAAAGAGGACAGGATTGAGGTAAGGACTCCTGTTGATGGGAGTCTAGTCTCGGCTTCTGAAAGCCTCATTGTAAACAGCCGTGTAAAAAGATCCATTGTAGCTGCAGCAAAGTTTATCACGGTAAACGAAAAATCGAAAAATATCGTCTCTGCATCTCAAGAACTGGATATCACCGGGGATGTGGAAAACGTTGTGGTATCAGCAGCCAGAAGAATCGATATCATCGGAGATGTGGAAGACTCCATAATAGCCGCCTGTGAGTTTTTCAGACTGAGCGGTGATTCCAATGACGTCATAGTGGCTGCAAGAGATGTGGAGATAAACGGAGATATACAGGATCTTTTTGTTGCTGGGGAATCAGTATATATAAGCGGTACAGTAAGGGGGAACGTATATTCCAGTACAGACAGGGTTGAGCTCGTAGGAGACGGGCAGATACTGGGTAAAATTTACTTCCCAGAGAAAAAAACCGAACTTCCAAGCCGTGAAATTGCCAAAAAAGGATTTAACTTCATACGCATACTGTCGATAATACACGCATTTCTAGGGATCTTAGTTATAGGGGCCGTTTTAAAGAAATCTTCCCCAAGGCTGCCTGAAAAACTCTCTCATAAGTTTTTTGAAAAATGGCTCAGCTCGTTTTTTATAGGGCTCCTATTTATGCTTATAACACCTATACTAATATTGCTGACTATACCTATTTTCGGGACATACAGCCTAGGAATTATGCTTGGGTATTTCGTTCTGCTGATCCTTTCAAAGGTGTTTTTAGTACTTGCAGTATCCACACGCTACAACTACCTGGCTTCTATACTAGTTGTTGTGCTGCTGAGCTTCTTCTACCCGATAAGCTTTCTCTTCTCGGTAATAGGCTTTGGAGTATTCATCCTCTTCCTAAAAGACGAGCTGTCCGGTAATCCAGAATCAGGTTTTTGATTTTTGGAAAGTGACTCAATAAAATAAACATCAATTAAAAATAAAATCATTTAATAAAGTAATACTTAAATTTTCATGAAAACATGATATAATATTTAAAATTTGTTTTGACAAAACAACTATATTGAATTTTTTAATGCAGATACTTTTTACGCACAACACAAGTCAGGCTAAAAACAATTTAATACATAAATCAGAAAGGAGCATTTTGACAAGTGACTACACACAAAATAGCGGTAATTGCAGGAGACGGAATCGGTCCGGAGGTATTGGACGAAGGGATCAAAATATTAAAAAAAGTTGAGGAACTAAAAGGCGATGTAAAATTCGAATTCGTTCACTTTCCTTGGGGGTGTGAATACTACCTAAAGCACGGAAAAATGATGGATGACGACGGTATGGACAAACTAAAAGAGTTCGATGCAATCTTCCTAGGGGCGGTTGGATTCCCTGGTGTTCCTGACCACATCTCTCTTTGGGATCTTCTTCTAAGAATCAGAAAAGGGTTTGACCAATACTTAAACCTAAGACCTGTTCAGCTTTTAGAAGGTGCACCTTGCCCTCTAAAAGATGTAAAAAAAGAAGACATTGATATGATAGTTGTAAGAGAAAACAGCGAGGGAGAATATGCAGGTGCTGGAGACTGGCTGTTCAAAGGGAAGCCTGAAGAAGTAGTTCTACAGACAGGAGTATTCTCTAGAAAAGGTACTGAAAGAATAATAAGACACGCTTACGAACTTGCGAGAAAAGAGAAAAAAACACTTACAAGTATAAGCAAGGCAAACGCTCTGAACTACTCAATGGTATTCTGGGACGAGGTCTTTGAAGAAGTAGGTAAGGAATACCCAGATGTAGAAACATATTCTTACCTTGTTGACGCAGCAGCAATGTTTTTCGTAAAAGAACCTCAAAGATTCCAAATCGTAGTAACTTCAAACTTATTTGGAGATATAATAACAGACTTAGGAGCTGCAATAGCAGGAGGTATGGGACTTGCTGCAGGGGCTAACATAAACCCTGAGAGAAAATACCCTTCTATGTTCGAGCCTATCCACGGATCTGCACCGGATATAGCTGGACAAGGTGTTGCAAATCCACTGGCTTCCGTTTGGTCGGTAAGTCAAATGCTTGACTTCTTCGGATACGAAGATTGGGGAAAAACAGTATTAAATGCTATAGAAGATGTTTTGGTGGAAAAAAAGGCGCTTACTCCGGATCTAGGGGGAACTGCTACAACTAGTGAAGTAGGAGATGCTGTAGCTTCTAAATTAGAAGAGCTTAGCTAAAAAATTATAGAACATAAAAAATAGTGTGGCTTGTCCACACTATTTTAATTTATCGGAAACCAGGTTCCCGCATTTAGCTATTCTTGTTTTTATACCACAGGCAGCACAGGATTCACGGCAATCCGGCGTAAGCGCCTCTTCTTCTGCTTTTCCAAGTTCTTTAAGATAAAACTCTTTTGTGACACCTATGTCAACTTTATCCCAGGCAAGAGTTTGATCTAGCTCCCTTTCACCCAGATATTCTTTCGGGTCTAGTCCCAATTCATCCATACATCTCATCCAAACGTCAAATTTAAAGTATTTTCTCCAACCGTCAAATTTTGCCCCGTTTTCATAGGCCAATTTTATCAGCTTACCGATTCTATTATCTCCCCTAGAAATTATACCTTCTAAATAAGATGTCTTCATATCATGGATTTTCAAGCTTGTATACCTGGTCTTTTTAAAAATCTCACGCAGCAATGTGTGTTTTCTCTTCATCTCTTCAAAATCCATTTGTGACGCCCATTGAAATGGTGTATGAGGTTTTGGTACGAAATTAGACACACTCACTGTTATATTAAGCCTTTTGGTATATTGTCTGCATACCTTTGTTACCTTCACTACGAGGTCATGTATACCTTTTATATCCTCATCCGTTTCAAAAAGGCAGACCTATCATAAAGTAGAATTTTAAGTTCTGCCAGCCGGCTTTAATAGCTGCTTCTGCAGTTTCCAGTATCTCTTCCTCTGTTACCCCTTTATTTATGACATCTCTCAATCTCTGACTTCCAGCTTCAGGAGCAAATGTAAATCCGGTTTTTTTCCCAGTCTGTATACTCTCCGCAACCCTTACAGAATGTGGGTTCATCCTAAGAGATGGCAAAGAAACCCCTATGAAATCATTGCTGTATTTTTCCTGCAGTCCTCCTAAAAGTTCTCCTATTTTAGTGTAATCACTGCTGCTAAGCGACGAAAGAGAGATTTCAGAATAACCCGTCGCATTAAGCGTCTCTTCTATCAGCTTAATGTTGTTTTCCAGACTTCTTTCCCTCACAGGTCTATATACCATTCCAGCCTGGCAAAATCTGCATCCCCTTGTGCATCCCCTCTGTATCTCGGCTACAGCCCTGTCATGCACTATGTCTATATATGGAACCAGCTGCTCAGTATAAAGCTCAGTCCTGTTTAGATCTTCTACAACAGCCTTCTTCACCCTTTTCCCTTTGTGTAGACTTGGTATATATACCCCGTCTATATCCTTTATGAGCTCCAGCTTTTCACTTTTACTTTTATCACAGTTCTCGACAAATATTTTAGCAAGCTCCGGCATTACATCTTCCCCGTCTCCTATGACAAAGAAGTCCAAAAAATCCTCCATAGGAGCCGGATTCATTGTACAAGTCCCCCCCGCCATTATGAGAGGGTGGCTCTCATCTCTATCGTCTCTTAGAAGAGGTATCTTAGCAAGATCTAACATGTTCAAAACATTTGTATAGCTCAACTCGTACGATAGTGAAAATCCCACAATATCAAAATCAGAAAGAGGTGTCTTACTCTCCAAAGAAAACATAGGTAAATCATTTTCCCTTAAAACCTTTTCCATATCTTCCATAGGACAAAATGCCCTCTCAAGGTAAAAGTCATCAACCCTGTTTATCAAGTTGTATAGTATCCTGAGGCCGACACTAGACATCCCTATCTCATAAAGATCCGGGAATACCAGGCACATTCTGGCCTTAAAATCATCCTTATGTATGCTGTTCAGCTCATTCCCAAGATATTGAGCCGGTTTTTCAACAGCTAAAAAATACTTTTTTATGTCTAACATATTTCCTCCCTGATTAATTCTTGCCGTCTATCTTCTGAAACTCTTTGAGTTTTATATTTTCTGTACCCTCGTTATGATGTTCTTTTGCAAGTTTTGCAAGATCCGTATCGATATCTTTTAGCAGATCAAATGCGTCTTCATGATGGCTTGATAGTTTTTCACTATTTCCAAACAATGCCTGCTTAGCTCTTTCCACAATTCCAGCTTCCGTTTTTCCACAGTCATGTAGAAGTGCAAGTTTTCTATAAGTTAGATTATTTTTCAATGTTTCATTTTCCATAACGTCTTTCAGCACTTTTATAGAGTGGAATTTATCATAACTGCTCATACCCTCAAAAATCTCATACTCTTTTTCATTTAAAGTTGCCTTAACCAGTTTAATGTCTTCATCTTCTATCCTAGGAAAAAAATAATTCATCCCCTGTTTTACTCTGTTCAATATACACTCTCCTTAGTCAATTGTTCTTACAACGATATCCCCGTATTTTTTTCTGAGTCTCCTTATGTTTTTACCTCTTTTTCCGATGAACTCCCCTTTTTTTTCTTTTAAAACATAAAAAATATACATGCTTGCGACTTTTTCCACTTCCACCACGTTATCTTCATTTATATCATAAATCTTTTCAAATATGGACTCCTCAAGCTCCTTACTCAAAATTACTTTATTGAGCTCCAGGTATTTCGCAGGAAAGATCTTTTTTTCTCCACCGAGTATGTACCCGCACATTATCCTAACCTGCTTCGGCATAAAGGAGTTGCCTTTGAATACAAGTTTCTCTCCGTCATAGCTTACATCAACGGTCCTTATCTTCTCTTTTAAAAGCTTTCCTTTAAAATCGGTAAATTCACTTACATCATAAGTCCCGCTCAGCTCACTGCATACCCCATTTATCTCCCCTATATCACGCTTAATCTTATCTTTAGGGTAATAATAATGATACTCACGTCCCTTTATCAAATCAGGTATAACCAGGTCGCTGAATGTTTTTTCTATTTTCTCTATTTTAAGCTCACTTGAAATATTGTTAAAATCATTCCTTAGTCTTTCAAGGTCTCCATTGAAATTACTGCTTATATACAGGATATTTCCCCGTGCACTTACCCCGGCATCGGTTCTTCCTGCCTGCTGTACTCCCTTGCTCCAGCTGACTCCCAGGCTAAGAAGAATTTCTTTAAATGTTCCCTTTACACTTTTTTTCCCCGCCATATCGTCAAAGCATTGAAAATCTTTGCCTGAATAAGATATGAAAAAGAGGTATCCAAATTTTTTGCTCTTCTCCAAACTTCTAATGTCCATTGATTCCCCTCTCTAGTCTACATACATATCCAGCGTAAGCGGCTCCACTATGATAGTTTTCTCCGTTCCCAGACGCTGATTTTCAAGTACTATCTCCAATTGATCCCAGTCGGCGCTGTCTGCATCCTCATTGTCATACTCCTCAACATCGCCATCCTTGCTAGCAGTCACCTTTAATCCGCCGTACCAATTGTACTCTATCTTCTCCACATTACTGTTACCTTCTTTGTTTTTATCGTCTGTATAATGCACCAAGACGTTCTCAAGGCTCACATTCCTAAAGTTTTTCTCGTCAAGATCACTGTAAAAGCGATAGGACATCTCCTTCCTGTTAAAAGGATCCTTCATCAAGTTCCCGTCTCCTTCGTAGCATTCATATAGTCCGTTACTAACATCAAACTCAATCCAAGGCATATCCGCAGGCTTCGAATTTACCGCTATACTTTGCAGGTAACCTATATCACTCATTATTTTATCAGCCGAATTTTCAAATCTCATCTCTTCCAAAAACACCGAGTTATACTTAAAAAACGAGGACATAAGCAGCAGTATAGATATTGTTATCAAGAGCTCTATTACAGTGTATGCGGATTTTTTCATGTTAATCTCCTTCATAATCCAGACAATCTAAGATCTCCACTCCGCTAAATCTACCGATGCTTTCAGTATTTTCCTTTAAAAATTCATTATCCTTTATGCCGTCTTTATTATTCATAATTATACCGTTTATTTTAATACCGTTTTTTTCAAGGGCGTACACAGTTAGAAGTGTGTGGTTTATAGTCCCCAGAGTGTTGTTGGACACTATCAAGGCTTCTCCATTATCCCTGTATTCCATCAAAAGATCTAAATAAGTGTAATCATCTGTATACGGCACCATCAGTCCCCCGGCACCCTCTACATACACCACATCATTTTCTTCTAAAAGTTCGTCTATTCTTTGCTTTATTTTTTCTGTATCCAGTTTTTCACCGTCTATCCTAGCTGCAACGTGGGGCGACATTGGTTTGGTAAAAAAATACATATTAACTTCATTTATTTCTTTCCCAAGCATCTCTGCATAGCTGTAGGAATCCGAACCCTCCAGGTTTTCTCCGAAAATTTCAGAACCGGTTTCCACAGGCTTTAACACAGCCACTTTTACACCTTTATCCAGCTCCTCTTTCAAATCTTTTTCGTCACATAGGTTTTTCCGACCTCTGTATCAGTTCCCACAATAAACAGAAGCTTTCCCTTTTTATCAGTTTTTTTTCTCAAAGAGTGACACTTTCTGCATCTTGGTTCATAATTTTCATCGGCTCCTACCAGTACCAGCTTATCATCTTCAAATGCCGGTGCCCCATTTATAAGCCTCTGTGATCTGGAAGCAGGATTTCCGCATACGACACATATGGCATTAAATTTGTCCACATGTTCCGCCTTTGCCATTAAGATATCCATTGGTTTAAATGGTTGACCTTTAAAGTCCTGATCAAGGCCGGCAACAATGACCCTTTTCCCCATGTCTGCAAGCCTTTCGGCAAACCCAACCAAGTCTTCTCCGAAAAACTGTGCTTCGTCTATACCTATAACCTGGGATTCTTTATAATATTTAAAATACAGTTGCTCCATATCAGATACATTTAATGCGGGTACGCCGTCTATAAAGTTTTGACTGTGCGAAGCCACTTTTTTCTCATCATACCGATTGTCGCTTGAATGCTTGAATGCGACAACACTCTGATTAGCATACTTAGCCCTTCTCAATCTTCTGATAAGCTCTTCACTCTTACCAGAAAACATTCCGCCTGTTACCACTTCTATCCAACCTATACCCTCTGTAACCAGCAAATGCATCCATCTCACCTCATAATTTTTTTCAAGTTTAGATTATATCACAGCTAAAAATTAATTTCAATCTTTATAGGACTTCTCAGCAAAGTACAAATTGTTTACAAACATTCTATTCTCATTAAACAGACCTGTTTTAAAATATGTGCATAATCAAAATATCAAGAGAGGAGGAGAATGATGTTTAGCAAACTAAATATAACCGCCATGGAACAGCTGCTGAAATGGGAGCATTTACTGCAGGACAGCTCAATCGATATCTTCATAGAGGCCTTTGAATTCATCTTCTGATTTTATTCAAAGGTCTCTTTAATTTTTTGAAAATTTAATTATTTAAAACCCTAAAAATTAAAAGTTTTTAGCAGTCCTCTGTGAAACTCACTCCTTTTCTCCGTGCAACTCTGTGGCCAAGGGTTTGCAGTTAAATTTGTGTCCATTAGTGCGATTCGTGACCAAAAAAAGGCTTTATACACTTGCAAGAAAATCGATATCTTCTCTTGAGACTATCACTTCTACACACTGCAAACTAAATTCAATTTTTTATAATACTAAAAAAAATCCTAATAAACGAACAAAAAGATAGGCATAGCCTATCCTTCAAATAAAAGTGCTGCTGCACCATATATACCTGCATTATTCCCAAGCTGTGCAGGAACTATCTTAACACCTTCCAAAACCTCGTCCAGAGCATATTCTTTGATTTTCTTCATCAGAGGATCAAACAGTATATCCCCTGCCATAGATATTCCACCGCCGATTACAATGATTTCCGGATTAAATATATTCAATAGATTTGCAATTCCAAGTGCCAAATATTTTATCTCAAAATCCACCAAATCCATTGAAAACTTGTCTCCACTCTTGGCTGCATCAAATATCTGCTTCGCCTCTAAGTTTTCAAGTTTTCCCTCTATTAATTCCCACAACAAGTTGTTTTTGTTCACTGCCAGTCTGGATTTGGCTTCCCTTATTAGCCCAGTTGCAGATGCATAGGTCTCCCAGCATCCTTTTCTTCCGCATCCACAAAGTTTTCCGCCTTCCACCAATTTCATATGTCCTATTTCTCCGGCTGCTCCAGTGATCCCCGAAATAAGCTTACCTTCTATTATAATACCTCCGCCTATTCCAGTTCCCAAAGCTACTCCCAAGACAATTTTCTTGTATCCCTTGGCCCCTCCCTGCCAGGCTTCACCCAAGGTAATAACATTTACATCATTCCCTACCTTTGCAGAAACACCTAATCTTTCTTCCAATATTTTTGCTACTTCTAAATTTTCCCATCCTATAAGGTTAGGACAACTCTTTACAATTCCTGAAACCGTATCTGTTGGACCAGGTATACCCATTCCTATACCAATGAAATCGGATTTTGATATGCCTTTTTCATCTAACAGCTCCCTTACTTCTTCTATGATTCTTTTAAGAACATCTAGAGCACCTCTGTCAGCCTTTGTCTTTATGGACTTAACACTTATCAAGTCCCCTTCATCAGTTAAAATTCCTATTTTTGTATTTGTTCCGCCTAAGTCAACTCCAGCTATGTATTTTCTCATCTCGTCCTCCCAGATATCAATATAATTTCAACCCATTATATCACATAACCTACTTGATCAATACAATATTTAATGTATTATATCAAATACTCCACCCTCTTTTTCAGAGTGAATGGTTTCGCCACTTGAGATATGTGTTCTGCTTTTGAAGTCACCTTCAGAAACTCTAGACATTATCCTGCAGTTTCTCTCAATTATGACCGATGGTGGAATATGTGCAAACTTAGCTATCAGGTTCAAACCAGAAAACAGTTTTTCAGGTTCCTCTTTATTCGGGGTATAATCCCCCCCGACACCTATTATACAGTTTGCACCTACGATTACTTTTTTATCTATTATAGCCCTGTCTATTACACTTCCCTTTTTTATAATAGTATCGTTGAATATAATGGAGTTCTTTACCACTGCCCCATCTTCTATTATCACCCCGGGCGATATTACAGAATTTTCAACAACTCCCTTTATGACGCACCCGTTTGAAACCAAGGAATCCTTGGCACTTCCTTCATTCCTGAATTTTACCGGTGGCAGCGACTCACTTTTGGTGTATATTTTTTGTTTTTCCTCATGAAGGTCTGCCGGAGGATTTTCCAGTGTAAGCTCTATATTGGACTTCCAGTACTCATCGAGGGTACCAACATCTCTCCAATAACCTTCAAACCTATATGAATAAACCTTGGCATCGCCTATAAGTTTCGGTATTATATCCTTTCCAAAATCAGCCCCCCCGTGCTCACCGCAGTTTGCCAACAAAATATCTTTCAAAAACTCAGTTTTAAAAATATATATCCCCATTGAAGCCAGGTTGCTTTTGGGATTTTTAGGTTTTTCTTCAAAGTCAACTATCTGACCTTCGTCGTCTACAGAAAGTATTCCAAACTGATGTGCTAATGAACTTTCAACCTCTTTTACAGCAACGGTAACGTCCGCATCATTTTTTTCGTGTTCAGCGATCATTAACCTATAGTTCATCTTATATATGTGATCTCCTGCCAATATTATAACATAATCAGAATCTTGATCCATTACATAGCTTAGATTTTGGTAAACTGCATTAGCAGTGCCTTTATACCACCCAGACTCACCTCTTTGATAAGGGGGAAGCATAGTCAGTCCTCCACGGCCTCTGTCCAAATCCCACGGCCTACCTATTCCAATATGGTCGCTTAAGGATCTCGGCAGATACTGTGTCAATATGCCTGTAGTATAAATGCTCGAGTTTACACAATTGCTTAGGACAAAATCTATTATCCTGTACTTTCCGGCGAATGGTACTGCCGGTTTAGCCCGATGCTTTGACAGCGTATCCAACCTGGTTCCAGCTCCACCGGCCAAAATCAAAGCTATAGTTTTCTTGCCCATTCAATACACCTTCTCTTTCTAAGATTCGCCTATAAGTTTATCTATATCCAGTACATTAACAGTATACTCCGATACTGTTATTTTGCCAATTAAATAGTCCGCTGCATCCTCATTGCCGTTTATCTCCATTATCTCGTTCTCCTTTATCCCATAAAGGCCCTTAACCTCATCAGTTGTAAGCCCAAAATGTGATCCATTGCTTTCCACTACTATTATTACACTAAATTTAGTATACTCAATCTCCGGGAATTTTAATCTGCACCTGGTATCCATTATCTGCACTATCTCACCCCTGAGATTTATAACCCCCTTTATATACCCGGGTACATTAGGTATCTCAGTGATAGACTGCATTCTTATTATCTCTTTTATCTTCGACACCGGTACTGCATAGTTTTTTTTATGTAAGGTGAAAAGCAGATACTGCTCCCCCTCTCTAACTATACCGAGTATATCTTCCATAAACTCATCTTTTTTATTTTTCATCTAACCCCACCTATCTGCCTTCAAAATAATCAATCATATCCAAGAACCTGTCCGTTTCATTGAAAAGCTGATTTACGAGTTTCGAGTTGCTCTCGGCTATTTGTATAGTCAGTTTACTTACATCATCCAAATCATCAATAGAATCTTTTATACGGTTGATGCTGTCATCTTGTTCTGCGGTTTTTTTGTTTATAACATCTATTATCTCTTCTATTTTTTTTACTGAAAGCTGCATCTCTTCCAGCTTTATGATATTGTCACTCAACGTATCTTTTGCATTTTTAACTATGCCTATATCGTTGCTTATCTTGGTCTTCATTTCTCTTGATGCGTCGCTGCGCCTGACTGCTAAGTTCCTTATTTCAGAGGCAACAACAGCAAAACCTTTGCCATATTTCCCAGATTTTGCAGCTTCTACTGTGGCATTTAGCGACAACAAGTTTGTTTGAAATGCTATCTCATCGATTATATCCAGTACTGTACTTATTTTTTTTGAGCTAGAACTTATAGCTTCCATAGATGTTTTCAAAACTCTAGCCGTATCTTTTAATTCCTCACATTTAATGCCGGCATCCACTGTGATGCTTTTCAACTTCTCCAGCTTTTCAACATTAAGTTTTGTCAGGCCTCTTACATCTTCACTTACTCTATAAGCATTTTTTATGGCATTGGACTGTTCAAGTGTCTTCCCTTCCAGCTTTTTATTAAAGAAAAGAATGTCCCTAGATGAATCAACAATGTGATTTGTAGTTATTTTTATATCATTCAGAGTATCTTCAAATTTTTCCAAAAATTTATTTAAATTCATCGAGAGTTTTTTTACGTCAGGGCTCCCCTTTATTTGGGTTCTGACTCTGAGGTTACCCTTGGCAACTACATTCAAATCTTCTACTATCTCGGATACAGGCTGCACAACCTCGTGTGCCACCGAAAATGATACCGATACTAAAAATAAAACTATTATAATCAGAAGCACTCCCAGTATTATAACGGCCTTGTTCAGCAGTGTTAAAAATTTATAGGTATCCAAAACTCCCAAAATTGTCCAGCCGTTTTCAAGTTTACGTATTACAAGCTGACCACTTTTGCCGTCAAAGTCATATCCCTCGATTACCTGGGTTACCCCGGAAGAAATCCCTCTCATAGACCCAACCAACCTAGGGTCATCCAAATTTAGAGAGAATTTGTTATCATCACTTCTGGACATATATATATATTCATAATCCTTGTTCAGAACTATTATTCTTCCCTCTTTGTAAAAACTTTGATTTTCCAGATCTTTTCTGATCTTTTCAAAGTCAAACGCTATCCCATACGCCCCAACAAGCTGCTCACCTATGTATATTTTTTCAAGTGAGTACACTACCGATTTATTTAGTATCTGTACATACTCCGGCCTCGTCCAATAGCTTATCGTTTTTTGTTTTGGATCAGTGATGAATTTTTTTACAAGTTCATCAGTTTTGTCTCCACCACCCAGCTTGGTATACACTCCCAAGCTTTTTTCATAATTAAACACATACTCCTTGTCAAAATATTCGGGACTCAGGTAAAGATAAGCTGCCTCTAATTCATTTTTTTTAGTAAACAGTTCCAGCTTATTTTTTATCTCCTCAGAATTAGCAGAGATATCTTTTTCTAAGTCAAATCTTAATAAAAGTTCAAGTGAACTCAGATAATTTTGTATACTCTCTATATCTTTTTCAACTGTATTTGAATAATAATCAATGGAATTTAAAAGTTTTTCATTCATAGTTTCATTGAGATCATCTTTAGTATTTCTGAAAGAAATCAATACCAGTACTATCAAACTTATAACCATTACACCAAATAATCCAAATAATATCTTGTAGGATATTTTTTTCATGAATTCCAACTCCTAACTATTTTTCAGGGCTCTCTTTTTCTGTTATCTTAAAGTAGCTTACCATCTTCAGAAACCTCTTAACCTTATTGTAGAGCATCTGCATCGATGCAGAAGTTTCCTCTGCTATATTTGCATTTACTTGGGTTACATCTTCCAAATCACTTACATTTTTATTAATCTGCGTAATCATCATTTTTTGAGATTCTGCACTGGCGTTTATATCATCTACAACCCCATTTATACGTTCTATATCCTCGAATATAATCTCCAAATATTTTATTGTATCCTCAATTATCCTTCCACCATCTTCTATGTTCTCAACACTCTCTTTTATCAGATTTTTAATCTCTTTTGAAGATCTGCTACTTATCCTGGAAAGTTTTCTTATCTCACTTGCAACAACGGCAAACCCTTTTCCTTTTTCTCCAGCCCTTGCAGCCTCCACGGCAGCATTTACAGCTAGCAGGTTAGTCTGAAAAGCTATCCCGTCAATTACTTCTATTACATTTTTTATACTGTTTGAATCGTTTATTATGGACTCTATAGACAGCCTCAGCTCATTAGAATATTTAGCTATACTATTAGCGTTTCTCATTGTGGCTTTTACCATCTCTTTTGCCTCTTCAGTTTTCGCGGCATTTTCATTTACGGCAAAGTTCATACTCCTCATACTTTCAGATGTTTTTTCCAAAGACGTTGCCTGGAAGCTACTCTTTATTGCTAAATTCTGATTTGAGCTGTTTATCTCCTGTGCCGCTTCCTCCATGTTTCTGGCTCCCTTACCGATTTCCAGTATAAGCTCTTCCAGCCTTACCATAAATTTATTGAAGCTGTTACCAAGTATCATCATTTCATCTTTACTCTTCACATCAGACCTCACCCTGAGATCACCTTCCGATGCCTGCTTCAGCCTTCCTACGAAATCTTTTATAGGTTTTGCTATGGATACCGCCACTATATTTGATACGAAAATTGTAAGCACTATCATAAAAAGAATTATAAGCAGTATATCTAACTGCAGGCTCCCTACCTTCGTCATTATATCCCACTTAGTAGATATCCCGTAAAGCATCCATCCATTTGACAGCTTATAATAAACCAGATTTTGCCTTTTTTCCGGTTTTAAAACATCATTTTTAACTGAACTTTTAACTATATTTCTAAAATACTCCGCATCTACATCTTTTATATCTTCCATATTTTCAGACACGTAAAAGGCATCTGGGTGATAAAGATAGAAAAGCTTAGAATCGATAAGACTTATGTAGGAATCTTCCCCAAGGTCTATCCTGTCCAACATATCTTTTATGTTGTTGTACTCCATATCACAGCCTACTACCCCTATGAATCTGCCTTTTTTATCCAAAATTTTCCTTGTATATGTTATAACCTTCTCCCCAAAATTTGGCGAATAAACAGGCTCAGACCAGGATTCCCCTAGATCTTTAGCATTATCCCACCAGCTTTGAGTTTTTATTTCCTCCAAGTCGATATTCAAATACTCCTCTTTATCTTTTGAATAATAATAACTGAATCCGTCTGTGTCACTTGTATCAAGATAAACAAAAATATTAAATATATCTCCTACGTCCGCCAATTTTATAGCTATCCCTGAAAGCTCTTCCAAATAAGAATCTACAACCTGTTTGTCCTCCAGGTCTTCTAACTCAAGTTCTTCACCTATTAAGATTTCCAGGAATTGAAGTTTTTCTTCTATCCCCTTTATGCTTTCCTCCAAGCTCTCTCCCTCACTGGAAACCATCGAAAACAGTTTTTCCCTATACTCCCTCTCTATGGCCTGTCCACTTTTTAAAAACATTAAAAAACCAACAAGCAGAGAAACCAGCAAAGAGCTTATGATTATTCCATAACTTATCTTATAAGATATTTTTTTCATTGCGCCCTCCTAGCTTTTAAAGCTTTCCAAAAGTTGTACTGCATATATATCACTGTTATTCATACTGTCTATTATGTTATATCCCTTCACAAAACCCCTAATTTCCTTAAGTTCTTTATATGCTTCTACCACATTGTCCCTGTTTATTTTTATATTTATATAAAACTCGTCCAGAGATTTGTACTCCCCTTCAAACGATATCCCCTTTAAAGTGAAATAAGGGATGTTTATATTTGAAAAAATACCCAAAACTTCATCTTTCCCAAGTTTGGAAGAGTAATTCAGTACAATTTTACCATCTTTTTCCAAAATTTCCACTTTTCCACTTACTTCCAGCACCTTTAAAATTCCACTTTTCAGGTCAATATTGTAAAGTTCGATATCATAGCTGTTTTCCAGCACCTTTTCCATCTCGGAATTAAGTTCCTCCAAAACACGCTTTTTTTCCTCCAGTTCTTCCTGATTGTCGGATTCTATATCAATCTGATTTTCAAATTTTCCCTTCTGGATTTCCAGATATTTTTTCATTGTATCGAGAGCCTTTACGGTCTTTACCCTGAGCTCTGCGTTTATCTCCATCTCTCTATCATTTACACCCATAAATATATCCTTTACTCCCTTTATATAATCGGAGTTGGATCTGATCTCCAGCATCGAGCTGGCCACTTCCATATTTTTAAGCTTTTTTATAAACTCATACAGCTCCCTGCCTGACTCTTCTATCTTCTCAAACTGGCCATAAGCCTCCTCTACCTCTTTTAAAGTGTCCTCAAAATAGAGTTTTAAAAGTTCATCTTGCATAGTGCTCCACCTTCTCCCTGATCAACTACATACTCATATAGCTTTCTCGGATCTATTATAAATGCTATTTCTCCATTTCCAAGAACTGTTGCCCCTATAAATTTTTTTGTCTCCTCGTAGTTAAGATCCATTTTTTTTATTACCAACTGTTCTATATCCATTATCTCATCTATCAATATACCAAACTCATTCCCAGCTGCACTTACTATCACAGTTATCGCATTGTAAGGATCCTCTATAGCATCCTCCACATTAAAAAGTTCATGCAGCCTCACAAGAGGGTAATGTTCACCCCGGCGTACTATATATTCGTCCTTATGGCTTAATTCCAGATCGTCTTTGTCCAGCTGCAGGGTCTCGGATACTGAGAGTATCGGCAGCACATACATATACGACCCTACCCTTACTGTCATTCCATCCATTATGGAAATGGTAAGCGGCATAATAAGCTTCATTGAGGTGTACTCGTCTTTCTCGCTATCTATCTCTATCCTGCCGGATAGCTCACGAACCTGTTTGCTAACTATATCCATGCCGACGCCCCTTCCGGACACCTCTGTAGCTTTCTCTTTGGTACTAAATCCCATTCCTAATATATAAGAAAAAAGCTCCTCTTTACTCAATATCTGCCAGTCGTCAACCAACTTTTCCTTTTTAATTTTCTCCAATATTTTTTCAGTATCTATCCCCCTGCCGTCATCCCTTACTTCGATTACTACCTCGCCTTTTTCATAGTAAGCAGATATGCTAAGTTTACCTTTTTCACTTTTCCCTTTCGCTTTCCTTTCTTCCGGGTCCTCTATGCCGTGGTCGAGGGAATTTCTGATCATATGGCTGATGGGATCCATTAATTTTTCAATTATAGACTTATCTATCTCTGTTTTTTCTCCCTTTATCTCGAAGTCAACTTTTTTCCCCAAATTTCTGCTGATATTCCTTACCAGTCTTTCAAATTGGAAAAACATAGCATTAACAGGTAGCATCCTCATTGCAAATATATCCTTTTGCAGTTTTTTAGTTACCGCCTGAAGTTGAACTATTAGCTCTTCAAAATCGTCCTGCCTGTCCTGAGACACCTCGTTTTTAAAAAATTTTAAACTAGAATGATTACTTATAAGCTCCGCTATGTTCCCCAAAAGGCTGTCAAGTTTCCTGGTTTTTACTTTTATACTTTCAAGCCCCTTAAATTCAACTTTATCTTGGGGCTTTTTTGAGCCCTCCTCCCCCTTTTCTCCGGATTCCCTGAGCTGAAAATACTTATCCGGAAAGTAGTTGGACAGATTCTTATCGAACTCTTCCCTTTCTTTTATCTCCATCAAAAATCCCAGCTTTATAGAAAGGCTTTCCGGATCAAGGTCGTCAAAATCCGGGACATATAAAAGTTCCTGTGCTTTAACAGCCCCCAACATAGAGAGCGTCTCTTTAAAATCTCCCAAGTCCATAGAGGCATCTTTACTGTTTTTAAAATCCACCACAAGCTCGAATAACCTGTTTGGAACAAATTCTTCCACCGGTTCAAACAACTTCTCTTCATTTAAGTTTTCAACTACCCCCAATATTTCAGAGATTAAAGAAGTTTTATCGTCAAGGTTTAGCCACCTTTGCTCCAGTGAATGAAAAAGCTCTGATTTTTCTTTCATATTGTACGTCAAAAAACCACCCTTTAAGGTGTGCAGGTACCTTTTGATATTTTTTTCAAGTTCTTCAAGCTGCTCTTTCTCATACTTTATCAGATCTACTTCCAGCTTGTTTTTTATCTCTTTTACCTCTTCAATGAATATCTCTCTATACTCACTCTTATTTATATCCATATTCAAACTTCTCCTTAAAATAGTCTACACTAAATGTACTTAAATAGTTTATACCTATGTCCCTTTTTTTTCCTTTTAGGTTGTTGTAAAATTAAACATTTAATGATAAAATGAATTAAACTTTACTTGGAGGGGAAAAAATGAAAAGAAGCTTATCGGGAATACAACCAAGCGGCATTTTGCACCTAGGTAACTACTTTGGTGCCATAAAACAGTTTATAGAAGCTCAGTACGAGTCTGAAGGGTTCTATTTCATTGCCGATTACCATTCCCTCACATCTTCACCACAACCAGAAGATTTGAGAAAAAATTCATATAATATAGTACTTGATTACTTGGCTCTTGGCCTTGATCCAGATAAATCAACTATTTTTTTACAATCTGATGTACCTGAACACTTGGAGTTAGCTTGGTTTTTAATGAACGTAACTCCTGTTGCTCTCTTAGAAAGAGCTCACTCGTACAAGGATAAAGTAGCAAAAGGGATCGCTCCAAACCACGGTCTATTTACATATCCAGTACTTATGGCTGCCGACATCCTTATCTATGATGCCGATGTTGTTCCTGTTGGAAAAGACCAAAAACAACACCTTGAAATGACAAGGGATATCGCTATGAAATTTAACCAGGTCTACGGAGACGATATTCTAAAACTACCTGAGCCCCTAATAAGAGAATCTCTTGCTGTTGTCCCTGGTACAGACGGACAAAAAATGAGCAAATCATATAATAACACAATAGAGATGTTTGCTTCAAAAAAAGTTTTAAAAAAACAGGTTATGAGTATCGTTACAGACTCAACTCCTCTTGAGGAACCAAAAAATCCTGACAATAACGTAATGAAGCTTTACAAGCTTTTTGCTACCCCAGAAAAAGTCGAAGAAATGAAAAACAACTTCCTTAATGGTGGTTATGGCTACGGGCATGCAAAAAAAGAACTTCTAGAAGCTATTCTTGATTATTTCTCCGAAGCTAGGGCAAAAAGAGAAGAACTTGAAAAAAATCCTGAATACGTTGAAAAAATCTTAAGGCAGGGTGCGGAAAAAGCAAGAGCAATTGCCGTAAAGAAAATAAAAGAGATAAAAAAGTCTGTCGGACTTTTAGGAAACGCATATTAATATGTACGGGGAGCAGATGCTTCCCGTATTTTTTTATTCATAATGCTATCCATCTCTAATTTCAGGTATCCTTTAAATATTTAACCTAAGTCATTGCCTGTGATAAAACATTGAATTTCTTACAAGTAAATAAAAACCTTGGTCACAGAGTAAATAAATTAGTTAGTAGTTATATTTTCTCTGTGCAGCTCTTGTTCTAAATCTCTGTGAAACTCTGTGTCCGAAAAATTATTTTAGATAATCGCAATAATTCTAAATAGCAACTTGAATTATTTAATCTAGGTCGACCTGAACCAACTCATCAGAATATATAAAATCATACGGTAAAACTAAAATTCCTCCATCAGAATCTATGTCCAGATTTTTACCCAGCTCCTTTGCAGTCCTGTAAAAGGTATACCAGACAAACTGAGAACAATAAAGGTGTTCTTCGTTTTTTTTATCTAAACTTACAAGGTATTTTTTCCACTTTAAGTCTTCCAGATTTCTCAAAAAAGCTTCTCGAAACTTCTCGTCAAATCCTTTGTACCTGAGCACCATTACATTCCTTTCCTCGGCTAGCCAATATTTAGCCCCTATTTCATAATATCCTACCCCTATCTTAGGGTAGTCTCCTATGAGCTTCTTGTTCACCATAAGTGCAGCATGCCCAAACCAAGCTCTTGCATCTTTCAACCTCTTGTCTTTTACTACTATATCCCCCACTTTTAGCTTATCCAAGTTTTGTATTAGGTGCTCTGAACTGTACCATTTCCTGTTTTCCGGAAGTCTTGTACATCCCATCCCCAAAATTATAATAAAAATTACCAGAAAATTTATTCTTCTATTTAAAGTAAATAAACGCCCCATTCCTACCAGCATCCTTCCCCTGCCTCCTGTATGAATAAAAATTTCCTCCGCAGTATGTGCACATGTTTGACCTGACTATATTTCCTTTCGGTAACCCCATTTGCAACAGTACCAGATAGTTGAACTTTTCGTTGTCATAGTAAAGTTTACTTTCCTTTTTTAAAAACACCTCTTTATATATATCAGGATACCTCTCCTTGTACTGCAGATAAAACTCCTCCTGTACCTCATAGCAACACGGACCTATTCCTATACCCAGCCCGATTATTATATCTTTTTTTGAGCAAGCATAGGTTTCCTCCATTAGACGGAGTACTTCTTTTTGTATACCGTCAAAGCTGCCTTTCCAGCCAGCATGGCACAATCCGAAAACTTTCTTTTCAGTATCATAATAATATATTGGAAGACAGTCTGCATACTGTGTGAAGACAACTATATCCCCCCTACTGCTTATAAAACCATCAACCCCGTCATAAAAATACTTTTCGTCATATTGATCTATATCGACTACTTTTGCCGAATGAACCTGCCTGGCATACACAAAGTGTCTTTTTTCAAGACCCATTTCTTTCAAAAAATTTTCCCTATTTTTTTTGGCAGAAGCAGCATTTAATACGAAGTCCGACATATTCCCCAGCTTTTCACCTGTAAAAACCGCCATGACACCGTGCTTTTCAAACTCATCTATTTTATAATATCCATCTTTTTCAATAAACATAGAAAGACCCCCTCTACAACAATAATATAGCCTCTGGGAAAGATTGTCAATTTTACTTTGTAAATTTTACAATTTTACGATATAATTAGAATAAAAAAACAAACAATTAACATATGAGGAGGAAAAATGGGCTTGTTGAGTTTTCTCAAAGGTAATAAAGAAAATGTGGAGGAGTATCTGCCCTATAACTTAAAAATAGGTTCTTCACTTGAATTTGACCCGATTTTATTTTCTAAACTTGGTAGTGACAGTAAATTTGCGTATAAAAATACTGTTAATGTGGTGAAAAAAATCGGAATATATGATGTGAACAATACAAAATATGCCAATATTTATTTGGAATCTGTGGGAAATAAGAAATCCTATGTTCAAATAGGATTAAAAAATAGCGATATTATCGAATGCAGACTATTCCTGCAGTATGAAAAAATTTCCCAGAAAGAAAAATCCGAATGGAAAAAATTGATTGGAAACCACTCCGAACAGGGAGTACTTGGCAAAGATTCATATGTTATAGCAGAACAACCTTTGGAAAAAATAAAAGAGCTACTGATAGCTATTACTAAAGGATCTTATCCCGATTTTAGAAAATTTGGAAAGTTCAATTTTGCTCTTTCTGAAAATATTTTTAAAACAAATATTATGAAAGTAATTTCCAACTCCACTGGAATATCATATGATGAAGTCATAAAAAACTTTACAGATAAACTCCAAGACGAAAAATGGTTGTCTGAAATAAGCATAGATGAAGACGAGGAAATTTTTATCCTAAACGAAGATCTTATGAATTATCTGACACAGACTGTTTACAAAAATGAATTGCCCTCTATGAAGTTTTTGGACATAGACGAAAAAATATATGGCAACAACTCTTTCTTCAAGCCGGATTACACTTTAAAAAAGAGGTTTTCCATCTACTCGAGAAAAATAAGAGGTGAATTTTACAAAAAGGAGTTTCTAGAGCTAAGTTTTATAAAAAATGAAAAAACAGCACTATTATCCATAGATATCGGCATTGACATACCTACTTCCCAACTAAACAAAATCGAATTAATATAAAAAAAGACACCTTAACGGTGTCTTTTTGATTAAGCTTTTCAAAAAAAATAGAGGGAGTAAAAACTCCCTCATTTAGCTTACGCTCCTGCTGAGATTGCAGATACTGGACAAGTTCCTTCACAAGCTCCACAGTCTACACATGAATCTTTGATTTCGAATTTCCCTGCTCCATCTTCTACTATTGCAGCTACTGGACATGCTCCTGCACATGCTCCACATCCAATACAAGCTTCTTTATCGATTACGTACATAATAAAGTTACCTCCTTTTATATTTTTGTTGTTTATATGCTTATTTATTTAAGCTCACCCATAAACTACTACATCTGTACTGTTCGCATAATATAAGTTCCTATATAAAACAAACACTAAAAAGTTTTTCTAAATTAATTAGAATACTTCATTAATATTAATATACATTCTTTCATATTTTTTGTCAAGCATTTTTTAACAAACACAGGTTTTGTTTGATCGAGTTAAACTTGGACTATCAAAATATATTTACTTTGAATTCTTTTTAATTCAACTAAGGTCACTGCTTAAACTTAGATAATAAATTACTGAATTTCTGTACTTTCTTTGCTTGTCCAAAGAAAGTACCAAAGAAACGACACCCCTAAAAAATTCCTAAAACCACTTCCGAACTAATTTTTTAAATGGGTTTAGGTTCAAATGCTTTAAAAACTTTTTATTCCTATATTTTTGGCCATTGAAATAATCAGCGTTAAGAAAGATCGAAGAGAATCCGTAAAAATAAATCGACTGTTTGAACGAAGTGAGTTTCGATTTTTTCTAGGATTTTCGAGATATTTTAGCTGATTTTTCACAGGCCTTGATTTTTCTTTGTTACTTTCTTTTCATCAAGGATAAAGAAAGTAAGGTTCTCATAAATTCAATATTTTACAAAAAAATAACTTAAGAAATTTAAGTTCCCCTATAGAAAAGTATAGAATTATAGTCCACAACTTCTTTTGACGGATATACGTCTCCGGAATTACCTCTCCTTAAGACCTCTATTTTAACCTCATCTTTTATAAGTTTGGAATACTCCATGAGGGTCATTATAGGCCCAAATCCGCAAACTGAAATGTTATAATTTATTATTTTATTGTATAGCTCCTTTGATTCCAAAGCTAATATCTCTTGGATAACAAGGTCGTCTAAATTTCTACCCAGTTCTGGATCGACATAATGGGAAAAATCCGAAGATGCTATTATCAATATCTTTCTCCCGAGTTTCTTCGCTGCATCATATATCTTTTGGGCCAATTCTACTGAATTTTCATAGTTTTGGTGCATAAAACATATTGGAACTATTTTGTAGTCATAGTCAAAAAAATATTTTAGAAGGGGGATCATTACCTCTCCGGAGTGCTCTTCACTTTGGGCTGTAGAAGAAATTGGAATCCCCAATGCTTCTATCATATCCTTATCTAGTTCCACATTTCCAAGCGGACTAGACCAGTACTTATGGCTATCAACCTCCACAGGATTCCCCATCCCTGTATGGTTAGGATTTACTATAACTACTGTGTCATATCTTTGTTTCTTTGCTATCTCAAAAAAATGAACTGCTTCATACCCTGAAAAAACATACCCCGCATGTGGCACAACTCCGCCAACTATATCCTTTTTACCCAATTCGTACCTTATATTTTTTTTCTCTTTTTTCAGCAATTCTCCTATGAGTTCTTCCAGTTCCTTTTTATTGTCAGGATAAAATCTCCCCTCTGCACTGTTTCTTCTCACATCAAAGCTTGCATATTTCATAATTTTCTCCTTGCAATATACACAGTTTCCCACAGCATCAAGGCCCTTTACATCAATTTCACGATAATGCCTCTCAAGCACTTCCCCTTTGCAGTTTGGACATTGGGTATCCTCTATTCCATCCACTCCCCCTACATTCCCAACATACACATAATCCAAATATTTTTTTGCAGTTTCATAAAATTTCATCAAGGTCTTCAGTTTTGTAGGCGGTTCATTAAACTTATACGCTGGATAATACCTGTTTATATGCAGCGGAGTTTCGCGTCCTGCCTCATCCCTTATCCACACAAGCATTTTTTTAAAATCATCCATATTATCATTTTTACCAGGTATAACCAGGAAATCAAGCTCCACGTGTTTCCCTCTTGTTTTCAGTAATTTTATATTTCTCAACACCGGCTCAAGACTGGCTGCTGTCATATCCTTATAAAACTCCTGGGTAAATCCCTTGAGGTCTACACTAAATGCGTCTATATAAGGCAACAGTCCTTCCAAAGGTTCTTTCTCTATGTAAGCATTGGTCACCATGACATTTTTCAGCCCATTTTTTTTAGCTTCTTTAGCTATATCCAACATATACTCATACCATATACTTGGCTCGTTGTAGGTGTACGCTATACCTATGGTGCCATCCGGAAGCATCCTTACTGCAGCCGCAACTATCTTTTCCGGGCTGGCTTCCTGTAAAAAGCCAAACTCCTCAACAGAAAACTGAGATATTTCCCAATTTTGGCAGAATTTACACCTCATGTTGCAACCCACAGTGCCAATCGAAAGCAGCTTCGACCCTGGATAAAAATTAAAAAGCGGTTTTTTTTCTGTAGCATCCAAGCTCAGTGAAGATACCTTTCCGTAAACTTCAGAATAAAGTTCTCCTCCTATATTCTTTCTTACTCTGCAGAACCCAAGTCCGTCCTCTGCTATTGTACAGTGGAACGGGCATAATTTACATCTAACTTTATTGTCAGATAGTTTTTCATAAAAAAGTGCCCTCTTCATACTGTTCACCTCAATAATATCTATCTACTTGAAATCTATAAATTATAAACTCCTCGCCTTCTCCTATACCGCCCTTCATTTTAGCTATTTTCAACTGCTCTTCCACACTGTTTACCCCTTTTAAATCCGGGAGAAGCACCCCTCTTTTGTAAAGACCGGACTCCACCATAATGCCATATTTCTTATGATCAAGTTCTTCCGGGCCGTCTACTTTTTCAAGTTCTGACAGTACATCCACAGATATTTCAAGTTTTTCCAATTCGTCGATATCTACAGGAGAAAATCTTGGATCCCTTGCAGCTGCAGATATGGCGTTGCTTATTATCTCGTCACAAAGACTTTCCTGTACAGGCATCATAGTCCCTATGCACCCTCTCAAATCTCCGTTTAAAAGATGCAGTGATACAAAGCAGGCTTTTTTCCTCTTTAATTCCTCCGACTCGTCACTGCACTCTATTTTTTTCCCATTTATCACATACTCCCTGATTGCCTTTTTTGCCAATCTAACGTATATAGATTCCATTTTTACACCTCCCATATAAGTTTTATACAAGTCTCATATTGCTTTCCTCCAAATAAAAAGGAGAGCAATAAGCTCTCCTACTTCATCTTTAAATATCTTTCACACTGTTTCTTCCTACCATAACCCAACATTATCCCCAAAATGAAGTCCTCTTCTGGGCTATAATCCACCAGACTTTTTTTATTTATTTTTCTCACGACATCTATACACTCTTTTGCCCCGAAAAATACATTTATTTTTTTATCGTCAACTGCATAGATCACATGATCAATATTCTCTTTTTTCAGCCTACTTTCTACCAGCTCAATTTTAGATTTCTCTAAGGTGTGCAGGATCATATTCCTGACTCCCTTTTTGTACTCATATATGTGATGGCAGAATACTTGCATCTTTATCCCCCCTTGGATATTTTCAAAACGGGGATAAATCGCCCCCTATACTTTAAATAATTTCTAAAAACTTTAGCAAACTCAGATTTTTCTGATCTTAGATCAAGCTGCTGTTTAAAATTATTGCAATAAATTACTGAATTTCTTGTAAGGATATAAAAACTTTTTTGGTCACGAATCGCACTAATTATCACGAATAGAAAGTCAAAAAATTGGTCACAGAATTGCACGGAGGAAAAGAGTGACCTTCACAGAGGCTTACTAAAAATCTTTAATTTTCAAGGTTTTGAATCATTTGTGAGATTCGTGTAATTCGTGACAAAGAATAAATCTTTTGACTTAAGGATTTCTCTGTGAAACTCTGTGTGCAAAAATATTCTCAGAAATTCAATATTTTAATTTAATCACAAACAGCAACTCAAGCTATTTAATAATTAAATATAAAATGTATCTATTGTTTCTCCAACTAAAAATTTAAAACTCTCTCTTAAGTTTAGTTACCCAATCCAAAATCCTATCATCCGTCATATCTGCCTGGTTATTCTCATCTACCGCAAGCCCTATAAGCTCCTCACCTTCAAGTGCCCTGCTAGTAGAAAAATCGTACCCGTCTTTGCTGACTTTCCCTATAATGTCAGCTCCAGCTTCTTTGGCGGCTTCTGCCAGAAATGCCAGTGCATCCACAAACGTATCTGGATAGCAAATCGCATCACCGGTACCGAAAACTGCAACTTTTTTGTCGTTTAAATTGCTTTCTTTAAGTGTGTCTATAGCTGCCACCCAGTCATCTTGAAGGTCTCCAAATCCCCACGTGGACGATCCTAAAAGTATGAGATCAAAGCTGGATATCTTATCTAGTCCGTCTGCCACATTAAAAACTTCAGCATCCAATTCTTCGCCTATTTTTTTTGCCACAACCTCAGTTATTCCCATAGTTGATCCGTAAAAAATTCCTGTTTTCACTTAAATCACTCCCGTTTCTTTGTTTTGTACTTACTAATCGATAGAAAATTTATTAAACTAAGTCTGCCTCATAATTCTCAAAATTTGTCAGCTGAATTTTTATTAGTACAATTTCCTAAATTTAGAAGCACTGACACTTTTTAAATAATAGGCTGCGATAAATATAGCTGATATTGAAACTAGTATTTTTTCCGTCTCAGCTAATCATTTGTTAAAAATGCCTAAGTTCAGCTCTACAACAAATTTTTAAAAGCATCCTCAATGTTTAAATATATTTTCCAACGTAAGCCAATTTTGTAAAAAGATATATAATCAATTAACTGAGTCCTATACAATATTCTTCAATACTTCTTTCAGCTTATTAATACTGCTGGAATGAACCCTTATCAAATTTATATTGTTCTTTTTACAGACTTTGAAGCTCTCTTTTGAAAGCTTATGGCTTACCGTGTTTGTAAAAAGTATACACGCATCACAATTTTTTATTTTTTTGTCGAACTGCGGGCACTTGGTATTAAAAATTTTACACTTAAAATCACATGCCTGAAAAACGTCTTTATACTCTCTCTCTATGCCTTTCACTCCGCCAACTAAAGCAATTCGCATAACTATATCCCCCTTTTTGTTTCACATATCAAACTTTCTATCCACCATTCAACTCTTTTTTCGGTTAATTTGGGCTGATTAATTTGATCAACTGCTAAGCCTATTAACTTATCTTCTCTTATAGCTCTACTTTTTTCCACACCTTCATAACACTTTTTATCCATACATCCTACAATTTTTGCTCCAGCTTCTGTAGCAGCATCCGCTAAAACAGCCAAAGCGTTTGCAAAAGTTTCAGAATATGATACGGAATCCCCGGTACCAAAAACTCCTACCTTTTTCCCTCTCAGATCAAGCGTCTTTAAAACATTTACCCAAACCCACCAGTCCTCTTGAATTTCTCCAAGACCCCAGGTAGATGATCCTAATAAAATAAGTTCAAAGTCTTCTATTTTTTCCAAGCCATCTTCTACGTTATACACTTCAGCTTCCAGTCTCTCACCCAATTTTTTAGCCAGTTCCTCTGTATCCCCTGTTGTTGAACCGTAAAAAACTCCTATTTTCATAAACCCTACACCTGCTTCGTCTTTCTTTAATTTTGATTTTCAAAGTATTTTTCTAAAATATATACAGCAGCAAAGCTACTGTATATATAAATTATTTTTTTGTTTTTTTATCCGAACAACAGCTGCTGTCGGGATCTTTTTTACCCGGGCAGCAATCTGAACAACTGCATCCTCCCTCACCCTTAAATGATTTTATAACGCTTCTTATGGAATAAAATGCAATAACTCCCACTATCACTAAAACTATCACTGTTTTCATACTGCATCCCTCATTTTAAAATATATGAGCTCATCTAATAAAATAACAAACTTCCAAGCTGGTAGATCAAAGTACAAGCTATATATGGAACTATCGTCATTACCGCTATAACAAACATCATAAACTTTGTTCCAAACTCATGCTGAATAGCTGCCAAAGTTACTACACACGGTACAACCAATAGTATAAATACCATAAACGAAAACGCTTTTAAACTTGCTTTTGGATCTCCTTCCCAAAGTTTCGATGTAGCCGCTACTATCCCCTCAGCTTCCTGTTCCAGTTCTTCCTCGCTAGGAGGTGTAAACAAGCCTGCCATGTCAAAGCTCAGCATACTGTAAACTGAGTCCTTTAGTGCCACTCCAAGTCCTTTAATCTGGTCTATTGTATCTTCTATAAACGTAGTCTCTTCTACTTCTAATTCCTCTATCTCTTCTTCATCTGGTGCTTCGTCCATCAATACCTGCCCCATAAATCCTACCACAACCTCTTTGGCTATGATACTAGGTGGTACTGCTGCCACAGTTTCCCATCTGTCTGCAAATCCTGTAGGTTTCATTATAGGCTGTATCAACTTGGCACTTGTCCCTAAATATGATGTTTTTGTGTCTCCGTTGTTAGGGAAATACATAAGACCCCATAAAATTATCATTACACCCATTATTATTGTTACTGCTTTTTTTATGTACTCAGAAGTTCTTTCCCACATAGAGTTCCATAGCATTTTCAAAGTAGGTATCCTATACGGAGGAAGTTCTATTAAAAGTGCCTTTTCATCTATTGCAAAACTAGGGAACCTCTTTAATATCAAGGCCACAAGAATTGCTACAATTATACCGGTCATATAAAGACTTAAAACTACTAGACCTGCTGTTTTGCTGAAAAATGCAGCTGTAAACAGGGCGTATACCGGTAGCCTCGCTCCACAAGACATAAACGGTGCCATCACTGCTGTTAATTTTCTTGATTTTTCATCCTCAAGCGTCCTTGTTGCGTATATAGCCGGCACAGAACAACCGAATCCCAAAACCATAGGTACAAAAGCCTTACCGTTTAATCCCAGGTTTTTCATTACCCTGTCCATTAAAAATGCTACCCTGGACATATACCCGCTCTCTTCAAGAACTGCCAGGAAAAAGTATAAAAATAACAGTAGCGGCACGAAAACCAAAACTCCTCCTACACCAGCTATTATCCCGTCCATAACTAGTGAGTAAAGCCAGTCAGGAGTCCCTGTAACAAGAATCTCAACATATTTACCTATATAATCAGCTATAAAACCGTCCACCCAATCTATTAAAGGGCCGCTTCCGTTAAATGTAAACATAAACACCAGACTCATCATCCCAAAGAATGCGAAAAGTCCAAAATATTTGTTTAAAAGCAACTTATCCACTTTATCTGTAAACTCAAGCCTTGTCTTCATAGAAGTTTTCAGTGTACGTGCCAGTACACCTTTTACCGCTCCGTACCTTGCTTCTGCAAACACTGTTTCTGTGTCCTCGTCAAACTTATCTTCTATAACCTGTATCTTCTCATCAACAAGCCCCTCTGCATCTATGGAGTACTCGCTGGATAACTTCTCTAAAAAATAAGAATCCTGCTCTAAAAGTTTTATCACTATAAAATCTTCTGCATATTTTAACTTTACCTTGTCAAACTTGGAATCAGAGTTTACCAGTTCTCTTACTTTTCTGATCTGATCTTCCACATACTTGTCAAATCTAAGCTCGTACACAAGGTGTTTTTGCTCCTTATGCCTCTTGGCAACCTCAAGGGCTTTTCCCAAAAGTTCTTCTATCCCCTTGTTCTTCACAGCACTAGTAGGGACAGCGTCCATCTCAAGATGTTTTTCAAAACTCATTCTGTCAAGGGTATAATTTAATTTCTCAAACTCATCTAAAAAGTTAAGCGCCATAACCATTGGGCTTCCCTAGTTCTTTCAAAAGCATAGTCAAGTATAGGTTTCTTTCAAGGTTTGTAGAGTCCACCACGTTTATTATAACGTCTGGGTTTTCATTTATTATGAAATCTCTTGTAACCTTTTCCTCTATTGTGTAAGGGCTTAAACTGTACACACCTGGAAGGTCTATGAGATTTATCTTTTCCCCGTTAAACTCAAATTCAGCTTCTTTTTTTTCAACTGTAACACCCGGCCAGTTTCCCACCTTAAGTTTTGAACCAGCAACGGCATTTATAAGAGCAGTTTTCCCTACGTTTGGATTTCCTGCAAATGCTATCTTTATCACTTTTTTGCTCCTCTCTATCTGCCTATTAATCTTTTTCTATATGTTCTATCTCAATATTTTTTGCATCTTCTTTTCTTATGGCTACACCTGTACCCTTTACAATATACTGCTGAGGGTCTCCAAGGGGAGCGTTTCTCTCAAACTTTATCTCCTCACCTGCCGTTACACCCATGGCCACGAGCCTTTTTTTCAGCTCTCCAACCTTTCCTATCTTAACTATTTTAGCTTTTTGTCCTCTTTTTAGTTCTGTAAGCTTCATAATTCCTCCTGTAATCCTAAGCAAAATTTTGAATATAAAAGTAAAATATTTTGTCAATCAAAGCTTTTCTTTAAATAAAACTACAATCCCTTTCAAGATTGCAGTTTTTTATTAAATCTCTTTTACTATTATCTTGCTTGCAAGCCCAAATCCCAAGACAAACTTGCTGTTGTTTGTTTTTACAACAAAGTTTGAATTCTCGTCTTTGAGTATGCATACGTGGCTTCCTATACAAAAACCCCTGTCAACGAGCTTTTTCTTAACTCCTCTTCCGCCTCTTATTTCCTCTATAATAAGATTCTTGTTTTTATCGGCAAAAACTATAGCTTGAGTCATAAGATTCACCTTCCAAAATTTAAATTATTTTGAATTCTACATAAAATATTTTCTATTAATAATATAGCAGATATTAGAATAGTTGTCAAGAAATAAACTTTGATAGTTAAAGTTTTTTTTTATAAAACCTTTATACTTTTAATATGGTGAATTTAAACTCGCTGCCCTCGCCTTCCTTAGAATTTAGCTCTATCTCTCCACCGCAGACATTTACAAGCTCCTGCACTATTGACAGCCCAAGACCGGTTCCGGCTATATTGCTGGTTCTCGCCTTGTCAACCCTATAGAAACGGTCAAATATATTTTTTTGGTCCTCCTGCTGTATCCCTATCCCGTTGTCTTTTACGCTTATTTCATATAGTCCTGCCTGCTCTGTAATAATTATTTTTACAAGAGGGTTTTCCTTATTATTGTACACTATGGCATTTTCAGCAAGGTTCTTAAGTATGGTGTTCAGCTTTTCAAAATCCATACTCATGAGCTCGTCTTTATTATTAAGTTTGACATCATACTCTATCTTTGCGTTCCTCTTATTTATTTTTCCCCTTAGTATTCTTTCCAGATCATGCTTTACCTCGCTAAACGGCTTAGACTGCACATTCAATATCTTGCTGCTCTCTATTTTGGATATGTTTAAAAAATCCATTATGATGTTCTCTAACTTCTCGATGTTATTGTGCACTATTTTGAAAAACTGCTTTCTCATAAACTCGTCTTTTTCATCCTCTATAGCTATCAAATACCCTTTTATATTGGAAAGTGGGGTTTTTAATTCGTGACTAATATTACTTATAAAGTTTCTCTGTATATCCAAAAGCTCCCTGCTCCTGCTTACATCTTTAAATGTAACCAAGTAATGCTGTCGCAATTCAAGATACTTGCCCTCTACAACATAATGCTTGTTTATTTTATTCAGGTAGATATCTTTTTTCAAAGCTTCCTTTTTTTCCAAAAGTTCGTCTATAAAGTGTATCAACTCTATATACTTCACCCTGTTATAATATTGACGTGACTCACCTTCACTTAAAATAATTCCCAGCACACTGTTGCTCAAAATTATCTCTTTTTTATTGTTTATAACCATTATACCCATATCGACTACAGATATTACTTCTTTAAGCTTCTGCCTCTCGTTTTCAAGCTTAACCATGTTTTTCAAGTTTCTGCTCTGCCATTTTTTTACAACATCCCAGAATTCTCCTAAAAACTTATCCCCTTTTACATCTACACCCGTAGGTTCGCTTCCTTTTATCAATACTTTTCTTATCTGTTTAAGTCTTTTATAAAGATAATTTTTAAGATAAAACCTGTAACTTACAACCATAAATGAGTTCAGCACTATGAAAAACAATATATATATCAATATGAGTTTTTGTATTTCATTCTCCACATAGGCATATTCAGTTGCAACCCTTATTATAAACTCTTCATTATACGGTACCGCATAGTAAGCCAGTTTTCTTCCGACAGATTCACTCATTCTTATGTGGAACCCCTCTTCGCCTGCATAAGCTGACTGTACTTCCTCTCTATATTTGTGGCTAGAAAGCTCTGCCTCTTCGCCTCTCTTTTCACTGTCGTAGAGTACCGTCCCGTCAGGGTCAATCAGTGTAAAACGCGCCTCTACATTTTCAGACACTATCTGAAAATTTTCAGTGCCGTTTTTATCTATTATGTTTCTTATTAAAAGTGCATCACTTTTAAGGCCCTGTTTTGCAAGTTGGGCGTTTAGGTTTGATATTTTTTCTATATTTCCATAGATAAAAAGATACTCCAAAACGAGTATCAAAAATAAAATTATAGTTTCTTTTCTTCTAATTTGTAACCCACCCCTTTTACAGTTTTAATATCTTTTGCGATGGACTTGAGCTTGTCTCTCAATTTTGCAATATAGATATCTACTGATCTGTCTCCGGAATAGTAGTTAGACTGCCACACAAGATCAAGTATCCTTTCCCTTGTCATTACTATACCTTCGTTCTTCATAAGGCATTTTAATAGGTCGTACTCTTTTTTTGACAGTTCTATTTCAGTGTTACTTTCATAAACTGTGTGCCTGCTGTCGTCTAATACCACTGATTTAAACTTATACTTCTTATCCTTTTTAGTTGTTGTTTCCATAAGCTTTTTACTACGTATAACAAGTTCTCTCGGGTCAAATGGTTTCCTCATATAGTCGTTGGCACCCATCTCAAGTCCGTCCAAGACGTCATCTATATCGGTTTTAGCTGTTAACATAACAATTTTGGGATCTCCGTACTGCTCAGGCATTTCTCTTACTATCTTTGTAAAGTTTTTCCCGTCTAGGCTTGGAAGCATTATATCCAGGACTACAAGATCCGGTTTTGTTGTTTTGACTTTTTTTAGACCGTCCAAACCGTCAGCTGTAGAGTATACTTCATACCCCTCTTTTTGGAAAAAATATGATATTAATTGTTGTATTTCAAGGTCGTCTTCTACTACTAATACTTTCACAACCTGCTCCTTCCCCCTTTTCAAAAAACGAGCAGCTGTAAACTGCTCATAACAAATTATAACATCTTTTTTTTAATTTACAAATAATCTATTAACTTTTTCCAGCTTCTATCTCTTTCTGTCTCATATCTTCCCCTTTGTATATGTATACAAGGGACTTTGCCAGGTTCATTATTTTGTCAGATATTCTCTCAACCTTGTACGATATAAGTAGTATTTCCACTGCAAGGTCTAGATAGCTATTGTCATCTCTAATTTTCTCTTTTACTTCCTCAATTATTTTTACTCTGCACTCATCAATCTCCTCATCCATTCCAAACAGCATATACACTGAGCTCAGGTCTCCGTTGCTGAATGCATTAAGGTAAAGCTCATATATAGAGTGTACCTTGTCCGACATCTCTATTACAGATTTTATGTTGCTGTCAAGCATGATATCCTGTTTTGAGATCCTCTTCAGAAGCTTTAGATTACCCTTCAAAAGGTCTGCTATTCTCTCAAGAAATTTGGCTATATCCATAAAACCTACCAAAGCTCTCAAATCTGAAGCTGCAGGCTGAAACATTGCGATTGTCTTTATGCATTCCTCTCTTATATCTACTTCCAAGAGGTTTATCTCCTCTTCTATTACCATAGTTTCTCCGTAGAGTTTTCTGTCGAACTCATCTTTTTCATATATATCCTTGCTGATCCTCATTACTCTTTCTATGTTTTTAGACATTTCCATTGTCTTTTCGTTGATACTCTCTATATGCTCTCTAAGGTTTTTCATCTTTACCCCCTATATAATTTTATCCAAATTTACCTGTTATGTAATCCTCTGTCTTTTTATTATTCGGTTTTGTGAATATAGTTTCGGTCTTATCGAACTCTTCAACTATACCCTGGTAGAAAAATGCCGTGTAGTCAGATATTCTTGCTGCCTGCTGCATGTTGTGAGTTACTATAAGTATAGTATAATCTTTTTCCAATTCTCTAATAAGTTCCTCGATTTTTGCAGTTGATATAGGGTCAAGTGCAGATGTAGGTTCGTCCATTAAGAGTATCTCAGGTTCCACCGCTATGGCTCTGGCTATACAAAGTCTTTGTTGCTGTCCTCCAGAAAGTCCTAAAGCTGACTGGTGAAGTTTGTCCTTTACTTCGTCCCATAGTGCAACTGATTTTAGAGAGCTTTCAACTATCTCCATAAGTTTTCCTTTGTCTGTTTCACCGTGAAGCTTAGGTCCGTATATTATATTTTCATATATTGATTTAGGAAATGGGTTCGGTCTTTGAAAAACCATACCTATCTTTTTTCTCAGCTCGACTATATCGTATTTTTTATCAAATATATTTTTACCGTCAAGTTTTATATTCCCTTGATATATAGAACTCTCAATCAGGTCATTCATCCTATTTATAGACCTTAAAAATGTTGATTTACCACATCCTGAAGGTCCTATCAGTGCTGTGACTTTATTTTTTTCGATTTGCATATTAACATCTTTTAAAGCTTGAAATTTACCGTAATAGAAATTGAAGTCTTCAATCTCCAGTCTTATAGTTTTATCTTCCATAGGTCCTCCCTCTATATACTCTTACTAAATTTATTTCTTATAAGTGCTCCCACTAAGTTGAAGCCAACTGTTATACTTACTAAAACCAAAACTGTCCCGTTCATATTTTCCACCGGCATATTCGGTACCTGAGTAGCTATTACATACAGGTGGTACGGAAGTGCCATTACCTGGTCCCATATTCCTTCTGGAAGGAAAGGCAGGTAGAATGCAGCTACGGTAAACAGTATCGGCGCGGTTTCCCCTGCAGCCCTACTTACACTAAGTATTATACCTGTAAGTATCCCTGGAAGTGCCGCCGGGAGCACTACCTTCCAGGTAGTTTCCCATTTTTGTGGCTCCAAGGGCAAGAGACGCTTCCCTCAGGTCTGTTGGTATGGACAAAAGAGCCTCTCTGGTTGATGTTATTATAACCGGAAGACACATTATCCCCAGCGTTAACGAACCTGATACTATAGATGACCCTAAGCCTAAAAATATAACGAACAGGGCAAGTCCGAACAAACCATAAACTATACTCGGTATCCCGGCAAGGTTTACTATTGTAAGGTTTACTATCCTTCTAAAGACATTGTCTTTGGAATACTCGACAAGGTATATCCCTGTAAGCACTCCACAAGGCACCGCTACAAATATCGTCCCAAATGTCAGAACAAAGGTTCCGATGATTGTAGGGAAGATCCCACCCTGTCTCATGCCGTCTGTAGGCATTTCGGTTAAAAAACTCCCACGAAATGGCAGGTATACCTTTTATCAAAATATATGACAGTATAAACACTACAGGCAGTACTGCTGCCAAACCTATTATTTTTATGCAACTCTCTATTATCTTTTCTCCGCTTCCCTTTAAGATGCTGGTTTTCTTTTTACTCTTAGCAGCTTTATCTTTCACATCCATCTTTATATTCACCTCTTCAACGAATTCTTTCATTCCAACCTACCCCCTCGCAAGCTTTCTAGATCTATGTATAAAGTGATCTGCTAAAGTGTTTGTAAGAAAACTTATTGCAAACAGCACCATACCTATTGCAAACAGCGAGTAGTAGTGTTCGCTTCCCTGTACAACTTCTCCCATCTCTGCTGCTATGGTAGCCGTCATAGTCCTAACTGGAGTTAGCGGTCCAGCTTTAAATATAGGGGCATTCCCTGTTACCATCAGCACGGTCATAGTTTCACCCATTATCCTACCGAACCCTAGCATTATACCTGCAAATATCCCTGGAAACGCCGCCGGCAAGAGTATTTTTACTATCGTCTCGAGCTTATTGGCTCCAAGGGCAAATGAAGCTTCCTTATATGATTTATCAAGCGCCCTTATGGCATCATCTGATATACTAACCATTGTAGGTATCGACATAAATGCCAACATTACTCCTCCGGTCAATGCAGTCAAGCCCGTATCCAATCCAAATGCTTGTTTTATTGGGCCCGAAAGAACATACAAGCCTATATATCCCAGAACAACTGAAGGCAGTGCCGCCATTACCTCTATTATAACTTTCAAAGTTTCCCTTACCTTTGAGTTTGCATACTCAGCAATATAGATAGCTGTTATAAGGCTTAAAGGTACTGATATCAAAAGGGCTATAATAGTTACCCATATACTCCCCATAAGCAGCGGCAATAAACCAAATATTTCGGATAGCGATATCCAAGTTTTTCCAAAGAAAAAATCAATCCCTGAGTGATGTCCAAAAAATTTCATACTGTTTGTAAAAACAAACATGAAAATCAAAAACACCATTAAAATATTAAAGCTGGCCACTCCAAATATAGTGTGCTTCATAAATTTGTCTTTAAATTTTCTCAAATCCATCTCATAACTCCTTTTGACATTTTTTTTACTGATATTTTACAATTTGATTATAAACTTATCTTGTTTACCCATTATTTATTCTGTGTAAAAATTGTGTAAACGGAGTTTTTTATGAAAAAAAACGAGGCTATAAATAGCCCCGCATAAGTGTATTTATTTTACAGGTACGAATCCTTCTTTTTTAACTATAGCTTGTCCGCTTTCTGAAAGCATAAAGTCAAGTAGTTCTTTTGCTGTACCACCAATATTTTTATCGACATACCAGTATACCCCTCTTGCTATTGGGTAGCTTTTGTTTGCTACGTTTTCAGCTGTTGGCTCAACACCTTCAACAGAGATTGCCTTTACTGTGTCGTCCATGTATCCCATACCTATATAAGCTATTGCACCTTTAGATGATCTAGCCTCTTGTTTTAGAGCTTCGTTTGAAGGTAGGTATAGAGTGTTTTCTCCGTACTCCTCTGTTCCTTTTTTATCTCCTTTTCTAAGCACATCATTTTTAAAGTAAGCGTGCGTTCCAGAAGATGAGTCTCTTGAAAGAACTATTATTTTTTCGTCATTTCCACCAATTTCTTTCCAGTTTGTAACTTCTCCGATGAAGATGCTTCTAAGTTGGTCTTTTGACAGGTTTTTAATTGGGTTGTCTTTGTTTACAACTACAGTTATTCCGTCAAATCCGATTGTGATCTCTTGTATATCAAGTCCAACTTCCTCGGATTTATCCCACTCTTTATCTTTCATCTTTCTTGAAGCCATTGCTATATCGATAGTCTTGTTGATCTTAGCTGCTATACCTGTACCAGATCCACCACCACTAACTGCTACTCTAGCTCCTTTATTTTGATTCATAAATTCTTCTGCAACTGCCTGCGATACATTCAATATAGTATCCGATCCTTTCAACTGAACTATCTTTGTCTCTTTTTTAGGACCTCCACAAGCTATAACCGATATTGCCAATACAACTGCCAATAAAATCTTTTTCAATATTACTCCTCCTTATAAATTACCCTTCATAATTTTTAAAATAATTTCAACCCTGTTGTTTTACCAAGTGCCAAGAATTCTTTTGTTTTGTTTCTATGCAAATATTATATTAATGTTTTGTTTACACACTATTTATTCTGTGTAAAAAAACTGTAAAATACTTTTGTTGTAAGAACCGCATCATTGAATACATTTCAAATAACACCTTAATATAACTCAAGTTGCTATTTAAAATCATTGCGATAAATTACTGAATTGCTGTACTTTCTTTGCTTGTCCTAAGAAAGTACCAAAGAAACGACACCCATAAAAAATTACTAAAACCACTTCTGAACTAACTTTCTATTGAAATATTGTCGATAAATCTCTTTATTTCAATGAAAGTGGATTTCAGAAGATGATTTCTTAACTCAATTTTTTAAACGGGTTTAAGTTTTAATGCTTTGCAAGTAATTATTCCTAGGTTTTTTGGCCATTGAAAACATCAGCGTTAAGAAAGATCGAGAAAAAATCTTTAGAAAAGTTTTAGTGTCTGAAGGCACGATTTTTGTGCCAAGTTTGGCCATAAATCAATGAACAAAGTGATTATGATTTGTGAGCCCTCAGAAACTAATTTTCTGAGTTTTACCAAAATTTTCGAGAGATTTTAGCTGATTTTTCACAGGCCTTGATTTTTGGTTATATCATACCCGTAGGGTGCTTTTTATCAAGAAAAAGTAACAGGTTTCGATAAATTCAATATTTCATTACAAATAGCAACTTAGCTTAATTAATATAGTTTTTATGTTTATGCTTTCCTTAACAATATAAAGAAGGAGCACATATGTGCTCCTTCTTTTGATCTGAAGATAGGTTGTCGATTTCCGAGAATTTTATGTTTATGAGAATTTTTGTGAACTATTTTACAGGTACGAATCCTTCTTTTTTAACTAAAGCTTGTCCATCTTTTGAAAGCATAAAGTCAAGTAGTTCTTTTGCTGTACCGTTGATGTTTTTGTCTACGTACCAGTATACTCCTCTTGCTATTGGGTAGCTTTTGTTTGCTACGTTTTCAGCTGTTGCTGCAATACCGTTTACAGACACTGATTTTACAGTGTTGTCCAGGTAACCCATTCCGATATAAGCTATCGCACCTTTAGATGATCTAACCTCTTGTTTCATAGCTTCGTTTGAAGGTAGGTATAAAGCGTTTTCACCATATTCCTCTGTTCCTTTTTTGTTCCCTTTTCTAAGTACATCTTTTTTGAAGTAAGCGTGTGTTCCTGAAGATGAATCTCTTGAAAGAACTATTATTTTTTCGTCGTTCCCACCAAATTCTTTCCAGTTTGTAGCTTCTCCGATGAAGATGCTTCTAAGTTGGTCTTTTGACAGGTTTTTAATCGGATTGTCTTTGTTTACAACTACAGTTATTCCGTCAAATCCGATTGTGATCTCTTCAAGATCTATTCCAAGTTCTTTAGCCTTATCCCATTCTTTTGACTTCATTTGTCTTGATGCCATTGCAATGTCGATAGTTTTATTGATTTTAGCCGCTATACCTGTACCAGAGCCCCCACCTGTTACAGCTACTTTTGCACCTTTGTGGCTTTTCATAAACTCTTCTGCCACCGCCTGTGATACATTTAATATTGTATCTGATCCTTTTAATTGAACGATTTCAGTTTTTTTCTTTCCGAATAAACTTTTGAAAGAAAACGCTGAAGCCTCCTCAGATAAAGTAGCAAATCCAGCTAAGATAGCTACTGCTGTTACTAATCCTTTTTTTAGCTTTGTTTTTAACATGCCTCTTAATTCCTCCTTATTTTCTTTATTTCCTTTTGTTTACAGAGGTATTCTATCCTATGTTTGTATATAGCATATTTAAACATGAGTAAAAAAAAAGTAAATTTTGATATCTGAGCGATTACATATATTCTTTATCCAGACGATAAATTACTGAATTTCTTGTAAGGATATAAAAACTTTTTTGGTCACGAATCGCACTAATTATCACGAATAGAAAGTCAAAAAATTGGTTACAGAGTTTCACAGAGAAATCCTTAAGTCAAAAGATTTATTCTTTGTCACGAATTACACGAATCTCACGAATGATTCAAAACCTTGAAAATTAAAGATTTTTAGTAAGCCTCTGTGAAGCTCACTCTTTTCCTCCGTGCAACTCTGTGTGCAAAAAGATTCTCAGAAATTCAATATTTTATCTAATCCTGAATTTAAATTAAACCAATAAATCTTTTATACTTTTAAAGATAACACTTCTTATTTCAGAATTTTCTTTGGAAAGGTCCTTTATAAGATTTTTTACTCTCAACCTTCTAGAGTTCTTGTCTACCTCATATTCACAGCTCGATTTCAGTATAGGCAGCTTCACTTTTCTGGCATACCTGACTATATCCTCCTCCTCTACATAAGAAAGCGGCCTTATAACCCTCAAATCATAATTATCCGAGTGATACGACGGTTTCATAACATTTCTGTTACCCTGATAAAACATATTCATAAGGAAAGTCTCTATTATATCGTCCTTGTGGTGACCAAGAGCCAGTTTATTTATATTTTTTTCCTGCATTACCCTGTATAAAACACCTCTTCTCATCCTAGCACACATAAAACAGGGATTTTTGAGTTTTTTCTCTTCAAAAACTATCTCTTTTATATTGGTTTCCTCGATTTGAAGTTCCAAGCCCAGTTTTTCCACATGTTTTTTTACCTCTTCAAGCTCACCTTCAAGCTTCTTGTAATGTACATGTATGGGAATTATATCAAAATCAAAATCAACAATATTTTTTATCCTTATCAACGAGTGAAGAGTTACCAGACTGTCCTTTCCACCGGAAATACCCACCGCTATCCTGTCTCCAGGCTCAATCATATTATAGGTGTGCATCGCTTTCCCAACAGGGTTCCAGATTGATTTGTTGAATCCTTTGCTTTCTATATAAGAAAGGGTTTCCCTCTTATCCAACTTGTCAAACTCCACCCTTATCCCGGTTAGTCTCTCTATACTTTTTGCCAATTTCAGCCGCTTTACTTCACACAGATTAAAATTTATCTCAAAGCCCTCTTTTTTATTTTTTATTCTCAAGATGTGGGCATCTATACAAAAAAGGTACCCTTCAGCTTCTAATCCGTCCAATTCAGATATTTCATGTATATTAAAAACCATTCTACTATCCCCTATCCCCGTCTTTTTTATTGCCCCTAGTATAACCCAGGACATAGTCTAAATTTATATTTTTCATCGAGTTGAATATACTCTGCTTTATATTTGCATTTTTTTCTTCGAGTTCTTTAAGAAGATGCTTTATCTCCTTCCTCTTAGAATCAGTTTTTTCCCCTTCTACAGGACAGCCGCAACTCATAGGCTGGATACCGTTTCTTTCTGTATACTTGATGATATCCTGTTCTTTTATATATACAAGAGGTCTTATCAGCTCCAGTCTGCCGCTTGTAGACTCCACTTTGGGTATCATCGTCTTTACGGTCCCTGCATAAAACATATTTATCAAAGTCGTTTCCACCACATCATCAAAGTGGTGCCCAAGAGCCAGTTTATTGCAACCCAACTCCTCAACCTTTTTATACAAAACACCTCTCCTCATTTTAGCACATAAAAAACAAGGATTTTCCGGATCCTCTTTAAAAGCGATTTCCCACACATTGGCATCAAATATATCGCAAGGTATCTCCAGTTCTTCAAGGTTTCTTTTAAACTGATCCAGATCATCCGCTTCGAAACCTGGGTTCATTGATATAAACACCAGCTCAAAGTTTTTAGTCCTGTCTTTTTTTAGTTCCTGAAAAAGCTTACATAAAAGCAGACTGTCTTTACCGCCTGAAACTCCAACAGCTATTTTATCTCCGTCTTTTATCAGTTCGAAATCCTTTACCGCTTTAACAAATTTAGTCCATATCTTTTTCCTGTATGTTGATCTAAGGCTTTTTTGGGCTATCTCACCTTTTTTTTCTATATTTTTCATAAATAAAACTCCTCCCGTACACTCATAAAAATTCATACAATTTTATCATAGAATAAAAAAAATATAAAGTATTTTTTACCTTACAACTCAAGAATTGTGTTTTTCTAACCCTTGACCTTTTCACAATTACGGGATAATATTAATATGACACATTTTACAAAATCGAAAAAATAATAACTTAGATTACAGGGGTGCTGAAATGAACAAAATAGAAGAAAGAGTTTTAGAGCTCATATTGAGCTCCGATGTCTTGAGCGAGGATATGATTATCAAGGAGCTGGGTATAGACGAAGATATATTAGAAGCTGCATTTGACGGTTTGGAAAATCTGGGATACCTTAGAACCGACGAGCAGTACTTTGAAAACACCTGTGATGTATGCCAAAAAGGGGGGACCTGTGAAAAACCACAGTATCATCCAGGTGAAAATGTAAAAAAAATAAGGGTGCTGACCTTAAAAGCCATAGAAGAATTTAACAGCTAATTCTAAAGGATATGCCGTTGACACTTAGTATTAGAAGATTAGGAGGCTAAATTTATGAAAAAAATATCTCTATTTTTTTTGCTTATCTCTATTTCACTTTTTTCTGCTCCCTACAAGGTACTGCACATAGCGTCATACAGCAGAACCTATTCCTGGGTAAGAAATATTGAAAAGGGAATCAAGCATGCACTTTCATCAGAAAATATAGATTACAACTATTCCATATTCCAGATGAATACCAAAAAATACAACTCAAAAGAAGAAATTTTAGCAAGAGCCGAACTGGCAAAAAATGTCATATTGGAAACGGACCCTGATGTAGTTATCATTTCCGACGATAATGCTGCCAAGTTTGTGGCTGCACCTATGTCAGACAGTAATTATAAATTTGTATTTTGCGGTGTAAATAACGATCCGGCAGCATATGGATTTCCAAAAAAAAATATAACCGGGGTGCTTGAAAGACCGCATTTTAGAAGCACTATAAAGGTATTAAACCTCATCGATTCCAATGTAAAAAATATAATAATACTGGGAGATGATTCGACCACTTCAAATATAATTAACCCGTATTTAGAAAAAACAATAGACGAAGAGCTCACTTTAAAGGTGTTCAAATCCTTTAAAACCAACTCTTTTGAAGAGTGGAAAAAAATCGTAGAAAAACACCAGGACCCATCAAAGGCTTTTTTCATAACAACTTATTCCACTTTAAAGGATTCACTCGGAAATCCGGTTTCAGAAAAAGAGGTTATGACTTGGACTACAAAAAACTCCCACATAATGGAGTTTGGTGCTTATGACTTTTTCATAGAAAATGGTGGACTTATCTCAGTAGCTGTGGGAGGATTCGAGCAGGGAAAGCTTGCTGCAAAAAAAGCTTCGAAGATTCTAAAGGGTACTCCTGCTGCGGATATTCCAATTGAAGCGACAAAAAAGGGAGAACTATACCTAAATGCGAAAAGAGCTTACGAACTGAAGCTAAACATTCCATCGCATATATTGGAAATGTTTAAAATTATAGAATAAGGCGGTGCCGTATATGAAACTAAAAAATAAATTTTCTCTTATAATGCTAACAAGTATTATAGTCCCGCTCTTTTTACTGAGCGCAATCTCTATAAATATGTTCTCTAAAAACCTTTTAGAACAAAATAAAAACGTGGTTAAAATGATAAACTTCAGCTTGCACACACAATTTGAGGAATTTAAGAAAAATACACAAAATACCCTTAATAATTTTTCTAGTTCAAAAGCACTTGAGACTGCTGTGTACAGCGACGAATACCTGGGAAAAATTTCTATAGAGTCTGTCAAAAAACAAGCTGAATCGCTCTTAAAATCCTATCCACACATAAAAAACATAGTAGTTTTAAATGACAACGGAGATTTTCTGGTAAATTCATTTTCTGATTTAAAAAAAGAAGATCTGAATACAGATTATTTTTATGACCGAAGCTCACAAGAATTTTTAATGGTGTTAAAAAAATCATTCAGGGGAGGTATCGCTTTCTTTATGGTAGATACCACATCCTTTGTAGAAGAAACACTTGTAAACCTACAGTTAAATGAAGGAACTCACCTATTTATAGCTGACACCGTCTCCAAAAACATTGTTTTGCACAATAAGTTCACAAACCTTTCTGCTGACGAACTTAAAAATGAAGCTTTCTATGTCGAGATGTTAAAGAAAAAAACAGGTTTCTTAGAGTACACCTTTAAAGATACACCCAGGATATCCTATATAAAAGAGTACAATGGTAAAATATTTGGCGTGTCCCTGTCAGAGTCAACCATTTTTTCAGTTATCAAGCACATAAAGAACATCATATATGCCTTTATCATAGCCTGTGCAATTATATCCATGATTATATCACTTTCTTTTTCAAAATATCTCGTTACGCCAATATTGGAGTTTGGAGACAATATGAAAAAATTAAGTGAGGGGATCATTGCTGAAAAATTGTACATAAACACTAGGGACGAAATAGAAGAAACTGCCAGAAATTACAATAAGTTTATAGACAAATTCAAAAACATGATAATAGAGATCAAAGAAGGAGCTACAACAATCGCTAATTCAACTAATAACATGAAGGGGGCACATGAAAAACTAGTTGAAAAAAGTACCGACCAGGCTCTTGAAATAAAATATACCACTGAAAACATAAGAGAGATAAGTTCTATAGTCAGGGCAAATACTGAAAAGACCTTGAAAGCAAATAAAATAACAGAATCCACTGAAAAGAGGACTGAAAAAGTTGGTGGAATGTCCATAGACCTAAAATCCTCGATAGATAAGATAAATGAAAGTTCTGGTAAAATGCAAAAAATAGTAGAAGTTATTGATGAAATCTCCTTTCAAACAAACCTGCTTTCGATAAATGCGGCTGTTGAGGCTGCAAATACCGGTGAAGAAGGAAGAGGTTTTGCAGTTGTATCAACGGAAGTTCGTAACCTCTCTAAAAGGAGTAGCAAAGCTGCCAATGAAATTAAAACACTTATACAAGAAAATGTGCTTTTGGTTTCCGAAGGATCTAAAATTGTAGACACTACAATACATGAACTCCAAGATATTGTGAATGAAGCAAAAAGAGTTAACGAAGTTATCTCCAACTTAGCAGAATCAGTTAATGAACAACAAGAGGGTATTGAGCACATAAACAAAACCATAGAGAAACTAAACGAAGTTACTAGAATGAATACTTGGATAGCTGAAGAAACATCAAGCTCTACGGATGTTCTCTATGATAAATCTAACAAATTTTTAAAACTTGTAAATTTTTTCCAAATTTCAAAATAAAAACAAGGCAGAATCTGCCTTGTTTTTTTATACCTGGTATTCTTTTATTTTTTCATTTAATTTTTCAATATCTACAGCTTCTATCTCTTCCTTAACTCCGTTTACGAGCATATTTACAGGTTCTTTCCCCTTTTTCCTCGAATATCTGGAAAAAAGCTCCATTGCAAATTTCTTGTCGTCGGAATCAAAGTTCCCATAACCCAGTATCGCAGGCCCCGGTACACCTGCACCTTTTACATGGATTGAACCTATTGAAGCGTATTCCGAAATTTTATAGTTAGACTCCTCTTCTCTTCCAACAAAAAGATATTTTCCCTGTCCGAGTCTGAAGAAACGCCCATATCTTATAAGGTAAAAAAGTTCTGAATACTCCTCATCTAAATATCCATCATCTTCTAAAACTCTAAGCCTGTTGGAATAATTAGGCTCTGTAAGCATACATCCCCCGCCCGGGCTTGGGTATTCTTCTATCCCGTATTCCTCAGCAAGTTCCATCTGCCTCTTCCTGCTTCTACCCTGTATATCCAGAAGTTGCTCCCTGTCTATCCATCCCTCTCTCTCAGGCTTGCTTGGAGTAAGAAGTTTTGCAGAAAGCGGTCTTACAATAAGCTCCTCCACGCTTGATAGTTTCTTTACCCTGTTCAAAGCGTTCTTATTTTGAGACATCGGTCTTTGACCGAGTACTTCCCCGCTTATTATAAACTGGGCATCGTATTTTTCCAACAGATGTTCAGCTATATATTTAAACATAAGTGCATGGCAGTCTATGCATGGATTCATATTTTTACCCCTGCCACTTGGAGGATTTTTAACTATCTCTGTATGTATAGCTTTAAAATCAACGTATTCCACTCTCACACCTAATTGCTCACTCATTTTTTCTATCTTTTCGTTTTTACCTCCAAAAAAATGGGATACAAAATTAAGCGCTATTACATCTACACCCTGTTTTTGGATAACTTTAATCGCAAGTGCACTGTCCAGTCCACCAGAAAAAAGTGCTAATGCTCTCAATTACTTCACCTTCCTTAGTTTAAAATGTTAGGGGGCCATCTGCCCGTTTCTACAGCTGTCCCCCACAGTTTGAAAAAATATTATAACATCTAATCATTAAAAATTCCAGTAGAAAGATACCTTTCACCTGTATCAGGTAGTATCACAACTATTCTTTTACCTTTATTTTCAGGATTTTTCGCTATTTTAAGTGCTGCCACAAGTGCCGCTCCAGACGATATTCCTGCAAGTATACCTTCCTGTCTTGCAAGTTTTCTCACCATTTCAAACGCTTCTTCATTTCCTACTTTGACTACCTCATCTATTATATCAGTATTTAAAACCTTTGGTAAGAATCCCGCACCTATACCTTGTAGTTTATGCGGCCCTGGATTTTCCCCTGAGATAACCGCCGATGTTTCAGGTTCCACAGCAACTACTTTTATTCCAGGTATTTTTTCTTTCAGCACTTCTCCTGTACCTGTCAATGTTCCACCGGTTCCTACACCTGCCACAAATATATCTGCTTCACCGTTTGTATCCTCGTATATTTCTATAGCTGTGTTTTTTCTATGTGCATCTGGATTTGCAAGGTTGTCAAACTGATGAAGACCTACAGCATTTTCATTCTCCTGCACAATTTCATTTGCCTTGTCTATTGCACCCTTCATACCCAGCGATCCTTCTGTCAAAACCAACTCTGCACCGTATGCCTGAAGTATGCTTCTTCTCTCCATACTCATTGTTTCAGGCATTACCAGCATAACCCTGTAACCTCTTGCAGCAGCTACCATCGCTATTCCTATACCAGTATTCCCACTGGTAGGTTCAACCAGTATAGAGTCTTTATTTATATAACCCTCTTTCTCTGCAACCTCTATCATATTTTTTGCTATCCTGTCTTTTACACTCCCTCCAGGATTAAATGATTCCAATTTCAATAGAATTTCCGCTTCTGTATCATTTAATCTCCCTAATCTCAGCATGGGAGTCTTTCCAATTAATTCCAATACACTGTTTCTTATATTCATAATCTTATCCCTCCAACTTTTTATATATTCAGGCTTTAGATATAGTACATATTCACGTTTCTTTCATAATATTTATTTCTCAAATCACCTAATGTCGAGCAGCTGAGCACCTCTTCCATCTTTTCTTCGACCTTATCCCAGACCTCTTTTTTTATTATACAGCTAAAATTTTGGTCGTCATATTTCTCGGTTCCATTGCTGTCCTTATCTTCAACAGATTTCAATATCTCTAAAACCGTTATTTCATTGTCCGATTTAGCCAGCGAGTATCCACCGTTGGGACCCTTTTTACTTTTTAAAAGCCCCGATTTTTTTAGCGAAAAAAATATCTGCTCCAAATACCTGCTTGAAAGCTCTTCATCTTTAGCCACTTCTTTTACCGAGACCAAATGACTACTGCAGGCTACATAGAGCATTGCTCTCACAGCATATTTACCTTTATTTGTTATTCTCATATTCTCACCTCAAAAACCCGTTTAATACTTAGGGTTATAGTGTTATTTGGTTTAATAATACCACAGAAACTTGACCTAGTCAATATTTTTTATCAATTTTGTCAAGAATACTGCAAAAAAAATTGGGCAGCTGCCCAATTTTTTATTTTATCCAAAATCAAAGTTAATTGTTTCTCCCTTGCCTATTGACTTCGTCCCGTCAACTAAAACATTTATTTTTTTAGGGACAGATACATATATTCTTTTACTGACCTCAACAAATTGAGCCTCTTTAACACTCATTGCACCACTTAAAAAATCTATTATTCTTTGTGCAATACAGTTGTCAACCTCTTCCAAATTTAAAGTCACTATTTTATCTTGATTAATGTAATTTGCCACCTTTTTACTGTCTTCAAATCTTGTCGGCTTCACGAAAATTGTCTGGTAGTTCATGAGAGTCTCTATTTTATTTTTTTCTTCCTCATTTTCTATGACCCCTTTTCTTATCGCCTCAAAATCCAAAATTTTATCCTCACTTCTGACATTTCCATAAGTACCGGTATCTGCTAAAACCGGAGCCTTTTCACTCCCGCTTTCAAGCTCGTTTAAAATGTCATCTGCATCCTGTTGTACGAATTCATTTTCTTCATCTTCTAAGCTGAAAACCTCTTTTATCGTACTTATTTTGTTGAATAAACTTTTCACGTATTCTCCCCCCCTTCTTTAAGAAAAAATCTTGCTTCCAAGCCTTATTATTGTTGCCCCCTCTTCCAGTGCTATCTTGTAATCATTTGTCATCCCCATGGAAAGCTCCAATAATTTACCGTCAAAATATTCACTGTTCAACCTATCTTTTAAGCTTTTCAATCCTCTGAAACATTCCCTTACAACAGCCTCATCATCTGTAAAAGGGGCCATGGTCATCAAGCCTTTTATGTTTATGTGCTCCATTGCCAACAGTTCCTCAAGTTGACCTAGAAGCTCGTCAACGAGATACCCTTCCTTGCTATCCTCGCCGGAAATATTCACCTCTAAAAGGATGTCTACAACTCTCCCAGCTGGTGCAGCCCTTTTGTTTATCTCCTTTGCAAGGGAAAGCTTATTCACCGAGTGTATCAAGTCTACATAGTCTATTATGTACTTCACCTTATTTTTCTGCAAATTTCCTATAAAATGCCAAGAAACGGTATTATACTTTTCTTCTAAATCTAATATTTCCTTTTTTTCTCTTAAAGATTGTATACGATTTTCTCCCATTATTTTATGCCCGGCATCAAATACCTTTTTTACACCTTCGCTATCCACATACTTACTTGCAACAACAAGTTTTACCACCTCAGGTTTTTGGGAGTGTCTGCTTATATCTTCCTTTATTTCAGCTAAATTTTTTGCAATATTATCCAGGTTCATACTTCCCTCCTAGTCTATAAATTCTTCAAAAACATCATTTGCAAGAAATAATCCTGTTTTTGTAAGAACATAACTTCCGATTGAATTTTTTCTTAAATATCCGCGTTTCTCAAGTTTACTACATATTTCAAGGTACTTCTCTTCATCTGGTTTTATCCCGACATTAAGAAGCCTCAATCCCAGTATATACCCGTACTCGGCAATTGCTCTATCATCCAGATGCTCCTCTTCTTCCAAGGGCTTTTGACAGGAATCTATTTTATCATAATACTCTTCGAATTCACTTGAGTTCTTATACCTGACTTTATCCAGGTATCCAGAGGCCCCTAAGCCAAGTCCTAGGTATTCTTTATTCAGCCAGTACTTGCTGTTATGCCTTGATTCCAGGCCGGGTTTGGAAAAATTTGATACCTCGTAATGCAGATATCCCATCTCGGATAAGCTTTCTATTATCTCTGTGTACATTCTTTCTTCAAGCTCTTCATTACATATACTCAGTTTTTTTTCTTGTAAAAGATCCCAAAACCTGGTACCTTCTTCCCAAATAAGCGAGTATATGGAAACATGTTCCGGATCCAGTTCTTTTACCATCTCCAGATCCCTTTGCAACTCTTCCATTGTCTGTCCAGGAGTAGCGAAGATGAGGTCTATACTTATATTTTCAAATCCAGCCTCTCTGGCATCTGAAAAAGCACGTACAGCTTCTTCCCTGCTGTGCACCCTGCCCAACATTCCAAGTCTTTCGTCATTAAAGCTCTGTATACCTATGCTGATTCTATTGACACCTGTTTTTCTCAAATTCTTAAGTTTCTCCAAATCCACAGTTGCAGGGTTAACCTCCACTGTTACTTCGGCTTCTTCGGAGATTTCTATATTATTTAATATACTATAAAAATCTTCAACTTTCAAAATCGAAGGTGTCCCACCTCCAAAATAAACTGTGTCGTATTTAAAGTTTGGATACAAGTTAATCTCTTTTTTTAGGTAGCTGATATATTTTTCTACTTCGCTATCTTGGCATGAAAACGACAAAAAATCACAGTATCCACACTTTTTTCGGCAAAACGGAATGTGTATATAGAGTGCATCAGTCATAAAAGTTCCCCTTTCATAAAAAAAGTATGGATAAGAGCCATACAAAAAAACGCCAGTAATTCAAACTACTCACAATTTCCGCAACTGCCTGCCATTTAAAAGGCCCTATAGCTTTGCGTCCCAGCGTTTCCGATGGTTTGCCGTTATTTTAACTTGATTTAAATTTAGTCTCTGCTTAATAAAAAAGCCATGGACAAAGGTCCATGGCAATATTATAAATTATTTTTGTTATTTTTACAAGCGTTTAAACCTTTATTTTACAGGGTTTATGCTAATACTTTCAAAAATCCCTCCATAGCTTCTTCCAATTTTTGGTCGACCTCTTCTTTTTTAGCCCCATTTACACCGAAGTAGTATTTTATCTTAGGTTCTGTTCCTGAAGGTCTGGCAGTTATATGAGTCCCGTCTTCTAACACAAGCTGTAAAACATTTGAAACTGGAAGTTTTATCTCAGTAGTTTCCCCTTTCACCTTGTCAGTCTCAACTTGGTTTTCATAATCTCTTACGTATACAACTTTTTTCCCAAGTATAACTTCAGGAGCGTTCTCTCTCAAGTTCGCCATGATTGATTTTATCTTCTCGGCACCTTCCATTCCGCTCATAGTTATAGATTTTATACCCTCTTTATAGTACCCGTATTTCTCATACATTTTTTCTATCTCTTCCTCTATAGAAGAACCGTTTTCCTCATAGTAAGCAGCCATCTCAGCTATTACCATAGTTGTAACCACTGCATCTTTATCTCTAGCGTGTGTACCTATAAGGTATCCGTAAGACTCCTCGAATCCAAATATGTAGCTTCCGTCAATTTCTTCCTGTTCAAACTGTCTGATTTTTTCACCTATATATTTAAACCCGGTTAAGGTTCTCATCATGTTCACGTTGTGAGCCTCTGCAACAGCATCAAGCATAGGAGTTGAAACTATTGTTGATATAACAGCACCGTTTTCAGGTATATCCTTTCTGTTTTCAAGGATATAGTTCATTAATAAAAGTCCTACCTGGTTCCCGTTCGGGTAGATCCATTCTCCAGATTTTCCCTTTACAGCTATACCAATTCTGTCTGCGTCAGGGTCGTTTGCCATAACCAGTTTAGCTCCTTTTTCTTCTGCTAACTTGACTCCAAGTTCAAAAGCTGCAGGCTCTTCCGGATTTGCGTATCCAACAGTCGGGAATGTCCCGTCCGGCATCTCCTGTTCAGAAACTGTGTAAACATTTTCATATCCTATTTCGCTCAGTATTCTTTGTACCGGCACTCTTCCAGTACCGTGTAGAGGTGTATATACAATTTTTATATCTTTTTTAACATCAAGATTTAACTGTTGTTTTTTGATCTCTTCTATATACTTGTCATCCAAATCTTTTCCTACTATTTCAAGTAGGCCCTTTTCTTTAGCTTCAGTTTCATCCATTATTTTTATTTGCGAAAAATCGTTTATAGCATTTACCTCTTCTATGATCCCTGTGTCATGAGGCGGAACAACCTGAGCACCGTCTTCCCAATAAGCCTTATACCCGTTATACTCAACAGGGTTATGCGAAGCTGTGACAACTATCCCCGCTTGTGTCCCAAGTTCTCTCACTGCGAACGAAAGCTCCGGAGTAGATCTAAGAGATTCGAAAAGATATGCTTTTATCCCATTGGCAGCCAAAACAAGTGCAGCATTCAATGAGTACTCAGTAGACCCTATTCTACAGTCATATGCTATAACAACACCTTTTTCAGGGTCGCCATGTTTTAAAATATAGTTTGCAAGTCCTTGAGTCGCTTTTCTTATTACATACTTGTTTATTCTGTTTGTACCAATTCCTCTTATACCTCTAAGTCCACCTGTCCCGAACTCCAGGTCTGTATAAAATCTTTCTGTTATCTCTTTTTCATCATTTTTAATAGACTCAAGATCTTTTCTGTCCTCAGCATCTATATAAGATGAATTTAACCAATTTTCATATTTTTGTTTAACTAAACCTTCCATATTTCCCCCTCATTTCTTTTATCAGATTTTCCCACATAGTATATATTAATTTATTTAATAAAAAAAATCAAGGCTTCCAGCCCATTATTATTGAGTTTTTGGTAAAATTACTTAACATTTTAACCAAAAAAAATAAAAGGTGGACATTTCCACCTTTTAAAACATAAATTTACACCTATTCGTTTACAATAACGGCTCTATCCTTCAATTCTTCAGATATGTTTATCCCCAGTTTTTCGGCTACTATTTCATTGATAACAAGATCTGTATCCTTAGCCAGTTCCATTCCCATACCCTTTATATCCTGGCCTTTTAAGAAATTAACTATCATCTCCCCAGTCTGAACCCCAATTTTATACTGGTTGATACCTTCTGTAGCCAATGCTCCCTGGTGTACATAATCTTCTACAGCCCCTATTATTGGTACACCCATTTTTTCAGTTTTTTGAACTATAACCGGATATGTAGATGCCAGCATATTGTCTATATGCGTATAAAGCACATCAATTTCATCCATAATAGAATCCAATGCAGGCGGAACCTCATTTACATTTGTAACTGAAACAAGTTTTAACTCCAGTCCCATTTCCTCAGCTATAAGAGAAGCCTTTTTCACTTGAACCTCTGAATTTTGCTCACTTGAATTGTAAACCATACCAACTACTTCTGCTCCGGGGATAAGCTTTTTAAGCAGTTCAAACTGCTGTTTTATAGGTGTCATATCACTTACACCTGCTATATTTTCTCCTTCAAGCCCTGCAGCTACAGGATCAGTTACAGCCGAATATACTACAGGAATTTCATTTGTCGCGTTTAGAGCAGCTTGTGCACTGGGAGTTGTTATTGCAACAATCAAATCCTTTTTATCGTCTACGAAGGCATTCGCTATGATCTGTGCATTCGCCATTTCACCCTGGGCATTTTGAAATTCTACCTCTATATTTTCTCCATCAACATATCCAGCTTCAGCCATAGTATCTATAATACCATTCCTTATGGCATCAAGTGAAGGGTGCTGGACTATCTGCGTAATTCCTATGCTTACCTTTTCATCTTTCTTCTTACCGCAGGCAACAAAAAGTGCCAAAACTGACAATACCAAAATAATTTTTTTCATCATTTCTCCTCCTGTCGTGTATTTTTATGACGTCATTTGTTTTTGAATCAGGCAACCTAAATCGCTATATATAAAAACAAATAAAAGGCCTGTTTTACAAATCAGGCCTCTTAGTCTCTTAAATAAAAAACCTGTTCAAATTTATTGAACAGGTTTTAAAATCATTTTTTATAATCTATATTATTGGCTTAAGTACACAAACCTGATCCGCATATAAAGTTTTTTTAATGTCAAATCTGTTTTGCCACCAAGCGAATACAAGTTTCATGCTAACCTAACCCCTCTCTCTACTAATCTTAATTGCATACATATTAGCACACCTTAAGATAAATTACAATAAATTTTAAATTAAATTCATATTAAAACTATTATTCTTCCACAGTTTGTACATGGGCAGCTGTCCTCAGTGTGTAAATCGCCAAAACAATCCCCAAAGCACAAATCCCTATCAACGGATAGAAAATATATTGGTATGAACCGAACATCTCCTTAACTCCACCAGAGATTATACCCTGCAAAAACGCCCCTGCTCCGTATGCCGTAAATAGTATCCCATAGTTTTCGGCATAGTTTTTTGGTCCGAAAATATTTGATGTAGACGCAGGTGCTATAGAAAGCCATCCTCCCAAGTTCATCCATATTGCAGAAAAAGAGATTACAAATATCACAATGCTGCCAGGGAAAATTATACTTAAAAGCGAAGCTGAAATTATAGATGTATAAGAAAGAAGTATCGCTTTTTTCGTCCCCAATTTATCTGTTAAAGCCCCAAAAATAGGCCTCCCTATACCGTTAAATATGGCAAAAAAAGATGTAAAAAGCGCTGCTTTGGTAGAACTTATACCCATGACTTCCTGAGCGTAGGTACTAGACACACCTATTATCATCAGACCTGCTATAGTCCCTATTGTATAAGTTGCCCACAGCCCGTAAAACTCCTTGGTTTTAAGCATGTCTTTAGAAGAAAGCCCCCACTCGCTGTCCCCAATATTTCCCAGACTCTCTTCAGGAAATCTAAGTGTAAGAGATAGAAGCGATAAAATTACTAAAAATGCAGCCCCCAGTATCTTGAAACTGTTAAAAACACCAAATGCTATTATAAGTTTATTAGCAATCGGAGCCGTTATAAAAGGTGAAAGTCCAAATCCTAATAATGTAAGTCCTACTGCAAGACCCTTCTTTTCAGGATACCATTTTGCAGCAACTGCAAGTGGTACACCGTATATAATACCAACTCCTGTTCCTCCAAGCACCCCATATGTAAATGCAAGAGTCTGCATACTTCCTGCCGTACTTGAAATCATCCAGGCTGTAGCCACAAGAACCGACCCGCCAAGGCATATCAACTTTGGATTAAATCTGTTTATAAGTTTTCCGGCAAAAGGCATTGACAGTGCATATGATAGCAAAAAGAACATATATGGCATATTTGCAGCTGTAGAACTTACATCTACTCCAAGCTTTGTAAATTCAATTATCAAAGGCTTTTGAAATACACTCCAAGAGTATATCGTCCCCATACATAAAAACATCAGTATTCCGCTTACAATGTGTAAATATCTTCTTTTCATAATCATCCCCTCTAAATAAAAATTTCTGTGTTCTATTTTAGAACAGTTTTAAAAATAAAAAATGAGACCCCTAGGTCTCATTTTATAAAATACTATACTTGTCTATTGTTTGACTTACCCTTTTAAGGGTTCTTTTTTTACCAATTATAGAGATTACATTGTACAGGTCAGCCCCTCTAGACTGCCCAGTAACTACAACCCTTAAAGGCATTAAAACCTTACCAGGCCCCTCTCCAATCTCTTCCATAACTGAGCTTAAAACTCCTTTTGCCTCATCTTCTGAAATTGCTTCTTCCAGAGATTCGATCTTGCTTACAAACAGTTTGATAGCTTCTTTCCCAGTCTCATTTTCAATGGCAGTGTATACTCTCTCAACTGCTTTTCTCTCTTTTTTGTTCATATCTTCTGTTGCGACTGGCAGTTCAAAACTATCCTTAAAGAATATCTCAGACTGTCTAGGCAGATCTCTTAGAGTCAGTGCTGGTTCTCTTGCTATATCCACGACTCTTTTCAGGCTTTCAAATTCCTCTTCACTAATATCCTCTGAACTAAAGAATCCGGATTCAACATAATATGGTATAGCCATTTTTGTAAGTTCTGCTAGATCCTTCTGCCTCATATACATATTATTTAACCAACCTAGTTTTTGAAGGTCAAAAACAGGTCCTCCAAGCGAAACTTTTGTAATGTCAAAGCTTTCTATAAACTCATCAAGAGTAAATACTTCTTTGTTGTCTCCTATCGAGTATCCCATAAGCCCTAAGAAGTTTATCATAGCTTCTTTCAGATACCCTTCTTCTCTATAATAGTTTAATGAAACCGGATTTTTTCTTTTTGATATTTTTGTTTTGTCCTTATTTCTAAGAAGCGGCATATGGATAAATTGCGGCTCATCCCATCCAAAAGCTCTATAAAGCTGTATATGCTTTGGCGTTGATGCTATCCACTCCTCAGCCCTTATTACGTGAGTTATTTTCATTAAGTAGTCATCCACAACGTTCGCCAAATGGTAAGTTGGGAATCCGTCTGCTTTTAGAAGAATTTGGTCGTCTATCTTGCTATTTTCAAACCTTACCTCTCCTCTAAGGACGTCTTTTATAACAGTCTCTCCGTCATACGGCATTTTTAATCTTATAACATAAGGTTCTTTTGCATCAAGTTTTGACTGTATCTCTTCTTGTGAAAGCGCTCTGCAGTGCCCATCATAACCCGGGGCTTTCTTCATAGCTTTCTGCCTTTCTCTTAATTTATCAAGTCTATCCCTTGTACAGAAACAGTAGTAGGCGTGACCTGTTTCAACTAGTTTTCTAGCATATTCTCCGTAAAGATGGAATCTTTCAGACTGTCTGTAAGGCCCGCAGTCTCCGCCGATGTCCGGCCCCTCGTCGTGGTTTAGGTCAAGCCATCCCAGGGTATCGAAAATCTGTTGCTCAGATTCCTTTGTAGATCTAGTCTGATCTGTATCCTCTATTCTCAACAGAAAATCTCCGCCATGTTTTTTTGCAAAAGCAAGATTGAATAACGCAATGTAAGCCGTCCCAACGTGTGGGTCTCCTGTTGGAGAAGGGGCTATCCTAGTTCTCACTCTCTTGTCCATTGTTTCCTCCTCTATCTAACTAATATTTTGTCTTCTTGAAATATCATTCTACTAAGTTTTAAATCTATATCCAAATTGTCCACTTCAAAAAATGGATTTATTTTCTTCTTAAATTTATTTATTACCCATTGCGGCACACTTATTACGCCTATTTTTGCCTTTCTGATATCATAAGACACATTATTGTTGCTTATACTGAATATCCCCTCCAAAACCACGTCAAACGTTCCGCCAAGCACATCTACCTTTCCTTTTGCTACCAGGCTGTCTTCTGTTGCGTTTATCTCGATACTCCTTATGTCTTTATTTTTTCTCAAAAAAGCTTCTTCTAAATCGGATATGAGAAGTACAATCTCGTCCATCCCCTCATCGTTGCTTTTTAAATATATGGTATCCAACCTGACACGGTCGTAAACCAAGCCCTTTATTATAATCCCGGTATCATTTTGAAAAACCGATTCGATACTGTCAACTTCCTCATTAGAAATAAGTTTGTTGTAGTAGTTTTGAGTCAAGTTTTCCTGAGAAAACCCTAGGTTAAATATAAGTGTGAAAAAAAGCAGTGATATAAATATTCTGTTCATAGTCCAATGACCTCCAATCAAAATTTGATCTATATACCATTAGACTTGAAATCAAGCATAAAGTTTTTATTTTATTACTTTTTCATCCATTTCAGGTACGAATTGATAAATTTGTCTATGCCGCCGTCCATAACAGCATCTACATTTCCTATTTCAGTGTTTGTTCTGTGGTCTTTAACCATTGTATACGGTTGGAAGACATAAGAACGTATCTGGTTGCCCCAAGATATCTCAGATTGTTCACCCTGGATTTTTTTCAGCTCATCCTCTTTTTTCTTCATTTCAAGTTCAAAAAGTTTAGATTTTAATATTTTCATTGCAGTATCTCTATTTTTAAGCTGCGACCTCTCTTTTTGACAAGTAACAACTATGCCTGTAGGGCCGTGAGTTATCCTTACAGCTGAGTCAGTCATGTTAACATGCTGCCCACCGGCACCACTGGCTCTATAAGTATCTATCTTCAAATCACTCTGATTTATATCAATCTCTATTGTATCGTCAACCTCAGGAACCACATCCACAGAGGCAAACGAAGTGTGTCTTCTTTTATTGGAGTCAAAAGGAGATATTCTAACAAGTCTATGAACACCTTTTTCACTCTTAAGGTACCCGTAAGACTGCTTGCCTTCCACCAGGAAAGTCACAGATTTTATCCCAGCCTCCTCTCCTGCAAGGCTGTCCAACACTTCCAGGTTATAACCCTTAGCATTGCACCATCTGCTGTACATCCTGAAAAGCATCTCCGTCCAGTCGCAGGCCTCAGTTCCCCCGGCTCCAGAGTGCACTGTTACTATGGCATTGTTATTGTCATACTCTCCGTCAAGCAACAGCTTAGTGTTGAAAGCATCTAGTGATTTTATGTAGTTTTGGAATTTATCCTCAAGTTCTGCTGCAAACTCGTCTTCACCGGCATCAACAAACTCTACCAGCACCTCCAACTCTTCGTCAATAAGCTCAATCTGCTTGTATTCTCCCACTACATCCTTCAGCTCATTCATCTCTTTTATTATTTTTTGGCTTTTCTTTTTATCGTTCCAAAACCCATCTTCTACAGTTTTGGCTTCCAGGCTTTTTATAGCCTCTTCTTTTGCATCAAGGTCAAAGATGCCCCCTGATCTCGGCCAATTTTTCTTTCAAAGCCTTTAATTCCCTTTTTATATCCAAAAGTTCCATTGAGACTATCACCTCTCCACTACTTCTATTCTATCTTCATAAAATCTTACAAGTTCATTTCCGAAATTGCAGACGTTTAAATCAAGCTTCTTATATTTACTGTTTTCATACTGCCCGTTTTTAATCGAAGCAGCCACATTAGCACTGTCTGTAAGTGCAAACAGGTTGTTTCCAAGTTTAAAAAAATATTTCTTTACATCAAGCATTGGGATATCTACGAAATTATAACCGTCTTTTGAAAAAACCTCCAGTTCCTTGTAGTACAGCAGTGAAGAATATATCTCTTTCAGGGTTTTTTTTAGTTTTTCCACACCATTTGCGTAGACGAGCAGGTAGTTACCATCCTGTGATTCAACCCTGTAAGTTACCAGTGGCAGTAGTTTATCCAATTTGCTTGAAAAAAACTCACTGTCAAGTTCCAAGCCTGAAAGGCCTCCAAAAAGTATTTTTTTCAAAAATTCGTGTCCAGGACTGCTCTCCACTTTTGCTCCATTTGGGATGTATCCCGAAAGATTTACATTATCCAAAAGTGCTTCAGGTTCAGCCAGATAATAATAGGTTTTTTTCTCATCCCTGCTTTTTACAAAAATTTTCTCTATGTATTTTCTGCCATAAAATTTCCCGTTAAGCTTTTTATAAACGAAATATTCATAATCTTTATCCTCTAAAATTTCAGGGCGGCCACTCAAGTAACCTTTTGTTTCTAGATTTTCAGCCTGGCTTAAAAACCCTCCAAACTCATTACTAAGTATGAGCTTACCGTCACCCATTAAAATTAGCCCCTTCCCCAAATCATAAAGGGCGGAATACTTTACCCCTGATATCTCCACAACATCCTCTTGAAACCCTTCCGAAGAAATATGAGGCATCCTGTTGTTTACCTGTATCACAAGAAAGTTTTTACCGGATTCAAATACTCCAAAATTTACATTCTTACCGTCGCTAATTTTAAAAAAATCTATTTTAAATTCCTCTGTGTATCCTTTTAATATTTCCACTAAGTTTCTGCTGCTTTCGGTTCCGAGAAAAAAATCAACGCCGTTTATTCCGACATAGTATGATAATCCCACTTTAGGCGACACTGCCGGAGAATACTCCCACACTAGGCAGAAAAAAAACATCATATATAAAAGTTTTTTTATTCTGACGGTGCATCTCTCGGTCATTTAACCTCCCAAAAACTTAAGACTATTAAAAATTCACAAATTAAATTATAACATAAGTATATTTTTTTTTCAATAATATTTAGCTCCTGCACCGTATACTCTAGGACTTTTCTATAATAACATTTGCCGCAGCATACTCTCTTGTGTGAGAGATGCTTAGATGGATTATTGCTCCACTGTTTAATTTTTCCAGCAAGGCATCCGCCAGAACAATATACGGTTTCCCCAATTCATCATTTTTTATCTCTATATCCAAAAGCTTAAATCCCCTTACACCTGTCCCTAAAGCCTTGGACAATGCTTCCTTTGCCGCAAACCTTCCTGCATAAGATGGGTACTTGTCCTTTTTCGATTCAGCATACTCTATTTCACTTTCTGTGAACACCCTTTTTTTGAATCCATCACTTTTTTCAATAGCTTTTTTGATTCTGCCTACCTCTACTATATCATTACCTATACCAAGTATCACAGCTCCCCCTTTTTGACGTATAAGCTTATCTTAACATCAACAGTAAGCCCCTTTAAGCCATCCAAATTTTCCAGAGACTGTATCCTCTCTTTTTTCACCTTATAATAGTACGGAGTCATCCTCACCAGGTTCATCAGATCCTCGTTGTTTTCAATATCCACCTTATACTCTAGTTCCTCCATTTGAACCAGCTCAAATTCCCCTCCTGTCTCACCGTCTAAATCCACTTCATCTATCCAGACATTGTCGTACAAAAGTTCCCTCAACTCCAAAAGGTGGTGTTTTCCACTGCTTACTATAAGGAGCTGCCCCTGAGGTTTCAACACCCTGCTGTATTCACCGCTAAATATTTTGCTAAACATACACAGTAGCGTTTCAAAACTTTCGTCTTCAAACGGAAGTCTCGCTCCGCTCCCTACAATAAACCCTATATTCTTGTTTTTTCTCGCTGCCATTTTTATGGCTTCTTTGCTTATGTCCACTCCAAACATCTCCGCCCCAGTTTCTTTCTGAAGCCTGTCTGTGTAGTACCCTTCTCCGCATCCCACGTCAAGAATGCTCGTCTTTCCTTTTAAGTGAGAGTTTACCTTATCCGATATATTTTCATAAATCCCGGTGTTTAAAAAATTCAACCTGGCCCTTATCATCTCCTTGTCGTCTCCAGGATTTTTACTGTTTTTTTTGACCAGCAGGTTCACATAACCCTGTTTTGCCATATCAAAACCGTGCCCGTTGGCACACTTATAGGTCCTGTCAACCCTCTCCAATTTTTCCCCGCATACGGGGCAGACTATTGCTATCAACTTTTCCTCCCTATTAAAAAACAGGATTATAATCCTGTTTATTTCATTTTATAAGCTAATTTTGTATTTTCGTTAGTAGCCTTTATTACTTCTTCCACTGTAACACCTTTTATTTTGGCTATCTCCTCGGCCACATACATTACATAAGAAGGCTCATTTCTCTTCCCCCTAAAAGGAACCGGGGTAAGATAAGGAGAATCCGTCTCTATTATAATCCTGTCCAAAGGAAGTTTCGAAACGACCTCCTTGGTTTTAACATTATTCTTAAATGTAAGCACGCCGTTTATCCCAAAATAATACCTGTCCATAACCCTTTTTGCAGATTCATACGACCCGGGATAGCTGTGGATAATACCACCCACTTCCTTATACTCATCCAGTATATCAAGGGTGTCAGACATAGCCTCTCTTGAGTGTATAACAACTGGTTTCCCAAGTTTTTTGGCTATCTCCATCTGTCTTCTAAATATACTCTTTTGAACCTCTTTTGGGGACGCCATCCAATGGTAGTCCAGTCCTATCTCTCCAACTGCCAACACCTTTTTATTTTCAGCCAGTTTTTCCAGCTCTTTTTCCGAATCATCATTATACCCTTTAAGGTCTGCAGGGTGAAATCCCACTGCAGCATATATAAACTCATACTGCTCCGCCAAAGCTATACTCTTTTTGGAGCTTTTCAAATCATATCCTATATTAACAGCAAATTCCAGTTCTTCTTCTATTTTTCTCAGTATCTCTTCCCTGTCTGCATCATATTTACTGCTATCTATATGACAATGAGAGTCAATTAATTTCATCTGTCCACCTCGCTTATCTTTTAACCCCTTCATTATACTATAACTTAAGTTTTTTAACAATACGCATAAAAAAAAGGGCCAGGGCCCTTTTATCCGTTCAAATCTTTTTCTAAAAGTTCAACTACATTTTTGAAAACTTCCTTGTTCTCGTCGCTTAGACCCATAAGAGTCTTGTGAACTTCAAGTATATGCTCCGCTTTTTTTCTTTTGTCTGTAAAGTCTTTTTTCTCAAGCTCCTTCAGGTCGACACCTGCTCCTTCTTCTGCACTGATAACCTCAAGCAGTTTGTAAACCCCTGTCGATTTCAAGCTCATCTGTATCATGTTTGGTATCCTAATCGCCATTATCCTTTTATTCCAAAGTTTTTTCATTTTTATAGCTGTTTTTGCTATCAATCCCAGTATAGTACTATCCATGTAGTTGCACTCTTCAAAGTCAAAGATCAAATCCACGGGTTCTCCTGTGAACATGGTGTCAAAATAGTCGTCCAGGGTTTTGCTGTTTTTCATAGTTGAATTTCCAACAAATTTTATAAACCTTTTGTCCTCATAAGCCCCCACCAAGTACTTATCTTCTTTTATGTCCATCATTCCCCTCCTTATAAACCTTTCACTTATAATATAGCACATAAAATTAAAAAATAAAAGTTATACGATACAAATATTTTATACTATTTAACTCAGGTCAGTTAATCTAAGTTGATTTCTTTCTTTGAAATTTAAGTAACTCCAGTTGCTACTTGAAATTATTGCGATAACTTACTGAATTTATCTAAAAACCTTTTTGGACACAGAGTTTCACAGAGATTTAAAACAAGAGCTTCGCAGAGAGAACCCTTTAAATCAAAATCATTTTTTGTCACAAATCACACTAATCTCACCACTCATTAAAAATATAGAGAATTAAAGGTTTTTAGAATTTCTCTGTGAAACTCACTCTTTTCCTCTGTGCAACTCTGTGGCCAAGGTTTTGATTTTCTATTGGTGTCAATTTGTGCAATTCGTGGCTAAAAAATGAATTTTTACGAACTTATATGAAATTCAATACTTTGACCTAAGTGGTTATCAGTAATAAAATATTGAATTTCTTGCAAGTACATAAAAGCCTTTTGGGTCAAGAATCGCACAAATTGACACAGATACAAAACCTACAATCCAAGTAATATAAAAAGGAGGCCAATCGGCCTCCGTTACTTTAGTATATCCGCTAAATCTTCTTTGCTAAACTCATATTTTGACCCGCAGAAATGACACTCTGTCTGTATTTTATCTTCTCTGGAGAAAAGTTCTTCCAACTGAGTCTTCCCAAGCGTTACAAGACCCCTGTAAAACTTATCCTTTTCACAGTTACACTTATAACTTGGATCCTTTTCTTCTAAAATTTTATAATCTTCAACTAATTTTTCATGATTTTCATCGGACATATCTTCATACAGAAGTTTGGCAATCCTGTGTACATCCATTCCACCTTCAAGGAGTTCTGTAACCGGCCTTATAGCTCTTATCTTATCTTCGAGTTTGTCTATAAAGCTGTCTTGCGCTCCAGGAAGAAGCTGGACCATATACCCCCCTGCTGATTTTACGCTTAAGTCTTCGTTAAGTGAAACTCCCAAAGCTATTACAGTTGGCACCTGTTCAGAAGTATAATAATAGTAAGCCAGGTCTTCGGCTATTTCACCTGTTTGAAGCGTAGAAAGACCAATATAAGGCTCTTTGAGACCCATATCCTTTATTATCCTAAGAGAACCCTTACCGACAAGTGCAGATACATCCGGATGCCCGTTAGGCTTCGGTTCAACATCCGCCGTTGGATTTCCAAGGTACCCCTTTACATCTCCGTTGGGGTCAGATGTTACAACCATCTGTGAAATAGGCCCCCTTGAATCTATCCTTATAGTAAGCAGATCGTTTCCCTTTAGGTCGGAACCCATCATAAGTCCGGCTGTTAATAGCCTACCGAATGCGGCTATTGCTGTAGGACTGCAGCTATGTATTTCCTGTGCTCTTTGAACTATATCTTTTGAGTCAACAACATAAAATCTTGCGTTTTTACTTGTCCCTCTGATTAATTTTCCCATTTTTCCTCCTAAATTATAATATATTCCAAAGCTTATTTTAACATAAATCTAATTCTAATACAAACCCATTCTCGACCCTTTATTTTCGTAGTTTCTAGCTCGAATCCCAATAAAATTAAAATCAAGTTATCACTTAAAACTATGAGATAAATTACTAAATTTATCTCATAATAATTTTTTGGACACAGAGTTTCACAGAGCTTTAAAACAAGAGCTGCACAGAGAAAATATCAGCTCAGTTTATACATTGTAGAGAACAGTTAATAGATATTTTAACTACTCTCTATTCAATATTAGCTACTAACTGATTTATTTACTCTGTGAAACTCACTCTTTTCCTATATGTCACTCTGTGACCAAGGTTTTTTATTTGAATTCGTGTCTATTCGTGCGATCTGTGACTAAAAAAGGTTTTACGTACTTGTAAGAAATTCAATATTTTATTACAGGTAGAAACTTAGGTTGAAATTTATATAATAAATCTATAATTTTGTCAATTAACAAACAGGTACACCAGCATACTCGCACAAGACATTGCAAGCCCAACCGCAGTTTCATAAGGGATTAATTTAAGCCTCTCACCGGGCTCAACGCTTGTCGATCCTGCGGTAGCGTGGAAAAACGACCCGTGAGGAAGGTGGTCAAAGACTGTTGCGCCTGCGTGCAACATTGCCGCACCGTACAGAGCCTTCACCCCGCTGGATATTATTATTCCAGAAAACGTTGCAGACGCTACCGCCACCCCTGCACTTGTGGATGCTGTCGCTGCAGACATAAGCGCCCCGGAAAAAGGAGCCAGAAAAAACTCCGACAGTCCCGATTTCCCCGCAAACACCAAGACAAACTCTTTTAAATTTGAATTTTTTATTATCCCTGATATCGTGCCTGTGCCCATAAGAAGTACTGCCACCCCAACCATCCTGTTTAAACCTTTAAAAATATAACTTTTAAAATTGGACATCTTGCCCATTACAGCACATCCTGTTATACCTCCAACTGGAAGGGCTATAAGAGGATCAAAATCCAAGCCGGTAAAACTCCTCATAACCAGAAGGGTGATCGCTGCTGCAGGTCCGGCGACAGCAGCCCAAAAGTGTATATGCTGTTTTCCCGTAGATTGTGCAAAATCGTCTCCTACCTTCTCACCTTTGTACTTTAAGCACCCGGCCAATAAACAAGTGGTAATAAGTCCCAAGACAGCGGGAAGTATATTGATGCCCATCAGCGACGGAAGGGAAACTCCAAAACTTTCTGCGGCATATATAGTGTTGGGATTCGGAGAAATTATATTTCCCGCCTTACCCCCTCCCACCATGGCAAGCAGCACAGAGATCTTTGAAAGGTCTAGTCTCTTTGCCAAGCCGATGGCTATTGGAGATACAGTTATTACAGCTACATCCACGAAAACCCCGATACCTGTCAGTACAAGGGTAGCCAAAGCCAGAGAAAACAGCGCCTTCTCTTCGCCAAATTTTTCAATTATAGTCTCAGATATTTTTTCAGCCGCACCTGATTCTATCAATACTCCTACAAGAACCCCTGCACCCAGTATCCTCAAAATAGCCGGGGTCACATCCTGGACTCCAAGCATCATATACTTAACCGTCTCGGAAATGCCTGCCCCACCCAACAAACCGCCGATCAGCGCTCCTGACATGAGGCTGTAAATCGGAGTATACTTTCTAAGTATTAAGAAAACAGCAAATGCCAACCCGCTAATTGCCCCAAACGATGATATCTGCAAGATGCACCTCCTAAAATATATTAAAAAATAAGGGGTATGCTCCCCTTATTCAAATTCAAAACTTATATACGGAAGATCCGTCTCCAGAGAACTGTATAAATCTATATTGGTAAGATTGAAGTATACCGCATGCACTCTTCCCAAAAACAGGTGTATCCTAGTCTCGTCCACGGTGTCTACCTTTATCTTTGCCTTATCGGCATCAGAGTAAAGCACCTCTACATCAAAGTTTTCTTTTTCAAGCTCGCTTACTATAACATTTAACTTCTGTTCACCAGTCATGTTAACCTCCTGCTTTTATTTTTTTGTGTATAAATATAGTAGCATATCTTGGAAATTTTATAAATATCTATATTAAAATTACTTCAAAAAATAAAAAAACAGACTGCTGTCTGCTGGGATTTTATATGGCGGAGAGAGAGGGATTCGAACCCTCGGTAAGTTGCCCTACACTCGCGTTCCAGGCGAGCCCGTTCGACCACTCCGGCATCTCTCCGATTTTCCGATCCTATTATATAGGATTTACATATTTAAATCAAGACCTTTTTTATGCTTGGTATAAATTTCTAAGCCATTTATCTCTAAAAAACGTAAAGGAGTTTTATCATTTCTGAGAATAATATTATGAAAGGTGGTGCCTAAAAATGGGGATAAGAAAAAACAGTGGGTACAGTACGTTACTTTGGGAGTGTGAGGTAGCCGGAATACGCTATCAAGACCTCAGCGTTATAGAGGAAAACCTTAGTATAGGAGGGCGTGTGACTTTAACAAGAGAGCCCGACAATAAGTTCGACTATTTTGCAATTTCAGTATGGAATATGAAAAATAAAAAACTCGGCTATATCCCCAGAAGGGAAAACATTATCTTAGCTAGACTAATAGATGCCGACAAAACCTTAGAAGCATTTATTGTTGAAAAAGATTGGACAAGCAAACATCTAAATTTAAAAATAAGGATATTTCTTTCAGAATAAAAAGGGAGGGACTTATGGAAAAAAGAACTTTGAAAATAAAAGGTACCGGAAGGGTGCTTCAAAAACCTGACCAGATTGCCATCAGCTTCGACATAAATTCAAAGCAATCCAAGTATAGCCAGTGTCTCAAAGATCTCAAAGAAAAAACGACACTGTTAAGAGAAAATATAAAAGGCGCAGGACTGCCTCCAGAAAATCTAAAAACAGGCAAGCTTGAGGTAGACAGCGACTACAAATGGAACGGCAAAAACAATGTTTTTAACGGCTACAAGGGAACCCACTGCCTGTCCATAGAGTTCGACTTGGACAAAGACCTGCTTAACAAGGTACTGGATAATATAAATGAAAGTCTTGCGAACACAGAATTCAAGATACACTTCCAGGTAAAAGATCAAGAGGCTCTTAAAGCTAAAATTCTTGAAAGCGCCGTTACGGATGCCAAAAGAAGTGCAAAAATAATAAGCGATGCCGCAGGAATAAAACTCGGAAAAATAAAAGAAATTGTGTACAGTTGGGCTGAAATATACTTTAGATCAGACTTGGATATCCAAAAAAATTCCTTTGTTATGGCGGATGAAACTCCACAGTTCGATATAGAACCTGATGATATAGACGCACAAGACACCATCAGTATCGAATGGGAGATAGAATAGCCTCATTCAATAAAAATAGAAAAAATATTAATAGTTAACAAATCCATTGAAAATAGTGTATAATTTTATCGTACAGAATTTCTGTACAGCAGCACAAAAATATACCATTTTATTTTCAGCAAGACAGGTACTATACATTACTTATATATCAAAAAAATCCTCAGTTTTGCTAGGAGGGAACCTATGAAAAAAATTTTACTCATTGCATCCTTCGCCTTTCTGGCAATCGTAGGGTGCAAGTCTTTAGAGCCACAGGTAAAAAACACCGAGACATTAAAGAGTGAACTTTACCAGCTTGAAAAATATAACTCAGACCTAAAAAATAAAATAGACTCCTATAAAAACAGGGTGCAGGAACTGAAAACAGATATAGCCCAAACTGAAAACAGCATCGATTCTATTAGAACTCTTGCAGGGCAATATGTGACAGTGGAAACCTTCTCCAACGAGATTCCAACGGAAGTTATTTACCAAAAAAAATACCCTGGGGAACTCCCGTCACAACTAAACTATGTTTTTGTAAAGGGTCTAAAAATCAACTTAAGGGACAGGCCTACGACACTTAGCAAAATCGTTTCAAATGCCGAATACTTTGACAAACTCACTCTCATAGAGGAAGTTATAAACCTTAGTGGCCAGAAGTGGTACAAGGTATTGGATAAAAACGGTGATGAAGTCTTTGTATATTCAAAAATCGTGGAAAGAAGGGCATTTCAGTTTGACGAAATGCTGTACAAACTAAACGAGATGGAGGCATTTATATCCAGTGAACTGGAAGCCGGAAGGAAAATAGCCTCAATAAAGGCGTATGTCCCCAACCCCAACAATGAAAATTTGAAAAGGGAAGAGGACAAGTATGGAAATGTAGAAGATCAAAGTGCAGCTGCAATATACGAAGAGGGAATGCTCTATATACCAGACAGGACCATAATTTCAGTAATTTACTCAGATGAAGAGATATCGGAAATCAAAACCAACTACGCCTCTGAGGAGCCTCTCTTTGTGACAAATGACTTAATAAGCTACAGCCCGAAAATTGATAAACCACCGCTTAGGGCAGTTGTAGTGGATACCCAAAACCAAAATCTCGGGGTTTTCCAAAAGATAAAAGACAAGTGGGACACTAATATCCTATAACTACTCAAAAACCGGGGCAGAAAAACAGTTGGGCTTCAAAACTCCAAAGGGGGGTTTTCACAGCTGCAAACACTCTCAAAACCATGCTGTATAAAGATGAGGAGGGAGAAAAGCAAGGGTACGCAAATAATGCCATACGCTTTTCCGGTGGAGGATACATACATGCAACACCTTTTAACTTTGATACCGAGGTAGAAGATCAGCGTCACTGGAAAGAATATTCTCTCGGAACCTACCGTGGTACCAGAAAGTGTGTAAGAAATGATGTGGAACACTCAGAGTTTTTATTCAACTGGGTGTTGGACGGTAAAATCAATAACAGTAATTTCCAAAGTATACGTAATAATACAGTAGTTATAGTTATGTAAGTTTTACTCTAAACAAGGGGGATAATCGATGAATAAATTTTTAATACTGGGATTTAGCATCTTGGTCTTCAGCGGGTGTTATTCTGATAAGATAGAAGATCTAAACAGTAATATAAGCACATTGGAAAAGAGGGTCTCTGAGGCCGAAAAAAGTTCTGTGAACTTAGAAGATGAGCTTGATACCCTTCTAAACGAAACTTCAACTTTAAAAAAAGAATTAGATACCATGAATTCCGAACTAGAAACAATAAAGAATTCTCTGTTAAAATAATACAGATATATAAAAAGACCCCAATAAACTGGGGTCTTTTTTGTAATTCAAAACAACTATTTATTTCAACTCGCTATCGTCAATTTCCTACAAACTGTATCAAACTTCTATCAAAATTTATACAGCAATCCCCTTTATCCAATTTCAAAGCAACCCGCCGGATTAATTCTTTAATTTGACGTCATGAAAATATAGTATAATTAATATAGCAGTAAATTTTCTTCATATCACACGTGGAAATCTTCTGTCCCCCGACAGGAGGTTTTCTTTTTTTTGCTTAATCATATTCAATTAACAAAAAATGCCATCTAGGTGGCTTTTCAAATTTTAAAGTTTTATTTAACGTTTAAAGAAATCTTTGATTAATATAAAAACGGCGAATAACAATAGTGTAACTGTAGATATTATAATTATAGGAAAACTTATATAGCTCAAACTAGAAAAAACCCTATCAGTATGGAGTGAGAAACTATTATTATAATGTTGTCGTTTTACTATATATAAAATACTCAAACCCGATATTAGAATAGAAGACAAAATTAATGATTTTATTAATATATACAATAATTTATTTAACATTTAAACATCCTTGTTTTAAAGTAGTGTGTAGTCCTAATAGTATACATCAAGAACTGTTTTTTTCCCAATAAAAGATAAAAAAAGGCCCCAAACAGCTAATGCTGTTTAGAACCCTTGATCTTTTATATAAACGGTACCGAGATGTCGTTTCACAACCAGGCGCAGACATTTTTCCATTTCACTCAATTAAAATATAGTGGCTCTACTTTGACCTTTTTATGCAATCAGGCTAACTATGACAAACACCCATCATCACATTAACACCAGAGGCTTTATAAATTCAACTATATAAATTATCTCTAAAACACGTACTAAAACTAAAGTATCGACTTGTCAAAATCTTCCTTACATCTAAAACCGACCACATCAATTTTTATAGTTAAGCTTGCCTATCACACTCTCCAGTCCATTTTTCCTAACTTCACTCTCATTATACCTTTTCATCCTATCAATAGCACTTAAGTCGATTATTTTATCAAACAACTTCGTCTTCTTTATCTTTTCATCGCCCCATTTTTCATCACATGCAACTAGCCCCAGGTATTCCATATATCTTTGAAATGTTCTTAAAAAATTGATTCTTCCTAAAATTCCTTTTTTAGTCTCATACTCCATTCTCACAACTACCGTCTCTAACGCCATGGGGAAAGCTTCCAACAATTTATCTAAATAAAAGGGATAGTTTTCTTTGGTTTTTCCATATTTCCCAACCAGATAGTAGTTGTACGAGACTATCTCTGCAAGATTTATATCCTGTTCAGAGCCATCTAGGTATCCCCAGTTATACCCTGTAGTAAATACCTGTACAACCTTTTCAAACATCCTAGCTTCATCATTTAGGGCATCATTTCCTGCCTTTGTCAGCGACAGTTTATTTTTCCTAATTTTAGTGTACTTGCACAGCTCAGCCACAACCCTTGCCAGCTCTACTCCCTTGCTATCCCTTTCATTTCTCAGCTTGTAGCCTGCTTCTTCTATAAGGTACTCCTTTATCTCGTTATTTTCATATATTTCCTTTACATATTTTGGAGGAAGGTTTCCTACCTTGGTTAAGGAGATTTCTTGCTCTCTTTCTAAAATTCTCATATAGTCCTTTATGGATTTAAAGATAGGGACCTGTTCTCTGACTTCCTCAGTTATATTAGCTCTCAGCCTCACCATGCTGTCTGGTTCAAATATACTGTTTAGCATCATCTTTATTATATTTGCTCCGAGTCCATCATATTCTTCTATTGGTACCACATCATAATCAAAACCCTTTTTCTCCTTGAATAACAAATTATAGCCCCCCTTTACTCCACCATCTAACAAGCTCTTTTCCTTCTTTAATTCTCCTCTGGTTTTCAAGTATCTGATCCAAGACTTCTCTATCCAAGGTATCCTCGTCATAAAAGAATGTAGCAGTTTTTACCGTTTCATCCATAAGCCACTCCCTAAACTCTTTTTCCTCCCCTTGAAGATATAGAGTATAGGCTAAGAATTCACAGGGGGAATGATGATAAGTTGATATTGCGAGCAGTTCCTCAAACTTCTCCCGAGCCTCCCTTAACTTACCGGCTACCAGCAGCTTTCTTCCTTCTTCCTCAAGAATATAATCCCTGTCATCTCCAACATCTGTACACGGTTTGCTCATAGAGTATTTATTTCTGAGCTTTGTTATGTATACCGACTTTTCTCTTTCCTTCTGCAATTGCTCTCCTCTATCTTTCATTAATTTTACAATTGAACTTCTATTTTTTTTAACTTTTAGTTTCCTGACCATTTCTCCCCCTTTATATACAATTTGAAGCATCTTCCTTCTAAAATATAAATTCCATACAAAATTTTACTGATTTCCTCTCCTTATCACTTCCATCATACTTCACAGGAACTCCTATGCCTCTGTGGAAGACTGCACTTGCTTATTTGGTGTATTTTTTATTCTTTCAGATTTTTTATCCAACTTGTATGTACATTTATTCTCTTTTCAATATTGTGCAGTAGAGAGTTAAATCTCCTTATCTACCATATCCTCTTCATTTAATGATTCAATTCAGTATTTGCTTTCACTTAATTATTTCTAAGAAGTCTAAAGTTTATACGAATACTGCTAACCACTAAAAGTAGGATTTCTATTACATAAATTCCAGTTGCTCAGAAGTCTCAACTCCTTCCGCAACTGTTCTAAGATTCAAGGTTTTAGCTAGTTCCGATATAACTTTTGCTATTGTTCCATCATCAGTTAACGGATAATCTTTTATAAAACTTCTATCTATTTTCAGTGTATCCAACGGAAACTTTTTAAGATAATTTAAAGATGAGTAGCCTGTCCCAAAGTCATCAATAGCTATATGAAACCCGTACTCTTTTAACTTAAACAATTTTTCTATACTTTCTTGGGAAGACTCCATCAGCATCCCCTCAGTCAATTCAATCTCTATAAGACGGCTTTGTTCACTGGCTTTTTTGATGATTTCATCAAATATCTCTTGGTCTTTGAAATCCTCAGGTGATATATTAATGGCCACCTTCAATTCATGTCCTGTCTCTTTAAATTTCTTTATAGTTCTTAGTGCCCTCTTCTACAACCCACATAGTTATTTCCCCAATTATTTCTATCTTTTCAGCTATTGGGATAAACTTAAAAGGCGGCACTACCCCTAGAGAAGGGTGCTCCCACCTTATCAGAGCCTCTACACCTGAGATTTCTCCGCTATTTGAGTCGACTTTCGGCTGGTACATCAAAAAGAACTGTTTATTTTTCACTGCCTTCCTGAGCTCTACTTCGATTTCCATATCCTTTTTAATATCGCTCTCAATACCCTTTGAATAGAAAAAAGTAATCTTTCCCGTAGACTAGGGTTGCCTGATGCTGAGCCAACATTGAATTTTTTATCAAGGTTCCAGCACTTGTACCGTCATTAGGGTAGGTAGCTATTCCGAAACTACACTCCACATATATCTCCTTGCCATCAATCAATAGCGGTTCTTTGGTCATAGAGTTAATTTCTTGTATTTTTCTTTCAATCTCTTCTTGTTCTTTTATACAGGTGAGGAGTAACCCAAAATAACTCCCACTAAATCTAGAGAGGGTATCCCTGTACTCTAATTTTTCTGATATTTTATCCCTCATAAGATTAAATAAATTTTCAAGAACTACCATTCCAAATCTATCTATTATCAGAGAGGTGTTCTTGATGTAAAAACTCACCACTGTTATGAAATAATCGGAATTATTTTTTATCTCGTAATCCACAATCTCTTCAAAATGCTTTTTATTTGGTAGCATTGTGAGCGTATCATAGTTCTTCATTATATTTATCTCTTTTTCCCTGATCTTAGGCAAAGAAAGGTCAGTATATACACCAACATACTTATTCGGAGATACTTTGGATATAGATAAGAATGCCGGCTTAGATTCCCAATTTTTCATCCTGATCCAAATTTCTCCTTTCCAGCTGCCATTGGAATGCAGGGACTTTTCAACATCTCTATAATGCTTTTCATCATGGTCATCAGATCGGAGAATAGCCATATTTCTTTCTAAAATTTCCTCACTGCTGTAACCCAGCATTTGGAGAAGTGAAGAATTTACATAGAGTATTTTAAATTTTGAATCTACTATTAGAATGCCGTCCTGAGAATTTTGATAAACCTCTCCGGCAACCTTCAAGCTTTCCTCCACCAGTTTCCTTCTGCTCGAAGTATATCCTATAAAAAAGGATAGAAATAGTGCCATCAGCGAAAAGCTAGCAAAGGGATGGATGAGTCCTTTTAAAATCTCAATCTTTATCTTGTTAAAATTATCTTTTGAAGTTCTAAACATAATCTTCCAGTAGAAACTTTTTTTCTCTGTAAGGTCTATATTACCGATATTTTTATTCCAAATATCACCTGGATCAAGCACCGTAGTATTTGAAAGTAAGTCGCCGTCTTGGAAAAAAGAATCATTTTCTTCTACAAGCATCCTAATCCAGGCTCTCCTACTGATATCGTTAAATTCAGAATGCAGCTCTTTTACGGCTGCACCTATCCCTTCCTCTTTTTTCCTGACCAGATGCTTCCCTCTTTTGTCTACAATGTGCATCTCCAACGTTTCAAATTCATCTTTAAATTCAGACAACGAATAGAGCATCTCCTGCAAGTTTAAATTTAAAGCCAGCAGTGCCTTTTTTTCATCCTGAAAAAATATTGGCGTAACTATATATACATCAGGTTCCTTAGTTTTTTCGTATATATCTGTCATATATATGCCTTTTTTATTTACAAATCTTCCCACCTGATAATAAATTTCATTGGACAAGTTTTCCAGTATACTTTCTGAAACAACTGTAACTTTTCCACTTGATGAAACTGCCCTTACTAGCTCATCTCCGTCTAAGTTTAATATTTTAATTGTGCTGTAAAGCGGTTTTCCCTCTATATAAATTCTTAATTTTTCATCTAGACCGTCCTACCCCAATTTTTTCTATATGATCACCAAGTAAATTTGAAAATATTGTTATATCTGAAAAAATTTCTTCATAATCTGAATAAACAATATTTCTTAAGTTGTTTAATCCATTCTCATGGATAGTTTCTATTCTCTCTAGTCTTTTAGAGTATTGAAGCTTGAATATTTGGAAAAAAATTAAAGCTATAACTATCGTAAAAAAAATCAAATATTTTCCTGTCATTCCTAAAAAAGTATTAAGATTTTTCTTGTTCATACTCTTCCCCCCGAGTAATTTCAATGAAATATATAGAGTAGTGTTTCTTATTCTAGCACTTTTTTTCTGAAATTATTGTTTTTTCCCTGTTTTTTGTCTTTACGAAGCTTCAAATCTTGAATATTAACCTTTTTTCGCTGTTAAAAACGCTTTATCCACTTTATTCAGTAACGAATCAATGGTTTCTGCTTTTGAATATTCCGCTACTCCTAAACTCACTATAAAATATACTGCTTCTTTTGATACATTATCAAGACCTTTTTTATAATTTTTTTAATCTATTCTACACTTCTACAGTTGTATTTACATCTGTATCTTTTATAAGCATATCCCCTATGAGGTGAACATGCCTGTCATTTATCTGCTTATTTGTTTCCATGAAAATTAAGTCCACCTAGCACCCCAATACATCGAGTTGTAATAACAAAATTTATAAAAATAAGCATGTGAATAAATCCATGCTTATTTTTTACCGTATAATCTATGCCTCTTTAATAGCATCTTTATTGGTTTCATCTAACAAATCTATAAAGGCTCTCTCCGGCATCGGTTTGCCGAAAAAATATCCCTGTGCGTATCTTACACCTTCTCTTCTTAAAAACTCGCTTTCGCTGGCTTCCTCTATACCCTCAGCTACCGATACATACTCCATGTCATTGCATAATCTTATGAGGGTGCGGTATATCTTCTGCCCTTTTTCTACATTATCCTTTACGGACTGTAGCAAGCTTCTGTCGAATTTAAGAGAGTCTATATTGAGTTTACCTAGTTCCCTCAATGAGGAATATCCAGCAGTGAAATCATCTAGTGCTACCGATGTCCCAAGCTTATCCTTTATCGAGTTTAATTCTCCTAATATTTTACTGAATTTCTTTATGAAAACACTTTCCGTAAGCTCTATCTCAATACATTGACCAGATACCCCGTATTTGTCTAAAAGATATTTTATTTGCTCATATACCTCTATCTCATCAAAGGTCTGCACCGATACGTTAAAAGAAGCCTTGAAATTATCCGAAACTATCCCTTTGTCTTGCCACTCTCTTATAGTTTTTATTGTTATCTCTGCAATTCTCATATCCAGTTTAAAAATAAGCCCTATTTCTTCTGCCATAGGTACGAATACTGCCGGTGGTATAGTTCCCTTTGTAGGGTGTATCCAACGTGCCAGTGCCTCTAATCCTACTATCTTATTCGTATTTAGGTCCACCTTTGGTTGAAAGTAGGGTACTATCTCATTTTTTTGCAGGGCAACTTTGAAGTCTTTTTCCAACTCCTTGCTCTCCTCAAACTCTTTAACAAGATCAGGATTAGCCACAACAATCGACCCTCTGCCATTCTTCTTGGCTGTATACATAGCTATGTCAGCCTTATGCATGAAGTAATCCAGGTTAGCTATTTTTTCATGAAGTTCGCATATACCTATGCTAGCACCTATATTGAATATAGTTCCGAGAATTTTTATAGGTTTATTCAGTTCAGCCATCGCTTTCCTAGCAAGCTCTACACCATCTTCCACTTCTATATCTTTATGGAATATGAAAAATTCGTCCCCTGCAAGTCTATAAACAGTATCCTTTTTGAATACCTTCTGAAGCCTTGATACAGCTTCTTTTAACACCATATCACCTGCGTGGTGCCCGTAGTTCTCATTTATCACCTTAAAGTCATCAAGATCGACATACATCCCTACACCTTTGTCCCTCTTAAAGTTTATCTTATTCATCGCATCTTTGAAGCTTACTCTGTTAAGTGCTGTTGTAAGGTGATCATAGTAGGCAAGCATTTTGAGGTTTTTATTTGTCTTATACTTAACCCCCATCAAAATTGTACCGCTCATGGATCCGAATAGCAGAACCATGAGGGCCCATATACTTCTTATTCTTGTGCTGTTCATTTATTTTTGCTGACTTGAAAAAATCCAACTCAGCCAACACATCGTTTTCTATCTGTCTATAATCCAAAAAGTTAGCTATAACCTTGTTTAATATCCCCAGCAACAACTCATCCTCTTTATTCACTGCAAGTGCATATGGTACTCTATCTAAAAGTTTGACTTTGTAAAGTTCTAAACCAGAGCTCATCTGTTGCAGGTAAACAAACATATCTGCGATCATAACTCCTCCGTCAATTTTAGAACTTTTAAAAGCCTCTATAAGCTCTTTTGCATTGGAATACTCAATTATTTCTGTGAACTCTGGCAGATATTTTTTTATTAAACCTGTGCAAGCTCCTCCACTTACTACTCCAACTCTTCTAATATCCTTTTTACCGCTTGCTATCTTGAGACTTGCCGTCATTAAAAGTATATCTTTATATATCAATGATTTCGAAAAAGCATATTTTTCTTTGTTTTCGTTAGTAAAAAGTAGGCCCCTTATATCTGCTTCTTTTCTATTTATCTCTACTTCCTTGGTATTTTTCCCATTTACTATTTCAATTTGAATACCCACAAATTCAGATATATATTCCATTAGTCTCACAAATGAACCGTCATATTTTTTCTGAACGTTGTCATAATAGGACGTAGGGTAGAAATTATCCTCTAAGGTAACTTCTAGTTTCTCAATATTTTCAAGGTATTCGGCCTCATTATGATTTAAAAATTTGTAAAATGCTCTTTTTTTTCTTTTGTTTTTTTCATATTCCAAGCTTTCTAGAAATTTATCCCTAAGCGAGAACTCCAATGCCTTGTCTATTATATTTTTTAGAGCTGGTTTTCCTTTTGTTATTCCAATCCCTATAGGATATGCCTCCCCCAATTCTAGCTTGGATTGAGTCCTATCATATATATTTTCTTTGGAAATTATAAAGTAATCGGATTTAAGGTAGTCTGAAGTATCTAAAACTTCTTTTATTTTAAAATCTATATTCTTTTCTTTCTTAAATTTCTCTAGATACTCTTTATAATAAGATAATTTCGGTACAGCTATCTCCTTTCCATACATATCCTCAAAATAACGTAGTGGAGCATTCTGTTTGCCACTGACAACGTATATCTTATCTCTATATAAAGGTACAGAGAGATTAACCTCAGATTTCCTACTTTCCGCTAAAATAAGGTCTAAAAGCATGTCTATATCTCCAGCTTTAAGTTCTTTATAAAGTTCTCCCCAATTTCCCCACTCAATCTTTACATCTATACCCAGAAACTCATTTATGATATCGCCATATTTGTAAGCCAAACTGTCCTCTGGAGACTCTGGATCCATATATATGCTACCAGTATACCCACCTATCTTTAGCCCAGACTTTTTTAGCTTCTCTATATATTCTATCTCTTCTTCTGAATATACACCTGACTCGATATATCCTACAGAATATGTCATAATATTGATTAAAATAAACACTAAAAAATACAAGTACTTCTTTTTTACTTCAAACATCTATTCCTCCAAATTAAAATTAAACGCCACTTTTTACGCCATCTTTTCTTCGATTATATCTGTACACTTCAACTCCATTTTTTTTCTTTTTGTTCAAAAGTTCAAGTAACTCTCTTTCCGGCATAGGTTTCCCAAAATAAAATCCCTGTGCGTATTTTACACCCTCTTTTTTCAAGAACTCGCTTTCACTGGCATCCTCTATGCCCTCTGCAACCGATATATACCACATGTCGTCTGACAGGTGCACCAATGTACTGTATATCCTGTGCCCCCTGTCCACATTAGCCTTCACTATTTGCAAAAGGCTTCTATCAAACTTAAGTGTATCTATTCCTAAATTTCCAAGCCCCTTTAACGAAGCATGACCGGCAGTGAAATCATCTAATGCTATTGATATTCCCAGGGCCTCTTTTAAGTGGTTCATCTCGTGCACCACTTTATCTATATTATTTATAAAAATACTTTCAGTAATCTCTACCTGTATATTTTCACCTGGGATACCGTAACACTCAAGAAGTCTATTTATACGATCATACACATCAAGTTCCTCTAGGGTCTTTACTGAAATATTAAATGACATTTTAAAGTTTTTTGAGACAACCCCATCGTGCATCCAACTTTTTAGAGCTCTTATTGCAGATTCTGCTATGAGAAAGTCTAATTCTGCTATTATATCGTTCTTTTCAGCCATAGGTATAAATACACTCGGAGGCACAAAGCCTTCTTTCGGATGAATCCAACGCGCTAGAGCCTCTACTCCCACTATCTTTTCAGTCTCAAGCTCAACCTTGGGTTGGTAATATGGGAAAAGTTCCCCTTTTGTCAGATGAATTATAAAATCTTTTTCCAGCTGCCTATGCCTATCAAAAGCATTCACCATCTCACCGTCAGCTATTATAAAGCTCCCCTTACCACTTTTTTTAGCTTTATACATAGCCACATCGGCTCTATGCAAAAATTCTGAAGTATTATTAATATCTTTATTTATGGGACATACCCCTATACTTCCACAAACCTTAAGATTAACTCCAGAAACATCTATAGGTTTTTTTAACTCCTTTATAGTTTCTTCAGCCTTTCCTCCTATACTCTTTTCTTCCACAGATTTGTGAAGTATAAAAAATTCGTCACCAGAAAGTCTATACACATTTTTTTTATTAAATATCTTATGTAATCTTTCAACAACAATTTTTAGTACATAGTCACCTATATCATGTCCATAGGTATCATTTATCCTTTTAAAGTTATCTAGATCAAGAAACATCCCCAGTCCTTTGTTTTCTTTAAAGTCTAGTTTTCTCATCTCTTTTTTGAACTTTGTCCTATTACCTGCTTGTGTAAGTTCGTCGAAATAAGCTTTTTCATATAGTCCCTTAATCCAATTTGTCATCACCGAAATTAAAGTTACTAATAGGGCGACAAAATAATAAGTTCTAAGTTCATAGGACATATCTTTCAACCAGTTACTTTCATAGGCTATTTCCAAGGAAATAATTACTATAAATAAAATCATCAATTTATTACTTTTTTCATTGAACTTCCCCCTTATATTATATTAATAAATACTTTAATAACCATGCATTTACTGCAAAGGGGTTGCCGATTTTAGGATAAAAATATATTTACAAAAAATAAAAGAAGACCAAAAGACAAGCTTTTAGACTCCCTAATACAGATTCCCAAAAGTTCTTCGGCAACTGGCTGCCATGCTAATCAATAGCGAAGGCCCTTTAGCTTTGCGTCACAGCGTTTCCACTGCTTTGCCTTTTCGGATCATATTAGAGAATTAAATTTAACTGCTCTACTTCGGATTTTAAAACAAGTACAACCTCTTCCAAACTTTTAAGCATAATAAATATGTAAATAAGTTGAAAACATGTGAATTTTTATTGATTATAACACTATTTCATTCATATGTCTAATTTATTTCAAACATTATAAAAATCAACATTTTCAAGATTTCTATTAAATCAATCTCTTTTTGTCGGCAAAAAAAATCGTCAAAATTTAACTTTTTTGCGACTTTAAATTAAAAAATTAATTTTTTCATATACTGACTAGACACAAAAATTTGTAAAAACATGCAAATCACTATATAATATAGGCATAAAATATCATTTAGGAGTGACGCTTATGCACAAAAGATCACTTGTATATATCAGCCTTATTATAGTTTTTATATTTTTTTCAGCTTGTGAAAGTAAAAAAACTCCTCTGAAGATAGGGATAGATGATTGGCCACCGTGCCAGCTTTGGTATGTCGCCCAAGAAAAAGGTTTCTTTGACAACACTGAAGTAGAAATCATAAAATTTTCCAACTGGAGTGATTCCCTGTCTTCCTTTTCTCTTGGCAAGACCGATATGACACACTCCACGCTTTTCAACGCGCTATACTATAAGCCAAAAGGAGATCCCGCCGAGGTCATACTATTTTCAGATTTACCTATAAAAATGGACGGATTGGTTGCCAAAAAAAGCATAAATAGCATATCCGAACTAAAAGGAAAAAAAATTGCAGTAGAGTTAGGAACAGACGAACACTTCTTTCTTTACAAAGCACTAAAAAATTCAGGCATAAAAGACAACGAGGTTACCATAATTCCTAGCACAAATAAAGGCGCTGTGGATCTCTTTCTCTCTGGTGAAGTAGATGCTTGCTTTGTGTATGAACCCTATCTTAGTACAACTACAGCTTCAGGAAAATATTTTGGTATATGTAGACGACATGGGTGGATATGTAGATGTCTTGATAGCAAATAATAATTCATTAAAAAATAGAAAAAAGGACTTCAACACCCTTGTCAATGCCTGGTATAAATCCTTAGCTTTTGTAAAAGAACACCCCGAAGAAGCCTATTCAATGATGGCTGCTAAAACAGGAATGTCTGTTGATGAATTTAAGGTCTTTTATGAGAGTTTTGTATTTTATGATCTTTCTGAAAATATACAGATGTTTCGATCAGAAGGAATAGAAAAGGATTTAAACAATATGAATAATTTTCTTTTTGAAAGTGGATTATTAGATAAAAGAATAGACATACGCACTATATACACTCCAAATATAGTGGAAAAGGCAGGAAAATATTTATGAAAGAAGTAGTGCTTTCTTTTTCAAAAATCTACAAAAAAATGGCTGTTTGGATACTAGTTTCAGTTATAGCAAGTATCTTCTTATCCACATCAATATTAAACGGTCTGCTACACAAATACTTTAGCCTACAACTTAAAGAACAAGTTTACTCTACTCTATCCGGTGTAGACTGGGCTGTTGCTGAGTTTTTAGAAAATAATGATTTAAACTCTATTCAAAGATTAAGTGAGAGCATAGGAGCCAATGACTATATAGATACCATTCGTGTCTATGATAAAACTGGTAAAATAATCTCTTCGAACAAACGAAGTGAAATTGGAAAATATGCATTCTGAAAAGGTTGTAAATGAAATATTCACTGAAAATAAATTAAAAGCCATGGTTTCAAATATTAACAAAAATATTTTCAAAGTTGCTATCCCCATAAAAGGTGGTGAGTACAACTCTGCTTTCAAAAGTGATATTGTAGGCAGTATTTTTATAAAGTTAAACCTGAATTCATTCAATCTCTTGCTTTATCAGTATAAAAAACTTTTCTTGATAAGGTATCTAATAGTAGCTTTAACAATGTTTATATCTATAATTATCATAATGGGTACTAAAATGTTTTTTCCACTAAAAAAACTTTTAATAGCTGCCAGAGAAGTATCCTATGGAAACTACACTCATCAAATATCATATCTTGAAGATGAGGATTTCTCACCAATAATAAATGAGTTTAACAGAATGATTTCACAGATAAACACACGTGACTTAATTTTGAAAGATATGCAAAAAAAAACTTACAGATAAAAATTTAAATTTAGAGAGAATAGTTGAAGATAGGACTAGTGAGCTAAAACGAACTCAAGACATTACTATTGAAAGTTTGGCTGCTTTAGGAGAAAAAAGAGACAATGAAACCGGATACCATATCCAGAGAACCAAGCACTATGTAAAACTATTGGCAGAACACCTTAAAAATAATCCTCGCTTTAATGAAGTTTTAAGCGATAAAAATATTGATTTAATAGTTCGTTCTAGTCCTCTTCATGACATCGGAAAAATAGGAATACCTGATAATATTCTTCTTAAACCTGGGAAATTAACGCAAGAAGAGTTTAACAAAATGAAAAAACATACTACATATGGGAAAGCTGCTCTGGAAAAAGCTGAAACAATTGTAGGTACGTACTTCATTTTTGAAGTTCGCAAAAGAGATATCTTATTCCCACCACGAAAAATGGGATGGATCAGGATATCCACAAGGCTTAATCGGGAATGAAATCCCAATTTCTGCCAGGCTCATGGCAATCGCAGATGTATATGATGCACTTGTTAGCAGGCGAAGATATAAGCCGGAAATAAGTCACGAAGAAGCCTTCAATATAATTACAAAAGGAGATGGAAGAACCTCTCCTGATCATTTTGACCCAGATATTCTAAAATCCTTTATTGAATTACAGTATGAATTCAATAACATTTTTTCAAGATTTCAAGATGCAATATAAAATTTCAATATTTATATTAATATCAATAGGCCAGATACCTGGCCTATTTTTTATCAAATATTGTATTACTTAAAAAGTTTTATAACAATCTCAGAAAATTCTTTTTTCCTCGTTATAGCATTCTATTCAGCAGTCTTTTATGCTTTTCCTCAAATTCTTGAAAATTCGTACCATTGAAGACTTCCCCTACTTGACTATCTGATTCGAATTCAATTTCGAAGGTAGTCTTATCCCAGTTTTTCTCATATATTTCAGGGAGTATAGGTGCCAAGTTACTCCTAATCATAACGCAAATAAATCAGATTGCCAAGATCAAAAATAAAAAAGGCCCCAAATAGTCATTAACTGCTTAGAACCCTTGATCTTCTTATAAATGGTACCGAGATGCACGCCTTGACTTTTACGCATATAGTTTGACGCCCTTTTTCCATTTCACTTAATATAAAGTTTAAATTTCTACTACTTTGATTTTTAATTTCTTTTATCTCTTTTGTCTCTCACTATATTTTTAGCATATAAGTTCGTCAATTACAGAGAAGGCAACCTTTTTTAGAAGAGAATATCTATTTACAAAATTCTCTATGCTCTATATGCAGCACCTTTATTCATTCATAAACTTTTTATAATTTTCTAATGTCACTAATTGAAATGGAATCCAAGTTATATTCTGAACCGCTTTTCCATTGGCTACCTGAAATGCAATTTCTAAAGCAGTTTTTCCCTGGACATCAGAGTCTTGAAAAACAGTACACGACAACGTTCCTGACTCCAGTTCAGATAAGGCTTCTTCTGTTGCATCAATTCCAGCAACCAATACTTCATCGATTTTCTCGTATTTTTTAAGTGTTTTTATAGCACCGAGAGCCATTTCATCGTTATTCGCAGCAATAGCATCAAATTTTTTTCCTGATATAATCCAATTTTCTATTATACTTGAAGCTAGCGGAGCTATCCATTTTGCCGATTGTTTATCTACTACATTTATCTTCGGATATTTACCTGCTACTTTTTCTGTACCCTCTGTTCTTGTAAAGGCGGCATTATCTCCAAGGTCACCCATTAATATTACTACATCGCCTTTCCATTTAGTAATTTTGATAAGTATTCCATCTGTAGAACTCCTGATGTTCTTTCATCTGGGCCAATATAATAGATGTTATCAGGTTGATTACTTTTCAGATCATCTGGAAATTTATTTAAATATATCCCAGGTATATCTGCCTCCACCAACATTTTAGTCATTTCACTTGTTTCTATCGTATCAACCGGCAGTATAACAATGGCGTCCATTTCTTGTTCAATAAAATATTTCACTTGTTCTTTTTGTTTTTTTGTATCTTCTAGAGCATCTAAATAAACTACTTCCATTTTATCGTCGATTTTTTTTTTGATGCTCCTTCATTTGGAGCAATATATAGCTTATAAATTTATCTTCAAAATTGGATATTGTAACACCTACTTGAATCATTTTATTCTCTTTTTGTTTTTCAACTTTAATGAAAAATAATATGGATAAAATGAACAGAAAAAATAAATTTATTGTAAAAGGAAATCTATATGGATTTTTCATAGTTTACACCCCCTAAAAATGAACAGTGTCTATCGATAACAACAAAGTTTTTTTATTTAGTTTTGAAGTTTATTTATACGTCTTTAACTAGCTACTTAATTTCTTCAAAAATTATATTTTGTTTATCTTTCCTAAGCACTCTATAACAGTCGCCTAAAATTTTAATAGCAGAAGAACAAGCTCCAAATCTTTCCTTGTAAAAAGCGCAAGACCCAGCTCCGCAGTATTAAAATCTACTGTGGCTCTATATTTTTGTCCTTTAAATTTTCTTATTTCTCCTATTTTCATATTATTTTTCATTTTTAATCCCCTATAATTTTTTTAATCTAATTAAAAGCTTTTTCCCGAAGATATCCTTTACAAGACCAATAGAATACACTATAATAGCTGCCCAGATAAATGAAAAACTTATCAAATGAGTCCTGCTAAAAGTTTCCTTGTATAAAAACACTCCCCAAAACCAAAGAGATAGTTGGTGTGAAATATTGCAAAAAAAGCAATGACACTTAAATTGATCTTCTGGGCACTTTTACCAAACAAAAATAATGGGACGGTTGTCACCGCTCCTGCACCTACTAGCAGTAAACTGATATATGTGTTTGACCCGAAAGCCCCAGATCCCTGTTTTGATATATTCATAAGATATAATAGGGCAACAGGAGATATGATAGCTGTTTCCAAGACTAGACCCATAAGGACATTTGTTTTCACATGTTTTTTAAACACGCTGTACATGGAAAATGTAAAGGCGATCATGATGGATATCCAGGGGAATTTCCCATATTTCAAAGTAAGGACAAGAACTCCTATACTCGCCAAAACAACCGATATTACTTGGTTTCTATCTAACTTTTCTTTAAATATGACAATACCCAAGACTACCATCATAAGCGGTATGAGATACTGCCCCAAGCTCGCTTCCAGTATCCTTCCAGAATTCACGGCAAATATATAGGAACCCCAGTTTAGACTGGTAAACACAGAGGCGAAAAAAAGGTTTAAAACCGTTTTTTCTTTCCTTTATCATAGCTTTAAACTTTCCAAACTCACCTCTCAAAATTATTAATAAAAAGGTTAAAACAAATGACCATATGATTCTATTAGCTAATATCTCTACTGATGAAATCCCGCTTAATAATTTCCAGTAAAGCGGAAATAATCCCCACCAAAAAAAGGCTGTAAATGCATACATTATCCCATTCCTATTATCTTTTACTTTTTCCATAATAACCAAACCTCCAATATACTACTCTTCCTATCTTCTGATTTTCTGTTTGCATCTCCAGCCCAAATATCTATTTTTATATTTAAACAGCCCATTAACGCCAAGCTTCTTAAAGTTCAACATTAATGGGCTTATTTATTTTGCAGATAGTTTAGAGAAGTTCTTTTTTTACTCTAGCTAAGTGCTCTGGAGCCTGCTTAGCCATCTTTTCTGGGAATCCAAACAGCGAAACTGACGCTATTGTATCATCTTGTTTACCGAAGTCCATTTCACGAAGCTTTGCAAACATCGCTTCGAAGTTGACATCTCCTTCACCTATTCCCAAATGTTGGTGTACAGTTACATCTCTTGCAGCATCTGCACCAGGAGGGTTAACTATGTAACGGCAGTTCAATTCCTGGTTCATTGTGTCTGCTACGATAACGTGTTTTAAATCTTCGCCTGCATAGTCCAGCATTCCTGCAACGTCCCCTTTTCCTTTATCATAGAAGAATGTATGAGCTGCACAGAATAAATATTTTACATAGTCACTGTTGAACGATTTAACTATGTCAACAGTTTCATTTCCATCTTCACAGAAGTCATATGGATGAGACTGTATATCAAGACGAATACCTTCACGTTCGAATATAGGAAGCAGTTCTTCCATTGATCTGTATAGGCTTTCTTCAGATTCTACAGGCCTTTTTATATCTCCTGAAAGCTCAGTATTCATTACCGGAACTTCTAGCTCGATTGCTATTTCGATAGCACGCTTCCAGTTTTTAACTGCTGCCTGTCTACGGTTTTCATCCGGGTGTGACCAGTTATATATAGGTATCATAGAAGATATCTGAACCCCAGTTTCTTTTAACACCTTCTTGTATTCTGCTATAATATCCTTGCTTGCCTTCGGGTGTTTGTAAAACGGCAGTATTTGTGGGTGAGGCGACTGCTCGATGTAGTCAAACCCCCATTCTTTTATTTGGTGAACCATATCAGTTATAGACATATATCTTATTACATCTGGATCAAATGCGATTTTCATGTTAAAAACCTCCTTATAATTTCTAATTTAAACAATTCAAAAAGATAATTTTATAAAAAACTTATCTTTCTAGGGTGGGCAGGAAAAATTAGGAAATCCCTGCCCATGGAATTGATTTTATATCATCCATAATCGGATCATATCAGTATAATTATTTAGGTAGCTATTTACCTTTTACCGTAATAATGTACTATAAAAATTATCTTGATTGATAAGTTTAAACGGAACGTTAATTACTTGCTCTACAGTTTCCCCGTTTAAGGTTTTCTTTACCGCATCTACAAAAACAGTAGCTTGCCCTTCACATTTTAAAATATAGTTTATTTAGCGTAAAATTCAGGGCACTCTTCCATTGTTATTGGTACAATTTCGCTAGTATTTTGAGCTGTTACACAAGCATCTCCAGCTATTGCAGCAGCATATCCGTCCCAAGAAGTTGGTCCGTCTGGAGCTCCAGTTTTAGCTATTGAATTAATGAAAGCTTGAAGTTCGATATCGTAAGATTCTACGAATCTTTTTTTCCAATCCATAAGGACATCAGTTGAAAGTTTAGCTTCATTTCTGAAAAGCACACTTTGAGGTTCTGGTAAGTTTGCTGTGCCAGCTTCACCAACAACTTGACATTGAATGTCGTAACCATATTTACAGTTAACAAATATTTCAACGCTGATTCTGATACCTTTTTTAGTTTCTAGTAAAACGATTTGAGGATCTGCTAAGTGGCTTGAAGCAGCAGAAGTCTTTTTAGGATAAATTACTTGAGCAGAAGTATAGTCGTCGTCTAATAACCAACGTAAAACATCTAACTCATGGATAGCTGTATCATGAATAGCCATAGGAGTTGTGTAACTATCTCCTACTTCAGGGTTTCTGTGAGCACAGTAAACCATTAATGGATCACCTACTCTTCCGTTGTCGATAGCATCTTTTAATGCAACGTACCCTTTATCGTATCTTCTCATAAATCCAACTTGAACTAATTTTTTACCAGCTTTGATTTCAGCTTCAACTATTTTTTTACAAGCTTCAGCAGTTGTAGCAAGCGGTTTTTCAACGAAAACATATTTTCCAGCTTCGATTGCAGCCAAAACATACTCTTCGTGAGTAGAACCTATAGAACTTACAAGAACTACGTCAACATCGTCAGCTTTGATTAGGTCATGAGCGTTCTCATAAACTTTTGCATCTATTTTTAAATCCTCAACAGCTTTTTGAGCGAACTCTACTTTATAATCTGCCGCTGCGACAATTTCAGCACCTGCAAGTACATATTGAATTCTGTTCATGTGCTCTCTTCCAATAGCACCAGTTCCTATAACTCCAAATCTTAATGACATAACTTAAATTCCTCCTCTGGTATTCTAAATTTTAACAATTAGTTTTCAGTCTCTTTGCTGCCACAATTACACTTTTCAAACATATATTTTCTTATAGATATTATGTACTGTAAGTGTTGAATTCCTCTTAATTATAGATCTTACTTTGTTTCAAAATCTAAGTATTTTCCAAGAACAGCTAAAGTTTTTTATTCACCTATTCTGATATCTTCTTCTGCTTCTAATTCATACTATTCAGGTCTGAATAGTTCTACCGATACCATATCTGAGTATCCAATCTCTTTTAATGTAGAAAGTATAGAGTCTAAGTCGATAGCTCCTTTTCCAGACCAAAATCTATCAACGTCAGTTAATATTCCGATAGGAAATCTTCTGTGTCGTCTATATGAAGGTTGAATACTTTTTTAAGGTCTTCTATTCTAGATCCCATAGCGTGGACGTGGAAACAGTCAAGAACTACTCCTACGTTGCCTCTGTTTACAGCTTCTGCAATTTCGTAAACTTATCCGAATGTATTGATTGTGCATTGTGGATGTCCCACGAACTCTATTACTAGTCTGATTCCGTAAGGCTCAGCTATATCAGCCAGCTCGTTAAAAACTTTTACAGAACTTTCTTTGATTTCTATCTAAGTGAACTTTTCTTCGCCGACAAATGGAACTACAACGATGTTTTTACATCATGTGCAAAGCCTTAAAGTTTTTTGGCTATAAGATTAATCCCAGTATTTTTCTACGTGAGCTTTTGTTACTTCATAAGCTTTCTTTACGTTCTCTTCTTGATCCATTTCATAATATTCAGGACGGAAAACTTCGATGATGCAAGCATCAGCAGCAATACCAATTTTTTTGAATATATCAGCATAACGTTTGTGATCAAGGCAACCAGCTGCTTCTCCAGGCCATAAACGTTTTTCATCTGAAGTGTAAGGCGCGCCGCAAGGTACATTTTCCATGTCATTTAAATGCCATACAAAAATCTTGCTACCATCAGCTTCTTCTAATTTTGCCCAATCTGAAGCCATAGCATGGAAGTGATATTGGTCTAAAGTAAGGCCTACCAATGGAGAATCAACAGCTTTAACTATTTCGTAAGCATCGTCAAAACGGTTTATTGTCATTGATGGATGAGCAACGAACTCAAGTGATAATTTAATGCCATAAGGCTCACATTTTTTAGCCATTTCATTTAATACTTCTACAGCGTCTTCTTTGATTTCATCAAGAGTAGCATGTTTTTTAATATCCATACTAGGTACTACAACGATCATTGGACAGTCTAGAATTTGACAACGTCTGATGATCTCGTCTAACTCAGCCATAACAGCATCTTTTTCAGCTTGAGTTTCTTTCATGTTGAAGAAAATCAAAGCGTTGTAAGATGACATCTTAAGGTTATGAGTCTTAAACCACTCACCTAATTCTTCAAGTGTGTACTTGCCTGCTTCTAAGTCACGGTTTAAACACTCTGATTGGATGTCGATATAATCGAATCCAGCGTTTTCGCAATAATCAAGATCTTTTAAAACTGAATGATCCTTACAAAAACGGTTACAACCTTCATTAAATCCTAATTTCATTTTGACTACCTCCTGATTGTTTTTAATATATTACATAAATTATTTGTAATTTTATGTATTTAAACTTTTAAAAAATAAAACGTTTTCCTCTACAAATTACAATGTAGATTTATATATCTAAAATTTTGATTTCTTTCAAAGTTTTATGTTTTAAAAGTTTAGATACAGGAGGAGATCAGAGATCTCCTCCCATAAATTTAACTGTATATTGAAGATTCTTACATGAAGTCTTTGTAATTTTCTGGTGTTATAAGCTTAAATGGAACGTTAGTAACTTGCTCTACAGGTTCGCCTTTCCATAATTTATAAGCAACTTTTATAGCTCCTACTCCTTGTCCTGTACCGTCTTGGAATATAGAAACATCTTGTTTTCCCTTAGCTATCATATCTACAGCATCTGCAGTACCGTCAACTCCACCAACTAAGATGCTGTCAAGTTTTCCAGCAGCTTCAATTGCGCTGATTGCTCCGATAGCCATTTCGTCGTTGTTAGACGCTAGTATGTCGATTTGATCCCCTGAGCTTAGCCAGTTTTCCATAACTTGTAATCCAAGTGCTCTGCTCCATTGACCAGTTTGTTTTTTGATGATTTTCATATCAGGGTATTTTGCGACTACTTCCTCAAACCCTTGAGTTCTTTTTATTTGAGCATCATGACCAAGTATACCCATTAACACAACAACATTTCCTTTATATCCTGCCTTTTCAGCTAGGTACTCCATTTGCATTACCCCTGCCTCTTTTTGAGGAGATACAACTGCGTAAACACCATCGAAAACACTTTGAGGCGGTCTGTTACAGTAGATGATGTCTATCCCTGCTTCTACTACCATTTTTGATACAGCATTACTAGTTTCTGAATCTACAGGCACTAGTATGATTTTATCCATACCTTGAGTTATAAAGTTTTCAATCTGACCAAGCTGTTTAGCAGGGTCGTCTTTTCCGTCAACAAAAGTAACTTCCATTTCGTCTGCATAATTTTCTGCAGCAAAAGCTTTCATTTGATCAACCATAGATATAAGGAATTGGTCGTCAAAGTTTGATATAGCAACCCCAACTTTCACTTTATTACTTTCCTCTTTTTTCCCGCATCCACCAAACACCAATAAAACCAACATAGGAACAAGTAACAGAACATTTCTTTTCATAAATTAATTCCTCCCTTTTTATATTTGAACAAAACTATTAATTTTACTAGTTAATTATATTCAGCTATAAACTATAAATCCTTTTTTTAAAGTCTTATTTGTGGGTATTTTTTGACCTAAATCATTAATTTTGTTTTTGATTTTTCAGTACTTGAACACTAATGATTAAACTTTACCATTTTAAAGCTCCTCCGTACAATCGCTAACTTTAGCAGGAAACTACGCCTAGACGCTGGATAAGTTCAAGTTGATTTATTCTATGGAATAAGTATATAACTTTTTTTTGATTATCACCTTAAGCTTTTAGCGTTTATTTTGATCAAAAAAGTCTTTCTTTTTATACGCTTACGGAAAACTCTTTTTTCGAATCTTGGAAATATTGTTATTCTGTGAAATTTTTACTTTGTTTTAGGGAAATAAAAAGCTTCGGACAATTTGCCCAAAGCTTTTAAAAAGTTATATTTTAAATTTTATTTACCTAATACACCCAACATTTTCTATATTTAAGTGGAGACATCCCAACATTTTTTGTAAAGATAGTACTAAAGTAGTTCGAATCATTGTATCCAACCATAAACGCAATATCAGTGATGCTATAGTTAGATATAACAAGCAAAGATTGAGCCTTTCCTATCCTGCGATTTGTAATATACTGCATAGGAGTATATCCGGTAGACTTTTTAAACGCTTTGCATAGATGAGAAGAACTGATATATAATTTATTGCTGATACCTTCTAAAGTTAAATCCTCTAAGTAGTGATCATCTATATATTTTTTAATACGACTTCCTATAAAACGTTCACTAGTTTTCAGCTGATCTTCAGATTTATCTAATTGATTTAAAATTATGGAAATAAGAGAATTCAGCATGTTGTGGCATATACTCTCGGCTCCGATATTTTGAGAATAAAGTTGAGACTGCATTATTCTGAAAATACTTTCGATATCTTCAGCGAAATCCCCGCTGTGCAAAACAGGATTTGCACCATCAGGCAATAGACAGTTTTCTCTCAATCCTTCCAGCTTAAGGTTAGTAACCGCACAACAGTATAAACTCTTTTTAGAATCAAGACTTGCACGTTCATCATGTAAAACCCTGCTATTGTAAATTACGATATCCCCTTTTTTAGTCTCGTATTGTTTACCGCCGATAGTGTGTATCCCTTTTCCATCTGTAATAAATACGATTTCCAAGTGCTCTTCATGCATGTGCATAGCACAAGGCATCTTGGTAAGATGAGCATCATTTTTTGTAATATAGAGTACTTTAGGCGTTTTTTCGTATTGAAAAGCCGATGATATATTTTCTTTAATAGAACATAACATAAATAAACTTCTCCTTATCTATTTTAAAGCTTAAAAGTTATATTAACAGTAAACACTCCCACTACATTAACCTGAGTCCAATACAGTACAACCGCAATTTATATAGCATTCCAAACTGCTTGCAAGATTTTATAATTTACTATCGAAAAAGTCTGCATCTCGCTATTTCAATTACTTAACAAGTCGCATACACTTTTGAGTTATTCGTATATGATAACACCTCATCATTAAAAAAGTCAAGTTTTATAAATTTTTTTAGTCTTAATAAAAGTGCTCAAAGTCTCATAGTACCCGTCTAGCGCCAAGCTTAATTTACTAAAAAAATATAACTTGAACTAATAACAGGTAGAATACAGCTCCTCCAATAATATAATAAAGTATATTTTTTTATGTGGACTTATGTCAATACAGTAGACACAAAAAGTTTAACTTTTATGCTGTGACTTGGGCAGCTCCGTAAACTGCCTGTGGAGTCATATAATTTATTGCACTGTGAATTCTTTTTCGGTTGTACCAGGATTCTATATATTCAAAGATTGCTGTACTTGCAATCTTGAAATCATAATACTTGTGATGATGTACTTCTTCTTTCTTTAAAATAGAATAAAATGATTCAATACAAGCATTGTCATAAGGATTTCCTTTACGACTAAATGAATGGATGATACCTTTTAAAGCTAAGTATCCCTCAAATAATTTGCTTGTATATTGTGCTCCAAGGTCGCTTTGTAAGATAATGCCTTTTGTATTTTTTACATTTAAGCAAGCGTTTTTCACAGCTTTTAAGGCTAGATCAGTTGTCAGGGACTTATCATAAGCATAACCAATAATTTTTTTTACTGTGTAGATCCATTACCGATGCCAAATAGGTCCAACCATTTTTGGTTTATTGTAGAGGTTGAAAAATCTCTATTCAAAATATTTTCACGTTCCGTAATATTTTTTTTTGAAGAATAAGGACGATATTTCTTAACTACAATGGAACGAATACCCATGGAAGACATGTAGCGCTGGACTCTTTTTAGGCTTACGCGCTTGCCTTGAGCGCACAAAGTCTTTTTAATCTTAGGAGCACCATACCGCTTTTTACTTTCTAAGTAGATGGTTTTGATATCAGATTTCAACTGCTCAGATTCCTGTTGTCTTTTTGAGGGAACACCAAGTAGAGCCTTGTAATATATGCTCCTAGCAAACTTTAAGGCTTTGCATATAAGTTTTACAGTATATTTTTTTCTATATTTACTGATGAATTCAACAACTTCATCTACTGTTTTTTGCGAATATGGCGGTAGCTTTTTTTAATATTTCATTCTCCATTTCAAGCTGTATGATGCGTTTTTTCATAGCTTGATATTCTTTAGCAATAATGGTTTTATCTTTAGAAACCTTAATTGGAGAATGATTCTTAATCCATTTGTAAATAGTTACTGTCGCCACGCCATATTCGCGACTCAGTTCCAAGACTGGTGTGCCAGCCTGATAGAGGTCTACGATTTGTTGCTTGAATTCATCTGAATATCTGATACCATTTTTGGATATCTGTTTAACACTCCCTTTCATAATTTAAAGATATTTTATCGTGTTAAACTTTTCGTGTCCACACTTATATACTAATACCAATATGTCCCAAAAAAATGTCTAGCATTTATCATTAATGTAAGGATAGTACATTTAAAAGATTAAAAGGAAGCTGTCACAAATTTGCGGATTGCCCCTACGAGTACAATAGCACCCATTCGTATAGAATGAATAAAATTTAATCTTATTTATTAAATTCCAATAATATCCCCTAAAAAAGTAAATTCTGCAGTTTTTTTATTCAAAGTTTCCTCCTCTCAAGACATTACCCACAAAAAGAGAAACGTTTCTCTTTTCTTTACCAACAACAATAATTAATCCACACTTCTTAGATTTGTATTGCGTATTAATAGATCTTTTTACATTTTCCCCGAAAACATTTATAGCTACCCTGTTCTTTGGAAATAAGTGAACAAGTACAAAAGCTTTTACCTCAATTCCTAATTTTTTCTCATCAACGATAGTTGCCAATTTTTTATAACTTCTGATTCTATTAGATTTTTAGTTATTGCAAGACAATAAAACTATTCTTTTAAAAGGTGAGATAACTATAGTGACGCCCTTACTGCAATTCCCGCAGTATTGTCTTAAATTATTCTCCTCTTTAATATAAAAAAAGTAAAATTTAATTTATTTTCATCAATTAAAACGGATAAAAAAAATTATATGCTCCAACACCAAAAATTCAAATAAAAGTGAATTTAAGAAAAGAATAAAAGCAAATACTTTTTAGTTTATGAGCAACACAGTTTCCTTATTGTGTTTTTGTGGAAAAAATGATACCTCAACGAACAATTGTGTTTCAAAGAGAAGAGAAATGTTTCACAATATGATAGTATTACTAAGATTAGTAAAAGTCTAATTTGGAAGAACTTAATAGAAAAAAGACTTTTTACTATAAAAAAATGCTAAATAGTTAAGGTTATAATTTCGGAAAAATTATATACTGTATACACAAATAAAACACTATGGGCTTATGTAGCACACTTTTGTATTTGAATATTAGAATTTTTCAATAAAAAATAAAAAATAGGAGGTAGAAAAATGTTTGCAGCAATATCGTTTGTATTTTTTACCGCGCTTGTAGCGGTCGCGTCATACTTTATGACAAGAGATGAAAACCTGGATACTCAAGACGGATATTTCTTAGGAGGTAGAAGTTTAAAAGGCGTGGTTATCGGTGGTTCGTTAATGCTTACTAACCTTTCTACAGAACAGCTTGTAGGAATGAATGGAGCAGGTTACAGAGAGTCTATGGTATATATGACTTGGGAGATAATAGCCTCTTTCGGTCTTATGTTTCTAGCATTAGTACTCTTACCAAAGTACCTCAAAAGTGGACTAACTACTATTCCTGAGTTCTTGGAAGAGCGTTATGACAAATCTACTAGACAATTGGTAACAATTCTGTTTATGTTTGCTTATGTCATCCTTTATTTACCTACAATCCTATACTCTGGATCACTTGTACTAACAGGATTATTCAAAGTACCTGAACTACTCGGAGTATCTCAATTCACTGCTCTTACAATTACAGTATGGGCTATAGGTATAGTTGGATCTATCTACGCTATCTTCGGAGGTCTAAAAGCCGTTGCAGTATCAGATACTATAAACGGTGTAGGACTACTAATCGGTGGTCTTTCAATTCCATTCTTTGGTCTGCATAAATTAGGTAATGGAAGCATATCTGCGGGGGTTACAAGACTTATAACTGAGCACCCTGAGAAATTAAACTCTATAGGTGGATCGGATTCTGCGATTCCGTTTTCTACAATATTTACCGGTGCTATGTTTATCAGTCTTTTCTACTGGACAACAAACCAGGCTATAGTTCAAAGAACTTTTGCTGCTAAAAACCTGGCGGAAGGACAAAAAGGTGTTCTATTCGCGGGAGCTTTGAAATGCCTTGGACCATTCTTCTTGGTTATACCTGGAATAATGGCTTTCCATCTTTATCCAAACCTAGAAAATGGTGACATGGCTTACCCTACACTTATAGGTGATGTACTTCCAACAGCATTAACTGGGTTTATGGGGGCGGTTTTATTCGGAGCTATACTGAGTTCATTCAACTCAATCCTAAACAGTACTGTAACTATGTTCTGTATCAACATATACAGACCATCATTCAACCCGACTATTTCAGATAAAGACCTTGTTACACTTGGTAAGAAAATGGGTACAGGGGTAGCAGTAATTTCAATGCTTATTGCACCATTCATCATGTATGCACCAGCAGGACTATTTAACTTCCTAATGGAAACTTGGGGATACTTCAACATGCCGATAGTGGCCATAGTTTTAGTTGGATTCTTCACTAAAAGAATCTCTGCAAAAGGAGCAAAAGTTGCGACGGTATTTCACTTAATATTCTATGGAAGCTATAAATTCGGAGAATGGCCAATCCACTGGCTACACATTCTTGGACTAGCTTTCCCTATGATAATCCTAATCATGGCAGCAGTAAGTAAATTTTCTCCAAGGGAAACTCCTTATGAACAAAAATATACAGGTCAAGTTGATCTTACTCAATGGAAATACGGAAAACATGCAGCTTTTGGGATAGTCTTAGTAATTGTTTGCCTATACGTAGTGTTCTCAAAAGCAGGAATAGCTGCATAATAGAACATAAAGAATAAATCAACTAATTTTAGATAAATCAATCAACTTGGGAGGAAAATATCCATTTTTCCTCCTCCTCAAAACTTTTTTAAAACAAAAGCAATAACTGCTAAATTTTTGAGATAAAATTGGGTCAAGGGAGGAAAACATTCTAGATTTCCTCCCTTGACCCAATTTTAATTGATTTTTTAATTTAGCATATCTTATATTTGAGAATCAAATCTTGAAAAATAAGTTTAATAACAGAGAGGTAAGTCAAAAATGAATGATATTAAATATTTCAATATAAAAAAAATAAACAATATCGCGATGACAATAAAAGTATTATTTATATTGTTATTTGAAATATCAATGTTTAATTTAATTTTAAATACTGAAATCACTTTAGAAAATATAGTGACAGTAAATAGAATTGCCGTTCTGTCTATGGTAGTACCAGTTTTATTTTTTATATACCATATGTTGACATCAGTGATAAAAAAGTAATCTGAGTTTTTTTGCAATAACCTATTCCAATTAAAATAAAATCAGACAGGATTTTCCTGTCTGATTTTTTAATTCCCTTTTTTTATTCTTTTGTATAATCAAGTCTGGTTGTTTATGGCATAATTAAATAGCAGCAATTTGCGGTTTGAAAAGTCAACACCTTTGCCTTACATAAAAAAATGACCATTGACAACTTTACCATTTAACCCTTTAATAATTAGTGACCAAACTACTATTAGGGGGAGAAAAGGATGTTGCCAATGATCGATATATATAATATCAAACTTTTATTCAAAAAACAAAATAAATCCTTGCGGGAAATTACTAGAATCACAGGTCATTCTTTTAGAACTGTTCAAAAATATGTTGATATGGAGGAATTTAACTTGCCTGTTGCAAGGAAAGAAACTCATTATCCATCTAAAATCGATCCTTTTAGAGATGTTCTAATATCTTGGATTAAAGAAGACCTAGATGCCCCCAGAAAACAAAGGCATACTGTCGCCAGAATGCAAAGAAGATTAGAAGAAGAATTCGATAGTCAATACACTGCTAAGTACAGAACTCTTTGCGATTATGTAACTAAACTAAAAAAAGAACTTAATCTTAATTCTAATGAAATGATTGTTCCTTTAAAACATAAACCTGGTAGTGCTCAATTAGATTTTGGTGAGACCACATATATTCTTAATGGAAAAACTGTTAGCGGATATCATTTAGTTATCTCATTTCCGTTTAGTAATATGGGATTTGTGCAGCTCTTTCCTGCTCAAAATCAAGAAGCTCTTTTTCAAGGAATGAAAAATATATTTGAACATATTGGCGGTGTTCCACGTGAAATTTGGTTTGATAATATGTCTACTGCCGTAGTCAAAGTAGGCAGAGGAGATAATAGAGTCTTAACCGATATGTTTATGCGGTTTTCTGTTCACTATGGCTTTGAACCAAAATTCTGTAATCCTGCTAAAGGAAATGAAAAAGGCTCTGTAGAAAGAAAGGTTGGGTATTTGAGAAGTAATTTCTTTGTTCCGGTACCTGAGATATCTAATCTTGCTGAATACAATGAGGAGCTCTTAATAAAATGTAATAACGATGCTAAACGTAATCATTACAAGAAGGAAGAAAGTATAGAAATCCTATTCAAGGAAGATAAAAAGGAATTAACAGCACTTAATGAGATCCCTTTCACCGTATTTAAACAGGAAAAAGCAAAAGTTAATAACATAGGCTACATAAGGTTTCAAGGAAATTCTTACTCTGTAAAACCAGCATATGCAAAACAAGAGGTATGGATAAAAATATACTACGATAGACTAGAAATTTTAAATGAAGCATACGAATTAATTACTACACATAAAAGATCCTATAGCAAAAACCAGGAATTTACTAATTGGGAACTATGGGGAGATGCCTTTATTCAGAAACCAAGAGCATTTGAAAACTGTGAATACTTCGATGATCTACCGGAGTTTTTTAGAGAATATTTTAAAAATCAAAGAAAAAGCAGCGATAAGAGAAAGCTATTAACACTAATTGGAGAATTCTTAATAAAAGATAGCTTAGATCTTGCAATGGAGGTATTAAAAAGCAATATAGAGCAAGGTATCTTGGATATAGATTCTTTTAAAGCAGCATATCTTGCAAAACTGGAACCACTAAAAATATATGAACCCCTAGAATTAACAGAAAATATTCCAAAAATTTTAGAATTGGATGACGATTTAAGCGAATATGACAAAATTTTAGGGGGAATGTAAATGGAAGAACTAGAAAAATACTGTAAAAAGTTAAGGTTAGGATCGGAAATACTGGAAGAATATGAAGGTATTGAGTTTACAGATAAAAAGGAATATTTAACAAAAGTATTAAAGCAAAGTTATGAAAATTTAGAGATACGCAGAAAGAATAGGCGCATAAAAGAGGCTAAATTTGAAATTGTTAAGACCTTTGAAAATTATGATACTAAGGAGTTAGAATTACCCGAAACACTAACTTTAGAAGGTTTAAAAAAAATAGAGTTCATAGAAAAGAATGAAAATATCATATTCTATGGACCTTCAGGACGAGGAAAAACTCACTTAGCTATAGCCATAGGTTATGAAGCCTGTAATTTAGGTAAAAGAGTAAGATTTTTCAAAGTATCAAATTTAGTAACAGAATTAATAGAGGCAAGCGAAGCAGGCAATCTCGGAAGATATCTGAGGAGTCTAAAAAAATATGATTTGATAATCTTAGATGAATTAGGCTATGTTCCACTGGGAGAACGAGGAGCTGAACTATTTTTTCAAGTAATAGCAGACTGCTATGAACGAAAAAGTTTAATAATTACAACAAACATAGAATTTTCAAAATGGGTAGGAATATTTATGGAGAAAAAGATAACCACTGCAATACTAGATAGAGTAATCCATCATGGTCATGTAGTGGTATTCACTGGAAATAACTATAGGTTGAATAATTCATTATCAGGAATAAAGTAGTCAGTGCTGTCATTTAAGACCGCATAATGTTGACATTTGTAGTTGCAAAAAACAAGTCTGGTCTTTCCATTAAAAATAGATTGAAATACTTGCTCTCCTATGATAACCCTCTCAATTTAATCTTTACATAAAAAAAGGCCCTAAACAGTTGCATTCTGTTTAGAACCCTTGATCTTCTTATAAATGGTACCGAGAGTGGGACTTGAACCCACAAGGGCATAAAGCCCGTCAGATTTTGAGTCTGATGCGTCTACCAATTCCGCCATCCCGGCACAACGAAATAATTATATTACATTTTGACATTCAAGTCAAGAATTTAATGAGTTTTTTTTAAATTAACATATCTTCTATGATAATCGTCACATCTAATCATTTCCGATACCTTTAAATACCCTATACCTCTTTTATAAAAAGACTTAGATATTTTCACTTTTCAACTTATATCTCCTTGTATACTGAAGTATAGTCAAAAACAACTATATTTCAGCGGAATTTGTTTTTTAATATATAATTACATAGACGCTGTGGATTAGTTTTTTCTCCTATAGCTTTGACTATTTTATTAAGGCTCTAACCATAGGTCTATGTTTAATTGTTAATTAGTTAGATAGCGCACGACGCTTTATATTTAGCAAGGATACACTAGCATAGATTTTATGGATCTCAACGTCTAATCATAATTAAAAGAGGTGATATTATGATCTATGTCGGCATCGATGTATCAAAGCATAAACATGACTGCTTTATCATGAACTCTGATGGTGTTATTTTAAAAGATGTTTTCAGTTTTTCGAACTCCTCTAAAGGTTTCTCGGAATTTAAAGAAATACTTTTTGGCTTCTCAGAAACTTTAAACAATGTAAAAGTAGGGCTTGAGGCCACTGGGCATTACAGTGATAATCTATTAAAATTTCTTAAAGACAACAAGCTTGATGTCACTGTTTTTAATCCCCTTTCTACAAATCTCTACAGAAAAGCAAGCACCCTGAGAAAAACTAAAACTGATAAAGTAGACGCTGTTTTTATAGCGCAAATGCTTTTATCCAACATGCCTAGCAACTATAGCTACAACTCAGAATTTATAGATGAAGTTAAATCGTTATCACGCCATAGGTTTCGTCTTGTAGGGTACAAATCTAAACTTAAAATATCTTTTACAAGACTAATCGACATTACTTTTCCAGAGCTTTCCACAAATGTATGGTCTGTTCACCAGTCCTCATCTTATTCGCTGTTACTAGCTTTACCTTCTCCCTCTGAGGTTGCAAAATGCCACCTTACCAAGTTGACCAACCTACTTAAATCTAGCTCTAAAGGTAAGTATGGAAAAGCTAAAGCGCTTGAACTCAAAGAGTTGGCTAAAAATTCCATTGGAGTAAGCGATGCCGCAAAAGCTTTTGAACTCCAACAAACTATCAGGTTAATACAAGGTGTTGAAAAAGAAATCAAACTTCTAGATAGCAAGATAAAGGAAATACTCGATAAACTCAAAACACCACTAATGACAATACCAGGAATTTCTTATACCTTAGCAGCCATCATATTATCCGAGATTAGAAGCATTCATAATTTTTCAACACCAGGTAAACTTTTGGCTTTTTCAGGCTTAGAACCTTCAACACATCAGTCCGGAAAATACACTTCACCACATGCTAGAATGGTTAAAAGAGGCTCCAAATACTTGCGATGGGCGCTCCTTACTGCAGCCAGATTAGTATCTATGAGAGCACCTGTTTTTAACGAATATCTCGCTAAAAAAAGATCTGAAGGAAAACACTACTTAGTTGCCCTAACCCATGCAGCAAGAAAATTAGTTCGGGTGATATATCATTTATTAAAAACTGAAAAAGAATTCATAAATTAATTGTCTAAAAAAATTAGCTTTCATAGCTTCTTATTTTGTGATGCAATTTTATAGAAACCTAAAAAATAATCTGATTTTTTGATTTTACACTTGACTTCATATAGTTAGTCTTATTAGTGAAAACACAGTATTTTAAAATCGAAAACAGTTATAGACTCATTTTTCACCCAAAAGATATCCATAAGATTCTGTTGGATTTTTGTTTTTGATGAACTTGAACACCGGATTGCCCTTTTTTAAGGTTTTCAAAATTAAATAAACAATATCTAATATTTCCCTTCTTTAATTCTATAAGAAATTTCAAATAACTTATATAGGAAGTTCTTTAACTTTCTCAACAAACTCTTTATGAAATTTTGGTATTTCATTCAAAACATTTTTTATAGTATTTTCCTCATTATTAAAAAACAGAATACAAATTTCACTTTCATTTGCTCCTTGATAATCATTATTTATTCTAGAGAACTTCAGATTTGAATTTTCTTTAACTTCAAGTGAGTTAAAAATATCAATGTAAGTTTTTAAACGTATTAATTTTAAATTTCTGATATTATCTTCTCTTTTCTTCACAGCAGAATACATTCTTAATGATAAATAATACTCTTCCTTTTTAGTAAGTTTATTTACTCTTTTATCGACTCGATAAAAAACATTATCATCTTCTAAACCTCCAATTAATTTTGGAATATAAATAAACTTATATTGTGTCCAAATGGCCCCATTTCTATTAACACCACTATAAACAGTTGTTTCATTAATAAAATCAGAACATCTTCTTTGTAGTTCTTTCATAAATTCCCACTGAATATAGTCATTTTTAAATTCTTTAAAACCTAAACGATTATTATATAAACTAAAACTTTCATTGAGACTATTTAATTTTCTTTCTATGAAATTCTTATAATCATTATAGATAAGGTTATCTAGGTTATTTTCACTTAAGAACTTATTAATTAAATTGATATCAATAATCGAATAACCAAATTTAGAAACTTCTTTATCAACGTCAAATAAATACCCTGTTTTATAGTAAATACAAACAACTTCCTCTTCTAAATTCGTTTCCTTTTCAATTAGTCCCTTGTATTTAATCAACTGATTCGAATGATGTGTAGTATTTACTTTATCTTCAATTATAAAAGAAACCATCTTATCATTAATCTTGGCACGAAAATAAACATCAATTTTTTTATATTGTAATTGAACCTTATCAATAAACTGTACCCTGTCATAATCAAATGAAGTATTATTAAAAATATTATATAAAAAAATTACAAACTTTTTTGCGACAATGGATAATTCATGGTCTTCTTTAAAATTTATATGACTAATAAACCATGCAATAAATGCATCTTGTGACAATTCTTTTGTAGCAAAATCGAAAATATTTGGTTTATTCATCAGTTCCCCTTTCCTAACAACTTACAAATTTATTCGATACTAGATTCCTTTAGTTTTAATTATACTTTTGAGAGTTAAAAATTTATAGATAACTCTCACTCTACAAATGTTTATTTTTGTCCCAACTTCACATTATATTATATATATTTATTTTCTCAGGTTGGGACACTTTAAAAGAACAAAAGAGAGTTGGGACTTTAGTTCCAACTCATTATTTCAATATAAATCTTCCACAATTTAATTATTTGTTACCTAATCAATTTCATTCTCCCTATTGTTATGTATGGGTATCATTTTTTACTTCTTTAAATATTTCTCAATATTATTAAGTTCTGCTCTATTCTTAGTTACAAGTCCAGTTAATTTATTAATAGTTTTTTTAACCTCCTCGAAAATATCTGAAAGATTAACAGTTATTGATTCTTTTGCCCCTTCATCTACACAACCATCAAAATTAAACTCTATTCCGCCATAGTATAATTCAATTTCTCCTTCAATAATCTTATTATCATTTTTTGTAAAATCAAGGATAATATTATCAGTTGAATAATCTTCTGGATTAATTTCTCCTTTAGCCGTTATCGAATACTCATTTTTTTCAAAATCATAAAATGTGAAAATATCCCCTCGACTAAAATAATCTTTAGATTTTATATTTTCAAATACATAATTAACTTTGTCTCTATCAATTAAATTTGAATTTACAAATGATATAATTGAGTCATCAACCTCATCATCAATAACATCAATTTTTAAATCTATAGGAGTTTCGTTATACTTTTTTATTCTTTTTAACAATCTTTCCTCATCAATTTCATCCAAACCTTCAATCAAATCATCATATTCTATGATATATTCTTCTAAGTTAGCAGAATAATCATTGATTAATTCATGTATATTATAGATAAAGTCTGTGACCTCATCCTGCATCGAAATAAACTCTAAGTAATCAAAATCTAAACTTTTTAAACCTACAGATTCTCTTTCTTCATTTTTTAAATCTCTATAGTAAATTTTTTCCTTATATTTTGCCTCTTCTTCTAATTCTTCATACCATTTAGCATCAGCTTCTTTTATTTCTTGTTCAAAATCTTGAATTAGAGTTTTATTAAAATTTCTTCTATAATTAAACATATTTATCAAGTTATTTCTTTCTAATTCTAGCTTTATATCATTATGAATATTATCTTTTTCTTTATTTGAAGCAGAAAAATCTCTATAGTTTCTAGTCATAAAGTATAAACTATCACTCAAAGAAAAATTAATCATATCCTTCAAATTAACTAAGATTTCTATAATTAAAGCATCAGCATAAGAGTCTTTATCATCTATATGAAAAGGACATTTTTTATATATTTTTCTTTTTTGAACATTTGATAATAACATTTCATTTTCTTCTATTTCTATTACATTTGGGTGAGAAAATAATACATCCACTTTTTTTTCAGCTATTTCTATAAACTTTAATTTACTTTTCTCAAACTCATCGGATAATTTACCTAATTCAGATTTTAGAGGTTTTAATCTGTTATTAAAAGTTTCAATTTCGTCTATGTGATTAAGCCAATAAGTATTTTTAAGATTTGTTCTTACAGCTTTAATTTTATTTCCTATATTTTCTATTTCATTTTTTAAATTTCTTTTAACTTCAGATTTAACGATTTTAGGTAAAATGATTTTAACTTTATCAAAATCAAGTAGTTTTTCTAGATGCTCATAATTATCCACTGTATTATTTTCTTCTCTTGATACAATCATATCTAAATATATATTTGTATCAAATAGTATATACTTCATAAATCCCTCCTAAAATAATTTTATTCATATAAACTGATTATAACTATCCAAATTCTCACAATTTTATCTAAAAATAATTTATCCTTTCCAAATTATAGTCATTATCAACACTAACATATTACCTCATAGTAAGAAAAAATCAAAGGCTAGGACTTTGTCCCAACCTTTTTCATTATATATATTATTTATTTAAATAAGTTGGGACACACTCTTTCCATAACACATTTCTTAAAAACAGGCTAATCACAGGCTAAAAAACTTTAGCTGACAAACTCCAAAATGCGCGGTATCCTTTTAGTGAGGGGACAAACCTCGCCCTGTACACCCCCTAAATCCTACTCACATAACTAATTTTACTAGTTCTATTAAAATAATATCACTTTATCCGTTTGGGAAGCGTGCAGCTTCGAAAGGAGGAATTATGGGATTTTTCATAGTTTTATTTGTAGTTATATATATCTGGAACAAATCTTTAAAGGAACTAAACGACATACACGAGGAAGAGAAATGGGAGAAAAAGAGAAAAGAGGACAAATACTACAGGGGTATAGACCCTGATTACGAGTGTGATTCTCGTCTATTTGAAGAATCTGACAAAGGAGACGAGTTTTTCGATGATGAACTTTCAGATGATGAATCATTTTATGATTCAGAGGATTATGATGGATGGAATAGTTAGTGTCCCAACCTTCTGTATTTAATATATATACTTGTTTCCTAGGTTAGGACATTTATTTAAACTTTCTGAGATATAGTTACGACTAATAGATAACTAATGTTCCTTCTTTATAAAATACATATGAAAACACCTCAAAGTAGAATGAGGTGTTTTTGTTTTTCAGATATTTTTAAACTTTGTAAGTGATATTTACGACAAATAGTTATACCTCTTTACACTATAGATTAATAAAAACACTTCATGTCCCCATGAGATATTTTTGTATTTTTTGATAAATTAAATAAATATGTAAGCCTAGCTGTAAAATCCAGTTTTTTCAATAGATGATGCGATCTTTTTATTTTTTTATACTTGAAATCAACTTATATATTCATTCTATTATAATTTCTAATCAAAAACCACATTCCCTTTTCCTTCTGAAAGTTCCAAATATATGATTCTTTCCAACACCTTGTTAAGTGGAGTAAATATCATATAATCATCTTTATACTTGAAATTAAAATCTAAAATTTCCATTTCATTTTTTAAAACAGCATTTATTTCACTATATTGCTCTATAGGTGCATTTTTGTACTGAGCAACTATACCCTCTATATTATTTGCAATACTTATCTCTATCTTTTCCTCATCTAAAATAATAAAAAGTCTTCTATCAACGTACTCTGGCTTTATATAATTATATAATTCTTCTGAAATATTATTTTTCAATTCAAAAAGCTGTTTTTCAACAAACTCCGCTTCTTTTTCTTTTATCCTTAACTGAATATCCCTAAGCAGATTATCTTTTTCCAAAATTACTTTTAACGCATTCTTTAAATCCATTTGAACACCTCTTTCTTTTTTCATCTCATTTTTAATAATAGCATTTCTTTCAGTATTCGACCTGTTACAGTTATTTCCTTTATAAATAAATTAGGTGTATAATCCAATCTCTCTTATAATAAAATAACACGGAACACCTCGCCCACTAAATGAGATGTTTTTGTATTTTTTGATAAAATCTATTTTCATTCTTTCCATATCATCAAGAACTCTAAACTACTGAAAAAAATATTTCCACCTGAAAATCTCACTTCTCTTGGTTTTATAATAAAATCTCGTCCGTTAGAGAATTCCATTTACTGAACGTTTCCAACGCAGCTGTAGAGATAAGCTCGAAATTTCGAATCTTCTCTATACAAAACCACTCCAATTGATGTATGGAAAGTCTTCTTATTTTTTAACTCCCACACTTCCAAAATTAAATTTTCAATGTCCTATGAATCTGCAAGAACTATTCTCACCTTCCCAAACTTCCCATACAACATAACAGTCGAATATTTCTCGAACCTCTTAAATCGATTCCTACTTCTAGACAACTCCGTACAAAATATCCTCTGTGAAATGAAGGGGTTTTCCTTTTATGCCCCACCCATCTTATTTACACTTCAATAGATGAAATTTTATTTTATAAAAAATTTTTTCAAAATGTTAGCACAGCTTTGTGATGACACCTGCCTTATATATAGTAGAAATAATTAAGGAGGTGATAAATATGTTACACAATATCAGAGTATCTTTTAGAATAAACAAGAACCTATGGAAGATATCCTGTGAAATTTCTGAAGTTTATGAAATAAACAAATCTGACTATCTAAGGAGTAAAATAATCGAAATATTATATATATTTATCTTCCAAAGTTGGGACACTTATAAAGAGTAATATATAAATAAAGTTGAGACTCAAGTCCCAACTTTGTATTTTACAGAATTTATCCATTACTTAGAATAATCGTATTCCAAATCTTGTATAAATTCGAGTATTATACATCTTATGAATGATGGTAATAAAAAAAGCTACCCATTAAGGTAGCTTAAATCATATAGACTATAAAGATTTAACGTTAGCAGCTTGAGGACCTTTTTGCCCTTGAGTTACTTCAAAAGTAACTTCTTCCCCATCTTCTAAAGTTTTAAATCCATCTTTTTGAATTTCAGAAAAGTGTACAAAGTACTCTTTTTCATCTTCACCAGTAATAAATCCAAATCCTTTTTCTCCATTAAACCATTTAACAGTTCCTTTAATCATTATAATACCTCCATAAATTTTGTATTGAAATTTAGAACAAACTTTAACTAAATCCTTACAAAACTTATAAAGTATTGAATGAAAATTAGAAATAAATTTAATTCTTAATTACTAAACTAGTATAACACAAATGTTGAGAATAGTCAAGGTAACGTTACCAGAGTACACTCACCTTGTGGTATCATAAAATAAAAAAAGAATTTCTCTAATTACGATCATTTTTTCACATTGACATGATATCTTTGCCAATGCTATATTAAGTTATATTTGTTCTTTAATTAAAATTCAGGAGTGATGATATGTTTGGTATAACTAATTACGGTGTTTTTATTATATCTGGAATTTTATTGAATCTTACACCAGGATCAGATACAATATATATTTTAGGTCGGGGAATGCAAGGAAGAAAAGCAGGGGTGATTTCAGCTCTTGGAATATCAACAGGTTGTCTAATACATACTGTGATGGCTGCTTTAGGTTTATCGGTTATACTATCAAAATCTGCATTGGCATTTAATATTATAAAAATTCTAGGAGCAGGATATTTGATTTATTTAGGAATAAAGTCAATCAAATCTGACAATTCTTTACTGATACAAAAATGTAATACTGAAAAAATAAGTTTGAAAAAAATGTACTTTGACGGAGTACTTACAAATACATTAAATCCGAAAGTAGCGTTATTTTTTCTAGCATTTTTACCACAATTTATATCTCCAGATAATGTCTACGGAGCTGTTCCTTTTTTATTGTTAGGATTAACTTTTATCATTACAGGAACAGTTTGGTTTTTAATTCTGGCAATCTTATCATCGGTAATAGCAGGAAAATTAAAAGGAAAAAATAAATTTTCTGATGCATTAAATAAAATAACTGGTTTAATCTTTGTAGCTTTAGGACTAAATTTATTACGTGCCAAGTCAAATTAAAGTATTGGAGCTGTAAGTAATAACCTTCATTATTCTATAATATATTAGGGCACTTAAAAGAATAAAAGAGAGTTGGGACTTAAGTTCCAACTCTCTTTTTTACACAACTTATCCATTATTTGACGTGCTTTATACTACACATTATTTAATTTCCAATTTATTTCTTTCGAATGTTTATAAAAGTCATTTTTTATACGAAAGCGACCTTTTACCAGATCACTATACTCAATCTTTAAAAATATATCGACTATTCCCTCATCTAGCTGTGTTCCTGCTGCTTCTTTTAAAATTTTAACGGCAACGTCATATGATTTCTTAGACCTATATACACGATCTGTTGTTATAGCTGAATAAGTATCTGCTACTGCTATTATTTTAGACTCTAAAGGAATTTCTTCAGAACTTAAACCATAATATCCTTTACCGTCTATCCTTTCATGGTGGTATTTTATCCAAGAAATTATTGTTTTAAACACTTCAGATGTTTTCAATAACTCCTCCCCCACATTTGTATGTTCTTTTATAATTTCATATTCTTCATTTGTCAAATGACTTTTTTTCATAAGAATTTCTGTAGGAATTGATATTTTCCCAATATCATGTAAAAGAGCCGCTTCAATCAAATGTCTTTTAGATAGTTTTTTCTTTATTTTAGGTGGAGAGTTTTCATAAATAAGTTCAACCAAATTAGCTACATGCTCCGAATGTCCTCTTGTATAGTCATCTCTTAATTCGATTACGTTGATTAAGATTCTAACTGTTTCAAAATAACTAGACATAAAAGTAAGGTACATTTTATTCATAAATAATATAATTGAAAAAATAAAAAAGCCTCCAAAAAAAATATTATTCACACCTCATCTTCTATGGGGTGTTTTTACTTTTAATTACTAAAAATAATTTAGACTTTATCAGATATTTATCCGACTAATAAGTGTCATTAAAGTTACTTCTTTATAAAATACATATGAAAACACCTCGCCCCCAAAATGAGGTGTTTTTGTATTTTTTGATAAAACCCCTTTTCATTCTATCTACAACTCCAATTGATGTATGGAAAGTCTCGCATATAAAAAATGACACCCTTTACAGGGTGTCACCTTAAAAATCTATCCATTCCTCGAAATCTTTGTTTTCAATCTTAAAAGCTCTTTTTTAAAAGCAAATCTATAACCTAATGTTTTTTCTACTGGACAGGTTTCTATACATTTAAAACAATTTATACACTGGAGATTTCTTACGTTATTTGATTTTGAGACTGGAATATTCATAGGACAGGCTGTATCACACTTTTTACATTCTACACATGTTTTTTCATTTCTAGTTATATTCATTAACCTGGTTATACTTCTTATAGAAAATTTATATGCCTCGGGACAAAAGTAGTTGCAAAACGGCCTCTCAAATACCATTGAAATAACAAGGAAACTTAACATAATAAAAACTGATATAGATAAAGGAACATTAGGCAAGTCCCCTACTAACTTAAAGAAAGACTTATATCCGTCAAAATATGAAAAAATATCCTTAACAACACTTACTGATAAAGAAAAGTATAAAATGTATCTAGAAAATTGCAAGTACTTTTGAATACTACGAGGCATTTTGTACTGCCTATTGAAGATCATTTTGCCTATTCTAGAAAACATCTCTTGAACTGTTCCAAAAGGACAAATCCACCCACAAAAATAATTTCCAGCTAAAAATGATAATAAAACAATATACTTAAAGTAAGTCCTCGTACTTCTGTAAAAACCTAAAGTCAAGATTATTATAAATAAACTTTGAATTGAAAACCTTAGATACTGTACCCTTTTACTCATCACTACCTCCTAATTTTTTTACAATTTAAAATTATTATATAATATCTTTATGACGTTTTTGTGACATTCTTACAATATTTTAAAATCCAGAAATCAATATAAAAAGGTGACACCTTTACAGTATCACCTCAAAAATTTATCCACTCCATCAACTCTCTTAGGAGGTTCTTTTAGTGTCTTGTTCTCCATACTCACATATTTCTTGGTCATTTCCATAGCGTAGTAACTCATTATCCTATGTAACGTAAAGACGTTCCCCCTATCCTTTATGAAATTTGTAGCCAATATATCACTACAAAAAGTAAAAAAGAATCTTAAATTAAGATTCTCTAACAAGTAGTGATTTATTTTAAAATGACCGATAAATTCGTTTTACTATTAATAATTTTTATCAATCATTTCACCTGTTTTGTAATTGAAACATTCAATTTTCAAATCAGGGTATTTCTTTAAAAACTCCCCATAAACTTCCAGGGATTCTTCCTCTGTTTTCACAGCTCTTTTATCTTTGATAAAAGTTCCCTCTTCAGTTATTTTTTCAATAACCCGAATAACAAAAATGTTCATATTATTCCTAGACATATACATAGCAGACCTCACTTTCTTAATATCATATTATATCATGAATTCGGAAATATTTGTCTAAATTATAAAAAACTCTCTAAAATTATATTAATTTTTAGAGTTTTTCTTTAAAAACATTAGCAAAATGACATCTTAATTAAAAGATGTCACCTTAAAAATTTATCTATATATCCCACTTTATTATGGTGTTCTTTAACTTTTTCTCATTATTTTTATTCCTAGTTATATATATAACCTAAATTGCGACCTTTAATAAAATATTGAATTTATGAGAACCTTACTTTCTTTATCCTTGATGAAAAGAAAGTACAGCAATTCGGTAATTTATCGCAATAATTCTACGCAGCAACTTTAGTTATGTATTATTTCTTCTTTAATTCAAACATCTGTTGAAATTTTACTGGAACTGGTGAAACGAATTCTAATACCCTACCTGTTTTAGGGTGTTGGAATATAATATTTTTTGCATGCAAACCTAATCTTCTTATAGGATTTTTCTTCGATCCGTATTTTGCATCACCAATGATAGGATGCCCCAAATCTTTCATATGAACCCGTATTTGGTTTTTTCTTCCGGTGTCTAATCTAACTTCTACCATAGAAAATCCCGGTCTTCTTCTAACAACTTTATAATTGCTTACAGCTAATTTTCCCCCATTTTCTGGACTTGGACTCGAATAGCTGACAAATACAGAATTTTCTTTAAGATAAGAAGAAATCGTATCCTCGTCTTTTGCAACTCTTCCTTCTACAACAGCAACATAAGTTCTTTCTCTTACAATTTCCGACCAGTTAGATTGTAATTTTTGTTGCATCTCTTCATTTCTTGCAAAAATCATTACTCCGGAAGTATCCCTGTCCAAACGATGAACTATAAAAACTTTATTCTTAGGATTTTTTTCTTTCAAATAATTTTTTAAGATATTATACGCTGTTTTATTCCGTTCTTTATCTGTTGCCATAGAAAGAACTCCAGATTCTTTATCTACAACTATAATATCATCATCTTCAAATACTATCTTTAAGCCCGTTATTTTCTGCCCACGAACTTTTCCATACATAATTTCTATAGAATCACCTTTTACTAAAGGGGCGTTAAACTGAGTAGTCACTATTCCATTAATCAGAATCTGTCTTTCACTTAGTAATCTCTTAACATTAGTTCTACTTTTGCCCTGTAATTTTTTTAACAAAAACTCTAACAACTGACCATTTTCATCCACTTTTAATATTGCATTCTTCTTTAATTTTGGTTTTTTTTCTACTTTTTTCAATTTGCCTCCATCTTTAATTTTAATTTAATAATTAGCCTCTATTACGCACTTTAAGTAATTTTATAAATAAAAAATATAACATCTAAAAATTAAGTTTATTTGAATTATAATATTTCTGAAATTATAATAAACACTACATAATTAGTAAATAAACTATAACTATTAATTATATCATTATTTATGGAATTCAACAATGAAGAAATTAATATCCTATATAAAATTTAGCCAAAGCAGTTTTTTAAATCAAACGAATAAATTTAGTCATTTTTCACGCTAATATCTTATTATAGCAAAAAAAGAAGGTGTCTCCAAAATAGAAACACCTTAAACAACCCTCACCTTTATACTATTTTATAGGTACATAGATATCAAATTCGGAATCATCACTCTCAGGTTTAAAACGTTCGTCATAAAGTTCAAAGTTGAAGTTTTTATCCCCTTGAAATTCTGTAGAAGGTAGAAGTTCTCCGTATAGGTACTCATATGTCTTTGATAAATCTGGTTTTCCATCTTCACAAGATATTTTCCCCTTATAAGTAAATACAAGATATTTTTGTGGTGCTATTACTTTTGTTTCCATTCCTTCTGGTATATCATCAAAAGCCGACACTTCAACAGCTGCCATTTCGTCAAATTCGTAGGCTTCCGGTGCCATATTATCCGCCACCCCATACCAACCGGTATTTACAATATTTTTTATTTCGGCTGCCCTGGCTGAAAATTTTTCCCAAAGTTGTGGGATGGTATTATTTGGCATTACTATCCTTTCCTTAAGCCCGACTAATTTGATTTCACCCTTTTCAACTATTTTGTACTCCATACTTGCTCCTCCCTTTAATTTTTTTGTTTCCAAACTGGCAAGATAAAATTCACTCTTTTTTATTTGCCTTCACTCTCATTATATATTCAGGTGCTACCTACTATATAAAATTTCATCATAAAATAGTAACCTAAAATCATCCCTCCTAAACTCACCAACATAGACAACCAAAAATTTAATCCATATTTCAGTAAAATAGGCAGAAACACAAAAAATAACAAGGAAGGAATCACCATCCAAAAAATTTGTTTGGAAAGTAAAGTTATAATTTCTATATTTTTATTCTCTACATATATCCAAATGATGGCTAAAACCGATACTAATGGAATTGAAGCCAGTAAAGCTCCTATTTTAGAATTAGTCTTCGAAATTTCAGAGATGCTCACAATGAGAATCGCTGAAATTATAACTTTTAAAAAATAGTACATCTTTCACCCCCACTCTTTTATTTCCTGCAACAGTGGCATATTCCCTCACAATATAAAGAAACAAAGCCTCCTCTATCGATGAGAATAAAATAAAAAATAGCTATATCATTACATAGATTTACCTATCTTCATTTCATTCAACTTTTATTATAAAATCTTATCTGAACACAACTTGATTTCTACCATTTATTTTCGCTTCATACATATTCGCATCAGCCCTTTTCATTAAACTATCTCTGTCTTCACTTTCTCTATATATTGTTGCCCCAAAACTTGCAGTGAGTTTATCGTCTATATCTTCTACTAATATTAATTCGCAAGATTTTCTTAGTTTCTCAGAAATATTTAATAAACAATTCTCTTCCGCGTATTGTACAATAATACAGAATTCCTCTCCCCCAATTCTCGCTACCACATCTTCTTTTCTGAGGTTATTTTTTAGCATTTCAGAAAATTTTATCAGAATTAAATCCCCTTTATCATGTCCATATGTGTCATTAAATTTTTTAAAAAAATCTATATCTATAAAAATCACGCCTATATTAAAACTATCTTTTCTTTTTTTTAGAGAGATCAACTCATCTAAACGTTCAAAAAAATATTTTCTATTAGGAAGTCCGGTTAAAAAATCAGTATTTATCAACTTAGTAATTTTTTCATTCGCTAACTTTAGATCAAAGTTTTTTTTCGCTAATTCCCTTGTAAGATTTGACATTTCAACATTCATTCGAGAAATTTCACTTACTATTTCAGATTCGATAATCTGAAAGTTTTTAAATATTATAATCAGTTCATTTTCTTTTCTTATCAAAGATCCTTGTAAATGAGTTTTAGAACCTGATTTTGATTTGTAGATACAGTTTATTTCTTTAACATCATAATTTTTATCAGTGACTTTTTCTGATGAAACATTTATTTTTCCGATTACATTTTCAAATAGCTCGTCTAATATATTGTCAGAATAATGTGTTAATTTTTCAAAAGCCTTATTGTACTTAGCTATCCTAAAATCTTGTGTTAAACTTACTATAGGCGTATTTGCTTCATTAATAAAGTACTCCAATAAAATTTTGCTATTATCTAAATTCATTTTTATTTTCCCACCATAATCTAGCAGCTTCTACTGTTTCATAGACACTCAATGAAATTTTGTCTGCTCCCAATTTTTTTTGATTATTTGCACCAAAGGTAAATGCATACCCCCCCACTAAAATTTTTATATTATCTAAATCCGAATCACTCCTTATTTCAGAAATAAGTTTTCTTACATTGTCTATGTTAAAACTCATTGCCACAGACACCCCTACAAAATCAGGCTTTTCTTTTTTTATTATTCCAATCAATTCCTCATTGGGAACATTGGCTCCGAGGTAAATAACATTCCATCCGTCTAGTTCTAGAATATCCGAGATTATCCGTGCCCCTATCTCATGATATTCGTTGGCTGAAGCAGTAATTATCGCCTTCCCTTTAGAATCTCCTGCCTGAGTATTTAGCACGACATCCATATATAGGTAGGACATAATTCTAACTACAATTGATGTAGCAAGGTGTTCTTGAGCCACAGATATAAGACCTTTTTCCCATAACAAACCTACTTCGTACATTGAATATGTTATTACTTTTGTGTAAAATTCTTCAAGGGATTTCCTATCTTTGACAATTGATTTTGAAAAAGATAGGGCTTCATTAGAACTGCCTCTAACCAATAAATTAAACATCTTGTTTTTACTATTCTCCCAAACAGAATCGAAAGGGTATTCAATTTCTCTAACTTCATTTTGGATTTCTTCTTCAGCATAGACTAAAATGGATTTTAACCATTCATAAATTTTAATGATTTCTGAAGAACATTTTGAATCTAGAGTTTTTTCTACAACCTCCATCCAAGCTTCAAGCTCTATTTGGAAGTATTTACTTTTAAATCCTCTGGATTTATAACTATTCAAAACCCAATTAAGTGTATTTGAAAGAAGGTCGTAATCATTTAATTTAAATACATTCGCCATGAATTTTGCATGATGAATGTGATTTTCATGCATAACAGATAGCGGGTTATCACCAATTAAATTCTCAGCGGAGTTCATGTCAGTCATAATAACGTTTACCATTTCAAGCATTGAGGGAATGTTTTTCTCATATTTAGTAGCAGAAACATATGACACTATATCTCCTTTAGGTATCGAATATATGTTACTCATATAAGACCTCCATATTTTTAAATTTTATAAATTACTTTTGGAATATCATAGATCTTATTAAACTCAAGTTGCTGCTTAGAATTATTGCGATAAATTACTGAATTTCTTGTAAGGATATAAAAACTTTTTTGGTCACGAATCGCACTAATTATCACGAATAGAAAGTCAAAAAATTGGTCACAGAGTTGCACGGAGGAAAAGAGTGAGCTTCACAGAGGCTTACTAAAAATCTTTAATTTTCAAGGTTTTGAATCATTCGTGAGATTCGTGTAATTCGTGACAAAGAATAAATCTTTTGACTTAAGGATTTCTCTGTGAAGCTCATGTTCTAAATCTCTGTGAAACTCTGTGTGCAAAAATATTCTCAGAAATTCAATATTTTACTACAGATAGCAACTTAGGTGTTAATTTAATATAAACCTGGAATAAATTTTTTAAATTTTGAAAAATCTTTTCTTACTTTCTACTAATTTTTTTTAGAATTCCTTGAATATTTTTTAATTTAACATTTACTGCCCAAACCTTACATTCCCTATATTCTCTATCCTGTCTTAGTACATACTCTATCTTTTACTTGCCATCAATTATAAATATCCCAGAATAAATATACCCATTATAATTTATTTTCAACGAAAAGATATACTAAGATTTTCTTGAGTTTTTGTTTTTAGCAAACTCGGAAGCTAAATTAATAATTTTTGATGTTTTTGAAATTAAATAAAAAAAAGGTACATTTCAAATAATAATGTACCTAAAATAGAATTTAAACTTTATTTGAAATATCCACGACTAATAGATATATAAACCACCCTCTCTTAAATATATAGACAAAACGGAACACCTCGTAGGATACGAGGTGTTCTTATTTTTTTATTATATCCATTCTTTAGTAAATTTTGAATAATTATATTCATCTATTCCCTTTAAAATAGTCTTTTGTGATGTATGAAATTTCCCTTCTAACATAGTTACCAATTCCTTATTCAAATAACAAAACCTTAAATAATTCTCCTCTGGATTATTTTCATAATTAAACTTGTACCCCTCTGCTATTTTCTTGTTCCATAAAGGGAAAAAATCAGGTGCAAGCAAGTTAAGCATTCTTGAGACAGCAGCAGGGCTTCTTTTTATTCTTCCCTCAGTAATAAGATTTCTCAAAACTTGGTAAAACTCTATAAATAACTTCTTTATTTCTTCATCATCCCTATAATCTAAGGAAGTAATATTTCTTTTTCTGAACTTTTCTATTAAAATAATGTTTCTTTCAATACAATTTTCTAAATCATCAAAATCAACCTTTCCTTCTATATAAAGTGATTTGTTCCAAGTCAATAATAAAATCCCTAATCCAATAGACATTTCATCATATTTACCCCAAAATTCATCAACCATGTGAGTTGCCAGCTTGTATATTTGGTCTTTCGGAATATGTTTTTCATACTCTAAAATCCCCTTTTTTATCTCTTCAAAACTAAGAAATTCCATAAACTCCTCCTTTGGGTTCAATCGCACTAATTTAAATACAGACCTTATTTTATAATTTTATGGAAAACTTATTTCATTTAGATCTCACCATTCTGATTTTTTAAATGTTTATCCTCCGTTTAAGAATTTAATCCACTGAACGTTTCCAACCTGGACCTCAATACAGGCTATAAATTTTGTCCATATGTTTATAATTAATTTAAAAATGATACTCTTAACAAGATGTGACTTCAGGCTGACTACTCTATTTTTTCTCCCAGGTTATATTTTTCTTTTCTCCGTATCTCTCCATTTTCGTGGTATTCAATTAATTTTCCATGTAACTTTCCGTTTAAAAACTCACCAACAACTTTTACTTGTCCGCTTTCATAATACTCCATCAGCTTCCCTTTACGTTTTCCGCCTTTAAAATTGACCTTAAGCTTTGTTTGACCGTTATCATAGTACGATGTGATTTTCCCATGAAGATTTCCTTTTTTGCTCCTACCTTTCTGCATTATTTTCCCCGTGTCATAATACATTCTATACTTACCATGTGTTATTCCATTTCGGTAGTTCCCATCTATTTTAACCTGGCCATTTTTATAATACTCAACAACCCTTCCGTTAACTTTTCCATTTTTATATTTTCCCATTTGCTTCATTTCACCAGTTTCATAATACATTATGTATTCCCCCTGAAGCACTCCATCTCGAAACACCATTTTAGATTTTCTCTCACCGTTTGAATATTGGTCTAAAAAGATTCCTGTGTAAGGTTTCTGTTCCCCTTCCAAATAAACAATACTACCCCTTATTTGTTTCTCACTATAATCTTTTACCGGCAATTTTCTACAACCAAATATAGACAAGCTCAACAACAATAATAATATCATCTTTTTCATTTACAGACCTCCCAAAACTGGATTTTGCTTCCTTAAACCTTTAACTTAATATACATATTTATTTTTTCTACCCATCCTTAAATTTCCTTTAAAACAAAACTGCCCACATAGTAAAAATAACACCTTAAAAATTTACCCATCCTGTAGTGTTCTTTTAAAGTCAGTTTCTACATCCTATTGAAAACATATTTTAAAAGGTTTCCTAAATAAATGTTATAATCAACAGGTAATCTGTTGATTGTTTTAAGTAAATACAATTGGAGGTGTTTTATGCTTGTCGATATAACTCAAGAAACAAAAATAGGAAAAGTTTACAGAAAGGGCTCTTGCTCTAAAGGTAAGAGAAGTGCTTTGTAACGAAGGAACAAAGTCGGAGTAGAAAACCATTGAATATAGCGTTACAAGCCATAGCACAGGAACTCATATCGACATAATGGGGGTAGGTGTAAAAATTCCGCTTAGAAGACTTATTGGAAAGGGAATTAAATATTATGTATCACACATTAAAGACAGACCTGTCGAAATTGGGGATGTCGATTTATCTCTTATAGAAGGGGGAGAATTTATTTTTTTCCAGACCAATTGGGACAAATTTTAATGGAAGATAAATACGACGACCACCCTGAAATATCTGTAGAACTTGTAGAAAAACTAGCTTCTATGGATATTAACATGATAAAAATTGATACTCTTGGTATAGGAAAAGGGAGAAATCACGGTGTAATAGATAAACTACTTGGGAAAGTCGGGAAATACGCCATCGAAAATTTATGCAATCTAGATAAAATCCCAACAAATAGATTTACTGTATATTGTCTTCCTTCTAAAATAGAAGGATTGGATACCCTGCCTGCAAGGTTGCTTGTTGAATTTTAAACTTGAAAAATCAATACATACCAATTAATAAATTGGATCCTAGAAAATAAACAAGTAGATTATATCTAAAAAATCAAACAAAAAATACAAAAACACTTCATCGGGCGAAACAAAGTGTTTTTGTATCTTCTAAATAAAAGAAGTGGATTTTTAAAAAGAACTATCGTTCTCTTAATGAAATAATAGCCCCTTTTTAGAAAAAAGTCAAATTTTTTAATTAATATATTAAAAATAAAAAAAGCTGCCTTAAAGGCAGCTTAAATTATCTAGACTATACAGATTTAACGTTTGCAGCTTGAGGACCTTTTTGTCCTTGAGTTACTTCAAAAGTAACTTCTTCAGCTTCATCTAAAGTTTTGAATCCATCTTTTTGAATTTCAGAAAAGTGTACAAAGTACTCTTTTTCATCTTCACCAGTAATAAATCCAAACCCTTTTTCTCCATTAAACCATTTAACAGTTCCTTTAATCATTTAAAATACCTCCATAAATTTTGTATTGAAATTTAGAACAAACTTTAACTAAATTCTCACAAAACTTATAAAGTATTGAACGAAAATTAGAAATAAATTTAATTCTTAATTACTAAACCAGTATAACATAGATCTTAAGAATAGTCAAGGCGTCGTTACTCACAAACACTTATCTTAAAATCTCATAAGTCCCAAATGGATAAAACTTCATAAAGTGTATCTTCTTCTTTCCCTGATCCTATTGGCCTAAAACTCTGTCCTTGCGATCCGATGCGTCTAATCCCACCATCCAAAATATATCCCCCAATATTTACCTTGCCCGTCTTGAGATATATCACATTTTCAGTTATCATAATTTATTTCCAACGGAAATGCACACGTAAAATTTTATTAAACTTTTTACTACAACTAACAATACATTTAAGTATTCCACAGTTTGAATCAGTAATAAAAAAAGCTACCCATTAAGGTAGCTTAAATCATCTAGACTATACAGATTTAACGTTTGCAGCTTGAGGACCTTTTTGTCCTTGAGTTACTTCGAAAGTAACTTCTTCGCCTTCTTCTAAAGTTTTGAATCCAGATTTTTGAATTTCAGAGAAGTGTACGAAGTACTCTTTTCCATCTTCACCAGTAATAAATCCAAATCCTTTTTCTCCATTAAACCATTTAACAGTTCCGTTAATCATTTAAAATACCTCCATAAATTTTATATTGAAATTTAGAATAAACTTTAACTAAATTTCTACAAAACTTACAAAGTGTTGAATGAAAATTAGATATAAATTTAATTCTTAATTACCTTGTTAGTATAACATAAATCTTGAGAATAGTCAAGGCATCGTTACTAAGTTACACTTATCTTAGTATACCTTATAAAACAGGTAAAATTATCTGAAACGTTAATTTTTCAATCTGATGCCTCTTTCAATTACTCCATCCATACAATAAAAAATAATTATATTTTCATATTGACTGACGATGATCTAATGTGAATTTACATAAATACCGTAAATCTAGACTTTATAAATAAAAACCTAGAGAGATAATTCCCTCTAGATTAATTCTTTAAAATATTTATTCCGTTTCATTTCCATATAGGTAGTCAAATAATTTCGGCTGTATGTTAAAAAGTGAGTTCACTTTTTTATATTCTGTAATTGCTTTCATCATCTTTTTGGAATTTGATTCTATTTTTTGTGCTTTCAACATTATATTTTTGGGAGTTTCACTGCTTGGTACATAATCAAATAGATGCACTTTATATCCCATACTTTCCAGCAATAATCCTCGCATAGAATCAGAAACCATATCTACAATTCTTTCTTTATAAACTCCGTATCTTGTTATAGATGACAGTGGATATTTTTTAAGTTGATAATTTGTTGTACGCTGACAACAAGAAACATTCATTATATATTTTGCACCTTCCAAGATACCTTTTGCAATCGTCATATCAGTAGCTGTATCGCAGGCATGAAGGCTGTACACTATATCTGGTTTAATCTTTACATCATAATCCATTATGTCACTACAAACAAATTCCATATTGTCAAAACCCAATTTTGTAGCTGCAGCTGCAGATTTTTTGATAACATGTCCGTTATAATCTACACATACAAATCTTACTTTTCTTTTGAGTATCGTGGTAAGATAATAATTTGTGATAAAGGACAAGTAACTCTTCCCGCAAGCACAGTCCAATACATTAATAGGTCTCTTTGTGGAAAGCTTACCAACTACTTTTTTTATGTGCACTAAGTAATCAAATATCTGTCTTTGTTTTCTTAATTTTTCCTTGAAATTATCTCCGTTTATATTAGATATCCCGATCGCTGTAAATAATTCTTTAAGTTCCCGTGTTTCTAAGTTTAATTTTTTTTTATCCATTTCTACTCCTTATTTTTTCTTAGCAATGCAATGTAATAAAAAATAAAAAAGCCGAAGAATACTCTACGGCCAAAAAAATAGTCCGCAAAAGCCAACAAAACATAATTTGAAAAATTGGTAAGCAAAACTAGCCTAAACAATAGGCTTACTTAGCAATTATCCAATTATAGTTTCATCCAAATTTTCCAGACTTCTTACATTACTTGAATTTATATAACGCTAAGAAATGGATCTATCAACCACCTTTAAAATGAATTTTATTACCTTGCATTGCTTTATAAATTACAACTTAGCAAGTATATTATGAAGATTTCAAAAAGTCAAATTGTCCAGAAAACGAGAAACTTGGCTTTTCCTCTCTTCTCCATTTTTTAAATTAATTTTCAAGCATTCATAAAATTCTGAAAATAATTTTTTTATTTTTTTATCGTCTTTGGATTTTAAAGAGCGAATCTTTCTTTTCCTAAATTTTTCTATGAATGTAAAATTCTTTTCTATGCACTTTTATAAATCATCAAAATCAAGCTTTCCATCTGTAAAAACCCTGGTTCAACGTCAACAGCAAAACTCCGATACCATTTCACATTTCGGGATAATCTTCCCAAAATTCTTTTACAAAATAAGTCACAACTTTATATACTTCATCTCTGGGTTCATAATCCTTGTATTTTTCCATTCCTTCTTCTAATTCCTAAAATGTAGGATACTCCATTAAGTCCTCCCCTCTCAAACGAAAACATATTTCATAAAATTTTTTATATATACTTTTATGGACTTTTTAAAAATTTCTGCCTTCTCAATATTAAAGTTGTTATTATAGTTTATTTTTCCAACTGCCTTCTAAAGGCCCTCAAATGATTTTTTGAAGCATTCTTAAGTATTATAAAAACTTCCTCTACGTCTTTTGGCAGTTCCTTTTCCAAAAATTTTTCATACATAGCTATATTTTCAATTTCAGCTTCAATCCCCAGCTCATAAGCCTCAGTCAAAGTATCAGGCAAAATCACAACACCTTCTGGAAGTTCAGGATACTCTACACCATATTTTTCTAAAAGAGGTTCTAAATGCTTTATATGTGTTTTTTCTGCCTGTACTATATTTATAAAAGGTCTTATATACCCGTATTTTTCAATAATCTTCTCGTACTCAGCATTTGCTAAAAGTTCGTCCTCCATTGAATATGTTAAAGCCTCTTCTATTGTAAAAGAATTTAAATTTTCTATTCTGGCAGCTCCAACATTTGAAAAAACAGTAAGCGAAATCATTGTTATCCCCATTAAAAAAATCTTCAACCTCATAGATCACAGCTCCTATTTTAATAAAATCAATCCCAAGTTATTATATAAATAATTTCTTTAAGGTGCCCTTCTTTGCACTTCGGACATTTCAAACTATTAAAATTCTCCTCTTCTTGTAAAATTTTTGCTGCAATATCATTTACAATATCAGTAATATCCTCAAGAGTTTTTCTACATTTATCACACCTAAATTTTCCAAAACCTTTACAGAATAAATCCAAGCTTTTGCTGTATATATCCAAACATTCCGGACATCTATAAATTCTGTTCTCAAAAAAGAATCCTCTCCCCGTCAATAATTCTATAGAATAATTACATTTATCACATTTAAAAACATAACCTCCCATTTTGATCACCCTTTCAAAAGGGAATTCGATACAGGTGCTCTTTCTCAATTTCAAAAATACAGTATATATAAAAAACTTTCCCTCTTATTCTTACTATTCTTAATTTTTTAAAAACTTCCTGTTCATTAAAAAAATTCAAAACTTAAAATATTTATTTAGACTTTATTGGATGTATCTGCGACTAATGAATATATCATAAAATATACCTTCTTAAACAAAACCTGTAAAGATTATAGAATATCGATAAAATAGTAACTCTAATAATTTTAATTTATAAATTGAAAATTTTAAAATACTTTTAAACTTTACTGGAGTTTTATTCGACTAATAAGTATCATAAAAGTTCCTTCTTTATATAATGCATATGAAAACACCTCATCCACGATGAGGTGTTTTTATTTTCTACTGTACTCATTATCTTCTGGACTTCATAGTATATACTGTGGTATAAGTTGTATTTTTAATACCTTAACTCAAATTTCTACTTAGAGTTAAGGTTTTTTTCTTCTATTTGTGTCCATTAGTGCAATTCGTGACCAAAAAAATTTATGTACTTGCAATATATTACAGGTAACAACTTAGATTACATTAATCAAACTTTTGATAAAGAAGAATTATATTTATAGGGATGCCTGGACAAAGATAGCCTAGCAGGCGTAATTGCAACAAAAGGGATTTATCATATATGTATGCTGTTTGTAAGCAAAAAAACATTAAGAATATTATAGTAAATTCAGATCCATATGCACTAGAATCCTATCGAAACCTTGGTTTTGCAGATACTGATAGCGAACAAACTGAAAACGGCATTAGATTCATACCTATGGTGTGTTCACTAAAGTAAAGAAAAAGAAAAAAATATTTTTGTCTGTGTACATAAAAAACACTGTACTCTTGATAGCTTTTAATCTA
>CAXXCR010000011.1:0-63973 GCA_963668015.2 uncultured Ilyobacter sp. | reverse complement strand
TCAAACACCTCTTTTTTATTTCTCAAATTACTTTTTGAATTTATTTCAAAAAATCCTTTTTTATTTTAAATTTTATTTAAATTATTAGTACTATTATCGATCATATCCTAAATAAAAAATATTTGAGAAATGTACATAGAAGTTGATAAATACCTAAACTCCGCTTTAAAAAATAAAATAAGTAATACTACTTTAAATAAATCAAAAATTTTATAAGCAAGAAAAAAAGCCATCGAAATGGCTTTTAACTCCTATTAAGGGGTATATGTAGCAGTTGATAAATATATATAAGCTGTTTTAAAAAAGAAAACAACAACAACTAAAATACCGATTAATACTATTAAAGTTGGCACATATGAAATAAGAGTGAATAATACATTTTTTAAATTATTGAAAATATAGGATACTGCTTTTAAAATTTTCATAGACATTCACCTCTTGAAATTAACATCATTCAATATAGTTTTACAATTTATTATTTTCTTTCCTTCTTTGAATAAAAGTTAAATCTAATAAATAAAGAATTCACTAGTCTTTAAAATAAAAAAAGACCATCTTTATTAATGGTCTTTGATAAATCTTTATTTTTAATTTGGTGGCGGGGGCAGGATTTGAACCTACGACCTTCGGGTTATGAGCCCGACGAGCTACCAGACTGCTCTACCCCGCGACACTTGCTTGAGTATTAATAATACTATACTTTTATAAAAAAAGCAAGGAAAATATAAAAACAAAAAAAATTAATTAGAAATTGTAAACAATTTCTAGTTAAAAGAAGTAAAGAAAAGGCCTAAAAGAATCCCTTCGATTCTTATTACCGCTTATCATATACCACCAAACTGCACTTATTCCCCAAACTGAATTAAACAAAAAAACAAGTAGTGGAGTCAATTTCCCTAATTCTAGCCCTAAAATCCCTTGTGAAGTTTTAAAAGGAAAAATTATAAACAGTTGTGTTAAAGTTGGACCAAAGCTCAAAACTACACCTTTTAAAAAGACTTTTTTTCGTAGTATTGGTAGAAAAAGCAACACACCCCAAGCTCCTCCAATAATTATCTTTGGATAAATGAACGATTTTGTTAGTTCAGGACTAATATTAACTTTTAAAATCTCGCTCACTCCCAATGCTCCAACTGCCCACACAGCTATACTATTAACTAATCCTCCAAATGCTCCTGCTGTAAATGCATTGTTGATTTTGTTAGATATACTCATTTTCCCACCTCAATTATTGTATAATTTATATGAATTTTATGGTACTAAACGGAACATTAAAACTCCAACACCTCTACATTTTTAAACTTTTCAACTATATCCAACCTCTTTATATCAATACAGACGATCACACTATCCTCTGATTCGGAAAAATCTTTTAAATCAGCATGTTTTTCTATAAATAACTTTAAAAGTTTCTCTCTCTGACTGCCCTTTGCTTCAATAGCATTTCCACTAACAGTCACCGCCAGTGCCTCAGTTATATCAAGTGATTGATTGGAACTATTGTCTATCAAAAGAGATACTCGACTGTTTTTCTCCAGATATCTAAACTTCCTTGTTTCACGTGGTGTTACGGAAACAAGATTTTTTATATCATCTGTCAATGCAAAAGCAACTAGCGAAACATATGGTTGTCCTTCGTTTACCGTTGCAAGTACAGCAAATAACTGTTCCTTCCCTAATTTTTTCACACTTTTTTTCAACTCTTCTACACCCTTCATACAATCTCCTCCAATATATTAAGTAATTTTTATTATAAATCCATTTTTATGGACAAACAGATATTAATGCTTACTTTAATATAAAACTATATTGCTTTTTTCCTCTAAATTTAGTTAAAATTATATATAGTTTTGACTTTAGAAAAAATAAGATTAATTCAGCTTTGTAAAATATTAAATTTATATAAAAAATCTTGCCTTTAAAATTCATATTGATTATAATACATATAGTTTATCTTACTATTAGTTTTATTACTTTATGAAGTTTTTGGAGGCTTTAAAATGAAGATTTATGCACTAAACTTTGACACTAAAGAAAATTTTAAGCTTGGTCTTAAGGAGGCTCTTCCCATCTTTATGGGTTATTTCCCCATATCTTTGACTTTTGGCCTGATAGCTAAATCAGCAGGTTTGCCTGGATATTTGGCCGTAATTATGTCTATGACTAATTTTACTGGTGCAACTCAGTTTATATCTGTTAACATGCTCATAGCCGGAATTTCAGTTTGGAATATTTTGTTTACCACACTGATGATTAATGCCCGTTATTTTCTAATGTCATTCAGTCTTATAAATAAGCTCCCAAGAGGTATTAAATCCTTGGCTAAAGCCGTGTTGGCATTTGGAGTCACTGATGAAGTATTTGTTCTGTCGATGACCAGAGATGATATAAACGAAGATTTTGTTTTCGGATCTCAGCTAACATCCTGGCTTGGATGGGTCAGCGGGACCTTTTTAGGTGTGGTTTTGGCAGATTTTCTTTCAAAATCTATGTTAGACAGTACAGGAATCGCAATATATATTATGTTTATGGGGCTGATTCTTCCAGCTTTAAAAAAATCAAAACAAATTTCTTTTGTATGCACAATTGCAATGCTTATCAGCTCTATTATTTTTTATGTACCTATACTAACTGAATTCATTGGCAACTGGAGAATAATTTTAACCATTATTCTAACTGCTGCTATTGGAGCTGTGCTATTTCCTGTAAAGGAGGATGAAAATGGAGTCTAAATTTTTAATTATAATACTTGGATCGGCTTTAATAAACTACGCACTGAGATTTCTCCCAATAGCTCTGCATACAGGAAAAAAACCTAATAAATTTCTCAGATCATTTTTAGAATATATTCCATATGCTGCACTTGGAGCAATGCTTTTTCCTGACATACTTTACTCCACAGGGAACCAGTCACATCATTAATTGCAACGATATTTGCAGCAGCACTTATCTTGACTAAGCAAAATATGGTCATAATTGTGTCTGGTACAATTTTTCTAGTATATTTGTTAAACTCCTCATTATAAGAGCCTACATAACACAATACCTTTGAATAAAAAACTACCGTCTAGGTGGTTTTTTGTTTGAATTTAGTTGACAAAACCTCTATTATAGGGTATCCTATTTGTAAGCAGTTCCATTCAAAAACTTCTAAAACCAATTTAAATTCATTATTCTATTTTAAATCTTTTAACATTTTTTATTATTTTCAATCTTAAACAATTTATATCTAATTTTCTTAAACTTCTAATTTTATGTTTTAATTACATTAAATATTTTTTTCACATAAATATCTTTTTAAATTTTTCATAATAAGCTTTTTTCAAATCGTTTAAATCAATATTACAATAATTCTATTAAAAATTTCATTTTGAATTTATAATAAAACTAGGAGGGGATTAAAATGAAACTAAAAAACATGTATGTTAATGATCTATTGGCTCTTTATCCTTATGCAGGGGAATTCTTTACTATATTTGGTTTAAAGTTAAATTCTGAGCATATCAAGTTGAACTCTTATTTAAACAGCTTAAACAAAAACTTCTTTCAAGATATAGGTATAGAAAAGTCACAACTGCTAGAACATTTTCAATACTTTATCCTGTGTGCAGAAAGATTAAGATCTAAACAAAATATTGCGGTGCATTAAAAATTTCAGACAAATTTATTTTTCTTTTCTAAAACCTAATCTTATCAATATCTAATTTTCTTTTTTAGACTCAAAATTTCAAATTATTAACTTTCAAAATTCAAAAAAAATAAAAATCATATCCTAAATAAAGTAATGATTGATTCCACAAAAATTTTACTTGATGAGGATATGATTTTTTATTTATCTGTCCAAATATGCTGTAAAAATCATTATTTTAACTCAAATTACTACTTAAAATTATTGCGATAAAATCAAGGCCTGTGAAAAATCAGCTAAAATCTCTCGAAAATCTAATAAAACTTTTAAAACTTGGCACAAAAACCGTGCCTTCAGACACTAAAACTTTTCTAAAGATTTTTCTTCGATCTTTCTTTACGCTGATTATTTCAATGGCCAAAAAACCTAGAAATAATAACGTGAAAAGCATTTGAACTTAAACCCTTTTAAAAAATTATGTTAAGAAATCAGCTTCTGAAATCCACTTTCATTGAAATAAGAAGACTCGTCGACTATATTTCAATAGAAAGTTAGTTCGGAAGTGATTTTAGTAATTTTTTAGGGTGTCATTTCTTTGATACTTTCTTTGGACAAGCAAAGAAAGTATGGCTCATAAATTCAATATTTTCTAAGACAGATAGAAATTTAGCTTATTTTACTGAAAAGAAATCTAATTTTATATAAAAAAAGCCCCTGCTTATGCAGGGGCTTTCAACGCTCAATAGAGTTTTATATTTATCTTCTACTTAGACAGCTGTATAAGTAGTTCTCCAGATTCTACTCCCTGTCCCTCTTCTACATATATTTTCTCAACTACACCACTTGCTTTAGCTGTGATATTAGTTTCCATTTTCATAGCCTCTATAACAGCTAACTTTTGATTTTCCTCTACCTTATCCCCTTCATTTACAAGTACTTTTACTATTGTACCAGGGATACTAGATCCTATTTGAAGCTCGTCGTCAGGATCCACCATTTTAACTTTGGCTTTGGCAGTAGAAACGATAGATTGAGTTGTATCTTCCACTCTTATCTCTCTTCTGTTTCCGTTGAATTCGAAAGTTACAGTTCTGTAACCGTCTGTGTCTAGTTTTGAGATTTGAAGAAGAGTTATAACTAATATTTTCCCCTCTTTCAGCTTGATCTCACAAGTTTCTCCCTCTGCTAAACCGTGGAAGTATATATCACTTCCAAGTTTGCTAAAGTCTCCGTACTCTTTTCTATATTTCAAGTAATCTTCAAATACATCAGGATATAGTGCATAGCTTAGAGCATCCTGCATATTTCCTTCTATTCTGTACTTTGTTTGTAGATACTCTTTGATCTTATCAAAATTTTCAGACGGTAAAAGTTCACCTGGTCTGCATGTAATAGGTTCTTCACCTTTTAATACAATTTCTTGAAGTTCTTTAGGGAATCCACCTTCTGGCTGCCCCATCATACCTTTGAAGTATGCTACTACAGAGTCAGGGAAAGCAAGGTCTTTTCCTTTCTCAAGTATGTTTTCAGGTGTTAGGTTGTTTTGTACCATAAATATTGCAAGGTCTCCTACCATTTTTGAAGATGGAGTTACTTTTACAATATCCCCTACCAGTAAGTTAACCTTTTTGAACATCTCTTTTATCTCGTCAAATCTGTGACCAAGCCCAAAACTTTCAATTTGAGGTTTAAGATTTGAATATTGTCCACCTGGTATTTCAAATTTGTATATCTCAGTTGACCCGGATTTTAATCCTGATTCAAATTGAGCATAAACAGGTCTTACAGCATTCCAGTAGTTAGATATTTTTTGTACGTCTTCAAGATTTATTCCTGTATCTCTTTCTGTATTCTCCAATGCTGCAACTACAGAGTTTAACGATGGTTGGCTTGTAAGTCCAGACATAGCATCGAATGCTGTATCTACAATGTCAACGCCTGCTTCAGCAGCCATTAGTAAAGTGGCAACACCATTTCCTGTCGTATCATGCGTATGCAGGTGTATAGGTATCGATATATGCTCTTTTAGTGCTTTTATAAGTTTTTCTGCTGCATATGGTTTTAACAGGGCAGACATATCTTTTATACCAAGTATATGCGCTCCCATAGCCTCTATATCTTTGGCTTTTTGTATATAGTAGTCAAGTGTATATTTTGTCTTAGATTCATCCAGTATATCACCTGTGTAACACATGCATACCTCAGCTATTTTACCATTTTTTATAACTTCTCTAACTGGAACTTCCATACCCTTAATCCAGTTTAGCGAGTCAAATATTCTGAAAAGGTCTATTCCGCTGTCAGATGCTTCTTTTATGAACTCTTCTATTACGTTGTCAGGGTAGTTCTTGTATCCAACTGCGTTTGATCCTCTGATAAGCATTTGAAGAAGTATATTAGGTACTTTCTCTCTTATCTGTTTTAATCTGTCCCAAGGAGATTCTTTTAAGAACCTGTACGAAACATCAAACGTAGCTCCTCCCCACATACCAAGTGAGAAAAGATCTTTACCAAGTATAGATGTATCTCTGGCTATTTTAACCATGTCAGTTGTTCTTACACGAGTGGCCATTAGCGACTGGTGTGCATCCCTCATAGTTGTATCTGTAAGAAGCAGTTTCTTTTGGTTTTTAATCCATTCAACTACACCCTCAGGACCTTTTTCGTCCAGGATCTGTTTTGTCCCGTAAAGTTTCTCAGGCATAGGTGCTTTTGGTACCTGTGGTACGTCGAACTCAGTCTTAACTCCATGTGTTTCGTTTACAACTTTTTCAGCTATATATCTTAAGATATTTCCTTCATAGTCGTTTTTTACACTTATATCAAAAAGTTCAGGGTGATCTGGTATAAATCCTGTATTAAAGTCACCGCTTTCAAATGTAGGATGGTTCAATACGTTTACTATAAATGACATATTTGTTTTTACACCGGTAATTTTAGTCTCTTTGATAGAACGAAGAGCTTTTCTTATTGCATCTTTAAATGTCTTCCCGTGTGTTATCACTTTTACTAATAAACTGTCATAATAAGGACTTATTACCGCTCCTGCGTAACCATTCCCTCCATCAAGACGAATACCTAACCCTGACCCTGTCCTGTACACATCTATTTTACCTGTATCGGGTGCAAAGTTATTAACAGGATCTTCTGTTGTCACCCTACACTGTATAGAGTAACCTCTTGGCTGTATATCATCCTGTGATTTTATCCCAACTTCATCTGAATCCAAGGCATAACCTTCAGCTACAAGTATTTGACTTTGAACTAGATCGATACCTGTAACCATCTCTGTAATAGTATGTTCAACTTGGATTCTTGGGTTCATCTCTATAAAGTAGTGATTTCCATGTTTATCTACTAAGAATTCCAGTGTTCCGGCATTTCTATATCCAACTTCATTCGCGATTTTTAATGCATCGTTACATATCTCTTGTCTTTTCTCTTCTGTTAATGTCAGTGCAGGAGTTATCTCTATAACTTTTTGGTGTCTTCTTTGTATCGAACAATCTCTTTCATATAAATGAACTATATTACCGTATTTATCTCCTAAAATTTGAACCTCTATATGCTTGGGCTGCTCAACATATTTTTCTATAAACATATCGTCTATACCAAAAGCTTTTTTAGCCTCATTTTTAGCACTTATATAAGAAGATATAAGTTCTGATTCTTCCCTTACTATACGCATTCCACGTCCGCCACCACCAGCAGCAGCTTTTAGCATTACAGGGTATCCACAGCTTCTGGCAAATTCAAATGCTTCCTGTTCAGACTGAACAGGTTTGTCTACACCAGGAATCGTAGGAACTCCAGCTCTTGCAGAAACTATTTTAGACTGGATTTTATCCCCCAAGCTTTCCATCATTTCAGCTGTAGGCCCTATAAACTCTATACCTGCTTCTGTACATTTTCTAGCAAATTCAGGGTTTTCAGAAAGAAATCCATACCCAGGGTGTATTGCATCTACCCCTTTTTTTAGTGCAAGCTTTATTATTTCATCAATAGCAAGATATGCCTCAATCGGTCCCTTACCTTTTCCTATTTGATAAGCTTCGTCTGCTTTACTTCTGAATAGAGCTGTTTTATCTTCTTCGGAATATATTGCAACTGTTCTTATTCCTAGTTCCTTACAGGCTCTGATAACTCTTATTGCAATTTCCCCACGGTTTGCAATCAAAATTCTTTTAAATCTTCTACTCATTCTAACCCCCTCTATAGTAATAAAAATTTTTATATGTTTAATTGGTTATTAATATATTCCGCTGTATCAAAAATTTAGTATCACCGTACTGTATTTTAAAATATACAAAATAGAGTATATACGATATGGCGTTATTTTACAACTATTTTTAAATTAAATTTTCATTATATTGGAAATTTATTTACAATAATTACATAAATTAGCATTTTTAATAAAAATTTAATTGTCATTTGTAATAATTTTTTTAACTCTAAATAAACCCTAAAATAAAATATTTTATGCTTTGTTTAATGAAATCATTGTGTCATTTAATTCTAAATTTTATCGTGTAATCATTAAAAAAGTTTTAATAATTAAAATCATTTTTTTAATATAAAAGCAGTTTAACTATTTATGTAATATATAAAAAAACTATTTTACCTTGATTTCATTGATGATCAAACGTCTATTTCAATTAAAAATAACTAAGATAAGTATTTTACATTTTGTCGTCAATTTACAAATGAGTCTGAAATAATTTTAAATTTATCAGGCTACTTTAATATTTTATCATAATTTATCTTCGTTTTCATGTTTTTTTTGTAGATTTAAATAGATTTTTAGCTATTCTATCAAAATTAAAACTCAAAAAAAGACCTCCCGAGACATCTCGGGAGATCTTCCATTCTAATACCTAATGCCACATTTCAAAGTGAACTTTGTTTTCATTGTATCTGTCTACATAAGATGCAGTTTCTGCGGGATAACCAATAGGTAATACAGCAAACGGAACTATTTCTTTAGGAAGACCAAATAATTTATGTACAAATTTCATTCTTTGTTTATCTTTGTATAAACCTACCCAAGTAGCTCCTAAACCTTCTTCTACAGTTTCAAGAAGTATATTTTCAGTTGCTGCAGCACAATCTAGTTCCCACATTTTTTTGTCTTTGACATCGTTCATGTTACCCATTACTATTATCGCGCAATTTGCAGCTGCAATCATTTCAGCATGAGCATCTAAATGAGATAATTTTTCAAGCACCTCTTTATCTCTTATTACCAAGAATTCCCAAGGTTGTTCATTTATTGATGAAGGAGCTTGCATAGCAGCGTGTAGTAGGTGTTCTATTTTTTCCATTTCTACTTCTTTTGGCATAAATTTTTTTATGCTTCTTCTCATTTTGATTCCTTCCATCATTTCCATATAGACTCACCTCTATATCCATAACACACAATAAACACATACCTCTATTAATAATTTACTACATAAATGGGTAGCAAACGCGTTTTTTATTAAAGAAAAACTTAAAATAAAGATTATTTATTGATAATAAATTTCATTTTTTATGGTGCTGTTAAACAATACCTTAAATCAAAATCCCCCCTTATTCAGGGGGAAAACTTAATGCAGGGTATACCTCGTCTCTAATGGAAATTATCTCTCCGTTTTTTATATAGACCCTGGGTATTCTTTTTTTCATCATGCATATTATTTCATAATTTATTGTCCCTAGTATATCTGCAATATCGGTAGCTGTTATTGATTTATCGCCGTCACCACCAATTATTACCACTTCGTCGCATTCTTCAACATCTATCCCGCTTACATCCAGCATACACTTATCCATACAAATAGTCCCTATGACAGGTACTAGCTTGTTTTTACCCTTCACTATAACCTCAGCCTTATTACTCAAAAGCCTGGAATATCCATCTGCATAACCTATGGGCATTGTCGCTATCTTGGTTTTTTCTTTGGTAGTATAGGTTAGTCCGTAGCTGACCCCCATACCTTCGTCCAGATGCTTAATGTGATATATCCTGCTGTGCAGAGAAAGCACCTCTTTCAGATCTATCCTATTTTTATCTACGAAATCAGAAGGGTATAATCCGTACAATATTATTCCTGCACGCACCATATTGTAGTTTAAATTAGGCAGATCTATTATTGCCGCGCTGTTTGACACATGTTTTATAGGTATATCTATACCTTTTTCTTCCAGATCTTGGACTATTTTGTTAAACTTATTCACCTGCTTTAGAGTATATGACTTATCCGCTTCATCAGATGTGGCGAAATGCGTATACAGGCCTTCTAAACTTATATTTGACATACTTGATATCTTTGCTATTTCTTCTGCACTTTCTTCGCATGCAGCCATCCCCACACGATGCATTCCAGTGTCAACTTTTACATGAACATTTACCATTTTATCCATAACAGACGCTACTTCATTCAATTCTTCTGCCTGCGATACCGAGTACAGTGTTGGGCTTATTTCGGCTTTTACCAAATGACCCAAAAGTTCTTTTGGTGTGTATCCAAGTATCAATATCGGAATATCCTTAAAACGTTCCCTAATCTCCAAGGCTTCTGACAATGTGGCAACGGCAAACCTCTCGACGCCGCTTTGTATAAGTGACTCTGCAACTCCAAGAGCTCCATGCCCATATGCATCAGCTTTTATAACAGCAGTTAGAATTGTATCTTTTTTTAATAGTTTTTTTATCTCTTTTATATTGTGTGACAGATTGTCTAAATTTATTTCAATCCAAACGGGCCTAGTTATTTTCAATATAAATCCTCCCTGTATCGTAAAGCTTAAGTAAAGCTACTTATATTTTACCCATTTTATGGAAAAAAGCAATGATTATTTTAAATAGCTGTAAGTTAAAATTCAATAAAACTTTCTATAAATAAAGTATCTTTCAAATAAAAACCTCCAGATTAATCCAGAGGTTTCTTACTACAACAGCTCTTTTAGGCTTTCTATACTCTCACCGTTATTTATCGCCCTGCTTATTTTCAAGCTTGACCTTGCATCCCCTATAACAAAACCTCCAACTACTCTGTCTTCTTTTACAAAAAATTTCCTGTACACCGACTCATCCTTGTAAGAATATTCTTTTAAATCCTCAGCATCGATTATACCTGCGGAAAAAACCGATATGCCGGTCACCTTTAATCTTGTTTCAACCGAGCTCCCTTTATAACACGTTTCCGTACCTGCCATATTCGCCCCCGCTATCTTCCCCTGTTCCATTGAAGGTATCCATAGGCCATAACAGATCCCGCTGTGCTCTGCAACGTCTCCAGCTGCATACACATCTTCTAAGCTGGTCTGCATTCTGTCGTCTACAATTATCCCCCTGTTGACCTTTAGCCCCATTTTTTCTGGCAGTTCCAAACGCGGTCTTATTCCTGTGGATAAAACTACGACTTTGCATGGCAAGGTTTTTCCTGAACGAAGGGTTATCCCGTCTACAAAGGCCCTCCCGTGTATCTCATCCACACAGTCCCCCAGTATAAATTTAATCCCCTTTTCTTCCAGTTTTTCCTTGAGTATGTCCGCCCCCTCTTTATCCATTTGATTTGGCAAAAGCCTGTCACAATACTCTACTATAGTTACGTCCTTCCCCTGTTTCATCAATGCGTTTGCAGCCTCTATACCAAGCAATCCAGCTCCTATTATTACTACCTCTTTGTGTGCCTCTGAATAAGAAAGTATCTCGTCACAGTCGCTTACTCCTCTAAATTTAAATATACCGGCCTTTACTATCCCCTTTATCGTGGGAATAAATGATCTGGCTCCTGTTGCTATCAAAAGTTTGTCGTAAGTAAATTCTTCACCGTATTCACAACGAACGAGTTTATTCTCACTGTCTATATCTGTGATTTTTAACCCCAGTCTTACATCAATCCCTTTATCCTGATAAAATTCTTCACCATATTTTAAAAGAATTTTAAAATCAATGTCACCTGAAAGGTATTCTATAAGTCTAGGTCTGTAGTAAAAATGATTTTCTGACTGTGCTATTACTTTAATTTCTCCACTCTCATCCAGTTTTCTTATGTTTAAAGCCGCTTCTGTCCCGGCTACACCATTACCTATTATTAAATACTTCATAGACCCTCCCATAAAAAATTTTATACTATAATTTTACTTTAAGTCTGACAAAATCACAAGTGAAGATATAAATTTAAAAAATACAAAAAATAAAAAGTCCCTGAATACAGGGACTAATATCTAATGCCTCTTAATTTTAGAGTTTGTTTTTTCAGGAAGCTTACTTAGATGAACATATCTACTGTTTGCAGTATGGACAAATCTATCTATTATATTTCCTAAATCAGAGGAATTAAAGGTCTCTCTGAAAGTTTTATTACTCAATAATTCTTCACAAAATTTATAGTGGCAAGGGCTGTCAGGCAAAAATTCTATGTAGTCACCGACTATATTTTTTTGATTTAGGGCTTCTTTTAAAAATTCAGCAACTGTTATGGAGAATATTCCTGAAACTTCAACAGTATTTCTAGCATGGTTAATTTCATCCCTATATTTAGGCCAAAATTCTTTTTCTATCTTAGTAAATGAATGTTTATCCATATTACCGCCTCCTTTTGTGTTTTGAGAGCAACCCCTCTACTTAAATTATACTCTATTCTGAATATACAGATTTAATAATATGTTTTAATCTACAGGTAATTTTAATTAGAATAAGCTTAAATCTCTGCAAATCAGACTAATTCATTGTTTCTATTCTGAAATTGATTCCACTTCTTCCCCTGTTTCTCCGTTTGGAATAATAGCTTTTCCAACAGCTCCTACAGTTTTTACACTTCCTTTTATAGCTAATTCACCAGTTTTAGTTACTACTTTTACCGGCAGCATTAGAGGAGAGCAGGCTGCAAAGCTAAAAACAAAAAATAATAAAAAAGTTTTTTTCATATCAACACCTCTCAAATAAAAATTTTAAATGAAGAAAACAAAAACATTGACACAATGAAAAAAGTGAGTTATACTTGTATACTAAATATAAATATATTTAAAAATTTGGGGGTCGATGCGTGAAGGGGTTCATTCTGAAAAAGTTTTTAACAAAAATCAGTATTGTATTTTGTATAACATTTATAGCGGATATACTGATTGCAAAATTTACTAATGTAAACATAGAAGATATCTTACTAAATACTTCACTGCTGTTTTTCTCTATACCTGTTTTTGATCTTCTTACAAATCACAAATTAACAACACTCATATACCGCGGAAATACTGATGATTCAATATTTAAATGTACCAGAGTTTTCTTAATGTGTATAAGTATTGCTGTCACCTTGATTGCATTCAGTTATTTTTTTAAAACATTGGGGTCTATATGAAAAATTATTCTATGATTATCATAACTATTCCTGCGTACTTGCAATTATTGAAATATAATTTGGATAAATTTTGGAGAAACCTATGAGTTTCTCCATTTTTTTATATGTTCAAAACATTCCTTTAGATATTTATCCGTTTGCCAGACAGGGGTAAACCATGGATTGCTGTCCGGGATGATCGGGGTAAAAAACAGGGTCTCCTCGTTAGATTCATTATCTGTAAATTTCAATTCTATAAAATCCAATTTTATAGGTTTGGCGGCTCTTGAATAATTTCCAATTTCAAGTTTTTTTATGGAATTTTTTTCTATCTCAAACTTACGTTTTTTGTCAGTGTATATTAAAAAATCCCCCTCCCACTCTAAAGAACCCTTTCCCCTGTATATGTATATATACTTCCCTACAAAACTTTCGCTCCACTCTAAATCAGACATGTATGTTTTTATTTTCATTTAAACCTCCAGTAAACTATTTTTATAAAATTGTATACATACTTTTTACATATATTCCTGCACGAAATTAAAATTAAAGTAAATTTAGCTTTTTAAGTGTATATTTTATCCTACTATATCCACATTAATAAAAACCACAATCCAAATTCAAAACACCAACAACTTGCCCAAGACCTAATTCCCCTTCTAAAGATTTAATCTAAGTTCCTACCTGTGTTTAAAACAAATATTGAATTTCTGAAAATCTTTTTGCACACAGAGTTTCCCAGAGATTTAGAACATGAGCTTCACAGAGAAATCCTTAAGTCAAAAGTTTTATTCTTTGTCACGAATTACACGAATCTCACGAATGATTCAAAACCTTGAAAATTAAAGATTTTTAGTAAGCCTCTGTGAAGCTCACTCTTTTCCTCCGTGCAACTCTGTGACCAATTTTTTGACTTTCTATTCGTGATAATTAGTGCGATTCGTGACCAAAAAAGTTTTTATATCCTTACAAGAAATTCAGTAATTTATTGCAATAATTTCAAGTAGCAACTTAAGTTATTTATCGATATCTTGGAGAAATAAATGTCTAAGTTTAAAGTTTTATATGGACCTCTCCTATATCAAACTTAAGCATTTCTCCTCCACTGTATACCTCCAACATCCCATCTTCTACTATATCCCCAGCTATTCCATCTACAGTCCTGTTTGGCAGTTGAATGAGCACATTTTTTCCTTTCAGGTAGTTCAGTGAATTTATCTCCGCCTTGATTAGGAACCACTCCCCTTTTAAAAACTTCGCATACTGTATCTTAAACTCACTTACTATTTCGTGGATCACCTTTTCTACGTTGTACTCTCTTCCGGTCTCTAACAAAAGAGAAGTAGCCTTTTGCGACAGTTCTCCAAACTCTCTATTATTAACGTTGACCCCTATACCTATTATAAAAAAATCATTACTGAATTCTACCAGCACCCCGCTTATTTTTTTCCCGCCTGCATATACGTCGTTTGTCCATTTAAACTGAAAGTTTAGATCTTCTACACAGCTAAGCCCTTTCAATACTGAAAGTCCCACCACCAAAGGAAGTTTCCTGTATTCTTTCAAATCTAAATTACTATCTTTTTTCAAAGCAAAACTAAAGAGCGCAGCTCCAATGTCGGATTTCCACTTATTCCCTCTTCTTCCTTTGCCGGCACTTTGGGTTTCAGATATTACCAAATCATAATCACGCAAGTCACTTTTTTCTCTTAAATACTTATTTGTAGAATCTATCTCTTTAAATCTATATGTCCTCATTTCTACCTCCAATGCTTCTGCTGAATGTCACCACTAAACAATTCTATTCCCATATAGAGTATTTGTCAACAAGCCTGATCATTTAATAGTATTATCCAATATCATAATTACAGTGTGGCATTTTGACTTCTGCTGTTGTATAATAAAACTATAAACAATTTAATTCAGCTTAAAAGTGAAAGGCGGATTTTACTTATGGATAACATAAAACTTATATTTTTTTCTCCAACTGGCGGTACAAAAAAAATAGTTCAAGCTATTGCCAGTGGAATTTCTCATAAAAATTTAGACTCTATTGATATAACAAAAAAAACTGTCAGACAGACAGCACCTCTTAAGTTCAGTAAAGAACTCCTAATAATCGGGGTTCCTGTCTATGCAGGCAGGGTTCCAGTTACCGCTCTGGAATACCTCAGAAAAGTACAGGCTGACAAGTGTCCTGCAGTTATCGTTGCCGTATACGGTGGAAGAGATTTTGAAGCTGCACTTTTCGAACTAAAGTTAGAGTGTCAAAGAGTCGGGATAGAGCCATTTGCAGCGGCGGCCTTTATAGCAGAGCACTCATTTTCAACCAGTAATATAAAGATCGAAAAGGGCAGACCTGATGAGTATGATTACACATATTGCAAAGAGTTTTCCAGAAAAATTAACGTTATATTAAAAAGCGAGCTTTCAGGTTCACAACTACAGGTTCCCGGTAGAACAGTTTTAAAACCTGCACATCCAATACTTCCTGGAGTGATACCCTATACAGACCCTAAAAAGTGCACCCGTTGCATGAAGTGTGTAGAAGTATGCCCTACAGACGCAATCGACAAATACAATCCTATTTTTATAGATAAAGAAAAATGCATAAAATGCTGTGCCTGCGTGAAAATATGCCCGGAAGGCGCCATAACAATGAATCTTCAAATCACTAAAAACATTGCCGAAACAGTGAATAAATCCGACAAGAAAACACCTGAATTTTTCTTGTCAGAGTAATTTTGTATTTCCACCGATATTCTTAACTAGACAGACTTTGACCAATCATAATTTATATGATTAAAAATAAAAATTCAGAATATATAAACCTTAATTTTAAAATTAATTTGAATATCGAACTCTTGATTTTATGAAAAAGGTGAGCTAATATCAAAATCGAACTAATTATAAAAAGGAGTGATATTACATGGATTTAAAGGGTACTAAAACAGAGAAAAATCTTCTAGCTGCATTTGCAGGTGAATCACAAGCAAGAAATAAATACTCTTACTACGCATCACAAGCTAAAAAAGAGGGATACAATCAGATATCTGCCTTTTTCGAAGAAACAGCAAACAATGAAAAAGCTCATGCTAAAATTTGGTTTAAGCTGTTGCATGACGGAGTTCCTTCTACAGCAGAGAACTTAAAAGATGCTGCCAGCGGAGAAAATTACGAATGGACAGATATGTACGAAGCTTTCGCCAAAGATGCAAAAGAAGAAGGTTTTGATCGTATAGCTTACCTTTTCCAAGAGGTGGGAAGAATCGAAAAAGAGCATGAAAAAAGATACCTTGAACTTTTAAAAAACATAGAAGAAAATAAGGTATTTGAAAAATCTGCAAAAGTTATTTGGGAATGCAGAAACTGCGGACACCTGCACGAAGGTGAAAAAGCACCGGAAATCTGTCCTGTATGCGACCACCCAAGAGGATTTTTCATGCTGCAATCTAAAAACTACTAAATAATATATTTAAATAAAAAGAGACCCGGAGATGCTCCGGGTCTCTTTTTATTTAAAGGCTAAAACCTATATATCTAGCCCAAAATTTTGCCCAAATCAATATAAGGTATATACATAAAATTATATCCCGTATTTGGCTTATTCTTTTTCCTGTTAACAAACTAAAAATTTCCAGTACCAACAATATCAGTAAGAACAGAGTTAAGCAAAAAAGAATATACATTTTACTCAGTGGCTCTATTATGAAAAATAAACTCAAGAAAAAACTTAGAAGAATTAATCCTGAGAAAAATAAAAGCTCAATCTGTTTCTTCACCACTTAAACTTGTCCCTCCTCTTTCTACTTTTTAACATTATATAATGTCAAAGAATAAAAAGTCAAGAAGTTTGTGAAAAATAAAACATTGATTTTTACTCTCTTTTACTTCGAAACTCCATTTTCCAAAACTTCACCTTTCAAAAACTGATTTAAATTCTCCAGTGTAGTTTGCGCTATGGCCTCAATAGCTTCTTGAGTGAAAAATGCCTGGTGTGAAGTTACCAATACATTGTTAAATGATAAAAGTCTCGCCAAAATATCATCGCCTATAAGTCTGTCAGAAAAATCTTCAAAAAAATACTCAGCTTCCTCTTCATATACGTCCAGACCAGCATAGCCTATTTTAGAGCTTTTCAACCCCTCTATAAGGGCAACTGAATCTATCAAAAGCCCTCTACCGGTATTTATGAGCATCACACCGTCTTTCATTTTTCCTATACTCTCTTTATTAATTATATATTTAGTGTTCTCAGTAAGCGGACAATGCAAGGAAATTATATCCGAATTTTTATATAAAGTGTCTAGCTCTACATATTCAAACCCAAGTTCCTCTGCAGCCTTTTCATTCGGATAAGGATCATATGCCAAAACCCTCATTCCAAAGCCTCTTAGAATTTTTATGGTGATAAGAGCTATTTTACCAGTACCAATTATACCAGCTGTTTTGCCATTCATATCAAATCCTAATAAACCGTTTAACGAAAAGTTTCCCTCTCTTGTTCTGGAGTATGATTTATGTATTTTTCTATTCAGTGTCATTATAAGACTGACAGTATGTTCTGCAACTGCATAAGGTGAATACGCGGGAACTCTTACCACAGATATATTATATTTTTTTGCTGCATCTAAGTCTACATTGTTATACCCTGCACACCTAAGGGCAATTATTTTAACACCATTTTCCGAAAGTTGTTTTATTACTTCGGAATCTAAAACATCATTTACAAATACGCAAACTGCATCAGACTCTTGAGTAAGTGGGATCGAATCAATATTTAATTTTGACTCGAAGAACATTATATCGAAACCATATTTTTCATTGAATTTTTTGAAATATTTTTCATCATAGCCTTTTGTATCGAAAAAAGATATCTTCATTTTTGTACCTCCCCATCACTTAATATTGTTCTTGATTTATGCATTAATTTTACTAAATAGTGTTAACTTTTTCAGTAACATATGCGACTTCTATAACAAAAATTTTATTCCAAATCACTCATGAAGAATTCAATCATTGTATGGCTTAAAATACCATAAAAAAGACTCCAGGTCAATTTAAACATTTACTAAATACTTTTTAATCGCTTCTTTTTTAAATATACCCTAAATAGTCCTGTTTCGATTTTATTTGGTCCAACTCTTTTATTTGAGACTATTTTAAAATATTCTAAACTTTATCCCTATTAAAACTATATTAAAAAAGGAATATACGAATATTATATATATATTATAATTAATGATACCCGAAGCAGAGGGGGGAATTAATTATGATTATCCAAAAAATTACTATCTTTTATCCGCAGCCAAAAGAATTCGTTGTCGGAAAAAATAATATTAAAAATATAAGTATACGGGAAGAAGGGATGATTGTTCTAATATCCTACGAAAACGGCGACAAGAGAAAAATCATAGGGCTACCTTATGAAGTTGTATACAGCAATACCCATAATAAATAAGTCATCCGGCCCTTTAAGGGCACTTTTTTTGCCAAAATATAAAATTCTATATATTTGTTTGTGAAAATGTAAATTTATTTCTAATCTTAAATGATTTTTTTTCAGTTAAATCTTAATATCTATTGTGTTTTAAATAACTTTGTTGCTTATTTTTAAAAATTATAGTATTATAACTTAATATAAAATAGTATGCGAATACTATATATGATTAGGAGGATTTCATTTGACTAAAAAAAAGGTTTTTGTTAGTTTTGATTTCGAGAATGATGCAAATTATAGATATATTTTAGATGAATTATGTAAAAATGAGCAGTTTGAATTTCTATTCCAGGATAAGGGAATAAAAAAAGTAAACGAATGGGATATTGAACCGATTCAACAAAATTTAATAAAAAAAATCGAAGAAGCCACACACACACTGGTTATAATCGGTAAAAATGCAAACACAATAAACAAAAACAAAAAATTCATTGGGATGAGAAACTGGATTAATTACGAAATAAACAAAAGTGAGTCGAGTGGCAATAAATTAGTAGCTGTTAAATTAAACAGTTTGTATACATCTCCACCTGAACTTTTTAAATCTGAAGTTGTATGGGCGAATGATGCTACAGTAGATTCAATTTTAGAAGCATTAAACAAAGCTTGATTTATTGCAACAGAACCTTTAAAGGTTCTGTTTTATTTTTCCACTCCACCATCACTAATCGAAGTTTAATGAAAGTTATTTCTTAAATCTGCATTTCTTTGGATATGACAACATAAAAATTTATTCAAAATCAAACGGAGGATTTTATGATCGATTTTATACTTTTATTGAAAAACAGTTTAGTTCTTATCGGTGCTATTTTTCTTTTGGCTGCTATAATCCCGATAAAAAATTTGATTGCACAACTCCCGCAAGGAAAACTCAGGATAAAATGGAGGGCTCTAAGCTATTTAATAGCCTTTTTTATTGTCGGGTATTTAATCTACGTCATTCTCCATTGGAAAATTTACACTGGTGCCATTGACATCGTGGTCCCTGCAATATTTTTCTTTGGTTCTATCTTTGTTGTTTTGGTAGGAACCCTTGCCCTGCAAACTGCCAACGATATAAACAAAATATAAAATTTGTACAAAGAAAATATAACAGACCCTTTAATAGGGATATACAACCGCAGGTATTTTGATCAAAGTCTGGCAGGAGAAATAGAAAGAGCCCACAAATACGGAATGGATTTATGTGTTCTGATGTTAGATGTTGACCATTTTAAAAATATAAATGACAGCTATGGCCATTTCGCAGGGGATATTGTCTTGAAAAAGCTGGGAAAAATCGTCAAAAAACTTCTTCATAAGACGCATATCCTTGCACGTTACGGTGGCGAAGAATTTGCCATAATAACTCCTGACACTGACTTAGACAAAGCAAATCGATTGGCCGAAGAGGTTCGTCACAACGTTGAAAAAGCTGTGATAATTTTAAAAAACGATGAAGACTACGAAGAAACTGTGCCGTGACAGTTAGTCTCGGAGTTGCCGATCTCTGCAAAACAGATAAAGGAAACAAATGTTTAATAGAGAGAGCCGACGAAGCACTCTACAAGGCTAAAGAAAAGGGTAGAAACCGTGTCATCTGCACACGTTCAAAAGACATTTCAGATTAATTGAAACTTTTTTATTTGTTTACAAATATAATTAAAAAACTCTGGAAGAGGTGCATCCAGAGTTTTTTAATTATTTCTTTGCTCAATCTATCTTGGTAAGTTTCAATAATAAATAAAGTCTATACATCAAATGAGTTTTGGATTTTCCTCCAGAGTTCTTCTAACCCAGTCCCTGATATTATAAATGTGAGTATTTTCTTGAATACCTTCTAAAATCCCATGAGCACTCCTATACACCATTCCCTTTTTTTCCAAGCTTTTTATAAATTCATTCCCTTTATTTATAGATAAACCCGAAGTTCTGTTAAAATAAATTTCTTTTAATAAAAATTTTTCTTCCGGCATCAAATTTTTTATTTTTCTTTTTTCTTTATAACATTTATTCCAGGCACAGTATTTAAAAATTAGAGCTACTATTAAACAGAATATAAACAATAAGTCGACCTGATGCAAAAATAATTTTATCTCCTTTAATTTTTCTAATATAAGTACAAACTCCTCCATCGTAATCACTCCATTGCAAATCTAATTTTAAAATGCATATAATTTCAACTTTATGCTTTACATATACATTATATACAGATGTTATTTTAATTTACAAGTTCTTTTGAATATTCCTTTAAAAAAATTAATTTTTTTTATTAAATTTTTTCCAGAGTTTTTACAAACTAAAAAAAGAAGCTGGATTTTCCAGCTTCAAATATAAATCATTCTATTTTTTTAGTATCACCCTCATTAAAAGATCACCGGGTCTGACGCGTCCTGTCATCTTCTCTATACTCTCAACCATTTCCATAGAAGATATTATTACAGGAGTTTTGTGTGATTTTGCATTTTGAACTATATAATCCAGATCATACTTGATTAGCCTATCACCTTTTTTTACAGCCCCTTCCGAAACTTCAGTTAACCTCTCAAAACCTCTTCCGTTTAAGGTAACTGTATCAATTCCAAAATGTACCACCATCTCTAAACCGTTTTCCAACTCAAAAGATGCAGCGTGGTTTGTCTCAAATATACTCATATCAACAGCATCACACGGAGCATAGATAGTATTCCCTTCTTCAGTAGGAATTATTCCAACACCGTCGCCAATGAGTTTTTTGGCAAAAGCTTCATCCGGTATATCAGCTATATCTATTATTTCCCCCAAAATAGGAGAATATATCTCAATTACATCTCCATCAGCACCTGATTTCTTTTCTTTTTTCTTGAAAACTTTATTGAGAATCCCCATTTTTACCCCTCCCTTTACAATACATATCTCCTATACTTTACTTCAATAAACTTTTTTTCCTTTTGCAAACACCTGTTTTATATTTAAATTATCATCCAATACCACAATATCTGCCATATACTCCTTTTTAATTTTACCATATTTATCATCAAGCCCTATCGCCGCTGCCGGATACAGGGAAGCCATCCTCAAAGCTTCTTCAAGTGGTATTTCCACTTTTTCCACCAAATTTTTCACACCCTGTATCATAGTCAAGCCGGAACCCCCAAGAGTTCCATCGGCAGATATACATTTACCATCACGATAATAAACCTTTTTCCCCTCAAAGAAAAAATATTCCATATCGGTTCCAACCGGACTCACCGCATCTGTCACCAAGAACAACTTTTCTCCCAGTATACTCTTTGCAATCTTTACTGATGCATAATGACTGTGCACTCCGTCCACTATTATGCCTGTATGCACCTCTCCGCTTTCAAATATAGCTCCAACAACCCCGGGTTCCCTGGAGTTAAACTGGGACATAGCATTGAACAGATGCGTGGCCATGCTAAATCCAGTTGATACAGCTTGTTTCCCCTGTTCATATGTGGCGTTTGTATGACCTATCGATACCCGGATGCCTTGTTCAGAAAATTTTTTTACAAGATTCGGTTCGCTGTTTTCAGGAGCCATTGTAATTATTTTTACTATTCTATTTCCTGCGTCCTGTATTTCAGAAGCTATTTTCTTAGATAATTTTCTAATATGCTCTACACTGTGTATGCCTTTCTTTTCAACACTTATAGACGGACCTTCCAGGTGTAGCCCTAAGACCCCTATATCTTCCGGTTCCTCAATGTTTTTCAAAAGTTTTATGGCATTTAAAATATTTTCATCGCTGCTTGTTATAAGCGTCGGTAAAAATGAGGTACAGCCGAATTTATGATTTGTTTCATTCATTACTTTCAGAGTTTTTTCACTTATATCATCATTAAACAGCACTCCACCACACCCGTTAAGCTGCAGGTCTATAAAACCAGGAGCCAAGAGTTCCCCGCCCAAATCATATTTCTCAACGCCTGGGTTCTCTTGAAAAAATCTTTTCTGGTCTATTACATCTTGAATATGCATTCCCTCAACGACTAAGGCCTTGTCGGCATATATTTTTTCTCCGTCAAAAATTCTACAATTTATTAAAGCGTACATGGCCATCCCTACCTTTTACCATATTTCATATATAGATCTTCTATCAATTTATCAGTCTCCAAACACCCTTTCTCTATGTCCTTAAAATACTTATATGTCTGTACTTTCAATTCCATAGTGGCATTTTCGTCAGCTACCAATATAGCCCTGTTGTGCATCTGCAGGGCTGAAATTGTCCAAAGATGGTTTATACCGCCTTCCACCCCGTGCCATAAAGCTCTGGCCTTTTTATACCCATTTACCATTATCAGAACCTCTTCCGAATCCATCAGTGTACCTACACCAACAGTAAGTGCCAATTCAGGCACCTTTTCCACGTCTCCACCGAAAAATCTTGAATTTGCAATCCTAGTATCATATGTCAGCTCCTTATCCCTAGTCCTTGAGCTAAGAGAAGATCCAGGTTCATTAAAGGCTATGTGCCCGTCCTCTCCTACACCGCCGACAAAAAGTTTTATCCCCCCATAATAGCTAATCTTTTCTTCATACCTCTTGCATTCCAGACTCAAGTCCCCAGCATTCCCATCCAAGATGTTTATATTCTCCTTTGGTATATCAATGAAGTTAAAAAAGTTTTCATACATAAAACTATGGTAGCTTTCAGGATGATCCTCAGGTATACCCACATACTCATCCATATTAAAAGTAACTACATTTTCAAAGCTAAGCAACCCATCTTCATAGAACTTTATAAGCCTTTTGTACATTCCCAGAGGGGTGCTACCAGTAGGCAATCCCAACACAAAAGGTTTTTCCTTTGTGGGTTTAAACGAAAGTATCCTCTCTGCTACATGTACTGCAGCCCGGTCACCTATATTTTTTTCGGTTATTATAAGTCTCATCTTTGCAACACTCCTTTACTTCTCATCTAAATATATTAAATACAACCACCACACATCCTCTTTTACGCCTTATAAAGCATTTAGAAACTTTAAAGAGTTTATAAAAAAATAAAGACCAAGGAACAATCCCTAGTCTTTATCATCTCAATCTATATAATTATATGAGTCTACCATGTTTTTCATAGTTAGCAACTTTTTCAACCTTATTGTCGTCATCTACAAAAACTACTGTAGGCTTATATGTCTTTAATTCTTCCTCGGTTAATGTGCAGTATGCCATTATGATTATTTTATCATTTTTCTGAACCATTCTAGCAGCAGCCCCATTTAGACAGATTATACCGCTTCCAGGCTCTCCAGCTATAACATATGTTTCAAATCTGGCACCATTGTTGATGTCTACAATATGCACTTGTTCATACTCCAAAATACCAGAAGCCTTCATCAAATCTTCATCAATTGTTATGCTGCCTACATAATCAAGATCAGCCTGAGTAACAGTAGCCCTGTGTATTTTACCTTTTAACATATTTAATATCATTTGTTCCCCCTCTATTTTTAAACTTCAAAACTTAAATTATCTATTAATCTTGTTTTACCTATAAACACAGCCATGGCAATTAGGATATCATCTTCTACCCTATCAATATTTTGCAGGGTCTTGGCATCCACCACTTCTAAATAGTCAACTTTCGCAAGTTTTTCTTCCCCTATCTTTTTCAATCCAAGGTCCAGAATTTTTTTTACGTCTTTTTCACCGGATTCCAGTTCAGCTTCCATAAGTTTTAACGCTTTAGACAGAATCAAAGCAGCCTTTCTTTCCTCTACATTCAGGTGAATATTTCTGGAACTTTTAGCGAGTCCGTCCTCTTCTCTGATGATTTCGCAAGGCACTACCTCTATGTCAACGTTCAGATCTTTTACCATCTTTTGTATTATAGCTAGCTGCTGAGCATCCTTTTTACCGAAGTATGCTTTGTCAGCCTTTACTATGTTGAACAATTTGCTCACTACTGTACATACACCTTGAAAGTGTCCCTCACGTGTAGCACCACACAGATTTCTATCCAATTTTTCCACATTGACATAGGTAAGTATCTCTTCAGGGTACATGTCCTCCACTTCAGGATTGAATATAACATGTGCACCAGCTTCCTTTGATTTGGCTTTGTCCATTTCTAGGTCTCTCGGGTAAGTGCTAAGGTCCGCTTTTGCATCAAATTGTATAGGGTTTACAAATACACTGACTACGACCCTGTCATTTTGATCCGATGCATTTTTTATCAGGCTCTGGTGACCCTCATGTAGGTAACCCATAGTAGGTACCAGTCCAACACTAAGCCCCTCTTTTTTCCACTGTGCTACTAGATCCCTTATTTCAGACACCGTTTTTACAACTATTATTTCTTCCATCTATACGCCACCTTTAATATAATTTTTCTAAAATTTCGTCATCTATTTTGAAAGTGTGCTCCTGTGAAGGGAACTCTCCACTTTTTACTTCTTCTGAATATTTTTCCAGCCCATGTTTTATTTTATCCCCGACATCTGCAAAAGTTTTTACAAATTTCGGCTTAAACCCTGAGAACATATTCAACATATCGTGGTAAACCAGCACCTGTCCGTCGCATCCGTTTCCAGAACCTATCCCAATTGTAGGAACATTTATTTCTTTACTTATAATTTCTGCAAGTTTTGCCGGTATGCACTCAAGTACTATTGAGAAAACTCCTGCTTCTTCCAGTTTCTTAGCATCCTCTATAAGCTTTTTCGCAGCTTCTTCGGTTTTTCCCTGTACCTTGAATCCCCCCATTACATTTACAGACTGAGGCGTAAGTCCTAGGTGCCCCATAACAGGTATTTGCGCCCTCACCATAGCTTTGACAGTATCAACCATATCAGTTCCGCCTTCTACCTTTACAGCTGTCGCCCCGGTTTCTTTTATAAGTCTTCCGGCGTTTATAACAGCATTTTCCACACTTACCTGATATGACATAAACGGCATATCCACTACAACCAGTGTGTTCTTTGCTCCCCTTACAACTGCTTTTGTATGGTGTATCATATCCTCCATTGTAACTGAAAGGGTGTTTTCATACCCAAGACAAACCATTCCTAGGGAGTCCCCCACTAGAATTGCGTCTATACTACTGTCGTCTATTAATTTTGCCATAGAGTAATCATACGCTGTTAAAACTGTTAGCTTCTCACCATTTTGTTTTGCCTTAAAAAAATCTGTAACAGTGGTCTTCATTGTTGCCTCCTTAAATATTCTCCCAGTTCATCATACTGTTTTTCTAAATTCTTTCTTTTGGCTATCTCTAGGAGTTCCTTGGAAAGATTATTGTAAAGTGAGGCATCTAAGTCAGGTATTACCTTTAGATGCTTTTCTACTGTACTTATATCTCCTCTCTCAACCGGACCAGTAAGAGAGTCTTCAAAACTTTTATTGCTTATATTATCTATGTTAGAGTTTATTAGCGGCAGTAGAGCTTCTTTTGCTGTCTCTTCGTCCACACCGCAAAGCTTCAAATATCCTATCCCTTTATGTAGCAATGCCAGTACCAGGTTAGATACCATAACATTTGACAGGTGATAAAGGGCTTTTTTGTCTTTGGATAGTTTAAACACTTTATTTCCAAGTCCTTCTAGGATCGCTTTCACATCTTCTATTTTCGCCTCATGCCCTTCTATAGAAAATACAGCGCTTCCAAGGTTTTTATACGCGGTAAACTTGTCGGAAAACGGGTACATTGGATGCATTGAGTAACTGTACACTCCAGAAACCTGAATAACCTCACTTGATACCGAGCCGCTGGCATGAACTAATATCTTCCCTGCAACTCCAAGCTTGGAAACCTCTTCTCTTACATTTATCAGATGATCATCATTCACCGTTATGAATATAATGTCGCTGCACTCTACAAGCTCTTCCATCCCCATTGACGGTACGCCTACAAAGTCAGACGCAGTTTCGCTGGAACTCCTGCTCCTGCTGTAATATCCACTTACCTGCAATCCGCCTTCCACAAAGTATTTTCCCAGAGATACACCAACCTTGCCGGCACCTATAAAACCTATCTTCATTGAACCTCCATCAACATATAGAACTAATTAGTTATATATCAATTAGTACCATATGGTCTAAAAAAATTTTCTTTGAAATTATATTTAGGATTTACCCAACTTTTTCAAAAGGTGTATCATACTGTCTTTTTCCGTTGAAGAAAGGACTGAAAATATTTTCTCAAGGTTATCTACATGCTTATCAAAAATTTTCTCTATCGCCCTTCTACCCTTTTCGGTTATCTCTATCAGTATCGCCCTTCTGTCCCGCGAATCCCTTTTCCTCTTTATGAATTGTTCTTTCTCGAGGTTATCTATTATGACAGTCATAGTGCCGCCGCTTGAAAATGTCTTCTCTATTATCTCTTTTATCCTGAAATCACCCTTATGGTACAAAAGCTCCAGCACTGAAAATTGTGCCTCAGTCAATCCCTGCTTCCTTATTATAGAAGAACTCTTTTGATTAACCGACAACGAGCATCTGTTTAAGGTCAGGAACAACTTTAAATTCATTTGTTCATTTAAATTATATGCCTTTTTATCCATAGCTGCATTATACAAATAATTAGCCATTATTTCAAGTCAAAAATGAACATTTTATTCGATATTTTTGCAGATTTTTTCAATGGATAACTTAAAATTGTTTTAAGTAAGTATCTAAATACTACTAAAACAGGGTGATTATACACTCATTTAACAAAGTTTTCAAGGAAAATTTGCAAAAAAACCGATTTAATAGTATACTTTTTTTAATTTAGGTCAATAAACTCAAGTTTTATTAGTATTTTACTCTGACATAATTTTTTTGTTATTTTTATTTTTTTGTTAAATTGTATTTAATTTTTATACAGAGGTGAAAATCATGGAAAAGAATATACTTTTAGGTGTTACAGGTGGAATCGCAGCATACAAATCGGCAAATATCGTCTCTATGCTGAAGAAACGCGGGTATAATGTTAACGTCATAATGACAAAAAATGCCACTGAAATAATCACACCACTGGCTTTGGAAACTCTGTCAAAAAATAAAGTAGTGGTTGACATGTGGGAAAAAAAGCCACACATAGATGTAGAGCACATCTCACTAGCAGAAAAAGCTGATCTTGTACTCATTGCTCCTGCAACTTATAATATAGTAGGAAAAGTTGCAAACGGAATAGCCGACGATATGCTTTCAACTGTTATATCTGCCACAAAAGCTCCAGTATACTTTGCACTTGCAATGAATGTAAATATGTACGAAAATCCTATATTATTGGAAAATGTGGATAAACTTAAAAAATATGGGTACAATTTTATAGAGGCTGACGAGGGGTTTTTGGCATGTAACGTCAATGCAAAAGGGAGGCTGAAAGACGAGGCTGATATAGTAAACATAGTGGATGAAGCATTAAACTCCGAAAAAATCCTTTCCGGAGAAAAAATCCTGATAACTGCCGGAAGAACCGAAGAGGCTATAGATCCAGTGAGATACCTTTCTAACAGATCTACAGGCACAATGGGATACGCCCTTGCAGAAGCTGCAGCAAAGCTGGGAGCCGACGTTACTTTAGTTTCAGGTCCAACAAACCTTACTCCTCCAAAGGATGTAAATGTCATAAATGTAAAAAGCGCCGACGAGATGCATTCTGCAGTTATGGAGAGATTTGACCATCAGGATATAGCCATAGCCTGCGCAGCAGTGGCAGACTATAAGATAAAAGAGTATTCTGAGCAAAAAATAAAGAAAAAATCCGGAGAACTTGTTCTGGAACTGGCCAGAAACCCTGATATACTCTTGGATATGGGGGAACATAAAAAATATCAGTTTCTTGTTGGATTTGCAGCTGAAAGTGAAAATTTAATAGAAAACGCCACAGGTAAGCTGGAAAGAAAAAATCTGGATATGATAGTAGCCAACAGCGTGAAGTATTTTGAAAGCAGCTCCAACGAGGTCACTTTTATCTACAAAAATAAGTCTCTTGAAAAAGTGCCCGAAATGAGCAAGAGTGAACTGGCATATGAAATAATGAAAAAAATAAAACTGTTGAAAAAGTAGGGATACCTACTTTTTTTATTTCGACTCGAATACAAATGATGTCGTAAACTACTTATAGGTTTAAAAACGGAGGTGAACTTTATGGGTCTAAAATTTCTGGCTGTATTGGTCTTAATAGTCGGGCTATTATATGGATGCTCTCACGCAGAGCCCTGTGATAATACACCCGATATCACTTCCTACGAACTCAGCGGAGAGCTCGTAGATGGGGTGAGGGTAGTTAGAGTAGAAGCCTACAAATTTGGATTTTCTCCTGACAATATAGCTGTAAAAAACGGGGAAAAAGTTAAAATAATTTTGAATACCAGAGATGTTGCTCATGGTATATTTGCAGAGGGCCTTGGCATCGATATAAAGGTAGAACCTGGTGTAGAAGCTGTGGCCGAATTTACTACATATTCAAAGGGAGTCTTCCCGTTTAGATGTAACGTTTACTGTGGAAGCGGACACTCAAAAATGGGAGGATTGATTATAGTCAAATAAAAAGACGGGGGTATAATCCCCGTCTTCTATTCTGCATTTCCAGACCATCCCCAGGCTTCATCGAAGCTGACAAAATTATTTTTGTTTTAACCCTTTAAAAACAATCCCGGCATAAGTAGGAGATCGCTCTATTTATAGAGCAAAGAGTAGTCAATAGACAAGTCTTCTAGCCTCTGTTCAAACCACCCCTTTGCATCTTCTAAAGCCTTGTTATATGCATATTTCCCTATATTTTCCATCATGAAATCCAAAACAATTTCTGCAGCAATAATACCGATCTCCTCCCCTCTTTCCTCCTGAAAAAAGGTTTGAATTTCATTAATAAGTTTTTGTTTTTCCGCTTTTGATAATTTAATTTTCATGTAAGTCCTCCATTATTTTATAATGTGATTATTATAATCCTTTTATGGAATATATTCAAATAAAGAGCTTATATTAATTAGATAATTATCTCTAATTTATGGCCTATTCGTTTTTGTGAAATCAATTGAAAAAACCTTGTAACATTCCATTATTATCAACAACACACTTTTTTAAAGAGTTTAAAGGAACTAAAAGAAAAGTTGGTAAAATTAAACAGTTGATTTTTATAGATTAAATATCGAGGGTTTATATAAGTTTAAAGGAGGTATTTCATGAATATTCAGACACTTACAACATTTTTTATGTGGTGTACAATAATAAACGGAGTCCTTTTAATTTTTTGGACTATAATGTTTATGCTCACCCCAGAACTTGTTTACCGTACACAGAACAAGTGGTTTCCTATTTCCAGGGAAACATTTGATATAGCCCTCTACTCGTTTTTAGGCTTGTTCAAAATATTGTTTCTGTTTTTTAATGCTGTCCCATATGTCGTTTTATTGATTATTGGATAGATTGACTTTATTTATAGGCTGTTCCTTTTTAAATAATCAAATATGTTTTTTCGAAAATAATAAAATCTCTATGACTTATGGATACTCCTTTTTAAGATTTGATACACTTAGATTGCCAAAGGGAATATCTATAAGTCTTTTTTCTTACAATTAACTATACATTTCAAAAAAATAAAAAAGGTGCCAATGTTAGGCACCTTTTCCAATATATTTTAATCTTCTCAGTTTGGCATGGAGGAATATTATATTTTACTATTTTGTTATCCCCCTTAAATTTTGTTACTTATTTCATTAAGCAACAATGCAAGCAATAGTGATTTTTCAATCAAGTTATGTTTTAATATATATTCATCCCCATTATACTCCTTTATTCCGCCTGGTCCAAATCCATCAAGTATATATTTCTCTTCACTTACAAGGCAGATATCCGCCGAACTCCATCTGTGCTCACTTTCTATTCTTATATCAAGTTTCTTAGCTATTGCTTTTGTCTTTTCCATTATTTCTTTTGTCTTTTCAGTGTACTTTAATGCCGGCCTTTTTTCTCCACCTTCCAGCTGAAAATCAAATAGATTTTTATATTTAGTTCTTGGAATAAATTTTCTAATTTTTTGATCTACTTCTTGAAAAAGTTCATTCTCGTTAAACTTCATATTGAGGAGCAACTCACCGTGAAAATACGGGTCTGTAATATTTGTCTGCATGTTCATATTTTTAGGAGCAATCAATATCCCTTTTTCTTCATTTGAAATAGCCGTCCATTCAGAAACAATTTGTGAAAATACATTCACCGCTTTGGAAACATCCATTGCTCCGCTACAGTTTTTAAGGTTCATTTCAAAATTATAGATTGCCGAACCTGATCTTGACGTTACCATACCTCCATCCAAATAAGCACCGTGCATCCCAAAAACATATTCGGCTTTTGCCGATTTCTTTTCTATTATTTCCTTAGAAAAACTTCTCTGCAAAGTGTCATCTGTTGTCAGCACTATTCCTATCTTAATTTTATTTAAAAGTCGTACATATTTGAGACTCTGAAGTGCAAGTAACATAACCGCAATTCCACTCTTATGCTCCCAGATTCCTGAACCAAACAGTTTGTGCTCGGTCTTTCTAAAATACTTTTGTTTGTTAAGTCGTACAGCATTATCCAAGTTTGCCATTAGCAAAAAGTCAACTTCATCTGTATCGCTATTTGTAAAATAATACATGTTTCCAATTTCATTTTGAGGGAAAATCTCTGAATGAAAACCTAAAGCATTAAGTCTTTTTCTTACAATCATTCCAAGCTTATTTACCCCTTCAATATTTCTCACATAAGTGTTTAAATCAACTATCTCTTGAAGGAATTTTTCGGTACTATCATGCTTTGTCCTGAGGTAGCTTCTTATTTTTACCGGTAAACTTAATTTTTTACTCTTAATCATTTCTTTTTCTGCTATTACTTCATTTGTAAAATATCTCATCGAGGCAACTTCAAGCATCCTGTTTGCTAAAGCGTCGAAATCATACCCCATTACTTCAGCAGCCCTCACATATGAGCCACTGACACCTAAACTTGCCATCGAGTTAACTTCTAAAATATATATTTTGTTATCTTCGCTCAATCTAATATCTACCCTTGAAAAGTCCCTTAGACCCAGTACTTTAAAAACCTTAATACTTAGTTCCTGCATCTCTTCTGCTAATCCCGGCGAAATATCTGCGGGGCATATTTTCCGCTTAGGTTTATGCTTCTTATCTTCTACTGTCTGTATAGCATCTGGATCCCCTTCAAGGTCTATTTCCAGAACCGAAAAAGGCTCTACAGGATCATTACCAAGTAATCCCACTGCAAATTCTCTCCCTCTTATAAATTTTTCAACAAGAGCCTGTTGGTTAAACTCATTTACTATAAAATCAACTGCCTCTTTTAAATCTGGGATATTGTCTACAACTCTTAATCCAAAAGACACACTCTCCATTTTTGGTTTTACAATTACTGGAAACTCCACGTCATCCATATTCTCATCCTTCGAAGAGAAAACCCAGAAATCAGGCGTAGGAATATTATTTCTTTGTAGAATTATTTTAGTTATAACTTTATCAAGAGCCAGAGCATGTCCTGAAGGAGAGGACCCCACATATGGAATTCCAAGCATTTCAAGCATTGCCGGTATATGAGTATATCTGCTTTCACCTTGAATCCCATATGCCATATTAAAAGCAATCCCAAATTTTTCCCCGTCCTGTACTTTGGGAAGAAAATTCCTTATATTTTCAACTACATCCATATTCCCGTCTATTATCTCAACATTGTGCCCACCTTTTTCAAGTGCAACTGCTACTCTTTTTACTGTTCTAGGATTGTAAATCTCCTTATTTTGCATTCCAAATACATTTATAATCTTACTCAGGTCTTTATTATAAATAATTGCTACTCTCATTTAAATCTCCTCCAATTTAATATTGCATATTCTTAGAAAATTTTTCATTATCAACAATCCATCTTCGCCAGAAACCTCTGGGTGAGATTGAAATCCATAAATTGGTTTATCCTTATGTTTTATTATCTCGTCATCACAAATTTCTGATTTTCCTAAGACTAAAAACTCCGGCGGAAGTTTAGATACACAATAATAATGCTTTCTTTTAAAGTAAACCTCGCTCTTGTTTAGACCTTTAAATATTGGATCGTCCAATTTTGTTATTGTTATTTTTACTTTCTTATTCTGTATACTTGATAGTCGCTTTATCCTACCCATATGAGAAACTGCAATAATCTCATGACCCAAACAAATTCCAAGTACTGGTACATTGAAATTCATTAAAGCGACAAAATCTGTAGTGAGATTTAAAGGTTCATAAGGATTACCTTTCCCTCCAGATAGAATAATACCGTTTACTTTTGCTTTTGGAGGTAATTTTATAGGCTGATTATGATCAAAAAACATATAACTAAATTTTTGCTCTGAAAGAAAATTTCTCTTAAAATACTTAATATAGCTACTTTGATTATCAATTATCAAAAGCATTTTTCACACCCCTATTATTGAGTAACTATGCTACAATGTTTTTTTAAATCAAATACAATATTTTACTAAGTTTTATATTAAAATATTTACTGCCTTTTTTTAAACTTAATCTGCAAAGAGAAAAAAATTATATAGCCTCTTTCAAATCTTAAGCCACTATAATTCATATAAAATTTTATTATATGATTTCCTGGTATATAATAAAAGCAGAGCTTCACTCTGCCATACTTTTCAATATTAATTGCACCAAATCATTCTTTTTCTTCCTCGGCATACTAGTATACCCCAACAGCATAAAAATAGCCCTGAGAGTCTCTATTTCCAAGCTTAAAGCCTCTGCGGTGATAACCCCTTCTTGGCTTTCCCTTAAAACCACCTGTCCCTTAGAGGGGGTTTCATCAACCACTTCATAACCCTGGGCTACTATCTGATTTTTCAATTCTTCCAACACAAAATCCCCCCTTATCATTTACTCTTTTATCTATACCCAGATTACAGGTAATATCCTTTCAAAGTTTAAATTTTTTTTAATTATTTTCACTATAATTTAAAATTATCGAATACTATTAATTCTACCGTATATTTTTATGTATTCCAACAAAGTTCATACAAGTTTTCCTAATATATTTTTTTATTAGAACAAAAAATAAAAACAGCTGCTGGCATATTTGCCAGCAGCTTAAAACTAACTTTCTATACATCTGTTTTAAAAAATTCCTGTGCGATTTTCACAGATTCCTGAGCATCCTTTGCGTAATAGTCAGCTCCTATCATGTCCGCATACTCCTGATTCAATACTGCTCCACCTACAAAAACCTTGCAAGGAACCCCCTCTTTTTTAAGTGCTTCTATGGTATCTTTCATGCTTATAACCGTCGTAGTCATAAGCGCACTCAGTCCGACAAGTTGTACCCCCTCTTTTTTTGCAGTTTCCACAACTTTTTCAATAGGAACATCTTTTCCCAGGTCAATTATATCAAAACCATAGTTTTCAAGTACCACTTTTACTATATTTTTACCTATATCGTGTATATCTCCTTTTACCGTTGCAAGTATAACCTTACCTTTTGAGATCTTCTCTTCCCCATCAGCTTCCAGTTTCTCCTTTATTACTTCAAAGGCTTTTTTTACAGTTTCCGCTGATTGTATAAGCTGTGGAAGAAATATCTCCCCTTTTTCAAACCTCTTTCCAACAATGTCTAGAGCCGGTATAAGATAGTTTTTAACAATATCTAATCCAGTTTCTACTTTTATCAGTTCCTTTGTTTTGGCTTTTGCTTCCTCTTTCAACCCTTTTATTACTATTTCCTTAAGGTCTTTTTCCGCCTCTGCAGAAACACTTTTAGCACCTGTATCGGCTTTTATCTGATTACCATACCTGGCGATATATTTTTCCGAATCCACATCTTGATTTGCCAACACTTTATATGCAAATACCGTCTGCATCATCTCTTCTGTGTTCGGATTCATTATAGGAGCATCCAGTCCAGCCTGCATAGCCATTGCAAGGAAAGTCCTATTCAGGATAGGTCTGTTTGGAAGCCCGAAAGAAACATTGCTAACTCCCAAAGCTGTTTTTACTCCAAGTTTCTCTTTTACCATTCTAAGAGCCTTAAGAGTTTCCATTACTTCAGCCTGCTGCGCCGATGCAGTAAGCACCAGACAATCTATAAAAATATCCTTTTTATCTATACCGTATTCCGCAGCCTTATCCACTATCTTCTTGGCTATTTCAAATCTTTCTTCGGCCTTGGATGGTATTCCGTTTTCATCTAAAGTCAGACCTATTACACAGGCTCCATATTTTTTTACTATAGGAAGTATATCTTCCATAACTTCAAGTTTTCCGTTTATTGAGTTTATAAGGGGTTTCCCGTTGTATATTCTTGCCCCAGCTTCTATAACTTCAGGAGACGAACTGTCGATTTGAAGTGGAAGCGGCAGTATTGTCTGCAGTTCTTTTATAACTTCAACCATTACAGCAGTCTCATCTATTTCAGGTAGACCCACATTTACATCAAGTAAGTCAGCCCCTCCCTCATTTTGCTCGATTGCCTGCCCAAGTATATAATCTATATCGTGGTTTTTCAAGGCTTCTTTAAATTTTTTCTTACCTGTTGGATTTATTCTCTCACCTATTACTCTAACCTCGTCAAATACCACACTTTGAACAGAAGAAGAGATCACTGTGGTATCTTTTTTGACAAGTTCTTTTGCTTCAAGCTTAGATAACCTCTCCACTGTTTTTCTTATAAATTCATCTTTTGTTCCACAGCATCCGCCGAGTACTCTAACTCCAGCTTGTGCCATTTTTTCCATATAGTCAGCAAACGTATCAGAATCTATGTCAAAAACTGTTTTTCCGTCTCTCATTTTAGGAAGACCTGCATTTGGCTGAACCATAACAGGTATAGATGCGTATTTAAGTATCTCTTCAACTATTGGAAGTAGTTCCTTTGGTCCAAGTGAGCAGTTTACTCCAAGTGTGTCGATACCAAGACCCTCTAAAACCGTCACCATTGTCAGCGGATCCGTCCCCATAAGAGTTCTCCCGTCTTCCTGAAAACTAACTGTACAAAACACCGGAAGTTCACTGTTTTCCTTTATAGCAAGTATTGCGGCCTTAGCTTCATATATATCGGAAATCGTCTCTATAAGAAAAAGGTCGCAGCCTGCTTTTTCTCCAGCTATTACCTGCTGTTTAAACAATTCATAGGCTTTTTCAAAGCTAAGAGTTCCAGTTGGTTCCATAAGCTTCCCTATAGGTCCTATATCAAGGGCTACATATTTTTCAGAGCCTGCAGCATTTCTGGCAATTTTCACAGCTGATTCTATTAGTTCCTCTACACTGTACTCGCTTTCTTCCAGTTTCAGCCCGTTGGCTCCAAATGTATTAGTAGTTATTATATCAGAGCCTGCATCTATAAATTTTTTATGTATTCCGGCTATTATCTCCGGTTTCTCTATATTATAAGCTTCTGGAAGTTCACCTAGTTTTAGACCCTCTTCCTGAAGATAGGTTCCCATCGCCCCATCAAAAAACAGAAATCCTTTTTGAAGTTTCTCTCTAAGCTCCACAAACTCCACCACCTTTTCTAAAATCACACTCATTATATTTATTACATATTTCGCAGCTTCTAGATTCGGATTCTATCCCGCTCTCTTGAAAGCCTATTATAGCTGTCACCGATTTTCTAGGAGTCAGTATGCTCGTTTCAGTTGCAACAAGCCCTATCCTCTTACCTGCGTCTAAGAGCTTTAAAAAATCCCCCTGCATCTCTATAGGAAGGTCGCCGTACCCAGGGCTGAAACGAAAAGTTATTCCGTACCCCTCCGACACAGCCTGTGCCTTTATCTCCTCTTCAACAGAGTCTGCTAGCACCTCCACATAGGCAGTTGCACAGCTATCTAGTATAAGAGCCTTGGTAAGGTCTATCCTATTGTAATACTGTATTTTTTTCTCGATCTGCACACCTAATGTAACTGCAAGCATAGCACACCTTTTGGAATGCTTCAGATGCTCTTTTATATCATTTCCCTGAAGAGTCAAGTTGGTACCTTCTAATGCAAGCACTTCGTCCTCTTTTTTCAAGTCGAAAATTTTATACACATATTTTGGCTGTGATAAATCCTTAACCTCTTTCAGGCAAGTATTAATAAGCTCATCCAGCTTCTCATCTATTTCCTGGTTTTTGTAACCAAGATAACGTAAGACCTCATTTTTATCTATCTCCAAGGTCCTCTCCTCACTCTCCATATATATTTTCGCTAAATCCAGTCTCTAGTACCATCTTTGCGTATTCTTTTGCCCCGAAAAGAGATAGATCCCTATAGTTTCCGCACTGGATCTCATTTGAAGCAGGCACTTCCTCAGCTTCTAAAACCTTTTTAAGGCTGTTTTCAAGCACTTCTTTTATCTCTCCTGCTTCAGGTTCTCCCCAAACTATAAGGTAGAATCCTGTACGGCATCCCATTGGGGATAAATCTATAATATCCTCATACTCTTCTCTAAGGTATGTTGCAAGTAGATGCTCCAGTGCATGCATGCTGGCTGTAGGCATCTCTCCTTTATTTGGCTGTAAGAAACGCAAGTCAAATTTTGTTACTACATCTCCGTTTTTTCCGTTTAACACAGAAGCTTTCCTTATATAAGGCGCCTTTACTATTCTATGGTCAAGTTCAAAACTCTCTACTTTCTTCATGTTTCCTCCTAAAATATATCTACCCTAAAGTTTTAACAATGTTTTTAATATTATCCATGATCTTTCTTGCAACTTCAGGACGGTTCATTGTATACAAGTGTATCCCGTCTACACCCGACGAAAGCAGGTCTATAATCTGTTCAGTGGCATAAGCTATCCCGGCTTCTTGAAGAGCCTCCGGATTATCCTCATATCTGTTTATGATTTTTATAAACTTCCTAGGAAAGTATGCTCCGCACATTGACAGCACTCTTTGTATCTGATTTTTATTTATAACCGGCATAATACCAGCCTGTATAGGTGCGTCGATACCAAGTTTTCTGGCTTCTCTCTCGAACTCAAAAAAGTTTTCATTTTCAAAGAAAAGCTGGCTTATGAAAAAGTCTACACCGTTGTCGTATTTTTCTTTCATATAAATAAGGTCGTCCCTTGTATACTTAGATTCTAAGTGACCCTCAGGATAACAAGCCGCTCCTACTGAAAATGAATCTTTATTTTTTAAATACTTCACCAAGTCCACACCTGTAGGGAATTCTCTATTTTTTGCTTCTTCCAAACTAAGACCCTCAGGCAAGTCACCGCGAAGTGCTAAAATATTTTCTAGATCTCTGCTTTTGATCTCTTCTATAAACTGGTCTAACTCTTGTGAGTCGAAGTTTATCCCTGTAAGGTGTACCAGTGGTTCTATATTATACTTGTTTTTTAGAAGACTTGCAACTTCTAAAGTTTTGTTTCCACCACTACCTCCGGCACCATAAGTAACACTTATATAATCTGCTGGAAGATCTGAAAGGCCCTCTATAGTTTTGTAGATTGTATCAATTGGAGAAGTCTTCTTTGGCGGGAACACCTCAAATGATATAACCTGCTTTTTATTCTTAAAAATATCACTTATAAGCATTAAAATTCCTCCTTAAACTATAATTTATATCAATTTTGAATAGATTAATAAAAAAGGCTGTTTTTCATAAGAAAAACAGCCGAGTTTAGACTTTACTCGTAAGCTTTTTCTCTTATCTTTCGAAACCATCAGCTTCGCAGGATTTGACACCGTATACCGTGGTACCGGTTGTCGGGCTTCACAGGGCCAGTCCCTCCACCACTCTTGATAAGTTTATCTATTCCTTTGTGTTGTAGAAATTTTATAAAAAACTTTACTTAATGTCAATAAATTTTTATTTTTTTACTGCTGCTTAATCTTAATTTAATCTTATTCCCCGTTAATTTGATACTCCATTCTCTCAACAGGACAAGTACAAAACATCCTGTGCAGAAACCGTCCCCACTAAGAACTTATGAGAACCTACTAAGCTGAGATATATACTGTCAAAACAAGCACCAAGCCCCCCAACAATATTTTATATTTTAAATTATTACAAAATGAAAAGGGAGAAAATACACTCGTATCTCCCCCCAGCTCTGTGCAGTCTATGCGTCCTTTTTTGTTCTTTTAATAGGGCATAAGTCTCCACACATTGTGCACACTTCTCCGTCTAGAGGCATAGAAGAGGCCCTGTATTCTCTGGCTTTTTCTGGGTCAATTGATAGATCAAACATTGTTTTCCAATCAAGCTTTCCTCTGGCCTCACTCATTTTGTGATCCCACTCTATTGCTCCTTTTACTCCTTTGGCTATATCTGCTGCGTGCGCCGCTATTCTAGAAGCCATAAGTCCTTCCTTCATATCATCTAAATCTGGAAGTCTAAGGTGTTCTGCTGGTGTTACATAGCATAGGAAATCAGCGCCATTTGCAGCCGCTAAAGTCCCACCGATAGCTGATGTAATATGGTCATATCCAGGTGCGATATCTGTTACGATAGGTCCTAGGATATAGAATGGTGCTCCGTGGCAAAGCTTCTTTTGAATTTGCATATTTGTTACGATTTCATTTAAAGGTACATGTCCAGGCCCCTCTATCATAACTTGTACATTTCTTTCCCATGCACGCTTTGTAAGCTCTCCAAGAATTATAAGTTCTTGTATTTGAGGTGCATCTGTCGAATCTTTTATACTTCCAGGTCTAAGACCGTCACCAAGGCTCAATGTAACATCATATTCTTCACAGATATCAAGAAGTCTGTCATAGTGCTCATAAAAAGGATTTTCTTTATCATTTAGCTTCATCCACTCATAAAGGATAGATCCTCCTCTGCTTACTATACTAGTAAGTCTAGGGTTGTTGTCAACTCTTTCAGCAGCTACCCTGTTGAATCCTGCGTGTATTGTAAGGAAGTCTATACCGTCTTTCGCATGTTCTTCAACAACTTGGAAAAGATCCTCTTCCGTCATATCTTTTATGTTTTTTCCGTACTTTGCCACTGCATCGTACATTGGAACTGTCCCTATCATTACCGGGATCTCTTCAACCAGTCTTCTTCTATGTTTAGCTGTGTCTCCAAAAGTACTTAGATCCATTATAGCATCCGATTTATATTTTATAGCCATTTTAGCCTTCTCAAGCTCTGCATTAGGGTCGCACTTATCCTCAGATACACCCAGGTTTACGTTAACCTTTGTCTTCGTCCCCTCTCCTACAGCTATACCTCTAAGGTTTTTATGATTTTTATTTGCAGGAATAACTATTTTTCCACTTGCCATTTTTTCCATAAGTTCTTCTTTGCTTATCTGCTCGTCTCTTAATACGTCTTCCATCTCTTTCGTAAGTACACCCTTTTTAGCCGCATCCATTTGAGTTGTATATGTCATTATTTTACCTCCGATTTATAATTTTGAATTTATTCTATCAACAAGCTCTTTTATATTTTCTGCTCCCACCACTTCACTCACAAGGCACAGTCTCTTAGCGCCTCTTTTTAACACTTCTTCAATATTGTGTTCTTTTATTCCGCCTATGGCTATAAACGGTATATCTACATTTTCCACAGCAAACTCCAGGTACCCAAGTCCAACCGGTGCTGTGTCCTTAGTTGTAGTTTTAAATATAGGTCCAACTCCTATGTAGTCAGCTCCATCTTCTTGGGCTTTTTTTGCCTGCTCGGGACTATGGGTAGATACCCCTACAATCTTCTCTTCACCGATTATAGCTCTGACATCAGATATCTTCATGTCGTCTTGACCTACGTGTACCCCGTCGGCATCCACTAAAACCGCCAGGTCTATGTGGTCGTTTACTATGAAAAGAACACCATTTTCATGACACAGCTTGGCTATCTGCTTCGCTTCCTCTATCTTATGACGATACATTTTTTCCTTTTCTCTGTACTGTATAATTTTGATCCCTGCGTCTATCATCTCTTGTACACACTGAAGGTTTGATTTTCCGTTTGCAAACTTTTCCCCTGTTATCCCGTAAAGCCCCAACGGAATATCTTTTTTAAACTTTTTCGCATACTCTTTCTCAAGATAATAAGCCTGGTATCTAAGGCCCTCCATATCTTTTGAGATTGAATAATGTCCAACTATTTTAAGGGTCTCCTCCAAGACTCTGATAGCCTCTGTCACTCTCTTAAAATTGGCATTTACCAACTGCTTTAAGCTGGTCTTTTTGTCGAGGGTACTGGCTTTGCTTATCTCCCTGCCTATATCATGCTGTGAATCCCTGCAGTTTATAAAACTGTCGTCCATTTCCAGAAGAGATTTTCTCAACTTGTGACGCATTTTTCTAAATTCAGTTGTCATTGCTTCATCTTCAAAATAGAACCTCAGGACATCTTCTAATACCCTTATACCCTCTGCTGCTCTATTTACATTTGCATCCAAAATCCTATGCATCCCCGTCATAAAATCCCCCTTTTTCGAGAACTATATTTGCCATCATTGCAGCCACTATTCCCACCTTAGCGGAATATGTCCTGTACTTTTCTATATCAGTAGTGAAGTCGCCCACTACGTATACTCTATTACCTATTTTTTTTGTTTCAATATCTTCTAAGTCGTAGTGTGCTATCCCCGATCCTGCCACTATGAGTTTTTTGTGAAACATACACTCCTCTATGAGTATGGCTTTGTAGTGCTTCTTGTCGAAGGCCTCTACTACGATTTCGCAGTCATGAAATGTATCCTTCATATTGCCCCTGTCCAGTTTTTCATTTATAACTTCTATATCCAGGTCGGGTTCAATTCTTAAAAGGTTTTCACGAAGCGCTTCCACCTTTACCTGCCCCACTTGATCCTTGAAATAAAACTGCCTGTTCAAGTTCGATTCATCGACAACATCAAAATCAACTATTTTTAACTTTTTAACTCCGGATCTTACCAGGTTTACAGCAACATTGGACCCTAATCCGCCTGCACCTGCTATCCCTATTCTCATACTATCATCTCCCAGTCTTTGTATACAACTTGATAGTTTTTCGACTTTATCATGTTTACGATCTCTTCCACACTACGGCTGTCTGATATCTCAAACTGTTCTGTGGATTCGTCTTCTTTCTGGTACCCTCCTACACTTGTTTTAGACCCTGCAGAGAATTTTGTAACCCCTAATTTTAAAAGGTGGTCCCTGAACTCAGCCGTCTCCCTCGTGGATACATTTATACCTACCTTAGGCATAAACAGTCTGTAGGCAAGCATAAACTGAACAAAGGTAACATCATCCAGCTGGTATTTTGCCTGAAATCCGCCCTCTGCGTTGTTTATCCTTGGAAGCGACAGGGAAAACTCAGTCCCAAGGTACTTGTCCATCAGATACTTTGCGTGCATCCCGCTGAAAAAGGCCTCTCTTTTTATCTCGCTCAGTCCGAAAAGGGTTCCCATATTTACAGTACGAAGTCCGGCCTTAGCCCCTCTTTCAGGGGTATTAAGCCTGTACATATAATCTTTCTTTTGACCTGCCAAGTGTACTTCATCGTACACATCTTTATCATAGGTCTCCTGATACACCGTAAGGCCGTCCACACCAATCTCTTTTAAAGAACTGTACTCTTCGGTGTCCATAGGAAATATCTCTATTGCTACAGAGGCAAAATGCTTTTTCAGTATTTTTACGGCGTCCTCGATATAGTCCATTGTAACCAGACCTTTTGCTTCACCTGTTAAAAGAAGTATATGTTTTATCCCGGTTTTAGCTATCTCAACTGCCTCTTTTTCTATTTCCTCCAAATTAAGATGTTTCCTTTTTATGCTGTTCTCTTTATTAAAACCACAGTATACACATTTGTTGGTGCAGTAGTTCGATACATATATCGGTATGTACAGCGCCAAAGTCCTACCGAAGTGCTGCCTTGTAAGTGCATTGGCCTTTCTTGCAATTGGCTCCAAGTACTTTTTGGCATTGTCCGACAGGAGGTTTAAGAAATCAAAGTGGTTCAACTGATCTTTTTCTATGCTCCTGATGACATCTGCATCGGTTACTTTATCAAAGTATCCCTCAAAATCAAAGTTGCTAAATTTATCTACTATTTCATAATATGACATATGTCCCCCTCTAAATACTAATCGTGTAAGAAACCTGTAAGCGGCGAAGAAGCACTTGCATATTCTTTTTCCTCTGCCATTTTTGACAAATATGCAGCTCTTCCAGCTTCAACAGCCAATTTAAACGCCCTTCCCATAACTACAGGATCTTCGGCATCTGCTATGGCTGTATTCACAAGTACTGCGTCCGCACCCATCTCCATTGCCTCGCACGCATGTGAAGGTTTACCTATCCCAGCATCAACTATTATAGGGACATTTACGTTCTCTATAAGCAGTTTTATTATATGTTTTGTTTGAAGACCTTTATTCGATCCTATTGGTGCTCCCAGAGGCATAACTGCAGCTGCTCCAGCTTCCTCCATTTTTTTTGCTGCAATCAGGTCTGGCATCATATAAGGCAATACCTTGAACCCTTCCTCTGCCAACACTTTAGTAGCCTTAATTGTCTCTTCGTTGTCCGGCATAAGATATTTCATATCATTTATGATCTCTATTTTTATAAAATCCCCGCAGCCAGCTTCTCTTGCGATTCTGGCTATTTTTATTGCCTCTTCCGCATTCCTTGCTCCGGAAGTATTTGGCAAAAGGTTTACATCCTTAGGTACGAAGTTTAATATATTTTCCTGAGGAGACGAAAAGTCCACCCTTCTAAGCGCCATAGTTATCATCTCTGATTCACTTGAAGCAAGCATACCTGGTATCAGCTCTTTTGAAGCAAACTTCCCTGTACCAGTCAAAAGTCTATTTGAAAATTCTTTTCCGCCCAATATTAATTTATCCATATTTACCTCCCTATTTTATCCTCCTGAAACAAAACGCAATACTTCCAGGCTGTCATTTTCCTCTATAAGTATTTTCGACCAAAATTCCCTTTTCACCATCTCATCGTTTACAAGCATTACGACACCTTTTGGCTCAAGCCCCTTGCTTGTCACAAAATCCATAATGTTCATCTGAGCTTCCAATTTCTCCGCCTTACCGTTTACCCTTACCTCCACAAGTCACCTCCGAACAAACTATATATCAAATTTATTACACACTTTTTTTACAGTCTTTACATACACTTTGAACAAAAACAGGATATAATAAACGTAAATAATCCACAGGAAAGGAGAATAAATTGACTCTTAAAAATCAGTTTTTAAATTTCAGGCTTATCGCCGCACGCAGTTTAAAGCGGTCAATCCCGAAACCTTTTTATTACCATTCCAGCTACCCGTTTATATTCATGCTGTTCCTTCTTTTCATCCTTATCCACGTCTTTATCTTCATTGCCTAAATGTACAGTTAAATAAAAAATGGCCGTACACCAAGAAGGTATACGGCCTCATCTGTTTCACATATAAATATCCGAGCCAAAACAGCCCAAATATCATAAAAGACGCGACACGCTTCCCTACGCTGGTATTATCCAGATCAGGTTCAAAGGGTCGGTTATTACCTCTCAGCCAAATGGCTCCCCTAGCGAACGATTGTATTAGGTTTTACGAGTATGAGTATAACACCAGCATAAAATACTGTCAAGAAATTTTTGATTTTTGTTTGATCCAATAAAATTATCAAAAAAATAAATTCCCGAAATCTTTTAAAATATGAAAAGTACTCCTCTTGAAATACCAACAAAAACTGGGTACAATTAATCTTGAAAAGTATAAAAAGGGGGATATCACAATGAAAATTAAAATCGAAAAAAATATTTCTGATGAACAATTAGAAGATATAAAAAAATGGCCTGTATGGGAAAAGGAGGTTTCCGAGTTTCCCTGGCACTACTATGAAACAGAAGTGTGTTATATTTTAGAAGGGCAAGTAGTAGTCACTCCAGAAGACGGAGAACCAGTTGAAATATTCCCAGGAGACTACGTGACTTTTCCAAAAGGGATGTCGTGCAACTGGGATATAATTAAAGATATAAAAAAACACTATAAATTTGTATAATAATTTTAAGATCCTGTATTGGATAGTCTACAATAAATTGGACAATTTTTTTAAGGACATATAGAAGGATATTTTAGCATTTCATTTAATAATATATGTGAAGTTTTTATTTTATAATTCAATGCCGATTTTGTTATATAATTTATCGCCGTATAGTTATTAGTTAATCCTCAATAAAATGTTTTCGCAATAAAGTCACTGTTATTTTAAATTCGCCAGAATATTATTTAGAAATAATTTTATAAAAAGTATCCTGGATCTTGAATTTTTAACCAATCTGAAAGTGAGGTCTATATGAAGAAAAAATTTTCTCTAAAAATAATAAGCATATATCTTTTATCTAGTCTACTTTTTTTCTATTTAGATGAATTAGTTTTTGATAATATATTCAACGCATACACAAATTTTTTTTTTGACCTCCATATACATAGCTTTTACCATAATTCTCATCTATAGGGTACTTGGTTACGTAGAGCAAACTAAAAATGTGTATGAGACCTTAATAGAGCTCTCACTTGATGGGATTTACATAGAGAATGAAAAAGGAGAAATATTGGATTGCAACAAAAGCGGTCATGAGATTTTTGGCTATACAAAAGAGGAGATGCTCACAAAATCCATAAAGGATCTTGTTCCGAAGGAGTTTGCTGAAGATCTGCCGGAGATTATTCCTGACGACATGGCAACAGGATACAGGTATGTTGAAAGGATAAACATGAAAAAAAACGGGACATTATTTCCAACTGAGATAAATACCAAGTTTGTAAAAATTAACGGTGAAAAAAGATTGATAGCCTTTGTAAGAGACATAAGCATCAGAAAAAAAATTGAAGAAGAACTAAGGAAAATGGCTATGATCGACGAACTTACAGATATTTACAATAGAAGGTATATTACTAAAAAAATTAAAGTTGGAAGTAGCTGACAGTACAAAGCACCCAATTTCTGTCATACTTCTGGATTTGGACGACTTCAAAAATATAAATGAATTGTTTTGGACATCTTTTCGGTGACAAAGTTTTAAAAAAAATTGCAGGTATATTCAAAGAAAATTTAAGAGAAGGAGACTATGTTGGTAGGTATGGTGGAGAAGAATTCATAATTATACTTTCAAAGACAAATTTAGAACAAGGATACAAGATTATTTCTAGACTAAAAGACAAAGTTAACGCTATGAATTGGGAAAAAGAAAATGTTAGAATTAGTTTTAGTGCCGGAATAATGGAAATTGGAAATGCACATAGCAAAGATTGTAACGAAGACAGCATAATTAAAGTAATTGACATTTTACTTTATAAGGCTAAAAGTAAGGGGAAAAATCGCATTGAGATGATAAGAGAAAAAAAGAACTAAAATCTAAAAACCTAATGAAAAAAATTAGATAGATTAATTATATCCTATCTGCTAGACTAAATACTGAAATACTAAAAAAGATGTTACGTACTTTTGGTTTTACACAACATCTTTTTTATTTGTTTTCTTTTAGAAAGTTACAAAAGTATTGTATAATTTCAATACCGTAATAGCCTTTTCTATTGCAAATAACAGTTATTTTAAACTTACATTGAAAGATTTCCGCTAAGACATCTTACTCTGTGATTATCAATGGAATAATTCTCTTTTAAATTTCCGAACAACCTTTCAATTTCCCAACACTTAGCATATCCTTTTTTTCCTGATTTAAATAGAAAATAGATATGATTAGCGAAAAACATCTTTTATCGCCAATAAAAAGGTATAAAAAAGTAATTTCAATAATTTTGTGAAAATATAAAGGTTTTTTTGCATAGGCTTGTAAATATTATTAGCAACTTTTACAAAACGGAGGGGAGTTTATGAGTAAAGAATATTTACAACTTTTGGATATAGAGAGCATCGTCCCCATACTGGATAAAATTTCTATTTTCGGAGGCCTTTCGCAAACACAACTTTACAAAATTTTCAGAATTTTGGAAATGGTATCCTATAAAAAGGACGAACTTATATTTGAACAGGGGGATTCGGCGAACCACATCTACATAGTCAAGTCTGGCAGGGTAAGGCTTTTCATAGAAGAAGACTATACCCCGCTACAGCTATTCGAATTTCATCCTGGAGAATGTTTCGGCCAGGTATCTCTTATAGGGATAATGCCGCATACAGCAAATGCCATCTGCATGGAGGACACTGAATTAATTGTGCTTTCAAAATCAGCCCTCTACTCACTTTACAAGGAGGACATCCAGTTGTTTTCTCTGATAATTCTAAATATAGCCAGGGAAACTTGCAGGACTCTGGCAAAAACCGATGGCATCTTGATGCACTACGCATTAAAAAAATAAAAAAAGCCACTGCTAGACGCAGCGGCTTTTTCAAGCTATAATACAAAAATATCTTTTTTCAGCATATCAAAATCATCAAACGCTGTTGAAAAAGAAAAAAATATGGCCATTATCGCACTAAAAAACGTGGTTATAAATATCGCCAGCATTATCGCCAACTGATATTTAATTGCCAATAACGGTATTGATCCTCCCAGTATTTGACCCGTCATCATACCTGGAAGCGAAACCAATCCTATTGTAGCCATTGCTGCCAAGTTTGGATTCAACGCTGCCGTTACCCCTTTGGCAAAATAAGGCAAAACAGCCTGAAACCTATTTGCGCCCAAAGCAATCGTGTACAGATAGGTGCTCTCTTCTTCCCTCAAATTCTGATAAAAACTCGCCAAACTGATTATATTTCCTTTTAAACAATTTCCCAAAAGCATCCCGCCTATTGTTATCAAGTACTTAGCATCAAATATATTGTCCAACCTTATCACAAAAGCATTAAAATACAACAGCATAATTGTGTGAGGTATTACTATCGACAAAAACACAGGCGGCAGAAGATGTTTCATACTTAGTTCACTGCCTCTAACAACCGAAAAACTGGCAACACTTATCATCAATATAACGTAAAATATATTGAGATATTTATTGTTTAGTTTAAATATATACTGTAAATAAATACCAACTATGCTCAACTGAATTGTCATTCTGAAAACAGAAGTCAACAGTCTCTTTTTCAGGTTAAGTTTAAAATGTTTTTCCACAATAACAACCGGCACCACCAGTATGAACAAGAAAAGCATAGAAAAAACAGATAGTTCTTGTGCTCCCATATTCCCCTCCAGATTTTTATATAAATAATTCTAAGATAAATATTCTTCAGGTAGCTATATTAAAGTAATTATACCAAATTGATACAGATATATCCAGACATTTGTATTTAAAACCTTGAAACTTAATCTTATTTGAGGTACAATCTAAAATAAGGAAATCAATTACCGATTTCAACTCTTTCGGCAACATTTTAATTCTTTTTAAAACTATTTATTTTTCCAAACAATCTCTATCTATAATTTCAATATTCCAAAATATAAAACTTTTCAAAATCATATATAAAAAGGTGGTATAACTATGAAAATTAAATTTTTAGGTCACTCATGTTTTTACATTGAAAAAAATGACTTTAAGGCTCTTATTGATCCTTTTATATCAGACAATCCTGTTTGCCCTGTAACTGTAAATGATTTCAAGCAGTTGAACTATATTTTCGTCACACATGGACATAAAAGTCATTTGGGAGATGCTGTGGAGTTGGCAAAAAATACCGGTGCTACTATTGTGACTAATCTAGAAATCTGTCATTATTTGAAACAGCAAGGTGTAAAAACATATTCTATGTACACAGGTGCCAGGGTAGAGTTTGATTTCGGTACTGTAAAAATGACTCCAGCTCTGCACGGTTCTTCAATAGAAACTGATTCAGGCCTTCTAAACGGGGGAACTGCGGGAGGTTTTCTTATATATATCGAAGGGAAAAAATTATACCATGCAGGTGATACAGGACTTTCTATGGAAATGAAACTGCTGGAATTCGAGCATATCGATCTAGCCTTGCTTCCAATAGGCGGAAATTTCACTATGGACATTATCGATGCTGCTAATTCTATTGACTTTATCAAACCTAAAAAGATCATTCCAATGCACTACAATACATTTCCACTTTTGGAAAGAGACCCAAAAAAGCTGAGAGAAATTATAGATACAGAAATAGATGTTATTATAATGAACCCTGGAGACGACTATGAACTTTAATCAAATTTTATTTCATACTCCCAAACCTCCTATCAATCTACTTAACTCTATTCAGGTAATTAAAAATTTTTTTAAATTACCATCACAAATTACTGAATTTCTTGTAAGGATATAAAAACTTTTTTGGTCACGAAATCGCACTAATTATCACGAATAGAAAGTCAAAAAATTGGTCACAGAGTTGCACGGAGGAAAAGAGTGAGCTTCACAGAGGCTTACTAAAAATCTTTAATTTTCAAGGTTTTGAATCATTCGTGAGATTCGTGTAATTCGTGACAAAGAATAAAACTTTTGACTTAAGGATTTCTCTGTGAAGCTCATGTTCTAAATCTCTGGGAAACTCTGTGTGCAAAAAGATTCTCAGAAAATCAATATTTTTTAAACCAGATGAAGCTAAAATGAATATCAATACCTGTCAAAAGGTCCCTACTTGAATAAAGAATTATATAATGATATTATTAAAATAGATCATTATAAGAAACTATAATTTTGGAGGACTTACATTGGCAGTTAAAACTATAGGTGTATTCGCACATGTCGATAGCGGAAAAACCACTCTTTGCGAAAGCTTATTATCAGTATCAAATAAAAATGAATCTGAGAAAAAATCCAATGTTTTTGACTTTCACGAAGTAGAGCGTGCTTAAGGGCATAACAGTATTTTCAGAGCAGGCTACTGCGGTTTGGAAGGGAAAAAAGCTGAATATTATCGACACTCCCGGACATAGTGATTTTTTTTCAGAGCTGGAAAAATCCGTACTCCCATTGGATGCAGCGGTTCTTGTGGTTTCCGCCGCAGACGGCATAAGCTCACAAACACAGAAAAATCTGGAAAATATTGAGGGAAAAACATATCCCCACTGTCATTTTTTATAAATAAAATGGATCAAGTATTTTGGGATAGTTCAAAATTAATAAAAGCTGTAAGTGATTTTGACAACAGAGCTCTGTTTATCGGGGATATTTCAAACAAAAAGTTTATCTTCGATTTCCAAAAAGCTTCTGAAATTGAAAAACTTGTAGAACTTGACGATGAGTTTTTGGAAACCTACCTTTCTAACAATCATCCTGATATCACAAAAATCCAGGCTACCTTGAAAAGACAGGCGGCTCTAGGCAGAGTTTTCCCGGTTATAATGGGTTCCGCAACTCAGAAGAAGGGGGTTGTGGAGCTGTTGGACTTTATAGGAGATTTTTTACCCGATTACTCCAAAGATGACGATGGCCCGTTTTGGGGAGTCACATACAGGGTAAAGCATAGCCCTGGATATGGCAGAGTGGTTTATATAAAGGTGCTTAGCGGTTCCATAGGAACTCGTGAAAATGTCTTTTCGGCAGGGAGAGAGCAGAAAGTATTGGAGCTTTACAGCGTGGATGGAAAAACCTACGTCCCTGTGGATAGGGTATACTCCGGTGATTTAGTGGCAGTATTGGGATTAGGAGAGGTTAACATAGGAGACTACGTCGGCATACCTGTCCCATCCAATTTCGAGTTGAAAAGCGGACTTTTAGTAAGTCGTCTAAAGCCGCTGAAAATAGAAGACTCGCATAAACTTGTAGAAGCATTAAATATTCTGGCAGACGAGGACCTAAGCCTTGATATAGACTATGGTTCAGATGAAAACATATTGATCTCCGTACAGGGGACTACACAGATTGAGGTATTGAAATCTATACTGAAATCCAGATTTAACATAGAAGTAAAATTTATACCCCCTGTTCCTAAATATCGTGAAAGCGTACTTGGAACTGCAAAGGGGTTCTGCCACTATGAACCAAAAAAACATTATGCAGAGGTAGAGGTAGAAGTTTCTCAAAATATAAATGGAGAAAATACGTATTCATCAAAGGTTCCTCTGGATTTATTACCTGCTCAGTACCAGAGCCAAATAGAAAAAACTGTTAAATCCGAAGCTATGCTAAAAGGCCCGCTTGGCGGTTTCCCTCTAATGGGGATCAACGTGTCTCTTGTCAGAGGCAGGCACCATTTAGAACATACACATGGCGGTGATTTTAGAATAGCAACTATAAGGGCAGTTAGAAGTGCACTGGAGAAATGTTCACCTGTACTTATGGAACCCTTTTATGAATTCCTAATACTAGTGAACAAGGAGTTTTTAGGGAAAGTCAACTCTGAGTTGCTATCAACGGGTGCAATTATTTCAAACCAAAATCATGAAGATAATTTTGTAAAGGTTGAAGGTGAGTTACCTGTCTCGGTATCAGGAACTTTTTCATCGAAGCTGGATATAATATCAGGTGGAGAAGCTTATGTCATATTTGAAAACGGAAGCTATCTTGAATGCAGCGATCCTAATAAAATTCGAGATCTTGCGAAACAGCAAGAAGACACCCTTTACAATTCGATTTCAATATTCCCGGGAGAAGAAAAAAATGAAAAAAGTAAAGGGAATCTAGACTTTTTGTCTTCTTTTGTTCCTTGTGATCCGCATATCGAGTATACAAATATTGAAGATTATTTTTAAAACTATAGAATTTAAAAAGTGCCCCAAGAAAATCCTGGAGCACTTTTTTATTTAACTTTTCATTTTATATTTACAATATTAAGTTTAACTGCCAGCTCTATTTTATTTTGAGCAAATTATACGTCTCTTCAGCTATAACGTATTCTTCATTTGTAGGTATCTTATACACCTTCACCTTTGAATCAGGTTTGCTCAGTACTTGCACCCCGTCTTTTCTTTCACTGTTTTCTTTTCTATCGAAATCTATACCCATAAACTCCAACCCTTCACACACAAGCTCTCTTATTTCTGGGCCATTTTCACCGATTCCAGCTGTAAAACAGACGGCATCCAAACCACCCATAATGCTAGCATAGGCTCCTATATAATGCTTAACCTTGTAGCAAAACATATCATAGGCTAGCTTAGCTCTTCTATTCCCGGCTTCTATCCCCTCTTCTATATCCCTGCAGTCTGAACTTTCCCCAAAAACTCCCAGGAACCCAGATTCCTTATTCATTCTGGCATCCATATCTTTTATAGTAAGCCCTCTCTCCTCCATTATATGCAAAACAGCTGCAGGATCTAGGTCTCCACACCTGGTTCCCATCATAAGTCCTTGAAGCGGTGTAAGTCCCATAGAAGTATCCACACACTTCCCGCTGCTGACAGCAGATACAGATGCACCATTTCCCAAGTGGCAGACAATAACTTTTGCATCCTCTTTGTCTAAAAGCTCGCCTGCAAGCTTGGAAACATACTTATGCGAAGTCCCGTGAAACCCATATTTTCTTATTTTCAATTCTTCATAGTCCTCATACGGCAGTGCATACATAAAAGCTTCTTTAGGCATAGTTTGGTGGAATGCAGTATCAAATACCGCAACATTTGGCTTGTCCGGCATAAGTTCCATACAGATATCAATACCTAATGCATTGGCCGGATTATGAAGCGGCGCCAACTTGGAGAGCTCTTTTATCGACTCCAATACCTGAACATCCACTAAAACGGAGGCAGCAAACTTTTCTCTCCTCCATGTACAACTCTGTGCCCTATGGCGTCTATTTCATTTATGGAAGTGATTATCCCAAACTTTTCATCCTCCAAAATCTTGAGAAGCAGGTTTATCCCCTCCTTGTGAGTGGGCATATCATGCAGTATTTTTTCCTTTATTCCGTCAGCCTTATACTTCAGCACCGACCCTTCCATACCTATCCTCTCACATATCCCCTCTGCCATAGCTAAACCAGTTTCCATATTAATCACCTGATACTTCAGCGAAGAACTGCCGCTGTTCAAAACTAAAATCTTCATTTTTACCCCTTTTCTTACCCCATAAAATATATATTATTACCAAACGGAAAACCGATCCACCCAAAACAGAACATAACCCCTTGTGATGATTTTTTTGAGTGTGCTGTTCTCCTACAGCCAACGTATTATACATAAAAAAGTTTCTTTTTGCAAGAAAAAGGATCTTAAAAAGTCAAAAAAAAGGATCAAAACATTTATTCAGCCTCCAGATTTCTAAAATTTCATGCTCTTTTCTGTAATTTTTTAAAAATAACTTAAACGAATATATTATAATTTTTCTTGAAAAGATATTTTAAAGTGATATAATAGAATTATAATATTTTAAAATTATACTACGAGGTGATTAATATGAGGTATGAAGGTGTTGTGTACAGACCTCCAAGCGAAGCCCAAAGTCTCATCATACAGGCAACTATTGGATGTCCACATAATAAATGTAAGTTTTGTAAAATGTATCGTGGGGTAAATTTCAGAATAAGAAGTGTAGAAGATATTAAAGAGGATCTTTTAATGGCAAAAGATCACTACGGCGAATGGATAAAATCTGTATTCTTTGCCGACGGTAATACCATATTAATGAAGACAGAAGAGCTCATTGAAATACTAAATTATACCAGGGAGCTCTTTCCAAAACTTGAGAGGATTACTATGTACGGTTCCGCGCAGTATGTTGTGCTGAAAACCCAGGAGGAACTCAACAGAATAAAAGAAGCCGGACTTTCAAGAATTCATACCGGTATGGAGTCTGGAGACGATGACGTTTTAAGCCTTATAAACAAGGGGACAGACTCTAAAAAACTTATCCAGGCCGGAAAAATGATAAAGAAGGCAGGCATTGAACTTAGCGAGTACATAATTGTCGGTGTAGGGGGCAAAAAATTTACAAAGCAGCACGCTCTCAACAGTGCAAAAGTTTTGAACGAAATAAACCCCGGATTTCATCCGTATTAGAACTATTGTGCCGTTTCCAGGTACAGAACTGTATGATATGTATAACAGCGGAGAATTTGAGCTCTTAAGCCCTCACGAATGCCTAAAAGAGATGAAGCTTTTCGTTGAAAACTTAGATGTAACAAGCAGCTTCTATACAGACCATGTATCCAACTACTGCTATGTAAACGGAAAACTTCCAGAAGCAAAGAAAGAAATAATAAGAGGCATCGAGGACAACCTACTTGTGGATGAAAGCAGATTCAGAAAACCATATGAAGGTACACTTTAATATAATATAAAAAACAGGCTATCAGTCTGTTTTTTTATATTGCATAAACCTATTCAGCACTTAAAATTATTATGCTCACTGATTCATTCAAAATTCTTTTTCGGACACAGAGTTTCACAAAGATTTAAAACAAGAATTTTGCATAGAAAATATTTTAAATCAAAAGATCTTTTCTTAGTTACAAATCACACTAATCTCACAAATCATTTAAAATCTAAAAAATTAAAAATCAAACTTTGGATATAAATTTAGTGTACGGGATTAAAAAAATATCAAGTTTATTCAGAAAATTATAAAACTTATTTGAAATATAAATTAAAAATATGCTACAATAGTAGTGTAACTATTTAGTATTGAATTTCAATTTCACTTTAAAATCTATTTCATATCAAAAACTTTTTAAATCCAGATTCTTAAAAATTTTAAACACTATTTAAATAATCATTTTTTTCCTTATAAATATTATTTCAGCTCAAAAATTTAGTTTTTTCTATTCATATCAGTTTTTCCATCTGTATATTTGTATACACTTTTTTTATTCCAATAATACCTATTTTTAAATTTTCACTCTAAATCAATTTATAATTTTATTTGAACCGAATATTTCACTAGAAATTCTTTTAGCATAAATATATTATTGTGTCGTTTCCAGTAGTTTATATCTTTAAACAGTACGTATCATATTGTTTCATAAAGGAGGACAAATGTTTGCAGAAGAGAGACGTTCCGAAATTATTCAACTTCTGTCCGAAAATAAAAAGGTGGCAGTAAAAGAGTTAAGCAAAATTTTTCAAGTAAGCGAAGTGATAATAAGAAAAGACTTAAAAAAACTAGAGGCTGAGGGAAACCTAAAAAGAACCCATGGTGGAGCCATCATCAGCCAAAAAAGACAGATGTATTCTCCAATGAATAATATTAAATTTAAAACAAACGACGGCAACAAGAGAGTGGCAAGAAAGGCATACAACGAGATCCGTGACGGTGATGTGGTTTTTTTCGACAGTTCCAATATAAACCTTTTGATAAGTTCTATTCTGATGGAGTGCCCTAAAAAAATTACCATAATAAGCAATATGTTGCAGATAATAAAAATGCTTGCAGGAATAAAAGACGTAAACCTTATTTCTATAGGGGGGGACTTATGAACTGGAGCATGACTATTTCACCGGAGGTATGGCCATCGAATCTATAAAAAAATTAAACGTGGACAAACTTTTTATGGAAATGATCGGGATCAACGTATTTAAGAATACCTTAAGCGATGCAAGTGTAGAAGATGGTTTTTTAAAGAAAAACTTGATGGAGGTCTCAAAAAAAGTGTATTTTTCTATCTCCTAAAAAGAAATTCGATGCCCAAGAACTGTATAACTTCGGAACTCTTCAGGATATTGATGCTGTTATTGTTGACGGCAAACTTGACGAAGAGCTTATAAGAGTTTTGCAAGAAAACCATATCCAGATAATATAAAAAGGGTAGTTGAAATTTTAATAAATTCCAGCTACCCCTAAAGCCCTATCTTTCCATTCTTTTTATTTTGTTCGAAATCTCATTCATTCTAAATTCCAACGAAGTAAGCATCCAAAATTGAAAGTGATTTACTTTTTCCTGCCGATGAATCATCCAGGCTATTTTCAATGAAGCCAAAAGCACACCAATTTCAATTGAAAGTGCAAACGGTATTTTATGAAATATCCCACCCTGTGAAAAAAAACAGCCACAACTATAGATAAAAATAGTATGTTAATATTTTTTTTATGGCTAACGTTGTTGCTTCCACCAATTTTTCCGACTATATTTCTGACGCGTTCTTTTTCTTTTTTAAACTCCTCCAGTTCTTTTTCCAATTCTTCTATGCACGTATAATTCATTACACTCACCCAAACCACTCAAATATAAGATACGATCCCCATTTTAACCTTCTAAAATTTTTTCTTTAAGCTGTTTCACCCTGTACCACAGATTTTCTTCTCATCATAAAGAAAGAGAATACAGATACAGCTGTTAATATTCCAACCGGATAACCTATTGAAGTAGACAAACCAAAACCTTCTTTAGCTATTATTATATAAGTTGTAATTACCGCCGTCATAAATGTAGCCGGTAAGGTAGCGATCCAGTGCAGCTTGTTCTCATTGCTCAAATAAACTGCTCCCGCCCAAAGAGCTATCGTTGCCAGTGTTTGGTTTGACCAGGCGAAGTATCTCCAGATTATAGAGAAGTTTATAAAACAAAGGGCTACACCAACTGCGAATAATGGTATCGCAATTATAAACCTGTTTCTGATAGGCCCCTGCTTAAAACCGCTTGCATCTGCAATAGCCAATCTGGCACTCCTGAATGCCGTGTCCCCTGAAGTTATCGGACAGGCAACTACCCCAAGAAGTGCAAGAGCTCCTCCAACTTTACCTAAAAGTGAGTTTGAAATTGTATTTACAACAACTGCTGCACCTCCTGCGCCTGCAAGACCTGCAGTTCCTCCGAAAAACGTCATAGCAGCTGCAGCCCATATAAGAGCTATTATACCCTCTGCTATCATAGATCCATAAAATACCCTTCTTCCCTCTCTCTCATTTTTTATACACCTAGCCATCATTGGAGACTGGGTAGCGTGAAATCCGGAAATAGCTCCACAGGCTATGGTTATGAAAAGGAACGGATACACTGCTGTCCCCTTAGGGTGGAGATTTGCAAAGCTTAATTCAGGTATCTGATAGCCTTTGAAAAACAGCGCCGCACATATTCCAACACCCATTATTATAAGAGAGGCTCCGAAAATAGGGTATATTTTTCCTATAACCTTGTCAACCGGAAGTACAGTTGCAATCAGATAGTAAACTATTATTATTCCAACCCATATCAGCTTGTCCACACCCGTTATATTGTTCAATATCCCAGCCGGTCCGTTTACGAAAACAACCCCAACCAGTATCAGTAGTACAACGGAAAAAACCCTCATTATGTTTTTTGCACCTGAACCGAGGTATTCACCTACTATTTCTGCAATTGTAGCACCGTCATGCCTCAACGACAACATACCTGCAAGATAGTCATGTGTAGCACCTGCAAATATACATCCGAAAACTATCCACAAAAATGCCGCCGGCCCCCAAAGTGCTCCTGCAACAGCTCCGAAAATAGGTCCTAAGCCGGCAATATTTAAAAATTGGATCAAGAATGCTTTTTTCCAGTCAATTTCAACATAATCTACACCGTCTGAAAATTTTTGCGCGGGTGTCAAATTTTGCTCATTAATTCCAAAAACTTTTTCAACAAATTTTCCATAAATGAAATATCCGCCAACAAGCAATACAATCGAGATAACAAATGTCAACATAATAAATTCCTCCATTTAATTTGATATAAACGTTATTTTTATTCTGTTAATAGTATATTTTCGTTTCTATATAAATGCTATCTTTTTAGTATAAATTGCAATTTTAAAAACATGAAATGCAATAAAATTACATGAAATACACCATAAATGTTTTTTGATCAAAAACAACTCAAAAAAACTTACCAATTAAACTTTTTCTAAATGCTGTTTTAAATCTTGAATCCGACAAGAGAGTATCTCTTGTCTTTATTATTTTAAAAACAAATGATACTAGTTGATAAAATCTATATAAAATACATTGTATCTAATTCAAAAATTATAAATTCATACAAAAAAAAAATGACTATTTTAGTCATCTTTTTTATCTTACATAAATAAATCATTTTTATATTTTTACAACTGTTTTTTCTCTACATATTTAAAAAACAGCATAACTAAAACTATTATCACCAATATAAGTATCCAGTGATTAATCCCTATTATCTCTGGCAGAGTTATTTTACCCAAGTCTCCATATTTTAAAATGTTATCTTTAAACGCAGGATAAACTTCAGCATATACTGCTGCGCCAAATAACATCCCCAATACACCCCAAACAGCATGTAACCTGCCTTCCCCAAGGGCTCCAATAGCTGTCCCGGGACAGTAACCAAAAAGTGCCCAGCCTACTCCAAAAAGAATACCCCCGGCTACCTGTGCAAATATCAAAGTGCCTTTTAAACTTAACTTTATTAAGCCAAGATCTTTGAAAAAATATATTCCTACCATTCCAGTAATGATAGCTGAAAACATAAATTTTATCAAAGTCATATCTTTAAGCCTTAAAAATCCAAGTTGTTTTTCATATCTCAATATTTGCCCTTTTTGCAGGAAAAAACCAAATAAAAAACCTGTGATCAATCCCAAAATAAGATCCATAACTATTTTCTCCTTTCATAAATAAGACGTGCTACAAGTATTCCGCCAACTAAAAAAAAAGACCATGGCTATAATTCCGCTTACAGCCAACTGCATCATACCACTCAATCCATGCCCGCTTGGACATCCACCTGCAAGTCTGGCTCCAAATATAGCTATAAATCCACCTATGAAAGATACTATTCCTCTTTTTAAGCTGCCTTCACCAAACCTATCTTTCCACATCGGAGGAAGTTTTTCTATTTTAAAATCTTTTCCTATAAGCGAGCTCGCCAGAGAACCTATAAATATACCAAAAACCAGCATCATCTGCCAGTCAACTTTTATTTTTTTTGATTGAAAATACTCATTTGACAAAACATGCTCATTTAAAAATAGTTTTTCAACAAACCCTGCTACACGTACATAAGTTGTTGAGGCCCCAAGATATTTTGCCTTACCCAAAACCAATGTTGTTATTACCACTGAGCTGACCGCCAGAACTCCGAGCAATACTCCTGCTACATAAGGGTTCCAAGTTGATTTCTTTAATTTCTTCAACATAATTTATAACCTCCTTGTCAAATTATTCTCTCTAAGCTCTACACTTATTTATCTAGCAAACAAATAAAATCCTGCAAAACTCTTTTTCTTTATTTTAAAATAATCTTTCTAATACAGGATAAAAACTAGAATATATTTTCATAATTTAAAAATCTATATATTATGTCAATCTAAATATAAAAACAGGCACCAAATATAAAAAGGCTGTAGATATTTTAAACTATAAAATTAATCTAAATATAAAAATAGCAGTTGAAGTGCTACTTTATATCCATTAATTCTTTAAAGGTTTTTATGTTACTTCTGCTTACCGGAACCATAGAATCAATGTCAGTCAATTTCAAATTGTACGTATTGTTAAACCAGGGAATTATCTCCTTTATTTTACTCAAGTTTACTATATAGGATCTGTGTGCGCGGAAAAAAATATCCGGAGGCAGCTTTTTTTCCAGGCTGGAAATTTTGTGTTTTGCTATGTACACCCCATCTTTGGTGAAAACCTTGGTTTCCCTCTCACAAGCCTCACAGTAGTAGACATCTTCTAAAGAAACAACCTGCATCTTATTCCCCTTCCACACCGTGAGCTTGTTTATATAATGCACCTCTCTGACTTTCTCCTCATCTGCTACGCTTTTATCCAAAGCACATTCTGCCTCAAGCCTCTTAAGAGTGCTTATTATCCTCGCTTCTGAATATGGCTTCAGCAGGTAATCGAAGGCATGTATGCTAAATGCGTCAACGGCATACTTGTCATAAGCCGTTATAAACACTATTTTGGGAACCACACTAAATTTAGACACTATCTTTGCAAAGTTCATACCGTTTAAATTCGGCATATTAATATCTAAAAATATTACATCTACATAGTTTTCCTGTAAAAATTCCAACGCCGCCATAGGTTCCTCATATTCGGCTATAATCTCTATATTACTGAATTTCTCTATAAAATATTTCAGTTCCTCTCTAGACGGAAACTCATCATCCACTATAATACAGTTCAAAAATATCACCTACCCAATCTCAAAGCTGATTTTTGTTTCCCTTTTCCAACCTTTGTATTAAAAGTCCTTTTCCGTAGATTAACTTCAACCTCAAATGAACATTGTATAAACCTATCTTATTTTCCGGCATGCTTCCTTCATAAATTTTATCTATAATATCCTGCGAGATCCCAACGCCATCGTCTCTTATACTTATCCGCCTCCCGCCGTCGATTTTTTTAATGCATATATACACATTTTTTCCAGATCTGTTTTTTAATATCCCGTGTTTTATGGCGTTTTCCACAAGTGGCTGTATTGTTAGGCTGGGGATTTTAAATGACTCTAGGCTGTCCTCTATTTCATAGTGCACACTGAGCTTATCCCCGAATCTCGCCTTCTCTATATTTACATACGCCTGAACCTGTTCCATCTCCTGTTCTATATGCACCAGCTGGTCGAGTTTTTTCCAGATTGTACCTCAGGTAAGTGGAAAGATTTATTATCATGTCCCTGGCCTTTGTTGGGTCAATTCTCACAAAAGAGGTTATGGTATTGAGCGCATTAAAGAGAAAATGAGGGTTTATTTGCGCCTGCAGGGCTCTTATCTCGGCTTTATCTGCCATCTCTTTTAACTTTTCAATTTTCCCCAACTCCAGTTGAGTGGAAATCAACTGTGAAAGCCCCTGCACCAAATACTTATTTTTTGATGTTAAGTACGAATTTTTATCAAAGTATATTTTCAGTGTCCCTATGACATCATTGACCTCTTTAAGCGGAGATATGATAGCTGACTGCACCTTTTCTATGGTACAGCCAAAATTTTCCATTTCGTCTTTTCTATCAGAAATAAACACAGTTCCGGTTTTCAAAACGTTTTTTGTGGCATAGCTCATAATCTCCCTGTGTTCGATTTCAAACTCCTTTTCCTCGCTGTAATGGGCAAGAATATTTTTTTGGTCTGTGAACACTACCAGCTTGGCGTCTAAGGATTCCAGTATAATTTTGCAGACATTTCTCAACGAATCACTGGTAACGTCCCTGAAATACGGGAGAGTTTTGTTGGCTATTTCAAGTGCAAGCCTTGCCTGCTCACCCGCCAATTTCTCTTTCTCTTTCATTATGTTTTCTGTAATAAGAATAACCACGGAAACACCCACAGCATTTACCAAGACCATGGGTACATATATGTTTTTAACTATATCAAAAGCCTTTTCAAAAGGCTTCGACATTATCAGTATCATCATCATGCTCAAGTTTTCCACCACTATCCCGCAGAAAAACCCGTAAATATACCTGTTTTTAACAGTCGCCTTTTTATAAAAATAGCCTGAAAACAGTCCTCCTGCTGCAGTTGCTATGGCACAAGGAAGCGAAGTTATCCCTCCTATATCGATGATCAACCTGTGCAAACCCGCAATAAAACCCGCAGTAGCACCAACAACCGGCCCGCATAGTACCCCGGCAACTACAACACCTATATTTCTAGTATTTGCTATGGCCCCCCTATAATCTATCCCCACATAAGTACCAAGTATAGCCATCGCGGAAAATACCATCGACAGTATCCATATATCCTTTCTTTCAAACTTCTCTTTCTCCATTATTTTCCGAAACACCTTGAATTTTGACAGGAAAAAAGCTATAACAATAACATATCCTAAATTATTCAAGAGGTGGCTCATGAGATCCAATATCAACATAGGAATCATCTCCAAAATATTTTCTTTTACTCTTTAAATATTAGCTAAATAAATTATAAATATCAAGTAGGTGGTAAATATGGAATTCGGACTGTGCTGTAAATTCTATAAGGAAGATATAAGATACAGGACCTATACGCTTAAAAATATAAAGTCTCTCGAAATAGAAAATGGGAGAAAAAAAGTATTGGAAGTCGTGGCAAACAATATAGATGCCCTGAAAAGGTCTTTTGAGTACTGCTCCAAAAACGGCATAGGCGCATTCCGGGTCTCGTCGGATATAGTCCCGCACCTGTTCAACCTTATGGAACTTGAAATTATCGGAAAACCCGAAATAGAATATATACAAAAAGAATTACGTTCCATCGAAACGGAAGGGGTTCTGCTATCTATGCATCCGGGACAGTACGTGAATATGGGTAGTCCTACAAAAAGCGTCGTGGAAAACTCGGTAAGAGGCTTAAAAGAGCACTTTTTCGTGGCTGAATGCCTGGGAATAGAAGAGATAAACATACACATAGGGGGAGCCTATGGCGACAAGGAGGCTGCAAAAAACAGATTCATACAGAATATGACTGCACTACTCTCTGAAGGCGAAATGGGGATTATAACCATAGAAAATGATGAACACAACTACGGGATAGAAGATGTCGTAGAAGTTACCAAGAAGCTTGGTATAAGGGCTGTTTTTGACATACACCATGAAAGAGTTTACCGTATGAGAAATCCATCAAGTAAAAGTTTAGAAGATTTGTTCCTCTTGGCGAGAGAAACTTGGGAAGAATACGGATACCAGAGAGTGCATATTTCCAGCCCCAAAAACGGCTTTGCCTCTTTCAGAGAAAGCCGAAGCCACAGTGACTATATCGATATCGTCGATGTTCCACGTTGGATTTTTAAGTATCCGGATGTTTATATGGACATCGAAGCAAAAGCCAAAGAGTGCGCCATAAAAAAACTCAAAACCGACCTCTCTTCCGGTGGCATCTTGTTTTAAATAGTTTAACATGATAAAATATTACCACTTATTTACAAATAAACTTGAGCACAGGAGGATACAATGAAAGATAAATTAAAATGCTTTATAGATAAGCAGATAAAACTTTCGAAGGATCAGTTGGATCTGCTAAATAAAAATTTTGAAACAAAAACAGTAAACTTTCAAGATGAAATCGATGGAATTGAAAACTGCGACGTGGCCCTACTGCATAGCTTTTTACCTGACAGCAACCTGGAAAAAATGAAGAATTGTAGGTTTATAGGTATCAGAGCTCACAATACAGACTATATCAACAAGGTATTGGCAAAAGAACTTGGCATAAAGTTTTCTGGAATAGATCAAAAAAGCGCCCGTTCGGTAGCAGAGCATACAATTGCACTTATATTTGCATTGTCTAAAAAACTTCTCTTGATGCACGAAAACACAGTATCTGGAAAATGGAGGGCCGAAATAGAGCTTAACACAGACCTCTTCCAAAAAAAGATCGGTATTATAGGATATGGTCAGGTGGGAAAAAAAGTGGCTGAAATAGCCCGTGGAATAGGTATGGAAGTATTAATTTCTGCAAAAAATGAAACTCCTGCCCAGGGGCAACTGCCTCTTGACAGGGTTTTGGCTGAATCTGACATAATAACTGTGCACCTTCCCAGCAGAAAAGACACTCAAAACTTCATGGACAGTGAAAAAATTTCTAAGCTCAAAAGCGGAGTTATTTTTATAAATACTTCCAGGGGATCACTAGTGGATTATGATGCCTTGTACTCTGCACTTGAGTCAGGAAAAATATCTGCTGCAGGTCTAGACGTATATCCTGATGAACCTGTTACAGAAAGTCCGTTCTTTGGGCATAAAAATATAATCTGCACTCCGCATCTTGCTTTTTATACAAAAGAAACTTTGAATGCCATGAATAATGCTGTTATCGAAAAGCTTTTTGAAAATTTAAAGTAGAACACCTTTAAAAACTAAGGTAATGTAAATATTTTTGTGTTTTCTAATCCTTCTCTTGATTACTGAATGATACTGTTGTATTAAAGTAATTAAGGGAGGGATTTTTTATGGCTATTTTACCAAAAGAACTTATTAGAGATTTTGTCAAAGAAGGTAGCTTTAAATCTATTAAAGATATCGAAAAAGCTCTTAAAGACATATTTAAAGATACTATTCAAGAAGCTCTAGAGGCTGAAATTGAAGAAGAACTAGGGTATTCTAAATACGATCTTGCAAATAAATCTACTTCAAATATTAGAAACGGCAGTTACAAAAAGAATGTAAAATCAAATGCTGGAAATTTAGAAATCTCAGTCCCTAGAGATAGGGAAGGAAAGTTTCAGCCTAAGATAATCAAAAAACATCAGAGAGATATATCCAACTTGGAAGACAATATCCTATCCCTTTACGGAAAAGGAATGACTACAAGAGATATTAACGCTCATATTCAAGAAATATATGGTGTAGACGTGTCTCCAGAAAGTGTGAGCAGAATTACAGATAAACTAATTCCTTTAATTCAGGAGTGGCAGAATAGGCCTCTTGATCCTGTTTATCCTTTTGTATTTCTGGATGCAGTGCACTACTCGGTTAAAGAAGAAAACAGAATTGTTAAAAAAGCTGCATATGTTGTTCTAGGAATAACTTTAGAGGGGAAAAAAGAAATTTTGGGAGTATATATTGGAGAGAATGAAACTTCAAAATTTTGGCTATCTGTTATGACTGATTTAAAAAATAGAGGAGTTAAAGATATTCTAATAGCCTCTGTTGATGGCTTAAATGGGTTTGATACAGCAATTCATAGTGTGTTCCCTAAAGCGCATATTCAAAGGTGCATCGTTCATCAGATAAGGAATACCCTTAAATATGTCAGTTACAAAGACAGGAAAGCCTTTGCGCACGACTTAAAATCAATTTATACAGCTCCCAATGAAAAAGCCGGACTATCTGCTCTTGATACTGTTAAAGCAACTTGGAAAGCTAAATACCCATATGCTCTAAGGAGCTGGGAGGTTAACTGGCATCAGTTGAGTGCATTCTATGAATATA
>CAXXCR010000010.1:0-177938 GCA_963668015.2 uncultured Ilyobacter sp. | reverse complement strand
TTTTTATTTATATATGAAAAAGAGCTGAATTAACAGCTCTTTTTATAATTTAGGTATTTTTTCGACCACTCTTTGTTTTTTCAACTCTACTGCATCATCATATTTTTTTGTAGTTTTTATATCCGCATGTCTTAAGAAATCTTGCACATCATTTATATTTATATTTTCATCAGACAATAGCATTTCAGTTGCTATTGCATGCCTGAAGTTATGTGCAGATATATTTTTAACGATGCTGCTTGAAGCGATTTTTTTAATCATAAAGTTTAATCCATTTGCAGTCATAGTTGTATTTTTAGTGTAATTGGAAGGAAAAACGATCTTTTCTTCCATTGTGTCAAACAAAAAAGAGGTTCGTATAATATTTTTATACTCTTCTATCTCCATCGAAAGCCCATCTATAAGCGGAATGTACTGTATTTTCTGTGATTTGGTTTTTTCTAGTTTTATAAATGTAGAGTTGTCTTTATAGATAATATCTTTATACCTCAAGTTTCTCAACTCTGAAGATCTCATACCTGTATAGTACAGAGTTTTCATTATTAGTGAGTTTCTCAGGTCTTTTTCACTTTCTATTCTTATGCTGTTCAACATTTTTTTGATGTCATCTTTTGTGAGACGTAGAATTTTCTCAGGGTCATAAGGATCACTCTTAAACATTTTTATATTTTTGATTGGATTTATAAAGGAGCTGTCCCTTAACTGAATCTCCTTAAAAAAATGTTTCAGGGCTGATATTATCTTATTAATTGAACTGTGCTTGAGTTTTCTATCATTTTTCAATATAAGGATGTAGTTTACTATGTCCACTTCATTGGCTCCGTACAGCATGCCAATTATCTCATTTTGATTTGGACTGGATTCACCAAAATTGTAGATGCTTTTTAAAAAGTCCATCAGATAAAAAGAATAGTCTTTAAGTGTTTTTTCAGACTTAAGGCCACTCAATAAATTATAGTTAAACTCCCCGATATCTTTTACAGGAAAAATTCTTTTTTCAATATTTGTTATATGCGTGTTTAAACTCAGTTTTTTCATACTACCTCCCACTATGAATATATCAAAAAATATTCTAAAAAACAATGAATTTTATTCTAAATTTTATTTTTTTATATAAATTTACAAATCAATAAAATGGTGTTATAATTTTTATTAGTAATGTTTTGGGAGGAACTTTTATGAAGGATATAAATATCAGGCTAGAGGAGTACATAAAAATTATTTTGGAAAATAAAATTCCAGAGGAAGATTTCAATCACTTTGCTGTTGAATTTTACCTGCTTACAGGGAAAATTTTAATTTCACTGAATAAATTTCTGCTGCTTAGGAATCTAAGGAGCCCTAAGGTGCTACAGATAAAAAATGCAGGGGAACTTATATACCTCTCAAATGATAATATGAGGATAAGGGATTTTTTGAGAGAGAACTCTTATGAGAATATACCTCAGCTTACTCCTCAGGTTGCTTATTATGTTATTAAGAAAAATAAATTTACACTGGAAGAAAACTGGAGAAATATATTAAGGGTCCTACGGGACAAGGAGAATCCTTCAAAAGTTGTTTCTGAAAATAGGTACAATTTCAGCGATGAGCAAAAACAAGTGATAAAAAACGAAGTTAAGGACAGTTTAAACCTTGAAGAGCATGAAATTAACTGGATATTGGACACCATAAGAAAGGTGAAATCAAGGGATAGGGAACTGTTTGAAAAGTTTAAGGCGATACTTTAAATTATAAAGGGGGAAAAATGAAGTTAAGTGATCTTAGATTTTTAAAAGTTAAAGTTGAAAAACACCCGGTTACGGGTATAGATTTAGAGTTTTTAAAAAAGCAGGATGCCATAGCTGTGCTGCTTTTTAATCATGATTATTCTAAGGTACTGCTTGTAAATCAGTACAGACCAGGAGTAAGTGGGCGTATCTTTGAAATACCAGCTGGATTGATTGATCCGGGTGAGGATGCAGATACAACTATGTATAGGGAGGTAGCCGAAGAAACCGGTTATAAAAAAGAAGATTTGACGGATATTTACAAGTATCCCGAGCCGCTTATACTGTCACCTGGATACACAACTGAAAAATTATCTATCTACATAGCAAGGGTTAAGGATGGAGATGTAATACCAGGTGAGCAAAATCTAGACGAGGGGGAAGAGCTGTTCTGTGAATGGATAGACGTTGACAGGATAGAGGCCACCACAATAGACTTTAAGACTATATTTGCATTAAACTTGTATAAAAAATTAAAATATGAAAAAAATACTAAGGCCTAGGCCTTAGTATTTTAATTTATTTTGAATTTTTCTTTTTTGTAATCCCAGTATGCCTTTTCAAACTCTTGTGCAATATCTCCAATTATTTCAAAGGTCATAGAGATAAACTCCTCATCAACAGTTATTTTGTGCTTCTGTTCGCCCAAAGTCTCAGCAAGTTCTAGTTGCAGGTTTTCAGGGATATCTTTATCCAAGCTGTGTAAGTAATTATTTCTAACTTTTCTTATTATATTTAGTTTGTTCCAGGAAGCTTTGTTGATATCTATATTCAAACCACATTTTTCTTTTAAAAACATAGCATACTTGTTTATATAGGGGACCTCTTTTTCAGAGAAATTTATGTATTTCCCCTGATCTTTTGATATATCCTTTGTCATATCAAATAAAAGCGTCTCAAAAAGGGTAAATAACATAAGCAATATCGAAAGGTAGTGCATCTCGTAAAAATACTCTACATCTGCAAAATGGCAGACCCCAAAAGCTTTTATATCCAGGTCGTCATAGTCGCTGTTTTTTCTATTTTTAAGTTCAGTTTTACTCATATTAATATACTGCTTTATGTGCAGATTGTTAATTTCAAAGTATCTTTGTAAGCTGGCTATTCTAGTTTCGAATTCAGAGAATATCTTGGAAAAATTTTCAGAGCACCTGAAGTACGGATTGCTTATACAGTATGCAAAAGGATCTATATCTGGAAAAACACACTTGTGAGCTTTCTTTTCTTTTGCCTTCTCATTGTTTGAATTTTCTCTTCTAAAAAAATAATCTTTAAAAAATTTTAGCATGGCAATCCCCCTTAAAGTAATCTCTGCTATATAATTATACTGGAATATTTATATAAAAAAAAGAAATAATACTTAAAATTTGTAGAAAGGATATTTTTTTTTGTTTTGTAAATATAGATTAGAGTCTATAATATATAATTTTAGGGGGTGTTGTATATGCGGCCTATTTTTGATAAGGACGGAAAAACAGTTTCTTGGCTGAGCAAGGATGTGATATATGACTTAAGAGGAGAGACAATTGCCTTTATAAAGGATAAAGAGGTTTTCAACTATGTGGGAAAATATATCGGGATTTTTGAGAACGGTTTTTTCAGGGACAAAAGCGGGCATGCCGTTGCATTTTTGACAGGTGCATACGGAGGTCCGAGTTTGCCAAGTCCTGAAATTCCGCCAGTTCCACCAGTTCCGGCGACACATCCGATTCCTTCTAGTCCGCCTGCGATGTCTGAGGATGCCACTGTTAAGTCTATGTGGTCAAGAATTCACTGGAATGAATTCTTGGAATAGTTAAGTTGTGACGAATATATTGATATATAATGAAAATAGCAGACTTTCGTCTGCTATTTTTTAAATAAATAAGTTTGAGTATGAATCTTGAGCATCTCCTAAGTACGTCGCTACGCCGCCATATTCGATCCCCTCTATGAGCTCTTCTTCGCTTATCCCCATTACATCCATTGACATGGTGCAGGCTGTTATCTTGCCGCCGTTTTCAAGATATGTTTTCATCAGTTCTTCCAATGAAGCTACATTTTTTTCCTTCATTACATACTTCATCATGGAAGTCCCCATTCCGCCCATATTCATTTTGGACAGTTTTAGCTTGTTTAAACCTTTCGGCATCATCATGCCAAACATTTTTTCTATGAAGTTTTTATTTCTGTTTGTATAGTTTTCCTTTCTCAAAGCATTTAGACCCCAGAAAGTAAAGAACATGCTTACCTTTTTCCCCATTGCAAGAGCTCCATTTGCAATTATAAAACTAGCCAGCACCTTGTCCAGGTCTCCGCTGAATACAACCATGGTTTGAGTATCCTTTTCCTGAGCCACTGCTTTAAGAGTTTCTAATTTTGCACCTTTTTGTACATTGGCAGTAACAATTCCCTTTTCCAGCTTGACGTCCAATACCCTGTTTCCTGTTTTTTCAGCCCAAGTAGCGATATCTTTTTTGAAACCGGGGTCTGTTGCCTTTATTGACAGCACGTCACCTTCTGTAAGGTCTTCCATAGTTTTTTTAGTTTTTAATATAGGTCCAGGACATTGTAGACCACAGGCATCTACTTCTATAGTCTTCTTCATTTCCCTCTCCTCGTCTATAAGCTGTGAAACTCCTCCACAGCAGGAATCTGATTTGTGTTTGAAACCGATTTCGCTTCCCTTTTTAAATACGTCCCTGTTGCTCTGTTCTATACTTGTGGAGTACCATAACTTGTATCCACCATCTAAATTTTTAGCTTTAAAACCATGCTGTACAAGCATCCTGTAGGCGATATATCCTCTTAAACCAACCTGACAATATACAATATACTCTTTTTCTTTGTCCAGGGTTTCCAGTTTTTCTCTGAGTTCTGCTAAATCTATATGCAGAGAGCCGGGTATGACCCCAAGTTCGTTTTCATCTTTGGTTCTTATATCCAAAAGGCTTGCATTGTTTTTTATCAGGTACTCTTCCAGTTCAAAATATCTTAAGTTTTCAACTTCACCGTTTAGAATATTTTCTGCAACATAACCGAGTATGTTGACAGGATCCTTGGCAGAGTTGTATGGAGGAGCATATGCAAGTTCAAGATCCTGCAGGTCCCATACCTTCATTTTACCTTTTATGGCGGTAGCTATGACATCTATTCTCTTGTCTACGCCGTCACAACCTACTCCCTGTGCACCAAGTATCTCTCCATCTTTTGAAAATATTAACTTAAGTGTAATTGGTACTCCACCTGGGTAGTAGCCGGCATGGCTGTTACGGTTTACCGTGGCAACCATATATTCGATCCCGTCCATTTTAAGGGATTTTTCGTTGAGTCCGGTTGCCGCCACAGTTAAGTCAAAAGCCTTGATTATAGAAGTACCGAGAGATCCGTTATAAGACTTCAGGTTTCTTCCAAGCATATTGTCTGCTACAATCCTACCTTGTCTGTTAGCAGGCCATGCTAGCGGGATCAAAACCTCTTTTTTACTGATATAGTGCTTTACCTCTATTGCATCTCCAACAGCATAGATATTTTCATCTGAAGTCTGTAGGTATTCGTTTACCTTTATTCCGCCACTTACACCAATATCCAAGCCGCACTCTTTTGCCAGTTTGTTTTCAGGTTTTACTCCCACTGCCATAACAATTAGGTCGGCTTCTATCTCTTTTCCGCTTTCAAGTTTTACAAGAGTTTTTTCCTTGATTTCCTCAAACCCTGTAACACCGTCTTTCAGATAAAGTTCAACTTCTTTTTCTTTTATGTTTTCATGGACCTGGGCAGCCATATCAAAGTCAATCGGAGTTAGGACTTGATCGGCTTTTTCAACTATTGAAACTTCTATATCTTTTTCAAGAAGGTTTTCAGCTACTTCAACTCCTATAAACCCTGCCCCTATAACCACAGCTCTTTTTACTGGTTTTGTTTCTATGTGCTTGATTATTTTATCCATGTCGTGCATATTTCTCAGAGAGAAAACATTGCTGGACTTAACTCCTTTTACAGGTGGAATAAATGGTTCTGCACCTGGAGAAAGCAGCAGTTTGTCATATTTTTCCTTGTAAGTCTCTCCTGTACTTAGGTTTTTCACCATAACCGACTTATCTTCCCTGTTGATTTCAATAACTTCAGATTTAATTCTTATGTCTATATTGAACCTGGATTTCATGCCTTCAACGGTTTCAACTAGAAGGCTTTCCCTGTCGCTTATAACACCGCCTATATGGTAAGGCAGGCCACAGTTTGCAAAGGAGATATACCCTCCTCTTTCAAACATAAGTATCTCATTTTCTTCACTAAGTCTTCTAAGCCTCGCTGCAGCAGAAGCCCCTCCAGCTACACCGCCTACTATCAAAATTTTCATAAGATGCCCCCTTGGTTTATTTTTATTTTATTCTTTTACGTTTTTTAAAATAAAGTTGGCGAACTCCTCCAGATCCCCTGCCTTGAAGACGGTTATACCCTTGTCCTTGTCCCCAAGTACAACAAGCTGGTCTCCAGGCTGTATATTGAAGTAGTCTCTGGCTTTTTTAGGTATGACAATTTGCCCCCTCTCACCAACTGTCACAGTACCGCAGATACACTGCCCATCTTTAAATTCTAACACAACAAACCCCTCCTCACATATAAGTTCATACTTTTCATACAAATTATACAACCTTTTTTCTGTTACGTCAACTCATGGTTTTGAATTATTTTTTACAGCAAATTTTCAGTTTAAGACGCAGACTGCATAATATTGTGAATTTGACTTTTATAATTAACCCAAGTTGCTACTTAAGATTTAAGAATGTATAACCCATTAAAAATATTAGAATTTTCAACTCAAAACATCTAGAAGTTACGCTGTGAATTGATTTAGGCATTAATCTATTAATTGAACTTCCAACAGTTTCTATTAGCTTTCTTTTGAGATGGTCTATGAATACTTGACTTTGAGTTTTGGAACGTTTTGAATTTTTACGTCTCATAGGCGAAAGATGGATATTCACATCACTTAATACGTCCTCAAGCCCATAGTCATTATAAGCTTTGTCTGCATAAATAACTGAGTCTTTTGGTAAATCAAAATTGAACTCTCTGAAAGCTGTAATATCAGCAATAGAACCTGGTAATATTTTGTATTCAAAAGGTAAACCTTTTTCATTGGTCATTAGATGGAGCCTTGTTCCGAAAAAAATTTTCTTTTACTAGAAACGTATCCTCTATATAAATCGTGGTCTAAATAGATTTTGCATCTTGGAATTCTAAAATTATCACATACAGCAACAGGAAAAGAATCTATCATAAATTCTTTGTTTTTAGACCTATTCTTGTTGTATTCCATAATAATATCCATTATTTTACTTAAAGTAGACCCTAATTTTGATAGTCTTCTAGAAAATCTACTTTTAGAAAGAACATATTCAAAATGCGGATAATCTTCAAAAAATGTCAAAGTCTTTTGAAAATTACCATTGAAATATATTCCGGCAATTATAGCTGCTGTAATGACTTCAGCATCTTTCATTTTAGTTTGTGAACTTTCTTTGTGTTCAATAAGCTCAAGGATTGAATGGACAAATTCTAGTATTTCATTTATTGTATTTTTCATTTTATGCGCTCCTGAAGTTGTATTTTAAGAAAAATTTTATCATGTTATTACTAAAGTAGCAACTTAGGTTAATTAGAGAAATTGTTCCTAAGGAATAAAAAGAACTTATTGTTTAGACTATACATAACTCTAAAACTACTCACAATAAATCATATCTATTGACAAAAGTATGAAAAGTGTGATATATTTATATCAAAATATTTGGAGGTGTCCGACTATGAATAAACTGCCAAAATCTCATATGTCGTGGTCGTGGGTTTTAATGGTGTTGTTTTTTATACTATCAATAATAAATATAAAGTTTGCGCTGTTTGGCTTTGTATGCATGCTAGCACCGTTGTACCAAGCTTTAAGAGGAAATGGGAAGATACACTGCTCTCACTACTGTCCTAGAGGTTCATTTTTATGGAAGTTTTTAAAACCCATAAGTATGGACAACACCCTGCCGGCATGGATGAGGGGAAATAAATTCAAAAATTCTCTTATGGTTTTGATGTTTGCAGTTTTTGGAGTGTCCATATACCTTGCCGGTGGAGATGTCAACAAGATTGCTTTCGCAATTCTGAGGCTTATTTTTGTTTCATCTGTATTTGCAATATTAATAGGAATATTTTTCAAACCAAGGGCTTGGTGCCAGGTTTGTCCTATGGGGCACATAACAGGAAAAATTCCAAAAAGATAGAGGGTCAATGACCCTCTGTCTTCTTTTTATTTAAGTATATAAATCTATACTTGCTGTCACAATGTTTGCTTAGCCTCATAAAATTTTCTTAAAAAAAATTATTTCTGATGGTATACTATATTTAAAATAAAACCTTGTTTGGAGTGATATAATTTGAAAAAAAGAAATGATTACCTTAGTTGGGATGAATATTTTATGGGGATGGCTCTTCTTTCGGCCAAAAGAAGCAAGGACCCCAGCACACAGGTTGGGGCTTGTATAGTCACTGAAGACAAAAAAGTTGTGGGGCTTGGGTACAACGGACTTCCTATAGGTTGCTCAGACGATGATTTCCCCTGGGGAAGAGAGGGAGAATTTTTGGATACAAAATACCCTTTTGTGTGCCACGCGGAACAGAATGCAATATTAAACAGCATAAAAAGCCTGAAAAACTGTATAATATATGTTGGTCTTTTTCCATGTCATGAGTGTGCAAAAGCTATTATACAAAGCGGCATAAAAGAGGTAGTATATCTATCGGACAAATATGAGGACACCCCTTCAAACAGCGCTTCAAAAAAAATGTTTGATGCAACGGGGGTAAAATACAGAAAACTGGATCCAAGCATAGAAGATATAAACATCTCCTTCAAAGAAGAAACTGTATAAAAAATTACTAAATTAATCAAGAATTGGTAACTGATGTTACCGATTTTTTTATTTATAAATCGTAAAATGATTTCATAAGAAAGCGAGGAGGCGTACTTATGATCAAATTTTTAAAGAACATTTTCCAAAAAGATGAAGGAGGAGTAGATACTATGTCAATGTTTTGTTACCAATGTCAGGAAGCGGCAGGTGGAAAAGGGTGTACTAAGATAGGAGTATGTGGTAAGTCGGTAGAAGTGGCTAACCTACAGGACCTTTTAATCCACGCTGCAAAAGGTGTTGCAATATACAACTACGAATTGAGAAATGTAAATGCAAACCTAAAAAGAGCAGACAACTACCTAGTTAACAGTCTTTTCATGACTATCACAAATGCAAACTTCGACAAAGAAAAGTTTGTAAGTGTTGTCAAAGAAGGGTTGGAACTTAGAGACGAATTAAAGAAAGTATTTAAAGAAAAAGGGATCTCTTCTAAATTTGAAAGCCAGGATGCTGCTGTTTGGACTGGAACGGAAGATACCTTTGAAACAAAGGCAGGACTGGTTGGAATACTTAGAACTGAAAATGAAGATGTAAGATCACTTAGAGAACTTATCACTTATGGATTAAAAGGTATGGCTGCATATGCAGAACATGCTTACAATTTAGGGTACGAAAATGAAGAAATATATATTTTCCTGGAAAAAGCTTTAATAGCTACAATTGACGACTCATTATCTGGAGATGAGCTGACAGCGCTTGCTTTAGAAACCGGTAAGTACGGAGTGCAAGTAATGGCACTTCTTGACTCGGCGAACACATCTACATTCGGAAACCCCGAAATCACAGAAGTTAACATAGGTGTAGGAACAAAGCCTGGAATTCTAGTTTCAGGGCATGACCTAAATGATTTGGTGCAACTTCTTGAGCAGAGTAAAGATAGCGGAGTAGACATCTACACTCATTCAGAAATGCTGCCGGCTCATTACTATCCAGAACTAAAAAAATACTCTCATCTAATAGGAAACTACGGAAATGCTTGGTGGAAACAAGCGAAGGAGTTTGAGTCTTTCAACGGACCTATTCTGTTTACTACAAACTGTTTAGTTCCTCCAAAATCCGAAGCAAAGTACCAGGATAAAGTATATACTACAGGTGCAGCTGGATTCGAAGGATTCCCGCATATAGAAGTTGATGAAAACGGTAAAAAAGACTTTACGGCTGTAATAGAGCATGCTAAAAAATGCAAAGCTCCTACCGCTATAGAGGAAGGTAAAATTGTAGGAGGATTCGCACACAACCAAGTACTTGCACTTGCTGACAAAGTGGTGGGTGCAGTCAAATCAGGAGCTATCAGGAAGTTCTTCGTAATGGCTGGTTGTGACGGAAGAATGAAGTCAAGAGACTACTATACAGAGTTCGCTGAAAAACTTCCAAAAGATACAGTAATATTAACTGCTGGTTGTGCAAAATACAAATATAACAAGCTAGACTTAGGATATATAGGAGGAATACCTAGGGTATTGGATGCTGGTCAGTGTAATGATTCCTACTCATTGGCAGTAATCGCCCTTAAGCTGAAAGAGGTTTTCCAGTTAAACGATATCAATGAGTTACCTATTGCTTACAACATCGCATGGTATGAGCAAAAAGCGGTAATAGTACTACTTGCACTGCTTCATTTAGGAGTTAAAAATATCCATTTAGGACCAAGTTTACCGGCATTCTTATCTCCAAACGTTGCAAACGTTCTAGTTGAAAACTTTGGAATAAAGGGAATAGGAGCAGTTGATGAAGACATTAAAATGTTCTTAGGAGAATAGTGTTATTATAAAAAATACACCCTAGTTATAGAAGGACTTGCTTAAATGCGAGTCCTTCTATAATTTGGTAATGTTTTAAAATCTTTATAAGAATGAACTAAAACTATATAATAAACTACTAAATTTCTGTCGTTTCTTTACTTGTCCAAAGAAAGTAGCAAAGAAACGACATCTGTAAGATTAATGAAACTTGTAAAAATAAATTTTACAAGGACTAGAAAATATATTCGTTTCTCTCGTTATTTTCTAAGTCTACTCACTTCTAAACTAACTTTCTATTGAAATATAGTCGGCGAGACTCCTTATTTCAATGAAATTGGATTTCAGAAGATGATTTCTTAACGCAATTTTTTAAATGGGTTTAGATTTCGATGCTTTAAAAGTTTTTTATTTATAAGTTTTTTGGCCATTGGTGGGATCTTTTCTTGATTGGCTGTTGCTAGGAGAAAAGATAGGCATGAACTTATATTTTTGTTTTATTTTTCTTCTATTATATCGCTGTGAATATTTTCAATATTTTTTGATAATTTTTTTAAGAGGTAGAAGATAGTTTCTTTTTCATCTTCTGAAAAATTTTCAAGCAACATTTCATTTATGGAGCGCATGTTTTCAGCAAATTCCGGAAAAACTTCCAAAGCCTTCTCAGAAGGAAAGAGCTGCCAAGCTCTTCTATCCTCTACAAAACGTTTTCTGATTATATACCCTCTGTCGCAGAGTTTTTTCACAGCTCTCTGGCCGTACTACCCTTGTCTATCTTTAAAATTGAACTGAGAGTTTCCTGGTTTATCCCGGGATATTTAAGTATGTGAATGAAATAAAGGTATTGCCTCCTGCCAAAATCAAATGGATCTAGTTTGGATTCGATTAAAATCTGAATCTGCCTGTATACCTTCCCAAGTTCTTTTGCTATTATATTTTCATTGTTTTCTAGCAAAGTAGCACCTCCAAAAAATCGTCTTATTAAATATTTTAGTTTATTTTTATGTTTTCTGTCAAACTTTAACGGGAAATAGGATATTTTTAAAGATAATATTTTTTGTATAACTCAGTAAAAAATGTATTTTAAATATAAAGGCAGTATCTCTTAAAGCCTTTAAAATAAAGGAGTGAATTATGTTTTTAAAAAAAAAATTAATTTTTTTGGAAAAAAAAGAAAAAACTTGTTGACAAAGGGTTTGTTCTGTGATATTATTAATCCTGTCCTCGAGGGGGCAAGAGTAACGCCTGGGTGGCGGAACTGGTAGACGCACAGGACTTAAAATCCTGTGACCTCTAGGGTCGTGCGGGTTCGATTCCCGCCCTAGGCACCATCTATTTATATGAAACATATCGCGGGGTAGAGCAGTCTGGTAGCTCGTCGGGCTCATAACCCGAAGGTCGTAGGTTCAAATCCTGCCCCCGCCACCAAATGCTTATGCGGGAATAGCTCAGTTGGTAGAGCGTCAGCCTTCCAAGCTGAATGTCGCGAGTTCGACCCTCGTTTCCCGCTCCATGCGCCATTAGCTCAGTTGGTAGAGCACTCGACTTTTAATCGAGTTGTCACAGGTTCAAATCCTGTATGGCGCACCATGTATGTGCCTGTAGCTCAGCTGGATAGAGCAACGCCCTTCTAAGGCGTGGGTCAGGAGTTCGAATCTCTTCAGGCACGCCATTATACATGGATCCATAGCTCAGTTGGTTAGAGCACTCGGCTCATAACCGAGTGGTCGCTGGTTCGACTCCAGCTGGATCCACCATTTGGCCCGTTCGTCTAGTGGTTAGGACTCATGGTTTTCATCCATGCAACAGGAGTTCGATTCTCCTACGGGCTACCAAAATAATATAATAGTGGAGGAATGTCCGAATTGGCTAAGGGGCCGGTCTTGAAAACCGGTGAAACCGCAAGGTGTCTGGGTTCGAGTCCCAGTTCCTCCGCCACTATTGCCCAGATAGCTCAGTCGGTAGAGCAGAGGACTGAAAATCCTCGTGTCGGTGGTTCGATTCCGCCTCTGGGCACCACTAAGGTCGCATAGCTCAGTTGGGAGAGCACCTGCCTTACAAGCAGGGGGTCACAGGTTCAAGTCCTGTTGCGACCACCATTATAATTTGGGGGTGTAGCTCAGTTGGTTAGAGTGCTTGCCTGTCACGCAAGATGTCGCGAGTTCGAATCTCGTCACTCCCGCCATTAAAATGTTAGCTTAGACAAAGTCATAGACTTTGTCTTTTTTTTATTTTTATATTGAAAGGACAAATGAATGAAAAAAACAACTGTAACACTGCTTGCTGTTTTTTCCTGCTTTCTTTGGTCGACTGCATTTGTAGGTGTGAAAATAGGTTTTTCCTATATGCCGGCTCCGTTTACATTTGCTGGTATGAGATTTTTATTGGCAGGACTTGTTTTAATACCATTTTCTTGGGGGAAAAACAGCATCAGGGATATTATAAGGAACTGGAAGATAATAACTTATGTTGTGTTTTTAAATACAACCATAGGTTACGGGGTTTACTATACGGCGATGACCTATGTTTCGGGAGCTACTGCAGCAATAGTGATAGGATCCGGACCGCTGATAACAGCTATAATGTCGCATTTTCTAGTTCACAATGACAAGATGAACAGGGCTAAGCTTGCCAGTATACTTTTGGGGATACTTGGAATAATTGTGATAGTTATAAATACCAAGCCTCTTACTCGAGGTGGAAGAGTGGAAAGTTTTGGCATACTGCTGCTTCTTTTAAACAGTGTGCTTGGTTCATTTGCAAATATAAAGGTGGCTCAAATGAATAGAGGTATAGGTGCGAAATTTCTTACGTCTAATCAGATGCTGTGGGGTGGACTAATGCTGCTTGGAATAGGGAGAATAGTTGAGGGCGGCCACAGTCTTTTTCAGCCTTTTGAGTTCTATATAAGCCTCTTATGGCTGGCGATGGTTTCTGCTGTGGCTTTTTCTATATGGTTTTCTCTTCTTCGGGTAGATGGAGTGAAGGTTTCAGAGTTAAATATGTGGAAATTCGTAATACCGGTATCGGGAGCCTGCCTAAGCTGGATAATACTTCCTGGCGAGTCACCTGATTTTATGTCGATATTCGGCATGTTTCTTGTATTTCTTTCACTGCTAATACACTATAAATATTCATCTAAATAATCTCGGCCCTGTGCCGGGATTTTTTTCAAAAAATAAAAAAACAGGGTCTGTTACCCTGTAGTCATAAAAATCAATATTTAATTGTAGACTACTTAATGAGTATTTATTAGTGCCCTAACAGATTACTTTTTAAGTTCTTTGTTGATAGCTTTAGAAGCAACTCCAAGAGCAAGCACATATCCAGCTAAAATACCAAATTCCATATTAAATCCCTCCTTATTAATAGATTACTTTTTAAGTTCTTTGTTGATAGCTTTAGAAGCAACTCCAAGAGCAAGCACATATCCAGCTAAAATACCAAATTCCATATTGAATCCCTCCTTATTGTATAGACTACTTTTTAAGTTCTTTGTTGATAGCTTTAGAAGCAACCCCAAGAGCAAGCACATATCCAGCTAAAATACCAAATTCCATATTGAATCCCTCCTTATTATATAGACTACTTTTTAAGTTCTTTGTTGATAGCTTTAGAAGCAACCCCAAGAACAAGCACGTATCCAGCTAAAATACCAAATTCCATATTCAAAACCTCCCTTTAAAAGTTTTTTATTGTTGTTTCTCTCTTTTCACTAGTAGTATATAGCTTTAGGCCAGAAAAGTCAATGGTTTCGAAAGGGTCAAGAATTGAACTGCTGTGGAAAAAAATTATCAATATTTAGGTTTTATTTTTATAAGAAATTCTTTTTTTGCTTTATTAGAAACAAAAAAACTTGTAAAAGGGATACAAAATTACATTTTTTTGACAAAATCTCCATTTTTTATCTTGGATTGAAGAAAAAATATTTTGAAAAAAAATAAAAAAAATCACTCGGTATTTTTGTTTTTCTTGAAAAATTTGACTTAAAACCTGTATTTATTTTGAAATTTTTTTTTTCTGAATTTAGGTAGGGTAAAATAATTGGCATAAAATTTAATATTAAAAAGCTACAAGAATAGATAAAATTACATTTTTAAACACTTTGACCAGAAACGGTAAAAAAGTCCGAAAAACGGAAAATAAAAAAGCTCTGCATAGCAGAGCTTTCTATTTTTTTAAATTGATATCCCTGTAAATCAGATAAAGACCTGTGGAAACTATTTTTCCGTCGGAACTGGATTTATCTAGTCCTTTTAGAATAATAATAGAGTCTCCTTTATACCATATCTTTTCATTGCCTGAAAAACAGAAACTGTCCTCACAATATTCCAATACCTTGTTTTCGCAGTTACCGTAAATCCTAACTAGTTCAGTGTAGATGTTTTCTAAATCATCAAAGTTAACCTTATCATTGTACTTTATTTCAATTTCATAAAGGTTTCCGTTTTGAAAATAAAAATTTTGCCTTTGGAGCTTTTCTCCTGGTGCCTCTTCAGTTAAACTTGTTTTTCCGTACTTGGATTTGATTTCTTTCGTCCCAGGATGCTCCAATTTAACCTTAAAAACAGAGTCTCCCCAATGTAGCTGAGGAAATTTTTCCAATGAAAACAAGTTTAAAGAAATCACGAAAAACATAATGAGTATTTTTTTCATTTAAGCCTCCTGTTTTTTTATTTCCATATATACGTGTTCTATACCGGCTTCGATAAAGGGAGAACCGTAAATATCAAAGCCAAGTTTTTTATAAAAATTCACTGCGTGTTTTTGGGCATGTATGAGTATTCTGGAAGCACCCAGTTCCCATGCCTTGCTTATAAGATCTATCATAAGTTCCTTTGCCAGTCCGGCTCCTCTGTATTTTTTTAAGACAGCCAGTCTGCCTATATAGTAGTCAGAATCTATTTTCAGAAGCCGTCCAGTTGATATAGGTAAGCCGGTTTCGCTGTGGTACATGACGATGTGCAGACAGGACTTGTCGTAAGTATCTATTTCCAAGCTTTCCGGTACCCCTTGATCCTCTATAAACACCTTTCTTCTAACTTTGAAAGCGTCCTCGAAAATAGAGTTTCCATACCCAATTTTTTTTATGTGCATAATCAATCTCCTTTGCTTGCCAGATAAACCGAGCTTCTTTTTTTTAATGTTTCGGTGAGCCCGCCTTTTTTTACTAGGGATTTTACCGCGGATTTTATTTTTTTCTCATCGTATTTTTTGAAAAGTACCCCGGTGATCTTTTCCATACTTTTGGGGCTTGTGCTGCAGTAATCTAAAATCTCATCTTCCAGAATATCAGTAAGCACAGGAAGAGTTTTTTTTGGAAAAACCGTTGTGCAGCCCTGGTTTATTCCTGTTATGTCTGAATTCGGATAAAAGCTGAGGTATTGGGTGTGCTCGTTCAGGTAGTTTTGAAAATTACGTTTTATAACGCCACCCTTTCCACTTGCTCCATATCCGTGGATAACCACCAAGGGTTCTTTTTTTCCTGACTTTAAAATTTCATTGTATTTTTTTATGAAATATCTTATGGCTTGGAAATAGCTCATGTTGTGAAGGTCTATTTGCATTGTAGTCCCCCTATTTAAAATAAGAAAATTTAACTATATAACCATTTTAACATATTTTTACCCCTGTTTTCCAATTCTTGTAGTTTATTTTTAGACTGCCTAACTGGTTTTAAAGTTGTTTTTTATTATAAAAAGGTGCCCAATAAAATAGTGAGTATTAATGTTTGCCTTGAAATATTTTTTGCACAAGCAGGGGTTTTGAGATATAATGTATACGATTAAGAAAAAAGGAGAAAAGTATGGAAAAGGGAGTAGGAAAGGATAAGCCTAGAGGCAAGGCCAGAGGGATATTAAAGTCTAAAAAGAAAAAGCAGAGGCTTTTGGAAGAAAAGAAGAACAAGAAGCGTGCCGAGATAAAAAGACAGAATTCTGAAAGAAGAAAGGAAAAGTCGAAACAGGAAGACCTAAAACGCGAGCTTTCAAAGGTTGAGATAATTGGATTCAAAAACGGTATGTTTATAGTCCTGGTTGGAGGTAAGCAGGAAAAAAGATCCATTAATATTGCAAAAGACAGCGGTCAGGAATCTGTTATGGATCGTATAGAGATAAAACTTTTCGGGAACTACTTCAAAGCAATGAAAATTAATGGATTTGAAAATTTCAGACAAGATATAGAGGAATACCTGGAAGATTAAAATAGGGGGTAGTTTTGTGAGAAAGATAGTTTTAAAATGCCCAAAGTGTAAAAAGAAGATGAAGATATCTGATAAGGTAGCGAAATATAAGTGCCCAAACTGCGGAGAGGTGTATAAGTATACAAAGTTCAGAAAGGCTTATTTTAGAGTTTTCTTGGTTATGAGGGATTTTGGGCTTACGTTGAAAGAAATCTTTTCGGCCATAAAACTTAAATACACTATGTTTAAAAATACATACAAGTACATGAAATCATTGAAAAAAAATCAGAAAAAAGAAAAAAAAGCTAAAAAATGGAAATAGTCCGCGCGTAAGCGTGGACTATTTATTTTTACAGATGGACATAAACTCGCAAAATTTACAGGCTTTTTTGTCGCTTTGTTCAAACTTGCTGAAGTCGTATGAATTTATTTCTTTGATTAAGTTTTTCAGGTATATTTTGTTTTCTTCGTGCATCTGTGAAGAGTAGCTTATCCTCAGTGGTGAATCTGGAAAATTAGTCTGCCAATATGTCATAGATATATTTTTAAATTTAAAGTAGTTTATACTAAAAAGATTAAGGTTTTCCGTCAGCAGAAAAAGGTATATCTTTGTCTGAAGAGAATTAGACCCGAAATCCGGATGAAACTTGTCTTTGTTTGTCTTCCAGTCATAGATTTCTATTTCACCTGTGGATTTGAAGCTTATGAGATCATACCTCGCCATTAGGTTTATGCCGTTTTTTTTCTGCCTTATTTCATATTCGCCCAGGTAAGAGTTATTTTTGTTTTTAGGAAAATTTTTCTTCAAGTCCATCATCCATTTTGAAAGCTTGTTAATATCTTTATAGTAGAAATCTTCGTCCATCCCCAGAAAGTACCTCTCTGCAAGAATGTGGAAATCCTCCCCGTCTTTGAGAGACTGTTTTATAAGTTCATCAGAATTTTTCCAACTTATCCCTTCAAGGTACCTGTATTTAAATTTTTTTGGACACTCCAAGAAGTTTTTTATGGAGTTTTGGCTGTAGAAGAAGTTTTTTTTCTGTCTTATATCCACATTAATCACCTTTTCCGCGATTTTCTATATATTTTTTAAACTCTTTCAGGTAGAAAAGCTCTTTGTCTTTGCTCCCGCTTATCACCAGGGCTTCCTTTGCTCTTGTAATTCCCACATACAGGAGTCTTATTCCCTCGCATATTTTTTCTATCTTTGCACTGTTGACATGGTTTTCAAACTCGTTTTTTATAAAAAGCTTTTTAAACTCATAGTTTGCATAACTTTGTGGGTACTGGAACTCTTTTTTAAGATAGTCCTGTTTTCCGTATTCGTTGTCTCCGAGATAAGCCGGAAAACTGTGGGAATTTACCCCGAAAAGATAAACCAGGTCCCACTCCATACCCTTGCTCTTGTGGTAGGTTGAGAGCACCAGATTTTTACTTTGGGATACCTTGCTTCCGCTTTCTAGCTGAACTGCTTTTGCGAGATAAGAAAACTGGTTGTTTCTGTTTTTCTTTAGGTCGTTTGCGACATCCCTTATAGTCCATTTGGGATTCAGTCTTATGATCCTCTTTAGGTCTTCGGAGACCTTGTTGGAGAATATGAGTGCTTCCCCCTGGAAAGAAAAAACCTCCGCTATAAATAGAACCAGCCTTTCAAGTGAGTTTTGTGGGTACTCCAATAACGCCCTTAGTTTTTTCAGCAGGGACAAGAAATCTTCCCAGTAATTTGAAACTTTAAATTTTTCCGGAATGTTCAAATCCTGTTTGCTGAAGAAAAGTTTTTCCAGTGCGATACCTTTTAAAAAAGCAAAAAATTCATCTTCATCACACAGCTTTTCCTCGGGAATACTCAGATTGACAAGTTCTATAAACTTTCTGTTGTCAAAAGGCCTTGCCAGGTAGTCTAAAACGGCGCTGAGAAATTCCATAACATCTGTTATTGAACTAGGAAGATCGCTCAATACTTCGCAGTCTACTCCGGATTTTTTCAGCAGCCTGAAAGCCTTTTCCACCTGGTAGTTTTGAGGCAGTAGCACCGCTGCTGTTTTTTCGGGGTAGTTTTGCATATATTTTTTCATAAAGCTGCACAGTGTGCTAAATTCCTCATCTTCAGATCTGCAGATATATGTTTTTATGCCGTAAAAATCAGGTTTGGGATTTTTTGGCAGTCCACCGTTTGGAACCGGTTTTATGAGTTGGTTTTCCAATGCTTTTCGAGCTTCTATTATTGGATGTTTTTTTCTGTTGAATTGGACAAAGTAGTTTGCAAAATCGATAATGTCCTGGGAACTCCTTCCGGCGGTGAACATCTCTATTCTGTATACAGGTCCCGTGCAGAATTTTTTGAAAAGCTCTGGTGACGAGCTGGTAAAACTGGCCAAAATGCTTTGATTAATATCGCCTACCTTAACCAAGTTTTCTTCTGACATCAGTGACAGGATTTTATTTTGCAGATAATTGCTGTCTTGAGCTTCATCTTCGAACACATACCTATATTTTTTTGAGATCTCATCTCTTACTTTTTTATTTTCCTTTAACAGCTTGTAAGCAAGAGCAAGCAGGTCGTCGTAGTCCAGATAAGCTTCCTTGTTGCAGGAAATCTGGTAAGAGCTGTAGAGTTCGGCGACTATTTTAAGTATGCTGTCTCTGTTGAAATTTTTTGTCTTGGAGAGCAGATTTGCAGGTGATATACTGTAATTTTTGCATTTTGATATCAGGTTCAATGAGAGTTTTACAAGCTCGTCATGCCAGGCCTTGTACTTGCTTCCACCTTTAGATACCTCGTCAATAAAAATCTGGAAACGCTCTCCGTTTTCGTACCTCCACTTGTTTACTACAGAGTTCATTATATAGGATCTGTTAGGGGTTTCTATGAGAGTGTAGTCGCTCTGTATATTTAAATGGTCCAGGTTGTTCTTTATTATCTCAGATGCAAATTTATGTATGGTCATAACTTCGAAACGGTTGTCGAACTCGCCGGGCGGGAGTATCCCCTCTATTCTCTCGCGAAAGTTTTGAACTGCAGAATTCATATATGTGAGTATGAGGAGTTTTTCCCCGTCTACGAGCTCTTCCAGTATTAACTTTGCAGCCAGATGACTGAGAACAAAGGTCTTTCCGGCACCTGGAACTGCAGGGATAGCCAGCTTCCCCTGCTTGTATCTGAGTATATTTATTTGTTCCTCTCTCAACTTTATATCCATATCCCACCGCACTTATAGTTTTTTTAAATTATAATCCTATAAAGAGGGAATTTCAACCCTAAATTGAAGGAATGCAGAAAAAGGCATAGTATAAATTAATATTGTTCTAATAAAAAAGACATGGAGGGGATATTTGTTATGCTGAAAAAAATAATTATGATTATTGTAGTTTTAATAAGTTCAAGCCTTTTATTTGCAAAGGATACCTTGGTGGTTGGAATGGAGCTGGCATATCCGCCTTTTGAAATGACAGATGAAAAGGGCAGGCCGGAAGGGTTCAGCGTGGATCTTGCAAAAGAGCTGGGGGAATACCTAGGCAGAGAAGTTAAAATTGAAAACATGGCTTTTGGAGGGCTGATACCGGCGCTGAAGACAAATAAAATAGATGTAATACTGTCTTCTATGACCATAACGGATCAGAGGAAAAAATCCATCAATTTTTCCATACCCTATTCAAAATCTTATTTGACACTGCTGGCAGGGAAAAATTCGCCTGTCAAAAAACCCGCTGATTTGAACTATAAAAATAGGGTGATAGCAGTTAAAAAGGGTACAACTGGGCATGTTGTGGCGAAACAATATTTCCCAAAAGCAAAAATACTGGTGTTTGAAAAGGAGACTGCCTGTGTTTTAGAGGTTGTTCAAGGAAAAGCTGACGTTTTCATATATGACCCGTTAACTATATTTAAAAACTGGAAAAAGAACCCAAAAACAACAAGGCCTATATTCGACCAGTTCCAGGAAGAGGTTGAGTACTGGGGTATGGGGTATAGAAAAGGAGACGATGACTTAGGGGAAGAGATAAATGCCTTCATAGAAGAGTTCAGGGCTGATGGAGGATTTGACAGGTTGGCGGAAAAACACCTTTCCGAGCAGAAAAAGACCTTCGATGAACTGGAACTTCCGTTTTTTACAGATCTTTAAATTTTTATCTAGCAGCACACCGGGCACATCAAAGTTGCCCGGACTGCTAGATTTTTTATTCAAACTCAGAAAAAATCTTTAAATTAATATGTCGCAAAATTTTAAGTGAATTATTAATTTTCTTGTAGGTGCATAAAAACCTTTTTTGTCACGAATCGCACGAATAGATACAAATAGAAAAATAAATTCAAAACCTTGGTCACAGAGTTTCACAGAGAATTACTAAAAATCTTTAGTTTTTAAGATTTTAATGATTAGTGAGATTAGTGTAGTTCGTGATGAAAGATGATTTTGAATTAAAGGGTTCTCTCTGTGCAGCTCTTGTTTTAAACCTTTGTTAAACTCTGTGTCCAAAATAGGCTTAGATAAATCCAGTAATTTATTTGGAAGTTTAAATTTAGCTAGATTATTGTTTTAGATCCTATGGTCAGTACTGAAGGGAAAGATATCTTATGAACAAACTGTTGGAAGCTAAAAAACAAGTGGAACCAAGAAAGAGGAGAAAGAGGATAGAGTTTAGGAAGTTTTTTTTAAGGGGGATAGGAGAGTCCGCTGTCAGTAGAAGAGTTAGAGTATTTAATTATGCTTTGATATTATTGGGGGTATACTTTCTGCTTAAATTTTCCTTTGCAAAACTAAACTACACCTATATGTGGAGGGAAACGGTTGTTGAATATAAGTACAAGTTCGTTTTTGGTTTTTTTGTTACGATAATAATCTCATTTTTTTCGCTGTTGTGCAGCCTTGCCATAGGTACTTTTTTTGCCTTGGGTCAGAAGTCTAGACTTTTGCCGCTGCACTATTTCAGCAAATTTTACATTGAGGTTATCAGGGGAACCCCTTTAATTGTACAAATATATCTGTTTTTCTATGTTATAGGCACGGCTTTTAATATAGTTAACCGATATATGATGGGTGTTCTCATAATGGCGGTGTTTTCAGGTGCTTATGTTGCGGAGATAATAAGAGCCGGGATAGAAAGTATAGATTCCAGCCAGATTGAGACGTGTAAGGCTTTAGGGTTTAGCAAATATCAGAAGTATAGGTATATAATTTTTCCGCAGGTTGTTAAAAGGATTATGCCGTCGCTTGCGGGCCAGTTTGCATCTTTGATAAAGGATTCTTCCCTTTTATCTATAATAGCCGTAAATGAGTTCACCAAAAATGTACAGGAGGTTGACTCCTTAACCTTTGCCCCTATAGAAAATTACTTTGTGCTTGCATTGGGGTATATTATTCTTACTTATCCTATATCTCATATATCGAAAATACTAGAAAGGAAGTTTTCTTATGAAGCTTGATATAAAAAATCTGACAAAAATTTATTCGGGTCAATCTGTTTTAGATAAAATAAACCTTAAGCTAAGAGGTGTAAGCTCCCTTGTTGTAATAGGTCCTTCAGGGGGAGGGAAGTCTACGCTGCTGCGTCTGCTAGCGGGTCTTGAACTTCCAAATTCTGGTGAAATATCTGTAAATGGCGAAAGTCTGAGTTTTGAAGAGAAGAAACTGGAGGCGTATAGAAAAACTGTCGGTGTAGTTTTTCAGGCCTATAATTTATTTCCGCATTTAAGTGCCTTGGAAAATATAACTCTTCCCTTGGTAAAGGTGCACAAACTTTCTCAGGAAGCTGCAGATGCCAGAGCTATAGAGCTTTTTCGGAGATTTCAACTTTCAGAACATATTCACAAAAAACCACATCAACTATCTGGAGGGCAACAGCAGAGAGTGGCAATAGCCAGGGCAATAGCAATAGAGCCAAAGGTACTTTTATTGGACGAGCCGACCTCAGCTCTGGACCCGGCGTTAACTTCGGAGGTTTTAGATGCCATCTTGGAACTAAAAAAGGAAAAAATGAATTTGATTTTGGTTACTCATGAGATGGGTTTTGCCAGGCATGTTGCAGATTATGTTCTGTTTGTAGCTGATGGAAAGATACTCGAACAGGGGACTGGAATAGAGGTTTTTGAATCTCCTCAGACAGATGAGTTGAAGGAGTTTTTGGGGAAAACTTTAAAGTATTAAAAAAAGGAGGCTATGCCTCCTTTTTAATTTAAACTTAGATGCTCATTTTAAATCCTAATTTAGCTTCGAACTCTTCAGGGTCTGCTTTAACTGAATCCCCTTTGTTTTCTAAAGACCATACATTGTATCCTGCTAATCCGTGTAAAGATAGAGCGTCGTTGACTTTATATTTGAAGCCGATTTGTGGTTGAGCCCAGAATTTAGATTTGTCTTTTCCAGCGTCTTGGTGCTCGTCTCCTTGGTTTTCTAGCTCAGCATTGAAAGATGCTCCTAAGTATATAGCGGCGTTGTCGAACTCAGCTATGTTTTGAGTCCACCTTGTTTCGTGGTCAAGTTCCCAAGTGTAAGCATCTGAGTCGTAGTCAGCGGTAGAAGAGTTGTCTCCTATGAAGTCTCCGTCAGTGTACCCTCCCCAATATTGGTTGAAGTAAGTTTTAGAGCTCCAGTTTTTAGTCCATTTTGTTGAAATTGTAGTTTCGATTCCGTAGTATTCCCCGTCGTATTCGTCTCCTTCATCATCTGTATCTGCGTACATACCTGTGAAGGCAACTTTTAATTTAGTTTTGTCGCTTAATTTGGTTGAAGTTACAAACTCAGCACCGTATTCAGTTTCTTCGTATTCTTCAGTAGTGTCATAAGCGTCCACTTGATCGTAGATAAGTTTTGCACCGATCTCGTTTTTCCAAGTTTTTCCTAACATATCAAACTTTCCAACCGGAGCGTAGATTCCGAATTTAGTATCCCAACCTTCGTGGTCTTCTATTCCTTTACCGGCATCTTGGATGAAATCCCTGTCGATATCGAATTTGAATTTAATTCCGTTGTCTAATTTGTAATCCCCTTTTGCCAGTGTGTACTCGATTTTCTCTTTTCCTTTGTAAATAGATTCGTCATTTAGCTTTGCTTCGTGAGTCAGGTTAAAAGATGCAGCATTGGCAGTTGCAGCTAAACTAAGAGCAGCAAGTAGTATCGAAATTTTTTTCATTAATTTGTCCTCCTAAAGTTTTTTATTTTCATTACGGGTATGATGATACACTACCTGTTTAAAAAACCAATTTAATGCCGGTAAAAGTGTGGTAAAAAAATCGAGGAGGTTTAGACTTTTAAAAACTGATTTTTGAAGTAAGTTTATTTTGGTTTTTAGTGGAAATACTAAATTGGAGGAAGTATTGGAGTTTTAAAACTGTTAAAAAAGCGTAAAATAAAAGAGCCCTAAACGGGCTCATTCGCATTCGCATCCACATTTCAATTCTAACTGGAAATCCTGACACTCTTTCATAAGGTTTTTTTCCAGTCTGTCTAAAAGCAGGTAAAGTGTCTGGGCGTCTTCCTCTGAAAAGTTGTCAAGCATATGCTCCTTCATAGTATGAATTTTTTCGAGGAATTCCTCTCTGAGTTCTCTGGATTTTGGGGTGGAGTATACCCTGAAAAACCTTTTATCCTCTTCGTCTCTTTTTCTCACAACGTAGCCTTTTTTTTCCAAAGATTTGATAGCTTTTGTAGCTGCGGACTTATTTACCATAACAGCGCAAGCCAGCTCTTCCTGGCAGGAACCTTCTGACTCCAAAATGTTCATAAGAAAGTCAAATTCGGCTACTTTTATATCAACACCATCTAAGTAGTCAGATACGAAAGCGTGAAAAATCTTATGTAGTGTTTTTATTTTTTTTCCTATCTTAAGGTCAGAATGAAGTGCACTTTCCATAAGATCACCTCCACTAAAAAAGTTTATATATGAACTATGCTTTAAATATATTATACTCGAACTTTTGAGGACTGTCAATAAAAAAAGAGGGGAAAACCCCCTCTTATACCTCTTCTCCTGCTGCCATTATATTGTTCGGATCAAATGCATGGCACGGTGTAACTGCATATACCATAGCGCAGTGGGGACATTTGAACTCGAAAGTTGTCATAGATATTGTATTGCCGCATTCGCAGTTTATATTTGCCGGTACCGGCATAGCCTGCCTTTCAAATCCCATAATTCTTAATTTGGCTACCACTTGTTTACCGTTTGAAAAATTTCCTGAACATCCGTCGTGCATTTGAAACGCCTCCTAATTTAAATTTATAATGATATAAGTTCTCCGTATCTTAATTTCTGCCTCATCCCCTGCATAACTTTATCCATTTTTTCCAGTTCTGATAGAATGGATTTTTCTTCAGCGCTTACATCTATTAGTTTTGTGATCCCGCCGTTGTTGATGACGATTCTCTTGTCGCCCATAAGAGCAAGTATAGGGTCATGGGTAGCCATTAATACTATTTTTTCCTCACCCACAAGCAGCTCCAATGCTTTTTTTCTGTCTATGCCGGCATTTTCAATCTCATCTATCAATACGATAGGGGATGTACTTAGTATTGCTGTATCGGCTATCATCAAAGCCCTCGACTGCCCCCCGCTGAGGCTTGTTATAGCTGTGTCGGGAGAGAATTTTTCTCCTGCAAGTTCGTTTGACTTATCGATTATCTTTTGTATAACTTCCTCTTCGTTTTCCACCATCCTGCTCTGTGCATGCAGTTGAAGGAACTCGTATACAGTAAGGTCCATAACGAAGTTCATATTTTGTGAAAGCTGTGCTACAAGTTTGTTTCCGGAAGAAAAACGATTTGCCTTGTCAATAGGCTTGCCGTCGATGTGTACCAGGCGTTCTGTCGGGGTGTCTCTTTGTGCTGCCCACTCTATGTCGGCCAGCAGCCTGCTTTTTCCGCTGCCTGTTGGACCAACAATACAGATTATCTCTCCTTTTTTAATCTTGAAAGTATCGAAATTTTCTTTTTCGCCAAGCTTGTTCTTTCCTGGAAATATAGTTAAAGTCTGTATACTGTTTTCATCTAAGCCTAAAAATTCAATCATTTGCTCGATGTAGGCGCTCATGCCGTTCAACAGATCTTCTGTATCGATTGCCTTTTCTTCCAAATGCTCTTCGGAAAAATTTTCAAAGAATGTTTTAAGTTTTAAGTGCTCGTAACCCTTTACATCTATTAGGTTGTCCTTTAAAAACTCCTCTACAAAGGGGTAATTCTCCAACAGAACCCCTATCTCTTCCATTTCTAAAACTTTTTTATCTATCATTTTTCATCACCCAAATCAATTTTTCTTACGTTACCCATTTGGTGCTGTTCTCCTATTCTGGTTTCCCCTAGACAGTATGAACACAGCGCAGATGGCATAGAGAATCTAAGTTTTTGTCCTTTTAAGGTATCCACATGTTTCTCCTCGTCATAGATAAGTGTGGAGAACTCAAAAGCTCCCTGGCCTGTAAGTCCGTTAATGTGCATAATTGTAGATTTTGGATTCACTGAATTAACCCTGGAAGCGAAAACCTCTCTTTCTGCCTGGGATACGATATCCCCTTTGGTTATGACAACGAGGTCGGCGGTTTTAAGCATTGGACCGATTTTTTTTGGTGTGTTTATACCGCTTAGGTTATCGATCACGCAAACCGCTTTTATATCCTGAATGTACGGTGAACACCTGTTGCAAAGACCGGCACTCTCTGTAATTAAAAGGTCCACCTTCTCCTTGATACCCCATTGCACCACTTCCTCTATGTTGCTGACAAAATAGTGATCCGGGCATACTGATGCAGAAAGCCCTTTTTTTACAGGGACACCTATTTTGCTGTAGAGTATGTCGTCGTCTGTGTAAAGGCAGTCAAACTTAACAACCCCAACTTTTACACCCCTATTTTTTAAACTTTCTATGGTTTTTATGATTACGGACGTCTTGCCGGATGATGGCGGTCCTGAAACAGTTACTAAATTCATATTTAAACCTCCTTGGTTCCTTCCTCGAACAAGTTCTCGCAGGTATCTATCAATTTGCCGATATCGTTTGAATATATGTAGTCCCAACCCAGCCAGATGAATTTTTTACCCTCCAAATGGTTGTCTATATTAGGGTTTACGCTTGGGAAGAGCCCCTGGTGAGACAGTATTTTTGCGACTTTTTCGGATGAGAAGAACTCGGATATTTTCTTTAACTCCTCCTCTTTGGATCTCTTCGTAAGCATAAAGATAGGCGATATTATAGCCCCGTCTTCAGGCCACTGTGCCACCAGAGGTCCACCTTGTCCGGTCATTTTAGTGAAAAAATAAGGCATTATAGTGACAACCGGCTTTTCAACTCTAAGTTTGTCGGATTTTACCATTTGTGCCGGGTGAAGGCTTTGAAGCAGTGACCTTCCAAGTTTTTTTACGCCATCGTCTCCGAACTTTTTATGTATGTTTAGGAGTATAGCATTGAAAAGGTCGAAATCTGATACAGGCAGACTAACGGATTTTTCAAATTCCGGTCTTAATATATCCTCCCAGGTTTTAGGGAACGGCCTGTCGCCTAACTCCTCGCTGTTGATAAGGAATACAGCTGGAACAACTGCTATCATAGAATAGTCACCGTTTGGATCCTTCAATGAAAGATTGCTGAAATCCTTGTTGTATTCCTGCAGTCCGCTTATATCTTTGAACACTTTGTTTTTCTTGAATTTCCCCATAAGCTTGTCCTCGAAGAAAAGGTCAAATCCGGCTGATATAAATATATCTGAAAGTTGTTCCTCGCTGCTGTCTCCCTGGATGCTGTCTTTTAGCCAGTCCAGTCCGCTTGAGGCAGCTTTCAGATCGTAGTTGATTTTCATACTGCTTTCGTCTTCGAAGTCCTTGAAAGCTTCCAATAGAGGTATTCTGACGGGGCATGGTAAAAGACCGGTTGCGTTTATTGCCCCCTCCTGTTTTTCAGCCTGATCCAGAGTCACATCTCCAGAATTGCGAGTAGTATCTATGAACTCCTCCAGAGCTTTTACAAAAGTATCTAAGTTTATTTTCTTTGCTGTAAGAGCCATCTTGAGGCTGATGTTTCCAGCAACCTTTCTGGATTCGGCTTTATCCAGTCCTTTAAATCCCTTTGAAGAAAAGAAACTCACTGTCTCGGGGAATTTATCTAATATATCATTTAATTTCATATTTTCATTTATATAAGCCATTTAAAACCCTCCGTTTCACTTTATGAAATAATTATAAACTGCAGCGGTAAAAATTGCGGTAACCTAAGTTACGTACTGTGATTTAAATTTCCTGTATTTATTTTATATGCTTATTATAGTATAATTTAGATTAAAGTTCGGTAACATAGATTACTAAATAGGTAAACTTTTCTTGCTTTAGGTTTAGGCTTGTTTGGAGAGGGGGTCGAGATTATGAATTTGAAGGATAAGGCTATTTTTATGGGGGTTGAAGAGCTTGAGATTAAAAATGTATTGGGAAAAGTCGATTATAGAGTAGAAGAGTATGAGAAAGGTGAGATAGTCGCCTTTAGGGGTGATGAAGTTGAGGACTTGATAATAGTGTTGAAGGGTATCTTAACTGCGGAAATGCAAAAAGACAGCGGCGAACATATAAGGATAGAGGATCTGAGTGAGGGACAGGTTGTAGCCAGTGCATTTATTTTTGGTAAAAATCATTTTTTTCCGGTTGATGTAGTGTGCAAAACAGATGTGGAGATTTTCAGAATCTCCAAGGACGAGCTTGTAAAATTGTTTCAGTTGAATGGGGATATTTTGAGGAACTACCTTGATGACGTTTCAACCAGGACGCAGTTTTTGTCTCAGAGAATATGGTTTGATTTCAAGAACAAAACTCTTATGGAAAAGCTCAGGGCGTATATATTTAAAAATCTGGATGGTGACGAAATTGTTTTGAAGACATCGCTAAAGGAGTTGTCGGAAACTTTCGGTGTTGCAAGGCCGTCGTTGTCTAGGTCTTTGGCCTCGCTTGTGGAAGAGGGTATACTGGAAAGGATTGGAAGGAATCATTACAGACTCTTGGATAAAGAGGCGCTGTTGCTTAAGGAGTAAAAATAGAAGAAGCAAAGAGAAAAAGGGGGGCTCTCTTTGCTTCCGGGATTTAGGGTAAGTCGTGTTAAGAAATTATAGGTATTGTGTAAAAATTATTCTATATATATTGGGAAAATCCTTTAAAATTTGAAATAAAAATTTCAAAGCATACTGACATGCCTTAGAAAATGGATTTTGAAAATTAAAATAAGGATTAGTAATACCATAAATTTGAAAAAGATTCATTTAATTTTTTTCAAGCGTGAGGGAAGGTGAAAATATTTTTTATATGCCTTATATTTTACATATATAATAATGTAGATAATGTAACTCGAACTGCTATTTAAAATTCTTGAAATAAATTACTGATTTGTTATACTTTGCTTTCAGTCAAGGGAAGAAAGAATAATTTAAATAAAAAAACAAAAAAACTTATTGACAAAAAAGTGGGGGTATGATAGTATTAATCTCGTGCTCAAGAAGAGGGCGCAGCAAAAAAGGACATTGAGAACTAAATAGAGAAAGTTAAGCACTATATAAAAGATTATGGTGAATACCTCGTTAAGAGGATAAAATATATTTGAATGAAGAGTTTGATCCTGGCTCAGGATGAACGCTGACAGAATGCTTAACACATGCAAGTCGACTGGAATTCACCTTCGGGTGATAGTACGGTGGCGGACGGGTGAGTAACGCGTAAAGAACTTGCCCCTTAGCCCGGGACAACTGTTGGAAACGACAGCTAATACCGGATATTATGCGCAGGCGGCATCGTCTGTGTATGAAAGCTATATGCGCTAGGGGAGAGCTTTGCGTCCCATTAGCTAGTTGGTAGGGTAATGGCCTACCAAGGCAACGATGGGTAGCCGGCCTGAGAGGGTGAACGGCCACAAGGGGACTGAGACACGGCCCTTACTCCTACGGGAGGCAGCAGTGGGGAATATTGGACAATGGACCAAAAGTCTGATCCAGCAATTCTGTGTGCACGATGAAGGCCTTCGGGTTGTAAAGTGCTTTCAGCAGGGAAGAAGCAAGTGACGGTACCTGCAGAAGAAGCGACGGCTAAATACGTGCCAGCAGCCGCGGTAATACGTATGTCGCAAGCGTTATCCGGAATTATTGGGCATAAAGGGCATCTAGGCGGCTAACTAAGTCTGATGTGAAAATGCGGGGCTCAACCCCGTATTGCGTTGGAAACTGGTTGGCTAGAGTACTGGAGAGGTGGGCGGAACTACAAGTGTAGAGGTGAAATTCGTAGATATTTGTAGGAATGCCGATAGTGAAGACAGCTCACTGGACAGATACTGACGCTAAAGTGCGAAAGCGTGGGGAGCAAACAGGATTAGATACCCTGGTAGTCCACGCCGTAAACGATGATCACTGGGTGTAGGGGGTCGAACCCCTGTGCCGAAGCTAATGCGATAAGTGATCCGCCTGGGGAGTACGTTCGCAAGAATGAAACTCAAAGGAATTGACGGGGACCCGCACAAGCGGTGGAGCATGTGGTTTAATTCGACGCAACGCGAGGAACCTTACCAGGTCTTGACATCCTGCAAACTTACCAGAGATGGTTTGGTGCCCCTTCGGGGGAATGCAGTGACAGGTGGTGCATGGCTGTCGTCAGCTCGTGTCGTGAGATGTTGGGTTAAGTCCCGCAACGAGCGCAACCCCTATCGTTAGTTGCCAGCATTAAGTTGGGGACTCTAGCGAGACTGCCTGCGACGAGCAGGAGGAAGGTGGGGATGACGTCAAGTCATCATGCCCCTTATGACCTGGGCTACACACGTGCTACAATGGACAGTACAGAGAGAAGCAATACGGTGACGTGGAGCGAATCTCAGAAAGCTGTTCTTAGTTCGGATCGAAGTCTGCAACTCGACTTCGTGAAGTTGGAATCGCTAGTAATCGCGAATCAGCAATGTCGCGGTGAATACGTTCTCGGGTCTTGTACACACCGCCCGTCACACCACGAGAGTTTGTTGCACCTGAAGTAAACGGCCTAACCTTCGGGAGGGAGTTTCCTAAGGTGTGATAAGCGATTGGGGTGAAGTCGTAACAAGGTATCCGTACCGGAAGGTGCGGATGGATCACCTCCTTTCTAAGGAGCAAAAGCTTGCTTTCTCTATTTTGTTGTGGTGTTCTTTAAAAGAGGTGCTCTAGGGCGCCTGTTTATTTGAGAAGCATTACACTTAGGACATTGAAAACTGTATAGTAGATAATAAAGAGAGTTAGACTGAGAAGTCTGTTTTAGGTTAAGAAATTAAGGGCGTACGGAGAATGCCTTGGCAGTAAGAGCCGATGAAGGACGTGGTAAGCTGCGAAAAGTCCAGAGGAGCTGCAATCGAGCTTTGATCCTGGAATTTCCGAATGGGGCAACCTGCTAGTTTGAAGAGCTAGCATGAAAAAGGGTACCGGGTGAACTGAAACATCTAAGTAACCCGAGGAAGAGAAAGTAAAAACGATTCCCTAAGTAGCGGCGAGCGAACGGGGAAGAGCCTAAACCGATGCTGTGTAAGGATGCAGCCGTTGCAGTATCGGGGTAGTGGGAATGGAGCTTGGAGAACTGCGAGATATCCAGCTGATTTAGTCAAGTTAGTGGAATAGTCTGGAAAGGTTGACCGTAGAAGGTGAAAGTCCTGTACATGAAAACTTGCGCTAAACAGTGCACCATCTCCCGAGTAGCACCGGGCACGTGAAACCTGGTGTGAATCAGCGTGGACCATATCACGTAAGGCTAAATACTCTTACTGACCGATAGCGAATAGTACCGTGAGGGAAAGGTGAAAAGAACCCCGGGAGGGGAGTGAAATAGAACCTGAAACCGTGCGCTTACAAGCGGTCGGAGCACTTTATATGTGTGACGGCGTGCCTTTTGGAGAATGATCCTGCGAGTCACGATATGCGGCGAGGTTAAGAAAAACGGAGCCGAAGGGAAACCGAGTCTGAATAGGGCGAATTAGTCGTATGTTGTGGACGCGAAACCTGGTGATCTAAGCCTGTCCAGGATGAAGCTGTGGTAAGACACAGTGGAGGTCCGAACCCACCGTCGTTGAAAAGCCGGGGGATGAGGTAGGTTTAGGGGTGAAAAGCCAATCGAACCAGGAGATAGCTCGTTCTCTCCGAAATGCATTTAGGTGCAGCCTCAATTGTTTATCTGCGGGGGTAGAGCACTGGATGGCCTAGGGGGCATATAGCTTACCGAAGTCAACCAAACTCCGAATACCGTAGATTTAGAAATTGGGAGTGAGACTATGGGTACTAAGATCCATTGTCGAGAGGGAAACAACCCAGACCACCAGCTAAGGTCCCTAATTATATCTAAGTGGGAAAGGAGGTGGAGATTCTGAAACAACCAGGATGTTGGCTTAGAAGCAGCCATACATTTAAAGAGTGCGTAATAGCTCACTGGTCGAGAGTCTCTGCGCCGACAATGTAACGGGGCTAAGATATAAACCGAAGCTGTGGAATGTACATAGTACATTGGTAGGAGAGCGTTCTGTAGGCCGTAGAAGGTATACCGTAAGGAGTACTGGAGGTATCAGAAGTGAGAATGCAGGAATGAGTAGCGAGAAAGCGGGTGAGAATCCCGCTCGCCGGAAGACCAAGGTTTCCAGAGTAAAGCTTGTCTTCTCTGGGTAAGCCGGGACCTAAGCCGAGGCGATTTGCGTAGGCGAATGGAAAACAGATTAATATTTCTGTGCCACTTAAATTTGTTTAAGGGATGGAGGGACGCAGGAAGGTATGTGCGCAGGGCGACGGTTGTCCCTGTACAAGCATGTAGGATGGCCCTATAGGAAAATCCGTAGGGTTATATCTGAGGTGTGATGTGGAGCGCGTAAGCGCGAAGGTGCAAATCCTACACTGCCGAGAAAAGCTTCTACTGAGAATTTAAGTGCCCGTACTGTAAACCGACACAGGTGGTCAGGATGAGAAATCTAAGGCGGACAGGCTAACTCTCGCTAAGGAACTCTGCAAAATAGCCCCGTAACTTCGGGAGAAGGGGTGCCGCTAAGGGTGATAGTTACACGCGAACTTGAGCGCTTGGTGGTCGCAGTGAAGAGATTCGAGCAACTGTTTAGCAAAAACACAGGTCTATGCTAAGCTGAAAGGCGATGTATATGGGCTGACACCTGCCCAGTGCTGGAAGGTTAAGAGGAGGAGTGAGAGCTCCGAATTGAAGCCCCAGTGAACGGCGGCCGTAACTATAACGGTCCTAAGGTAGCGAAATTCCTTGTCGGGTAAGTTCCGACCTGCACGAATGGTGTAATGACTCGAATGCTGTCTTGGCGGGAGGCCTGGTGAAATTGTATTACCGGTGAAGATACCGGTTACCTGCAGTAGGACGGAAAGACCCCGTGGAGCTTTACTGTAGCTTGGTATTGGGTTTTGATGTTATGTGTATAGGATAGTTGGGAGACTATGATGCTGTGGCGCTAGCTGCAGCGGAGTCGTTGGTGGAATACCAACCATATAACATCGGAATTCTAATCTGGAAAGTGAATTTCTGGAGACAGTGCTAGGTGGGCAGTTTGACTGGGGCGGTCGCCTCCGAAAGAGTAACGGAGGCGTTCAAAGGTTCCCTCAGGTTGGATGGAAATCAACCGTAGAGTGCAATGGCATAAGGGAGCTTGACTGTGAGACTGACGGGTCGAGCAGGTGCGAAAGCAGGACATAGTGATCCGGCGATTCCGAATGGAAGGGTCGTCGCTCAACGGATAAAAGCTACCCCGGGGATAACAGGCTGATTTTGCCCGAGAGTCCATATCGACGGCAAAGTTTGGCACCTCGATGTCGGCTCATCGCATCCTGGGGCTGGAGAAGGTCCCAAGGGTTGGGCTGTTCGCCCATTAAAGCGGTACGTGAGCTGGGTTCAGAACGTCGTGAGACAGTTCGGTCCCTATCCACTGTAGGCGTAAGAGTATTGAGAAGATCTGTCCTTAGTACGAGAGGACCGGGATGGACAGACCTCTGATGTACCTGTTGTCTCGCCAGAGGCATAGCAGGGTAGTCACGTTTGGAAAGGATAACCGCTGAAAGCATCTAAGCGGGAAGCCCACTTCAAGATAAGTACTCTCTGACTATATGTCAATAAGTCACCTTCGAGACTAGGAGGTAGATAGGCTGGGTGTGTAAGCGCTGCGAGGCGTTTAGCTGACCAGTACTAATATGACGAAATCTTAACCTAAAAGATTATTTACTATACAGTTTTGAGTGTTCTAAGGAACAGCAAAGAAAAAAAAATATATATATAACCATAGCTTGGTGAAGATAGCTAAGGGGGTACACCTGGTCACATACCGAACCCAGAAGTTAAGCCCTTAAACGCCGAAAGTACTTGGGTGGCAACGCCCCGGGAGGATAGGTATTCGCCAAGCTTATTATACAAGTTCCCTGATAGCTCAGTTGGTAGAGCGTGCGGCTGTTAACCGCATTGTCGCTGGTTCGAGTCCGGCTCGGGGAGCCATTTTTTTTATTTTTTGAAAAATTTTTGTAGTGTTAAAATATAAATTCATTAGTTTTTGTTTGACATATTCAGGTTATTAGGTAATACTACTAATAGTATAAATTTTTATTACTTGGAGATGAAAATATGCAAAATCGTGTAAAAGGGATAAAAGAAATTGAAAGAGAAGAAAAAAATGCCGCTTATAGTAAGCTGAGAAGAATTTTTCTGATAGCATTACCATTTATGTTGGTAGCTTTAAGCACAATGAATATAGCCAGTGCAAGTTTTTATTTTTCTATGAATAAAACGAGTAGTGGGGGCTTTCATTTTTTAACAAAACAATTGATGGTTTTATGTGCAGCACTGCCTGCCTGCTTGGTATTCTGCAAAATTCCATATAAGTGGTATAAGAATAAGAAATTTTTATTTTTTGTTTTTATAGCCAGTATTATAGTTTTAATGATAGTACTTGGTTTTGCCAGTGAAATAAAAGGTAGTAAAAGGTGGATAAGAGTATTTGGATTTAATTTACAGCCATCTGAATTTATAAAAGTTGCTTATATTATTTTGCTTGCAAGAAAACTTGAAAAAAATCGTAAAACTGGAGCTAGAAATTTTGAAATAATATTTAATGTAGTCCCTTTGTTTTTAATTCCAATTTTAATATTGTTTGGTAGGGATTTAGGTACTACGTTGCATTATTTTGCAATCACAGGAGTAATGCTTTTTGCAAGTAATATTAACAAGAAAATCATTATAACTGCAGTGCTCCTTATCACTCTGTTAGTTGGATATTTTGGGGTTACGTCTTATTTTGAAATAGGGGAGCAAAACTTCAGGAACAAGCGTGTAAAGAGTTATATAACCGGATTACTGACAAATGAATATGATAATGATATGGGGCATCAGGTGCAACAATCTTTAATAGCTATTGGGAGCGGAGGAGTATTTGGAAAAGGGTATGGAAATGGGATACAAAAATATAGCTACCTTCCAGAAATACACACGGATTTTATTCTGGCTTCTCTGGGTGAGGAACTCGGGTTTATAGGCGTGACACTGCTTTTGATAATATATATAATTATAATAAAAATAGGACTGTTTACTGCAATTAATTCACAGGATTATTTTGGTAGATATCTGGCACTGGGGATAACTGTGATGATAGCGATACAGGTGATTATGAATATTTATGTTGTGACTGGTTTGATGCCGGTAACAGGAATCCCGCTCCCGCTAGTGAGTTATGGTGGTAGTTCGCTGATGACAACTTTAGTGAGTATTGGGATACTTTTTAATGTAAATCAGATAAATAATAAAAATGAAGAAGTTTAAAGACTTCTTCATTTTTTGTAATTTTGAATTATTAAATTTTTTAGTCGCGATAATAAAATAAATAGCGTAGAGCCATACATAGGAAAAAGGAAGTTTCAGTAAAATCTTTGATTTTCTTGATTCTAAATAATTTGTGTGATTACTTAGAATTATTGCGATAAATTACTGAATTTCTCGAAACCTGTCACTTTTTCTTGATAAAAAGTAACCAAAAATCAAGGCCTGTGAAAAATCAGCTAAAAGCTCTCGAAAATATGGGTAAAACTCAGAAAATAATTTTCTGAGGGCTCATAAATCATAATCACTTTGTTCTTTGATTTATGGCCAAACTTGGCACAAAAACCGTGCCTTCGGACACTAAAACTTTTCTAAAGATTTTTCTTCGATCTTTCTTTACGCTGATTATTTCAATGGCCAAAAAACCTAGAAATAATAACGTGCAAAGCATTTGAACTTAAACCCTTTTAAAAAATTACGTTAATAAATCATCTTCTGAAATCCACTTTCATTGAAATAAGGAGGCTTGCCGACTATATTTCAATAGAAAGTTAGTTCGGAAGTGATTTTAGTAATTTTTTAGGGTGTCGTTTCTTTGATACTTTCTTTGGACAAGCAAAGAAAGTATGGCTAATAAATTCAATATTTTATGACAGGTAACAGCTTAGGTTAATCAATAGCCTTTTGATTTAAAAGGCTTTCTATGAGTAATATGTGGCTCAAGAAAATATGCTAATAACAAAATTACTCAAAAAATATATAAATAAAAAAGTGGTGCGCTTAGCGCACCACTTGCTAGTTTAAAGTTTTAACTTTTACAGGATCTTTGATAAGGATTGCATACTGAAAATATTCTCCTACATGCTCTTTGTATATATTACTCTTGAAGTCTGCCAATAAGTCATTTTTTTCTTCAGAATCAATTTTAAAAAGAGTAAATTTGTCTCCCTCTTTAATACCTCTAAGAAGCTTTAAGTTCTCTTTGTTCTTCTTTAAAGAGAAGCTCGGGTCATTACTGTCATATACATAGTTGATAGATAAAACCTTATCTTTTACAGGGGAATCATCTTGGTTGATGTAAGTCCCAAGGTTGATTTCGTCGTTAGTCTTTTTTTGGTATATATGGAAGCTCCCCCACTGTCCGTAGTATTTACCTGTAGGAAGCATAGTGTGTAATTTTTTGAAGTTGTTGTATATATTTTTTTCTCTTTCAACATAAAAAGTCTCTTTGTTTGAATAAGTTTTGAAAGTTTTATCCATAGAGTCTACCACAAAAGCGAACTCTTGGAAGTTTTCCGTGCCCAAGGATTGTTCGTACGCTCCTTTTTTATTTTTTATCTCTTTTACTAAACCTTTTACAAAACCGAAAAATTCTTGATGAGGGAAGTTTTCCACTCTTTCCATTATTTTCTTAGGATCAGAACCTGCCGGATCGACCAAATTTGCGAAATAAGCTATCTTATCCATTCTTTCTTTGATAAAACCTGAATGATTTTTTTCTTTAGCGATATCATCTAAGTGCATTACAGCAAGCCAGTATTGGTGTTCTAAATCGATACCGACTATTTTTATCCTGTTTTCTTTTTCTAAACTGTTATTATACGCCAAAGATTTTTTCCAGAATTTGTAGTCGTCGACTGAAAAATCATATCCACCTTTACATGAGTACTCCGCCAGATCTAAAAACTTTGTATTCCCAGTTTCGAAATACTTATTTAAGAAGTAGCTGCTGCTGTATCCCATCTCAGCTAGGTAGTACTTTATGTTAGCGTTTTCTTTTAGGTATTTCAAGAAAGTAAATCTAAGCTCGTAATTTTCTTTAGCTCCGTGAATTTCACCTGTAAGGAAAAGTTCGTTTTTGTCTAGCTCATCTTTCAGTATGTTGAATTCAGGGTTGTCACAGACAAACTCTTCTTTTTGCCTAGCCAGAAATGTACTTAGTTTGGTCTGCTGCTTTACCTGTGAAGTATGGCATGCAGAAAACCCTAGCAAAAATATGGCTAATAATAAAAATTTGGGGAATTTTCTGAACATAAGATCTACTCCTTATATTATTCTTTAAACAATAAATGTTCTTTTATTTAAGAAATTATAATATAGAAGGGATGAAAAAGTCAATAAAGATTAAAAAAGTTTAATCGTACATTTGGTAAAGACGAAAAAGTGAGCAGTAGCGGTTAAAATATGAGCAAGAGCTAAAGTATAGCTTTATTTTTTTAATATAAGTTAAGAGTGATGGAGTATAATAATAATGCAGAGGTGGTAAAGTTTTTATCAAGGAGGTGTCGAAGATGATTGGTTACATAGGAATGGTTTTTTTGATGGTTATGGCACTTTTTGGAGAATATCTTCATTATCTATAAGGATAGTTTTATGACGGTGTGAGTTTAATTTTGTATAATTATATAAAGTCATAAGCCGGGAGTTTTCCCGGTTTATGTTTTTTGTTATATTAACTTCAGTTACTTAAAATTGTTGCGATAAATTACTGAATTTCTTGTAAGGATATAAAAACTTTTTTGGTCACGAATCGCACTAATTATCACGAATAGAAAGTCAAAAAATTGCACACAGAGTTTCACAGAGAAATCCTTAAGTCAAAAGATTTATTCTTTGTCACGAATTACACGAATCTCACGAATGATTCAAAACCTTGAAAATTAAACATTTTTAGTAAGACTCTGTGAAGCTCACTCTTTTCCTCCGTGCAACTCTGTGTGCAAAAAGATTCTCAGAAATTCAATATTCTATTAAAGGTAGCAACTTAGGTTATATGATGTAAAAGAATAAAAAGAAACCCCGGGGACCAGCCGGGGTTTCTAGGAAGAAGTAAAACATAATGAAAATTATTTTATACTAGATTAGAACCAAAGTTCAGCTTGTACGCCGAAGTTTAATCCGTCATCAGAATCAGTTCCGTATGCTTCTTTTAAATCGTCATCCCAAGTAGCATATGTAACGAAAGTTCTGATTTCTGGTCTTGCCCAGAAGTTTCCTGTGTCAAGTTTGAATGTAGGAGCGAAAGTAAGTTTTGTGATGTCTCCATCAGCTTCGTTATCTAAATCAACTACATCGTAACCAAGTTCAAATTGAAGTTCAAAGTTTTTGTTTACCTTGTAAACAGGTCTTACACCGAATGAAGTCCAAGTTTCGTCTCCGTCAGCATCTGTGTAGTCAGATCTATCTTCGTATATAGCCTGCGCGAAGACATCCCATTTTTCGTTTGCAGTCATCAGACCACTTGTAGCGATTCTGAAAGCCTCAGAGTCGCTAGTGAAATCTTCACTAGAATCAGCATTTCCAAGTTTTGCACCAAGTGCGTCACCGTATTGAACGACTACTTTGGAACCACCGTCAGCTATACCGTAGAAGTCCCCTCTGTCGTAGATTGCACCTAATTGGAAACCGTCATCTGCTCCTACTGAATCTTTAGCTTCTTTATAAGTTGCAACGTATTCCCAAGTACCTCCTAGTGCTTCTAGGCCTTTGTATCTAGCGTCTAAGTTGTATACCTTAGTATCGTCATTATCTAAATCGTTTGCTATGAAGGCAAGGTTTAAGTTACCAGGTCCAACGTTGATGTTAGTCAGCCCCGCACCTGTACCTGACATGTTTGTGTATTTCCAGTCGTTGATATGGAAGTCTGCTCTTTCGTAGTATCTTTTACCAGCCCAAACAGTGGAGTCGGCAAAGGCACCTGTGAACGCAGGAAGGTTACCCATCTCTACGAATACTTGTCTTGCTTGAACCTTGTTTCCAACTTCTTCATCGTAGGCATCTCCGGCGAAGTCTGCTAATAATAGACAGAACTTAGCGTATGAACCGTCGTCCATTTTGAAGTTTTTAACGAAGTTTGCTTCCCAACCTGTATCGTCTTCGTTACCTAATCTGTAAGCTCCTCCTCCAGCGAAGTTAGGTATACCAAATTTATCGCCGTCTGTTCTTTCATCAGATACGATTACACCTGATCTAGCGTACCCGTGGAACTCAAAGTCGTTGAAGCTGCTAGTTTTTTCTTCTACTGCCCCTAATTGTGCTTTAGTAGCCATTAGCTCCTTTTCTATCTCCTCCAATGACATAGCCGCCTTTGCAGTGGTAGATAGAGTACCAGCTAAAAGTATGCATGACAATAGAGCTAAATTTTTCTTAAAATTCATAGTGTCAATCCCCTCTCTCTTTTTTTAGTATAATTTGATTTTAATTCAATATTAGAACAGTATAATTTGATCTGATTTAACAAAGCCGGCAGAGATAAGAGAAAACCTGAATAGCCGGCTAAGATTTGGTTTCAAATTAAACCATCTGTGGTAAATATTACCCCAAAAAGTCTAAAAATCAAGGGTATAATATATATATGAGTGCATATACCGAATGAATGGAACGCTTGTACTCTTTTAATTTCAAGGGTTTTAAGCAGATTAAATTACAAAAAAATAGGTAAAAAACACCTAAAAAAAACAAAAAAATTAATTTCGTGCAGGAGAAATTAATTTTGTGTTGTATAATATAAATTAACGCATTATTAAATTTTACAGGAGGGAAATTCGTATGAAGAAATTATCTATGTGGATACTGGCGTTAACAATTGCATTTGCAGGATGTACAAATCAAGAGGAAAAGGTATATGATGACATGAAAGTGGTCTCTGTAAAGAGTATAGATAAGAAAGCAGCTCAAAATGAAATAGAGTATGCAGAACACAATATAAATACTGAAGAAGCTCTACTCGGGTTTGCAATTAAGGAAAAGTTTATAGAGGTCAGTGTTGAAAATACATCGGATACATTTATATCAATAGACTGGAAAAATGCTAAATATATCGGGTATGACAGTGTGGAAAAAGGAGTCTATGACATAAGTCAAGAAGATAAGGGGTATTTTACCAAGGAGCTTAATCTGTTCGTTAAACCCGGTTTAGCAAAAATGAGCAAGATAGTTCCGGACGAAAATATTGATTTTATAGGTGGAAGCGGAAGCGATGTCGGGGATCTTATTATAAGAAAGGACCTGTTTGAAGGTGAACTAGAGAACAAGAAACAGGATTATATAAAACTTATGATACCTATTGTGTCGTCTAATAAGTTTAAAAATGTATATGAGGTGATCTTTGCAGAAGGGGAGGTTCAGCTTGAAAAGGTAGAAGCTGATTATGAGCCGGCTGTTATGGAACAAGATGCAGTGGAGGCAGTAGTAGAAGAAAAAACGGAGGTTTCTGAACCTCTTGCGGATACAGATGCTATAGATGAGTTGAAAAAAGAGAACGAGGAACTGAAATCAGAACTGAAAACAAAAGAGGAACTACTGGAGATGCTTAAAAAGCAGAACGAGTTGATAATGGATTATCTGGATAGTGATAAAGGCGCAGAATAATATGAAAAAGGTACTGGCTGTAAAAGTCGGTACCTTTTTTAGAATTGTTACTTAAAATTGTTGCGATAAATTACTGAATTTCTTGTAAGGATATAAAAACTTTTTTGGTCACGAATCGCACTAATTATCACGAATAGAAAGTCAAAAAATTGCACACAGAGTTTCACAGAGAAATCCTTAAGTCAAAAGATTTATTCTTTGTCACGAATTACACGAATCTCACGAATGATTCAAAACCTTGAAAATTAAAGATTTTTAGTAAGACTCTGTGAAGCTCACTCTTTTCCTCCGTGCAACTCTGTGTGCAAAAAGATTCTCAGAAATTCAATATTCTATTTAAGAACAAGTAGCAACTATAAAGGAGATTTTAGCTAATTAGAGTATATTAGAGAATTGAAATTAAATTCTTATAATTAAAAATATTTGAAAAAATTCTGTTTGTAAAATTAATAGAAATTTAAAAACAGAGTGAAATTAAAAAAATTAACTTGTATTTTTATTACAAGTTTAATATAATTAACTCTGTTAAAATGGAAGTTAAGCTCGATATTTGAGAGTGAAAATACTAATTGAAATTTATAAATTCTTTAAGAGACGATAAAGGACAATAAAAGACAATTTAATCAAATTTTAAATTTAGGCGAGCAATAAAATCTCAACTCTTAATTTATAGAGTATTTCTAAATTATCCTGATTCGCCTTTCTATTCATGAGCATTTCAGTTAAATTTTAAAAATCAAAACAAAAATTTACATCCGCTGTCATACAGAATAATTCTAGTTTTAAATACCAGATTTATAATTAAAATTTTGTACTCTATTTAATTTTTGGTGTTCATAATAAAAATTCGAAATAGATTTTACTTAATCTTCAATTTCCGTAAAGGATAACATATAAATCAAGGAGGAACTTTATGACTAAGAAAAAGTTTAACCTAGGAGTTGCTGTACTGTTGGCAATGATCCTGGGAATAATTGTGGGTGGAATAATGAAAGAGAGCGCTGCAATTTTTGCTCCGCTTGGGCACGTGTTTATAAGCGGTATCAAAATGCTAGTTATTCCATTGGTTGCTGTGTCTATAATTGGCGGAGCGGCATCTTTAGGAGAAACAAAAGAAGCTGGTAAAGTCGGAGTAGGGACATTCGTATACTACCTGTGTACAACAGTAGTTGCAGTGGCTTTGGGACTTATATTCGGTGAGATAATGAAACCTGGTCTAGGACTTGCTCAAATCCCAGAAGCATTTTTGGACGGAGCTAAGTATGCTGATAAAGGCGGAGTAGCAGGATTCTGGGATATAATAATAGGGATAATACCTACAAACCCATTTGCAGCTCTAACAAGCGGGAACATCCTTCAAATACTGTTTTTCTCAATATTCTTTGGTATAGGGATATCAAAACTTCCTAAAGACACAAGAGAACCTATTGAAAAAGGTGTTAATTCATTAACAGAAGTTTTAATTTGGATGATCATGAAGGTAATGCTTATAGCGCCTATCGGGGTATTCGGACTTATGGCAGAAGCAGTTGGAACTTTTGGTTACGATCTGTTGGCTTTAGTTCTAAAACTACTTATAGTTTACATACTTGCACTTGCAGTTCAAACATTTGTAGTTTACCCAGGTATAGTAAAAGCATTCTCAGAAATAAAACCTATGCAGTTTATGAGAAAAATATACAAGGCTCAAGTTGTAGCACTTTCAACAGCATCATCTGCAGCAACACTTCCTGTAACATTTGAGGTATGTGAAGAGGAGATGGGTGTATCTAAGGGGACTTCATCATTTGTACTTCCTTTAGGGGCAACGATAAACATGGATGGAAATGCTATCTATTATGCACTTGTAGCAACTTTCTTTGCACAAATGTACGGAATAGAATTAGGGATAACTCAGTATGTAGCAATAATAGTAACGGCTACAGTTGGATCTATAGGTCAAGCAGGGGTACCTGGACCTACTCTACTTGTAGTTGCTGTTCTTGTAGCGGCGGGACTTCCATTAGATGCTCTTCCACTATTATTTGGTGTGGACAGACTATTTGATATGCTTAGAACAGCTGTAAACATAACAGGCGATGCTTCATGTGCTGTTGTTATGGAAAGATTCAAGAAAAAATGGGAGAAGCCTGTAGCTGAATAAGGGTCTTCAAACTTGACAAAAAAGATATTTCTATATATAATCAACTAGTTAAATTAAATAGGTGATAAGGGTATAAAACTTATCTTTTAAATAAGAGAGTTTAGACTGTTTAACTGACATGTTGGTGATATGATAATAAAGGCAATTAGATGCTCTTCGCAGATATATGTGAAGAGCATTTTTATGATTTGTAGTATTTAAGTTTTGGAGGTAAGTGCTTTGGAAATGAAAGAAATTATAAAAAAGGTGAATTACTATGCAGCTGAAGCAAAAAAAAGGGAGTTAACAGAGGAAGAGAACTTAGAAAGACAAAAATACAGACAGATGTACCTGGAAAAATTTAAAAGTCAGGTTAGGGGACATCTGGACAATATAAAAATAGTAGATGAAAATAAAGTTAATTAGACTTTAAACTAGGAGGACATACATGGAGAAAGTATTGGTTAAAAAGCTTTATAGAGATGCCGAATCATATCTGGGTAAAGATATAAGTCTTTCCGGATGGATAAGGAAGATAAGGGTGTCTAAAAATTTCGGTTTTATCGAATTAAATGACGGGTCATTTTTTAAAGGGATACAAATTGTATTTGAAAACGATTTGGAAAACTTTGATGAAATATCAAGGTTGAGCATAGCCTCATCTATAATAGTAGACGGAGAACTTGTGAAGTCGGAAGGTAAAGGACAGACTTTCGAGATAAAGGCAAAAAAACTTGAGATATTTCAAAAAGCGGATTTGGACTATCCGCTTCAAAATAAGAGACATTCAATGGAATTTTTGAGAGAGATAGCCCACCTGAGACCAAGGACAAATACTTTTTCAGCAGTTTTCAGAATAAGGTCTTTGGTGTCATTTGCAATCCACAAATTTTTTCAGGAACAAGGATTTGTATATGTACACACACCAATAATAACAGGAAGTGACTGTGAGGGTGCTGGAGAGATGTTTAGGGTTACTACAATGGATCTGTCAAACGTTCCGACCAACGAAAAAGGGGAAATTGATTACTCTAATGATTTTTTCTCGAAGGAGACAAGTCTTACAGTTAGTGGACAGTTGAACGTGGAAACTTACTGCCCGGCATTTAGAAATGTATATACTTTCGGACCCACATTTAGGGCTGAAAATTCAAACACAACAAGGCATGCATCTGAATTTTGGATGATAGAGCCTGAGCTGTCTTTTGCGGATTTAAACGTAAATATGGATATAGCCGAGGATATGATAAAATATATAATAAGCTATGTTATGGAAAATGCTCATGAAGAGATGGAGTTTTTCAATAAATTTGTGGAAAAAGGACTTTTCGACAAGCTGAACAACGTACTTAACAATGAATTCGCTAGGGTTACATATACTGAAGCAATAGAGCTGCTTGAAAAATCAGGGAAGAAATTTGAATATCCGGTAAAATGGGGGATAGACCTGCAGACTGAACATGAAAGATATCTTGCGGAGGAGCACTTTAAGAAACCGGTTTTCGTAACTGATTACCCAAAAGATATAAAGGCTTTTTACATGAAAATGAACGGTGACGAAAAAACTGTTAGGGCCATGGACCTGCTTGCACCTGGAATAGGGGAGATAATAGGAGGAAGCCAAAGGGAGGACAGCCTTGAGACTCTTGAGAGAAGGATGGAAGAGGTAGGCGTAGAGAAAGAGGATTATAAGTTCTATACTGATCTTAGAAGATATGGAAGTTTCCCACACAGTGGATATGGGCTTGGTTTCGAAAGAATACTTATGTATATAACTGGGATGTCTAATATAAGAGACGTAATACCTTTCCCGAGAACGCCTAAAAACGCGGAATATTAAAAAATAGCTGTCGAAAAAATTTCGACGGCTTTTTTGATGTTTGCTACGTCTAAAATATAGTTTATCTAAAATATTAAATTTCTTGTAAGCTGGTAAAAACCTTTTTTGGTCACGAATCTCATGAATAAGCACCAATAAAAAATCAAAACCTTGGCCACAGAGTTGCACAGAGAAATTCTAAAAACCTTTAATTCACTATATTTTTAATGAGTGGTGAGATTAGTGTAATTTTTGACAAAAAATGATTTTGATTTAAAAGGATCTCTTTGCGAAGTTCTTGTTTTAAATCTCTGTGTCCAAAAAGGTTTTTAGATAAATTCAGTATTTTAATACAAATTAAATTAATACAGGAGGAAAAAATGAAAAAAATAATACTTTTACTTATCACTTTGGCGGTATTGGCAGGATGTACAAGTGTAGATCCTTACACTAGAACTGAAAAGTACAGCAATTCCAGTAAATATGCGCTTGGAGGTGCAGTTGCAGGAGCGATTGCAGGACAAATTGCAGGGAAGGACACAAAGGGAACAGTAATAGGGGCGCTTGCTGGAGGAGCTGCCGGAGCAGGGTACGGAGTGTATCTGGACAAACAAGAGGCTGTGCTTAGGGAACAGCTTGATGGTACAGGAGTATATGTTGAGCGTAGTTCAGACAATAAACTGAAACTTATAATGCCTGGGAACATCACGTTTGCAACAAACAGTTATGATGTCGACAGCGGTTTTTATGATGTGTTGAATTCGATAGCAGTAGTTTTGAAAAAATATGATAAAACAGGTATAGTGGTAGCCGGTTACACAGACAATACCGGGGCAGCTGCGTACAACCAAAAACTTTCTGAAAAGCGTGCACAAAGTGTAGCAGCATATTTAAGCTCACAAGGGGTATCGCAGATGAGAATGGAAACTATGGGAATGGGGATTAAAAATCCTATTGCAGACAACTCTAGTGCTGCGGGACGTTCTAAAAATAGAAGAGTTGAAATAGAAATTTTAAGTACAGGAGCATAAAAAAATCGGGGTATATACCCCGATTTTTTTATTTTAAGCTTTGTTTGGTTTAATTATAGCGATAACTTCTTTTGCAGAATGTACATTTAGTATTTGAAGAGCTCCATCGTACATTGCAGCAATTGCGCATATGATACCCGTGTATCCAGCGATAACTTTAACAGTGTGGCTTCCTGTGAAATCAGCGATAGCCAAAAGGAAGAATAAAACTGTCAAAGAGAAAAATATAAATTGAGTCAAAGAATCTTTGCTAAGAGTTGCTAAAAACATCACAGCAGAGAACATTCCCCAAGCCACAAGGAACCAACCCATTGCGTATGCAGATGTAGCTTCTGCCAGACCAAGTTTTGGCATAAGTATAAGAGCAACTAGTGTAAGCCAGAATGAACCGTATGAAATAAATGCAACCGTACCGAAAGTATTTCCTTTTTTTGATTCTAAAACTCCAGCGATAAGTTGTGCTATTCCCCCATAAAAAATACCCATTGCAAGTATCATGGAGTTTAATCCGAAAAGTCCGATATTGTGTAGATTAAGTAATAGTGTGGTCAATCCAAATCCCATTAGTCCAATAGGAGCAGGGTTTGCACTGTTGTCCTTCATTAAAATTTCTTGAGACATAGGTCCTCCTTAATTATTTTTATCAAACAGACGAATTATAACACATTATTTAATTTTTTTAAAGGAATTATTGAGGTTTTAAAAAAATAAACGGCTGACATTCACAGTCAGCCGTTTTGAATTAAAATAATTGAGGGAATCCTTGTTTAAGAGCTTCGTTGAATTGATCTAAAATCTCGCTGTTTTCTTGGAAAAAATCATCGAGATTTCCTTCGATAGAGATTTCTTCTATGATGTCTCCCTGCTCGATAGCGTTTACTATTTCTTGATCAGCGTCAGAAACAACTTCACCGAAGATTGAGTGTTTGTAGTTTAACCACGAAGTTTCAACATGTGTAATGAAAAATTGTGAACCGTTTGTGTTTGCACCAGCATTTGCCATTGCAAGTATTCCAGGTTTGTTGAAGACTACCCCTTCTTGGAATTCGTCTGTAAATTGGTATCCAGGTCCTCCTGCACCGGTACCTGCAGGGTCACCACCTTGTATCATAAAATCAGGAATGACTCTATGAAATTTAAGTCCATTGTAGTACCCTTTTTTTGCTAGGTTTGCAAAGTTTAATACTGTGATTGGAGCCACCTCAGGGAAAAGTGTTATGTTTATATCCCCTTTTGTAGTTTTGATTTTTGCCGTAAGGTTTAATTTCTCAGACATTTTTACCTCCTGCTCTATTTTTATAAAGCTCTTTCCGGTGTTAAGCCTCTTTTTCTGAAAAAAGAAGAAAAACAGTATGGCAAGAGCTGAAATTAATAAAATTTTCTGCATATTATCTGCCTACCTTTCTGTGTTAGTTTCTTTATAAGCTTTAAGCATATCTTCTCTGGAAACAGTTCCGAATATCTCGTATCTCCATTTTGTTTTCAATACATGTTGTAAAAAGTCAATTTGATTTTTTAATGTATCTAATTTTTCGTTTAAAGCATTTAATCGTTTAGAGACAGTTGTTAGTTGTTCTAAGCACCTTTGCTCTTCCTCTTCTTGTATAACTTCACTGAGCTCTATGCTTAAGTCCTCTTCTTTTTTTATGAGGGATTCGGCCATGTCCAGGAGAGAATCTCTTTTTTTCTCCAGCTCCTTAATTTGATACTCGAAAAACTTTTTTACCACTTCTGAACCAGAATTTCTTCCAAGTTCTTTTCTTTTTTTCGATTCACTCTGAATATAATCTTCGTCTAAATTAAACTGTTTTGTTATATCCATAATTATATTTTTAAATTTGTCCAAAGTGTTGAAATCCAAGTGCTTGTCAAAATCAAGATCAAGTTCCTGGAAAAGTTTTTCGTATTTTGGGATAAGTTCATTTTCGATTTTTTTTACTCCATCATAGTCGTCTAAACTTTGAAAATTTTTTAATTTTGAATCCAAAATCTGCAATACTTTTAGTATAGCTTCTTTGGCGAAAAACCAAAATTGTTCTGCTTCAGTTTTACTTTGCATATTTTACCTCCTGCAGTGTTATTATGAAAATCAATTATATCATATTTTACTTGAAATTAATAGCTTCTTGAGTTTATAGAAATATCACATGATGACAAGAATAGTTTTGGTGCCTAAAGTTGACTTTTTTAGTAAAGTTTGATATAATTTTCTATAAAAATTGTATTCAGAATTGTAAGTAAAGAGAGGTGAATTATGAGGGAAGTTTATTTGGACAACAATGCCACCACAGCAATGGATATGAGGGTAATTGAGAGTATGACGCCTCTTCTTTCAAAAATTTACGGGAATCCTTCTAGTGTGCACAGGCTTGGTCAGCAGAGCAAACGCATAATAGAGGAAGCAAGGGACACAATATGCGGGTTGCTGGGAATAAAAAACCGTGAACTGGTTTACACCTCCGGCGGAAGCGAGTCCAATAACCTTGCTATAAAGGGAGCGGCACGGGCTATGTCTGGGAAAGGAAGGCACCTTATAAGTACTCTAATAGAGCATTCTTCGGTTATAAGAACTATGGAAGCCCTGAAGAGGGAAGGTTACGAGGTAACTTATGTCGGCGTAGACGATAAGGGAGAAGTCATTCTGGAAGAGTTGGAGACGGCAATAAGGGAAGATACTGTTTTGATATCTGTTATGCATGCAAACAATGAGGTCGGAAGCATACAGCCGATAAAAAACATCTCCAAAATAGCTAAAAAAAATGGTATAATACTGCATGTGGATGCGGTTCAAAGTATAGGAAAAATGAAAGTTGATGTGAATGAATTGGGCATAGACTTAATGTCATTTGCAGCGCATAAGTTCTACGGGCCAAAAGGTGTTGGAGGGCTTTATATACGTGATGGCTTTGAGCTGGAAAAACTTGTAAATGGTGGTTTTCAGGAGAGGAACAGAAGAGCCGGTACGGAAAATGTGGTATCTATTCATGGTATGGCAAAGGCTATGGAACTGGCTTATTCCGAACTTTATCAAGAAGAAAAAAGAGAAACAGAGCTAAGAGACTATCTGGAAAATCAGATATTGGACAGGATAGGCGGCATAGGTATAAATGGAAATCTAGAGAACAGACTTTGCAATACCAGCAGCTTGACGGTTGACGGTGTCGGATCGGAAGAGTTGACATTTATGCTTGATCTGAAAGGTATCGCCGTAAGCGCAGGTTCGGCATGTGCATCTGGAAGTCTAAAACCTTCACACGTACTTGAAGCTATAGGCTTGGATGAAACCAGAGCCAAGTCGACGTTGAGGATAAGTTTGGGGCGTTTTACAAGCATAGAAGATGTAGAGTATTTTTTAGATGTGTTTGAGAAAGTAGTAGAGCAGGGAAGAAAACTTAACTCTTTATAGAATATTGAATTTATTAGCCATACTTTCTTTGCTTGTCCAAAGAAAGTATCAAAGAAACGACACCCTAAAAAATTCCTAAAATCCCTTCCGAACTAACTTTCTATTGAAATATAGTCGGCAAGCCTCCTTATTTCAATGAAAGTGGATTTCAGAAGTTGATTTCTTAACATAATTTTTTAAATGGGTTTATGGTCGAAAGCTTTAAAAGCAATTATTTCTAAGTATTTCGGCCATTGAAAACATCAGCGTTAAGAAAGATCGATAAAAAATCTTTAGAAAATTTTTAGTGTCCGAAGGCACGGTTTTTGTGCCAAGTTTGGCCATAAATCAAAGAACAAAGTGATTATGATTTATGAGCCCTCAGAAAATTATTTTCTGAGTTTTACCCATATTTTCGAGAGTTTTTAGCTGATTTTTCATAGGCCTTGATTTTTGGTTACTTTTTATCAAGAAAAAGTGACAGGTTTCGATAAAATCAGTATTTTATTTAATGATTGAGAATAAATATTAAAATGGTTTTGGCTCCTGGGAGAGTTAAAGGAAAGGCAGTAGGTGGATATGGAGAAATTGGAGCAATTTAAAGATCTGCTCGAGTGTAAAAAAGAGAATGCGGATATTACAGTTGCAGTGGGTATGAGCGGAGGAGTTGACAGCTCTACGGTTGCATACCTTTTGAAAAAGCAAGGTTATAATGTAATAGGGATTACAATGAAGCACTGGAGTGCTATGGACGATTATGCAGAAAGTGATTCTAAAACCTGCTGTTCGCTTGACGATATATACGATGCCAAGAGAGTTTGTGATGATCTAGAGATACCGCATTATGTGTTGAATCTGGAGGAGCCGTTTAAAGAAGTTGTAGTTGACTACTTTGTAAAAGAGTATTCCAGCGGAAGAACTCCTAACCCATGTATGGTATGTAACAGGCATATAAAGCTTGGGAAGCTGATAGATTACGCAAAAAAACTTGGTGCAGAGTATTTGGCAACAGGGCATTATGCACAGATAAAAAATGGACAGCTTTATATAGGGGATGACCCGAGAAAAGATCAAGTCTACTTTTTGTCACAGGTAAGGCGGGAGTATCTGAAGCACCTTATGTTTCCTGTGGGTAATATGGAGAAAACACAGGTTAGAGAACTGGCAAAAGATATGGGTGTCAGGGTATATGCCAAGAGGGACAGCCAGGAGATATGTTTTGTAGAAGATGGTAAAACAAAAGAATTTTTAATAGATGCGACTAACGGTAAAATAGTCAAGCATGGGAATATAGTTAAAGAGGACGGGTCTGTGGTAGGTAAGCATGAAGGGCTTGCATTCTATACAATTGGTCAAAGAAAAGGTCTGGGAATTTCTCATCCAACACCTCTGTATGTTTTGAGTATGGATATTGAAGGGAACAACTTGATAGTGGGAGACAACGACAAACTGTTTAGAGACAGCTTGACTGCGGACAGCCTTAATGTTTTAGCTTATGACAACGTGCAGGAACTTGACGGTATAGAATGTATGGCAAAAACTCGTTCTAGGGACCTTATGCATGCGTGCAAGGTTGAACTTATTGGCGAAGATGAGGTAAAAGTTACGTTTACAGAGGACAAAGTTAGGGCCGTAACCCCTGGCCAGGGACTGGTTCTTTACGGATTTGACGGCAAAGTATTGGCAAGTGCATTTATTAAAGGGTAGAGAGCCCTTTAATTTTTGTAAAACTTTGTTACAAAATTCTCTTAATTAGAAGAGTGAAAGGGATTAAAGTATGAATTTAGAAGCTGTATTGGAAAAAGAAAAATTAACTAGAGACGACCTGGTATATCTTTTAGGTTTGGAAAAAGAAGAGGACCTTGAAAAACTGTTTGAAAAAGCCTATGAGGTAAAAAAGCAGTATGTTGGGAAAAAAGTATATTACAGGGGCTTGATAGAGTTTTCGAACAAATGTATAAAAAACTGCTTTTACTGCGGGATAAGAAGGGACAGCAGTGAGGTGGAGAGGTTTGACATGACCGAGGAGCAGGTTATGGAGCAGACTAAATGGGCTTATGAGAATAATTACGGGTCGCTTGCACTTCAATCTGGAGAAAGGCAGGATGCGGAGTATATAAAGTTTGTAGACAAGATAATAAAAGGGGCAAAGGAGATATCGAGTGGAAAGCTCGGGATAACTTTGTCTTTAGGGGAGCAGAGCTACGAAACCTATAAAAACTGGTATGATCTGGGAGCTCATAGATATCTTCTAAGGATAGAGAGTTCGAACAAGGATATCTACAACAGGCTCCATCCAGAAGACGAGTTACACAGTTTCGAAAAAAGACTGGACTGTTTGAGAATGTTAAAAGAGATAGGGTATCAAGTGGGGACCGGGGTTATGATAGGAATTCCCGGGCAGAGTGTAGAAGATTTGGCAGACGATATACTTTTTTATGAGAAAATGGACATAGATATGATCGGTATGGGGCCATATATACCACACGATGACACCCCTATGGGTAAAGGCAGAGTAGACAGCAAAGATGATGTTGACAGAAGGTTTAAGCTGGGGCTTAAAATGATAGCTGTTGCAAGGATATATTTGAAGGATGTAAATATCGCAGCAACAACGGCTCTGCAGGCTATAAACCCGCTGGGGAGAGAAAAGGGGCTTAAGGCTGGGGCTAATATTCTTATGCCTATAATCACCGTGGATGAACACAGGGCCAAATACCAGCTGTACAACAACAAGCCGTGTATAGACGACAATGCGGATAAATGCAAAAACTGCTTGGCTGGAAGGGTGCAAAGCGTAGGAGATGAAATAGTATACGGAGAATGGGGAGATTCGCCTCATTACAACAAAAGAAAAAGATAGTCATATGGCAACACTCAGGTGTTGCCTTTTTTTGCCTTATAGTGTAGAATGGGGAACAAAGTGAGTGGAGGTATAAGATGGATTTAGAAAAGTTGAATAGAAGAGTAGAAGCTATATCTGAAAAAATGCAGGAACTTTGCCAAGTGGACCTGTCAGACGACCTAAAAGAGCTGGTAGAGCAGAGACCTGATATAGGGGAAAAAATATTAAATTTCAAGCTTAAAAAAATAGAGTACAGCTATGTAGAGGAAAAATATGTAGGTTTTTTACTTGAAGATGTGCAGGTCGGGTTCATTTTTGAATACGGCGAGGACGAAGAAGGGCCGTATTATGATATAATCGCTGAAATAATAAACCTAAACGACTAGGAAAGAAAATATGTAAACGGTAGAGTATTTAGAGGGCTTAGCCCTCTTTTAATTTTGGTGGTGATATTATGAGAGATATGGATTTTACAAGAGGAGACCTAAAAAAACAAATAAGAAAAATAGCACTGCCGTCCAGCATCGGATTTTTATTTATGACACTTTTTAATGTAGTAGATACAATATATGCAGGCTTTATCTCAACAGATGCAGTGGCGGGGATGTCCTTGTCCTTTCCCATATTTTTTATTTTGGTGTCTTTGGGGATGGGGTTTAGCAGTGGTTTAACAGCACTTATATCACATTCAATAGGAGCAAAAAATATTTATAAAGCTTGGCACTACGCATATGATGCATTTAAAATAAATTTATTTATTGTTGTGATCATAGATGTTTTTGGAATCATTGCAGTTCCATATATGTTTAAAGCTATGAACGCTGCTGGTGCAGATTATGATTATGGTATGGACTACATGGGAGTAATACTTTACGGGGCATTTTTTTTCATAATGAATGCATTTTTTAGAGGGATACTAGCCGCCGAGGGAGATACCAGATCCTACAGGGATTTCTTGATCATGGGATTTTTTATGAATATAATTTTGGACTACATCTTTACAGTGGTCTTGAAATGGGGGACTTTTGGGGTAGGGCTTGCCACGGTGATAATACAGGTATTTGGAAGTATATACTTATTTTATAAGGTTAAAGTTTCAGAATTGGCAAAATACTTTTGCCTTGATATATTTCGTAAAAAAGAAAAACTTTACAAAGAAATATTGAGGCAGGGGATACCTTCGAGTCTAAACATGATGACTATAGCCTTGGGGAGTTTCGTAATAAATTATTTTGTAAACAGTTATGGCGGGTCAAAAGCTATGGCTGCATACGGGATGGCTATGAGGATTGAGCAGCTGCTTCTTTTGCCGACAATAGGTATAAATACTGCTGTGCTAACAATAGTAGGGCAAAACTTTGGTGCGGTAAATTTTAAAAGGATACACAGGGTTTATAAAAAAAGTCTTTTCTACGGTATTGTGATAATGACGGCTGCCATGATAATTATTTTTCCGTTTGCAAAATATTTTATGTATATATTCTCCAGAGATATGGCAGTGGTTGATTACGGGGTAGAATACTTGAGGATAGAATGTTTTACATTTAACACGTATGTTTTCTTAAACGTTTCTCTGTCGGTTTTGCAGGGAGTTAAAAAGCCCGGATTCTCCTTGGTAATCGGTATTTACAGGCAGTTTCTGCTTCCGATTATAATTTTTTACATATTTGCAGAGAGTCTGGGTATGGGAGTAAGGGGGATATGGTACGGTATACTTGTAATTAACTGGTCAGCTGTAATAATAAGCCTGAGGTATTTGAACTCTCGACTAGCTAGGATAGAAGAGGGTATGTACAAAAATTAAAAAAAATGTTATAATATTTGTCATTAAACAAAGGCTGTTGAATATATTCAACAGCCTTTTTAGTAAAAAATTGAAATAAATAAAATTAATATATACACTGACATTATGTAAATTGTGTAGATGGGAGGAAACAATGCCTATAGTTATTCCTAAAAAATTACCTGCTTTTGATACTTTGACAAATGAAAATATATTTGTTATCAGTGAAAATCGTTCTATACACCAAGATATAAGACCGCTTAAGATACTTATATTAAACCTTATGCCTACAAAGGTTGAGACTGAAACCCAACTTTTACGTCATTTGGGGAATACTCCTTTACAGGTGGAGATAACTCTTTTAAGTACTGAAACTTATCAACCTAAAAATGTGTCAGAGAAACATTTAAGTAGTTTCTACAAAACGTTTAATGATATAAAAGATCATAAATATGATGGGTTGATAATAACAGGTGCACCAATAGAACTTTTAAAGTTTGAGGATGTAGAATATTGGGATGAACTTACAAAGATAATGGATTATGCAAAAGAGAATGTGACATCTACACTTTATATATGCTGGGGATCTCAGGCCGGCTTATATTACCATTATGGAGTTCCTAAATATGAGTTGAATGAAAAAATGTTTGGAGTTTTTCATCATACTATCAATTCCAGAGAGTTTAAAATTGTAAGAGGATTTGATGATGAATATTATGTTCCGCATTCCAGATATACTGAGGTGCGTAGAGAAGATATAGAGAAAATACCGGAATTGGAAATAATATCTGAATCTAAAGAATCCGGGGTTTATATGGTGGCTTCTAAAAATATGAAGGAGATATTTGTTAGCGGACACTCTGAATATGATAAATATACACTTAAAAATGAATATGTGAGAGATATTAATAAGGGGAAAAAAATAGCTGTGCCAAAACATTATTTTGAAGATGATAATCCTGAAAAAGAACCTGTTTTAAAATGGAGAGGGCATGCACATCTTCTATTCTCAAACTGGCTAAACTATTGTGTGTACCAAGAAACCCCTTATGAGCTTGACTAAAATGGGAGTCGTTAGGCCATTTCGTCAAGCTGGGCTTGGAATTTAATAAAAATTGTGTCAACCCCCCTTCGAGTATTACTTGAAGGGGGGGGGTTCTTTTGTAAACAGACGAAGCAGAACCAGGGTATTTAGTTTAAACTCTGCCACATTAGGACTCATAAAGATAAAATATTTGGTAACAAACTTCTAGGAGACTATAGAGCATAAATTTTTACTTGAAAGCCGCAACAAAAAAAGAGCATTTAGGATAATAATAAAAAATTGGGCAAGGATAATCCTTAGAAAAAACTCCAAGTAATGCAATAAATAGAAGTAACACTAATAGGTTTAAAGCGAGAATTTTAGAGATTAAAATTTTAAATATTGCTTTCCCTCTGGTATTTATATGTAATATTATAGTGAATATCAAAGTATCCAGACGATATTTTTTTATATATCAGACTTTCTTATCTTTATTACAGTTTTTAGTTATAGAATATTTTTAAAACCGACAAAAATACTTGTTTTTAACTTAATATGACAAATCAAAAAAATTTAGGGGGATTTTTTTTAATTTGCAGTAAAAGAATTTATATATAGGCTATTATTATTAAGTTAATAGCTAGTTTTGGGAGGAAATGCTTATGAAACTAAAAGATATTTCAATACATTATAGTGCCATATTGGTTATGATATTGATAATTATTCCTATACTTATATTTACATTTGTATCAAATTATATAAATTTAAAAAATGATATTTTAAAAAATACAGAGATAGCTGTAAACCAATCCAGAGGTTTTGTTTTAAGTAGCATAAAGAATACAGAGAAAACATATGAATTTGTATCCGGTTATTATGACCAGGTAATGATAGAAGGCTTGACTTTTTTCCACAGTGAATATGAAAAACATAGAGGTGATCTTAGCCAAATTAAGATGCAGCAAATGAAAAAAAATATAACAACTTGATGGATTTCTATATAATCAACAAAGATGGAGTTATAATATATTCTAGCTTTATTACTGCTATTGGAATAGATTTTAAAGAAATTCCAGAATTCTATGAGCGACTTAATAAACTAAGGCTTAATAATAAGATTGAAATTTCAAAATTAACTTCCGAACTGAGAACAAATAAGTTGAGGAAATGGGGGTATATCCCAACTAATGATCACAACTATATCTTGGAAGTTGGTATTTCTTCTGAAGAAATTGAGAAATATATAAGAAAAATTGACTACGGCAAAATGGAAAAAAACTTGAGATTGAATAATCCTTATGTAAAGAGTTTAGATGTTTATGATATGCATCATGTAAATTTGAAAACTTACACTAAAACTTTTGATCCCGAGGAGACTAGAATTATCGATAAGGTTTTAGCCTCGAAACAGAATTATAAAGAAAAATACAAAAAAGAACTTGCAGAAACAGAGTATATTTTTATAAATACTTCTTCTAATATTTTAGATGATTCTTTAAAGGTTGTACGTCTGAATTATGATTATAGTGAAATTGATGAAAAAATTCATAGAACAGCTATGAATATGTTTTTTACCTTGGGAGCTTACATTATAGCGGCTCTTACAATGATATTTTTTATAACCACTAGTCTAATAAGTGCGCCTATTAAAGATCTCACTCGGCATGTAAAAAAAATATCCGATAAAAATCTTTGTGAATATACAGAGGTATATGGGAATAACGAAATTGGATAACTTGCCATTTCATTTAATGAAATGTCGTTAAAACTGCATAGTACACTGGCATTAAAAGAAAACTTGGAAAACATTATTGATTCCGCGGGTGAACTGTTTATAATTTTGGATAATAAATTTAGGATAAAGCATATAAATACACATGGCCTGAAGTTTTTGGGGTATAATTTAGAATATTTAAAAGGGAGAGCATTAGGTTCGATATTTGGAAAAACATTCGATGCTGATAAAGTAGTTGTTAATATTAAAAATACCGGCAAAGCTGAAAATATTGAGACTACTTTTGTAAATTCAAAGGGAAAAAATTCGGTGTTGTCATCTATTTTTACTCCGCTGAAGTCTGCTGATAAAGGCGTACAAGGGTATATTTGTGTATCTAAGGATATTACCGAAACCAAGCAAGAGTTCCATAAGATGGAAGAAATTAATAATGAGTTGGAAAAAGAAAAGATGCGTTTAAAGGAAGAGAATACAAAAGATTGGTTGACAAAAATATTTAACAAGAAATATATCGTTAAATATTTAAAAAAAGCGGATGAGAACTCTCGTGATAATGGCCGTGAAGTATCTCTAATTTTTTGCGACATTGATCACTTTAAAAAAATAAATGATAACTACGGACATGTTGTCGGAGACCAAGTTCTTAAAGAATTAGCTTCAATTTTAGAGGTGAGCCTTAGGGAAGGGGATACTGTTGGAAGGTATGGAGGAGAAGAATTTTTGATTGTTTTGCCAAACACTGATCTAGAAGAAGCTTGGAGAATATTTGAAAGGATAAGAAAGAGAGTTGAAAACTTAAGTTTTAATCAGGGGAGGATAAATATTACGGTAAGTGCAGGTGTAGCCTCTTCAAGTGAGGCGGATTTGGAAAAGCTCATTTTTATAGCAGATGAAAAACTTTATAAGGCAAAACGTTGTGGAAGAAATTGTGGAGTCAAATAAATTGTTATACTGATTTTAATAAAAGAAAGAGCATATGCTCTTTCTTTTATTTCTTAATAATAAATTTATTCATGAATTATATCAATGAATATAAATAGAAAATCGAATACAAAATCTATGTCGCAGAATGATTGAATTTCACGTAGAACAAGATTAAATCTATATTTTTATGCGATTGTTATCATTAGAGGAGTCCGTTTATTCGGTAAAAATTGTATAATTTTGTTTTTATTTTTTTAGATAACTATTTGGCAAAAATGGATTGTGTCAAGATAAGTTCGCAAAAACTTCACTGATACCCCATGTTAAGATTTAGGCAACTTTTATTCTATTTTCTTTAGTTGTTTCTATTACTTTTGGATTAATGTAGGATCTGCCAACTGACCAATCCTCACTGTACTCGATCATGTAAGTAGTAATTAATCTGATATATGAGTCTAAACTTGGAAAAATCCCTATAACATTACTGCGTCTTCTGATTTCCCTGTTTAAGCGCTCAAGGACGTTAGTTGAGGAAATTTTTCTAGAATCTATTTCTGGAAAATGATAAAATTGCAGGGAGTCCTCTAGGCCTTCTTCTAAACATTGAATTGCCTTTGGGTATTTATTCTCGTATTCTTCCATAAAATTAAAAGCATAGACTTTAGAGCTTTCGTAGTCTGATTGAAGCCATATTTGTTTCAATTTGCTAGAAAAGCTCTTTTTTTCTTTTGATGGGATATGTGCTAATATATTCCTCATAAAATGAACCTTACACCTTTGCCATGAACTTCCGTTAAAGGAGCTTTGCGCAGCTTTCATAAGACCTTTATGCGCATCAGAAATAATCAACCACACGTCCTCCACTCCTCTAGATTTCAAGTTATCAAAAAGAATTGTGTAGGTTTCTGTAGATTCTTCCATCATTGGTTCGATGGCTAAAATTTCTCTTCTGCCATGCATAGTCACAGCCGATACCACAAGAACAGCCATGTTTCTAACTCTTTTACCATCTCTAATTTTTTCGTAAAGCGCATCTACCCAAATGGCAGGATAAGTTTCGTCTAGGCGTCTATTTCTAAACTCCTCAACCTGCTCATTTAATTCACGTGTGATATTAGATACTTGCCCATGAGAAATAGAGTCTATACCAAGACTTTTAGCCAATTTTTCAATTTTACGTGTAGATACTCCGTTGATATATGCTTCTTGGATAACATTAAGCAGCGCTACTTCTGAGCGCTTTTTTTCGTTGATAAAAAAAGGAATATACCCTCCTTTTCTAAGCTTGGGAACCATTAAATACATAGTACCCATCCTAGTATCAAATCTTCTTGAACGATATCCTGAACGATAAGCTGTGCGCTTAGAGTTTCTTTCAGATTTTGATGCTCCAATTTTAGATTTAAGTTCAGCCTCCATCATTTCATCACAAAGCCATTGAAGCATAGAAAGCATTGGATCAGCCTCTCCGATAAATTTTAATAGCATTTCATGAAAAGATGGGGTAGAATTACTATTAGCCATTGATTACCAACTCCTTTTAAGATTTTGTTTAGTCGCTTAATCTATACGGAGTAATCAATGGCTTTCTTTTTTGCCAAAAAAACTTTTGCGAATATTATTTTACACTATCGCAAAAATATTTTAGGGGGTATAATACATATGAAAGATAAATATCCGAGTTTATGTATTTATGGCCGTTAATCTTACATGGCCTACTGTAAAGGGTATAATATATAACTAAGATTATAGATCATAGAAGATAGAAGCGGGGGAGATTTTATATGAGCATGGAACCTAAGTGGCTGGAGTACGCAAAAAAGCTACAGTCCATTGCACAGGCAGGATTAACTTATTCAGAAAATAAATACGACAGAGAAAGATTTGAACAGATAAGGGATATAAGTATAGACATAATTCATACTTACACAGAAATTGAACATGAAAAAATAAGGAGTCTTTTTGCAAACGAGAACGGCTATCAAACACCTAAAATAGATGTAAGGGCAGCAATATTTAAAGATGGCAAAATTCTTATGGTGAAAGAGCAGATAGATGGATTGTGGGCGCTCCCTGGGGGATGGGCAGATGTTGACTGTTCTCTTATGGAAAATGTTGTAAAAGAGTCGAGAGAAGAAGCCGGGGTGGATGTTGATCCGAAAAGAGTAATAGGAATATTTGACAGAAGAAAAAAATATGTGTGTCCAATGCCTTATGGCATATATAAGATTTTTGTTGAATGTGATTATGTAGACGGTGAATTTCAACAGAATATAGAGACTTCGGATGCCAAATTTTTTGATTTGGATAATCTGCCTTCCCTTTCGTTAAATAGAAATACTAAAGAAGAAATAAAGCTTTGCTTTGATGTCAGACAAAAGGAGTTTCATGAAACAATTTTTGATTAGGATGTCTAAGATGAAATTAGTTAAAATAAGCTCTCCGCTGCATATGCAGCGGAGATCTTTATCATTATAAGTATTCTTCTGTTTCGTTTAGTGCCTGTATAAATAGTTCTACCAGATTTGAATCAAACTGAGTTCCACTGTTTCTTTTCAACTCTTCTACAGCCTCCTCGATCTTCATACCCTTTCTATAGGGTCTGTCTGAAATCATGGAGTGAAATGCATCAGCTATACACACTATTCTGGCATTGAGGTGTATGGAATTGCCCGAAAGTCCGTCTGGATAACCATTTCCGTCCCACCTTTCATGGTGGTTTCTCACACAGGACATTATTGCTTCGCTGTTTATAATGTGCTTTAGAATGGTATTGCCGAGGATGGGGTGCTGCTTTATAATGTCATATTCTTCTGGTGAGAGCTTGTCTTTTTTTCCGATAATATCATCGGGGATGCCTATTTTCCCGCAGTCATGCAGTAGGGCTCCTATTCTTAAGAAATACTTATCCTCGTCTGAAATTCCGAGCTTTTCTGAGATTAACAGGGAATACTTTGTCACCATTTCTGAATGATTCCCCGTATAATGATCCTTTGCATCTATTGCGGCAGCAAAGGCTAAGGTTGAATCCAGCATAATTTCTTTTTGCCTGAAATTTTCGCTATTTTCTGATAACAAATTTTCTATATTTTCATTGTATATATAGGATTGATTTCTTCCGTTCTGCTTTGCAAAATACATAGCCCTGTCAGCCTTGTTCAAAAGCTCTGAGCGGGACTTGCAGTGATCTGGAAAAGATGCTACTCCTAAACTTACAGTTATGGGAAACCCTAGAGAAAAATTATTGAGTTTTCTTGATCTGACGATGTGAGATCTTATATTTTCTGCAAGTAGGTAGGCTTTATCCAGTGAAAAGTTTGGAGCAATAATGGCAAATTCATCTCCGCCGTATCTAAATCCTTTTACTTCTTTTGATAGATGTTTTTTTAAAATTTTTCCAATTATCTTGAGTATCTCATCGCCCAAAACATGGCCATAACTGTCGTTTATGGCTTTAAACTTATCCACGTCCATAAATATAATGGACATTGGTTTGAACTTTGAAGTAGATTCAAGTTTGAGTATTTCATGGCAATGTCTGTGATTGTAGAGTGAAGTAAGATCATCGGTATTGTTTTTGAGCTTCAAGGTTTTGTTTTCATACTCTTTTTTATGGATTGTGTCCACCAAAAGATTAAATGACTTCACCAGACTTTTTACTTCTATACTTCCAATACTCTTAATGTATTTCAAAGTACTCTGTTCATTCATATCTTTTATCTGTTTTTCCAATGAGACTATGGGCGATGCTATTAGGCCTCTCAACCAGTAGCTGAGTACAAAAATCAAAATAAAGCTGGCGATAAGGGTGAAGTGGATGTTTTTATTCAGCATTTGGATAGTTGACGAAAAAACATCTCTTGATAAAAAAGTGTATACCTTAATATCTTTTAGACCGTATATATCTGGAAAAACGATTAGTCCTGCAATATTAAAATTGTCCAGCTCCACTATAGTTTTTTTGTTTTTCAGCAAAATTTTATGAAATTTATTTAAAAGCTTCTGAGTGTTGCTGTTGCCTATTAATTGATTTTCAGCTACTACAGACAATTCATACCCGAATTTTTCCTTTATAGATTCAAGGAGTTTTGGAGAAATTTGTTTTCCTAATATTAGGGCACCTCTAGGTGGCCCTGTGTGGTCTGTCCTACGTATTGGTGCAACAGCCAATATATACAACCCGTCATTATAGCTTATTATACCATTTGGAAATTCGCCAAAATCAGAAAATGAACCGTTTAATATATCTCGAACAGCTTTAGTTTGAAATACTTCATCTTCAGATACTTTTTCCAGTCCGTGGGAGTCCAAAATTTTCTTACTGTTACTGGCCAGTACCATTAAGTCGATGTCTAAATTATGCGGCAGCCAGTCTGAATAGTTGTTTTTAAACCATTTTTTGTCATATGGTTTAAGGCTCATTTTTTGGTAAACATCATCCCACGTGGCATATTCCATGGCTGTGACGGCAAGTGAATCCATTTCGTTTTGCAAAATCTTTTGGGTGTATTGTATTTGGGAGTGGATGCTTTTATTTTCCAGAATATGAAAAGATTTTTTTGCCATAAATTTATTTAAGTTCAAGTAGATTATAAGCGGAATAATCCCGGTTAACAAAAGTGCAAAAAGAATCCTTGTGCTCAAACTGCTGAAATTACTTTTATTCATGTTTACCCCTCCTTATAGCAGGTAGAGTTAATTTAATTATTAACAAAATTCCGATCACTTGACTATTATATTATAAAACTATACAGTTTTTCCTGTTAGGAAATATTTATCTATCATAATTACCGTAAAAATTAATTTGAAAGTAAATTTGACTAATTTTTAAATGAGCTGTAAAATACCTAAATAATATGAAGATGTTACAGGAGGGAAATTGTGAAAATCGCATTTATATCGGACATACATTCAAACATATATGCACTTGAATCGGTGCTGGAGGATATATCAAAGAGGGGCATTGATGAAGTTTACTGTTTGGGAGATTTGACATCATACCATTGTTTTCCCAATGAAGTTATAGATAGTATAAGAACCAATAATATCCCCACAATAATCGGGAACAACGACCTGGATATAGTGGAAGGGAGAGTCAGGGAGGGCAGCCCAAAAGAGTGGAATGTAAAGGTGCTGACAGATGAAAACCTGCAGTGGCTGAAAAACCTGCCTGCTGAAATAGAGATTGAGAAGTATGGGAAAAGTATAAAGCTAGTTCATGGCAGTACCAGAAAGATCACAGAGTATATGCATGAGGGGACTGAGCTTACAAACAAGTTGGTTTTAGAAGATGCTGCGGATATACTTGTATCTGCCCACACTCATCTTCCTTATTTTTACAGGCATCACGGAAAACTTGTGATAAACTGTGGAAGTGTAGGTAAACCAAAAATCGGTTCTCCCAATGCAACTTATGCCGTATTGGATATAGATGAAAACAGGGAAAATGTTGAAATTATTGAGCTTGAATATCCGTTTGAAAAGCTTGTAGAGGCTTTGAGGTTTAATAATTTTTCCGAAAAGCTAATTGATGAGGTGCAGACTGGGCTGGTTGATTAAATCTTTTTTTGCATTTTTATTATGATCTTTAGAAGTTTATAAAGGGAAAAAAGAGAATAAAAAATAGAGGGTCAGCAACCCTCTATTTTTTATTCTCTTTTTTTCTAATGTTCTTTATTATATTTATAAATGGATTTGCCAGTACTTTGTTTATATAGGCTTCCTTGCCCAGTTTATTGAATACTTCTCCATATGTCGGGTAAGGATATATCACACTTGACAAATCGTGCAGGGGCATGTTGTGAGTTCTCAGTATCTGTACGTCGCTGATTAGCTCACCTGCTCTCTCGGCCAGGATATGAGTTCCTAGTATACGGTTCTCTTTTGAGTCATCGCAGATTATTTTTATCCTAAATATGTCGCCTTTTTTTACTTTAGCTCTGTCCAGGTTATCTTCAGTTAAATTGTATATTTTAATGTGTTCGTATTTTTCTCTTGCTTCGGCTTCCGTTAAACCTGCGTGCGCCAGTTCCGGGTCCGTAAATGTGCACCACGCTACATTGGAATAATCAGCGGACTTTTTAACGGGGAAAAGTGCATTTTGTACAGAAATTATCCCCTGGTAGTTTGCCATATGTGAAAATTGGTATGGGCCGACCACATCTCCTACAGCAAAAACGTTGTGCTGTGAAGTCTGGAGGTGTTTGTTGACTTCTATCCCCTTTTTATTGTAATCTATCTCTGCAGAATCTAAGTTTAATCCATCTATATTTGGCCTTCTGCCAACGGCAACGAGCAGTGCATCTGAAATCACACTTGATGAAACCCCGTTTTTTTCCGTATGCACAATAATGGAGCCGTCTTTTTTTTCAACTTTTACTGCCTTGGTTTTTGTTAGCAGTTCTACACCGTCATCTTCCAATTTTTCACTGAGTGCTTCTACCAGTTCAGCATCTTCCTTGAACAAAATACTGTCCATCATCTCTACTATTTTGGTCTTTACTCCCAGCCTGCTGAGAGCCTGTGCAAGTTCTACCCCTATTGCACCGCCGCCCAATATCGTCATCGATTCCGGAAGTTTTTCCAGTTCGAAAAAGTTTTCGTTAGTTATATAATCAACACCGTCAATACCTTCTATAGGCGGAATAAGAGGAGAGGAACCAGTTGCCACTATAATGTTTTTTGCAGAGTACTCATTGTCGTTTATACTCAATGTGTGTTTGTCTATAAATTTTGCACTGCCATGTATGTAGTCTATCCCGGAATCTTTAAGCACTTCAGGGGATTCATGTGTGTAAACTTCTTCTCTTATTTTCCTGACTTTTTTCATTATCTCTGTAGAATCTACCTGAAAAACAGCATATTTTTTTGCTATATTGATCTCTTTTGAAAGGTTAATAAGGGCTTTGCTCGGGATACAGCCGGACCAGGTGCATTCCCCCCCTGGCTTGTTTTTTTCCACTAAAAGTACAGCTTTGTCAAAACCTTTTGCTGTAAAAGCACAGGTGAGCCCTGCAGAACCGGAGCCAATTACAATAAAATCATAATCATACATAAAAAATCCCCCTTATCCGTTTAATAAACTAAAAAAGTTATACCGAATATCGGGGGTAAATCCTGTATAAAATAAAAAAAACACCTCATTTGAGGTGTTTATTATCAGATGGTGCCTAGGAATGGAGTCGAACCATCGACCGCACGGGTATGAACCGTGTGCTCTAGCCAACTGAGCTACCTAGGCAAATGGTGGAGATAAGCGGAGTCGAACCGCTGACCTTCGCAGTGCAAGTGCGACGCTCTCCCAACTGAGCTATATCCCCTTTGGTAGCCCGTAGGAGAATCGAACTCCTGTTGCATGGATGAAAACCATGAGTCCTAACCACTAGACGAACGGGCCGGTTATGGAGCGGGAAACGAGGGTCGAACTCGCGACATTCAGCTTGGAAGGCTGACGCTCTACCAACTGAGCTATTCCCGCAATCACTATATGTCCCTCAGGACAAGAATTATATTATCATAATTCTTTTTTGGTGTCAACAGTTTTTTTGAATTTTTTTTATTCGCCATAATAAATTCTTTCTATGACTTCTCCTTCTTCATCATAAGTAACCGCTTCTCCTATGATATGGTCGTTTTTAAAGGTTATTTCACTTTTCACTTTTCCGTTTTCATAATACTCGTAACTTATTCCGTTAAGGGCGCCATTTTCATAATTTTCGCTGAGTTTTAAGCTTCCACTTTCATAATATTGTTTGAGAGGGCCCTCCAGTTTGTTATTTATAAATTTCATCTTGGACCTTAGACTTCCGCTTTCGTAGTATGATATAAAGTCACCGTGAAATTTTCCTTGGATAAATGCTCCTGTTGCCTTAATACCCCCGTTTTTATAATAAGTTACTGCATCACCAGTATACGGGGTTCCTGACTTATAATATGTACCGTTTATGTTTTCCAAACTGGAAAATTTTGTTTTTCCGAAATCACCTGTGAGCATCTTTAGATTAGTACAGCCTGAAAACACCAGGATTAAGATAAATATAAAGAGATATTTTAGACGAAACATAGTTTACCTCCTTGAAATTAGTCATATTTAAATTATACTACATTAATTAATTTTTGTTAATTGTTTTGAAAAACTTGAAGTTTCTCGGAAAATAGCATATAATTTTATTGAATGTCAAATTTTTTTAATCTGGAGGTACGGAATGTCTATATTAAAAAAAATTTTTAAAGCGCCAAATGAAGAAAATCCTTTTTTAGAGGAAATTGATGAATTAGAAACATTGTTGCATGAGAAAGATAAAAAAAATCCAGATTTTAGAGATTGAAATGCAGGACTACAAGAGTAAGACAGTTGTTGATGAAAAGATGCTGTTCAGGCTGGAAGGGCAGTTAAAAAATCAAAAAGATGAGATAGATATATTGAAAAGGAAAAACGATATGCTTCTCAAAGGTGAAGGGGATGCACAAAACAGTTTTAAAGATGAGCTAAGCAAGGTAAAAGAGTTGAATGAAGTTTTGGTGGAAGAGAAAAAAAGGCTGGAAGATAGATTTAAAAAGGTCTGTTTAGAATTGGAAAGTGCAAAGAAAAACAGGATTGATGAACAGACTGTGAGAAACCTCAAAACGGTAAGTGAAGAACTTGCTTTGATAAAACAGAAAAATGCTAAGCTTAAAAAAGAAAATGAAGAAAAAAATAATCGGATAACATATTTAGAGTCATCTTTTGGATTTGCTGCGTTTGACTTGAAAGATGCAAAATACAGACTTATGATAAAGGATCTTTACGAAGCCAGAAAGTATGATGATTTCAAAAAAGCTTGTATAGGTAGTCAGATATCGTATGTAGATGAGCTGGATAGCTTAGATTTTGGAGGATTTGCTCTTGAAAATGATATAAGTGAAGTAAAGAGAGACAATGCCAGATCGGTGTATGAGGATTACAAGGCGGGTAAAATCTCAAGCGAACATCAGGAATACCTTGTAAAAGGGCATACGGCATCAAAAGTGTTCTTCAGATTCAGAAGTTTCGTCAAATACTTGGATGAAAACTCTATAGTGCATATGAGTCAGCTTGATGAGTTTGATTTTAATGGTCTAAAAGAGACAGGAGAATTTACAGGAAATCAGGTAAAAAAATTCATTAAAAAGTACAATGAATACAATCAGCTTAGAAAAATTAAATAGCACAATCTTTAGGACCATTTAAAATGGTCCTTTTTTTATTGTTTCTAATTATTGCTGTTTTTAATTTTATGTGAAACTTTATGCCTAAAAATCAATGTTAGTTTTAGAAACAGGTAATAATTAACTCAGGTTGATGCTTAAATTTTTGTTATAAACTACTGAATCTATCTAAAATTATTTTTTGGACACAGAGTTTCACAAAGGTTTAAAACAAGAGTTGGGCAGAGAGATGCTTGAAATCAAAAAAAATTCTTTGTTACGAATTGCACTAATCTTACTAATCATCTAAAACCTTAAAAAGTAAAGGGTTGTACTCATTCTCTGTGAAACTCACTCTTTTCCTCTGTGCAGCTCTGTGACCCAGGTTTTTTATTTTAATTCGTGCCTATTTGTGTGATTCGTGACAAAAAAAGGTTTTATAGGTATACGACAAATTCAATACTTTTTTAAACAGGTAACAACTCGGCTTAATTAACGTGTAAAAAGATGTTTAAAGGATATGTGTAAATTTTTAGAAAATATATGTCATGAAGCGGGGTGAAAAACATGCAGGGAACAGTGCAGCTTAAAAGCGGAAAAACCAAATATGAATATATTGAAAATGGGAATAAACCGCTTGTGGTTTTTGTTCACGGGCTTAGTATACCGATGTGGGCATGGGACCGCCAGTTCGATTTTTTTTCCAAAGAATTTTCTGTACTCAGGTATGATATGTATGGTAAGGGAGCATCGCAAAGTGATTATAGCAGATATGACAGAGAACTGTATGTAAATCAACTCGAGGAACTTCTGGATAAGTTTCCAAACAAGAGTGTATATTTGGTGGGGCACTCCCTCGGAGCGGCTATGTGTACTTGTTTTGCAGGGAGCGGGCATAAAAAAGTAAAAAAAATGGTTCTTATAAATCCTTTTTTTGCGCTGCCTATAAAATATGCAGTTCTGTTAAACGGGGTTAAAATTCCAATTTTAGGAAAGTTTTTGTCTGATAAGATAGTTATGAAAATAATAGAGAAAAGGGCTCATAGTTTTTTTCATACTACCGGGGATGAAGCAGGACATTATGAGAATCTTTTTTTTAAAGATATAGAGGTATTGAAAAAAACTTTGTATACACTTTTTTTGGGCGATACATTGAAAAGTTACAGTAAAACTTACAGTAAACTTTCTGGAACGGATACAGAGCTTTGCATAATCTATGGAAGCCGCGACAGCGAGGTGAAATTCAGGCAAGTGGAAAAAATAAGTAATAATATTAACGGTGCCAAAGTTTTTGTAATGGAAGGCAGTGGTCACGCCCCTACAATAGAGGAAACCGAACGATTCAATAAGACGCTTATGGACTTTTTAAAAAGCTAATCAAAAACTTGACATAAAGAGAAAAAAGAGATATAGTTTAATTATTAGCAGTCTCTGAGGCAGAGTGCTAATAATTAAAGTTTTAAGAGGTGGTAAGGATGAATCAAGAAAAATTCACTCAAAAAAGTCTTGAAGCACTTTCGGAAGCACAAAATTTAGCCATAAGATACAGACATACAGATATAAAACCTGAGCATTTGGCTTTGGCGCTTATAGGTCAACCAGACGGATTAATACCAAAGATACTTGGGAAGATGGGGCATGAAGTCCCGGGATTGATAGATGAGCTAAGTGCTGAACTAGACCGTATGCCAAAGGTGGAAGCTCAGACACCGTCAAATCTTGGCTTGAACCCTGAAACTCACAGGATATTATTGGATGCAGAAGATGCTGCAAAAAAAAGAGGAGACTCCTATATAAGTGTAGAACATCTTTTTTCTTTCACTTTTATCCAAAAATAAATTTTTAAAATCCCGTGGGATAGCCAGAAAACAGTTTGAAAATGTGTTGAGCAACACCAGGGGTAAACAGAAGGTGGACTCTCAAAACCCTGAAGCGAGCTATGACGTCTTGGAAAAATACGGAAGAGATCTGGTTGAAGAGGCCAGGGCTGGGAAACTGGACCCTATAATAGGGAGAGACAGCGAAATAAGAAGGGCTGTACAGATAATAAGCAGGAGAACTAAAAACAACCCTATACTTATTGGAGATCCGGGTGTAGGTAAAACAGCCATCGCTGAAGGGCTTGCACAAAGAATATTAAAGGGCGATGTCCCGGAAAATTTAAAAGGAAAGACCATATTCTCACTTGATATGGGGGCGCTAATTGCAGGTGCTAAATTCAGGGGGGAATTTGAGGAAAGGTTAAAGGCTGTTTTGAAAGAGATAGAAGATTCCCAAGGAGGAATTATACTTTTTATAGATGAAATACATACAATCGTCGGCGCCGGAAAAACAGACGGGGCGATGGATGCCGGCAACATATTGAAGCCTATGCTTGCAAGAGGGGAAGTAAGGGTAATAGGAGCAACTACTATAGATGAATACAGAAAGTATATAGAAAAGGACGCAGCTCTAGAAAGAAGATTTCAGCCCATACTGGTTGATGAACCAAGTGTAGAAGACACCATCTCCATACTAAGGGGCTTAAAGGAAAAGTTCGAGGTATTCCATGGCATCAGGATAGCGGATGCAGCCATAGTTTCAGCCAGTGTCCTCAGCCATAGGTACATAAGCGACAGGCAGCTCCCAGATAAGGCCATAGATCTTATAGACGAAGCGGCTGCAATGATAAGGACAGAAATAGACTCGATGCCTATGGAGCTGGACGAGCTCACCAGACGTTCTATGCAGCTGGAGATTGAAAGACAGGCACTGAAAAAGGAAAAGGACAAAGCTTCTCAAGAGAGGTTGGGTGCACTTGAAAAAGAACTGTCTGAAATAAACTCCAAAAAAGATGTATTGCTGGCCCAATGGGATCTGGAGAAATCTGAAATTTCTAAAATAAAAGAGATAAAAGAAGAGATTGAAAAGGTAAACCTTGAGATAGATAAGGCTGAAAGGGAGTATGACCTCAATAAATTAGCTGAGCTGAAATACGGTAAACTGGCAGGCTTGGAAAAAGACTTAAAAGCCGAAGAAGAGAGGCTTGAAAAAGGGGAAAGCGGTAAGAAACTTCTGAAGCAGGAACTTAGAGAAGCTGAGATAGCAGATGTACTGGCCAGATGGACAGGCATCCCCGTATCCAAACTCATGGAGGGTGAAAAGGAAAAAATAATAGGCCTTGAGAAAGCCCTCGGTGAGCGGGTAATAGGTCAGGAAAAAGCCATAAAGTATGTGGCAGACACTATATTGAGAGCCAGGGCAGGACTGAAAGATCCTAAAAGACCAATAGGTTCATTTATGTTTTTGGGGCCAACAGGAGTCGGTAAAACCTATCTGGCAAAATCTCTTGCGTACAACCTGTTCGACGACGAGGATAATGTGGTTAGAATTGATATGAGTGAATACATGGATAAATTTTCAGTCACAAGGTTAATAGGTGCGCCTCCGGGTTATGTAGGCTACGAAGAGGGGGGGCAGTTGACAGAGGCTGTTAGGAGAAAACCGTATTCCGTACTGCTTTTTGACGAGATAGAAAAAGCCCACCCAGATGTATTTAATGTCTTGCTGCAGGTTTTAGATGATGGAAGGCTCACAGACGGGAAAGGGAAAATAGTTGATTTCAAGAATACAATTATAATCATGACTTCAAATATAGGAAGTGAGTATATACTACAGGATCCTGATGTGAGTGAAGACACAAGAAAAACAGTGTTGGATATGCTTAAAGGCAGGTTTAAACCTGAGTTTTTAAACCGTGTGGATGAGCAGATAGTATTTAATGCACTTTCTAAAGGGAATATAAAGCATATAGTAAGGTTGATAAGCTCAGAGATAAACGAAAAACTTCAAGACAAGTTTATTAGAATTAATTTCAGCGATGAAGCTGTGGACAAGATAATAGATACCGCTTACGATGTTCACTATGGAGCCAGACCGCTTAGAAGGTTTTTACAAAGAGAAGTGGAAACAAAACTGGCTAAGATGTTACTAGGGGGAGAGATACAGGAAAACAGCGAAATAGCTGTTGAGCTCAGCAACGGAGAACTGGTGTACAGGGTTAGGCACCTACAGTAGATACAGGCGGGAGAAATATCATTAAATTTATTTTTAATTTTAAGTCGAAAGGAGGGCGGCATGCTTAAGTATGTTATTTTTGATTTTGACGGCACCCTGGCCGATTCCAGTGTTCTGCTTGTCAAAATTTTAAACGGTCTCTCCTCTAAATATGGCTTTAAAAATTTTACAAAAGAGGATTTAGAATACCTGAAAACTCTTCCTTCCAGGGAAGTAGTCAAAAAAATGGGAATACCCAAGTGGAGGCTCCCGTTCCTGCTTCGTCATGTGAGGTTGGCTATGAAAAAAGATATAGGGGCTCTGAAACTTTCACACAGTGGCTTAAAAGGGATGTTGCTGTCTTTAAAGGATAGCGGTGATGTGAAGCTGGGGATATTGAGTTCGAACTCCAGGAGGAGTATAGAAGAGTTTCTTCGAATACATGATATAGATTTTTTTGACTATATATACACAACAAAATCACTTTGGAAAAAAGAAAAAAAATTTAGAAAGCTAGAAAGTTTAGGTATCATAAAAATTGATGAGGCTATCTATATAGTGGATGAAACCAGGGATATAATTTCAAGTAAAAAAGTGGGTTTAAAATGTGCTGCAGTCACGTGGGGATATAACAGTAAGGAGATACTGGAAAAATTTGAACCTGAATATATGCTGAAGGACCCAGTTGAACTATTGAAGGTTTTACGCATTGAAAATTTTACAAAAAAATATGAGCAGAAATAAAAAAAGGTGGGTATCCCACCTTTTTTTAATGAACTAATAAGTTTAATAACGAAAGAATTCCTATAACGATAAGAGTTGGATTTAATTTCTTAAAATCACCTGTTATAGCATGAATTATGATGTAAGAGACGAACCCAAGGCTCATACCCATGCTGATGCTGTAAGTAAGCGGCATAAAGATAATTGTGATAAATGCCGGTACCACAGTTTTTAAATCCTTTAAGTCTATATCTCCTATGTTTTTAAACATGTAGATCCCCACCATAATCAGTGCAGGAGCTGTGGCAAATGCCGGGACCACACCTATAATTGGAGTGAACAATGTTGCTGCTAAAAACAGGAAAGCCGTAAACAGCGACGAAAGTCCAGTTCTGGCACCTGCAGCTATACCTGAAGCAGATTCAATATAGCAAGTTGTAGTCGATGTCCCCAGAAGTGAACCGGCCATTGTAGCAGTAACATCTGTATGTAAAATTTTACCTAAATTTTTAACTTTTCCGTCTTTACCTAAAAGTCCAGCTTCTTTAGAACAAGCTATAACTGTTCCTAAAGAGTCGAAAAGGTCTACAAACATAAATGAGAAAATAGGGCCGATAAGCGATATTTTCAATGCAGACGCTATATCCAATTTAAAAGCTATTGGAGCTATCGAAGGAGGTGTAGATACAAAACTTTTCGGAAGGCTAACTTCTCCCAACACAACACCTAAGACAGTGGTAGCTATAATACCAATTAATATTCCACCTTTAACACCTTTTAACTCTAGACCTAGGGTTATAACAAGTCCTATAATTCCAAGCACTAAAGGAGTTGTGAAATTTCCGATACCAACTAGTGTAGCAGGATTGTCAACGATAAAACCTAGACCTTGAAGTCCTATAAATGTTATAAAAAGTCCTATTCCAACTGTAACTGATGTCCTAAGAGACGTCGGAATAGCGGCAGCTATTTTTTCCCTTACTCCAGCTAATGCCATTACAAAGAAAAATATCCCCGATAAGAAAACAACCCCAAGAGCAGTTTCCCATGATACCCCTCTACCCATTACAAGAGTGTACGTAAAGAATGCATTTAGACCCATCCCAGGTGCCAGCGCAAAAGGTACATTAGCCCATAATGCTGCAAGTAGGGTACCTATGAATGAGGCTAGACAAGTAACTGTAATAAGGGCTCCCTTATCCATACCTGTAGCTCCAAGAATGCTAGGGTTTACGAAGATTATGTATGCCATTGTAAGAAATGTAGTTAGACCACCAATGAACTCCTGTTTTACTGAAGTTCCACTTTCACTGAGACCAAAAAAACTATCCATAAGGCCTCTTTTTTTAGAGATTACTTTTTCCACTTTTTTCCTCCTTAAATTTTTTAAAAGAAAAAAGCTGGGAACAAACCTTACTCAAAATTGAGTAAAATTTATTCCCAGCTTTAAAAATAGAGCTATTCTGTATTACAGAATAACTAAAAAGCTCAAGTTAAATTTTACTCATAGTAAGCTCATTTACGGTGAACTTGTAGAGACTTCCGGACCATATTACCGGAATTATATGAGTGCGTTTATTCCATTCTCCACTCACAGATTTTATCAAAAAAAAATAAATAAATCAAGTTTTTGTTTGAATATAAAAATAGATATTATGTATATTTTATACTTCCAAGTGTTTCATTTTTATCCTTAATGACTCTTTTTAACCATTTACCAGATATTAATCTAGGTATAGTAAGCATTGCTTTAAATGGTTCTTCAAGGCAAACTAGCAGATACACAATATTAATAGGTATTTGAAAAATTGATACCCCTATAAACGAAAGAGGCATGGCAATCCCCCATACTGAAAAAAGTTCTGTTGCAGTGGCGAAGATAACATCACCACCACCCCTTAAAACCCCGACTATCTGAATTACGCCAAAAAATCTTATAGGTGCCACTAATGCCATTATTTTTAATACCGATACAATGTTTTTATAAGTATCGGGTTCGACTTTAAACAAAGTTCCTATAGCTGGGGAGCTCAGGTAGAGAATTATGCCCGAAAGCATACCCAAACAAGTTCCTAGAATAGATATTTTTAAAGCATCCTGCCTGGCTTCTTCCTCTTTGAAGGCACCAATTTTATTGCCTAAAATAATTGAAGCAGCACTGGCTAAACCTATTGCAAAGATATTGAATAGATTATTTATTGTATTTGCGACTTGCATGGTGGCAGTAGCGTTGATACCAAGTCTGGCGTAGGCAACTGAATATGCACTTATGCCCGTTATCCACATTAAATCATTTAATATTACCGGGCAAGCAGTTTTAAAATAAACTTTTAAATCAGTACTATTAAAACGGAAAAATTCTTTTAAACTCCCAGCGATAATATTTTTCCTCTTATATATAAAGCTTAGAATGAAAAACATTTCGGCTCCCCTAGCTATTAAAGTCCCCAAAGCAGCTCCGGGAACACCAAGTGCAGGAAGTCCGAGATTCCCGAAAATTAAAACCCAGTTGAAAAAGGTGTTGCATGCCAAGCCGATTATGCTTGCATATAGAGGTATTTTAGGCTGTTTTGTACTTCTCAAAGCTACAGAAAAACTGAAAGAAACAGCCGTGAACATGTAGCTAAAAGACACTGTTTTTAAATATTTTGTACCAAGAGCTGTGACAGTTATATCTCCAGTGAAAATATGCATTATTTGTTCAGGCAGGAACAGCGCTATTCCTGTAAACAGGATAGATGCAAGTATAGATACAGTCAGGGAAATACCTGTAAAAGTTAATATCTTTTTTTTATCATTTCTTCCATAAAATTGCGTCATAAATATTCCTGCGGCACCAGTAATACCTATAGTTGCATGCAGGAAAACCATATAATACTGGTTTGCAAGTCCTACTGATGCGATCTGATTTTCCCCCAGGACCCCTATCATGAAACTGTCGATTAAATTAAGTGAAGCAGTTACAAAACTTTGAAGTATTATGGGTATGGCTATGCCTAAAAGGCTTTTAAAAAGTACACTTTCGTTTTGAATTTTTTTTATCATTATTTCCCTCCAAAAAAAATAAGAGCAAGTGGGTAATCGAGGCTGCCCACCTGCTCTTGTTTAAAAACATATTTTTCTAATTTTAACATTTTAAATTGAGATTGGTCAAGTATTGAAGAAAATTTTGTTTAGGCAATAATACAGAACTTGATATTTGAAAATTATATAATAAATTACTTATTTTAGCCTAAGTTGCTGCTTGCTATAAAATATTGAATTTCTGAGAATCTTTTTGCACACAGAGTTTCACAGAGATTTAGAACATGAGCTTCACAGAGAAATCCTTAAGTCAAAAGATTTACTCTTTGTCACGAATTACACGAATCTCACGAATGATTCAAAACCTTTAAAATTAAAGATTTTTAGTAAGCCTCTGTGAAGCTCACTCTTTTCCTCAGTGCAACTCTGTGACCAATTTTTTGACTTTCTATTCGTGATAATTAGTGCGATTCGTGACCAAAAAAGTTTTTATATCCTTACAAGAAATTCAGTAATTTATCGCAATAACTATAAGTAGCAACTTGAATTGAGTAAAAGTGCATATTTTTTGGAATTAAGGCTAAAAATATTGACAAATTATATTTTATATATTATACTTCTGGAAATTTAATTACAAAAAAATTAAAAACAGATTAAGGTGCCGGTGATCGTATATATTTATAAATATGATGTGATAGTATCTAAAATCCTAACGTAAACAGGCTTGCTATGGAATGACTTATACCGAATAGTTAAAATTAAAATAGGTATAAATTTCATCCTATATGAAATTTATACCTATTTTTTAATTAAATTTTAAAAAACTTGGAGGAGAAAATGGAGAAAATTTTACAAGGAGAAAAAAGATTAGGACTCTTTGACAGTTTTTTTAAACTTACAGAGAGGGGAACAAGTGTTAGGCAGGAAGTCATAGGAGGCGTAACGACATTTTTGACCATGGCTTATATAATATTTGTACATCCAAGTATACTCAGTGAAACAGGTATGGACAAAGGAGCTTTAATAAGTGTAACCTGTCTTGCCTCGTTTATAGCAACAATGATTGCGGCACTTTGGGCAAATGCCCCTGTTGCACTGGCTCCGGGTATGGGACTGAATGCTTTTTTTACTTATACACTGGTAATAGGTAATGGTGTAGCTTGGCAGGAAGCATTAGGTGTTGTTTTCCTGTCCGGTGTATTCTTTTTTTTAATGGCTTTGGCCGGGGTTAGGGAAAAGATCGCAGTAGCCATACCAAACTCTTTAAAGATAGCTGTCACTGCAGGGATAGGTTTGTTTATTTCTTTTATAGGCTTAAAAAGTCTGGGTATAGTTGTGGCAAGTCCTGCAACTCTTGTTACTTTAGGAGAGTTTACAAGACCGGTACTGCTTGGAATATTTGGATTAGTTTTAACTCTTATACTTGAGCTTAGACAGGTAAAAGGAGGAATAATTATAGGTATCATCGCAAGCACATTTTTAGGTGTTTTGTTCAATGAGGTAAGCATGCCTAATGCAATTATTTCAAGGCCACCTTCTATATCTCCAATAGCTATGAAGCTGGATATACTTGGAGCGCTTAAGATATCACTTATAGGACCTATATTTTCTTTTATGTTCGTAGACTTGTTTGACTCATTGGGGACTATTATAGCTTGTGCGAAGGAAGCCGGATTAGAAGATGAAAATGGTAAGGTTGAGAGCCTGGGTAGGATACTGCATACTGATGTAATGGCGACTATAATAGGATCTTTTCTTGGAACATCCACTACCAATATACTTTCAGAGTCCGCAGCCGGAATAGCTGCAGGAGCCAAAACAGGACTGGCGTCATTGGTAACTGCATTAATGTTTCTTTTATCCTTGTTATTTACTCCGATTATAGGTGTAGTGCCTGCATTTGCAACGGCTCCTGCCCTTATAATTGTGGGAATATATATGTTTAAAAACGTGAGAGAGATAGATTTTTATGACTTTAAAACAGCAGCGCCTGCTTTTATAACTATACTGCTTATGCCGCTGACTTATAGTATAAGCATAGGTCTTAGTTTCGGTTTTGTTTCTTATGTAATTATAAATCTTGCAGCTGGGGAGGCTAAAAATATAAAACCTGCTATGTGGTTAATCGGAATACTTTCTTTGGTAAATTTAGTAGTTTGATAAAAAACATTAAAAAAGTGATAGAATCTTTTCTGTTTTGGAATTTTTAAATTTTATTATCAGGAGGAATACGGATTGAGAAATTTAGACCAATTGAGTTTAAAGGGGAAAGAAGGTTTCTTTTGAAAGAGTTTTTTCTCTCGAAGAACACAGCACCACTTTAAAAAAGGAGATAATTGGAGGAATCACAACGTTTATAACAATGGCTTACATAATATTTGTAAATCCGAATATACTTTCTGCAACTGGGATGGATAAAGGAGCTCTGATAACAGCTACCTGCCTTGCTTCATTCTTTGGAACCGCAGTGTCTGCTCTTTGGGTTAATGCGCCATTTGCTATGGCACCGGGGATGGGGTTAAATGCCTTTTTTACCTATACATTGGTAATAGGTAAGGGTTTGACTTGGCAAGAGGCTCTCGGTGTGGTGTTTTTGTCAGGGGTAATATTCTTAGTGTTTGCTTTTTTGGGAATCAGGGAGAAGGTTGTAGACGCTATCCCTGTGTCTCTTAGGGTTGCTATGTCTGCAGGTATTGGTTTGTTTATAACATTTATCGGTCTGCAAAACTTAGGACTTATAGTATCTAATCCTGCGACAATGATAGGTCTGGGAAACTTGAACCTGTCAGTGGTTTTGTGGCTTTTTGGACTATTTTTAATAACTATACTAGAGATAAAAAATGTAAAAGGTTCACTGCTTTTCGGGATACCTATAACAACTATTTTAGGTATGGTTTTTGGCCTGGTAGAGCTACCTAAACAGCTGGTGTCAACACCTCCTACGATTAAAACCATAGCATTTAAAATGGATATACTGGGTGCGATAAAGCTAAGTACTATAGGGGCTATTTTTTCCCTTATGTTCGTAGACCTATTCGAATCAATTGGAACGATAATGGCATGTGCCATAGAAGCTAATATGGTTGACGAAAAAGGTAAGATAAGAAAAATAGGCCGTTTATTGGAAGCAGACGCACTTGCAACTACAGTCGGGGCAATGCTTGGGACAAGCACAACTACTTGTTATGTCGAGGCGGCTTCCGGTATAGCCAGTGGTGCAAGGACAGGTCTGACCTCATTGGTTACATCAATACTGTTTTTGGTTGCACTTTTATTCACCCCGCTTATAGGTGTGGTACCTGCATTTGCAACGGCACCTGCACTTATAGTTGTAGGGGTTTATATGTTTAAAAATATAAAAGTTATAGATTTTAATGATTTTGAAGTGGCTATACCCGCCTTTATTACAATAGTGATGATGCCGTTGAGTTATAGCATCAGCATAGGGCTTAGTTTCGGATTTATATCTTATGTTATAATCACCAGTATAGCCGGAGATCAAAAAAAGATAAAAGGAACTATGTGGGTAATATCCTTGCTATCGGTGATAAGTTTGCTTGGACATTAGAATTTGATCTAAAATAGAGATATTTTAATATTTTTTATTCAGAACTCAGTATAAAAGGAACTTAGCTCTTTTTTTATTCCAAAGTTCTAAATCTTTTTTATACCAGTTATATATATAGTCCGCATCCTTTCCACTAGCCAACATCTTCTTAATCTCATCTGTTCCTGTGGCCTTTTCAAACATTTTTCCCTCGTCTTTGCTTAGAAAATTTATATCGGGATATAAGTTTTTTAAGGTTGATATTATCACCAGGGAAGTATAAAATGGTCTTGAAAAGTTTTTGTCTAGATAGAACTGAACCCCAGATACCCTTTTTCCTTTAAAGTCTCCATAATAAGGGGTACATGAAAAAGGAATAAACCTGATTCCCTCTATTTTTCCGTTTAGTTCTTTTGCCAAAAGGTTACCGTTAATCCAAGGCGCTCCTACAGCTTGAAAAGGTGTAGTCCAGCCTACTCCCTCCCAAATTGAGTCCAATTCTCCCATTGTGCCTGTAATGGTGTAAAAAAGTGAGGTTTCGGGTGTCGGGATGTGTGGAGAAGGTTGTATCCAGGCGACGTTTAAGTTACGGTAGCTGAGGTTTCTGTCGTAGCCTTCCATCTTGACAACATCTAGTTTAAGTTTTTTTAGTTTGTATTCCTCCTTGATAAAAAGTGAGAGCTCGCCGGTGGTCATCCCATAGATATACGGTATATTCAGACTTCCTATAAAGGAAAAAAATCCATCTTCTATAATATTCCCATCTACAATATCCCCGGAATACGGAACAGGTCTGTCCAGAACGATAAACTCCACCCCTGCCTTCTCCGCAGCTATCATAGAATATTTCAGAGTAGATATATAGGTGTACGACCTGCATCCGATATCCTGTATGTCATATATGAGTACATCCACATTGTTTAGCATTTTCGGCAGCATTCTCTTGTTTTTACCATACAGGCTCACCAGTTCAACCTGTTTTTTATTCCCGCTGCTGACATTTTCTCCTGCAGGAACAACGCCGTTTATACCGTGCTCAGGTGAAAATATCCTGATCAAGTTCAGGTTATCGTTCAGCAGGTCTATGGTGCTGTTTAAGTTTGTATCCACACCGGTCTGATTGCTTATTAAGGCGATATTTTTGCCCTTATATTTTTCCCAGCCGGAATCCATGAAATTGTCCACCCCGAATTTAAACCCCTCTGAAAAGATGAGTGTGGAAAAAACAAGGTAAATAAGTATACGAAGCATAGCAACCTCCTATAAATTTGATCATAAAAAAACAGCTAAATATAGCTGTTTTTTTAAATTTCTTGTTTAATATTTGTGACAAATTTAATTATTTTAATAGTGTTTACCTGAATTAATCTGTTCAGACTATTTTATGCTGTTAAGTTCTTTTAAAAAACTTTTCATCATAGCCAGCCAGTTTTTATTTTTAGGATCCAAAATCAAAGTTTTCACCCCGAGCTGCTGAGCTTGGAAAACTATCTCAGGGGAGCTGGTATCAAATATGACAGCCTTGGAATTTCCGATATCTTTTGTGGATACAGTTTTTAAATTGTAGTCTTTGGACAGTGACTGCAGACCGGAGTTTTGATATACAGCTATAGTTTCGCTGTTTGAAAGCAGTTCTTCAAAGTATCCGTCTATCTTTTCAAACGCGGTATTTGCAGCTTGATAGTTTTTAGTGTATTCCTTGCTTTTTCCCTTATTAAATTCGCTTGCTTTTTTGTAGATAGATTCTAGGTGTATAAGTGCTGTTTTCGGTGAAAGCCATGGATAACCTTCAGTTTTATTGAATTCAAGTATTTTTAATTTTTTATTCAGTTTTTGTATCTCTGGAATAACAGAGTCCAACTCATAGTTCCCGGAAGCTACGTGAAAATATATTAGATTTTCTTTAAAAAATTCCTTGTCCTTGGAATTTATGGAAAAATCTTGGAATTTGTCAGCGGCATCCTGTTTTACAAGAGGGTAGGTCCTCATAGTTTTCCTTACAATCAGCCTTGTAAAATAGTCATGCGAAGGACTACCTGTGCTTACAGTTCCGGTTTTGCTTGCGCCTCCCCAAGCAAAAGTTTGAGAGTTTAAAATTATCATTATTAAAAACAGTAAAAATTTTTTTTTCATCTCATTCCTCCATATAATAAAAACTTCTCGATATTAGTCTTAAATCTCTGACTAAAGTTCAGGCATAAAGTTTCTGTTTAATAAAATTATATAATCTATTGGAGGGAAACGCAAGAGTTTTCTGACTATAAAGCTATGGAATTTTAAAAATATCTCAGCACCCTTGAATTATGTAATAAAAAATAGTAGATATTAAGAGTATAATGCAGTTTATAAATAAAACTTATTTAATAAGTCTCAAGTATGGAGGGCAGTATGTTTAAATTAAGGGGAGGTATAAAGCTAGATTCAAAAAAAGAACTTATAAAAAATTTAGAAATAGAAATTTTCGATAAACCCAAATACGTATTAATAGCATTAAAGCAGGGCAGGTCTTATGAAAACAGCCCCACTGTAAAGGTGGGAGATAAGGTAAAACTGGGGCAGAAGATAGGTGAAAGCAGTGAATTTTTAAGTTGTGTCGTGCATTCGCCTGTTTCTGGAGAAGTTGTAGAGATAGGAGACCTCTTAGGTGACGGTAATAATTATATAAGGATAAAAAATGATTTTTTGGAAAATACGATGGAATTTGAAAAATCCGATTACAGGGATCTGAATAGAGATGAGATCGTAAAAAAAATAAGGGAAGCAGGTGTTTCTGGTCTCGGTGGAGCTGGCTTCCCGACACATGTTAAGCTGAGCAGCACCGAGAGGATACACACGCTCATAGTGAATGCAGCGGAGTGTGAACCCTATATAAGCTGTGATGAAGCCCTTTCGGTAAGCAGCTGCGACAAGATAGTTGAGGGGATAGAGATAATCAAACAGGCATTGGGGATAAAGTGGGTTATAATAGGCGTAGAAGACGATATGTTGGAAACAATAGAAATTTTCGAGAAGGCATTTGAGGACAGTAAATGGGCCATGGTAGTGCCTCTGGAAGAAAAATATCCCCAGGGTGGTGAGAAACAACTTGTGAAAAGCCTTCTAGGTAAAGAGGTCAGGCCAAATAAGCTTATGTCGGATATAGGCGTATTGGTGCAAAACGTGGGTACCATAAAAGCTGTGTATGATGCGGTGACACTTGGGAGGCCTTTAATTGAAAGGGTTGTGACAGTCAGTGGCGGGTCGGTGGAAAAAGCGTGTAATTTAAAAGTAAAACTGGGGACCCCGATATCTTATCTCTTGGATTATGTTGCTTGCGAGGATGCAGCAAAATACATCATAGGCGGACCTATGATGGGTTATGCAGTGGAAAATTTGAACACACCTATTGAAAAAGGTAGCTCTGCCGTATTAGCGCTTACAGATCATGAGGTAAACGATACCCAAAGAAAAAACTGTATAAGGTGCGGAGCCTGTGTTGACGTGTGCCCCATTGGTCTTATGCCGTATCTCTATGATAAATTTCACAGGTCTGGGAAGTATTTAAAGATGAAAAAATATCATCTGTTTTCCTGTATAGAGTGCGGTTGTTGTGAATATGTATGCCCGTCAAATGTAGCCCTGCTAAATGCAATAAGTGAAGGAAAGACAGAACTTAGAGGAATGGGGGAGCAAAAGTGAGAAATTCACCGCATATAAGAGTAGAAGATAACGTAACAAAAGTTATGAGGGGTGTAATAATAGCTTTGATGCCGGCTATTATTTTTTCAGTGTATAGATTTAAGTCGGAAGGGTTTATGCTTTTAATTGTTGGAGTTTTAACTTGTGTTTTGGGTGAATTTTTTTATAGTCTGATTTTTAAAAAAGATATAAAAAGTATACTTGATCTCAGTGCGGTTGTTACAGGTCTCCTATTTTCAATGATTATCCCCCCTAATCTGCCGTTAAAGCTGGTTTTTTTTGGTGGGGTAGTTTCGATAATAGGCGGGAAGATGATTTTTGGCGGTTTGGGCAGAAATTTGTTTAACCCGGCAATATTGGGAAGGGTGTTCTTGTTTATTGCTTTTCCACTTCAGATGACTACCTGGAGAACATTAGATGGGGGATTGGGAGCTACTGTAATAGGAGAGTGGCATACAGTTGGTTACGATGGATTGAGATATTTTTACGACAGCAACATAGGCTTATATAAAATGTTGTTTTTCGGTAATACAAGCGGATCACTTGGTGAAATGTCATCACTGCTCCTAATTTTTGGCGGAATTTACCTTTTGTACAGGAAAAGGATATCCTGGCACATACCGATCACGTGTCTGCTTACAATAGCCGTTTTGATGTTTTTTACCGGTCATGACCCTATTTTTCACTTGCTTTCAGGTGGAGTTGTTTTGGGAAGTTTTTATATGGCGACAGATATGGTCACCAGCCCCACAACAAAACTGGGTAAATTTTTATTTGGGATTATTATAGGTATTGGAGTTGTCATAATAAGGTTAAATAGTATAATGCCGGAAGGTATGAGTTTTTCAATATTGTTGGGGAACTTAATAGTACCTCTTATAGATAGGGCTACAGTGCCCAGGGTTTATGGTAGAAAAAATGAGAACTTTAAACGCAGTTTTGGAATAGCTGCTTTGATTTTAGTTTCAATTTTGATGTTTTCAGTTTTTACAGCATCTAAATACCTGAAGCTCGACAGGCCTGTTAGTTATACATATGAATTTTCCAATTTAGAAGATGAATTTTTGCCAAAAGGGGCAGAAATATCGCTTGAAGAGAGAATTGATTCCAAACATTACAGTTTTTATCCTGTTTATAGCCGGGATGGAGTGCTTTTGTCGTATATAAGCCCAGTGGTGTGTCCTGCATACATTTTAAATGTTGAATTTTTATTGAATGTAGGCCTTCAAGGAAAAGTCAAAAAGTTAAAGGTGTTAAAATCATTTGAAACGCATAATCTGGGATCTAAAATTAAGAGCAAGGCTTGGGAAGAGCTTTGGGTAGGCAGGGATAAAACCTATGAATTTGAGAAAGAGGTGGATGCTTTTGCAGGGGCTACACTTTCTCCAAGGGAAGTACATAACGCAGTAATTGATGTACTCAGAGAATATGAAGAGTTACTCGGGATTGAATCTGAAGATGGCGATGATTTAGATGAGTTCGACCTTGAACTAGATTTTTAGGCATCTAGAAAATTTTTGACTTGAAAAATATATGCATAGGTGATAATATATTTTTTATACGAAAAAATATATATGGAGGTATGACGATGTCTTGTAATAGTGAAAATTGTATCTGCCCACACACGGAGTGTGAAAGACACGGTAAATGTTGTGAATGTATAAATTATCATCGGAATAACGGATCTTTAGTAAATTGTATGAAAATTATGCTAGAAGAACAATCGAAATAGTTTTTAGTGCGAGAAGAACTTAATATGAAGCAAATAAGAAAAAATCCCAGTTGTACAACTGGGATTTTTTCTTATTTCTATAAATTCAATAGGATAAATATTTTACTTATTTTCTGTTCAATATAGATTTTTAACTTAGGATCATATATAATTTCGCCTATAATAAAAAATAAGGGGAATTTATCCCCTTATTAAAATGCTCTCCAATTTTCTGGCCTGAATTTTTTATTTTCTAAGGCATTGTCAATAGTGTTTATAAGTTTTTCTTTGTCTTGATTTAAAGTACCATTTAGCACTACATAGTTTGACGGATGGTTACATCTGAAAATAGTACCGTCAAGTTCAAGGTTTTCTAAGAATATTTTTGTTTCGTACAGAACCTCTTCCGGGCTCAAAATTCTGAAATTTCCACTTAAAATATCTTGATAAAGCTCACTGCTCTGATCTTGAAGTAGAGTTAATAAAGACAAGTAGTCAGGCTTGATAGCGCTAATTACCCTTGCGGATTCTTTCGCATGCTCTTCAAGATATTTTTCTCCTCCGAGACCGGAGATGATCATGCAAGAAAGTTTTAGGCCGGCTTCTTTAATTCTTTTACCTGCAATAATAGAATCTTCAGCGTTAACCCCTTTTTTTACAATATCGAGTACCTTGTCGCTTCCGCTTTCCAGCCCGACATATACAATTCCTAAACCATGATCTTTTAAACGTTTAAGTTCTTCTACTGATTTAAGAACTGCGTTTGATGCCCTACCATAGATCCCAATTCTTTTAACTTCAGGAAATAGTTTTTTAATCTCATCTAAAACATCCACTAGTTGATCTGTTCTCATTAAAAGGGCGTCGCCGTCTGCTAAGAATATTCTTTCTACATATGAGTATGAGTTTCTGAAAATTTGAAGGTCTCTGAAGATCTCTTCCCTTGTTTTTATTCTGAAGCTTTTATCTTTGTACATAGTACAAAAAGTACACTTGTTGTGCGAACAGCCTATTGTTGCTTGGACTATCAAGCTTCTAGCTTCACTAGGCGGTCTGTAAATACTACCTTCATATACATCAAACATAATAAATATCACCTCGTTAGTTAATTAGTTTAAATAGTTCCGAAAACCTTGATATAAAGTAAATTAATATTATAATTCAATTTTAACACATTTTGAGATATTTTTGAATGATTTATACTGAAATAATTTAAATATTTTAAGTTTATAATAAGACTATATTTCAAGTGACTCTGAAAGGTCTTGATTTGTAGTAAAAGAAAAATATAAATTAAGCTTATTTTAAAAGCCTCCCTTAAATTTAAGGGAGGCTCTATTATACTATTTTCTTATTTTTCCACTCTCAATAGCTTTTGTTTTAACTGCATTGGCAACTACCTCTACGACCCTGTTGTCAAAAGCATCAGGGATAATGTAATCATCTCTTAGTTCTTCATCAGAAATCACACTTGCTATGGCGTATGCAGCTTCTAATTTCATCTCTTCGGTGATATCAGTAGCTTTTGCGTCCAAAGCTCCTCTGAAAATACCAGGGAATGCCAAGACGTTGTTTATCTGATTTGGAAAGTCTGATCTACCGCAGCCTGCAACTCTGGCTCCTGCCTTTATAGCAAGATCAGGCATTATTTCTGGAGTGGGGTTGGCCATTGCGAATATTATTGCATCTTCATTCATAGAAGACACCATCTCCTCTGACACGATTCCAGGAGCAGAAACCCCTAAAAACACATCTGCACCTTGAAGTGCATCTGCTAGACTACCTTTTTTACCGTCTTTATTTGTCAGGCTGGCAATTTCCTCGTGAAGTTCGATGTTTTCAGGTTTATCCTTATAAAGGATACCGTATCTGTCACATGCCAATATATCTTTTACTCCGAAATTTTTTACCATTTTAACAATAGAACTACCCGCAGCTCCGATTCCGTTTACAACCACCACGACATCCTCAGGCTTTTTGCCTACTAATTTTAAGGCGTTTATAAGACCTGCCACAACAACGATAGCGGTACCATGTTGATCATCATGGAATACAGGTATATCAAGTTGTTCTTTTAGTCTCTTTTCTATCTCTATACATCTAGGTGCAGATATATCTTCTAAGTTAATCCCGCCAAGTCCAGGTGCAATTAATCTTACAGTTTCTACGATTTTATCCACATCTTTTGTATCTAGGCATATAGGAAAAGAATCTACACCTGCGAACTCTTTAAGCAGGATGGATTTTCCCTCCATTACAGGAAGAGATGCATGTGGTCCGATATCACCTAATCCCAGTACAGCAGAACCGTCTGTTACAACTGCAACAAGATTTCCTTTTGAAGTATATTTGTATATATCTTCTCTGTTTTCAGCTATCTTTCTGCAAGGTTCAGCTACACCAGGCGAGTAAGCCAAACTTAGGTCTTCTTTATTCCTTACTTTAACTTTTGAATTGATTTCAATTTTACCTTTGTTTTCTTCATGAAGCTTAAGTGCTCTTTCATAAATATCCACTACTGAGTCCCCCTCGTTTATTTTTTATACTTTTCTTGTCCTATTTCATACAGGTCATTTCCGTAAACATCATTGACTACTATTACTGGAAAATTTTCAACTTCAAGGCGTCTTATGGCTTCTGGTCCGAGGTCTTCATATGCTATTACCTCCGATTTTTTTATACATTTTGCAATTAGTGCTGCGGCACCTCCAACTGCTGCAAAATATACAGAACCATGTTTTTTTATTGCTTCTTTAACCTCTTCTCCTCTGCCGCCTTTTCCGATCATTCCTTTGAGCCCTTTTTCTATCAGAGTAGGGGCATAAGGATCCATTCTGTAGCTTGTGGTAGGGCCGGCAGATCCTATTATTTGTCCTGGTTTTGCTGGTGTAGGACCCACATAATAGATAACCTGTCCTTCCAAATCAAAAGGGAGTTCTTGGTTAGTTTCTATCAAATCTATTAAACGTGCATGGGCTGCGTCTCTTGCAGTATATATAACTCCGCTTATTTCGACTCTGTCCCCGGCTTTTAGTTTTTTTAAGTCATCATCACTTAGTGGCGTTTTAAGTTTCATATTTTCCCCCGAATTCATCTTTATATAATAGCTTCTTTATGTCTTGCAGCATGGCAGTTTATGTTTATAGCCACAGGAAGTGACGCAATATGGCATGGGTGTGACTCTACCTTTACAGCAAGTGCAGTTGTAGTTCCGCCAAGACCCATTGGTCCGATTCCTAGACGGTTTATTTCTTCCAAGAGTTCTTCCTCTAATTTCCTGTCGATTGGATTTTCACTTTTGTCATCGAAATCACGAAGCAGGGCTTTTTTTGCAAGTAAAGCAGATTTTTCAAAAGTACCACCAAGACCTACACCAACAACAATTGGAGGACATGGGTTTCCGCCTGCGTTTTTAACTGTTTCCACTACAAGTTTTTTAACTCCGTCAAAACCGTCTGCAGGTCTAAGCATTTTAACAAGACTCATATTTTCGCTTCCGCCACCCTTGGGCGCAACGATAACTTTTACCTTATCCCCTTTAACTATTTCAGTGTGTATCACTGCAGGAGTATTATCTCCTGTATTTACTCTGTCTAGCGGGTGTCTTACTATAGATTTTCTAAGGAAAGCCTCCTTATAGGCAGAGCTTACTCCAGATTGGACAGCTTCATATATATCTCCTTCCAGAAATACTTCGTTTCCTATTTCCAGAAAAACAACTGTAAGTCCCGTATCTTGACACATAGGAACAAGCTCTTGCGCTGCTATACGGTCATTTTCTATAATTTGTTCCAATATATTTTTTCCAACAGGTGATTCTTCTTTTTCCAGTGATTTTTTTAAGGCCTCCATAACATCGTTTCCTATAAAATGGTTCGCCTCTATACAAAGTTTTTTAACTGCACCTTCTATTTCTTTAACTTGAAGTCTTCTCAAAGGTCTTCTTCTCCTTAAAAATATTTTGTTATTAAACTAATCTAATAATTATAACGTTTAACTTGATAACTGTCAATAAACTATCCCTGCGGAAGATTAAACACTGTTTAAAATTATATAAAAATTTCCTAATTTAATATTTTGATTCTGACGCCTTTGGAATCCAGTGAGAAATATTGCAGATGAGAAAACAATTGAAATGATAAGACAGGCACAGTGCAAAGAAACTAAATATTTCAAATTCTGGGGCAATAAATAATGACGTTATCAGCAGATAACATCATTTTTATAAAACTATTTACAATACTTTGCGTAAGTGGCTTCACATATTTTTTAGATGAGTATCAAGTAATTTAATTATCTTAGTGATTTTTTTTATTATTGGAAGCATTCCATTTTTTTATAAAATTTGGGAGCAAACTTACCAGAATAAAGCAAAATGCTCCTATCCCAAGATAGGTTAAATTTTTTGTTGAAAATCCCTCTCCGCTGGCAATTGCACCTGCAGAAAATGTGTATGCAGATGTACCCGGGATTATAAAAATTGTGGATAGTACAGAGTACTGTACAAAACTTATACTGGTAAGACCGTAAACATAATTTTGAACATTGAATGGGAACACAGGAATAAGCCTTGTAGTTATAATAATTCTCCAACCCTGATTTTTCACCCCTTCATCTAATTTTTGAAATAGAGGAGAATCTCCGAACTTTTTCTCTATTAAACCCCTAAATACATACCTTGCAGTTAGAAATGCAGCTGAAAGGCCAAGTCCGGCACCGATTACAGTATACACAGTTCCCCGGACTGGACCAAAGACTATTCCTCCCAATACGGTTATAGGCAGGCCTGGCAAAAAGAAGAGGCAAGCCACTATATATAGAAGTATGTATACGATAGGGCCAAGAGCTCCGAAACTGTTAATCCAATATTTTAAAGACTTTAGGTTTTCCAGGCTGATAAAACCAAAAATACCCAACCTCCAAAGAACTAAAATTGCAATTACAAATAAAAAACTTATAAAATACACTTTCATACTTCCGTTTTTATTCTTCATTTTTTACCTCCTGGAAAGATATAGTGTGAGGTTTTACTCCTTTTAAACGAAGTTGTCTTAATTTATCGATAAAGATTCTAATATCATCCATCAATACAGCTTCCGGCCTGCATTTAAGTACCATACCGTCCATATACATAAAACTTTTTATTATGGGGAAGATATATTCGTCAAATACCATCCCGTGATTTATTCCCAATTTGATGGTTTCCATCATTCGTTTTGTAAGGCTTATTTCAGATATGGTTGATCCGGTAAAGTCACGGTAAAGATATAAAAAATTTGATTTAAACGTTTCGAAATTTTCCCCATTTAGTTCTCTGTAAGCCATTTTGTTTAGATAATACGCGGCTTCAGAATATTTTGCTAGGCTTAGTCTGTCAAAAAAATTCAATAAATTTTCCCTGATATTTTCAGATATTTTTGAGATAGCCCCACAATCTACAAAATATATTTTATCGTCGTCACCTAGTATTATATTTCCTGGGTGTATATCCCCGTGAAATTCACCAAGCTCGAAAACATAAAATGAATGAACAAAAAACAGATCCAAGAGTTTTGAGTAAGGGAGAGTTCCGGCATTTAAAAGCTCATCAAATGTACTGCCATTTATCTTTTCAGAAACTATAATATTTTCAGAGGATAAGGATTCGTAAACTCTATTAAATCCAAAACCATAAAGGCCATAGTTTTCTTTATTTTCTTCATACGCCTTTTTTTAAAAATTTCAATCCCCTAGCTTCGTTTAACAAATTTAGCTCTCTTATGGTGTAGTCTTCTATGTTATCCAGTATTCCTATTGGATTGAATATTTTATTGAATTTTCCGTAAAAAATCCCCACTACTTTAAAAAGGAACTTAAGTTTGTGCAGATCTTTGAGAAATTTTTTCTTATAATTTTCTTTTATAACTTTTACTGCCACCTTCTCGTTGTTTTTCAGGGTGGCATTATGCACTTGTCCTATGGATGCAGAAGCAAATGGTGAATCATCTATAAAAGAAAAATTTTCAAAGAATTTATCTTCGGTGTGTGAGCTTACCAGTTTTTTAAATTTATCTCCGGATTTTGATTTAAAGCTGTGTGTATAGAGTTTGCTGAGTTCAGTACAAACTTTTTCATCCAAAAAGTCTACTCTGAGGGCATAGTGCTGACCAATTTTAACGGTTAGAAGTCCCATATCCTCTATTTTCTCTATATCGGGCACTTTTTTAGAGTATATGGACTTCAAAAAGTAAAGGGTTTTTACAATGCTCATAGTTATCTGCCCCTTTCAAACTTTTTGTGGATTAGATCAGCAGATATCTTTCCGGACTCATAGATAGTAGGCAATCCGCTTCCGGGATGAGTGCCGCCACCAACTAAATAACAGTTTTTAAGCTCTTCAAACTTGTTGTGCGGCCTGAAAAAAAGCATTTGGCTTACCTGGTGCCCGAGATTAAAAGTTGCCCCCAAGTAAACCCCCATATCCTCACTCCAGTCTTTTGGGGTGATTATTTTTTCTTCTACAATATGCTTGCTGAGATCCCTAAAATCCCCTTTTTTCTCCAAACATTTGATAACTTTATCTCTGAATTTATCTTTTTCAACATCCCAATCTACAGATGATTTGTTATTTGGGACAGGCACTAAAACATAGATGGTTGACATATCCACAGGTGCAAGAGTGCTATCCGTTACACTGGCATTTTGAATATAAAAAGAAAAATCATCAGAGAGAATTTTTTCTTTGGTGATGTCGTCTACATTTTTCCTGTAATCATCTGCAAAGATTATATTATGGTGCGGGAATTCACTGTAAATTTTGTCTACGCCTAGGTACAGCATAAATGTAGAACAGGAATATTTTTTGTTTTTTACTTTTTCGTCAGAATATTTTTTTCTATATCTTTCTGGAATAAGTTCAGTCATTGCAGTTCCGAAATCTGCATTTACAACGACAGCATCTGCATACTGTTTTTCTCCGTTTTCCAAAATTACACCCTTTGCAGTTTTGTTTTCCACAATAATTTCAGAGACGCTTCGATTTAAATGAATCTTGCCGCCCATTTCCTCAACTGCCTGGGCCATCGATGAAGATAGTTGATTTAGTCCGCCTTCCACGTGGAAAATACCGTGCCCGTGCTCAATATATGGTATGATGCTAAATGTTCCTGGAGCTTCCCACGGTGACATGCCTATGTACTTGGATTGAAAAGTAAATGCCAGTTTAAGGTTTTCATTATTGTAGTATTTTCCAAGCACCTTGTATATGCTGGTATGTGCATCAAGATAAGGGAATGCATTTAAAAATCTTTTCTTAAAAAAGCACCATATATTGGAATACGGAACTTTTAGACAGGGGATCAATTTTTCATATTTTTTATCTTCTCGTTTCAGATAACGAAGATAATTTTTATATTCTCCCGGGAAGGCTCTCTCGAATTCAGCCTCCATATTTTCTTTTTCCAAAGAACTGTACGGGAAAAACTCCCCGTCCTGAAAAACTAGCCTATACATAGGCTCCAACCTCTTTAAACTTATGTAGTCTGAGAGTTTTCTACCGGTTCCGTTAAATATATCTTCTAAAACATCCTTCATTAAAAAAAATGTAGGACCCATGTCAAAGCAAAACTCTCCCAGGTTTATCGATGAATTTCTGCCTCCGACACGATCTTTTTTTTCATATATGTCTACTTGGTAACCTTTGTGAGCAAGCAGCATAGCTGCACTTAGGCCGCCTGGTCCGGCACCTATAAAAATAATTTTTTTCATAGATCCCCCTTTCAAAATAATATTGCACTGTTATTTATTCTGGATATATGTCTGCAAAGTTTATTTAAAGTAAAAGCAAAAATAGCTTCACCTAAAATAAGATTTTCTGAAATATGTATGGAAATCCTTTTAAAAATAAAAAGAGACCATACGGCCTCTTTGTTAAATTATCTCAATATATAGTCCAGTTCCTCTTCGGAGCCGGTTATTTTTATGATTAGTTTGTCGGGAACCCCGATAATTGTCTCGCCGGATCTTGAGATCCATCCCTGTTTTACAGCAAGCTTTTTTGGCGAGAAAGATGTTGTCACTCTGACCTTGTAGTCTTTAAATTCAACGTTAACTCCCCCGATATCGGTGTCTACAAAAATAATTTTTTGTTCCTCTTGGAGTTTGTATATGTATTTTAATTGATTGTTTACGTATATTTCGGCTTTTTCCGGAGTTTTCTCTTCTAAAATCAGGATATTGTATACAATTACAGAGAAGAGCACTAAAAGTATGGAGTAAACCAATATATCCCCTTTTTTAAAAAACATTTAACCACCTCAAAGAGATTATATCACACAGTTTTTAGATTTCAAAAAAATAAAAAAGACAGGCGGAGAACCTGTCTTTTTTAGGAGTTTCACATGAAGAAATTTAACAGTTAAACTGCTATGAGAATATTTAAGATACTTCTATTAGTATCAAAGATAAGATATCATATGCTAATTAAACACCTGTTAATCGGCGATTAAAATTTATTCAGTGAAAAGTTTAATTTTTTAATGTGCTGTTAAGGTAAACGTCCATATGAAACTTTCTTTTTAAACCGTCATGGCTCATATAGCGGACTTTTCCAAATATATCTCTTTCTTTCCAAGCCCTGTCGTGCTTGCCAAAACACCAAGCTATGCCCGCAAAAGAGTTTGGGTCCCTCCCGTCTAGAGAATATTTGTTGTTCAGATAGATTGAGTATTTGAAAGCCTGTTCTGGAGACGGAGACCATTCTATTATTTTTTTGCACCAGTACATTCTCATATAACTGTGCATTTTTCCCTGTGATAACAGCTCTGTCTGTGCTGCATTCCAATATTCGTCATGTGTGTCCGCCTTCTCAAGCTGTTTCAGTGAATAGAGATATTGGTGCTTATCGGTTTTATGCAGGAAGAGGCTCTCCTTTGCCCAGTTCGGGACAGAGTTTTCGTAAGTGTCATAATTTTTATTGTAGTATACAAAATTGAAAGCTAACTCCCTCCTGACTATGAGTTCTTCCAGGTAGGCTGATACTGCTTCATTATTATGCTGGGTTTTGGATTTTGTTATTGAAATAGCTATATATACAGGTGAAATATGCCCGAAATGAAGATATGGGCTCATATTAGAAAGTGCATCAAAACCTGGATCACTCCTTTTTTCGGCATATATCGGAAGCTTGTTAGAGATAAAATTTTTTAACATTTTTTTTGCGGAACTTTCCCCGCCTGTTAGCCAGGGTACTGGTTTTACAGAGTGGTCTGTCTCCAGTTGTTTTGCCGCTTTTGATAGATCTTCTAAACTTAAACTGTCAAAATCCCCTATTTCAATATCCAGGGAATGGACGATTGGATTTTTTTCTTGGCTTTCCTCTAGATACTTTTCTAAAAAAGGCGTAATCTTTTTTCTTAAAGTAGCCGCTGAATACTCTTCTTTTGAAGAGCATACATCTACTGGGACCACCACATTGTTGTCCACTTCAAACATTGCGCACTCAACATGTTCAGCTGCTTGAAAATTCCAAAATTTTTCTATTCGAAGGTATCCCTTGTCACAAACAACAGCAGCTGCATTATTGGACAGTTTGGTGCATATTTTGACGGGATCGCCTTTTATCACAATTAACTTTATCCCATTTTTTTTTAGAGATACCTGAAGGTCTTTGAGACCCTCCAGCAGGAACTTGAAATGCCTCTCATTTGCTTCTGGGTAAGCTTCTGTAAGACCGAAAAAACAAAGCAGCGGTTTTTTTAAAAAATTGCTTAGCTCCACGGCATAGTTTAAGCTGGGGTTGAAATTTACTCTCTGACCAGAGTGTATCCAGTATAGGACATATTCTTTTTGGCTTAAAATAGGATTTTGATTGATTTTTTTGATTCTGCTCATTTCCATTGCAAGCCCCCTATTTAAATAATATAGCTCTAAAAATATTTTGCCTTTTTGCTGCAATTAAAGGTGTGGAAAATTTCTGTAGAATATTTCTATTGACTATTTACCAAATAGGAGCTTTTTAACCTTGTTATGCTTCTGTTTTAAAATTTATTCATTATCTCGCGATTTTGTTTTTTTATTTTCTTTGTTTTCTTTAAGCTGTTTTTTTTAATAAAATGCAGCAGTTTTTTATCTCTGGTGAGATATTCTGCCTCGAACTTTTTGTCTCCGATGAGCCTAAGGTTTACACGTGTATCGTCTAAAATCCAGGAATATGATTTTTTGTACCAAGACTTCATCCTGCCTCTGTATTTGACATAAGAAGTTTTGTCTGCAGAACGTTCCGCTGGGCCGTATTTTTCTGTGAGTATCTTTTTTAAATTATAAAAATTTTCAGTGTCTCCGTCTTTTATTTTCTGAGAGTATCTACCGGCAATTAGTTTATTTTTTAAAAATATGTATTCCACGTCAAAATTCCCTAAATATGCGATATCCTCTTTAAAAGAGTACGCTTTTTTTCTCCACTTATAATTTTTCCCATCAATATCTTTTTCGTCTACAAAAACTCTTGCTGCTAACTTTTTATTTTTTTCATACTGCCTTATCTTTTGTATAGGATCTCCCCAGTCTGCTGAACGAAAGTTTGCAGAAAATGTCACAGAACAGATCAACAGTGAAAAGATCAAAGCGTTTATTTTTCTCATTTATATAACCTCCTAAATTTTATTCTATATATCTTTCTAAGCTTAGAACATTTTTTTTGACGTCGGTAAGTTTTAAAAAGTTATTTCACCGGCGATTATAAATGCAGTGTATTTTATAATTTCTAGCTTATCTGTTTCATTAAATAACCAGAGTTGCTACCTGTATTGACATTAAAATATTGAATTTTTTGCAAGTACATAAAAACCTTTTTTTAGGTTTTAAATGATTAGTGAGATTAGTGTAATTCGTTACAAAAGATGATTTTGACTTTAAGAATTTTCTTTGTGCAGCACTTGTTTTAAATCTCTGTCAAACTCTGTGTCCTAAGAAAGATTTTTGAATTAAATTAGTAATTTGTTGTAATAATTTTATGTAGAAACTTTAGCTATTCATTTATAAAAAAAGAGCCTTCAGACATATACATAATTTTAATATGCCCAAAGTCTCTTCTTATAATTTTTTGTTATGGATTATTGTTCGATTATTTAGTCACTTCTGAAATTTTTACTGATCTTTCTTCTTCTACAGATTTTTTAGACGCCAGCCCTATTAGAACGACATCTAATCTTTTAAAAGCCTAAAGCATCTAAAATCTTTTCTCCTAACCTTCTGTTTTTCCCTATATATGGATAACAATGGATGTGTATTGCGGGATTGAAGTTTATTTCAATAATCCCGTAGTTCCCCTCTGGATTCTGATTTTTTATATCTTTGATAATCATATCCACGCCACAGATGACAGCCCCTGCTGACTTTGCAGCCTTTACTGCTATCTCTTTGTATACAAGTGGGATGTCGTCTGTGTAGTCTATACTGTCCCCGCCTGTGCTTATATTCGAATTTTCCCTTAAAAAAACTTTCTCTTCTTTTTCAGGGACGTATTGGAAATTTTTGCCTTGAGCTTCTAAAAACATCTCTTCCGCTACACCGAGTTTTATTTTTTCAAGAGGTGTCTTGTACCCCTTTCCTCTTAGGTAGTTTTTATTTTTAATGTTAACCAATTCTTCTATATTTTTTTCGCCATCCCCCACTATATTTGCCGGTACCCTGTGAAGTATACCGACTGTTTCGTCGCCAATTACGAAAAATCTGTACTCTTTTCCATCTATAAACTCCTCTATAAGTATAGAATGGTCTTCTGCAAATGCCATATCCACAGCTTTTTCATAATCGCTTCTACTAAAGCTACCTTTAAAAATACTTATTCCTAAACCAAAATTTGTAGACTTTGGTTTCACTACTATTCCAGTTTTATGGTACTTGTAGTAGTCTGCTTTTGCCAGGGAGGCATCATCGTAACTCTCACCTTGCGGGATTCTGATTCCTTCATCTGCCAGCACCCTTTTTGTAACAACTTTGTTTTCCATTATAAGTACTGTAATATAAGAGTCCAAAGAAGTCTTTGTGGCCTGTTTGATATACTCTTTTTTTACCCCGTTATCTAAAAGCATAAAATTTTCACTTCTATCTACTATTTGGAACTTAAGCCCTCTTTTTATAGCCTCTTTTAAAACTATCTGAGTTGAAAGTTCTAGATCTTCGTAACCTTTTAGGGAAAAACTTTTTCTTTGGCTTTCTTCAAGGGAATTTTTAGCCTTTTCAAGGTGGAAGTTGATAAATCCTTTCTTTTTTATTCCCTTTAAAAGTCTCCCGATATAATGTTTGTCTTCATTTTCTATTTTATCCCTTTGAAATTTTATTATTTTTCTATACTTTTCATCTAAAATACCTAGTTCTTTAAAATACATCGTCATCTCGTCGAGAATTTCTTCAGCCCAGTTTCTCGCAGTTATCAAGGTGTTTTCGCACTTGTTTAAAAGCAGTTCTTTATCTCTTCCCTGTGTTGCCAAGAGCTCCTGGTTTCTAATAGACCTTTTATAATCAGTTTTTTCAAATTCGTTATTTTCCTCTTTTAAAAGCAGGTATATAAGGAATAAGTGTACAAATTCCAGGTCAGAAATATCCACGCCTATCCTGCTGAAAGGATTAAGGTCGATAGATCTGAGCTCCAAATATTCAACGCCGTCTTTTTCCAGAGAATCCAGAATTTTTGTTTTATTCTTTGACTTGAGTCTTATAGGGCTGTAATATTCCTTGGCACCGTGTAGAATATCTTTTTCGATAAGTCTCTTTATATCAGATACATAATCCGAGAGCGACTTATGGGAAACATAAATTTCGCCTACGTTTTTATATCCGCATACTCCGTTTCTAAAAGATAGGGTGTACTCAAAATAATACGAGTCGTTTTGCAGCGGTGACATCTTCTCAATACACTCTTTTTTATAAGTTTCATGTATAGGTGAACTGGCTCCTAATAAGTAGATGATTAACCAGCCGTATCTAAGATAATTTCTTGCTATTTTAAGGTAAGTATAATTTTTAAAACTTTTAAGATCCTCAAAATTGGCACCATTGTAAACCTCGTTATACAGGTTTTTCAAAAACTTATCTGAAAAAGAAAAGTTATAGTGTATTCCTGATAAAAGGTGGAATTTTTTGCCATATTTTTCTGCCAAATGCTCCCGATATTTTTTGTGACTTTCACCGTTCTCTCCATGAAAATCCCCTATGGGAATATGCTCCTCGTTTGGCAAAATAGGCGGGATGCTCTGTGGCCACAAGTATTCTTTTTCCAGACTTGTACTCACGATGTCGTGTATGTTCTCTAAAAAAGTATAGGCCTTTTCTATACTATCAAAACTAGGTGTTATCATTTCCAACTGGCTTTCTGAAAAATCAATGGTTATATATGGGTTTTTCAGTTTGTCGCCAAACTCTTTTGGATGAGGGGTGAGTGCTAATTTGCCGTCTTTGTCTACTCTTACATTTTCTTTTTCTAAACCGAAGTTACCACTTGTTAATAAAGATTCTAATCTTAATTTTTTTATCAAGTCTACAAAATTTAAGTCCATACTCTGTCTCCCTTAGCCTTTATATAAATTTTTCTTAGATTTTTCACAAATAAACTTGAAAGAATAATTCCTTTAAGTATACTAGTTGAGGCGATACTCACCCAGACACCGTTTATCCCCATTCTAGATTCTTGTGACAAGTAATATGCTATGGGTATTCTCATACCTGTGAAGATTACACTTACTATAGATGGAACTTTTGGCTTTCCTATCCCACTAAATGAAGCGTTGCTTATTATCTCTATACACATAAAAAATTGCGATAAACCGATTATTTTAAGATAACTTATTCCTATTTCTAATGTTTTTGGATCTCTTATAAATATGCTTATCAACTCTTTTGGAAGTGTGATAAACAGAACCGTAGTCGCACTGCCTATAATTCCAGCTAAGAAAAAAGCAGTTTTATAACCTTCTGATATCCTGTCATATTTTTTTGCTCCGTAGTTCTGTCCTATAAAACTGGCTACAGCTCCATAAAGTCCTCCAGCTGTCATATAAGCTATCGACTCTATTTGTAGACCTATCTTTTGCGCTGCTATTGCATCTGGTCCCCATTTAGCTATTATTTTTGCTATAAGTATACCAAAACCGGTGAACAGGACTCTTTGCACTGCTATCGGCAGCCCTAGATTCAATATTTCTTTTACTTTGCTTAGCCTATACTGAAATATATTTTTTACGGAAAAATACTCTTTTGAAGCCCTTAAGAATAAAAACATGCTAAGTGCTTGAGCTATTACTGTAGCCAAGGCAGCACCTGCAACCCCCATATCCAATCCAAAAATAAGCAGTGGATCTAAAATGATATTCGCTACTACACCGGCACCGTTTATTCTAAAGGGAAGTTTACTTTCACCAAAACTATTCAAAATTCTGGTAAAAAGAAAATTTGAAAATTTAAATACAAGTCCTAAACCTGTTATTATAAGGTATGTTTTTGCCATGCTCTCAACCTGGCTATTACCAAGTTCAAAATAACCGATTAGTCCATTTTTAAAAATTATTAAACCGCTCATAAAAAAAAATAAACAGTATAAAATTTATAAAAAATGAGTTTTTTATATAGTCTGAAGCATCATTATAATTCTTAGCTCCTATACTGTGGGACACTTTTATTCCGGTACCTGTCACTATCATAGAATTGAGGGCATATCCGAAGTTTATAAAAAATGATGCAGTTCCTATTCCTGCTACTGCATCACTTCCAAGTCTCCCTATCCATATCATATCCACTAGTCCGTATGCCATCTGTAGAAAAGAGGATCCCACTATTGGTATTGCCAGTGCTATAAGCAGCTTGCTTATGGGCCCCTCTGTCAATCTATTTATGTTTTTCATTAAATTCTAGCTCACTCCTTAAAAATAGATGTTGGTTCACTTATATGTGCAATTTATTTGTAGCCAGAAAGTAATTAAATCCGACATATTTTTGTTATTTTATCTTACCCAACATTTCTAATAATTCACTCTTAACGATATTTTCTGCAATTAGAAACATATCAATTATTTTATCATTTTTTATGGCGTAGTGTATATTTAGCCCTTTCTTCTCAGAAACCAGTATCCCGGCATCTCTCAGTATTTTTAGATGTTGGGAAAGATTTGACTGGCTAAATTCAACATCTTCATTTAGCTCGCAAACACAAAGATTTTGTCCTATAAGTTTTTTAACTATTCTGAGTCTCAAAGGGTGGCCCAAAGCCTTAAATATTTTAACTTCCAAATCCTCTAAATTCATTTATTCACCCCACTATTTAATTAATTACTAATACAGTAACTTTTTTTACAATTTTTGTCAACAAAAAATATCAATCTTCAAACTGTTATAAGAACTCTTATAATAGAATCTATTTAGACTTCATTTAATGGTACTTTCATAATTAAGCTAAGTTATTACCTTTAATAAAATATTAAATTTTTTGCAAGTACGTAAAACCTTTTTTTGTCACGAATCGCACGAATAGACACAAATGCAACTATAAAACCTTGGTCACAGAGTAAATAAATCAGTTAGTAGCTAATAAAAATATCTATTCACTGTTCCCTATAACCTATAACCTATAAACTGAACTCAGATTTTCTCTGTGCAGCTCTTGTTTTAAACCTCTGTGAAACTCTGTGTCCGAAAAATAATTTTAGATAAATTCAGTAATTTATTGGGATAATTCTAAGTAGCAACTTGAGTTAATTAAAATCGACTAATAATAATTTTCTCAATACAATAAACTCCAAGCTTTCAAACTATTTGTTTTCTGTTGGTAATTTCGTATTTAGAGCCTTTGTTCTAATTAATTCATTCATATGAGTTCTTAGTGAAAAATGGTTTTATAGTTTTATTCAATTTAATTGTGGGGTTAGATATTATAAAATTTTTAATTTTCAAATTTTTTCTAAATTTTAATCAAAAAATAATATTTCCGTGATAGACTTCTCCATAAGGTTGATTTTTTAGAAAATAAAACCTTAAGAGACAAAATCTATTAATCCGTCTAAAATTATCAATGCCATTTTAGAGCTTACCTGAAATTTTCCAAAAAAATTCAAAAACTTTCAAAATTTAAAAAGGAAAAAAGAAAAAATTCGTAATAAATTATTTTGTAGTTTTTAAATCACTTTTAAGTGTTTTGGATATTTCACTTTAGAAACTTGATTTAAAGGATTTCATATTTTAACAGGAGGTTTATTGAGATGTTTAAAAAAGATTTTCACAGAGTTGTTTATTCAAACGGTTTCGAAAAAAGATCTTGGAATTTTTGTCTCCAAAAATCACTGTTTTTATTAACTTCTGCGGCATTTACAACGGACTTAGTGTCTCCAAAAATATCAAATTAGGACGGGTAAGAATCACGATTAATCTTAACCCGTTTTTTATTTATTAAATTTTAACTATATTACAGGGAGGGAATTTTGTGAAAGTAAAAGAAATCGATTTTAAAGAAACTCCTCTAGTGAGTATTTACGGGGAAAAACTGTTTTGACGAAAGAACTCTTAAAACAAGAGTACCAAAAAGCATTTACAAAGAATTCAAAAAAGTTCAAGATGGAGAACAAGAGCTAACTTTAGAGGTAGCAGAAGTTATAGCAAACGCAATGAAAGATTGGGCTATTGAAAAGGGAGCTACTCACTTTACTCACTGGTTCCAACCATTAACTGGAACAACTGCTGAAAAAACATGACTCATTCATCGACCCTACAGGTGAGGGAGACGTAATGATGAGATTCTCTGGAAAAGAACTAATCAAAGGTGAACCTGATGCATCATCATTCCCAAGTGGAGGACTAAGAGCTACATTCGAAGCTAGAGGATACACTGCATGGGACACAACTTCACCTGCATTCTTAAGAGACGACAATACAGGAAACTACATTATATATTCCAACAGCTTTCGTATCATACACTGGGGAAGCTCTTGATAAAAAAGTACCACTGCTAAGATCTATGGATGCTGTAGCAAAAGCAAGCGATGAGAATTCTTAGAGTTTTAGGAAACACAACAAGTAAAAAAGTAACTGCAACTCTTGGTGCAGAGCAAGAATACTTCTTAATCGAAAAAGACTTCTTCGAAAAAAAGACTTGACTTAATGCAAGCAGGAAGAACTTTATTCGGTGCTGACGCAGCAAAAAGGACAAGAATTAAACGACCACTACTTTGGTACTATCAAAGAAAGAGTAGCTGACTTCATGAGAGAGTTAGACTACGAATTATGGAAACTTGGGGTTTCTTCAAAAACTAAACATAACGAAGTTGCACCTAACCAATTCGAGATAGCTCCAATTTTCGATACTGTAAACGTTGGTACAGATAGAAACCAAGTAACAATGGATACTATAAATAAAGTTGCAAGCAGACACGGATTAGTTGCGTTAATGCACGAAAAACCATTTGGTGGAGTAAATGGATCAGGGAAACAGCAACAACTGGTCACTTTCAACTGATGATGGACTTAACTTATTAGAGCCAGGGGACAACCCGCATGACAACGCTCAATTCTTATTATACCTTGCAGCTATCATCAAAGCTGTGGATATATATGCTCCACAATTAAGACTTTCTGCTGGAAGTGCAGGAAATGACCACAGACTTGGAGGACATGAAGCTCCACCTGCAATCATCTCTATCTTCTTAGGAGACGAACTAGAAGGAGTATTCAAAGGTGTAGCTACAGAGGGAGGACACCTTGAAATTGGTGTAGACTCACTACCAAAATTACCTAGAGATATTACAGATAGAAACAGAACTTCTCCATTCGCATTCACTGGAAACAAATTCGAATTCAGAATGGTAGGATCTAGCGCTTCTACTTCATCTTGTAACATCATTCTAAATACAGTTGTAGCAGAAATTTTCAGCCAGTTTGCTGATAAATTGGAAGCAGCATCTGATGTAAACGCAGCTATAAAAGAATTAGTTGCAGATACTTACAAAGAACACGGAAGAGTAATATTCAACGGAAACGGTTACTCGAAAGAGTGGTTAGTAGAAGCTGAAAGAAGAGGACTTCCAAACCTTGCGTCAACAGCTGAAGCACTAAAGATACTTCAATGCACCTGAAACAGTTGAAGTATTCGAAAAACATAAAGTACTTAACAAAGCTGAGTTAGATTCTAGATTCAACATCTATGCTGAAGAGTATGTAAACCTAGTTAACATAGAAGCAAATGTTATGATCAAAATGGCTACTCAAGAAATCTACCCAGCTGCAAACAAATACGCAGCTGACTTAGCTAAAACTTTAAACGAAGTTAAAGCTAGTCTTGGTGAAACTGAGTTAATGGAAACTCAAAAAGCTCACTTAGTAGAAGTACTAGAAAATGCAAAAGGGCTTTAAAGAAGCAGTTCAAAAACTTAGAACTACATTGAAAGAAACTAAAGACATAGAAGATGCTGGAGAATTAGCTCTTGCATTCAGAGAGAAAGTTCTTTCTACAATGAATGAGTTAAGAATTTACGGGGATGCACTTGAATTATTGGTTGAAAAATCAGTATGGCCATTCCCTACTTACGAAGATATGTTATACAAATTATAATAATTAAAAAGAGGGCTTTGCCCTCTTTTTTTGTTTTTTTGTATTTTTCGCTTATAATTGAATAAAGGGGTGGTGAATATGGGGAAAATAATACTAAGCTGTCCATACTGCGGTGGAAAAAACCGTATAAACAAGGATAATGTGACGTCTAAGTTAAGGTGTGGACACTGTAAAAATATTTTTAAAGCAATGGACGAGCCGATAAATATAAATAGCCTGTCTTATGAGAAAGAGGTAGTCAACATGCCGGGGTATGTTCTTCTGGTATTTTACTCAGACACCTGTCCGCATTGTAGGAATCTCATGCCGCTTCTGGAAAGTATAGCTAAAGAAAGAGTTGGTGTACTGAGAATCGCAAAGGTAAATACTTCGGATAATATGGAGTTGGCTGGAAAGCATGATGTCAAAGGGGTTCCGAGTTTATTTTTATTACAAAGACGGATCACAGCTGGCAAGCCTTCCAGGAGCTGTTCCAAAAGTTGAGCTGGACAAGTTTTTAGATTCTTATGGATCGAAATAAGGAAATCTCTTTAATTTTTGTATATAGGATTTAAGACAATGTTTTGGAGGTGATTTGATGAAACGGTTTATTTTGTTGTTAGCTGTTTTTATATTAGCGTTTTCGCAAGTTATGGCATACAAGGGGGAAGAAGATAAGGTAAAAGGTGCTCAGTCTAAGTATGAGCTGGAAATTCAAAAACTTGAATTAAAGATGGAAAAAGAGCTTAAAAAAGCTCGGCAACGTTATATTAATAGGGTAGAAAGCATAGAAGAAAGAGAATATGAAGTTGAAAAAGAGCAAAGTTTGAAGTTTAAAGAAAAGAACAAGCTTGAGAGAAAGATTTCAAAGATAAAAAGAAAAATATCACAATAAAATAGAAAAAATTAGAAAAAAAATACCTGAAGAGATAAGGCTAAGGATATGCAGTTGTGGAAGATTTGCCTGGAAAAGGTGGAAAACAAAAAAATAAGGGTAATGAAAGGGACTAAGTCCCTTTTTAATTTTTTTTTAATAAAAAATTTTAAAAAATAAGGTATAATCATCTTAATTATTTTAATAATCTTGGAGGGTGTATGAAAAAATTAATCGTAATATTAGCGCTTACACTAATATGTGCCAGTATAAACGCAACGGGAATATACGTTCCGAAAGCACCACCTGCTATTCCCATAATAAAAAGCCACGAAGAATTCATCGAATTTTGAAATAGTGTATTATACATCGGTAAATACCGAACTTGTCCCTAAGATAATAAAAAGGGACGGATGGCCTGTATTTGATCCCTACAAATTTAGCAGCCAAATTGGCAGCTAAGGGAAAAGATATTAGACTTTTAAGTGTTTTGAGTACAGGACCTTCTATCGGTGTTGGGTACAGAGGACCTGAATAATATAAAAAACTTGGATGGAAGGGTCGTTTATATAGGAGCACAGGGGTCGTCGCCTGACGTAATAAGTAGATATATTTTTTCAAAATACAATATAAAACCCAAAAATTATATACCGTTCTTCAAGGGAGATATTCAAGCTTATTATTTCAAAAAAAATAGAATTTTGCAGTATTACCAGAGCCTCTAGCTACAATGGCGCTTATGAAAAATGAGGAACTTAAAAGATGTTTTGTCTTGAAAAACGAATGGAAAAAGATAAATGGAATAGATTCGATACCACAGGTAGGCTTGTTTGCGAGTAAAGATTTTTTGGAAGAAAACAGAACTAGTATCTATAATTTTTTAAAAGAACTTGAACTTGCTGTAAACTGGGTAAATGAGGTGCCTGGTGAGGCTGCCGATATGGGAATAAGAGCAATGGATCTGAATATAATGCCGAAAGTTTTAGAAGAGGCTATCCCGTATATGAACCTCACTTATATCGGGGCAAGTAAGTCCAAAGAAAGCCTGGTTCAGTATTTCAACTCATTGATTGAGATGGATAAAAGAGTTTTGCACAAGCTACCAAAGGATGAGTTTTATGAAACATAAAATTAATTAGTATAGCCAGTATTATATTTATTTGGAGCTTCGCTGCCAAATTTTATGATCCGATAATTCTTCCTTCGTTTTTAGAAGTATCTAAATCACTTTATAATATATTAAAGAGCGGAGAGCTTTATAGTTCTGTTTTTTTACAGTACTGTGAAACTTTTGATTGGGCTTTTATTTGCAGTTTTAGCAGGTTTTGTAATGGGACTTGGGATGTCTGCAAACAAGCTGCTCAAGAATATACTGCACCCAATAGCTATATTTTTGCAATCGATGCCGGTTATCTCCTGGATACTGTTGGCACTTATATGGTTTGTACCAGATGTTATACCTATTTTTATACTCATGATAAACGCCATGTCGATAATATCTTTTTCTGTTTATGAGGGGATAAGTGGGATAAATTCAAAATTACTTGAAATGGCCAAGTTGTATGATGTCGGTGGGAGAAAGCTGTTTTTTGACTTGTACCTTCCCTCTATAAGCAGCAACTTTATAGGTGCCCTAAAGGCGGTCTTGGCTTCGTCGTACAAGGTTGTGGTAATGTCAGAGGTTATAGCCAGAACTGATAAGGGGATAGGTTCAAAGATAAATTGGGCGTGGATTAATATTGAAACCTCTGAAATATTGGCTTGGAGTATACTTGTTGTGTTTTTGAGCTATGTTCTGGAAAAAATACTGATATTAAACATAAAGAAAGTTTTGGAGTGGTTATATGCTTAAGCTGAAAAATATAAGCAAGTCTTATAATAACATTCAGATATTTGATGATTTAAACTGTGAATTTGAAAAAAATAAATTTACGGTTATATTAGGGCCCTCCGGTAGTGGTAAAACCACAATTTTGAACATGATTTCTGGCTTGGACAAAGAATTTTTCGGAACAGTTGAAGGGGTACCTGAAAAAATCAGTTATGTTTTTCAGGAGGATAGGCTTTTGGATTGGAAAACAGTTGAAGGAAATATGCATTTTATAATGAATAGTATGGATACCATTTCCAGTAACAAAATGGAAGACATACTGAAAATTATGGAGCTTTCAGATAAGAGGCGTACCACCGTGAGAAATTTAAGCGGCGGTGAGCGGAGGAGAGTGTCAATTGCAAGGGCGTTTCTGTATCCGGGTGAGGTAATACTTTTAGATGAGGCTCTGAAAGGTCTGGATATAGTTTTGAAACAGAGTATAGTAAAAAAAATACTGGAGATTTTTAATTTAGAAAAAAAGACAATAATATCTGTAAGCCACGATGTGGATGAAGCGCTTTTGATGGCTGACAGGGTATATGTGATCTCTAAGCCGCCTTCTAGAATAGTAAAACAGATAGATATAGATATTGAAAAGTATAAAAGAGAGCTCAGGGACGAGAAACTGTTGAAGTATGAGGTAATGATATATGACGCTTTGTTTTCTAAGGATTAGGGAAGTGATCGTATGAGTAGTATAGATTCATATAAAGAAAAGGATATAAACAAGATAGTAGTAATAAGGTCTAAAACAGTAGAAGAGTTTGAAAAAAAAATAATAGCCAGCTCCCAAAAATACAATATAGTAAAAACAGATTTTGGGTCCACTAAAGACTATTTTTGGATGAGGATTTATTGTACTTAAAAAATACTTGACAATTAAATTTAAATTTGGTAACATTAATCTTGTCTGAAAAAGATATCGGTTGCGGGAATAGCTCAGTTGGTAGAGCGTCAGCCTTCCAAGCTGAATGTCGCGAGTTCGACCCTCGTTTCCCGCTCCAGGGTCGCATAGCTCAGTTGGGAGAGCACCTGCCTTACAAGCAGGGGGTCACAGGTTCAAGTCCTGTTGCGACCACCATATAAATTTTGGGGGTGTAGCTCAGTTGGTTAGAGTGCTTGCCTGTCACGCAAGATGTCGCGAGTTCGAATCTCGTCACTCCCGCCAAAATATGCCGCTTTAGCTCATCTGGTAGAGCAGCTGACTTGTAATCAGCAGGTGACTGGTTCGACTCCGGTAAGCGGCACCACTTAAAAATTAAATTGTTTATATATCTAAGACAGCGTAGGCTGTCTTTTTGTTTTATATATAAAATTATTCTGTTTTAGAAAGTGCATTTTTGTAGGGTAAAATTATTTCAAATAGAAAACAAAAAAACTCTTGACAAAAAACTAAAAATATTGTATTTAATAATTGTTGGCACTCTTTTGTCTTGAGTGCTAATAAAAAAATAAGGAGGTTTTATATGACTATCAAACCAATAGGGAAAAGAATTCTGGTAAAACCTTTGAAAATGGAAGAAAAAACTTCTAGTGGGATTATTCTACCAGGATCAGAAAATCAAACAGTACCTAATATAGGTGATGTAATTGCTGTAGGTGATTTGGAGGAAATTAAATTAGGTGAAAGAATTATTTATGAAAAGTATTCTGGTACCGAAATTGTTGATTCAGGAGAAAAATATTTAATTCTCAAGATTGAAAATGTTTTAGCTGTAGCAGAAAAAAAGTAAGGAGGTAAACAATGGCTAAGATATTAAACTTTAATGAAGAAGCTAGAAAAAAAATTAGAAAAAGGTGTGGACACACTTGCTGATGCAGTAAAGGTAACATTAGGACCTAGAGGGAGAAATGTTGTACTGGAAAAATCTTTTGGAGCACCCCTGATTACCAATGATGGTGTATCTATTGCAAAAGAGATTGAATTAGAAGATCAGTTCGAAAATATGGGAGCTCAACTTATAAAAGAGGTTGCTACTAAAGCAAACGATGTTGCCGGAGATGGAACTACCACGGCAACCGTACTAGCCCAGGCTGTAGTAAAAGAGGGGCTGAAAATGGTAAGCTCTGGTGCTAATCCGATGTTTATAAGAAAAGGAATAGAGAAAGCAACAAAAGAAGCGGTTAAACACTTAAAAGATAGAGCAAAAATCATAGAAGATAATGAAGAAATAGAGCAAGTGGCATCAATATCTGCAGCTGATCACGAGATAGGGAAATTGATAGCTCAAGCAATGGATAAAGTTGGGGAGACTGGGGTAATAACTGTAGAAGAAGCTAAATCTTTGGAAACTACTTTGGAAGTTGTTGAAGGGATGCAGTTTGACAAAGGATATGTATCTCCTTACATGTCTACAGATATGGAGAGAATGGAAGCCAGCCCTAGACAACTCGTATATATTGATAACTGATAAAAAAATTAGCAACATGAAAGACATCCTGCCTATTTTAGAGGAAACAATGAAGTCTTCCAGACCTCTACTTATAATTGCAGAGGATGTTGAGGGAGAAGCTCTGACTACATTAGTTGTAAATAAATTAAGAGGGACTTTAAATGTAGTTGCTGTTAAGGCTCCAGCTTTTGGCGATAGAAGAAAAGAGATGTTAGAAGATATTGCCATCCTAACAGGTGGAGAGGTGATATCTGAAGAGAAAGGTATGAAAACTAGAAGAGGCTACTCTACACAACTTAGGACAAGCTAAAAAAGTTAAGGTAAGTAAAGATAATACTGTAATAGTAGACGGTGTAGGAGTTCAACAAAAAATAGATGAAAGAGTAGTTCAAATAAAAAGAAAAATTCAAGAAAGCAGTTCAGATTACGATAAAGAAAAATTACAAGAGAGGCTTGCAAAGTTAGCAGGTGGAGTAGCTATAATTAAGGTTGGGGCTGCAACAGAAACGGAGATGAAAGAGAAGAAGCTCAGAATAGAAGATGCATTAAATGCAACAAAAGCTGCAGTTGAAGAAGGTATAGTTCCTGGTGGAGGAACAATTCTCGCAGAAATAGCAGCTGATATGGAAGAGTTTACTTTGCCTGGAGAAGAAGGTATTGGTGTAGAGATACTAAAAAAAGCATTGTATGCGCCAATAAAAAATATAGCTGAAAATGCAGGTTTAAATGGAGGGTTGGTAATAGAGAAGATAAAAATGCTTCCAGAAGGGCACGGTTTTGATGCTGCAAATGAGAAGTATGTCGATATGATTAAAGAAGGAATAATAGACCCCGCTAAAGTTACTAGATCAGCTATTCAAAACGCTGCTTCAGTTTCAGCTCTTATTTTGACTACAGAAGTAGTTGTAGCTGAGAAAAAGGAAGAGAATAAAGGAGGTAATGTGCCACCTATGGGAATGCCTGGCATGATATAGGGTGTAAAGGAGGTTATCAATGAAAAAGGTTTTGGCACTAGCTGCCTTATTACTTTCAATGCCAACTTTTGCACAGAACTTCAGAGGCTTAGAATGGGGACAAAGTATAGCGGAAATAAGAGAAATTGAAAAAAATAAAAACCTGGATAAGACTACTGAAACGCACACACAGGGTAAATATAGCTGGGAATTGGATGTGTTTACATTTGAAGATTCCTTTAAGTCAGCGGGTAAATTTGATGTACAATATGTTCTCTTAGATAACAAACTTATTCAAGGGAATTATTCTAAAAAAATAAAAAAAGGGGAATTGAGAAATTACAAAAAAATGAGGAAGATTTTGGAAGATAAATACGGCTATCCTCAGGGAGTGTATAGAAGCAGTTCTTTTTTCTTCGATAATGGAACTGAAAAGTCATCTGCGGAAGAGAAGTTAACGTGGAATTTAAAAGATACGCAAATTGATCTTGTTCTAAATAAAAATGAGATGTTTGAAATAAATTATTATACTAGAAAAAAAGAGTTACTTAATTTCATTCGAGATAAGGGGTTAGAAAAAGAAAGAGAACAAGTGAAAAGAATGATGAAGGATAGCGAGTTTATCAAATCTAAGATTTAATAAACAATATTTCGGGTTATTTGAATAAGGTGTTTTATGTTTTACCGAAAAAACAACAGGCTCTTTAGAATAGATATTCTGAGAGCCTGTCTTTGCATTTAATTATAAATTCTATTCATAAAGCTATGGTTTGTAAATAAACTATATTTGCACTATATTTTTTAATAAAACGGGAGGAAATATTTTAAAATTTAGAATATTTAATTTGTATCAGTATAGATATCTACTAAAAGCGAGGTGTGGAAAATGGCTCAGACAGATTTTGAAAAACAAGAAGCTGCAGGTTTGGTTAGCGTAGACAGTATTTTGCCCAACGAATTGACCATAGTACCTATTCTTAGCAGACCTATATTCCCAAATATAATGATACCGATAACTTTTACAGGTCACAAGTTTTTGGAGAGTATAAGAAGGGCTTATGAAAAAGAAAATAAGTTCGTGGGGCTTGTATATATAAAAGAAAAGAATGATTTAGACCTTTTTAAATCCAAACTCTACAGAGTCGGTACGGTAGTCAAGATACACAAGATAAACACGGTTTCTGCAGATACCATTCAGGTGGTGGCGCAGGGTATAAACAGGTTTGAATATAAGAGGACACTGGAAGTAGGAGAATTTATAAAATGGAGTGTTCAATATCATAAAGACCACGATGAGGTAGTCAGTGATGAAATAAAGGCTTATATGATCGCCATAATGAGTTCTCTTAAAGATATTTTTAATTTGAACCCGATGCTACAGGAAGAATTGAAACTTTTAATGTCGCAGGTTTCGTATGACAAGCCTGGGGTTTTGATCGACCTTATAGCCTCTATGTTGAAGATAGAGAATAAATACCTGCAGGAACTTTTGGAAATTTTTGATATAGAAGAAAGGTGTAAAACGCTTTTAATACTTCTTAAAAAAGAACTTGAGATTGCCCAGTTGCAGAAAAAAATACAGAAGCAGATCGAAGAAAAAGTCAGCAAACAACAAAAGGAATATTTTTTAAGAGAACAGTTAAAGCTTATAAAACAAGAGCTTGGGATGGAAAAAGACGATAAAACGTCAGAGATAGATAAGATTCAGGAAAAATTAAAAGGCTTGAAACTATCTGAAGAAGCTTCCAAAGTAGTTCAGGAAGAGATAGAAAAGCTCAAACTGCTGGATTCTAACTCTCCGGAATTTCATGTTACCAGGACATATCTAAACTCTATTGTGGAGCTTCCGTGGAACAAGTACACAAGGGACAGGCGCGACATAAAAAAAGCCCGTACAATATTAGACCGTGATCATTATGGATTACAAGACGTCAAAAAAATAATACTGGAGTTTATAGGTACTATAATTAAGACTGGTAATGTCAGCGGGTCTATACTTTGTCTTGTGGGACCTCCAGGGGTAGGAAAAACTTCTGTTGGAAAATCTATTGCAAATTCTCTGAACAGGAAATTTTACAGATTTTCTGTAGGAGGAATGCACGATGAAGCTGAGATAAAAGGGCATAGAAGAACTTATATAGGTGCTATGCCTGGAAAAATAATCCAGGCTTTGAAAAGGGTTGAGAGTGCCAATCCGGTAATAATGCTTGATGAAATAGACAAGATAGGTACGAGCTTTAGGGGAGATCCAGCTTCAGCACTTTTAGAGGTTTTAGACCCTGAACAGAACAAGGATTTTTTGGACCATTATTTAGATGTGAGGTTTGATCTATCGAAAATACTATTTATTACAACGGCAAATCAGCTAGACACCATACCAAGACCGCTGCTAGACAGGATGGAGGTTGTGCAGCTTCCAGGATATATATTGGAAGAAAAGGTAAAGATAGCAAAAAAATACCTGATTCCGAATCAAATGCAGAGTCATGGTCTTGATAAAGCTGAGGTAAGTATAAGCACAGGTGCTTTAAGTGATATAATAGATAAATATGCCAGAGAAGCCGGGGTTAGAAATTTAGAAAAATCCATAAAAAAAATAATGAGAACCACTACTTTAAAACTGGCAGAGGGGGAAAAGGGGAAAATCTCCGTAGGGAAGCAAAACTTAGAAGAGTTTTTAGGGAAACCGCTATTTGTAACAGAGGAACTCTACCAGAAAGAGGTTCCTGGAGTTACCTTAGGGCTGGCCTGGACTTCGCTGGGAGGGGTCACCCTGTATATTGAGGCCACTGCAATTAGTGAAAAGTCTAAAGGTTTTAAGCAGACTGGCCAGCTGGGAAATGTCATGAAAGAATCTTCTGAGATAGCTTATTCCTATGTGAGGTCGCTGTTGTGCAAAGAAGAAATTTCAGAAGAGGAAAAAGATTATTTTGAAAACCGTCTTGTGCATCTTCATGTACCGGCAGGTGCCACGCCGAAAGATGGACCTTCTGCAGGTATTACCATGGCACTGGCTTTATACTCCCTGGCAAAACAGAAATCTGTAAAAAAAGGTATCGCCATGACAGGTGAGTTGACTTTGACGGGTAAGGTTTTACCAATAGGGGGAGTAAGAGAAAAGGTTATAGCGGCTAGAAGAGTTGGAGTATATGAGGTTATACTTCCGATAGACAACAAAAATGATTTCAACAGACTTCCAGATTATATAAAAGAGGGTATGAAGGTAAATTACGTGGATTATTTTTCAGATGTGTTGAAAGCTGCATTTTAGTGACAGAGAGCCGGCATTGAAAGTCGGCTCTCTGTTTTTTAGTACATACAATTAATAAGTTTTATCAGTTTCAGTTGGTTTTATAGTATAATTTAAATTAGAGTGTCTACAGGTTAAACAAAAATTTTGAGTGGTGATGAGATGAATTATACATATATAGTAAAATGTTCTGACGGGAGCTTTTATACAGGATGGACAACCGATATAGATAGACGTTTGAAGCAGCACAATAGCGGCAAGGGGGCTAAGTACACACGGGTTAGGTTGCCGGTGGAGTTGATCTATCATGAGGTTTATGAAACTAAGAGTGAGGCGATGAAGAGAGAATACGAAATAAAGTCTATGTCCAGAAAGAAAAAGGAAGAACTGATCCATTTATCAGTTTTAAGTAAACAAAAACTTTGACATATCCTGTAAAAGAGAGTAAAATTATTTTGGGTGATATTATCATCTTTTGGGGATGCAGAATTTGGGTTTGGGGGTAAAAATGAATAATAATTTTTTAAAAGAACTTTTGGCAATACCTTCTCCTTCAGGTTGGGAGATGAATATACAGAAGAAATGGAAAGGATATGTAGAAGAGTTTGCAGATGAAATCAGAACGGATGTAGCCGGAAATGTGTATGCGATACTGAATCCAGAAGCAAAGTTTAAAGTGCTTTTGGCTGCTCACTGTGATGAGATAGGATTTTTAGTGACCAATATAGATTTTAACGGTTTTATACGTTTTACAAAATTAGGTGCAATAAATCAAAAATTAGCATCGGGCAGTAAAGTTAAGATACTGGGTTATAATAAGGATATAGTCGGTGTAGTAGGTGTTCATGCCGAGCATCATGGCGGGGTGCATGACGATATTGAGGTTGAAGATTTGTATATCGACTGCGGATTTAATTCAAGGGATGAAGCTGAAAAATTTATACAAACAGGAGATCCTGTAGTTTACAACATTGAATATGAATTTTTGCAAAATGACTTGATAAGCTCTAGGGCCCTGGATAATAAAAGTGGTATTTTTATACTTGCAGAGGCGCTGAAAAGAGTAGCTGGAAAAAACAGGGAAATAGGGATATATGCAGTAAGCACTGTTAATGAAGAGACTAATCTGGGAGGAGCATATTTTGCTGGTTCCAGGATAGAACCTGATATGGCTATAGTGTGCGATGTAACATTCGCTACAGACTATCCAGGTGTGGATACTTTAAAACATGGAACAGTTAAATTAAATGGTGGTCCTGTTTTGGCTAAGGGTGCCCCGGTGAGTCATAAAATGAACTCTTTGTTTGAGGAAACTGCCAAAAAACTTGGGGTAGAGCTTCAATATGAAATAACACCTAGGCACACAGGCACAGATGCTGATAAAATCAGAACGACAGGTAAAGGGGTGCCGGTGGCGCTTATATCACTGCCTTTGAGGTATATGCACTCGCCGGTTGAAGTGGTAAGCTTTAATGATATTGAAGCTGAGATAAAACTTTTGGTAGGGGTTTTGGAAAATATTGATAGTAAAATAAATTTAAATCCTCTGGATTAATTGTTGACAAAATTGTTCATAATGTGTATAATGAGTGTAATAAAAGAACTATAAATTTAAAAAGCTTACAACCCATATAAATATATATTATTTTAAACATCTAAAAGAGACAGGACCCCTCCTGTCTCTTTTAGATGTTTTTTATTTTTTCGTTCCACTCGGATTCTTTAAAACCTATAATTAGCATATCTTTACCATTTGTTATGATAGGTCGTTTTATAAGCATTCCGTCGCTGGAAAGTATTTCAGAGGCATCTTCATTTTTCATATTTATAATTTTTTCTTTGAGATTTAGCTCTCTGTAAACTCTGCCGGATGTATTGAAGAATTTTTTTATAGGGTAATCCCCTAGCTTAAATAAAGCTTCTATTCCCGCTGCACTTGGGGTATCTTCTACAAGATGAACCAATTTGAACTTGATCCCCTTTTCTTCTAAAAATTTAATGGCTTTTTTACAGGTGTTGCAGTTTGGATAATAATACACAGTATACATTTTTACCTCCCTTTTTAACAGATTATACTTTAAATATAAGTTTACTATATAGTTTGATTTTTTCAAAATACTATACTTTTTGAACACTTTAAATTCAATGGAAAAAAATTATATAAAATAATGCAAAAAAACGCAAAATTTTATTGACAAAAAATAAAAAAGCAGTATAATAGACTAGTTACTTAATTCTGAAAAATAAATTTAGTAAAACTAAACTTGTTTTATGGAGTTCAAATGATGAGACTCAACGTTTGTCGGAATTTTATTGAGGGTTAGCTGGTTTTTTAATCAGTTTGTCCCTAATATAAAATTCTTTTTTTATCCAAAATTGTTTAGTATTGATAAATTTTTAGTATATAAATAACTGTTTTTAAGTCTTTTTATTCAAAAAAAGAGTTTAGTAAATGTAAATTATTAATTTAAAAGGTGGGATGGAGAGTAAGATGCATGGAAAAATGCCACTGTATGATGCATTAATTAAATACACGAAGGAAGGAATAGTTTCCTTTGATGTTCCTGGGCACAAGAAGGGATGCAAGTGCACGGGTCTTGAAAAAGCTTTTGGTAAAGATATTTTAAAAATGGATGCCAACTCCATGAGGCAGCTGGATAACCTGAACAACCCTATCGGGGTTATAAAGGAATCGGAAGATCTAATGGCAGACGCTTACGGTGCGGATTATGCATTTTTTTTAGTAAATGGCACCACTTCCGGAGTTCAGGCTATGATAATGAGTGTGTGTATGCCTGGAGAAAAGGTAATCTTGCCAAGAAATGTACACAAGAGTGCCATAAATGCACTTATACTCAGCTCTGCAATTCCGGTTTATATGCAGCCTGAAGTTGATACAGAGCTTGGTATAGCAATGGGGATTTCGGTTGAAGAAGTAGAAAGAGCTATCAAAAAAAATCCAGACGCTAAGGCTGTATTTTTGATGAATCCGACATATTATGGAGCCTGTTCTGATCTGAAAAAGATAATAGAGCTTGCTCATAAAAATAATGTTGCGGTTTTAGTTGACGAAGCCCACGGAGCCCACCTTCCGTTTCATCCGGATTTTCCAGAAAATGCGATGAAACTTGGAGCTGATATGGCCTGTGTAAGCCTTCATAAAACAGGCGGGTCGCTTACACAGAGTTCTGCACTGCTTTTAAATGAAAGAATAGTATCTTACAGTATGGTGAAGACAATACTCAATCTCACGCAGACAACGAGTGCTTCTTATCTTCTTATGGGAAGTCTTGACATTGCCAGAAGAGATCTGGTTTTGAGCGGGAAAGAAAAATTTGACGAGATACTGGAACTGCTGAGGGAGTACAGAGAAAAAATAAACCAGATCGACGGTGTCTATGCATTTGGTCCAGAACTTGTTGGGAATTCAGGAGTTCATAAATTTGATGAAACAAAATTGGGGATAAATATCAGCGGAATTGGTCATACCGGTATAGAAGCCTATGATATTTTGAGGGATGAATACGGGATACAGATGGAACTTGGAGATGCCCACAACATACTCGGTATAGTGAGTATAGGCGATACACGTGAAAATCTTGAGAAATTATATCAGGCATTAAAAGATATGAGTGTCAGGTTTAAGAAAGAAAAGTTTTTAATAGAGCACAGAGACTTAGAAAATCCTGAAATGGTGCTGGCTCCTAGAGAAGCATTCTACGCGAAAAAGAAATTTGTAAACCTGGATGATTCCTTAGGAATGATAAGCGGAGAATCGGTCATGGCTTATCCTCCGGGTATACCTATAATAGTTCCCGGAGAGAGGATTAATGAAAAAGTTCTTAAGTATATAAAATTTTTAAAGCGTCAGCACAGTATGCTGGCTGGTACGGTAGACCCTGATGTTGACAGAATAGAAGTATTAGATATATAATTTAAAAATTAGGAGGTATAAAATTGAAGTTAGAAACACTAGGAAGGCACATATTGATCGAATATTACAACTGTGATGAGGAAGTTATGAAGAGCCCCGAACTTATTGAAAAATATATGAACGAAGCAGCAGTAATTGCAAATGCAACTATAGTTAACTCGGTGTTCCATCACTTTAACCCATACGGAGTAAGTGGAGCTGTAATAATATCAGAATCCCATCTTGCGATACATACATGGCCTGAATACGGATATGCTGCAGTGGATGTATTTACTTGTGGAGACAAGATCAACCCTTGGACAGCTTTCGATCACCTGGAAAAAATGTTTAAAGCTTCTAGAAGTGAATCAATAGAAGTACCGAGAGGTATGACTGAAAAAATAAAAAAATTCCATCCAAACGGCGGAGGTTTGGGAGAAATTAAGTTTAAACCCGATAATTTATAATATTAAATAAAATTTTGGAGGTAAAAATGTTAGATCTATGGTACACAGAAAACCACACTGATACAGTGAAATTTTCTATTAAAGTAAAAGAGCAAATTTACTCTGAAAAAAGCCCATTTCAACAGATTGATTTCTTCAAATCTGAAGAGTTTGGAACTTTTTTTACTCTTGATGGACTTATGATGGTGAATGAGAAAGATGAGTTCATATACCATGATATGATCACGCATGTAGCCATGGCAACAAACCCCGAGATCAAAAAAGTGTTGATTATTGGTGGTGGAGATGGCGGTACTGCAAGAGAAGTAAGCAGATATTCCGGTATAGAAAGAATCGATATGGTGGAGATAGATGAGATGGTGGTAAGAGCTTGTCAGAAATATCTTCCAATTACAGCCTCTAAATTGGATGAGGATGATAGGATAAACCTTTATTTTGAAGACGGGATAAAGTTTATAGCTCAAAAAGAAAATGAATACGACCTTATATTAGTAGACTCAACAGATCCTATTGGTCCGGGAGAGGGTCTTTTCACAACAGAGTTTTACAGCAACTGCTTTAAGGCACTTACGGAAAACGGGATACTTGTAAACCAGCATGAAAGTCCTTATTATGAAGCTAACTCAAGGGAGATGAAAAGGGCCCATAATAAAATCAATAAAATATTCCCTATAAGCAAGGTGTACCAATTCCACATACCTACGTACCCTTCCGGGCATTGGTTGTTTGGATTTGCATCTAAAAGACTAGATCCTATAAAAGACTTGGATGCAGACAAGTGGAACGAACTGGGGATGAAGACAAAATATTACAACACGGACATCCATGTTGGCGCTTTCGCACTTCCTACTTACGTTAAGGAGATGTTGGAAAGTGAAGATGAATAGAAATGTGTCCAATTTTATAGGTTTTGACGGAGAATACGACGAATCTGAAGTAGTCGTATTTGGTGCCCCGTTTGACGGGACCACATCTTTCAGACCTGGGACAAGATTTGCCTCTGAATTTATGAGGATGGACTCTTACGGACTTGAAACTTACAGCCCGTACTTGGACAGGGACATGGAGGACTACGAGCTTTTCGATGCTGGAGATCTGGAACTTCCTTTTGGGAATGTTCAAAGGGTATTGGATGAGATATACGGGTTCTCTAAAAAAATCTTGAAGGACGGCAAGATGCCTCTTATGATAGGGGGAGAACATCTTGTCAGTTTTCCTGCGATAAAAGCAGTTTATGAAAAATACCCTGATCTATGTGTAGTACACTTGGATGCCCACACAGACCTAAGAACTGATTATATGGGGGAGGAACTTTCTCATGCAACAGTTATAAGGAGGGTATGGGAATTTTTAGGAGATGGAAGAATTCATCAGTTTGGAATAAGATCCGGCGAAAAATATGAATTCCAATGGGCTAAAGAACATACAAATTTAAATAAATTTAATTTAAACGGTTTAGAGAAGCTGGTTGAAATTATGGGGAACAAACCTGTGTATATAACAATTGACTTAGATGTATTTGATCCGTCAATATTTCCTGGAACAGGAACTCCTGAACCAGGTGGGATTACTTTTAACGACATGATGGATGCAATGAAGGTGTTTGATAAACTTAATATTGTTGGAGCAGATGTTGTGGAATTATCACCGCACTATGACAGTACTGGTGTATCAACGGCGGTTGCCTGTAAAACGTTGAGAGAATTAGTTTTGACAATGTTAAAATCGAAAGGAGAAGATAGATGATAGATAAAGGTAGAGTATTTTTTACTTCAGAATCGGTAACAGAGGGACATCCTGACAAAATGGCTGATCAAATTTCAGACTCGATATTGGATGCGATATTGGCAGAGGACCCAATGGCGAGGGTTGCCTGTGAAACTATGCTTACAACTGGAATGGTTATGTTAGCAGGAGAAATAAGCACAAGCTGCTATGTTGATTTCCAAAAAATCGTAAGAGAAACAGTAAAAGAAATTGGTTATACAAGAGCAAAATATGGTTTTGACTATGAAACTTGTTCGGTTCTTTCAGCTGTACACGAGCAGTCTGCGGACATAGCAATGGGAGTAGACGAATCTTTAGAGAGTAAAGAAGAAAAGGTCGAAGATGAGCTTGAGTCACTTGGGGCTGGAGACCAAGGTATCATGTTTGGTTACGCAGTAAACGAAACAGAAGAGTTAATGCCTCTTCCTATAACTTTAGCGCATAAACTTGCTAAAAGACTAGCAGACGTTAGAAAAGATGGAACTCTTGATTACCTTAGACCAGACGGTAAAACTCAGGTTACAGTAGAATATCTTGACGGAAAACCAGTTAGAGTTGATACAATAGTAATATCTACTCAGCATGACTCGGAAGTTGAGCATGAAAGAATCGAGCATGACCTGAAAGAGTTTGTGGTAAAACACATAGTTCCGGCGGAACTGCTTGATGACAAAACTAGATACTTCATTAACCCAACTGGAAGATTTGTAATAGGTGGACCACACGGAGACGCAGGTCTTACAGGAAGAAAAATAATAGTTGACACATATGGTGGAATGGGTAGACACGGCGGAGGGGCTTTCTCTGGTAAAGACTCGACAAAAGTGGATAGATCAGCTACATATGCTGCAAGATGGGTTGCAAAGAATATAGTTGCAGCTGGGCTTGCAGAAAGATGTGAAGTACAACTTTCTTATGCGATAGGTGTAGCACACCCTACTTCAATAGCTGTTGACACATTCGGGACAGGAAGCATAGAAGATGAGAAAATAGTTGAGATAGTAAATAAAGTATTCGACTTAAGACCAGGTGCAATAATAAGAGACCTAGAGCTTAGGAAGCCAGTATTTAGACAGACGGCTGCTTATGGTCATTTTGGTAGATCAGATGTAGATTTTGCTTGGGAAAGAACTAATAGAGTTGAAGAAATAAAAGCCTTGTTAGGATAGTTGGATACTATAGTTTCTAAAATTATTAATATAATGGATTTTTACGGTTGTTTAATTAATTGGAGTTGATATTGTGGAAATAGGTAGAAAGATAAGAAGACTAAGACAAGAAAAATTACTGACTCAGGATGAATTAGCTAGCAGATGCGAACTATCAAAGGGATTTATTTCTCAGTTAGAGAGAGATCTTACCTCTCCTTCCATTGCCACGCTTATAGATATATTAGAAGTTTTGGGTACAAATTTACAAGATTTTTTCAATGAAAAAGAAGAGGAAAAAATCGTTTTTTCTAAAAAAGATGCTTATGAAGTAAGTGATGGAGAGTATGGATATAAAATTGATTGGATAGTTCCAAATGCACAAAAAAATCAGATGGAACCAATACTTCTCACATTAGAAGCTGATGGGAAATACAAGGAAGAAGCGGCTCATGAAGGGGAAGAATTTGGATATGTAATGGCTGGAAGTGTGTATGTACATATTGGCAATAAAAAATATAAAGCCATAAAAGGGGAAAGTTTTTATTATAAGCCAAAGTACAATCATTACTTGTCAAATGCTGGTAAGGTGCCTGCTAAACTACTTTGGGTTTCTACTCCACCTTCATTTTAATGTTAACGTAAAAATATATAGAAAAAAATTAGCTGAGATTTATTTCTCAGCTTTTTTATTTATTGATAAATAAAAAGACAAAGTCATTGACTTTGTCTAAATTTTTAATTATAAGTTTGAAAAATGGTGGATCCAGCTGGAGTCGAACCAGCGACCACTCGGTTATGAGCCGAGTGCTCTAACCAACTGAGCTATGGATCCATGCTGTCAGTTGCTTTTCTATTAAAAACAAAAATAATAATATCATAAAAGAAAATCTTTGTCAAGCAATAATGTATGTATACTTTTATGCAAAATAGATCTATTTTGGAGTTATTAATATTTCAAGCCCCCCTATATTAAAATAGGTATTAAACAAACGATTATTAGTAAACGACTATTTATTTAAATTTCATTATCAATTAAACCAAAACTTAGAATAATAGGTATTATACTAAGTTTTGGTTTATAATTCAGATTAATAATAAAAATCTATAGATATATTAATTTTGTAAAATATAGATGATTTATACATAGTTATTAATATTAAATTTATTCTGACTGATTTAGACTGAAGAATCTACTTTTGTTTTATTTGCTATATAAGCAAATGAACCCTGTAAAAGATACACTGTGAAAAATAAAAGTTCTTAAAACGAAAATAAGAGGATGGCTATTTTGATGCTATCAACAATAAATTTTGCTTGGAAATCCTCTCAAAATTAAGATAAAATTCGGGAATAATTTTTTAATGAATATTACTGAGTAAATATATAAAAAATATATCCTCCAAGCTATATAAATTTATTTGAAATTAAACGTTTAAAGCGAAACATTAAAAAAATATTTATTATTTAAACTTAAAATAAGACATTTTTAATCAGAAAAAGATGTGCATAGCCATGATTTGGTAGAAACAGTTTTTTTTGAAAAAAGTTTTTAAAATTAAAATTAAATAAATAGGTTACTTTAAATGTATTAATGGTCTATTTAATGAAAAGATACCTGTAAAAAGAGAATATGTAAATATCCTGGAATAAGGATTAATATTTACAAGAGTTTTTCAAGAGAAACTGTGCTATAGAAACGTGAAAGAAAAACAGATAATGTTAACATAAATAAGATATATACGTGTCTATAAAATTAGCACTATTTTAATAAAAATTTAAGAATGTGTATTGACTTTAAATATATTAAAATGATATAATATTCGAACTAATATATAATATCCTTGATTTTTAAGCTTTTAAGGGTCATATGGTTAACTATATATTAGATAAAGATTATCGAAAAATTAAAAATAGATTTCGTTTTAATTTTATGGAGATGAAAATGAAATGAAAAAAATCGAGAGAGGTGAAATTTATGAGCAAAAACAGAGGAGAATGGGGCTCGCGTATAGGATTTATCATGGCAGCCATTGGTTCAGCAATTGGGCTGGGGAATATTTGGAGATTTCCTTATACAGTTGCAAGTAACGGTGGTGGTGCTTTCTTAATTCCTTATCTAGTGGCACTTTTAACAGCAGGAATTCCTATTCTTATACTTGAATTTGGACTTGGACATAAGATAAGAACCAGTGCTCCAGGTGTATTCGGTAGCCTGAATAAAAAATGGGAGGTATTTGGTTGGTGGCAATCTGCCATTTCTTTCGTAATAACCACTTATTATGTAGCTGTAATCGCTTGGGCAATGAGTTACTTTATGTTTTCATTTAATCTTGGATGGGGAAGCGACCCAAAAGCATTCTTATTCGCAGATTACTTGAACTTGACAGACTCGCCAATGACGTTTGGCGGAATAAACTTTAAAGTAGCTATTCCTTTAACACTTGTATGGATTATAAACTACATTGTACCCGTTCTAGGTGTAAAAAACGGTATAGAAAAAGCAAACAAAATACTTATGCCTATGTTGGTAGTTTCGCTGTTAATAATGGTTGTAAGAGCGGTAACACTTCCTGGAGCAATCTCAGGTTTAGACTACTACTTCAAACCTGATTTCAGCAAACTTGCTGACGGAAGGGTTTGGCTTGCTGCTTATGGTCAAGTGTTCTACTCACTTAGTATTGCATTTGGTATAATGCTTGCTTACTCAAGCTATCTGCCTAAAAAATCTGATATAGTTAACAATGCATTTATTACAGGTTTTGGTAACTGTAGCTTCAGTTTATTATCAGGGATCGCAGTATTCGGTATATTAGGATATATGGCGCAATCTCAAGGAGTACCAGTACAAGATGTTGCCAGTGCCGGGGTAGGACTTGCATTTATAGTTTTCCCTAAAGCGATAAATGCTTTACCTGGAATGAATAATCTGTTTGCAGTTATGTTTTTCGGGTCACTTGTATTTGCTGGAATATCATCTAGTATCTCACTTGTAGAGACATTCTCATCAAGTATCGCAGACAGATTTGGAATGAGTCGTTTCAAAGCGCTTACTTTAAGCTGCGGGGTAGGGTACATAGTATCATTAGTTTTCGCAACTGGTGCCGGACTGTATATCTTAGATATAGTAGACCACTACATAAACAACTACGGAGTTGCACTTGCAGGACTTATCGAGATAATCATGCTTGCTTGGTTCTTCAACCTGGAAAGTGTTAGATCATACGTTAACCCGATATCTGACTTCCAAGTTGGAAAATGGTGGAATGTGTGTCTGAAATATATAACTCCTCTTTTACTTGGAATAATGACAGTGCTGAATATTAAGACTGACATCACAAGTCCTTATGAAGGTTATTCATTGGAAGCAATCGCAAAATACGGCGGATTCTTCGTAGTAGGTTCTTTTGTACTTGCTGTAATAATTCTTAAAGTAAAATCAAATTACTACAGTTCAAAAGAGTTAGAGGAGGTAGTGTAATATGAGTTTCAGCGCAATAGTGTGTGCAATAATAAGCATGTCTATTCTTTGGGGTGGATTTGCTTACTGTTTAAACATAGCTTTAAAATCTGAAGAAAAATAATTATATATGTTTTAAAGACCCGGATTTCATATCCGGGTCTTTTTATTTAACCATTAAAGTGATTCAAGTATGGATTAGCTGGGAATAAATTTAAGTTTAATCTTTCTGTTTCTGGGTCCGTCGAATTCACAGAAATAGATACCCTGCCATGTTCCAAGCTGAAGTTTCCCCTCTTCTATTATAATAGTAAGGTCTGTCCCTACAAGGCTGGATTTCAAATGTGAGTCTGAGTTTCCTTCATAGTGGTCAAAATGTATATCCGGTACCAAGGCATCTAAGGCTCTCAAAAGGTCCTTTTTTACATCAGGATCGGCATTTTCATTAATAGTCAAAGCAGCGGTCGTATGTAGAGTAGTTAGCACCAAAATTCCATCTTTCCAACCTTTTTCAGTTACTAGTTTTTTTACGTCTCTTGTTATCTCAATGAACTCATTTCTTTTATTGCTTTTAACGTTTAAAATCATTTTATACCTCCCTATATAAATTTACTTCTTTATTCCTATTATAGTTTTTATTTTCAAAATTTCAATATTTTTTTAAAAAAATTTTAAACGCCAGTGTTTGAGATACTGTAAAAAATATTTTGATATTATCAGGTTTTGTACTAGTTATAGCCGACAAATGAGGATAAATTAAAATTATTTTTTAAGCTTTGTTTGAAGGTTAGTTTGTTAAAATTAAGATTGACAAATATCTGTTTAGAATATTTAAAGGAAATATATGATTACTCTGTAAAAATAAAGTAATAAAACCGTTAAAGGAGGTTCGATTATGGATATAATATTATTGGAATTCTCATATTATGCTTTTTTAATTTCATTAATCTCTTCAGGGTTATTTTTCGTAGCTTTATATATAAGGGGAATTAGTATAAAAAAAAGAACCTCTATAAAAAACTTGTGGCCTGAAGAAAAATTTTTGCTAAAAGAAATCTTGTCCAATGGTGGATTCTCTTCTTCTTATGCAGAGAACAATGAATTTTTAAAAATTTTAGAAGAAGAAGGAATAATACAAAAAAAGATTTCTCTTGAAAAAGATCGGATTGAATATGATATTAAATATTGGGTAAAAAGACATGTAAAAAAAGAATTCGAGTTAATAAGTTAAAATTATCTATTCTCGTTATTACCCTATAAAAGTTGAAAGTCAGGAATTGACCTGACTTTATTTATTTTCAATGATATTTTGAAATTGTATCATTTTAATATTCTTTTTCATTTAATAAACTCTTTCCAGCTCCTGCTTTTAGCTTAACATATTTTAAAATATATGATAAAATATCCTGTATATTAAAGTATCGGAGGAAAGCATGAACTTATTTACACCTTGCAGAATAAAAAACTTGCATATAAAAAACAGAGTGGTACTGCCGCCTATGGTAAGACCGAAATTAATCGATAAAACAGGTTATGTCACAGATGCACTGGTAGACTACTATGAGGAGAGGGCAAAATGCGACGTCGGACTAATTGTAGTGGAAGCGGCCTGTGTTGACAAGGACGCGAAGCTTAGGGAGCACCAGCTAGGTATATGGGAAGACGAGCAGATAGAAGGCCTTAAGAGGATTGCGGATATATGCCGCCAGCATAACACACCGGCGCTTGTCCAGATTCACCATGCCGGATACAAGGAAAAAATCAGCGAGGTATCGACGGAAAAACTTGACCATATATTGGGACAATTTATAGATGCATTTCACAGAGCTAAGGCAGCAGGATTTGACGGCATAGAGATCCATGGTGCACACAGGTATCTGATATCCCAGTTGAATTCCAAAATATGGAATACAAGAGAGGATAAGTACGGAGGATCCTTTGAAAACAGGATGAGGTTTTCCAGAGATCTTATAGAAAAAACAAAGCACCTGTTCAATGATGATTTCATACTTGGATATAGAATGGGTGGGAATGAACCCGGCGTAGAGGACGGCATAAAAATAGCCAAGGAACTTGAAAGTTATGGTATAGACCTATTGCATGTATCCCACGGTGTGCCTTATCCGGATATAAGAAAGCCGGAAAAAGTTGAGGCACCTGCAGACTTTCCACTTAGCTGGGTTGTATATGCAGGAACGCAGATAAAAAAACATATGAAAATCCCTGTTATAGTTGTGAATCAGATAAAGGAAGAAAAGGATGCCAGTTGGATTATAGAAAACGGCTTAAGTGATTTTGTGGCAATAGGGAGGGCATTGATATCCAGGGCAAACTGGGTAGGACATGCAAGATCAAAATATCTGTCAAGAATGGAAAAAAGGAGTAATAATGCATAAAACAAAGGTCAAAGAAGTAATTGTTGTGGAGGGAAGAGACGATATATCCGCTGTAAAAATGGCTGTAGACGCCGAACTTATTGAAGTAAACGGATTTGCTGTCAGGAAAAAAGCCACACTTGAAAAAATAAAATTTGCGCATGAAAAAAATGGGGTAATCGTTCTTACAGATCCAGATTATGCAGGAGAAAAGATAAGAAAAACCATAGAAGAATATGTGCCGGGTGTAAAACACGCATATATCTCCAGAAAAGAGGGAACCAAATCCGATAATATAGGTGTCGAGAATGCTTCGCCGGAAGCAATTTTAGCAGCACTTGAAAAGGCAAAATTCAAGCTGGTAGAAAGCAGAGAAGAATTTTCAATTGAAGATATGACCAAATACGGTCTCACTTGGGGTACTGATGCTAAGAAAAAACGACAGGAACTGGGATCAATGCTTAAAATAGGTTATGCCAACTCGAAACAGTTTTTAAAAAAATTAAATCATTTTGGTATCAGCAGAGAGGAATTTTTGGGATCGATAGAAAAAATAGAGGGTTAACCTCTATTTTTTAAATTTAGGAGGAATTATGAAACTTTGCAGAAAATTTTACAGACAGGATGCGTTGAGTCTTGCTAAATCTCTTTTGGGAAAACACCTGGTAAGGGAGTTTGACGGAGTAAAGTTAATAGCTAAAATCGTCGAGACCGAGGCCTATATGGGACCCTCGGACAGGGCTTCGCATGCGTATAATAACCGAAGGACCAATCGGACAGAGACCATGTTTAGACACGGTGGATGCTCGTATATATACCTCATATACGGTATTTACAACTGCCTTAATGTGGTCTGCTCTGATAAGGGTATTCCAGAAGCTGTATTAATAAGAGCTGTAGAACCTATAATGGGCATTGAACATATGAAAGAGTTTAGAAATATTAAGTCAAAAAAACCAGAAGAACTTACAAATGGACCCGGAAAACTCTGCCAAGCGATGCATATTGACAGAGGGCTCGACGGATACGACTTAGTCAAAGGTTCAGAGCTGTATATAATTGATCCGGAAGAAAGTGTTGTGAACAGCAGTGAAAAAACTGAATGCATAAAATCAGAAAATAAGCAAGTGAATATAGTAGCTGCTAAGCGTATCGGAATTGATTATGCAGGTGAATACAAGGAGAAACTCTGGAGATTTTATATAAGCGGTAATGAATTTATATCGAAATATACGTAGAATATTATTCAGGGTATGAAAATTTAAAATTAACTAAAAATTTGACTTCTAATTTAAAAGAGGGTAAACTTTATTCTCCAGAGATTTGTCTAATTAATACTATGTATAATTTCACTAAAAAAACGAGCAGACTTTCGCCCCTCCAAGCGATTGGAGGATTGAGCTAAAATTAAAAAAATAAAGTTAAAATCAAGTTTAATACATTCCATAGGATATAATTTTTTAAAAAAACATCTAGAGATAGAATTTCACTATGATGGGGTTCGTATATTTTACGATGTCCCATTTACCGCATATTTTAGGTTAAAGCTAGCCACGTCTCCCGGACGTTTTTATAGGAAAAAAATTAAAACATTATATAGTTCGAAAAGATTTTGATTATTTTTAGAGATTTTATAATTTCATATATAAAATTATAGGGTTTGTTTAGGAGCTGGTTTATTTTGAAAAAAAATCTTATGTCACAATTTAAAATGTTTTTTAAGCTGGGCTCTGGAAACAGGGAGTTCTTCCCACTGATACTCTCAACTATGAAGACTCATAGAGACGTGGAAAAGGAGTTTGCCAATAAACTCACTGCATATCTCAATGAAAGCGAGTATTCTTACGCCGATACAGGCGCAAACCCTGTAAAATATCTTGAAAAAAACTTTTTCAGTATACTCTTATTGAGCATACTGAAAAAAATGGATGTGAATAAAAAATATATAATTAAGTACGGGATAATAATGCACTGTTTGAGAGGTATAATTACCTGCACGGATAATATCCTGGATTCAGAATCCAAAGGCAGTGTCTTTCTAAAAGATATCAAATCACACTCACTCAGCAACATAATGTTGAACATAGTGATACAGAACATACTAAATGACACAATAAGTGAAATTTCAGATAACAGGGCACAAGCCTCTGAAATAAACACAATTATCACGAAAGCTATTTACAGCATTGCAAAGGGTGAAAACTTCAGATATTTGGAGGACAGCATAGAGAAACCTGAAATTATAATAGAGGAAGTACATAAAAAGATCGGTGGAGAGTTACTGGAACTAGCCCTTATTGCGCCCGCTATAGTAGAGGGAAACACTTGGCTTATCAAAGCCAAAAAGGGTATTTTCGAAATCGGTGTGGCACTTCAAATGCTAGATGATGTCTACGATTTCAAAGAAGACTGCGAACTTAAAAAGAAAAACCTGCTTTTCAGCCATATTGCCCATAAGGAAAAGCTCAGCGTAAAAAAACTTTTGAAATTGAGTGAAAAACCTGAATTTTACAATTCTTCCAGATACACCTCTTCCTATACAGAACTTATCTGCAGTTCAGTGAACACGGCTCTTTCTGGGTTTCAAATATTGCATGAAGCTGGCTATCCTATAAATAGAGAAGAAGGGGAGCTTATTATTGAATTTATGTTTAATGTGAGGGGCTTAGAAGATGGGTGGGAAGTTTATTTAAAAACTAAGTCATAGATAATCAGGCAAACAATAAAAGAGCACCTGCAAAATAATTTTGAACAGATGCTCTTTCAAATATTTACGGGAAGATTGTTACCTTTTTTTCTGTAATATCATGTATAAGTTTTTTTTGATAGTAATACTCCTTACTCCTTGTAACCGGATTATGGAATACAGACAAATCCATATATCCAGGTAAATTTTGGAGAATTTTTTTAAAACCATCCATACTGCTGATTTTATTATATGAAAGATATAGATAATCTAAATTTTGTATCCCGGAAAAATTAACGTCTTTAAATGAACTGATATTATTTTTATCCATATCTAATCTCTTTAGATTAGTTAAGGGACTCAGGTCTACTTTTTTAAGTGAATTGATTTTATTATTATCCAAATTCAACCTCTCTAGTTTATCCATTCCTGTAAAATCAACTCCTTCTAAAGATTTTATCTGATTCCCTTGTAAATAAAGTTTCTCTAATTTACTTAACCTGTTTATCCTTACCCCTTTTAATGATTTGATTTTGTTGTAGGAGAGATCAAGGTATCTTAAATTTGTAAGATTCTCTATACCGCTTAAATTTTTTATTCCCGTACTCGAGGCATTGAGGGATGTTATGATTTTCAAGTCATCCTTATCTATATAACTTTTTCTTGTAATATATTCTGCATCAAATGACCTTATCACAGCTGCCCTCAATTTTTTATCAGGAATAATTATTTTTAATCCTTTGAAATCATCTGCAGATACAGATACAAAAACTGCGAAAAATAAGACCTGTAAAGTAAATATATTTATTACTTTTTTCATGAGTTTATCCCCCTTAAAGCAAGAAAATATTTTAACATTTAATTATTTATATACTAAATTTTAAACTTTTACCTTTTAAATATTTTAAAATATTTTTTGAAATATATCAAGGTGAAAATATTTTCTATAGCTCAGGAGTGACTATAACATAAGTATTAAATATATGAAATCCCACAGCTCTTGGAGGATTTTTGTCAGCATCTTCTAAAGCTTTAAACGAGTAAACATTTATACCAATCAAAATTGCTCCGACAATAATTAATCTTTTCATATGCTCCCCCCTTTTTTATTTAAACTAATTATAAAGGAATTCTATGATTATTTAAGTAACAACAGTTCCCGAAACAGGTAAAAGAATTTTTTATATAAACCTTCTTATAGTATACTCATATTGTATAGTCAATGATGATCAATATATAAGTCGAGTTGTACTTAAAATTATTTCGATAAATTACTTATTTTATGTTCAGTAGTTAATTCGTGAAGATTTCAACTTAAGAGTATTATAGAAATTAGTATTCTATATAACTAATCCAATAAATGAATCAAGGAGATAAAGTATGTCAAACGAAAACACATTAAATCAGGAAGCTTTAAACTTTATTCTTAATTTTGAAAAACAAGTTGAATATGGAAAAATTTATGAAAAAAAAGAACTAATTAATCAATTTAGCACTTCTGCTTTCCATAACTGTAAATTTAGTTCATACAACAAAGATGCAACGGGCAAGTCTATTTGGTGGGCATTGAAACGTAGTAAAAAGTGGAAAATGATAAAAAATGGATTGTATAAAAAGATTTATGAACCAACTCCAGCTAGATGTGAATATATAAAATATTTGAGTAAAAATCTCCATGAGGTTCTTATGCTCAAAAAAGAGATTAACGACAAATTTTTAAAGAATTATCACCTAAGTTCAAAGGGAATAGGAGAAGATTTATATTATTTAACTGTTAGTTATTTTAAGCAAAAGGGAATATACAAAGGGAAATATCATATGTCTGACTTTATAACAACAAAAGCTAGAAAAGCTTTAAAAGCAAAAGATCCAAATGTAAAACTAGTGTATGAACATATGGTTCCTAAAAATATTTATATTAATGAAATTTCAAAAGCAACACTAAATGATAGCTTAAATATTGAGCTGATTTACACTCTTTTAGAAAAATACTACTATGTTTGCACAGTTACTAAGGATGAAGATGAACTATTACCATCATTAAAAATGAGTAATAGTTGGGATGAAGAAAACCCATTTCATAGGTATGAAGAAGCTGGTATTACATTTTTAGAAAATTATTAAGAAATATAAAAAAGATAATTTTAGAAAGCTCAAATGTGAGTTCTCTACTAATTTTTTAAAAAAATATATGTGAAAATTATTATTTCTGGAATTTACCCTATTAAGACACATTCCCTGACCCAAAAGGTTTTTATGTATTTGCAATAAATTTATATTTTTTAGAATATGTATCAGTTTAGGCTATATAACTTAAATACAGGAGGAATTAATATGGAAAAACAAAAAAATGACGAAAAAATCAAAGATGAAATAGATGAAATAATAGCACTGGAAATGGCAATTCGCACCGGAAAATTAAAAGAATCTGACACAGTAAACCTTGAGATTTTAGAGATAAAAAGAAAAAATTTAATGAAGCTATTATGTGAATCCGGAAACTGTAATTTTTAATTTTTATTTGAATTTTTTAAATGGATAAACAATAAGAAAAAGTGGTATTTGAATTAAATGCTGTAAAAAAACTGTATACTCTATGTTGGGTATGCAGTTTTTGATTTTTATCGCAGTATAATATTTTTGTAGGTTTCAGACTTTTTCGCGAGGTGGTAAAAATGAAATCACTTTCAAAAATCAGTGCAGAAAGAATTTTAAAACTCATAAAGACACTTGAAAAAAATTTGAAAAATATAGATGAGGACGTGGAAAATATACACCAGGTAAGGGTGGCTTCCAGAAGAATAAGATCCACACTTCCTGTATTGAAAGAGGAGATGGAAAAAAATAGATACACAAAACTCTTAAACGGTATAAAGGGAATCACCAATGCTTTCGGAGAGGTCAGGGATCTGGATGTGCAGATACTGTATCTAGAAGACCTTGTCAAAAAGATGCCTGATATGGGGATTGTATTGGAGGATAGAAGATCAAAAAGATTGGACTTGGATAAATATATTAAAGAAACTTCAGCTTCTATTGCCGACAGCAGTTTACTAAATGATTTAAAAAAAGAGTGTAAACACCTAATATCTATTAATAGAGAGCTGTGCGATTCTGATTTTTTTAAAATTTATAGAGAAATCTTGTCAAGATTGAAAATTGTTCAAGACTTAGAAGGCACGCTCTCTGATCCTAAAAACCAAATTGGTCACCATGCTCTTCGTATAGCCATAAAAAAATTGAGATATTCATTGGAAAATTATGTATTATTATTTTCAGATAATTTAGACTACTTTATAAGTGAAGTCAAGAGTCTACAGACATACCTTGGAAACATTCACGACTTTGACGTGTGGCATAGGGTCGCTATTAAAATATTGAATGGTGAAGAGAAACTGAACAATAAAAAAAAACCTGGATAAAGGCGAGTTTTTTAAAACACTTGAAAAATTTATGTCGGATATATCGGAAAAACGACAATTAAAATTTAAAAGTTTAATGGAAAAATGGGGAGAGCTCAAAGCAGAAAACTTTTTTGAAAATATACTGTTTAGAATTTCAAAAAAACTTCCCCTTCCTGATTTTTTTAATATTAACAATAATATAAGTGATTTTGGCGGCTCTAATATAAAGAAAGATGATGTATTTTTATTAGCAAAACTCGAAAGTTACGGGATCAATAAAATGCATTCAAAAAATGTTTGTGAAATATCCCTCAGATTATTTGACAGATTAAAAAACCTGCACAAACTAGGGGAAACTGAAAGACGGTATCTGAAGTTTTCAGCCATGCTTCACGACATAGGATGGTCTGAAGGGATGAGATCTCACAACAAAAATTCAATGAAATTAATAATGCAGGATGACGAACTAAACTTGAATGTTTACGAAAGGGTCATTGTGGGAAATATTGCCAGATACCACAGAAATCAAATCAAAGAAAAACACTGGAATTACAAAATTTTAGACGAAGCCTCCAAGCAAACTGTAAAAAAACTGTCTGCGCTGCTTCGTATTGCAGATGCCCTGGAATTGGAAGGTGAATTCACATATAATAAATTTGTTTTAAAATCTCATGAAGACGAGGTAAAGCTTGTATTCTCAGAAAAGCCAATCGAATCTGTACTGAAAAGAATAAACAAGAAAAAAGATATTTTTGAAGAGATTTATTGTAAAAAATTGACACAAAATTATAAAGACAGCAGGCAATAATGCCTGCTGTCTTTTCTGTCTTTAATAATAAAGCTCATCTTGACAACTGAATTTTATTTTACCTGAGTCAACTTTCTTATATGTTCCATCAGGATTTTGTTTTTTCGATTTTACATTATCCTTAAGGTTGGCCTCCAGTACTTCAAAGACCTCCTTAAAACACTCCTTGTCTTCTACAGGAAAAAGCGTTTCCACCCTCCTGTTTAAGTTTCTCCCCATCCAATCTGCACTGGAAAGGTAGATCTCCGGCTCCAGACCGTTTTCAAAATAATATATCCTGCTGTGCTCCAAGTATCTTCCAACGATGCTGTACACGCTTATATTCTCGCTGAGGTTTTTTATGCCTGAACGTAGGGAACAAGCCCCTCTGACAACAAGGTCTATAGTTACCCCAGCCCTGCTGGCCTCATACAGCTTTTCTATTATCCCCCTGTCAACAAGGGCGTTCATCTTTGCAATGATCCTGGATTTTTTTCCTTTTTTAGCGAATTCTATCTCCCTGTCTATAAGAGAGTAAAACTTGTCTCTAAGACCTTCTGGGGCAACTGCTATCTTTTTCCATTTATTCTGATCGGAAAAACCAGTAAGCCTGTTGAACAGGTTGGATGCATCACTGCACAGCTCCTCGTCTGAACTCAAAAGCCCTATGTCGGTGTATAGCTTGGCAGTTGAATCGTTATAATTTCCTGTACCGAAGTGTACATACCTCCTTATACCGAACTCCTCTTTTCTGACTATGAGAAGGCACTTTGCGTGCGTCTTGAGCCCCTTCAATCCGTAGACCACATGACAGCCTGCCTGCTCCAACTCCTTGGCCCACATTATGTTTCTTTCCTCGTCGAACCTGGCTTTCAACTCCACCAGCACAGTTACCTGCTTTCCATTTCTTACGGCATTTATGAGCGACTTTATTATAGGAGAGTCTCCGCTCACCCTGTAAAGTGTCTGCTTAATTGCTAAAATATTTGGATCATTTGCAGCACTGTCAATAAGCTCTACTATGTGTTCAAAACTCTGGAACGGATGATGCAGGATTATATCTTTTTCGCTTATAACCTCAAATATATCTCTGCCTTCAAAAGCCGTATGTCTGGCTATACTCCGTTTTTCATATCTTAAGTTGTCGTGACCTTTGAGGCCCGAAAATTTCATCAGAAAGTTCAAGTCCAGTGGTCCCTCAACCTTGTAAACACCGTCTATATCTATATTAATTTTTCCAATTAAAAAATCAAGCATGTCTTCAGGAATATTCTTCGCAACTTCCAGCCTCACTGGAAATCCCCACTTCCTGTTTTCAATTTTTTTCTGTATCTCCAGCATAAGGTCTTCTACCTCATCCTCATCTATAGACAGATCCCCATTTCTGGTTATCCGGAATTCATTCACCTTTTCCACCTTGTATCCTCTAAAAAGAGTGGCTATATTGGCCTTTATCAACTCCTCCAATAGTATAAAATTCCTCTCACCTTCTGCAGGAATCTCTATATACCTCTTCAGTATCCCGGGAACTTGTACGAGTGAATACAGATCTTCTTTACCGTCACTTAGTTTAACCACCAGATTCAAAGATTTATTTAAGAGATGTGGGAAAGGCCTGCTTGCGTCTATTGCCATAGGGGTCAGTATTGGAAAAATGGTTTCCTCATACAGTTTTTCAAGAAACTCCTTCTGCTTTTCACTTATATCCTTGTATTTTTTAAAACGTATCCCTTCTTTTGCCAGTTTTGGAAGTATAGAAAAATTATAGTTATCATATTTTTTCTTTAAAAATTTTCTAACATTTTCTGTTATTTTTTCCAACTGTTCTTCGGGAGTTAGACCCGAAACATCTCTTTTATTTACTCCCTCCTGTACCTGCACCATAATTCCGGCAACCCTTACCATGAAAAACTCGTCCAGATTGGAAGTCGTTATGGCCAAAAATTTGCATCTTTCCAGAATGGGGGTCTTCTTATCCATCCCTTCTTCCAGCACCCTGTAGTTAAACTCAAGCCAGCTGAGCTCCCTGTTTATAAAATCGCTGTGTTTAAAAGACATCCTCTAAGTACCTCCTTTTTGCTTTTAAAGTTGGCATCAGCCCAAAAACCTCCTTGAAAAACTTATTTCTTCTGCTAAAAGACCACTTCTCAACACTGAAGTCCTCATCAGTTGAAACCTCAACCACCAGCTTGCTGCCGTCTATTATATAGCTTATATCCGAAAATTTCTGCTTTTTACTCCTGTCTATGGATACTAAAAGTTTTAAAATGGCAGTGAGCTTCATTATTACAACCTTTTCACTGGAGCTGAATTCATTGAATATCTCAAGGCTTGGATCCGGATTCTCTATATTGTGGTAATAGCATAGACTCGCAACTATCTGCAGCTCCTTTTCATTTAAACCAAAAACAGAACTCTCCTTGACAAGATAGTAGGAGTGCTTGTGATGCTCCCTAAACGAAACAAACTTTCCTATATCGTGAAAAATAGCCGCCATTTTTAAAAAATGCAATTGTTCCGCGGAAAATTTATGGGTGGATTTTAATTTATTGAATAATCTTTTGCAGTTTTTAAGTAAAAACTCTGAATGTTCTTTATTGTAAAAATATTTTTCACCGATTCTTTTGGCGCATTCAATGGAGTAATTGTTTATAATTTTTTCCAGTTCATTTGAAACTGATTTGAAAAATTTCAGGTAGGCGAAAGTCCATTTTGCATCAGGGTGTATATAGTATATATTTTCTACCTCAAAAAAGTCACTGAACTCACTTAGAAAAAAAGCAGAAGCAATATTTTTCTTGAACTCCTTTTCCGAAATACCGTAGCTGGACGAAAGTGCTGAAAATGATTCAGCTTTCAGATCCAGTATTTTCTTTAATAGCTTTTTTTTGCATACGGTATTGGACTCCAGTTCTTTGTCTTGCAGAATTTCATTTAAAAAATTGGTGCTGAAGTCTCCTAAAAAAAAGAGCTTATCTATTTTTTTTATTTTGAATTCCTGTTTCAAAATCATTAGATAGTTTCCCAATACATCCTTTACAAAGCTTCCCGCTTTTTTCAGGTTCACTTTTTGATTTTCAAGGGTATCAGAAAGCTTCAGGTTTCCTGTATTTAAAATCTCGTGTGAAACCATCTCTTCACCGTTTAAAATGGTTATATCGGTGGTTCTGGCACCTATATGCACAATCAAACTGTAGTCAGATTCTGTATGCAGATTTTTGTTCCTGTTCTCCAAAAGAAAGTTTTTGAAAGCCAGCTTCTTTTTTTCCAAAACAGTGGGCACATAAATTTTTAAACCGGTACGCAGTTCCACGAGGTCCACCAGAAATAAGACGTTTTCCACTTCTGAGAAACTGCTGGTGGTAGACACCCAAAAATTTTCTATGCCATAGGTGTTTGCAAGCTCTTTCATCTTGTTCAGCACGTCACACAGTTTATGTACGCGTTTGAAAGATACCCTGTAAGAGTTTAAGCCGTCAAATAAAAGAAGGGGTTCACTGACCTCTTCTAGACTTTCAAGAACATTCCCCTTCCGCTGAAACACCGACATCGCCACCGCCGTCGGAGAAATCTCTATAACCGCAGCAAGATTGTTTTCCATAAATTGCCCCCTATAAAAATATTTAAGCAAAATTATCCCTAATATAATTTTAGCTTATAAAGTACCGGGAATACACGATTATTACAGTACTTTTACACAACTATAAGACTTTTACCGAACTTTTTCTTTTATCCTTTTGAAGCCCACACAATAAATTTATTTGCCTATCACTTATTTGTTGAATATAATTTTATTGTAAGGAGGGGATGCAATGAAAAAAGTAGGCATAATAGATGTTGGATCCAACTCGGTGAGGCTGGTTATTTTCGAGATCTCTCCGAAAAGGCATTTCAAAGTCATAGAAGACATCAAGGAAACTGTGAGGCTGGGAGAAGGCTTCCACGAAACCGGGGTACTAAAAACAAAGAAAATAAACCTAGCGGTAAACACACTGAGGCTTTTCAAGGGCATATGTAAAAATTACACCGTTGACGAGATTATATGTTTCGGTACCGCGGCTGTTAGAAACGCCGAAAACTCAAATGATTTTTTACTTCCGGTAAAAGAACAGCTGGACCTGGACATAACAGTTTTTACAGGAAAAGATGAGGCTAAGTTTTCATACCTCGGGGCTATAAACAGCCTGGATGTAAGCGAAGGGCTGCTTATGGACATGGGAGGTGCCAGTACGGAGCTTGTATGGTTCAAAGACAAAATGATCGTTGAGTCTGTGAGTTTAAGCTTTGGTTCGGTTACCCTTTCTCAAATATCAGATGTGAAAAACCCACTACATAAAAAAGGGGAGCTGACGCTCAAAGAAGCTATATTTTCTGAATATGAGAAAATAGACTGGCTCCAAAATTTGAACAATCTTCCCCTTATAGGCGTTGGGGGGACTGTGAGGAACCTGGCAAAGGTGCACTCAAATCTTCGCCAATATCCGCTGAAACTTTTGCACGACTACCACATGCGCATAGAAGAGGTCATCCTGACATATAATTTTTTGAAAAAGAAAACCTATAATGAAAAACTCCAAGTTCAAGGGCTGGCAAAAAGCAGGGCTGATATATTTGTAGGTGCTGCCTGTGCTATAAATTGTCTCCTGACCCACACCGGAATTGAAAAACTCATTATAAGCGGCTCCGGGATAAGAGAGGGGGTTCTTTACTCTCATCTGAACCAACTTGGTAAGGAGATAGAAGATGTTTACGAATACTCCCTGCACAGCATAACCGAACATTACCAGCTTTCGGCTGATAACGGAAAAAATGTATTTCAGATTTTTAAAGAAATTTTTGAAAAATTCAGGACGTTGCACCATTTGGAGGAAATGAATGATAAAATAATAAAAACCTGCTGCTATTTCGGAAGGTCCGGGATCAACATAAACTATTATGATCACCCTGAGCACTCATTCTACATGATCCTAAATTCAGGCCTTAACGGTATATCCCACAAAGAACTTCTAATCTCTGCTCTGGCTGTATCACAACTGGAAAAGAGAAACAAACTCTACCTTGATTACACCGACATATTGAACAAAGCAGACATTCAGATAATTGACGAGCTGGCGGTACTGTTAAAACTCGCCAAAATATTTAACAGGGTCTTTGTTTTGGAAGATTTAAATTTCGATGTAGAGATAAAAAACAAAGAGGTATTATTCCATGTAGAGGGGATGGATGTGCTTGACATACAGATAAGCAAGCTGTTGGTTTCAGGTAGGAGGTTTAAAGAGGTATTTGGAAAGGTAATAAAAGTTGTGAAAAAAAATTAAATTTTTACTCAATGAACTAATAATTTGACAATCTAGGAACTAAAAAAGATAGCTTCAAAAAAATATTCAAGCTACCTTTTTTATAATTACTACACAATTTTCTACCCTTATTTCTTTTTCTTAGCCCCTTTATCCACAAAACGTTTTTCTATTTCCACAGGTTTACAAAGTTTTTTCTTGTCCTCTGAAAACCTCCCGCATTTTGTACACAAATACCTGCCATCGCCCACTTCTTTTAGATACTTGTCTATATCCTTTGCTTCCTTTTTATATAAAGAACACATCTTATCTGCCATAAAAAATCCCCCCCTTTCTTTTTATTTTATACGTTCAAGTATTTTTTCCTTCCAAAAAGATAACCCCCCCGCTTAAAATTTTAAGCGGGGGGGGTGTTTACAGATTTTTTTTAAATCATATTTCAATATTTTTGTTTTTCTGGAACTTGATCAGGACAATAATCCCGCCCTGGTGAAGCAGAATTACTGCCTGATCTAATTATGAAAAAGTTTAATTGTGCGTATACTATTATATTTTGAGGTTTTTTATTTTAAAAATCAAGGAGGTTCATCAAATAAAGTTTTTATAATTTATCGTAAAAAATATTAAAACTACAGAGAATGCTCTAAGTATTTATAAAATTTTCAATTCTTCTAAGCTTTAGAAAAGCTCCCTGTATATACCCAGCATCCCATCTTTTTCCAGAGGAACATAGTTGTTCCCCAAAAGTCTCTGCTGTTTTTCGATTACACTTTCAGTGAATTCCAATATCTCTGTTTCCTGCATCCCAAAGCTGCTGAGCTTTTTCTTTTCCCAAATTTCTCCAAGAAGATTGTCCAGCTCAAGGTATACATCGCATCCACCTTCTAATCCCAGCACAGAAGCCACGAGATCGTTAAACTGCTTTATCTTACCCTCTGGAGCTATACTTGTATAGGCCTTGAAAACCGGAGTAAAGAACTCATAATTGCACTCGCCGTGTGCCACATGGTACTTTCCTCCAAGTGGATAAGACAGGGCATGTACAGCGCCAACACCAGTATTACCAAAAGCTATACCAGCGTAGTTGCTCCCTATAAGGAAGTCTTCTATGACCTCCTTATAGCTGTCCTTCCCATTCTGCACTATGTACTTGTAGCCCTTAAGTATTAACTCTATCGCCTTCTCGGCAAACATATCTGTGTATTGGTTGGACTTTGGAGAAACAAAGGATTCTGCCGCGTGCACCAAAGCATCAAGGGTACTAAAGGCAAAAAACTTATAAGGTATGTCTGACAGAAGACTCGGTATAAGCACTGCCTGATCTGGGAGGAACTCGTCTATACCTATACCCATTTTTGTCCCCTTTGACTTTATCTCTGCCACTGAAAACGAAGTAACCTCGCTTCCTGTACCGCAAGTGGTAGGCACAGCTACCAGCTCTTTTACCTTTTTAAACTCTATCTTTCTCTCGAATATATCTAAAGCGCTGGAAGCTCCCTCAAGCACTAAGAACTTAGCTATATCCATTACAGCTCCCCCGCCTATGGCAATTATTCTGTCGTATTCAGACTTCCCGGCTTCTTCAAGCACCTTGTCTATGATTTCATCAGAAGGCTCTCCACTGCCGTATTTTTTCGGGGATACAAATATACTTTTCAAATCAAGCTCTTTTATAAATTTATCGTATATGGAGTTGTTCACCACTATAAGGTCTTTTTCTCCTATGCCGAATTCTTCAACAAATTCGGCAAATTTATCAAATTTATGGATTTCAGGTTGTAATTTAAATAGTTTCATAGTACTCTACCTTTCACTAATAATTTAGCTTAACGCTTTTTCTATTGCTTTTTCAAGAACGTCTAAACCATAGTCTAACTGCTCATCTGTCATTACTAATGGTGGAAGGAATCTAAGAACATTTCCATAAATTCCCTGCACTTAGGAAGATTACTCCTTGTTGCAGACTTTCTTTAGTTATTTTTCCTATTATCTCCTTGTTGGGCTCTTTTGTTTCAGGGTCGTTAACGAATTCCACTGCACACATTGCTCCAAGTCCTCTTATATCTCCAATAACAGGATATTTTTTCTGCATTTCAGAAAGTCTTGATTTGATTTTTTCACCAATAACATTAGCTTTTTCTGACAAGTTGTCTTTTTCTACTTTTTCAATAACCTTAAGACCGGCTGCACATGAAACAGGGTTTCCGCTGAAAGTTCCACCTATCGATCCTACAATGGGATTTTCCATTATCTCTTCTTTTCCAACAACAGCACTTAACGGCATTCCTGCAGCAAGTGATTTTGACATTGTTATCATATCAGGTTCAATTTCAAACTGCTCAGAAGCAAAAAGGCTACCTGTTCTAGCAAATCCTGCTTGAATTTCATCTACTATGAATAGTATTCCGTGTTCATTACATATTTTTTGAAGTTCTTGTAAATATTCTTTTGGAGGAACTATGAAACCACCTTCACCCTGTATAGGTTCTACTATTAAAGCAGCAATCATATCTGCCGACAGTTCCCCTTTAAGCAAGTCTCTTAATTTTTGAGCACATTCTAGATTACAACCTGGATGTTGTTTACCATATGGGCATCTATAACAATAAGATGATGGGATCTTGTGTGTATCACTATTGTACGGCGCAAAACCGTATTTATAGGGTCTTACTTTACTTGTAAGCGTCATAGCCATATAAGTTCTTCCATGAAACGCATTTTCTAACGATAGTATCATTGGTTTACCTGTATATTTTCTTGCGATTTTAATAGCATTTTCTACAGCCTCAGCACCACTGTTTATAAACAAAGCTTTTTTAGCATAATCTCCCGGAGTTACCGAAACAAGTTTTTCTGCTAAATCAATGTATTGCTCATACATTGCAACGTTGAAAGAAGAGTGTATATTTTTTTCAACCTGTGCTTTTATTGCTTCTACTATCTCATCGTCACAATGCCCTACATTTTGCACGCCTATACCTGATGCAAAGTCAACGAATACATTACCGTCTATATCTTTTATAAGGGCACCTTTAGCCTCGTCTACAAATACCTCTGTAGAGTAACTTACTCCCCTAGCTACATATTTAAGTCTTTTTTCCAAAAGCTCCTTTGATTTAGGACCTGGAATTGATGTTACAAGTGTTGCATTTTTTTCTAAAATCATTATTAAACCCTCCAATATGTATTTTAATTTTTGGCTCACCACTTAAGTTTATCTTTGCTGTATTATCTATATTGGAAATACCTTAATAAGTCAGTATTTCCAATATAGATTATATACAATAGTTAATATAAAAGTTATTAATTCTGTCCATTTTTTTAAACTTTTATGTTATATATTCTGTTATTAATTATTCAGGTTGTGCTATAGAATTGTCTCCAAGTTCTTCCGCATGTTTCCCAAAATCTGAATAAGACATTTTAGCCCATGCATAGAAGATCGCTCCTAGTACAAACCATCCAAGTACAATGAACCATTCAAAAGGTACTAATGCTGATGGAGCTCCAGGAAGATAAAGGAATATACAAGCTCCACTTAATATTGCTGCTACTGATCCTACAAAGACACCATGCTTAATTTTATATGGTCTTTCCATTTCAGGTTCTTTCTTTCTTAATACTAAGAACGAAATTACTACAAGAAGATAAGCTATAACTATTGTAAATCCACCTGCATCAACAAGCCAAACCAGCATTTTTCTCCCTAAAAGCGGAGCTAATGTTGATATTACACCTATTAAAAGTACTGCATTTACTGGTGTTTTATATTTTGGGTGTAATTTTGCAAGAAATGCTGGTAACATCTTTGATTCAGCCATTGAGTATATTGCTCTACTTCCACCAACGAAGAATGAGTTCCAACTTGTTATAATTCCACCTATTCCTGCTAAAACCATTATTTTAGAAGCTAAAGGGCTGTTAAAGAATACTGCTTTCATTGCATCTGCAGTTACAAGTTTTGAAGCTGCCATTGAATTACTATCCATAGCTAACGATACTCCATAAATAATCATTATGTACCATGCAACTGCCATAACTACCGAAAGTATTAAAATTTGACCTATTTTCTTAAATGGTAAATTTATCTCTTCTGCTGCCTGAGGTATAACATCAAATCCGACATACATAAATGGTGTCATAACTGCTACTGCCAAAATTCCTTTACCACCGCCTACAAATAGAGGTTGAACATTTGCCACATCACCATTAGTAACTGCTCCTCCAAAGAAACTTAAACCTACAGCTGCTATTATAAGTGTCAGTACTCCTTGTAAAAATGCAGCAGGTTTTACCCCAAAATAGTTTATGACCGTTATTGCAATTGAGCTCACCATACCTACTAATACCCAAGTGAAATATACATCATATCCAGCTACCGCATACATTTTACCTTGAATATATCCTGGTATTAGGTATTCCAACACTGTTGGGAATGCAACTGCCTCAAAAGCCACCACTGATATATATCCCAGTATAATAGACCAGGTACACATAAATGAAGCATTTGTCCCAAGAGCTCTTAAAGTAAATACATGCTCTCCTCCGCACTTAGGCATTGCAGAAGTAAGTTCAGCATAAGTAAGACCAACAAATAAAACCATTATTCCACCCATTAAGAATGCAAGCATTGCTCCTAATGGACCTGCTGTTTTTACCCAGCTACCTGCTAAAACTACCCATCCCCATCCTATCATTGCACCGAATGCAAGTGCCAATACGTCTTTTTTCGATAATACCCTTTCAAATGTTTCTTGGTTTGCCATTTTAAAACTCTCCTTTCTATATTTAACTTACAATTTAATTTAGACAATAAAAATTACCCAATATACAAATTACTCCAAATAATATTTTGATTACACTTAAAACTGCCTTAATTTCGCTAAAAAACTCATATAATTATAGAGTGATACATATTTGAAAATTATTTTTAAAAATAGATTTAAAAAGAAAATAATGTAAACGTAGAAATGAAAAAATATGAAAAGTATATAAAATTAATAAATGAAAATAAAAAAATAAATTAGTTGAAATAAAAATTAAGGAAAAGATAATCAGATAAGAAATAGGTTTATTCTAATCGTGGAAAAAACTATAAATAAAAATGCTATATTTTAATTAAATATAAAATTGAAATTTTCAGATTAATGAATTTAGAATTTGAAATAATAAAATGAAAAGATATGAAATTTTAAAAAGAATTAGTAAGAGCTTTGAATTTATTTCTCTAGTGTAAAAAGTTAACCGCTCTCAAATTTGATATAATACATTTTAGTTTTTTTTTGAATAAATTACAATGTTTGTCGACCTAAAATAAATTGTGCTCTAGCACAACGAGTATATTTTCAATATAAAAACTTTTATTTTTGCAGGTAAAATCGATATTTCTAGAAAATTTTCGTGTTTCAAATGGTTTCAATTAACTTTTACATTTTATCATTTTTTATGAATTTATTGACAAATAACTTACATAAGGATAGAATTATTTTATGTCTGCCTTAATAATAAATAAATTTTATAATAACAATGTTTAGATTTTAAACTCTGCAAACATTTTTTAGAGTGCTCCAATTTGTAAAATAAGCTGAGCTACTGCCTTTTAAAGAATTCCATTCAAATTTTATTATCTTATAATCTAACTGATACTTTTCAACCTTATAAATTTTAATCGATAGTCATTAAAAAACTATAATAATCTTAAATTTGTTTTTTTATTTTAACAGTAAATTTATAGATTTTATCCGGGGAAATCCTCTTTTTTAAATAAATAGGGGCTTGAATTGAATATAATATTTTAATGACAAAATAACAACACATTTAACAGCAACATATCATAGATCTAAACAGGTACGTATAAAAAGGAAAAATAATAAATATGGGGTTAAAAATGGCTATAAAATTAAGTGAATTATATGAAACTACAAACAAGAAAGACATAAAATTGATTGCCGGGGAAAATGGGATGGATAATGTAGTGAGATGGGCACATATGATTGAAGGTATAGAGATATCAACTTTTTTAGAAGGACAAGAACTCTCCTTTGTAACCGGTATAGCCCTGGAAAAAAAGGAAGACCTATTTGAACTGGTTAAACTTACATACTATAATCACGCCAGTGGTATGGTAATTAATATCGGGCCGTATATTGAGAGCATCTCAGATGAAATCATAGATTTTTGTAATGAGCATGATTTCCCACTATTTGAAGTTCCCTGGCATGTGTATATGGCCAATTTCATAAAAAGCTTTTGCTACCAAATTACAATATCAGACAGGACTAACATAGAATTATCTTCTGCAGTTAAAAATGCAATATTCTTTCCGGACCAAGTGGACTTGTACATACCACAATTGGAAATTCATAATTTCAACTCTAACTGGTCGTACTGTATTGCAGTTATTGAAGTATTAGAAGGTTCAACAGGAAAAATAATTGATGAAAAAAAACGGTCTAATCTATTAAAAAATATTGAAAATATAGTTACTTATGCTTATGAAAGAACTTTTGTTTTTGAATTAGAAGGTAGGTTTATTATAGCATTTGCTAAATACAGCGAAAAAGAAATAAAAGATATTATCGCAAAAGTAAAGAAAAAATGCTCTGAATTATTAAATAAAAAAGACGATATATATTTCTGTATCGGTGAAACTACTAAAAATATTAATTGTATAGCAAAAAGCTACCGTCAAGCAATGGATATACTAAAACTTCAAAAAAGAAAAGAGGAGAGTAACAAAATAAGCTTGTATAGTGAATTAGGCTTATATAAACTGCTATTATCTATGGAGGATAAAGAAGTCATAAATGAATATTATCAAGAAACGATAGAGCCTTTGGTCAAGTATGATCAACTTAACGGTACCGACTATATACTGGTACTAGATACTTATTTAAAATACAGCGGGAGTGTCAAAGAGGTCGCTGCTCAACTATTTTTATCATAGGAATACAATCAACTATAAGCTGGCTAAAATACAAGAAATCCTTTCCTGTGATTTATCACAGCTAAATACAAGACTTATTTATAGTATCGCTCTAATGCTTAGAGAGATTATGTAAATTAGAACTATAAATCTAACAAAGAATTTACCCTTTATTGATTTTTTAACTGAGTTATTACAATTTGATCTTAATTTTTAAGAATTCAGATGCATATCTATTAAAATAAAAGATGCCCGATAACAAGCATTGTTATCGGGCACTTTTAAATTTCTATCCATTATTCATAAAATTCAGGTGCTGTTTTCAATGTTTTAAAAAACTCATAATCATGGGCGAAAATTATCTTTGCATGATATTTATCTTTTAATCTTCTTACTTTTTCAATAGATTTAAAATAATTCAAACTGTCATATAGAAGTCCAGATGCTTTCGCAGGAGGTCCAAATATAGCCTCTGTATATATACAGTCTTGAGGAAGAATAAAAGTTCCAGATTTTTCTAAGTGTACCACTAGTCCTAGTAATCCCGGGGTATGACCTGGTAAATTAACTACTTCAATTCCTGGTACAATTTCAAAATCTTCCTCTACTAGGTGGTACTGCTTAATTGGTACATCTAAATCTCCTTTTATATACCCTCCGTGTGTTGTAATATCTGGATTCAAACGTACTTGGGTTTGCGCATGGATAAAGTCAGCTTTTGCCACATAAACATCTGCATGCTTAAATAGATGTAAATTTCCTGCATGATCTAAGTGCATATGAGAAATTACTACTGTCTTTATGTCTTCTGGCTTCACTCCACATAGCGCCAGTTGATTTTCTAATTTTTCTTCTTCATTTTGATATAGAGGATATATTTCCTGCAGGTGTTTTGGCCAGTATCCTTCCATTGCATCTGGATGGCTCCCAACATCATATAATATATACTCTCCCTCATTTTCAATTAGAAAACTCATAACCGGAAGTTTTATCCAATCATTTTGAACTGCTGGGTTACTATAAGTCCCTATCTTCGAGCACGCTTCTACATTGTTTCTGTCGGTTTCTAAATAACCGGTGTTTAAAATATAAATTTTCACGTTCTTCCTCCAAAATTAATTATAAATTTTTATTCCTAAATCCTAATTGTTTCTCATAGATTCAAGGCTGCATAGTTCAAAATAAAAATTATGTCTAAGAATTATTTATTAACATTATGTAATTTTTCCATTTTTTTAAACATAACTATACAAGCTGAACATTTTGTTACCAATCCTTCTGATATACATTTTTTACACATTTTAATACCCCCTAAGAATTTATCATATATGACTTAGTTTAGTTTTTTTTTTAGGTAGAATACAATATGTGTAAACCCAAAATTACTTGTGCTATAGCACAAGTAATTCGATTTAAGTTATATGAACTCTTTTATAAGTAGATAATTAAAGAAATGTTTAAATACCTAAGAAGACTGTTACATAAAACTATTAAATATAAGACAGAAATAGTAGGAAAATTTTTTTATAATGGAATATCTATATAACTACTAAATGGAGGTGGTACTATGATCGGTGCATTTTTTGATATTGATGGCACATTATACCGTGATTCTCTTCTCGTAGAACATTTTAAAAAACTCATCAGATACGAGGTAATAGACCCCAAAAGTATGGCATTCACAAGCTAAGCAGACCTTCTATGACTGGGACAAGAGACAGGGAAACTATGATGACTACTTAATGGAGGTTGTTGCTGTATATATAGATGCTTTAAAAGGGATCAAAAAACCGGAAGTTGAATTTGTGTCAAATCAAGTTATAAGACTTAAAGGTGAAAGGGTTTATAGGTATACCAGAAAAAGAATAGAATGGCATATTGATCAAGGTCATAAAGTGATATTTATATCTGGAAGTCCTGATTTTTTGGTATCAAAAATGGCTAAAAAATACGGTGCATCAGATTTCTATGGTTCTGTCTACCATGTGGATCATGAAAACAAATTCAACGGAGAAATAACCGGTATGTGGGATTCTGTGAGCAAAAAGAAAGCTCTCGATCATTTTGTCAGAAAACACCATCTGGATTTGAAAAAAAGTTATGCATATGGAGATACAAATGGAGATCTTGGAATGTTTGAAAAAGTGGGACATCCTGTGGCAATAAATCCAGCAAAAGAACTTATAAATTCAATACTTGAAAATAAAGAACTGATAAAAAAATCTGAAATAATAGTGGAGAGAAAGGATGTAATATACAAGTTAAAGCCCGGAATTGAAATAATGTAATAAATAAAAAAGTCCGGATCTAGATCCGGACTTTTTTATTAGTTAACTTTGTCGTTTAATTTCTTACCAGCTTTGAATTTAACAACTTTTTTAGCTTCGATTTTGATTTCTTCTCCAGTTTTAGGGTTTCTTCCTGTTCTTGCAGCTCTTTCAGCTACTTCGAATTTCCCCCATCCGATGAAGTTAACTTCGTCTCCTGAAGTTAATACATCTTCTACTGTTGCTAAAAATGCATCTAGCTTTCTTTCAGCCTCAGCTTTAGATTCGAAAGCACCTTTTTCTGCAAATAATTTTACGAACTCTTTTTTTGTCATTACTCTACCTCCCAGTCTTAATATAAGTCAAGAAAATTAAGGATTCCCTTTACTCTCTCATTTATACCATACTAAACACAGTTTTTCAATAGTTTTTTCCCTTTTTTTTCAATAAAATCAGGGTTTTTTATGCTTTTTTCCATCATTTTTCAATTTTTTTCATATTTTTTGAATATAATTTAATCTGAGTTTGTTTATTTTATGTACCAAATTTTAAGTTTATTTACAGTGTTTTAATGTCAAAACTTCAAAGTATCTAAAGTTTTTTTTTCAAACCACTTTACATCCCAATATTCTCCAAATTTCCTTCCAACCTGGCTGAAGCGACCTACCTCTTCAAATCCAAATTTTCTGTGAATATTCTCAGATATCTGATTTGGCTGAGTTACACCGGCATACGCCCTGTTTACATCCTCTTTTTCTAGTTCCTGGAATAATCTCTCATACAACTTAGTGCCCACACCTTTTTCACGGGCATTTTTATCCACATAGATGCTGGTCTCCACAGACGTCATATAAGCGCCCTTGTCCCTTAGCCGGCTACTAGTAGCATACCCGATGATCTTGCCTCCATTTTCAGCTACCAAGAGCTTATAAGGCCCATCTTTATCATATTTATCAAACCACAATTTTCTTTTCTCAACTGTATAGATCTCTATATCAAAAGTTATCGTTGTGTGTTCTACATAATAATTATAAATATCAGTTAAGGCTTTCAAATCTCTCTCTTCACCAAATCTAATATTAAATTCTGCCATAAGTTCCTCCTTACCTAAGCCTTTCAAACTGCAAAATTTATTAAAACTTATTGTTCAGATTTTTATAAGTAATAAAAATTTTAACACATATTTGTTGCAAAATACAACAATAATTTTATCATCTCCAACATACTTTAATTAAAATTTAATTTTAATTAAAGTATGTATCGATATCTATGGTATTTTTATTTAAAAATCCAATTCAAATAAATAAAAAACACCCTTTCTTTCAGATTTTTAAGAAAACATTTTTTATTTTTAATGTTTTCTTAAACTTTCTCATCCGAAAGATATAGGCGTCTTCTATGTCTCGTATTTAATTAAGCGTCTTATTTAAATTGATTTCCCCAAGCTTGAGGATCCTTGTTCCAAGAAGCAGCTATATCAAACTCCTCTTCGTTCAAGTATTCTTGCTCTTTTACAAGTTCTAAAAGTTCCATAAAAGTACTTAAAGTTTCCCATTTACAATCTATGCTGTTGAAGTTGTCAAAAGCCTTTTTAAATTCATATGAGAATATAGCTGAAACCTCAACATATGCAGCTCCTTCTGCCCTGGCAGCTCCTACAGCCTGTATACAGCTTCCTCCGGTACTTATAAGGTCTTCTATGACTACAACCCTCTTACCTTCTACACTGGCCCCCTCTATCTGTTTCCCGGCTCCGTGCTCTTTCTTCTTGCTTCTTATGTAAGCCATCGGCTTGTTCATCTTGTCCGCAATAAATGCAGCCCAAGGTATACCTGCTGTTGCTGTTCCGGCGATGACATCAAAAGCTTTCCCTTCCAGCACCTCAACAAACGAATCCACAATTAAGTCTCTGGCTTCAGGGTATCCTATCACCTTTCTGTTGTCACAGTAGATCGGACTTTTTATTCCTGATACAAAGGTAAAAGGTTCTTTTACATTTATTCTTACAGCCTCTACATCCAGCAAGGCCTTTGCTACTTTCTTTGCTCTATCCATAAATTTCCACTTCCCTTCCGTTAGATGTATAAAATACTCCATTTTCGTATACATACTTCCCATTCACAATAGTAGCCACAGGACTGCCTTTTACTTTTTTACCTTCAAAAGGGGTCCAGGCACATTTTGAAACAACATCCGCATTGTTTATTGTGAACTCTTTTTCCATGTCCACAACTGTCAAGTCTGCATCATATCCCTCTTTTATATATCCCTTGTGCTTCAAGTTGAATATTTTTGCAGGGTTTTCACACATTAGTTCAACAAGCTTTTTAAGCGTAATCTTCCCGCTATTTACCGCACTCAGCATCAGCTGCAGCGAATTTTCTACACCCGGTATACCAAATGTAGTCTTTGCCAGCTTCTCCTCTGCAAGGTGAGGTGCGTGGTCGGTTCCTATCGTGTCCACAACTCCCTCTTTTATTGCCTCCCACAGATATTCCATGTCTTCCCTGGGTTTTAGCTCAGGCTTCATGATTAGAAGTTTCTTGCTTGTTTCGTCCCTGTCTCTGTCTTCCTCACATAAAAACAAGTGGTGCGGAGTAACCTCTACATATATCTTTTTATTTCCAGTCTCTCTATATTTTTTTACAGATTCGATCTCGCTTTTTTGAGATATATGGCACAGGTAAAGTGTATCCCCATATTTATCGTTCAAGTCAATGGCCTTTTGAACCATATCATCCTCTGCGTGCACGCTTATAATTTTGGAGTTTTCGAATACAGCTCCCAGTGCCGCTTCATCTTCTATGAGCATTTTCCCGGTGGAAACGTTCATAAAAACTTTTGTTGAAGCTGTATTAGCTGCCTTTTTTATCTCCTCAACGTTGTCTGCTGTAGCTCCAAAGTGGAAACCATAGTTCACAATTGATTTCTCTGCCGCAAGCTCTCTTTTTTTACTGAGCTCTTCTATGCTCACTGTCGGCGGGACTGTATTTGGCATATCCAAAAATGTAGTTATTCCTCCTTTGGCGCAGGCAAGAGAACCCGTGTGCAGGTCCTCTTTATGGCAAAGTCCAGGATCCCTCATATGCGTGTGTGCATCTATTATTCCAGGAAGTACTAGCTTACCGGAAAGGTCCCTTACTTCAAAAGTTTTAAGTGTTTCAGGCTCAGATTCACCTAAAAACTTCTTTCTTAGCAAATCCAAACTTTGGATTTTTTCAGATACTTTCACTATTTTTCCGTGTTCTATGTAGATGTCCCTTTTCAGTATTTCGCCGTTATCCCCTACTATATTTGCATTTTTAAGAAGCATTACTCTCCCCCTTCTAAAGCTTCCTCTATCTCCTTTAGAACAAGCTCTGCTGCCTTAGCTGGATCTTCTGCAGCCCTTATAGGTCTTCCTACCACCAAAAAGTCCGCCCCATTCTCTATAGCCATTTTAGGAGTCATTATCCTCTGCTGGTCATTTTTAGCTGACCAGGCCGGTCTTACACCTGGACATATGGTCTTAAACTCTTTACCGCATATTTTTTTGATTAAGCCAGCTTCAAGAGGTGAGCATACAACTCCGTGCATCCCGCTTTCTTTTGTCAAGCTGGCAAAGTGCATAACCATCTCTTCTAAGCTCAGGCTGCTTTTAAACTGCTCCTCGATCTCCCCTTCTGAAAAGCTAGTCAGTATAGTCACAGCTATGGCTATACTTTTACTTCCTGTTTCCTCAATCATACGGGAAACATTACCCATCATTTTTTTCCCGCCTGATGCGTGTACATTAAACATAAACACGCCTTTATCCACTGCAAACCTTGAAGCCATCTCAACAGTATTTGGGATGTCGTGGAATTTAAGGTCTAAAAATACTTTTTTCCCCTTTTTATGAAGATAGTCGACTGCTTTACCGCCGCTTGTTAAAAAAAGTTCCAAACCTACCTTATATATATCAATTGTATTACCTAATTTTTCAACTAAAACCTTGGCATCTTCCAAGTTGCTGTAATCAAGTGCTAATATCAATCTATCCTTTGCGTTCATCTCTACCCCCTTATAAGTGTGCCGCTCCTATGATTTCAGAAATATTTTCCAATCCCTCTTCTTCACAGTACTTTTGCAGCCCGTTTTTTATTTCAACAGGAAGCATTGGGTTTCCGAATATCCCTGTACCAAGAGAGATTGCTGAGGCCCCTGCCATAAAGAACTCAATTGCGTCCTCAGTGCTGCTAATACCACCCATACCAAGTACAGGTATCTTTACAGCTTGGCTAACTTGATATATCATTCTAAGAGCTACTGGTTTTACTGCAGGACCTGAAAGCCCGCCGAATATGTTTCCAAGTATAGGCTTCTTTTTCTTTATATCTATAGCCATACCAAGCAGAGTATTTATAAGAGCAACTGCATCTGCACCGTTATCCTCAACTATTTTTGCTATCTCAACTATATCCGATACATTTGGCGAAAGCTTCACTATAAGCGGTTTGCTCAGTACCTCTCTTACTTTTTTAGTTACCAAACCTGCAACTTCGGGATTTGCACCAAATGCCATCCCTCCATCTTTAACATTCGGGCAGGAGATATTCAGTTCAACCATTTTAACCTCATCTATCTCCTCAACTATTTTTGCCAACTCTACGTACTCTTCTATAGTTTTCCCGTTTATATTGAGTACCATCGGTATATTAAGTTTACCCTTAAGCTCAGATAGTATTTCTTTTTTAAAGTACTCTATACCGGGGTTTTCAAGTCCGACACAGTTTAGCATTCCTGCAGGTGTTTCCGCAATCCTTGTCCCCTCGTTTCCGTTTCTAGGTTCAAGCGTGATACCTTTCAGTACTGCTGCACCCAGTTCATTTGGATCGAAGTAATCTTTGTACTCCATACCGAATCCAAAGCATCCAGAAGCTGTCATTATAGGATTTTCCATATCCACGCCTATGAAATTTGTTTTAAGTCTATTCATTGCAAGATGACACCTCCAAGCTTTCAAATACCGGTCCGTCTTTACACACTTTTCTCATTCCTTTTGTTGTCTCGATGGAACACCCCATACAGGCTCCTGTACCACAAGCCATTCTCTCTTCTAAGGAAACCTGACATCTGATCCCCTTTGAGGCAGCTACCTGTGCCACAGCCTTCATCATTCCGTGAGGCCCGCAGGTATAGATTATATCTATCTCTTTTTCTGCCAATATCTCTTTCATCAGTTCCACTGTATTCCCTTTTCTGCCTCTAGTTCCGTCATCTGTAGTTTCCAGTATTTCAAATCCTTTTAGTTCTATGTTATTTACTATATTAAGGGCTCCAGAATCTCTTCCGCCCGCTATAAATATCAGATTATTTTTTGTTTTCAGATCCTCAATAAGGTACTTTAAAGGTGCTATTCCCATTCCTCCACCTATAACTAGTACATTCTTGTCTTGGATATCTGTATCGAAGCCGTTTCCAAGCGGTCCCTGTATATTGATTGCATCCCCTTTTTCTAAGAAAGTAAACTCTTTTGTTCCTTTACCTACAACCTCATAATAAAACTCAAGTATACCGTTTTCTTTATCGGCGTAATGAAGGCTTATCGGCCTTCTAAGTATCCTAGAACCGTCATCGCATTTAAGCATAAAAAACTGCCCTGGTTTTGACTCAGCCAAGCCTTTTTCAACCTTAACCCTCAAAAGATAATATTTTTTATCTCCGCTTTCTCTATTCTCTATAATCACACTGTCCTGTAAAAACATGCTTACCCCCTTTTTTCACAGTAAAAACACCTTTTGCCGTCGGCCTCGTTAACCCACTTGGTACCTCTTCCTTCGTGGTGGCTTATGCATTTAGGATTTTTACACACTCCTCCAAGCTCATCATATTTTATCTCTTTCCCATACCCTTCTGACAATAACATCGCCAGCAGCGCCTCTCTGACGTATACTCCGTTTTCTGCCTGGGAAAAATAAACTGCATTTTCAGTTTTATCCAGATCATAGTGTATTTCATCCACCCTTGGCAGCGGATGCATGATCTTCATATCTTTTTTACATTTGTCAATTATGCTTTTATCTATCCTATATACACCCTTATACTGTTCATACTCTTCTTGTATGTCAAATCTCTCCCTCTGTATTCTCGTCATATAGAATATATCCAGCTTATCCAGTACAGAATCGAACTCGTTCATTATATGGTAGTCTACATCCAGATCATACAAAATGTATTCAGGTATCTGAAGGGCATCCGGAGCGATGAAGTACAGTTCGCAGTCGAACATATTCAGCGCCTTTGCCAATGAATGAACAGTCCTACCGTATTTCAGGTCCCCAACAAAAGCTATTTTCAAGCTGTCGATGCAGCCTTTTTCCTTTTGTATTGTGTAGAGGTCCAAAAGGGTCTGAGTCGGATGCTGGTTTGCACCGTCTCCGGCATTTATAACAGGTTTTTCAAGCACTTCCGAAGCCAGTCTCGCAGCCCCCTCATACGGGCTCCTAACTACCATTGCATCGGAATACAGCCCAGTTATTTTTATGGTGTCACTTATACTCTCACCTTTAGAAAGAGAAGTGGTCCCGTTATCCTCTACACTCAGACAAGTCCCTCCAAGCCTCTGCATTGCAGCTTGGAAGGAAAGTTTTGTCCTTGTGGATGGTTCGAAGAAAAGAAGTGACAGTATTTTATTTTCCAATAGCTTCGGTTCCGGGCTTTCCTCCAGTTCCTTTGCTCTTTCCAGGATACTTAATATATCTTCTTTGGAAAGTTCCCTTAGTGAAATGATATCCCTCATATCTATTCTCCTTTTTAAGCTATTTCGTTGATATTAAATACCTCTAAGTCATTTTTATGAATTTCGTTTTCCATTATTTTTAATAAGATATCCAGCGTATCCAGTGAAGTCAGAACTTCCACTCCATACTCTATAGCTGTTCTTCTTATTCTGAACCCGTCTCTTTGAGAATCATTGGCTTTTGTAGGTGTGTTTATAAGCATATCTATCTCTCTGTTTTTCAACTTATCCAGTATGTTAGGAGTTTCTTCGCTTATCTTGTTTACAATAGAAGACTCTATACCGTTTTCTTCAAGGTAAGTATGCGTTCCACCTGTTGCACTCAGTTCATACCCCAAAGCAACCATTCTTTTGGCAAGCCCTAAGAATTCTTCCTTATCCTTATCCTTTACAGTAACAAGTACTCTTTTACCTTTTTCTATGTAGTTTTTATCAGCACCCACAAGACCTTTATATACCGCTTCCTCGTATGTTCTACCTACACCCAGTACCTCACCTGTAGACTTCATCTCAGGTCCAAGACTTACCTCTACATCTGTTAGTTTTTCTGTTGAGAACACAGGTACCTTAACAGATATAAGTTCTGATCTCTTGTATATCCCTGTACCGTACGGCAGGTCTTTTAGCTTTTCTCCAAGCATAGCTCTTGTTGCAAGCTCTATCATAGGAACTGCAGTTATCTTAGAGATGTATGGAACCGTTCTACTTGATCTTGGGTTAACCTCTATTATGTAAAGTTCCCCTTTGTATTCAATAAACTGTATGTTTATCATTCCAAGTACATCCAGTTCTTTCGCTATTCTTCTAGTGCAGTCCAGTATCTTCTCTTCTAGTTCTGGTCCTACATTTTGAGGCGGATAAACTGTAATACTGTCTCCCGAGTGTATCCCCGCTCTCTCAAGGTGTTCCATTATACCAGGTATAAGTATGTCGTCTCCATCGCATATGGCGTCAACTTCTATCTCTACACCGTCAAGGTATTTATCGATCAATACCGGATTTTCAGGATCTCTGTAGAAAGCTGCCTCAAGGTATTTTACAAGGTTGTATTCGTCGTAGCAGATCTCCATACCTTGCCCTCCAAGTACGTATGATGGTCTTACAAGTACAGGATATCCTACATTGGCGGCTATTTCGATACCATTTTCAATTGTCCAGATAGCTTTACCGTTAGGTTTTTTAATCTGAAGTTTGTCCATTATTACGTCAAATTTTTCTCTGTCTTCAGCTTCATCTATCTTTTTCGCACTTGTACCTATTATGTTTACTCCAAGTCTATCAAGGTCTTTTGCAAGTTTTATAGCTGTTTGACCACCAAACTGCAGTATTACACCTTCAGGTTTTTCTTTTTCGATTATCTCCATTACATCTTCTGTTGTAAGTGGTTCAAAGTAAAGTTTGTCAGCTGTATTAAAGTCTGTACTTACAGTTTCCGGGTTGTTGTTTACAATTATAGTTTCTATTCCCATTTCTTGTAGTGCAAGGATGCTGTGTACTGTACAGTAGTCAAACTCTATACCCTGACCTATTCTTATAGGCCCTGATCCTAAAACCATTACTTTTCTTTTGTCGGAAACCTCTACCTCATCATAGCTGTCATATGTAGAGTAGTAGTATGATGATACAGCTTCAAACTCAGCCGCACAAGTATCTACCATCTTATATGTAGGTTTTATTCCGAGTTCTTTTCTCTTAGCCGTTATGTCATCTACGCTTACACCCATAAGATCAGCTATCCCCTTGTCTGAGAAACCTTTCTTTTTCCAGTTTCTAAGGTTTTGCTCGTTAAGGTCTTTCAGCTTAAGTGTTTTTATAAGTTCTTCCTGTCTAACTATCCATTCAAACTTCTCTATGAAGAAGATATCCATTCCAGTAAGTTTTGTAAGCTGCCTTTTCAGGTATCCACGTCTTAAAAGTTCTGCCATATCGAAGGTTCTTTCGTCATCCGGCTTTTGTATTCTTGCTTTCAACTCAGCTATACTTCTCTTTTTAGAAGCTGGGTGCTCAAGGCTGTACTGTCCGATCTCAAGTGATCTTACACCTTTAAGGAAAGCTGCCTCGAAGTTGTTTCCTATAGCCATTATCTCACCTGTAGCCATCATTTTTGTCCCCAGCTTTCTGTCTGCTTTTTGGAACTTGTCAAACGGCCATTTAGGTATTTTTACTACAACGTAGTCAAGTGCAGGCTCAAAGCAAGCGTAAGTTTTTCCTGTAACTTCATTTTTTACTTCGTCAAGTGTGTATCCTAAAGAAAGTTTTGCTGCCACCCTTGCAATTGGGTATCCTGTAGCTTTTGATGCAAGCGCAGACGATCTACTTACCCTAGGGTTTATCTCAATAATCGCATATTCAAATGATTCAGGGTGTAGAGCGAACTGTACGTTACATCCTCCTACAACTCCTATTTCGTTTATTATATTTATAGATGAAGTTCTAAGCATTTGATACTCTTTATCAGAAAGTGTTTGAGACGGTGCCACAACTATACTGTCTCCTGTATGTATCCCTACAGGGTCTATGTTTTCCATATTACAAACTGTTATACAGTTTCCGTCTTTATCCCTTATAACCTCATACTCAACCTCTTTCCATCCAAGTATACTCTTTTCAAGCAGTACCTGTCCTACTCTGCTCAGTACAAGTCCTTTTAATAGAATGTTTTTCAGTTCTTCGGAGTTATTTGCTATTCCCCCTCCTGATCCACCAAGTGTATATGCCGGTCTTACAACTAGCGGGTACCCAATTTCTGCAGCGAACTCAAGTCCATCGTTTAAAGTTTCTACTATTTTACTTTCTATAACCGGCTCACCGATTTTTTGCATAGCATCTCTGAACAGGTCCCTGTCTTCACCTCTTTTAATGGCTTCGATAGGAGTCCCTATAACTTTTACATCGTATTTATCAAGTATTCCTGCATCTGCCAGTTCTACTGCCATATTAAGAGCTGTCTGACCACCCATACCCGCAAGGATACTGTCCGGTCTTTCTTTTGCAATTACTTTTTCAACATATTCCAGTGTAATTGGCTCTATATATACCTTGTCTGCTACTTTTCTATCTGTCATGATAGTCGCCGGGTTGCTGTTTATAAGAACTACTTCAACACCTTCCTGCTTTAACGCTTCACAGGCCTGTGTCCCAGAATAATCAAATTCAGCCGCCTGACCTATAACAATTGGTCCCGATCCAATAACTAAAGTTTTCTTAATGCTTTTATCTAACATTTTTACCTCCCAATAATAAGATTTATTTTTTATCCTATAAGATTTAAGAAATCATCAAATATATAAGCTGTTTCCTCAGGTCCAGGGCAAGCTTCCGGATGGAACTGCACGCTGGCAATTTTAAGTGCTTCGTTTTTCATTCCCTCTACCGTGTTGTCGTTTAAGTTTACGTGTGTGATCTCCACACCTTCAGGAACTTCATCCACAACGTATCCGTGGTTTTGAGATGTTATGTATATTTTTTTTGCTACCAGGTCTTTTACCGGATGGTTTCCTCCCCTATGACCAAACTTAAGTTTCTTTGTCTTTCCGCCAAGTGAAAGTGCTAGAAGCTGGTGTCCAAGACATATTCCTATAATAGGTTTTTTCCCGATAAGTTTTTTGATATTTTCTACAACTCCTGGAAGATCTTCCGGGTCACCTGGACCGTTTGAAAGGAACACCCCGTCAGGATTGTACTCAAGTATCTCTTCTGCACTTGTATTTGCAGGGAATACTTTTATTCTGCATCCTCTTTTTTCAAAAGATTTTATTATGTTGTCTTTTATACCAAAATCCATTATTGCTAATTTTTTCCCATCTCCTGCGATTTCATAAGCTTCCTCACAAGTTACATTTTTTACAGCATCCCTGTTGTGGAATGCATCGAATCTCTCTTTTATATCATTTTGACTTAGTTCCTCAGTTGTTATTATGGCTTTCATAGCCCCGTGATCTCTTATTACTTTTGTAAGCTGTCTTGTATCCAGCCCTTTTATCCCCATTATTTTATTCTCTCTCAAATAAGCAGAAAGCGGTATCTCGCATCTAAAGTTGTTCGGCAATTTTGCAGGTTCTTTTATTACAAAACCTTTTACCTTTATACCGTTTGACTGAACGTCTTCTAGGTTTATCCCGTAGTTTCCTATAAGCGGATAGGTCATAACAACTATCTGACCGTAGTATGACGGGTCCGTTAGAAGCTCCTGGTACCCTGTCATGGAAGTGTTAAACACCAATTCCCCAACTGTTTCATCAAGATACCCGAAAGCCTTACCATAAAATATCATCCCATTTTCCAAGATTAACTTAGCTCTCAAAACAACTACCTCCATTTATCTTAAATTTTTAATTAAACAAATATAAGTATGTATAAAAAAAGGAATAATAACTAAAATAGCTATTATCCCTAAAATATAAATTTATTTATTTTATTAACTTCAATAAGTTCATTAGCACCATAAAATTTAAAAATATAAAAATCAACAAAAATGCCAGGTTTCAAAATATCAATCACTTTATTCATGGCATTAACTATTTTTTCTTTAAATAAAATATCTACAAATTCAAAAGGAGAACTGATTGCTTTATATACAGTTGAAATAAGGTTAATTCTAATCATAAATGCTTCTCCTCCTTCAAAAATAGTTTTTAGTCCAAAATTTCAGTTATGTTACCATTTTTTCACCCATTAGTCAAATTAAATTTTTTTTGCCTTTTTTTAAACATTAAACAAACCTAATATTTACAATACTTCTACTCACATTTTTTTTTAATACCACGTTGTTATTTGCATATGTTTTTATTTTTCCTTTACAATTTTTTAATTTTGTGGTATTTTTTAGGCAAACGAGAGAACTGAACTATTAAATAGTATCAAACTATTTTAAATAAGAATTGAATTTTGCTCATATAATCCGGTAATACGGTCCGGAGTTTCTACAGGTCACCTCAAATGGCCTACTATGAGTAAATAAAATGGATCCATTCCAACTTTTTCATTTTATTTGCTCATAACTATGAAAATTATTATTGATGAAAGAGGAGGTCAACATAAAGATGTTTCTTAAAAACTGGGACGCATTGTTAAATAGAATCACTGTAATCTTTATAGGCCACCTTGTCTTTATCAATGGCAAGATGTGCCATTTTTCAGGAGCAAACCAATTAGAAGACCTAAGTATGCATTAAAACAGGGGATTAATGCGTATTTAGGTCTTTTAAATTTTTTAGGAGGTGTTTATGAAAACTGATATTCAAATTGCCCAAGAAGCTAGTCTTTTAAAAATTTCACAAATAGCTGGAAAGCTTGGATTAGGTGAAGACGATTATGAGATGTACGGAAAGTACAAAGCTAAAATCGAACTAGACGTACTAAAAAAATTACAGGATAAACAAGACGGAAAACTTATCCTGGTTACTGCTATTACGCCTACCCCTGCTGGAGAGGGTAAATCAACTGTCAGTGTAGGGCTAACTCAAGCCCTAAACAAAATGGGAAAAAATTCAATGGCGGCACTTAGAGAACCTTCTTTAGGTCCGGTTTTCGGTATAAAAGGAGGGGCCACTGGAGGAGGATACGCACAAGTAGTTCCAATGGAGGATATCAACCTTCACTTTACCGGTGACCTGCATGCAATAGGAGCTGCTCACAACCTTATCGCTGCCGTTATAGACAACCATATAAAACAAGGAAATGCTTTGGACATAGATGTAACAAAGGTTTCTTGGAAAAGAGTTGTGGATATGAACGACAGGGCGCTTAGAAACATAGTTCTAGGTCTTGGTGGCGCTGTCCACGGAATTCCTAGAGAGGGGTCATTCCAAATAACTGTGGCATCTGAAATTATGGCGATACTATGCCTTTCCAACTCGATATCAGATTTGAAAGAGAGAATCGGAAATATAGTATTTGCATATGATTCTAAAGATATGCCTATAAAACTTAAACAATTAAATGTACAGGGTGCTGCAGCTGCACTTTTAAAGGAAGCTATCAAACCAAACCTTGTACAAACGCTTGAAAATACACCTGTACTTATTCACGGTGGACCTTTCGCAAATATAGCACACGGATGTAACTCGATTTTGGCTACTAAAATGGCATTAAAGCTTTCTGACTACACAGTTACGGAAGCCGGATTTGCCGCAGATTTAGGAGCAGAGAAATTCTTGGACATAAAATGCAGAATGGGGGGACTAAAACCAAACTGCGTTGTAGTGGTTGCAACTATAAAGGCGCTTAAACTTCACGGAGGTCAAGCCCTTACAGATCTAAAAACAGAAAATTTAGATGCACTTGCAAAAGGTATGGAAAACCTGGACAAACATATAGAGAATATGAAAAAATACGGTCTTCCAGTTGTAGTTGCGATAAACAGATTCATAACAGATTCAGCTGATGAGCTTAATTTCGTTGAAAAACACTGCAACAAACAGGGCGTTAAAGTTGCTCTTTGTGATGTTTGGGCAAACGGTGGAGAGGGAGGAAAAGAACTCGCAGAAATCGTTGTAGAAGAACTGGAAAAAGAGGAAGATTCATACAAGCCTATATATGATCTAGAGCTGGGAATAGAAGAAAAAATTTCAACTATTGCCGCTGAAATATACGGTGCTGACGGAGTAGAGTTCTCTCCAAAAGCCAAAAAAACAATAGCAACACTAAATGAATTTGGATATGCAGGACTTCCTATATGCATGTCAAAAACTCAAAAGTCAATTTCAGACAACCCTAGTCTGCTTGGTAGACCTGAAGGGTTCACTGTTAAAATCAATGATATCAGACTTTCTGCAGGAGCAGGATTTATCGTTGCAATGGCAGGGGATATAATAGATATGCCTGGACTGCCTAAAAAACCTGCATCTGAAATGATCGATATAGATGAAAACGGAGTCATCACAGGACTTTTCTAAAAAAGGAATATTTTATACACACTCGTATATACCCGTGATATGGTCGGGAGTTTCTACGGTTAACCTTAAATTAACCGCTACGAGTGAAGGTAACCCATGTCCGGTAGCTTTCACTCGCAGCCCGGACTTTTTATTTTATCTTAATATTTAAATAAATTCAAAAGGAGAGAATAACCTCACATGAAATTTCGTATTTTTGTTGAAAAAAAGGTTGGATTTAATGTTGAAGCTGAAAATCTAAAAAAAGACTTAATTGAAAGTTTAAATTTAAACAAACTTGAGAATTTAAGGGTACTTAATATCTATGATATCTTCAACATAGAAGATTCTGAGATAGAAAATGCAAAAAAGATAGTTTTTTCGGAAATAGTTACTGATGAGGTTTATGAAAACATCGATCTGTCAGATAAAAATTATATCGCTGCAGAATTCCTTCCTGGACAGTTTGATCAAAGAGCTGATTCGGCTGTTCAATGTCTTAAGCTTATCTCTGAAAAGAATGAAGGAGTAGAGGTAAAAAGCGGAAAACTTCTAATTCTAGAAGGCGACCTTAATGAGGTTGAACTAAAGAAAATAAAAGATTACTATATAAACCCAGTTGAAATGAGAGAGAAAAAACTGGACATATTAAAAGTAGACGAGGATGTAGCTGCTGGGGATGTACCTAGTTTTGAAGGCTTCATCAACTACTCTAAAGATGAACTGGATGCTTTTAGAAAGCAAGAGGGGCTTGCAATGACCCTTGAAGACATCGCTTTCATCCAGGATTATTTCAAAAATACAGAGAACAGAGACCCTAGCGAAACTGAAATAAAGGTTCTGGATACTTACTGGTCTGATCACTGTCGTCACACAACTTTTGAAACAAAACTTAAAAATATAGTTATTCCTCAAGGTAAATTCGGAGAAGTAATGCAGGATACTTTCGAGGAATATCTAAAAAGCAGAGAGTTTGTTCACGGTAGCAGACTGGAAGAAAAATATATCTCTTTAATGGATATGGCTACAATCTCTGGTAAAGAGATCAGAAAGAACGGAAAACTTGATGACATGGAAATTTCCGAAGAGATAAATGCCTGTTCAGTATATATAGATGTAGATGTAAATGGGGAAATGGAAAAATGGCTTCTTATGTTTAAGAACGAAACTCACAACCACCCTACAGAAATAGAACCATTCGGAGGAGCTTCTACCTGTATAGGGGGAGCTATAAGAGACCCTCTTTCTGGAAGATCTTATGTTTACCAAGCTATCAGGGTAACAGGTGCTGCCGATCCGCTTGAAAAAGTGGAAGACACAATGCCAGGAAAGCTTCCTCAAAAGAAGATCTCAAAAGAAGCTGCCCACGGGTACAGCTCATACGGTAACCAAATAGGTCTAGCAACAGGACACGTTGCGGAAATATACGACGAAGGTTACAAAGCAAAAAGAATGGAAGTTGGGGCTGTAGTTGGTGCAGTTAAAGCTGACTGGGTAAGAAGAGAATCACCTACACCAGGAGACATAATCATACTGCTTGGAGGTAAGACAGGTAGAGACGGTTGCGGAGGTGCCACTGGTTCTTCAAAAGAACATACAGAAGAGTCACTAGAGACTTGCGGTGCTGAGGTACAAAAAGGAAACGCACCAACTGAAAGAAAAATCCAAAGACTTTTCAGAAATCCTGAGGTTACAAGACTTATCAAAAAGTGTAACGATTTTGGAGCAGGTGGAGTTTCAGTTGCAATAGGTGAACTTTCAGACGGACTCGAAATAAACCTTGACAAGGTGCCTACAAAATACAGCGGATTAAACGGTACAGAGCTAGCGATATCAGAATCGCAGGAAAGAATGGCCGTTGTAGTAGAGGCAAAATATGTTGAAAAATTCATAGCTCTTTCTGAAAAAGAGAACCTTGAAGCTACAGTTGTGGCAGAGGTTACAGATACAGAAAGACTTGTTATAAAGTGGAGAGGGAAGAAAGTAGTGGACGTAGCTAGAAGCTTCCTTGACACAAACGGAGTTACTGGGGAAAACGACATAGAAGTAGAAGCTCCAAGCGAAGAAAACCCTATAGAAAAAGTAAGTGCTGAAGGAAACACTTTAAAAGAAAAATGGCTGAATAAGCTTGGGTCATTAAACGTATGTTCTCAAAAAGGACTAATGGAAACTTTTGACTCGACAATCGGAGCTACAACTGTACTTATGCCTTTCGGAGGTAAACACCAGCTTACTCCTACAGAGGGATCAGTACAAAAACTTCCTGTACTCGACGGGGAGACAGACACTGCAAGTGCAATCACTTGGGGATACAACAACACAATAGCAAACTGGAGTCCATTCCACTCTGGTGCATATGCTGTTGTAGAATCAATGGCTAAAATAGTAGCTCTAGGTGGAGACTGGAAGAACATAAGACTTAGCTTCCAAGAGTACTTCCAAAGACTAGGTGAAAACCCTAAATACTGGGGTAAACCTTTCTCGGCGCTGCTTGGAACACTGTTTGTACAAAAACAGATGGATATCCCTGCAATTGGTGGTAAAGACAGTATGAGTGGTACATTCAACGAGCTACACGTACCGCCAACACTTATATCATTTGCAGTTAGCCCGCTAAAAGCAAGCCACGTGGTATCTCAAGAATTTAAAGGAACTGGAAACAAACTTTATCTTGTAAAGCATACTCCGCTGGAAAGCTTAATGCCAAATATGGAAGAACTTAAAGCAAACTTTGATTTCATACACGAAAACATTAAAGACGGAAAAATACTTGCTACAATGACACTTAAACACGGTGGTATAGCAGAAGCTGTATCAAAAATGTCATTCGGTAACAAGATAGGGGCAAGCATCAAAGACTTAGGGTACGATCTATTCAGATTGAACTACGGATCAATTGTAATAGAAGCAAAAGAAGAACTAAGCGGTCCGACTTCTCTTGTTGAGCTAGGGGAAACAACTGCAACTGGAAAAATAGTTGTTGGAGATACTGAAATTAGTGTAGAAGAAGCTCTAGCTGCTTGGACAAAAACTTTGGAACCTGTATTCCCTTCGAAAACAAAAGAAAAAGCCGAAGAACTTATTTGGAAGCCTTTTGAAAGAAAAGAGATACTGGTTGCTAAGAACAAAATTGCAAAACCTAAGGTATTCATACCTGCCTTCCCTGGTACAAACTGTGAATACGATTCAATGAGGGCGTTTGAAAGAGGCCGGTGCTGAAGCTAGCTCTATGATATTTAAAAAACCTTAACCACAGCATGATAGAACAATCTATCTCTGAGATGGTTAAAAACATAGATGATTCTCAAATACTTATGTTCCCGGGTGGATTCAGTGCAGGGGATGAACCGGACGGTTCAGGTAAGTTCATAGCAACAATACTGAACAATCCAATGATAAGTGAGGCGATCGCTAAATTCCTTGAAAGAGACGGACTAATACTTGGTATCTGTAAACGGTTTCCAAGCACTTATAAAATCGGGTCTTCTTCCATATGGTGAAGTAGGTAAAGTAGCACCAGGATTCACCTACACTTACATTTAATACAATAGGAAGACACATTTCAAAAATGGTTTCAACAAAGGTTGCTTCAAACAAATCTCCATGGCTTTACTGATATCGAAGTTGGTTCTGTTCACCAGATAGCTGTATCCCACGGTGAGGGAAGATTCGTTGCAAGCGAAGAGGTAGTAAACAGCTTGTTTGAAAACGGACAGGTAGCCACTCAGTATGTGGACCCTAAACGGTAATCCTACAACTGACAGTGAGTTCAATCCAAATGGATCTATCGCTGCAATAGAGGGTATTACAAGCTTAGACGGAAGAATCCCTTGGTAAAATGGGTCACTCAGAGAGAGTAGGAGAAAACCTTTACAAGAACATCATAGGAGATAAAGAGCAAAAGCTATTCCAAAACGGTGTTAAATATTTTAAGTAAACTTCTGAAATTTTATTTATAGAAAGGACGAATAATGGGAAAAATTGGTATAATTATGGGAAGTGATTCAGATTTACCTGTAATGAGCGCTGCGGCAAAAATCTTAGATGAATTTAAAATAGATTATGAATTAACTATAGTTTCAGCACATAGAACAGTTGACAGAATGTATGAATATGCAAAAACAGCTGATGAAAGAGGAATTGATGTGATAATAGCAGGAGCAGGTGGAGCAGCCCACCTTCCTGGAATGGTAGCTGCGATAACTAGTGTACCTGTAATAGGGGTACCGGTTAAAAGCCTCAAATTTAAGCGGACCTTGACTCATTATTATCTATAGTACAAATGCCCGGCGGAGTACCGGTAGCAACAGTAGCAATAAACGGGGCAAAAAATGCTGGAATACTTGCTGCTAAAATAATTTCTATAAAAGACGATAAAGTAAAAGAAACAGTAAAAAAATATATGGCTGATATGAAAGATGAAGTAGAAACAAAAGCTGAAAAAGTCGAAGAGATCGGATATGTCAAATATCTGGAGACTATGTAATTTAGGAGGAGAAGCAAGTTGAAAAAATTAGGAATTATCGGCGGGGGACAACTTGGAAAAATGACTATCCTTGAAGCCAGAAAAATGGATATTTATACCTGCGTACTTACAGAAGCTTATCCTTCTCCTGCCAGTGAAATATCTAATGAGTATATAATAGGAAGCCTGCACGATAAAGATAAAATAAGGGCAGTAGCTGAAAAATGTGACGTGCTTACCTATGAGATAGAGCATATAAACGTTGAGGTATTAAAAGAACTCGAAGCAGAGGGTAAAAAAATATTCCCTTCTTCAAATGTAATTGAGTTAATCCAGGATAAATCAAAACAAAAAGAACTTCTTGATAAAAACAGTATTCCCACTTCAAAGTGGAAGAGAGTTACTGAAAATAATATAGATGAATTAAAGAAAGAGTTTGGATTTCCTGTAGTTCAAAAAAGCTGCAAAGGCGGATATGACGGCAGAGGAGTCTTCATACTTAAAAATGAATCTGATATCGATAAAATGATCCCAGGCGACAGCTTTTTTGAGGAGTTCATCCCCTGCGAAAAAGAGATAGCAGTGATGGTTGCCAGAAATTTTGACGGTGACGTAGCAACTTATCCGGTTGTAGAAATGGTATTTGATGAAAAGACAAATATATGCGATACTGTAGTTGCACCTGCTAGAATAACAGAAGAACAGTACAAAGAAGCAGAAAAGCTTGCACTGCAATGTGTAGAGGCTCTTGACGGTGTAGGGATATTTGGAGTAGAGATGTTTTTGACCGAAGAGGGAAAAATATTGATTAACGAAGTAGCTCCAAGACCACATAACTCAGGACATTATACAATCGAAGCTTGCAAAACATCGCAATATGAACAGTTTATAAGGGCAGTTTTAAACTACAGCTTAGGAAACTGTGACCTGCTCTCCCCTGCCTGTATGGTAAATATTTTAGGGGAGGACGGATACACAGGTAATGTAAAAGTTGTAGGTATAGATGAAATGATGAAAATCGACGGGGCATATCTACATATTTATGGAAAAAAAGATACAAAACCGTTTAGGAAAATGGGGCATATTACGGTACTAAATGATTCGGAAGAAGAAGCTTATAACTTGGCTCTAAAGGCCAGGGAGCATTTAAAAATAATAAGCGAATAAAAATTATAAACAAAATAATTTTTTATAGATCAGGAGGAAGAATGGAAATTATAAAACAGGACATGCTGTATGAAGGAAAAGCAAAGCAAATATACTCTACAGATGACCCAAATCTAGTTATTGTACACTATAAAGATGATGCCACTGCTGGAAATGGAGCAAAAAAAGGTACCATTGCAAACAAGGGGAAATTGAATAACGAGATAACTTCAATACTTTTTGAGATGCTTGAAAAAAATGGCGTAAAAACTCACTTTAAAGCAAAGTTAAACGAAAGAGATCAAGTTTGCGAAAAACTAGAAATATTTGCGCTGGAAGTAATAGTTAGAAATCTTATCGCTGGATCTATGGCTAAAAGAGTTGGGATCCCTGAGGGGACTAAACCTACAAACACAATCTTTGAAATATGCTATAAAAACGACGACTATGGTGACCCGTTAATCAATGACCACCACGCTGTTGCTCTTGGTATTGCAACTTATGAAGAGCTGAAAGAAATCTATGCAATAACTGCAAAAATCAACGACCTATTAAAAACAACTTTTGATAAAGAGGGAATCACGCTTGTAGATTTTAAAATTGAATTTGGTAAAAATTCAAAAGGAGAAATTATGCTTGCTGACGAGATTACTCCTGATACTTGCAGACTTTGGGATAAAGAAACCGGAGAAAAACTGGACAAAGACAGATTTAGAAGAGATCTCGGCAGCGTAGAAGAAGCGTATATAGAGATATTAAAAAGATTGGAGGCATAATAAGACATGTGCTTTGACAAACAGGAAATAGATAAAATGGAGGAAGAGTGTGGTGTTTTTGGAGTTTATTCCAAAACTGCAAAAGATGAAATATCTACTCTTACTTACTACGGACTATATGCTCTTCAACACAGAGGACAGGAAAGTGCCGGAATAACGATTTCAGATTTTGGAAAGAAAACAACTTATAAAAACATGGGCCTTGTGGCGGATGTTTTTACTCCTGAAAAACTTGAGGAACTGAAGGGAAATGCGGCAATAGGACATGTGAGATACTCAACTTCCGGTGACAGCAATGTTGCAAATGCTCAGCCTTTGGAAAGTACTTTTAAACTTGGTCAAATTGCAGTTGCCCACAACGGAACTCTTGTAAACGCAGGTATACTAAGAGAGCTTCTTGAAGATTCTGGTTCTACATTCATCACAAACATTGATTCTGAAGTTATTATCAACATGATAGCAAGAAAAGCTACAAGAGGATTGGAAGAAGCTATAAAATCTACTGCAAACGCTATAAAAGGAGCTTATGCTCTTACTATCCTGGCTGACCAAAAGCTTATCGGAGTAAGAGATCCTTATGGTATAAGACCTTTATGCATGGGTCAAAATGACGAGGGGGATTATTTCCTTGCTTCTGAATCTTGTGCCTTAGACGCAGCAGGAGCACATCTTATAAGAGATGTTGAGCCTGGAGAAATGGTTATAATAGACGATGATGGTGTAAGATCAATCAAATATGCTGAAAACACAAAAAATGCTCCTTGCTCATTTGAAACTATATACTTTGCAAGGCCTGATAGTGTAATCGACGGAAAGAGCGCTTTCAATGTAAGGGTTGAATCAGGTAAATGCCTTGCAAGACAAAAACCTGTTGAGGCAGACGTTGTAATAGGTGTCCCTGATTCTGGACTACCGGCTGCAATTGGTTTTGCAGAAGAAAGCGGTATCCCTTATACAGTTGGCCTTATTAAAAATAAATACATCGGAAGAACTTTCATAAAGCCTACTCAAGAACTAAGAGAAAAGGCTGTTCAGGTAAAATTAAATCCTCTAAAAGTAAATGTAGAGGGGAAGAGGGTAGTTGTTGTAGACGACTCTCTAGTAAGAGGAACTACAAGCAAACTTCTTATTCAGATGCTTAGAAGAGCCGGTGCAACGGAAGTTCACTTCAGATCGGCTTCTCCAGCAGTAAAGTATCCTTGCTACTTTGGTATAGACACTGCACATAGGAAGGAACTTATAGCAGCAAAACTTTCTGTAGAGGAGATCAAAGAATCTATCGGAGCAGATTCAATAGACTATCTTTCTCTTGAAAATCTGAAAAAAGTTTTAGGCGGAGAGGACTTCTGCCTGGGTTGTTTCGACGGTGAATACCCTATATGTACACCAATGGGTGAAATGTAAATTAAATTAAGACGAAATATTTCTAGATTTTAGAATGACATTATAAAATAAGGAGATTTAGATGATAACATATAAAGATTCTGGAGTTAATAAAGAAGAAGGTTACAAATCAGTTGACCTTATAAAAGATATGGCTAAAGCTACCCACGGTAAAAATGTACTTACAGGACTTGGTGGATTTGGAGCTATGTTCGAGCTTGGTAAATATGAAAATCCTGTTTTAATATCTGGTACAGACGGAGTTGGAACAAAACTTGAGATAGCTTTTAAAACAAACACTTACGACACTGTAGGTATTGACTGTGTTGCAATGTGTGTAAACGATATACTTTGCCACGGTGCAAAACCACTTTTCTTCCTTGACTATCTTGCATGCGGAAAACTAGAAGCAGAGGTTTCTTCGCAAATCGTAAGCGGAGTTGCAAAAGGATGTCTTGATTCTGGTGCCGCTCTTGTTGGAGGGGAAACAGCTGAAATGCCTGGTTTCTACAAACCTGGAGACTACGACATCGCTGGATTTACAGTTGGAGTAGTAGAAAAAGATGATATCATCAGCGGAGACAAAGTAGAAGAGGGAGATACTATTATTGCCATTGCATCTTCTGGTGTACACAGCAACGGATTTTCTCTTGTTAGAAAACTTGTAACAGATTACGATGAAGAGTTTCAAGGTAAGAAAATTTCAGAAACTTTACTGACTCCTACAAAATTATATGTAAAGCCTGTTCTTAAACTTATAGAAAGCTATGATATACATGGTATGGCTCACATTACAGGTGGAGGCTTAATTGAAAATGTACCTAGAACTCTTCCTGCTGGACTAGAGGCACACGTAGAAAAATCAAAAATAGAAGTGCTTGACATCTTTAAATTCCTTCAAGAAAAAGGAGTGCCTGAAGAAGAAATGTGGGGAACTTTCAACATGGGAGTAGGTTTCATATTAATTGCCAAACCTGAGCTTAGCAAAGACATCATTGCTGACTTAGAAGCAATGGGTGAAAGAGCTTATGAAATTGGTACTATTAAAAAGGGAGACAACGGGATATGTTTAAAATAGCTGTATTGGTTTCGGGAGGCGGCAGCAATCTCCAGTCAATAATAGACAGCATAGAAGATGGTAGTTTAAACTGCGAAATCGAATATGTTATTTCTGACAGGCCATGTTACGGAACTGAAAGAGCTGAAAAACATGGTATAAAAACTATTACCCTTGATAGAAAAGAGCTGAAAAAAGATTTAAACATAAAAATAGATGAGGTTTTAGATAATAAAGTTGACCTAATTGTCCTTGCTGGTTTTCTTTCTATACTAGATGCTGATTTTACTGAAAAATGGGCAAAAAAAATAATAAATATCCACCCGTCTCTGCTGCCAAAATATGGCGGAGCTGGTATGTATGGGATAAAAATTCATAGAGCCGTGGTAGCTGACAAAGAAAAGAAATCCGGATGCACAGTCCACTTTGTTGATTCCGGAATAGACAGCGGTGAAATAATCTTCCAAAGTGAAGTTGACGTATTGCCTGAAGATACTGAAACTACACTTCAACAAAGAATATTAAAAGAAGAGCATGCTCTTCTGCCAAAGGCTATAAAATTTTTGATTGATAACAGATAATTTTTCCAATTTACGGAATTTATATAATTACGGGTATAATAATATAGTAGTTGACGAATAGAGATTTCTCTTTCCAAATTTTCATTCTCCATGAATTAATTCTCCTCAACTACGAATAGAGTTATACCCGTACTAAAATATTTTGGAGGTAGATAAACTTGAAAAGAGCTTTAATAAGTGTTTATGACAAAACAGGAATTTTAGATTTTGCAAAATTCCTTATGGAAAAAGGTGTAGAAATTATTTCTACTGGTGGTACTTACAGACACCTAAAAGAAAATAATATCCCTGTAATAGATGTTGCAGAGGTTACAAAAGCTGCTGAAATGCTGGATGGAAGAGTTAAAACTCTTCACCCTATTATTCACGGTGGTATCCTTGCGGTAAGAGACAACGAAGAGCATATGAGTACTCTTGAAGAAAGAGGAATAGGTACTATTGATATAGTTGTAGTAAATCTTTATCCTTTCTTCAAAGAAGTTCAAAGCGATATCAGCTTTGATGAAAAAGTAGAGTTCATTGATATCGGTGGACCAACTATGCTTAGATCAGCTTCTAAAAACTTCAAAGATGTACTTGTTATATCTGATGTAAGTGACTACGCAAAAGTAATGGGAGAAATAAACGAAACTGGAGAAGTTTCTTTTGAAACAAGAAAAATCTTGGCTGGAAAAGTGTTCAACCTTACATCTGCCTACGATGCTGCTATCTCTAGCTTCCTATTAGGCGACGAAGCTATGCCTGAATACTTAAATGCATCTTACACTAAGCTTATGGACCTTAGATACGGTGAAAACCCTCACCAAAAAGCTGCATACTATGTGTCTACAACACAGCAAGGTGCTATGAAAGACTTCGACCAGTTAAATGGTAAGGAACTTTCTTTCAACAACATCAGAGATATGGATGTTGCTTGGAAGGTAGTATGTGAATTTGAAGAAATCGTATGCTGCGGATTAAAGCACTCTACACCTTGCGGAGTAGCAGTGGCTGACAATGTAGCAGATGCATATAGAAAAGCTTATGACTGCGACCCTGTATCAATATTCGGTGGTATAGTTGCATTCAACAGAACTGTAGACAAAGAAGCTGCAGAAGAGCTTATAAAAATATTCCTAGAGATAGTAATCGCTCCAGACTTCACAGACGAAGCTCTTGAAGTACTTAGAACTAAGAAAAACCTGAGAGTTATCAAAGCAACTTCTCAACCTAAAGATAAACTTGAATATGTAAAAGTTGACGGTGGAGTACTTGTACAAGACACTGACAGTGTTTTCTCTACTAATTATGAAGTTGTAACTGAAAAAACACCTAGCGAAAAAGAGATGGAAGATCTTGTTTTCGGAATGAAAGTTGTAAAACATGTTAAATCAAATGCCATCGTTGTGGTAAAAGACGGTATGGCCAAAGGTGTTGGAACTGGGGAAACAAACAGAATCTGGGCTACAAAACAGGCTATCGAAAGAGCTGGAGACGGTGCTGTACTTGCATCTGACGCATTCTTCCCATTCAGAGACGTAGTTGACGAATGTGCTCAAGCTGGAATAAAAGCTATAATACAACCTGGTGGATCTATCAGAGACAAAGATTCAATCGAGGCATGTAATGAACATAAAATTTCAATGGTACTTACTGGTATAAGACATTTCAAACATTAATACAACTGCCGGGAATACTTCCCGGCAGAAAAACTTTATTCTTCACACACTTCATATATTTATTTTAATTAGGAGGAAAAATGAACATACTTATTATCGGTAGTGGTGGTAGAGAAAACGCCATCGCATGGAAATTCTCTCAAAATGAAAAGGTAGAAAAAATTTACTGCGTCCCTGGAAATGCAGGTACAGCTGCTTTGGAAAAAGCTGAAAATATAGATTTGAAAGAGATCGACGATATAGTTGCTTTCTGCAAAGAAAACTCTGTTGAACTTACAATGGTAGGTTCTGAAGAGATGCTTGTAGAAGGAATAGTAGATAAATTTGAGGCAAACGGACTGAAAATATTCGGACCAAATAAAAAAGCTGCTATACTTGAGGGAAGCAAGGCATTTTCAAAAGACTTCATGAAAAAATACGGAGTGAAAACTGCCGCTTATGAAAACTTTACCGAATATGAAAAAGCAAACAAATATTTAGATGAATGTCCTTACCCGACTGTAATAAAGGCAAGCGGACTTGCTGCAGGTAAAGGGGTTGTGATCTGCCAGAATAAAGAGGAGGCAAAAGCTGCCCTTGAAGATATGATGCTAAACGAAAAATTCAACGAAGCTGGTAAAGAGGTTGTAATCGAAGAGTTCTTAGAGGGTGTAGAAGCTTCTATCCTATCTATAACAGACTCAAAAACTATAATCCCCTTTATCTCCGCAAAGGACCACAAAAAAATAGGAGAAGGGGATACTGGACTTAACACAGGTGGAATGGGTGTAGTAGCTCCCAATCCATATGTGACCGAAGAAGTCTTTTCCAGATTTCAGACTGAAGTTTTAGAGCCTACTTTAAAAGGTCTTAACCAAGAGGGAATGGAGTTTTGCGGTATTATCTTCTTCGGACTGATGATAAACGAAAAAGGAGTTTACTCGCTTGAATACAATATGAGAATGGGGGATCCTGAAACTCAGGTTGTGCTTCCGCTTATGGAAAGTGATTTCCTTGAAGTAATAGAAGCCGCAATGGAAGGTAAACTTTCTGAAGTTCAGATGAAATGGAAAGAGGGTGCCGGTTGTTGTGTTGTTGCTGCCTCTGGAGGATATCCTGAAGCATACGACAAAGGGTATGAAATCAGTGGATGCGAGAGTGTAGAAGATCTTGTATTCATGGCAGGAGTAAAGAATCAAGACAGTAAACTTCTAACAAATGGGGGAAGAGTGCTAAATGTTGTTGCCCTTGCCGATGACTTAGAAGCTGCAAGAAAAAAAGCTTACTCTTCAATTGAAAAAATTTCTTTTGAAAAAATGTACTATAGAAGAGATATAGGAGAAATGAAATAAACTTCTCTATAGATAAAAAAGGCAGCCGCTGCAGCGGCTGCCTTTTTCATGCCAAATAGCTACTTTTAATTTTTCACTCAATTCTATCCATACTTCTACATGCAACTATATTTATCCCGGTTCCAAGAACATCTTCTATTACTACCTGCCCTATTTTTACAGGTGCCTCCATTTCCACCTTGTTTATCTCCTTCATACACTTAAAGTTTAATTCTTTTGGAATATCCCCATCTGTTTTTACAGGGAGTCTTTTTAAAATAGCATTTTTTATCTTAACAGTTGAAGTTATTACTCGGGTTGGTGCACAAAGTTCTTTTATTGCATATGCCCTTCCTCTTGCACACATATTCCCCTCTACCCGATATCCGTCTTCTGCTTTTTCATCTTTTATCAAAGTAAGGCGACACCCCATTGGACAACCTATACAGATCATTTTATGTTTTTCCTGATTAATTTCAGCTGCCATTATGCATCTACCCCACTTTCAACTTCTACACTGAGTATTGAATAATTTTTATCTTTTAAAAGTTCTGCCGGCATCTGAAGCCTTTCCATCTCACCAGGTGCCAGATGCCTCTTTTTAAACTCTTTAAGAACTTCTCCGTCACCTTTCACCACCAGCTTGCTGTCTCTGTATACATCTTTTACCCGCAGAAAAAGGTCCAAGAATTTATCTACATTTTCAATCCGCACCTTATGCGGCACTATATAAGTAACACCGTTTCCAGGGCTTATGCATATCTGTGCCTTAGTTTCTCTCAGCTTGTTTTTGATATATTTTGCAGCGTACTTTCCTGCTCTCCTACTCTCTTCAGTTACAAAATCCACCAAGTCGTGTACATGCACTACATTGCCGCATCCAAATATCCCCTCTACGGAGGTTTCCATCGACTCGTTCACAACAGGCCCTGATGTCAGCGGATCAATTTTTATCTCAGCACTTCTGGAAAGCTCGTTTTCCGGTATAAGACCTACGGAAAGTAGAAGTGTGTCGCAGTTGTAATCAACTTCTGTCCCCGGAATAGGAATTCTGTTTTCATCCACTTCGGAAACTGTAACCCCCTCCACACGATCCTTCCCTCTAATGTCAGTTACTGTGTGCCCGAGAAGAAGGGGAATACTATAATCATCCAAACACTGGACTATATTTCTGGTAAGCCCTGCAGAAAAAGGCATTAGCTCCACAACAGCTTCCACCTTTGACCCTTCAAGGGTCAATCTTCTAGCCATTATTAGACCTATATCCCCCGATCCAAGTATAACAGCTTTTTTGCCTACCATATAACCCTCCATGTTTATAAACCTCTGAACCGACCCGGCTGTAAATATTCCAGCAGGCCTGTATCCGGGGATAGCTATGGCACCCCTTGTTCTTTCGCGGCACCCCATCGCCAATACTACTGCCTTTGATTTTATTTTCATAAGCCCGTCCAAACTGTTCATTGCCTTTATAGTTTTATCCTTTGAAAGTTCCAATACAATGGTGTCCAACTTATAATCTATCTTATACTCCTTCAGCTCATCTATAAATCTTTCGGCATATTCCGGCCCTGTGAGCTCTTCTTTGAATATATGCAGTCCAAACCCGTTGTGTATGCACTGCTGCAGTATTCCTCCCAGCTCCCTGTCCCTTTCAAGAACAAGTATTCTGCTTATGCCGTTTTTCTTTGCTTCTATTGCCGCAGCCAATCCAGCAGGTCCACCGCCTATGACAACCAGTTCATAATCATAAGTCAACATGAGTTAATCCCCCTTGTTTTAAATATATGCAGCTATTTTTTCGTATGACCTGTGAGAATATAGGATTTTTTCCCATTCTTTACTATCTCACTCATATCTTTTCCCAGTTCCCTGGCAAGTATCTCCTGAACTCTTGGACCGCAGAAACCTCCTTGACACCTTCCGGATCCGGGACGGCACCTCCTCTTTACACCGTCAACCGTTTTTGCACCTACCGGTCTTCTAATGGCTTCAATTATCTCCCCTTCTGTGATGTTTTCACACCTGCATATTATTCTACCGTATCTAGGCTCCTTTTTAATTAACGCTTCCTGATCTTCGCCACTCAAATCATTAAATACTACCTGATTTCTTTTGGGATTGAAGTTTTCTTTTAACGTAAAATTACCGTCTATATGTTTCAATAGTCCCACCACATAATCCCATATTGCAGGGGAAGATGATAAACCAGGAGATTTTATCCCGGCAACATTTATAAACCCTTTTGCTTCACTTGATTCTTCGACTATAAAGTCACCGCATTCAGGCTCAGCCCTCAGCCCCGCAAAAGTTGTTATAGCATCTTTGAATGATATTTTATCTGATGACTTAAGAGCTTTATTCCTAACATATCCAAGTCCCTCAGCTGTTGTGGCATTATTTTCCTTATCCTCTATGTCCTCAGAATCAGGCCCTACCAAAAGATTCCCATGAACTGTCGGGGCAACAAGCACCCCCTTACCCATATCCGTAGGGCACTGAAAGATTACTCTACTGACAAGTCCGCCTATGGTTTTATCCATTATAAAATACTGGCCTCTTCTAGGTATTATCTTAAAAGACGGTGATGCAAGCAAGTTGTTTATTTTATCAGCATAGACCCCTGCAGCATTTACAATATACTTAGTTTCAAATACCATACCGTCTTTGCAATCTATCCTGTAAAAACCCTTCTGCTTTTCAATGCCAGTAACCTCAGTATTCAAAGCCAGTTCAACTCCATTTTCAAGTGCGTTTTCTGCCAGTGCTATGCACAGCTCCCAAGGTCCTATTATCCCAGCAGTTTTTGCATATAGGGCCCCCACAGCCTCTTCACTTATATTTGGTTCAATTTTGTTTAGCTTTTCCCTGTTTATTATCTCCATTTCAGGGATACCGTTTTTTATCCCTCTATTATAAAGTTCTTTTAAAGTTTTCATCTCTTCTTGAGAAAAAGCTACTACCAAAGATCCGATTCTTTTAAACGGCACATCGAGGTCTCTGCAAAGCTCGTCAAACTTGGGATTTCCAAGTGCATTAAACTTAGCCATTAAAGAGCCCGCTTTAGCATCATAGCCCGCGTGAATAATGGCGCTGTTTGCTTTGGTGGTTCCATTTGAGATGTCATTTTCTTTTTCCAGCACTATAATTTTCAATTTATATTTTGCAAGTTCCCTTGCTATCCCAGCACCTATTATCCCGGCACCTATAATGGCTACATCATACATCCAATATCCCTCCCGACCATTATCCGATAGTTTAAAAAATTAATTCCTTTATTCATATCCAGTTGTATAATTGGTGACTCCGCCAATCTTAAAATTTCTATTACACCGTATCAGCTTAAGGCGACACCTGCTTGTCTTCACCTGCGTGTGTACTCGCTATATCACACTTGAGTATTATATATTTCCTTATCAAGTAATCATAGATAAAGCCTCCCAAAAGTCCTCCCAGCACAGGTCCCAATATAGGCACCCAAAAATACGGAATGCTTCCGGCACCGACCATAGACACTTTACCCCAGCCAGCTATAAAGGCAAACAGTTTTGGCCCAAAGTCCCTTGCAGGATTCATTGCAAAACCTGTCAGTGTCCCGAAAGACCCTCCGATAATTGCTATTGTAATACCTATCAATATTGCGGAAAAATGCCCCCTCGGACCGCAGCTGTTTCTGTCATCTGTAACTGCAAATATTACAAGTAATAGTACTGCCGTTATCGCAACTTCAATCCAAAATGCCTGGGTTATTGTTATGCTTGGGTTAGGGTATGTTGAAAAAATTCCGGCTGTCTGAAGACTTTCCACAGAACCTCTTACTATATTTTTTTCGGCTTCAAATTTTGCGAACAAATTTTGATATCCTCCATAAACTACAGCAGCAGCTGTAAAGGTCCCAGCTGTCTGGGCTAAAATATAAGGGACAACCCTCCTCCAAGGAAAACCCCTATATACAGCAACCGTTATTGTAACTGCCGGATTTATGTGGGTTCCAGATACAGCAGCCGTTACATATATGGCGATCGATACTCCAAGGCCCCAAATTACTGCTATTTCCCATATATTCAGCGATACTCCGCTTAGCACCAAAGAGGCTACACATCCTGCACCAAAAAAAATAAGCAAAAATGATCCTATGAACTCTGATATCAAAGACCCGATAAATTCTCTTTTGTCTACCATACCTGCCCCCTGTCTTTAACTTTTTAATTTACAGTAAAATTTAAAAATTACTAGACTTTTTTTGCCTCTCCATCGACTACACACATATACCAGTTTATAGATATATTGTCGTTATACATATTTTCGCACTTTAACGAATAATCCCTATCTAATAATTTTCATTATATAAATTAACTCAAGCGCTTCTTAAAATTATTGCTATAAATTACTGAATTTTTTGTAAGGATATAAAAACTTTTTTGGTCACGAATCGCACTAATTATCACGAATAGAAAGTCAAAAAATTGGTCACAGAGTTGCACTGAGGAAAAGAGTGAGCTTCACAGAGGCTTACTAAAAATCTTTAATTTTCAAGGTTTTGAATCATTCGTGAGATTCGTGTAATTCGTGACAAAGAATAAATCTTTTGACTTAAGGATTTCTCTGTGAAGCTCATGCTCTAAATCTCTGTGAAACTCTGTGTGCAAAAAGATTCTCAGAAATTCAATATTTTATTACAAGGTTAAATTAAAATTACACAAAAGCAGCTCCTAAATTTATAGAAGCTGCTGTTTTGTAATATTTTTTTATCTTCTACTCTTCCCAAGCAAGTGATCTAGATACCGCTTTTTTCCACCCTTTATAAAGTATTTCTCTTTTTTCTTCTGACATTTTAGGAGTGAACTCTTTATTCAGCTTCCAGTTGTTTACAATTTCTTCTTTACTTGACCAGAATTGTACTGCCAGACCTGCTAAGTAAGCTGCTCCAAGTGCTGTTGTTTCTATTATCTCTGGTCTTCTTACTTTTGCTCCTAGTATATCTGCCTGGAATTCCATTAAGAACTCATTTTGAACTGCTCCACCGTCTACCTTCATCTCTGTCATCTGTATTCCTGCATCCTCTTCCATAGCTTCTATCAAGTCTCTACTTTGATATGCTATTGATTCAAGAGTTGCCCTTATTATGTGATTTCTATTGGCTCCACGTGTAAGTCCAACTATTGTTCCCCTTGCATACATATCCCAGTAAGGCGATCCAAGTCCAACGAAAGCAGGCACTACATAAACACCATGGCTGTCTTCTACTTTTCTGGCAAAATATTCCGAATCCGCAGCATCGTTTATAAGTCTCATTTCATCTCTCAGCCATTGAACTGAAGCCCCTCCTACGAATATACTTCCTTCCAGGGCATACTCTATCTTACCGTCGATACCTATTGCTATAGTCGTAAGGAGACCGTTTTTAGACTCAATTGCTTTGTCACCTGTGTGCATAAGTAGGAAACACCTGTTCCGTATGTGTTTTTTGCATCCCCTTTATTGAAGCAGGCTTGACCGAATAGTGCTGCTTGCTGGTCACCGGCTATCCCCGCTATAGGTATCCTAGTTCCTCCAGCTCCACCAAGGTTTGCATACCCATAAACTTCACTTGAATTTTTAACTTCAGGAAGCATAGACTCAGGTATTCCTAATACATCCAATATTTTTTTGTCCCATTTTAATTCTTTTATATTATAGATAAGGGTTCTAGATGCATTTGTATAGTCAGTTACATGCACCTTCCCGTTTGTCATCTTCCAGATAAGCCAGGTATCCATAGTACCGAATAACAGATCCCCTTTTTCAGCCTTTTCTCTTGCACCTTCCACATTATCCAGTATCCATTTTATTTTAGTTCCTGAGAAGTAGGCGTCCACAACTAAACCTGTTGATTTTCTTATGTACTCTTCCATACCTTCAATAGCCTTTAACTCTTCACAAATCGGAGCTGTTCTTCTACACTGCCACACTATGGCGTTGTATATAGGTTCCCCTGTATTTTTATCCCAAACTAGGGTTGTTTCTCTTTGGTTTGTAATCCCGATTGCAGCTATCTCCTCTGGATTGACTCCCGTTTTAGCCAAAACTTCCGTCAGAACTGAACTCTGTGTAGCCCATATTTCCATAGCATTATGTTCTACCCAACCTGCCTTAGGGTATATTTGAGTAAACTCTCTTTGTGATACCCCAACCATATTTTCATTTTTATCAAAAATAATCGCTCTTGAACTAGTCGTACCTTGGTCTAACG
>CAXXCR010000009.1:0-236944 GCA_963668015.2 uncultured Ilyobacter sp. | reverse complement strand
TCCTACTGTCTCTGAGCAACTTGCTCTTCAAGACGAGATATATAATAACACAGTATAGACTCTTTGTCAATAACTTTTTTTATTTTTTATCTGATTTTTCACAAAAATAAATTTAAACAAAAAATAAAAAAAGCTTGGCGAATACCTATCCTCCCGGGGCGTTGCCACCCAAGTACTTTCGGCGTTTAAGGGCTTAACTTCTGGGTTCGGTATGTGACCAGGTGTACCCCCTTAGCTATCTTCACCAAGCTATGGTTATATATATATATATTTTTTTTCTTTGCTGTTCCTTAGAACACTCAAAACTGTATAGTAAATAATCTTTTAGGTTAAGATTTCGTCATATTAGTACTGGTCAGCTAAACGCCTCGCAGCGCTTACACACCCAGCCTATCTACCTCCTAGTCTCGAAGGTGACTTATTGACATATAGTCAGAGAGTACTTATCTTGAAGTGGGCTTCCCGCTTAGATGCTTTCAGCGGTTATCCTTTCCAAACGTGACTACCCTGCTATGCCTCTGGCGAGACAACAGGTACATCAGAGGTCTGTCCATCCCGGTCCTCTCGTACTAAGGACAGATCTTCTCAATACTCTTACGCCTACAGTGGATAGGGACCGAACTGTCTCACGACGTTCTGAACCCAGCTCACGTACCGCTTTAATGGGCGAACAGCCCAACCCTTGGGACCTTCTCCAGCCCCAGGATGCGATGAGCCGACATCGAGGTGCCAAACTTTGCCGTCGATATGGACTCTCGGGCAAAATCAGCCTGTTATCCCCGGGGTAGCTTTTATCCGTTGAGCGACGACCCTTCCATTCGGAATCGCCGGATCACTATGTCCTGCTTTCGCACCTGCTCGACCCGTCAGTCTCACAGTCAAGCTCCCTTATGCCATTGCACTCTACGGTTGATTTCCATCCAACCTGAGGGAACCTTTGAACGCCTCCGTTACTCTTTCGGAGGCGACCGCCCCAGTCAAACTGCCCACCTAGCACTGTCTCCAGAAATTCACTTTCCAGATTAGAATTCCGATGTTATATGGTTGGTATTCCACCAACGACTCCGCTGCAGCTAGCGCCACAGCATCATAGTCTCCCAACTATCCTATACACATAACATCAAAACCCAATACCAAGCTACAGTAAAGCTCCACGGGGTCTTTCCGTCCTACTGCAGGTAACCGGTATCTTCACCGGTAATACAATTTCACCAGGCCTCCCGCCAAGACAGCATTCGAGTCATTACACCATTCGTGCAGGTCGGAACTTACCCGACAAGGAATTTCGCTACCTTAGGACCGTTATAGTTACGGCCGCCGTTCACTGGGGCTTCAATTCGGAGCTCTCACTCCTCCTCTTAACCTTCCAGCACTGGGCAGGTGTCAGCCCATATACATCGCCTTTCAGCTTAGCATAGACCTGTGTTTTTGCTAAACAGTTGCTCGAATCTCTTCACTGCGACCACCAAGCGCTCAAGTTCGCGTGTAACTATCACCCTTAGCGGCACCCCTTCTCCCGAAGTTACGGGGCTATTTTGCAGAGTTCCTTAGCGAGAGTTAGCCTGTCCGCCTTAGATTTCTCATCCTGACCACCTGTGTCGGTTTACAGTACGGGCACTTAAATTCTCAGTAGAAGCTTTTCTCGGCAGTGTAGGATTTGCACCTTCGCGCTTACGCGCTCCACATCACACCTCAGATATAACCCTACGGATTTTCCTATAGGGCCATCCTACATGCTTGTACAGGGACAACCGTCGCCCTGCGCACATACCTTCCTGCGTCCCTCCATCCCTTAAACAAATTTAAGTGGCACAGAAATATTAATCTGTTTTCCATTCGCCTACGCAAATCGCCTCGGCTTAGGTCCCGGCTTACCCAGAGAAGACAAGCTTTACTCTGGAAACCTTGGTCTTCCGGCGAGCGGGATTCTCACCCGCTTTCTCGCTACTCATTCCTGCATTCTCACTTCTGATACCTCCAGTACTCCTTACGGTATACCTTCTACGGCCTACAGAACGCTCTCCTACCAATGTACTATGTACATTCCACAGCTTCGGTTTATATCTTAGCCCCGTTACATTGTCGGCGCAGAGACTCTCGACCAGTGAGCTATTACGCACTCTTTAAATGTATGGCTGCTTCTAAGCCAACATCCTGGTTGTTTCAGAATCTCCACCTCCTTTCCCACTTAGATATAATTAGGGACCTTAGCTGGTGGTCTGGGTTGTTTCCCTCTCGACAATGGATCTTAGTACCCATAGTCTCACTCCCAATTTCTAAATCTACGGTATTCGGAGTTTGGTTGACTTCGGTAAGCTATATGCCCCCTAGGCCATCCAGTGCTCTACCCCCGCAGATAAACAATTGAGGCTGCACCTAAATGCATTTCGGAGAGAACGAGCTATCTCCTGGTTCGATTGGCTTTTCACCCCTAAACCTACCTCATCCCCCGGCTTTTCAACGACGGTGGGTTCGGACCTCCACTGTGTCTTACCACAGCTTCATCCTGGACAGGCTTAGATCACCAGGTTTCGCGTCCACAACATACGACTAATTCGCCCTATTCAGACTCGGTTTCCCTTCGGCTCCGTTTTTCTTAACCTCGCCGCATATCGTGACTCGCAGGATCATTCTCCAAAAGGCACGCCGTCACACATATAAAGTGCTCCGACCGCTTGTAAGCGCACGGTTTCAGGTTCTATTTCACTCCCCTCCCGGGGTTCTTTTCACCTTTCCCTCACGGTACTATTCGCTATCGGTCAGTAAGAGTATTTAGCCTTACGTGATATGGTCCACGCTGATTCACACCAGGTTTCACGTGCCCGGTGCTACTCGGGAGATGGTGCACTGTTTAGCGCAAGTTTTCATGTACAGGACTTTCACCTTCTACGGTCAGCCTTTCCAGACTATTCCACTAACTTGACTAAATCAGCTGGATATCTCGCAGTTCTCCAAGCTCCATTCCCACTACCCCGATACTGCAACGGCTGCATCCTTACACAGCATCGGTTTAGGCTCTTCCCCGTTCGCTCGCCGCTACTTAGGGAATCGTTTTTACTTTCTCTTCCTCGGGTTACTTAGATGTTTCAGTTCACCCGGTACCCTTTTTCATGCTAGCTCTTCAAACTAGCAGGTTGCCCCATTCGGAAATTCCAGGATCAAAGCTCGATTGCAGCTCCTCTGGACTTTTCGCAGCTTACCACGTCCTTCATCGGCTCTTACTGCCAAGGCATTCTCCGTACGCCCTTAATTTCTTAACCTAAAACAGACTTCTCAGTCTAACTCTCTTTTATTATCTACTATACAGTTTTCAATGTCCTAAGAATCAATGGTGGAGATAAGCGGAGTCGAACCGCTGACCTTCGCAGTGCAAGTGCGACGCTCTCCCAACTGAGCTATATCCCCATATGGTGCGACCGAGTGGACTCGAACCACCGACCTCACGCTTATCAGGCGTGCGCTCTAACCACCTGAGCTACGGTCGCAAAATAAATAGAGAAAGCAAGCTTTTGCTCCTTAGAAAGGAGGTGATCCATCCGCACCTTCCGGTACGGATACCTTGTTACGACTTCACCCCAATCGCTTATCACACCTTAGGAAACTCCCTCCCGAAGGTTAGGCCGTTTACTTCAGGTGCAACAAACTCTCGTGGTGTGACGGGCGGTGTGTACAAGACCCGAGAACGTATTCACCGCGACATTGCTGATTCGCGATTACTAGCGATTCCAACTTCACGAAGTCGAGTTGCAGACTTCGATCCGAACTAAGAACAGCTTTCTGAGATTCGCTCCACGTCACCGTATTGCTTCTCTCTGTACTGTCCATTGTAGCACGTGTGTAGCCCAGGTCATAAGGGGCATGATGACTTGACGTCATCCCCACCTTCCTCCTGCTCGTCGCAGGCAGTCTCGCTAGAGTCCCCAACTTAATGCTGGCAACTAACGATAGGGGTTGCGCTCGTTGCGGGACTTAACCCAACATCTCACGACACGAGCTGACGACAGCCATGCACCACCTGTCACTGCATTCCCCCGAAGGGGCACCAAACCATCTCTGGTAAGTTTGCAGGATGTCAAGACCTGGTAAGGTTCCTCGCGTTGCGTCGAATTAAACCACATGCTCCACCGCTTGTGCGGGTCCCCGTCAATTCCTTTGAGTTTCATTCTTGCGAACGTACTCCCCAGGCGGATCACTTATCGCATTAGCTTCGGCACAGGGGTTCGACCCCCTACACCCAGTGATCATCGTTTACGGCGTGGACTACCAGGGTATCTAATCCTGTTTGCTCCCCACGCTTTCGCACTTTAGCGTCAGTATCTGTCCAGTGAGCTGGCTTCCCTATCGGCATTCCTACAAATATCTACGAATTTCACCTCTACACTTGTAGTTCCGCCCACCTCTCCAGTACTCTAGCCAACCAGTTTCCAACGCAATACGGGGTTGAGCCCCGCATTTTCACATCAGACTTAGTTAGCCGCCTAGATGCCCTTTATGCCCAATAATTCCGGATAACGCTTGCGACATACGTATTACCGCGGCTGCTGGCACGTATTTAGCCGTCGCTTCTTCTGCAGGTACCGTCACTTGCTTCTTCCCTGCTGAAAGCACTTTACAACCCGAAGGCCTTCATCGTGCACACAGAATTGCTGGATCAGACTTTTGGTCCATTGTCCAATATTCCCCACTGCTGCCTCCCGTAGGAGTAAGGGCCGTGTCTCAGTCCCCTTGTGGCCGTTCACCCTCTCAGGCCGGCTACCCATCGTTGCCTTGGTAGGCCATTACCCTACCAACTAGCTAATGGGACGCAAAGCTCTCCCCTAGCGCATATAGCTTTCATACACAGACGATGCCGCCTGCGCATAATATCCGGTATTAGCTGTCGTTTCCAACAGTTGTCCCGGGCTAAGGGGCAAGTTCTTTACGCGTTACTCACCCGTCCGCCACCGTACTATCACCCGAAGGTGAATTCCAGTCGACTTGCATGTGTTAAGCATTCTGTCAGCGTTCATCCTGAGCCAGGATCAAACTCTTCATTCAAATATATTTTATCCTCTTAACGAGGTATTCACCATAATCTTTTATATAGTGCTTAACTTTCTCTATTTAGTTAACAATGTCCTAGTCTCTAATGAATTTTTCTTCCCTCGAGACGAATAGTATATTAACATATCTTTTTATTCGTGTCAACAGTTTTTTAGTTTTTTTTACAAATAAGTTTTAATATAAAAAATGAAATCCAATAAATATTAGGTTCACAGTTAAATACTCAATGAATAATACAAAATTAATTATATTATTTAAATCTTATAAAATATATTGTATGCTTTGTATACCTCATATACGTCAAATTTTGAAGCTAACTCAAATGGAGCATGCATAGACAAAAGGGCCGGTCCTGCATCAATAGTTAAAATACCAAAGTGTGCTAAATATTTTGCAACCGTTCCTCCTCCTCCTTCGTCTACTTTCCCTAACATTCCTGTCTGCCATTTTATATTATTGTCATCAAAAATCTTTCTCAATTCAGCTACATATTCTGCATCAGCATCATTAGATGTATATTTCCCACCACTACCTGTATATTTTGTCAAAACTATACCATATCCTAATTTAGCTGCATTTTGTTGATCGTGTACACTTTTAAAAATTGGATCAACTCCTACATTTACATCCGATGAAAGAGCCTTAGAGTTCCAAAGACATTTTCTCAATAAATAATCATTATACTGGCTACCTTTTAATTTATATATTATGTCCGATGTGAAATACTCTAGATACCTAGATTGCAATCCTGTAGATCCTGTTGAACCTATTTCTTCTTTATCTGCTAAATAACAAACTGCAGTTTTTTCAGGAATTCCATCTAGTTCCAATATAGACATCAAAGACGTATATGCACATATCCTGTCGTCATGACCATATGCACCAATTATTCCCCTATCAAGACCTACATCTTTAGCCTTGTAAGCTGGTACGACTTCCAATTCAGCAGAAATAAAATCTTCCTCTTCTATCCCATAAACCTCGTTGAGTTTTTCAAGTACAGCATATTTAAAAAGCTCCTTTATCTTTTCATTTTCGATTTTACTAGGTATAGACCCAACTATTATGTTTAACTCCTCCCCTTTTAATACCTCTCCAGCTTTCCTTTCCCTTTGTACATTTCTGTCTAAGTGCGGAAGAAGATCCGGAATTGTAAACACAGGGTCATTCTCATCCTCTCCTATTTTTATCCTGACTGTGTCGCCGCTTTTCAATACAACCACTCCATGCAGTGCAAGCGGTATGGCTGCCCAGTGATATTTTTTTATTCCTCCATAATAATGGGTTTTCATCAATGCATAATCCGTATCTTCATATAAAGGGTTTTGCTTCAAATCCAGTCTAGGAGAGTCTATATGAGATACTATGAAATTTATTCCTTCTAGAATATCTTCCTTTCCAATTACAGCTAAAACTATGTTTTTATGCCTGTTGACATAGTACACTTTATCACCGGGATTGATGTTGTCAATATTATCTGCATTTTTAAAGCCGTTGTCTTTGGCAAGTTTTACCGCCTCTTCTACAAACTCCCTTTCCGTTTTAGCTAAATCCAAAAACTTTTTATAACCTTCCGAAAATTCAAATATATCTTTTTTTTCTGTTTCGCTGATTTTTTTCCAACCAATCTCTTTTGAATATAACATTTTTTCACCTCCAAATGTTTTACATTAAAGAGGGTGCCAAGGCACCCTCTTTAATTTATTTATTAAGTCTCTTTTCCAGATCTTTAGCAGCTTCTTCGTATCCAGCTTTTCCCAGTAGTGCAAACATGTTTCTTTTATAATCTTCTACACCTGGCTGATTAAATGGATTTACACCCAGTAGATACCCACTTACACCACAAGCTTTTTCAAAGAAATAGAAAAGGTATCCCAAGTGATAAGGTGTCGCCTCCGGTATTTTGATCTCGATATTTGGAACCCCTCCATCAGTGTGCGCTAAGATAGTTCCCTCTGCAGCTTTTTTATTAACATAGTCCAACGTCTCACCTGCTATATAGTTCAATCCGTCAAGATCTGCTTCATCTGCCTCGATTACAAGATCCTTTTCAGGAGTTTCTATACTGATCAATGTTTCAAAAAGGTTTCTGGTTCCGTCCTGTATAAACTGTCCCAAAGAGTGAAGATCAGTTGTAAAATCAGCAGATGCTGGATAAAGGCCTTTTCCATCTTTACCTTCTGACTCTCCATAAAGCTGTTTCCACCACTCTGATATATAATGTAGCCTTGGTTCGTAGTTTATTAGTAACTCGATAGCCTTACCTTTTCTATATAAAATATTTCTAACAGCTGCATATTTGTAGCAGTCATTTTCAGCATAAGGAGACTTGTAGGCTTCCCTTGCATCAGTTGCACCTTTCATAAGTTCCTCTATATCTATACCTGCAGCTGCAATAGGAAGCAGTCCCACTGCTGTTAAAACTGAAAATCTTCCGCCTACATCATCCGGTACAACAAAAGTTTCATAACCTTCATTTGTAGACAATTGTTTTAATGCCCCTCTTGCCTTGTCTGTTGTTGCAAATATTCTTTCTTTGGCAGCTTCTTTTCCGTATTTTTCCTCTAGCTTCTTCTTAAAGATTCTAAAAGCTATAGCTGGTTCAGTTGTAGTCCCTGATTTTGAAATTACATTTACAGAAAAATCTCTGTCACCGATAAGTTCTAAAAGGTGACTTATGTAAGTTCCAGATATATTTGTTCCAACGAAGTAAATCTCAGGGCCCTTTCTATTTTCTTTAGGCAGGTTGTTATAGAATGTATGTGATAAAAACTCAATGGCAGATTTTGCACCGAGATATGACCCGCCAATACCTATCACTACAAGCACTTCGGAATTAGACTTTATTTTCTCGGCAGCTTTCTTTATTCTAGAAAACTCCTCCTTGTCGTAGTTAACCGGCAGATCCAACCATCCCAAAAAATCATTACCTGCACCATTCTTCGCCTCTAAAATTTCCCCCATTAAAGAAATTTGCGCTTCCATAAAGTCAAGCTCGTGTTGAGCTATAAATTGATTTGCGTTTGAGTAACTAAAAGACAGTTTTTCCATTATTAATCTCCCCCCTATAAATTTATATTGTTAAACTAAATCCTAATGTAAACTTCCCCTTTTCATATCTCCTTATTATACCTGTATCACCATCGTAATCAATATCCAGCTTCTCATCATCTAGATCCAGTGACCTGTCATCCCACTGTTTTTCAGAATCATTCTTTATATAACTTAAATATATGTCCATATTCTCCTTAAATTTATAATTGAGTTTAAGGAATGCCGTATTTATATTATCGGTTTCTTCTCCGGAAGAAAGTTCCAGGTTATTCCTGTATATCCTGTATATATACCCACCCTTCAGGGTCAGCTTAGGCAAAAATTGATACTCCAATTTTCCAAGTATTTCTTGATAAAAGTGATCCTCTGTCTCGTCTTTGTCGATATTTAATATATCTGATTCCACAAACACAAGACCTTTATCAAGCTGTATATTTCCATAACTAAAATATGTTTTTACCTTGCCATCTTCTGTTGAATTCCTGAAAAGTACTCTGTTATTTATGTAAGAATCATTTGAGGTATCTAAATACTCCAGTCTGTATTTGATCTTTCCTGTCCTGCCTATTTTATAATCCAGCTCACTATAATAGTCATCATACAAACTTGTGCCGCCGTCTAATTTTTTTTCATAACCAATACCAAAACGTTTTTTTTCACCGAAAAAACTTTCAAAATTATAGTATTCGTTTCTATAATCGCTTCTTTCCTCATTTGCGTACCCAATTACTATATCCATAATATCTAAATCAGGATATTTTAAGTCTATTTCATAATCGTAATTGTCCTCGTTTGCATCCCTTATGACCAAGGTTTCAAAATACCTGTAGTCTGCTTTGGCAATGATATTGGTTGTGGATGCATAGTTCACAAACGATTTGTCAGAAGGTAGCTCAGATAGATCTTCAGGACTAAGGTCTATGTCATTTTTTTCTATGTAGATACCCAAATCTTCTGTAAAAAGCCCTACCCCGTATGAATTAAATTCATCATACCCATCTTCAGGGCTGTAGTTGTCGTATACAATATTATTGAATTGTGACCTAAAAAATCTTTCATATCCTTTTGTGTGAAAATTAAAATTAAGCCCGTTTAGAATTTTGCCTTCATACTGCGCTTCTAAACTAAGCTTATCATCGTCGTTTGAGTCATCCGAATTATAGGATTTTAAAACCAGTTCATAATTTTTTCTATACAACCCAGCTTCTAATGTATAGAAACCCTCATACTCATCCAACTCCCTTTCTTTGAGCTCAGTGTCAGAATCAGGGGACCTCCTGTAACTCAAGCCTGTGTCCAATGATATCCTTATATCATCTAGATATTTTACTCTTTCCGGATTGTTGCTGTAGAGATAACTCTCATCATAATAAAAAAAATTATCACTCCTAAGTTTTTCTTCCAGTTCGTCTACCCTTTTTTCGATATTTTCTATACTTTCTATGTTCGCCTCTGTCTTTTTCTGGAGATCCTGAAGTTGTTCTTCGTTTTCCCTTATCCTGTCCATATAGGTTGCTGAATCAAATCCAAAGTTATTGAGCTCCTTTGAAAACTCATACACCAGATTTTCAAGTATTAATAGATCAGATTGATTTGCCTTTTCTTCGTCTAAATTATTAAGTACCTTGGAAAGGTAGTATACAAACTCATACCTGTTAACTTCAGAATTCCCCTCAAATAAGTCTGAATCTTTTTTAAGAATTCCTTTGTAAACAAGATTTTCAACCGCCCTGTATGCCCAATGCTCCCTGCTAATGTCATTGTACAGGGATTTTGTTTCATATGGAGAGAGTTCTTGTGAAAAACTTAGTATGCTTATAGTTATAAATATAAAAATAATTTTTCTCATCTTACCACCATTATAATTTATTGAGATTTTTTCGTGCAATAAAAGTATAGCACAATATTATTGACTAAGCAACAGAGATAGAAGTATTAAAGTTATTAAAATACATATCCCTGAATTCTTGATTGATATATTAAAATTTTGTCAGACTTAAATACACAGAAAAATTTATACCTGTCTTTCTATAGGATACTTAATCAGTATTTCAATATTAACAAAATTTCAACCACAAATTTTTGTTATATTTTTCACTAAAGTTCAGGTTTTAAAAAAAACTCACCCTTAAGGTGAGTTTATATACAAAATAATGGCTGGGCTGGCTGGATTCGAACCAGCGCATGACGCAGTCAAAGTGCGTTGCCTTACCGCTTGGCGACAGCCCATCTCTCTTTGCCCGATTATATTAACATGTACTATAAATTTTGTCAATAACTTTTTTCAAAAAAATAAAATAAGCCGATAAACGGCTTATTTTATTTTAAATTATTCACCAGCGTATTCTTCCATCTCTTCTTCGTCGGAATTTTTCAATACCTCTTCATATTTTTCTATAACTGTATCAGTTACATATTTTCTAAGATCTGGAGTAATAGGGTGGGCTATATCCTTAAATTCTCCATTTGGCATTTTTCTAGAAGGCATTGCCACAAACATGCCTTTTTGACCGTCAATAACCTTTAGTCCATGAATAACAAAGCAATCCTCAAATGTTATGTCGGCATAAGCCTTTAATTTTGCCTCATTTTCGTTTTTAACTAACCTCATTCTCACATCTGTTACTTTCACTTTAAGCACCTTCCTTTTCGTTAGTTCTCAACACTCTAAAAAACTTGTCCTGTAAACAGAATAATTTTTAAAGTGACTTTTCAGTAGTTGATACAGCTCCATAGACCTATCTTTTTTAACTAAAGTATAATAGCAACTCCCACTCCCAGACATAAAAAAGGACTCTTTTTTAATTTGAGAAAGTTCAAGCCTCAAATTTTGTATTTTTTTTTCTCCCAAAAGTAATGCCTGTTCGAGATGGTTCTCTATATTCTTTAATACAAGATTTAAATCATTTTCCTGCAAACCTTCCTCAATTTTTTCCAATTTTGAAAAGTTTTTTTCAGTTAGTTGGGAAAAACTAAAATATGCTTTTCCAGTGCTGACGCCGAAATTTGGCTTTATTAAAATAATATCACAATCTAGATTATTTTCTATCGGCTTTATTTCCTCACCTATACCTTTTATTCTAGAAGTTTTGTTTACCAAAAAGAAAGGTATATCAGCCCCTATATTTTTGGAAAACTCTATGCAATCTTCTATTCTGAGAGGATATCCGTGATATTTATTAAGTTCCATCAAAAAAAATGCCCCATCAGAACTCCCTCCACCTAATCCTGCCTGTGAAGGTATCATCTTCCAAAGTTCTGCCCTTATCTCCTGCTCTTCTATCCCTGTTTTTTCATAAAAACCCTTGTAGATCTTATATATTATGTTGTTTTCATCCACAGGCAGATCTTTTTCATCTGTCCATATACTAAGCTTACCCCCTTTTCCAAAAAAGTTCAATACCAGCTTATCAGAAAGTTTTATCGGTGCCATTATCATATCCAATTCGTGGTATCCATTGGGGAGTTTTCCCAGTATATTCAGACCTATATTTATTTTTGCATTGCATTCTACTTGTATAATCATAGCTCTCCTCGTGTATAGGGACAATAATATTTTAAATTATATCTTCTCTTTCTATTTTTATTTCCGTTACATCAAGTATCTTTATCAAATCTTTAGCCTGGTCTTTGGCAACATTTCCACCGGGCACTTCCAAAACTTCAGCCCTTATTAATTTTGTAAAATATTCCACTTCCAATATATCCCCTACTTTTATCTCCGTTCCGGCTTTTGCAGTTTTTCCGTTTATCTTTACTTTCTTGCTGTCTATAACCTGCTTTGCAATAGGCCTTCTCTTTATTATCCTAGATACCTTTAAAAATTTATCCAATCTCATAATCTCACCTCGTATTATTGTTTATGTACATTTCTTTCCTTTGATTTTGCTTGTTCCCAAAGCTTGTCCATCTCTTCTAATGTTGCTTCCCTGACATCGCAGTTTTCCTCGACATATCTGAATCTTCTATCAAATTTTTTATTAGTGTCCATAAGACTTCCGACTATATCTATATCAGCCAACCTGGCAACATTCACCAGTGAAAATATCAAATCCCCTAGCTCCTCTTTTAGATTCTCTTTATCACCGCTCTTGAAGGCATCTCTAAATTCCTCTAATTCCTCCTCCATCTTGTCTATTGCTCCGTCCAGATTCTCCCAATCAAATCCGACTTTTGAAGCTTTTTTTTGCAGCTTTACAGCCTTTGCCAAAGGTGGAAGGTGTATAGGTACCCCGTCCAATACGGACTTCCTTTTCAAATGCTCTTTTTCCTCAGATTTTATCTTATCCCAATTTACAATTACTTCCCCGCTGGTGTCGGCTTTCACATCAGAAAAGACATGCGGATGCCTCCTGATAAGCTTGTTATTTAGCTTATTCAATACATCTTCTATACCAAACTCACCTTTTTCAGACATTATCTGCGATTGAAAAATAACTTGCAAAAGCAGATCTCCAAGCTCACCCTTCAACTCATCTCCGCCTATATCCATTGCTTCAATTGTTTCATAAGCTTCTTCCAAAAGGTATGGCTTCAGCGTTTCAATGGTCTGTTCCTGGTCCCAAGGGCATCCTCCGGGAGCCCTTAATTTTGCCATTATCTCTATCAGTTTATCAAACTCTTTCATACTTCACCTCTTGTACATTATCAAAAATATTTTTTATTCTCCCAGATATTTTTCCTTTAAATCTTCTATCCAAGACTGATACACGTCCATTCTTTTCTGCAAAATCAATTTTTGGGATATCTCACCTTTTACCTCGTCAAAAGCTATCTGTTCTCCTGGATGTCTGTCCTCTACATAAATTATATGCAGACCAAAAACAGTCTCCACAAGTTTAGGGCATATTTCCCCTTTAGCACAGGCAAAAGCAGCATCCGAAAATTCTTTTACCATCTGCCCCTGTGTAAACCATCCCAAGTCACCGCCGTTTTCCCTGCTTGGTCCCTGAGAACTCTCCATTGCCAACTTACTGAAGTTTTCCGTAGTGGCTTTTTTTAGTATTTCCATAGCCTGTTTTTCAGCACTCTCCCTTTGCTCCTGGTCCATCTCATCGTTTAATTTTATCAATATATGAGATGCTTTGATACTCTCCGGAAACTTAAATTCTTCTATGTTCTCATCATAATAAGCCTTCAGTTCTGCATCCTCTAAAATAACACTATCCATTATTTTTTGCTTGATCAAAAGGTTTACCAGAAGTTTTTCTTTAATATTTTTCATCTCTTTTTTATACTGCTCTTCTTTGTCTATTCCGGCTTTTAAAGCTTCCTGCAAAAGTATCTTCTGTACTACCAATTCGTCTAGGATTTTCTTCTCTCCGTCTTCACCTGAATAATACTCCTTGTATTCCTGCGGAACTGCTTCTAACGCCTGATCCAGGTCCTCTTGGCTTATCTTTTCTTTACCTATAATTTTTAGAACATTTTCCTCTTTCTTGCTTGCACCGGTGCAGGCAGAAATAAATATCAGTAAAGCAATGATAATTAAACTAGTTTTTTTCATTTAAACTCTCCTTTGTATAGAAATTTAGGAATTCTTTTATGTCCATAGACAATAATAACGCATCCTGGCTCTGAATATATTTGGCATCCCCTTTGTTCATGAGCTCGCTCAATTTTTCAAAATTGACATTATCCTGGTTTATTTTTACAAGGTAACCCTTATCTGTCTCAGCTAAACTTTCTATCCCTGCTTCCCTGCATAAAATTTTTATCTCAAGATAGTCGAAAAGCTTGGCTACCTCACTTGGGTATTTTCCAAATCTATCCCTTAACTCTTCTTTTATTTTCTCCAGTTCTTCCACGGAGTCAACTAAAAGCAACTTCTTGTATACAACAACTTTCTCGTGATCTTCTATATATGTTTTAGGTATATATCCCCTTTTATTAATGTCTATGTACACATCTTCAATGCCAGATTTCTCGTTTTTGAGCTTTTTAATCTCTTCATCCAGCATTTTCATATAAAGATCGTATCCAAAGGTTTCTATGGCACCATGCTGTTTTTCCCCGAGTATCTCCCCTGCACCTCTTATCTTCATATCTTCAAGTGAAAGTTGGAATCCAACTCCAAGATCTCCCAGGCTTTCCAGGGTTCCTCTTTTCATGTCCCCCTTTTTACTCAACTTCCTGTTTTCTTCCACTACAAGATAGCAATATGCCTTTCTGCCGCCCCTTCCTACTCTTCCTCTTAACTGGTATACCTGTGAGAGACCCAGTTTGTCAAAGTTCTCTATTATTATAGTGTTGGCATTTTCTATGTCTATCCCGTTTTCTATGATTGTGGTGCTCAAAAGCACATCCGCTTCCCTGTTTTCAAACTCTCTTATTCTTTTTTTTATTTCCTGCGAAGGCATCTGACCGTGTACCTGCACAACTTTTACATATTTTGGCAGAAGTTTTTCTAGATCACTGAGTTTAGAATTCATTCTTTTAACGGAGTTGAATAAATAAAATACCTGACCTTCTCTGGATATCTCGTGTAACACGGCTGCCTTTATATCATCTTTATTACTGCTTATAAAACGTGTTTCGATTGGCAGCCTATTGCTGGGTGCAGTCTGTATTATTGATATATCCCTTATTCCCAAAAGAGCAAGATTAAGTGTCCTGGGTATCGGTGTTGCGGTGAGGGTGAGTATGTCCACACCTGCCTTCATCTTTTTCAACTTCTCTTTAGCCTTTACACCAAATTTTTGTTCTTCATCTATTATCAAAAGCGCCAGATCCTTAAATGCTATATCCTCAGATAGGATTCTGTGGGTTCCGATTACAAGGTCAACCATACCGGAACTCATCTTTTTAGATATCTCCTTCTGTTCTTTTGGAGATTTAAGTCTGGACAGCAGCTCTATCTCCACAGGAAAATTCTTAAATCTTTCCACAAATCTCTCATAGTGCTGATTTGCCAAAACTGTGGTAGGTGCAAGTATGGCCACCTGCTTGCCATCCATTATGGCTTTGAAGCTGGCCCTCATGGCTACCTCGGTTTTTCCGTATCCTACATCTCCGCACACTATCCTGTCCATGATCCTGTGCGACTCCATATCTGTTTTTACATCCATTATAGCCTTTAGCTGGTCTTTAGTCTCGTCATAGGGAAACCCTTCCTCAAACTCCTCCTGCCAAATTGTATCCTTGGAAAATTTGAAACCGTTGGCTGCATTCCTCTTTGCCTGGATTTCCAGAAGCTCCTTGGCAAACTCCATTATGTCCTTTCTCAGCCTGTCTCTTTTTTTCTTAAATCCCTTTCTTCCAAGCTTGTATATATCTGGTATTTTTCCTGGTTCATGTATATATTTTTCAAGCTTGGAAAGTCCGTCTACCGGCACATACAGCTTATCCTCGTCTGCATACCTTATTGCAATATAATCAACCTGGTCTATGAGCTCAATCCCCAAAAATACACCTACTCCATGCTGCTCGTGTATTATATAATCACCACTCCTTATCTGGTTGATATTTGCAAATTTTACGCCATCTCTTCTCTTTTCAGACCTCTTTACCCTAATACCCTTTAATTCCCTGTCAGTTAATACTATATCGTCCCCGTATTTAAACCCTTCGTAATGCGGGTCCTTCACTATATTTATTGGGTATCCTGAGAATATCTCCTCAAACCTCATACTTTCCTCTGTTAGTAGATACACATTTTTTTCTTTTGACATTTTCTTTACAAATTCATAGTCCTTATACTGCTCGAGCTCTTCATTTGAAAACCTGACTGTTTCTATAATCCTGGATTTTTCCAAAACCTGTTGGTAAACCCCTCTATGAATGTACTCATTTTCACGGTCTCTCAGTATATACTCTTCCAACTTGTACTGCAGCAATTCCTGATTTTCTAAATATATTTCCACTTCTTTACCGCAAGATTTAGACACTAAGTCTAACAGGGCAAACCTCTTATTTCCACCATAATTTGAAAAAATTTCGACCCTGTCCACTACAGATACAGACCTCTGGGTAGCTGTCTCAAAATATCTTAAATTTTCCAGGTATTCACCAAAAAACTCCATCCTTATGGGGTGTTCCAAGTTCGGAGGAAATATATCCAGTATATCACCTCTCCTGCTGTACTGCCCCATCTCTTCAACAAGATAGGATTTCTTAAAATTATTTTTTTCTAAAAATTCAATTATATCAGATAGGCTGTACTCGAAGTCTTTTACAAATTCAAGAAAATCAGCCTCCATAAAATATTCCTGAAACAAACTCTGCAGACTCAGAAGAAGTATAAACTCCCCCCCGCTTTGCAAAGCTTCTATAAGTTCAAAATTTTTATTCCTAAACTCTTCCTGGCTGTAGTTGAAATTTTCAATCTTAAGCACCGAAATATCCGAAAAATCTTTTATTGCATAATAATAATCTTCTATATTTTTATTGGAAGAACATACATATATCTGCTTCTTATTATTGTTAATAAGAAAAAAAGGGACTGCCCCCCTATATATTTCATCACCTTTAAATTCAAAATTTGAAAACATGTCGCTCTCCTTCTACATTAAATAATGCAAGTTAATTATACTTTATTTTACAGTAAGATTCAAATATACAATATGTATATGATCAATAATAAAGTTTAAACTACTTAATTTGTTCTTTTTTTTGACATAAATTTTAAAGTGAAAAAACTGAGACTCTCCCTAAATTATATGTTCATCGACAATAATAAATTATTATATATTTTATCTGATCTTTTAAATAAAAGACTCTATTTAATGAATTTAATATATTTTCATGTGAAAACTAAAGAACAGTAAATTATTAATGATTATATACATATCTAAACTCTGTTTTTCAGCTATATAATTAAATTAATTCTTTAAATAAAAAATTTAAATAAAGTTCTATTGGTTTAAAAATCACATCTTGTATACTCTGGCTAATATAAATAAATTTTTTGAAATAACTGTTAATCTGCATACTTTAAAATGAATGTAAAATATTTTTATTCAAATTATGGAATTAAATAACCATGCAGCTAAAAGAATAGACGTTTAAGATATGAATATTAACAATAATATTTTTTTGACTAGACTATATGAAAACTCGATTTCTACTTATATCTTTTCAGTAAATTACTGATTTTATGAGAACCTTACTTTCTTTTCCTTGATGAAAAGAAAGTAACAAAGAAAAATCAAGCCCAAGCGTAAAGAAGCTTTCAAAGCATTTGAACCTAAACCCATTTAAAAATTACGTTAAGAAATCATCTTCTGAAATCCACTTTCATTGAAATAAGGAGGCTTGCCGACTATATTTCAATAGAAAGTTAGTTCACTTAGAAAATAACGAGAGAAACGAATATATTTTCTAGTCCTTGTAAAATTTATTTTTACAAGTTTCATTAATCTTATGAGTGTCTTTTCTTCTGTACTTTCTTTGGACAAGCAAAGAAAGTACAGAAATTCCATAATTTACTCCAAATAAAGTATTAAACTAATCTATTATTTTTGTCCATATACATATTCTTTTGATCATATCTTTTGTGTTTTCAAATATATGCATTAAAAAAGGGTCCTTTGGACCCTTATCTTTTAATCTGACTTATTAAGAGGGCTATATCATTTCCTGTTACTCCAGATATCCTGCTTGCTTCTCCTATGGAAATTGGTTTTATGCTGAATAAGCCGTCTTTTGCTATATTCGAAAGACCTCTTACAGTGTCATAATCAAAGTTTTCTGGTATTCTCAAGCTCTCCAACTTCTTAAATTTTTCTATCTGAGCCTGCTCCCTCTGGATAAATACCTCATATTTTACTTCTATCTCTATCTGCTGTTTTATAAGTTCTGGATAAGGTTTTACTCCACAAAAATATCTCAAATCATCATAGGATACACCTTTTCTCTGCAGAAGTTCGTTTGCCATTATAGGTTTTTTCAAAGGTTCAAATCCCATACCTTCCAACATAAGATTTATCTCTTCATCAGGCCTTATAATCTCCTCTTTAAGCCTGTTTACCTCGACATCTATCCTATTTCTTATCTGCTTCAAATACTCTATTCTTTCCCTTGGTACTATGCCTATTTCCTCTGCTTTTTCCAGCAGTCTTATAAATGCATTATCCTGCCTTAAAGTAAGTCTGTATTCCGCCCTTGAAGGAAGCACTCTGTAAGGTTCTGGAGTTTTTTTATGTATTATATCATCCACTAAAACACCCATATAGGCTTCACTTCTGTCAATTATAACTGGTTCTTTTCCCTGAATTTTTCTTGCTGCGTTTACACCAGCCAAAAATCCCTGTGCAGCGGCCTCTTCATATCCTGAAGTACCGTTTATCTGACCTGCAAAGTATAGATTATTCACCTTTTTACTCTCAAGACTTGGAGATAACTGGTATGAAGGGGAGTAGTCATACTCAACAGCATACCCGTACCTCATTATCTTCGCATTTTCCAGACCGGCTATTGTTCTCATCATTTTTTCTTGGGCAAAGGGAGGCATAGCTGTAGTCAAGCCGTTAACATAAAGTTCGTTGCTTTCAGTACTTTCCTGTTCTAAAAATATCTGGTGATCTGTTTTCTCTGGAAAATTAAGAACTTTTCTGTCCAGAGATGGACAGTGTCTCGGCCCATGTGTTTCTATTATCCCGGTTACTATCGGGGAGTACTGTAAAAGTTCCTTTGCAACATCAACTGTTTTAGGAGTTGTAAAAGTAAGCCAGGTTGGCAGGTTATTGTTCCTAGGTTTCTCCGTAAACATTGAAAAGTATCTTGGGGTGTCAGCACCGCACAACTCTTTCATTTTGGAAAAGTCTACTGTTCTTTTGTCGACCCTTGGAGGGGTCGCAGTTTGGTATCTTTGAAGTTCTATTCCATTTTCTAAAAGACTCTCAGAAAGCTTTTCTGCTGATGACTCTCCCTGCCTGCCGGCCTCGTATTTTACATCACCTATGACAACTCTACCTTTCAAGAAAGTTCCAGTTGCCAATACCACAGATTTAGCTCTGTACTCTATCCCCATAGAAGACCTTAAGCCAACAATATTTTTCTCTTCCACTATCAGTTCATCCACTGTTTCCTGGATCAGATCAAGATTATCTGTATTTTCTACTATTTCCTTCATCTTAACCCTGTACCAGTATTTATCCGCCTGTCCCCTGGTTACCCTAGCTGCTATACCTTTGGTTTCATTTAGAGTTTTCAGCTGGAGGTTGTATTTGTCAGTGTGCCTTCCTATCTCGCCTCCGAGAACATCCACTTCGGTAACCAAGTGGCTCTTACCTGGTCCTCCTATAGCTGGATTACAGCTCATCATTGCCACATTGTCCAGATATATTGTAAACATAGCTGTTTTCATTCCCAGCCTTGCAGCTGCAAGGGCTGCCTCACATCCTGCATGACCAGCACCAACAACTATCACATCAAAATCTTTATTTTTTATCATAAAAAAACACCTCTAAAAAGATTTTATTATTGCACGTATACACATTTAAAAAACCGCAGATAACTCTGCGGTGTGTTAATCCTATTTACCTACACAAAAATTACTAAAAATATGATCTAACAGGTCTTCTGATGATATTTCACCTGTTACCTCAGAAAGTGAATCCATCGCCTCTTTCAAGTCTATAGCTATAAGATCCATTGGAAGACCCATATCCAGGGTTTCAAATATATTATTTATGCTATCTTTTGTCTTTTCCAAAGCACTTTTATGTCTTACATTCGTTATAACCAGTTCTTCAGAGCTATCTTCTACCTGTCCGCTCACAACTGAATTGTAGATTATATCTTCCATATCTGAAATACCTGCATTTTCTTTTGCGGATATTTCTATCCAGGTATATATTTCTGACAATTTAGATATGTCTGCCTGCATTTTTAGGTCAGACTTATTTAAAATTCCAATTACATTTTTACCTTTTATTTCATTGTAGATACTAAAGTCCTCTTCCAGTAGCTCCTGTGAGCCATCCACAACAAAAAGTATTAAATCTGCTTTTTTTATCTGCTGCATAGACTTTTCTACACCTATATTTTCAACTATATCGTCTGTTTTCCTTATTCCGGCAGTGTCCACCAGAACAAGAGGGACTCCATTTATATTAATAACCTCTTCTATGACATCCCTTGTTGTTCCCGCTATATGAGTTACTATTGCCCTTTCCTCTCTAAGCAGTGAATTCAAAAGGCTTGATTTTCCCACATTCGGTTTACCAAGTATGGCTGTTTTTACACCTTCTTTGATCATCTTCCCCTTATCATAAGATGCTATAAGTTCACTGGAAGACCTGAAAACCTCTTTTAAGTTTTCGTGTAAATTATCCGGAAGCGGATCGTCTATACCCTCCTCAGGATAGTCTAAAACTACATTTACGTGTGCTGCAACATCAAGTAAAAGCCCCTTTAACCTTACTATCTGCTCTCTAAGGTCTCCCCTGAGTTGATCTAGAGATATTGATATCCCCTTCTCTGTCTTGGAGTGAATGATATCCATTACAGCCTCTGCCTGCGTCAGATCTATTCTTCCGTTTATAAAAGCACGTCTAGTGAACTCACCTTGTTCGGCATACCTTGCACCGTTTCTCAATGCAAGCTCCAAGACTTTTTCTGTAACCAGATAACCTCCATGGCAGTTTATCTCCACCACGTTTTCAGTTGTATATGTCTTAGGTCCCTTCATAATGCTTACCAAGACTTCATCAACTATATCCCCTGAATCGTCAAAAAGGTGTCCGTAATTAACAGAAAAGTTGTTTAATTCATCTATATTTTTATCACTAGCAGGTTTAAAAATTTTTGCCAGTATATCAAGAGCCTCATCTCCCGATATTCTAACTATACCTATTCCACCTTCCCCTCTTGGAGTGGATATAGCTGCTATAGTATCAAACATTTTTATCTAACCTACCTTTTTTTTTTAATAACTATATACCTCTTAGGATCTTTACCTTCGCTATAAGTGTCAAGCTGTTCATACTTGCTTACAATTTCATGTATTATTTTTCTTTCCCTAGGAGGCATTGCATTTAGCTTAACCGTCTTATTAGTTTTGATCACTTTTTCAGCCATTTTTCTAGCAAGGTCTCTTAGTGTATTAGCCCTTTTCTCCTTAAAACCTTCTACATCTACTTCCACCTTACACCCTTTTATCAGGCTGTTTAGCAAATACTCAAAACTATTTAAAGTTTTTCCTTTTTTACCTATTATAATTCCGTTGTCTGGTCCGTATATGTTAACAGACACAAAATGTTCATTAGTTTTAACTACCTCTACGTCTAAATTTAGATTCATAAGCTCTAAAAGTTCCTTTGTAAGCTTTAAAACCTTTTTTTCACTTTGGTTTTTCTCAACATAGATTACTTCGTAAAGAGCCTTTGTATTAAATATCCCTAGAATAGATTTTCCTGGAACAATTGTTTTAACATTAAATTCATATTTTTCTTCTGAAAGTGAATTCTTAGCTTTTAATATTTCAATAGCTTCTTTTTCACTTTTAGCCTTAATTTGAGAAACTTCCTTCATTATGCTTTTTCACCCCTATTCATAATGAAATACTGTTGAATTACGCTTAGTAAACTTGACGTTAACCAATAAACTTGAAGTCCTGCAGGCATTTTATAAGAGATCATCACCATCATAATCGGGAATGTATACATCATAATTTTAGCCTGTTGACCACTAGCACCTGTTCCGCTCATAAGCTTTTGTTGTGCATAAGAAACTACACCATTTAAAACAGGTAGGATAAATCTCGGATCAGGAGTATTTAAAGCCATTCCCAAGAACGTTGCATCCATAGGGATTACTCCACCCTCTGCAGCTGTTTTTCTAAGTACGGCAAAAAGAGCCCATAATATTGGTAATTGAACTACAATAGGCAGACAACCACTTAGTGGATTTACTTTATGTGTTTGATAAAGTTCCATTGTTTTTTGATTTAATACTTGCGGATCGTTTCCATGTTTTTCTTTCAGTGCATCAAGTTCAGGCTGAATTTTTTTCATGTCCTTCATTGATTTGTCCTGTTTAAGGGTTAAAGGTAAAAGTACTACTTTAATTAGTATAGTCACCCCAATAATAGCCCACCCATAGTTTCCTAGAATACTGTATAAAATTTTAATTGCTTGTTCCAATAAAGCAGCAATTGGTGCTATAAGCTTTCCCACAATTTTCCTCCTTAAATTCATATTTTAAGGGACTGGATCATAACCGCCCTCATTAAACGGATGACACTTTAATAGCCTTTTTATAGTTAAAATTCCCCCTTTAACAATTCCATGCTTTTTTAAAGCTGATATTGCATAGTTAGAGCAAGTGGGATGAAATCTGCATCTCGGCCCTAAAATAGGAGAAACTATCTTTTGATATATCTTTATAAAAAAAATTAGGATATTTTTCATAATACCCCTGCTTTTTTTAGAATTTTACGACAATCTTTTTCAATGTCCGTATATTTTAATGTTTTAAATTTTTGTCCTGCTGTTCTTTTGGCTATGAAAACATAATCATATCCTTTTTTTAATTTATAGTCGTTTAACCTAAAAAATTCCCTAAGTAATCTTTTAAGTCTTGTTCTGCATATTGCATTTCCGGTTTTTTTACTTGCTACAACACCTAATCGATTATATTCTAGGTTATTTTTTCTTATATATACAAGTGCATAGTATCCGAAAAATTTATTTCCTTTACTATATATTTCTTGATATTCTTCATTTTTTTTGAGTTTATGCATTAATACACCTTCTCAATTACTTTTAAAAACCCGGTGAGGATTTACACCGGGTTTTATGCTGATAAGTTTTTTCTTCCTTTAGATCTTCTTCTTTTTAGTACGTTTCTTCCACCTTTAGTTTTCATTCTGCTTCTGAATCCGTGGTCTTTTTTTCTTCTTCTGTTATTTGGTTGAAAAGTTCTTTTACTCATCTCTATATTTACCTCCTAAATTTTTACTTTATTTTCAGATAAATATTGTATTAGAAATCTCTATATTTGTCAAGTGAATTTACTTAAATTTATAAAAAGATAAAAAAAATAAAAAATTAAAGACTGTTGTTTTTTGTTATTTGTTATATGTAGTTGTTCGAAATTGAAAGAAAAAAATTAAAAGATACCTGTAATATCAAGTACTGCAGCAAGATAAAATACTTTAAAAATATTATTGTAGGTGTACATAAGTTGAATGTTTATTTTATCCCTAATTTTATTAGCTTTATAAATCATTGAAATTTGTATTTATATCAAAAACGTTAGGATTTTATAAGTTGTGCTATATTTATGTTAATGTACATATATATATACTCGTGTTTTTCTCATATTTTAAAAGAGGGAAGCATCCTAAGGCCTCTAATTATTAGATATATCAATACGATTCCTATATTAATGTTGATGTACACTTGTTTAAGCCTATTTTTTAGAAGGTTTTATTTGGAAATAGATTTTATGTGGGTGATTTCTTTTGTTAAATACTAAGAATCTCAAGTTTTTTATTTATTATTGTATATGTACATCTTAATATCCCTTAGTTTTCAGTCTCTTTTAGCATTTTTAATTAATTACAAAATTTTTAAAAAAAAAGTAAGCATTAGATTAACCCAATCATTTAAGCTTTACTGGCTGATTAAGATTAAAAGAAATGTTTTATAGATATTTATTATTGTTGAGGTACATATATATTTAGCCTTGTTTTTTCAGTAGTTTCCAAGACATACACCTGCATTTTAAGATCTTTTCTTTAAATGATATCAAATAGAAAACTTATTTTCTGGCCAATATATATTTTGATAATTGATATACGATGTAGGCGGAATGAAAACTGGAATTATAGTTGTTTAAAAAAATTTCGAATGAAGATATTATATGTTTTTCTTAAATATCTTTGAAATAAATTGAATTATTGAAAAATTTTCTAGTTTAAATTTAATTTTTTTATTCTCTATATAAATGGATAAGAAAATGTATATGAAAGATTAGAAATTTATATTATTATTGATGATGTACACTTAGAAGCCTTATTTTTTAGTCTTTTAAATATAAGTTTAAAGTATGTTTTTGTATTTCTTTGGTTTATCCAAAACACCCACGATCTTAACTCTTTATATTGATCAAAGTATTATATTGGATTTTTTAAGTCAGCTTACTTTGAACTAAGTGCCTGTAAAAAAATATTAGCTGCCTCTTTGTTAATTAAATTTAGAAGTCGATTGCTTAAAGGAAGTTTTTAAATGCTTCCCTGTCATAGTAAATTCAATATTTTCTTAAAGAAAACGAGAGTAAAAGTTTTTTATTATTGATAATGTACATATTAAATTTAGGTTTTTCTCAGTTTTATTAAGATATTGGCGTACAAAAAAATAATTATTTACAGGGAGTAAAAAAATATTAATGTAGATGTACATATAATCTCTTTATTTTACAGTGCTTATCAACGATAGGCATTATAAATTTGAAAAAAATATTACCTTTTTTATTTTTTATTATTGTTAATATACAAAAAAGATGTTATTATATATAATTGGGTCATAAATTTAATTAAGTTCATAATTTGGAGGATAGCATGGGTGAAAAAATTGAAAAATTTGATGAATTTAATATAGTTAAAACCGGTTCCTTGCTACAAGATATAGGAAGAATGGACATGCAACAAAATGAAGTTCCAGAAATTGAAGTAAAGGAAATGATAATCAAAGAAACTGGGAACTTTCTTAATTTAAAAGATAATATAATTAATATCCCAATTGAGATGATTGTTTTTCCATTTTTCACGCCACAGAAACAAAATAAGCGTGTAAACTTTAAATATTCTTTCGAAGACCTAGGGGTTACAATGTTCTGTACGCTGGTAACCAAAGACAACAGTGATAAGGTCTATCAACCATCTATTTTTGAAGAAAAAATATACACCTACCTTATTTCTATGTATGAACTAAAAAAAGAAATAAACGATACAGACGATTATATTGAATTTGAGATTTCAGATTTTATAGTTAATTTTTTGGGTAATAAAATGAATAGAAATTATTACTCCAAAGTTGAACAGGCTCTTAAAAATCTTAAAAATACAGAGTATCAATTTGTAATTTCAAACCATACTAAATTCGGTAAGTATAGGTTTGAAGATGAAGAGTTCAAGCTTTTAACATATCAGAAATTAAAAAAAGGAAAAAAAGTCTATTATAGGGTTATTCTGAATAAAAACATACGTAATAAGATAAAAGACAAAAGGTATATAAAGTATAATTCTAAAAATTATCTTGAAATATTGGAAAAAGATGTGGTTGCATCAAGGATCTACAAATATATAAGTAAAATACGTTTTAATAAGATGAAAGACAAGGTAAACGTAAGAACCCTTGCAGCAATTATTCCCCTTAAGACAGAACAGGTGGTAACCAGAGAAACCAAAGATGGGGTAAGGACATATGAGCTTAGCAGGATAAAACAGGTTGTAAAACGTATTGAGAAAGCCTATAAAGTTCTCTTTGACTTAGGATATTTGGAGGAGTACGAAACCTTATACGAAAAGGAAGAGGACAACTATTATATGACTTATAAGTTCAATCCTAAAAAAGACGGAGAGTGTCATATATCAACTTATATAGACAAGTCCAATAAACAGGTTGAGTACAAGTGGGACAAAGTAAATCAAAGGAAAAAGCAAAATAAGATTAACAAGAATGACATACTTGAAGCGGAAATAGTAGAGGAAGTAAAGGTTTCAAAGGAATTTTCCGAAGAAGTCCAGTCTAAGATGAAAAGGGCTAAAAAGAACATATATGTATCTAAATCTTGGAATAAAAGGACAGACAACAAGATAAAGAGGATCATAAGGGAGCATGGGGAAGAGTTTGCAATTGAGGTACTTAATAGAATTTATAAAAAGTTGAATACCCCTGTTAAAACTACTCTTGTTCAGTATATAAACGGAGTTATTAGAAATATGAAGTCTGAGGAGAAGCTATACAAAAAGAAATACAACAGGAATAACCTGACTCTTTTTGCCCAGCCAAAGTCAAGTGTTGTACTGAAAAAGAAAAAATCCAGCTCAAAGCTTAAGCTGAGCACCCCTACCATTAAATCTATAAAAGACATAATAAATGAAACGAACTTGAGCGAGGATATAATGGTAAAGTTTGAAGACCTAGATGATTTTGAAAAACTTAAGATAGAGGAAAAAGCCTTAAAAATATGTGCTATAAAGGAGAAGATCGAAGTCAGCTTCCTGCTTACTCTAAAACAAAAATCAAAGGGAATATATATGAACACCATCAAAAAATATATAGCTGAAGTTTTAGCTGAGAGATAGGCATAAGCCTATCTCTTTTTTATTAATAGTTGAAAACATTGGATTGGATATGTACATAGACAATAATATTTAGTAATTGATAGAGTATTTTGTAACACTTTAAATAAAGTGCTGATTTTATCGAGATAATTTTTTGAACGCAGAGATTTAAAACAAGAGCTGCACAGGGAAAATCTTTAAAGTCAAAATAATACGTTGTCACGAATGACACAAATCTCACTAATCATTTAAAACCTTAAAAACTAAAGGTTTTTAGCAATTCTGTGTGAAGCTCACTCTTTTCCTCCGTGAGCAAGGTTTTTTATTCGTATCCATTAGTGCGATTCGTGACTAAAAAAGTTTTTTATAGACTTACCATAAATACAAGATTTTGCTTCAAATAGAGGTAGCAACCTAGCTTAAACTACAGATTGAATTTTTCTTCTTGACTTAGAGAAAACTCTAGGTGCTATTCTCTCATATAAGATAGGAGGAGCTTATTATGAAATTAAATTTAATATCACCTCAAGGTGAAAAGATCATTCTAAACGTCACCTTGCTAAAGATTTATAATAGATACAAAGCAAAGAGATTTATTAAAAAAGGATATGTTTTAGAAGGGGAGAAATATTCTGATATTGTGGTGAAATTTAAGCTTTACTAAATATTATTTATGATTATTCTGGTAGGGAAAGCTTATTTAGAGTTTATTTTACTAGGCTTTTGCCTGTTATCTATAGATGACAGGAAATTTTTTATTAGATAGTGTAAAATAATATTCGCAAAAGTTCTTTTGGCAAAAAAGAAAGCCATTGATTACTCCGTATAGATTAAGCGACTAAACAAAATCTTAAAAGGAGTTGGTAATCAATGGCTAATAGTAATTCTACCCCATCTTTTCATGAAATGCTATTAAAATTTATCGGAGAGGCTGATCCAATGCTTTCTATGCTTCAATGGCTTTGTGATGAAATGATGGAGGCTGAACTTAAATCTAAAATTGGAGCATCAAAATCTGAAAGAAACTCTAAGCGCACAGCTTATCGTTCAGGATATCGTTCAAGAAGATTTGATACTAGGATGGGTACTATGTATTTAATGGTTCCCAAGCTTAGAAAAGGAGGGTATATTCCTTTTTTTATCAACGAAAAAAAGCGCTCAGAAGTAGCGCTGCTTAATGTTATCCAAGAAGCATATATCAACGGAGTATCTACACGTAAAATTGAAAAATTGGCTAAAAGTCTTGGTATAGACTCTATTTCTCATGGGCAAGTATCTAATATCACACGTGAATTAAATGAGCAGGTTGAGGAGTTTAGAAATAGACGCCTAGACAAAACTTATCCTGCCATTTGGGTAGATGCGCTTTACGAAAAAATTAGAGATGGTAAAAGAGTTAGAAACATGGCTGTTCTTGTGGTATCGGCTGTGAATATGCATGGCAGAAGAGAAATTTTAGCCATCGAACCAATGATGGAAGAATCTACAGAAACCTACACAATTCTTTTTGATAACTTGAAATCTAGAGGAGTGGAGGACGTGTGGTTGATTATTTCTGATGCGCATAAAGGTCTTATGAAAGCTACGCAAAGCTCCTTTAACGGAAGTTCATGGCAAAGGTGTAAGGTTCATTTTATGAGGAATATATTAGCACATATCCCATCAAAAGAAAAAAAGAGCTTTTCTAGCAAATTGAAACAAATATGGCTTCAATCAGACTACGAAAGCTCTAAAGTCTATGCTTTTAATTTTATGGAAGAATACGAGAATAAATACCCAAAGGCAATTCAATGTTTAGAAGAAGGCCTAGAGGACTCCCTGCAATTTTATCATTTTCCAGAAATAGATTCTAGAAAAATTTCCTCAACTAACGTCCTTGAGCGCTTAAACAGGGAAATCAGAAGACGCAGTAATGTTGTAGGGATTTTTCCAAGTTTAGACTCATATATCAGATTAATTACTACTTACATGATCGAGTACAGTGAGGATTGGTCAGTTGGCAGATCGTACATTAATCCAAAAGTAATAGAAACAACTAAAGAAAATAGAATAAAAGTTGCCTAAATCTTAACATGGGGTATCAGTGAAGTTTTTGCGAACTTATCTTGACACAATCTTTTTATTAGCACCTGAAAATGTTGGGTTTGATGTGTACATTAACAATAATATTAGTAATTTATAGTGCTTTTTGCAATATTTTGAATAAAGTACCAAAAAAACGACACCCTAAAAAATTCCTAAAACTCCTTCCGAACTAACTTTCTATTGAAATATAGTCGGAAAGCCTTCTTATTTCAATGAAAGTGGATTTCAGAAGTTGATTTCTTAACGCAATTTTTTAAATGGGTTTAAGTTCAAGTGCTTGAAAAACTTAAATCTTTCGGCCCTTGAAACAATCAGCGTGAAGAAAGATCGAGAAAAATATTTAGAAAAGTTTTAGTGTCCGAAGGTGTGGTTTTCGCCAAGTTTGGCCACAAATCAAAGAACAAAGTGATTATGATTTGTGAGCCCTCAGAAAATCATTTTCTGAGTTTTACCCAGATTTTCGAGAGATTTTAGCTGATTTTTCTTTGGTACTTTCTTTCCATCAAGAAAAAGAAAGTAAGGTTCTCATAAATTCAGTATTTTATTTAAACTTTAATGATAGTTAAAATCTTAGTTAACGAGAAGCAAATTGTCACCTTGCATTGGAAAAAGATAGTTTAAAATGTGTACATAGACAATAATAATTTTTAATGCTTGTTATTTCAGTTTTAAATATTGGGTTAAAATTAGAAGTATTGGCATCCTAGCATAAAGCTGGGGTATACTTAGAATTGATAAATTGCAGAATATGTGGTATTATTTATATGTTTAATACTAGAGTGAAAAGGAGAAAAAATGCAGCAGGTAAAAATTCAAACTGAATTTATAAAATTGGATCAATTTTTAAAGTGGGTCGATGTTGTTGGAAGTGGTGTAGAAGCCAAATTCATCATAAATGACGGTGCTGTCAAAGTAAATGGGGAAATTGAGACTAGAAGAGGAAAGAAACTTTATCCTGGTGATACGGTAGAAATTTCCGGCAAGAGGTTTCAAGTTACTGATTAATGAGGTGGTAGTTTGCAGCTTTTGGATATAAATTATGTAAACTTCAGAAACTTAAAAGACTCTAAACTGAGTTTTGACAAAAGATTCAACTTATTTTTGGGGAAAAATGGACAGGGTAAAACCAGTATACTAGAAGCTATTTATTTTACTGCCACTGGAAAAAGCTTCAGGACCAAAAAGCAGGAAGAAGTTTTAAAATATGGTAAAGATAATCTTGGAACTTTTTTAAATTTTGAGGACAGAATTTCAGAAAAGAACCTTTCTGTTAGAGTACAGCAAAAATCAAAGGATTACTTATACAACAGAAAAAAGGTAAGATATGATGAGTTTTTCGGCAAGCTAAACGTGATATCTTTTATTCCGGAGGACATAGATCTTATAATGGGTGCCCCTAGTATTAGGAGGTCTTTTTTTGACTATGAAATTTCTCAGGCAAACTACGCTTATTATGAGGAGCTCAGAAAATTTTCAAAAATTTTAAAAGTTAGGAATAAATATCTTAAAAGCGGAGTAAGCGACGGACCTGTTTTTGAAATATACAATAGGGAATTTTTGGCTAGTTCTGCAAAAATAATGTCTAGAAGATTGGATTATGTAAAGAAACTCTCCATATTATTAAATCTTAATTATAGAAAACTTTTTGATCCAGAGAGTGAGCTGGCTGTAAAATATAAATCTTTTATCGGTGACTTGAAAAAAGAGAGTCAAGCGCAGATACTTGAAAAAATAGAGGAAAAGTATCATAAGGTAAAGTCCAGGGAAAGACGCTACGGGTATTCTCTTATAGGTCCTCAAAGGGATGACTTCGTTTTTCTTCTGAGGGAAAAAGAGGCAAAATCCTACTCTTCACAGGGGGAGAAAAAATCGATAATATTTGCTTTGAAACTGTCAGAGATAGATATGATAATAAGAGAGAGAAAAGAAACTCCGATATTTTTGATAGATGATATATCTTCTTATTTTGACGGCATAAGGAAAGAGAGTATTATAAAATATTTCGAAAAAAGAGATATACAGGTTTTTATAACATCCACAAGTGACTTGAATATATCATCTAAAAACTTTTATGTAGATGAAGGTGAAGTGAAATGATAAAAGAACCTAAACAATTAAAGGAAATGGTTGAGACTGCTATTTCAAAAAGTCGAAAACTAAAAGAGGGGATACTCAGGGCAAAATGGGAAAGTATAGCTGGAGAACTTTCAAAGAGAAGTGAGGCTCTATACATAAAAAACAGAGTTTTGTATGTAGCTGCTGAAAATTCAATGTGGATACAGCATCTAAATTTTAAAAAGCTGGATTTATTAAACAGGTGTAACTCTGTTTTGGGAGACAGTTATCTAGTGGATATTTTTTTTAAGGCCGGTAGGGTAAATTTGGAAAATAAATTTATGACAGGTAGTGATGTCGAGGAGGAATACGATCCTCGAAAGATAAAACTGAGCCAGGAGGAAATCGGCGAGATAAACAGCGGTTTATTGGATGTAGAAGACCTTGATATCAGGGAAAAACTTTTTAAAATTCAGATTAATGCTAAAAAGAAAGAGAAGTTTTTGCTGGCTCATGGATATAAAATATGTAGTAATTGCCATACGCTGCACAATTCTAGCGAAGATCTGTGCACTGTTTGTGAAAACAAACGAAGGCAGGAGATACAGGAAAAAGTTTTTGCACTTTTCAGAAAAAGTTTGGAGGCGGAAAAGCCGCTTAGATATCAGGAAGCTTTGCAGCATATAGAGCAGCTCAGCTTTGAAGAGTTTGAACTCATAAAAAAGCGTAAATTGGATAAGATATATAAGCAGATGTGGAACAGCTACAGAAAAGGCGACAGGGAGTCCTTGTTTGAATTTTGCAGAAAGTACTTCATTTTAGAGCTTGAGAGTGAAGATTGTAATTTGGTTAATTTAAAAGCTACAGAGTATATCAAAAGACTGGAAAGAGGGGAGATTTCAGAAGATTAATGTATATATACTTGGAAAACAGTTTTTTTGTCCCACTTAATGAGATAGTCTCAATAGTGGATTTTAAAGAGTTTGAAAAAAGTAATGATGGGAAAAGTTTTTTGGAAGTAAATAGAAGGAAAGTGATAGACGTTTCAAAAGGCGGAAAAAATTCCCTTATAATAACAGATAAATATTTATATGTAAGTTCTTATATGCCAAGATCCCTGTATTCTCGTGGAAATGAATTTGAGAAGTTGAAAAAGATAGGAAGGGAAAACTTGAGTAAATACATGACGGAGGTTAATGATGAGTAACAACTATAATGCTGAAGACATTACCATACTGGAAGGCTTGGAAGCTGTAAGAAAGAGACCTGGGATGTACATAGGTTCGACCTCTGCAAGGGGTCTTCACCACTTGGTATGGGAGGTTGTGGACAACAGTGTGGACGAAGCACTGGCTGGGCACTGTGACAAAATTTTGGTCAATATATTGCCGGACAACATCATAGAGGTAGTGGACAACGGTAGGGGTATTCCGGTAGGCAAGCACCCTAAATACGATAAATCGGCACTTGAGATAGTTCTTACTGTTCTCCATGCTGGAGGAAAGTTTGAAAACGACAACTACAAAGTTTCAGGAGGTCTTCATGGAGTTGGAATCTCTGTAGTTAATGCACTTTCGGAGTGGACCGAGGTATTGGTAAAAAGAGATGGTAAACTGTGGCACCAGAAATATGAGAGGGGAGTGCCGTTAGAGCCGGTAAAGATAATAGGGGACAGTGAAGATACTGGAACAACAATTAGGTTTAAGGCTGATCATATGATCTTTGAAACTTTGATATATGAGTATCAAATATTAGAAAAAAGATTGAAAGAGTTAGCTTATCTTAACAAGGGACTTGAGATAATTCTGACAGACTTCAGAAAAGAAGAGCCTAAAATAGACAACTTTAAATTCGACGGTGGAATAGAGGACTTCCTTCAAGAGCTTGTAATAGACGAGAACGTAATAGTTGAGAAACCAATGTACATGACAGGCGACGTAGATGGTGTGGCTGTGGAGATAGCAATGGTTTACACAGAAAGACAGCAGGAAAATGTGTACTCGTTTGTAAACAACATAAACACCCATGAGGGAGGAACCCATGTAAGCGGATTCAGGACTGCACTTACAAGGATTATAAATGATATGGCAAAGGAGCAGGGAATACTCAAAGACAGGGATGGTAAGTTTCAGGGAACGGATGTCAGAGAAGGTCTTGCAGCTATAATAAGTGTTAAGGTACCTCAACCGCAGTTTGAAGGTCAAACAAAAACAAAATTAGGAAATTCAGAGGTAACAGGGATAGTATCTTCCGTTGCATCAACAAACCTAAGGATGCATCTAGAGGACTACCCGCGTGATACCAAGAATATAGTTGAAAAAATAATAATGACAAAAAAGGCGAGGGAAGCGGCAAAAAAAGCGAGAGAGCTTGTAATGAGAAAGTCAGCCCTAGAGGTAGGTTCACTGCCAGGAAAACTGGCTGACTGTTCATCAAAGGACCCGTCAGGCTGCGAAATATATATAGTTGAGGGAGACTCAGCTGGAGGATCAGCTAAGCAGGGAAGGGACAGAAGCTTTCAAGCCATACTTCCTCTTAGAGGAAAAATAATAAATGTTGAGAAGTCGGGTCTGCATAGGGCACTTGAAAATGCAGAGATAAGGGCACTTATAACTGCATTTGGTACAAATATAGGCGAAGATATTGATGTGGAAAAACTTAGGTATCACAAGATAATAATAATGACAGATGCCGACGTAGATGGGGCGCATATAAGAACCCTTCTGCTTACATTCTTCTACAGATACATGAGGGAGTTAATTGACAACGGTCATATATACATAGCTCAGCCCCCTCTTTATAAGGTAAGTGTGGGAAGAACTATACAGTACGCTTACACAGACAAGCAGCTGAAGGGGATAACTGGACAGTTGGATGTAGATAACAAAAGATACTCACTTCAAAGGTATAAAGGTCTTGGAGAGATGAATCCGGAACAGCTTTGGGAGACGACGATGGATCCGGATACAAGAACACTTTTAAAAGTAACCCTTGAAGATGCAATACAGGCAGACGAGATGTTCAGCGTACTTATGGGGGACAAGGTTGAACCTAGAAGAAAGTTCATAGAAGAGCACGCAGAATACGTAAGAAACCTAGATATATAAACCGTGGAATTGGTTTATATCTTCACAAGTCTTAGCTCTTTCGGGCTATAGCTTGCCTTAATTTCAGTATTGAGGTGAACAACTATATTAATTAGGGAGGCTAATATGTCGCAGGAAAATTTTATTTATATAGAAGATGAGATAAAAGAATCTTATCTGGATTACTCCATGAGTGTAATTGTCAGCAGAGCACTTCCTGACGTAAGGGACGGTCTTAAGCCGGTTCACAGAAGGATTTTATTTGCCATGAATGAGATGGGAATGACTCATGACAAACCACATAAAAAGTCCGCAAGAATCGTCGGGGAAGTACTGGGTAAATACCATCCTCACGGAGATTCTGCAGTGTACAACTCGATGGTTAGAATGGCTCAGGAATTCAATACAAGATATCTTTTAGTTAACGGACACGGTAACTTCGGATCAATAGATGGAGATTCGGCAGCTGCTATGAGATATACGGAAGCTAGAATGTCGAAGATAGCCGGAGAACTTTTGATAGATATAGACAGAGATACAATAGATTACAGGAAAAACTTTGATGATTCCCTGGATGAACCGATAGTTCTTCCTGCAAAACTTCCAAACCTACTTTTAAATGGTACAACTGGAATAGCAGTTGGTATGGCCACAAACATACCTCCGCATAACCTTGGAGAATTGATTGATGGTATACTTGCCCTTATAGACGACAGGGATCTGGAGTCACAAGATCTGCTTGAGTACATAAGTGGACCTGACTTTCCAACTGGTGGGATAATAAATGGATTTAGGGGGATAAAAGACGCCTATACCACCGGAAGAGGTAGGGTAATAGTACGTGGGAAAACAGAATTCGAAGAGATAAGAAAAGGAAAGCAGGCAATAATAATAAATGAACTTCCTTACCAGGTGAATAAGGCCAGGCTTATTGAAAAGATAGCAGACCTTGTAAAAGAGAAAAAACTTGTTGGTATAACAGACCTAAGGGATGAGTCTGACAGAGATGGTATAAGGGTTGTAATAGAACTTAAAAAAGGTGAGGAGCCGGAGTTAATTCTGAACAACTTGTACAAGTATACAGACCTTCAGACAACTTTCGGTATAATCATGCTGGCCCTTGTAAACAACATACCTAAGGTACTTACACTGAAAGAGGTTTTAGACCACTATATTAAGCACAGGTTTGAAGTTGTTGTCAGAAGAACAAAATTCGAGTTAAATAAGGCTGAAAAAAGAGTACACGTTTTGGAAGGTTTCAGAATAGCCTTAGACAATATCGACAGGATTATAGAGACAATCAGGGCATCAAAAGACGCAGGTTCTGCGAGGGAAATATTGATGGAAGCTTATAGCTTCTCAGAAGTTCAAACCAGAGCGATATTGGATATGAAACTGCAAAGACTTACTGGACTTGAGAGGGAAAAAATTGAAAACGAGTATGCAGAACTCATAAAAATGGTAGCAGATTTAAGGGATATACTTGAAAATGAGGATAGGGTATACACGATTATAAAAGAGGAGTGTGCAGAACTAAAAGAAAAATATGCAGACCTAAGAAGAACAGAGATAATAGAATCAAGAGAAGAGATAAATATAGAAGATCTCATCAAAGATGAAAAGGTTATAATAACCCTTACAAACAGGGGATACATCAAGAGGATGTCACTTAGCAAGTACTCTGCACAAAAAAGAGGCGGCAAGGGAATCTCTACTCAGAATATCTCAGACGAGGATTTCGTTGAAAACATGTACACGGCATCTAGTCTGGACAACCTTCTGATATTTACCAACCAGGGAAGGGTTTACAGCTTGAAGATGTATGAGATACCAGAGGCATCTAGGAATGCAAGGGGTAAACTTATAGAAAACCTTGTAAACCTTCAGCCGGAAGAAAAAGTAAGTTCAATCATTAAAGTCAAAGATTTTTCTCAGGACAAGGAGCTTATGTTCTTTACTAAAAACGGTATGGTTAAGAAGACTAACCTTAGCCTTTTCCAAAATATAAAGAGAACTGGAATCCGTGCCATAACAGTAAAAGATGGCGACGATATAATAAATGTTGGACTTATATCTGAAAATGAAAAAGAGATCCTAATAGCAACTAAAGAAGGTTACTCTATCAGGTTTAACCATGACGCCGTAAGACCTATGGGAAGAGCTACTAGCGGGGTAAAGGGTATGAAACTAAGAGAAGGCGACGAAGTGGTATCTGGAGTTATAATAAGAGGTGAAAATCCTACTATACTGACTATAACAGAAAACGGATACGGAAAAAGAACCGACGTGGAGGAATACCCTGTTCAAGCAAGATCTGGAAAAGGTGTTATAAACATAAGGTCAAACAGAAAAATAGGAAAAGTAGTACAGATTAAAGTTGTTACAGAGGACGAAGAGCTTATGGTTATAACCTCAGATGGCATAATAATAAGGACTCCTATAGATACAATTTCTCTTATTGGAAGGGCTACCCAAGGAGTTAAGATAATGTCTGTAAAGGACGAAGAAGAGGTAGTTTCTATTGTTAAAGTAAAGAAAAACATGGAAGAGAGAATAGAGGAAGACGAAGAAGAAGAAGCAGTTGAAGTATAAAAAACCCCGTACGGGGTTTTTTATATTTTGAACAATTTTTATAGGAATTTAGTGGTATTTAGAGAAAATCTTAATTGTAACAATGTATAATATTCAAGATTTATTCAAATCTGAGCCTGACAAAAAAATCTTTAAAATATTATTTTAATGTGTTAAAATGTAAAATAGTAAAGTTTCTTAGCGTTCGGTTTATATAGGATGGTGACATTATGTTAAATAGAATTTTAGTCTATTTCGGAAGCGAGTCAGAAGCAAAGGGACTAATGGATTACGCAGAAATTTTACAGAAAAAATATGACGTTGAAGTCGACGGGATATATATAAAAGATGTGAGAAAATATGAGGTCTTGCCACCTAGTATAGAGGGCTTGCTTGTGGATAACTCATCATCTAGCTATCTCTTGAAAGAGTGGGAAAAAGTTGAAAATGACCATATAGATTTTATTGAAAGAAACTTTAAAGAGAGGTTTAAGGGAGAAAACTTCATTGTTGAGGACGGTGAGGTGGAGGACGTCATTTTTAAGAAAATGAGAGGTTATGACCTGTTGGTAGCGGGAAAAGGAGCCAGGGTGTCTTCAAATCTAAAAATGATATTGAAAAACCACTATAAACCGGTTTTAATAGTACCGGAGGAATCTCAATTTGGAATGGAAAAAATAATGGTTTCAGACGACAGGAGTGAAAGACTGAATAAGTCATTGTTCTACTTTATGAACCTCTTTACTGATGTCAAAAATTATCATATAGTCTCAGTAAATATAGAAGAGGAAGACAAGGAGCTCGGCAGATATTTTTTGGATACCGAAATTGATATAAATCATATAAGTCTTGAAGGTGAAGATGAAGTTGGAATTATAGTGGAAGAGTCTAAAAAATATGATTTGTTGATTATGGGTGATATGAAATACCCTTATACAATAGAGAAATTAACAGGTCACATTGGTGTTAGGCTTTTAGAAAAGCTAAAGGTGCCTATATTTATAGCTTAGGAGCTGATAAATGAAAATATTGGTAGTATCAGACAGTCACTTAAATTTATCTACACTCATAAACATATTTGAGGCTGAAAGACCGGATGTAGTTTTTGGTGCAGGAGATCATAGCAAGGATCTGGAAGAGCTTTCATATGTTAAGGAGCGAGCAGAGTATTATATAGTGAGGGGAAACTGTGATTACTTCGACAGGTGTACAGAGGATGTGTTGAGATTTGATCTAAACGGATACAAGTTTATGCTGACACATGGACACCTATACGGGGTAAAAAGCAGCTATGAAGCCCTAAAAAAAGAGGCCATAGATAACGGAGTGGACGTGGTTGTATTTGGGCACACTCATATACCTTGCTTGGAGTTAGAAGATGGAGTTCATATTTTTAATCCTGGAGCTGCCAAAGACGGGTGCTATGGAGTGATCGATATAGGGGAAAGTGGCATAGAGTTTTATCATAAAAATTTGTTACAAAATAAAAATTAGAATAGATGCTAGGAGGAATAATGAGGGACAGGATAGAAGCTCTGAAAAACAGAGCAGAAGAGCAGATATTGTGCGCAGCAACTTTGAAAGAATTGGACGAACTAAGAATAAAATTAGTTGGTAAAAAAGGTGAGCTTACAGAAATAATGAAAGGTATGAGAGACCTTTCAAAAGAGGAAAGACCTGCTATGGGGCAGCTGGTAAACGAGGTAAGAGACTCGATAAACAAGTCATTGGATAAAAAATTTACCGAGCTGAAAGAAAAAGAAAAGAATGAAAGACTTGAAGGAGAGGTAATAGATATAACTCTTCCTGGAAGAAAAACAGGAGTTGGAAGACTACACCCGATAACCGAGACAAGAAACTTCTTAAAGAATATATTTATAGAAATGGGATTTGATGTGGCAGAGGGACCTGAGATAGAAAATGTTGAGTATAACTTTGACGCCCTTAACATACCGGAGTCACACCCTTCAAGAGATTTACAGGATACTTTTTATATAGATGAAAATGTTGTTCTTAGAACTCACACTTCACCGGTACAAATAAGATATATGAAAGAGAATAAACCTCCATTTAGAATGGTATGTCCCGGAAAGGTTTACAGATCGGATTATGATGTGTCACATACTCCTATGTTCCATCAAATGGAAGGGCTTATGATTGGAGATAATATCTCTTTTGCCAATCTAAAGGCTATTCTTACGCAATTTGTAAAAAAAGTTTTCGGAGACACAGAAGTTAGGTTTAGACCGCATTTCTTCCCGTTTACAGAACCTTCTGCTGAGATGGATGTGCAGTGTGTTTTGTGTAAAGGTAAAGGATGCAGATTATGTAAAGACAGCGGATGGCTGGAAATAATGGGGTGTGGAATGGTTGACCCTGAGGTTTTAAAAGCTGCAGGATATGATTCTGAAAAATATGTCGGATTTGCTTTCGGTATGGGTATAGAAAGAATAACGATGCTTAGACATGGGATAGACGACCTGAGGGCATTTTTTGAGAATGACATGAGGTTCCTGAGACAATTTAAATAAAAATAATTGGGAATGTTCGCGGAAACTGTCATTTAATTAAACAGTAAAATCACAAAACACTTAAAAATCTTGGAGGGAAAAATGCTTATATCATTGGATTGGTTAAAGGAATATGTTGATATAAACGAGGACATAAAGGAGCTGGAAAATGCTCTGACTATGATCGGACAGGAAGTTGAAGCTATAGAGGTTCAGGGAGAACACTTAGATAATATAGTTGTAGGAAAAATCGAGGAATACGGGAAACATCCAGATGCAGAAAAGCTGACGCTTTTAAAAGTAGATGCCGGTGAAGAGGAGCTGCTTCAGATCGTATGCGGTGCTCCAAACCACAAGCTTGGGGACAAGATAGTTGTAGCAAAATTGGGAGCTGTACTTCCTGGAGACTTTAAAATTAAGAAAACAAAAATAAGGGGAGTCGAGTCTCATGGAATGCTTTGCTCTGAAAAAGAGCTAGGTATCGGGGAATCTCACGAGGGGATAATAATACTTCCTGAAGATGCTCCTGTAGGAAAAGATATAAAGGAGTATTTAGAGCAAAATGATGTGATTTTCGAACTTGAAATCACTCCAAACAGGCCTGACTGCCTGTCTCATATTGGTATAGCACGTGAGGTTGCAGCTTACTATGGCAGAAAGGTAAAATATCCTGCGGTAAGCCTTAACGAGGTAACGGAGAGTGTTTTTGATAATATCCATGTTGAGATAGAGGACAAGAACAGATGTAAAAAATTTACTGCCAAAGTGGTAAGGGATGTAAAAATAGGGGAATCCCCTGAATGGATAAAAAGAAGGCTTCAAGCTGTTGGGATAAGACCTATAAATAATGTGGTTGACATCACAAACTATATTATGATGGAGTATAACCAGCCGATGCATGCCTATGACATGAAAAAGCTGGAAGGTAAAAAGATAATTGTAAGAGCTGCAAAAGATGGTGAAAAGCTAGTAACACTTGACGGTGTAGAGAGGGAGCTTAACAAGCAAGAGTTGGTTATAGCAGATGAATCTAAGGCTGTTGGAATTGCCGGGATAATGGGTTGTGAAAATACAGAGGTCGACAATGAGACAACTGATGTTCTTCTGGAAGTTGCATACTTCACACCTGAAAATATCAGAAGAACTTCTAAAGCTATGGGACTTTCATCTGAGGCTTCTTATAGGTTTGAAAGAGGAGTAGACAGGGAAAATGCAGAAACTGTTATTACTAGAGCTGCATATCTGGTGCAGGAAATAGCAGGCGGATCTGTACTTTCGGACATAGAAAGCGTAAATGTTGAAAAACCTGAAAAGACAGAGATAAATATAAACATTGAAAAACTTAATAAGTTTATAGGAAAGGATCTTGAGATTGAAGAGGTTGGAAAGATTTTCACAAATTTAGAGCTTGAAGTAAAAAGCTTTGGAGAAAATACACTTACAGTGACTCCACCTTCATACAGAGAGGACCTTATAAGAACTGCAGATCTTTATGAAGAAGTTATAAGGATGTATGGTTTTGATAATATAGAAGACAAGATGCCTGAGGAGAGTATAAGGCCGGGTAAAAAAGATGCAGAAACTACAGCTGTGGATTCCGCAAAGAATTCACTTGTAGAATTGGGTCTTCAAGAAGTTATAAACTACAGCTTTATTCCGGAGAATGCTTTGGAGAAAGTCAAGCTTGAATCAGAAGTTATAAGAATAAAAAATCCAATAAACGAAGAGATGGTTGTTATGAGGCCTACTCTTATTTACAGTATACTTACAAATGTAAGGGATAACTTTAATAGAAATATATTTGACTTGAAAATGTTTGAAGTAAGCAGAACTTTCAGTCCTGCAGAAGAACTGGCAAACGAAGAATTAAAGGTGGTAATAGCGCTTGGAGGAAGAACAAACAGATACCTTTGGAGCCCTAAACCTGAATCATATGATTTTTATGATCTAAAGGGGTATGTGGAGTCATTCCTTGAAATAATGGGGATGTCTAGATACCAGTTGAATAGAAGCTCAAGTAAAGCTTTCCATCCGGGAAGAGCCGCAGAGGTATGCGTCGGAAGAGATGTAATCGGTAGCTTTGGAGAGATACATCCAGATGTAGCAGAGGCTATGGAGATAGATAAGGAAAGGGTTTATGTAGCTGAGCTAGATCTTGTTAAAATATTAAGGTATGCAAAAAATAAGATCAAATATGAAAAAATAGTTAAATTCCCTGCTGTTACAAGAGACCTTGCAGTTGTTTTAGATTCAGATGTGCTTGTTGGAAATATGCTTACAGATATTAATAAGTCATCCAATATAATTGAAAACGTTGAGCTTTTTGATATTTATCAGGGTGAAAGAATAGAAGCAGGTAAAAAATCTGTGGCTATGAATATTATTATGAGATCTGATAAGGGAACACTTGCAGAAGAAGAGGTAAATAAAACAATAGAGAAGATATTGGGAATTATCAGTAAAAAGTACAGTGGAGAGATAAGACAGTAATTTTAAGTCCCACGGGATATTCCCGTGGGATTTTTTTCTAATGACAGAAGGTTATTTTAAATTTAAAAATTGAGAAAGCTTATAAAAAATAATTTTATTATTGTTCGTGTACATATTTAGGGGAAAGTTTTTGGTAATGTATTCTGAACAATGTTCTAAAATTGAATTAATACTAGAGTTTTTATATGTCTTTAAATTATTGAATTTATGAGAACCTGTTACTTTTTCTTGATAAAAAGTAACCAAAAATCAAGACCTGTGAAAAATCAGCTAAAATATCTCGAAAATCCTAGAAAAAATCGAAACTCACTTCGTTCAAACAGTCGATTTGTTTCTACGGATTCTCTTCGATCTTTCTTAACGCTGATGTTTTCAATGGCCGAAAAGCTTAGAAATAATAGCGTTTAAAGTATTTGAATCTAAACCCATTTAAAAAATTACATTTAAAAATCACCTTCTGAAATCCACTTTCATTGAAATAAGGAGGCTTGCCGACTATATTTCGATAGAAAGTTAGTTTAGAAGTGGTTTTAGGAATTTTTTATGGGTGTCTTTTCTTTGGTACTTTCTTTGGACAGGCAAAGAAAGTGCAGAAATTCAGTAATTTATTACATAATTTTAAATAGCAAGTTGTCTTAGATCAGGTTTTTGAAAGTTGAATTTTATGGTATATTAGATGAAAAAGTTATTTGGAGGTTATAATGAAATTGATAGTTGGGCTTGGAAATCCCGGTGATAAATATGAAAAAACCAGACATAATATAGGCTTTGAGGTAATTGATGCCTTGGCAGAAGAATTGGAAATATCAAATTTCAGAGAAAAGTTTCAAGGGCTTGTTGGAGAAGCTTATGTAAAAGAGGATAAGGTTTTACTTTTGAAGCCTCAAACCTATATGAACCTGAGTGGGAACTCTATAGCTGAAGTTATAAAGTTTTATAAAATAGATCCTGTAGAAGATCTTGTTGTAGTGTATGACGATATGGACTTAGACCTTGGCAGGTTGAAAATAAAGAAAAAAGGAAGTGCAGGAGGGCATAACGGGATAAAATCAATAATATCTCATCTAGGTGGGGAGTTTATAAGGATAAAATGCGGAATAGGTAAAGCAAAAAGCAGAGAGGAAACAGTTAATTTTGTATTAGGAAAATTTTCTAAAGAGGAAAGAGAGCTTGCAGACGAACTGGTAGAAAAAGCCTGCAAGGCTTCTAAATCTATAATAACAGCTAAGAGCATAGATAGGGTAATAGAAAAATTTAACAGGAAATAGCAGGACGCACATGTTCATAATTTATGGATGTGTGCGTTTTTAGTTAAAAAAACTTTAATCAAATAAAAAAAAAAGAAAAAAATAACAAGCTACGTATATATTTATTTGAATTAATTCCAAAAAAAATGTGTAAAATGAAACTATACAGACCTAAACACCTTGAATTTCTTAAACTGAAAATAGATGTGTTTAAAATAAACTTTAAATTTCAGAACATTTCATTACGCTAAAGAAACAAAAAAAACATTAAAAGAACATAAAGTGACCAAAAACACTTATAAAAATAAAAAATTCACACTAAAAAAATATTGAGTTTACCTGTACGTTATGTTAAAATATATATTGATTATAATAAAGTAATTAACTAATACTTTACAAGGGGTGTTTAAGAATGGAGCTATTTACATTTAAAGGTGGAATACATCCGCCTGAAAACAAAGAGGTGACAGAAGGTAAATCTATCGAGATTTTTCCAGCACCAAAAATGGTATATATTCCGGTGTTGCAGCACATAGGTGCGCCTTTAGAACCTGTTGTTAAAGTTGGAGATAGGGTGTTAAAAGGGCAAAAAATTGCCGACAGTACAGCATTTTTATCTTCACCGATTCACTCATCAGTAAGTGGAACTGTAAAAAAACTAGAAGTTATGCCTTATGCAGTTAACGGTAGGGTAACAACTGTAGTTATTGAAAACGACTTCCAAGATGAATGGGATCAAGAAGTTTTAAATGAAAAAATCGTTGACTACAAAAGTGCCAGCAAAAAAGAGCTACTAGACATAATTAGATCAAAAGGTATAGTTGGACAAGGAGGGGCTACGTTCCCTACACATATCAAACTTAATCCGCCTGCAGACAAGAAAATAGATGCACTTCTATTAAACGGAGCAGAGTGTGAGCCATATCTAAATGCTGATAACAGACTAATGTTAGAGCAAACTGAAAAAATGGTTGAAGGTATAAAAGTTTTACTTCAGGTTTTAGGTATAGAAAAAGCATATGTTGGTATAGAAAACAACAAAATTGAAGCAATTGAAAAAATGCAAAAAGCCTGCGAAGGGACAACTATAGAAGTTGCTCCACTTCAAACTAAGTATCCTCAAGGGGGAGAAAAACAACTTATAAAAGCCGTACTAGATAGAGATGTACCGTCAGGAAAACTACCTGCTGAAGTAGGAGTTGTTGTTCAAAATACAGCTACAGCACTTTCGGTATACAATGCAGTTGTAGAGGGTATCCCTTTAATAGAAAAAGTTTTAACTGTTTCTGGAGAAGGTGTAAAAGAACCTAAAAACTTAAAAGTGGTAATAGGAACTCAATTTAAAGAAATCTTAGAGTCTGCTGGTATTGAGAGAGAAAAAGTTGAAAAAATAGTTATGGGTGGACCTATGATGGGTCTTAGCCAACATACAGAAGAGGTCTCAGTAATCAAAGGTACTTCAGGAATCCTTGCACTTACAAAAGCAGAGACAAAACCATACAAAGCTAAAGCTTGTATAAGCTGCGGTAAATGTGTAGATGCCTGTCCGATGAACCTTGTACCTCTAATGTACGCTAAGCTTGCGAAATTCGAGCAGTGGGAAGATATGCAAGAATACTACCTAATGGACTGTATAGAGTGCGGAACTTGTGCGTTTGTATGTCCTGCAAACAGACCATTAACAGAAGCTATAAAAGTTGGAAAAGCTAAACTAAGATCTATGAAAAAATAGCTAGCTGAAAACTCAAAATGAGACGGATTTAAATTAAGGAGGAAAATATGTATAAAGTAGGTGCTTCGCCACATATTAGAACGAGCGAAACAGTTGAAAGAGTAATGTACGATGTAGTAATTGCTCTCTTACCAGCTCTAATAGTAGCTTTCTACGTTTTTGGAATTAGAGCTATCACAGTTACACTTCTTTCGGTTATAGTAGCTATGCTGAGTGAAGGTGTCTGTCAAAAGATAATGGGAAGAGAATTTGAAATATTTGACGGTAGTGCGGTAATAACCGGTATACTTTTTGCCTTTGTTATACCTGTTACAGTTCCTTATGCTTATGTTGCAATAGGTTCAATGGTTTCTGTTGTTTTAGGAAAAATGCTTTTCGGAGGGCTTGGACACAATATATTCAACCCTGCACTTGTTGGAAGAGCTTTCTTAACAGCATCTTGGCCTGTGGCTGTAACTACTTGGACCGGGTATGACGGATCAGCAGGAGCGACTGTCCTTGACGCTATGAAAAGGGGAATGGACGTTATGCTTATAGGAGACGGGAATCCATATGTACAGTCTTTGATAGGAAACATGGGTGGATCTCTTGGGGAAACATCTGCGCTTGCGCTTTTAATAGGTGGAGTTTACCTTATCATAAGAAAACAAGTTGACTGGGTTGTTCCTACAGTTATCATAGGTACAGTATTCGTACTTACTGCAATAGCTGGACAAAATCCTGTACTTCATATACTTTCAGGAGGACTTTTCTTAGGAGCTTTCTTCATGGCAACGGATATGGTTACTAGTCCATTTACAAGAAAAGGAAAAATAATCTACTCGTTAGGTATCGGTATCCTTGTAGCAGTTATAAGGATAAAAGGTGGATACCCTGAAGGTATGGCGTACTCTATTCTAATAATGAACGGTGTTACACCAGTTATCAATAAATACACTAAACCGAAAAAATTCGGGGAGGTGAAGGCATAATGTTTAAGAGATTAGTGCATTATGGTATCGTACTTCTAGTAATAGCGGCTGTGTCTGCAGGAATACTTGCAGGAGCCAACAAAATGACAGCACCTGTTATAGCGATGCTGGAAAAAGAGACAGAAACAAACGCTAGAAAACAAGTTTTACCTGCTGCAAACTCATTCAACGAGGATGAAAAAGTAGCTGTAGACGGATTGGAATTCGTACCTGGATACGGAGACGGAGAAGAAAAAGTAGGATACGTTGTAAAAGTAGTAAGTGCTGGATACGCTGGAGATATAGCTTTTATGCTTGGTCTTGACGCTGACGGTGTTATTACTGGACTAAACGTTCTTTCATCTGTTGAAACTCCTGGTCTGGGAGCTAAAATACTAAACGCTGACTGGCAGGCTATGTGGGTAGGAAGAGACGTTTCTTATGAATTTAATAAGGCAGTGGACGCTTTTGCAGGGGCTACAATCTCTCCACAAGCTGTGCACACTGGAACTATAAAAACTTTAAATGCCTTCAAAACGGGGGTGGCTAAATAATGGAAAAAAATAGATACATGAACGAGCTGACTAAAGGAATATTCAAAGAAAACCCTGTACTTGTACTACTGCTAGGACTTTGTCCTACACTGGGTGTTACAAGTTCCGCTATAAACGGTATGGCAATGGGTCTTGCTACTATGGCAGTTTTAATATGCTCAAATGCAATCATATCGGCTGTTAAAAAGGGTATACCTGATAAAATAAGAATACCTGCTTACATAATGGTAATTGCGAGTTTGGTTACACTTGTTGATATGCTTATGAAAGCTTATGTACCTGATATACACAAGGTACTGGGACTGTTCATACCTCTTATAGTTGTTAACTGTATCGTACTTGGAAGGGCGGAAAGTTTTGCTTCTAAAAACAATATAGTACTTTCGGTTTTAGATGGAGTAGGAATAGGACTAGGATTTACACTTGCTCTAACACTACTTGGTGGGATAAGAGAAATATTAGGTAACGGATCAATCTTTGGATTATCTTTCCTACCAGCATCAGTTGAACCTGCACTTTTATTTATACTGCCTCCAGGAGCATTCTTAACTCTTGGTTGTATGATAGCTTTTGTGAATCATCATAAGAGTAAAAAGAAACTTAAGGAGGTGTAGAGATTGGATTTAGGAAATCTTTTTGCGATAATTATTGGATCTATATTCATAAACAACTTTATCTTTGCTAAATTCTTAGGAATCTGTCCATTTATGGGAGTTTCTAAAAAGATAGAGTCATCTATAGGGATGGGGATGGCCGTAACTTTCGTTATGACATTAGCATCTGCTGTTACATGGGTGATATACTACTACTTGTTGGTGCCGTTTAACCTGGAGTACCTGCAAACAATCTCTTTCATACTTATAATAGCTTCACTTGTTCAGTTCGTAGAGATGGTTGTTAGAAAAATGTCTCCAAACCTATACAAAGCTCTAGGGGTTTTCCTACCTCTTATCACAACAAACTGTGCGGTTCTAGGGGCAGCAATACTAAACATTCAAGAAAAATACAATTTCATAGAGACAACTGTTAACGGATTTGCAGCTGCAGTAGGATTTACAATGGCTCTAATCCTTCTAGCGGGTGTCAGAGAGAGACTTGAGTATGCTGATGTTCCTAAAGCATTCCAAGGAGTGGCAATTGCATTTATAAGTGCAGGACTTCTTGCAATGGCATTTATGGGATTCAGCGGTATGAAAATATAGTCGAATTATAGAGTAGAGTGACTTATTCACTGAAATTAAAGGGAGGAAAACCATGGAAATATTAATTCCAATTATCGTTCTTGGAGGAATAGGCCTTGTTATGGGGATGTTCCTAGCCTTTGCCTCTAAAAAATTTGAGGTAGAAGTAAATCCTTACGTTGAAAGGATTATGGAAATACTTCCAGGAGCAAACTGTGGTGCCTGTGGATACCCTGGATGTAGCGGATACGCAGAAGCTATTGCAGAAGCTGGTGCTGAGATAACAGCATGTGCCCCGGGTGGGTCTGAAACAGTAAACGCAATCGCTGAAATCATGGGTATGGAAGGCGGAGCAGAAGCTGGAGATAAAATAGTAGCTAGAGTAAGATGTCAAGGTGACAACAGCAAGACTAGAAAAACATACGAGTACGACGCAGAACTTAAAACATGTGCTACAGCGATACTTTATTTTTCTGGAGATAAATCATGCTTCTACGGATGTCTTGGTTACGGAGACTGTGCTAGAGAATGTCCTGTAGATGCGATCACTATCAACGACAAGGGAATAGCTGTAATAGATGAGGATAAATGTATCTCTTGTGAGAAATGTGTTAAGGCTTGTCCTAAACACGTAATAAAAATGACTCCTCAAAGTCAGCCTGTAACGGTAATGTGTTCTTCAAAAGATAAGGGAGCAGTTTCTAGAAAATCATGCGACGTTGCATGTATAGGTTGTGGAATGTGTGAAAGAGTATGTCCTGTAGAAGGTAAAGCTGTCCACGTAAACAACAACTTAGCTGTGATAGACCCTGAAACTTGTATAAAGTGTGGACTGTGTGCAATCAAATGTCCTACAAATGCAATTGAAAGCCAGATCAAAGAGGTTAAAAAAGCAAAAGTAATCGAAGAAAAATGTATCGGATGTACAGCTTGTGCGAGAGTGTGCCCTGTAGATGCAATAGAGGGAGAGGTAAAACAAAAGCATAAAGTTGACCCTGAAAAATGTATCGGTTGCGGACTGTGCTACGACAAATGTAAGTTCAGCGCAATAGAGATGGAAGTAATAGAAAAAAGAGATTAATTTTTAGGTCTGCAGTCTATGAACTGCAGACCTTTTTTATTTCGTTTTAATAGAAAATATAGATATTTGTGATATTATGATATGGTTAGATAAAATTTAAAGATGGGGGATTTAATTCAATGAAGAAAATAATAGAAACTGAAAAAGCACCTGCAGCTTTAGGACCTTATTCTCAAGCGGTCCTTGCCGGCGATTATTTATTCGTATCAGGACAAATACCTTATGTACCAGAAACAATGACTTTAGTTTCAGAAGACGTTCAGGAACAAACAAAACAGGCTTTGGAGAATGTCGGAGCTATATTAAAAGAGGCTGGTGCTTCATTTGACGACGTGGTAAAAGCTTCTGTGTTTATAAAGAATATGGATGATTTTGGAAAAATAAATGAAGTTTATGAAAAGTATTTTTCTGAATCAAAACCAGCAAGAGCTTGTGTAGAGGTAGCTAGGCTGCCAAAAGATGTAAAGGTTGAGATAGAGGTAACTGCATATATCGGTAAATAAGAACATAAATCTATTATAAAAAACAATTTTTTAGTAATAATTAATATATTTTAGAGGCTATCAAAAGTGAATAAATTCACTACTATTAAAATTTTTAATAGTAGTATTATATAATCGAGAGTTTTATTAAATTATAATTTTTAAAGAATTAATTTTTTTTAACAAATATTCAACTTAAGACTTTAGAATTGACAAAAAAAAATCAATTTGCTAAAATTTATATGCAGTAAATAAAGTTTTAAAAAGGGTGAATATGAGGAAATTTATAATACCTAAACAGTATAAAGGCTACACTGTATCCCAGTATTTAAAGGATGTAGAGGGGTATTCTGGCAGAAGTATCAGAAATCTTAAACTTATTTTGGACAAAAAAAGAGTTAAACCGACTAAGAAATTGAGACAGTTTAGCAGGCTTGTGGTATACGAAAATGAAAAGGGAACCAATATAGAGCCTATTGAGATGGACCTTAAAATAGTATACGAGGATAATGATCTGCTGATAATAGATAAAGAGCCGTTTTTGATAACTCATCCTACATTGAAAAAGGTGGATAAAACTCTGGCACATGGGGTAGTACACCACTTTGAAAAGAGTATGGGCAAGAGGATGGTTCCGAGGTTTTACAACAGGTTGGACATGAACACCAGCGGGCTGATAGTGGTGACGAAAAATGCCTTTTCACAGGCCTATCTACAGGAAAAAGTTGAGACTAAAAAGTTTTATATGGCTGTGGTAAAAGGGATAGTGGAAGAGCAAGAATTTTTCATAGAGTCTTCAATTGGAAGAGTAGGGGATAGCCTGAGAAGAGAGATCCTTTCGGTAGAAGATGGGGGACAAGAGGCGAAAACCCGTGTGCGTGTAATTGAAAGGGACATAGAAGAAGATCTGAGTCTTCTTGAATTGGAACTTTTTACAGGCAGGACACATCAGATAAGAGTACATTTAGCTTCCATGGGACATCCGATATTAGGAGATGAGCTTTATGGTGGTAAAGACGAAAGAGCTAAAAGGCAGCTGTTACATTCTTATAAATTTATCTTTGAAAATCCAGGGAGCAAAAAGGAACAGATTATAGAAATTGAGCTTCCAAAAGATATGAAAAGCTTTTTTAGCAAGTTCTAATTTCATTTTGAGAAGTTCAAAAACTGTTGACAAAAAATAGAAATTACGATATATTTATAATGTGAAATTTTTTATTTGTGGAAACTGAATTATGTAAATTAAGTTATTTAATATATTACTTAAAAAAACTAGGAGGTATTTTTAAATGGCAGTTAAAGTTGCAATTAATGGATTCGGAAGAATCGGAAGACTAGCGTTCAGATTAATGTTTGATTCACCTGAGTTTGAAATCGTAGCAATCAACGATTTAACAGACGCAGAAACTCTAGCTTACTTACTAAAATATGATACAGCTCAAGGAAGATACAAAACTGACTCTGTAGAAGCTACAGCTGAAGGAATCAAAGTAGACGGTAAAGAAATAAAAATCTACGCAGAAAGAGATGCTAAAGACTTACCTTGGGGAGACTTAGGAGTAGACGTTGTATTAGAATGTACAGGTTTCTATGTTTCTAAAGAAAAATCTCAAGCTCACATCGATGCAGGAGCTAAAAAAGTAGTTATCTCTGCACCAGCTTCAGGTGACCTTAAAACTGTAGTATTCAACGTAAACGACGATGTATTAGACGGTACAGAAACAGTTATCTCAGGAGCTTCTTGTACAACTAACTGTTTAGCACCAGTTGCTAAAGTTTTAGATGACAGCTTCGGACTAGTAAAAGGATTCATGACTACTATCCACGCTTACACTAACGACCAAAATACATTAGACGGACCACATCCAAAACCAATCTCTGCTAGAAGAGGTAGAGCAGCAGCAGCTAACATGGTACCAACTGCAACAGGAGCAGCTGTAGCAGTAGGAAAAGTTTTACCATCATTAAATGGTAAACTAGACGGTGGAGCAGTAAGAGTTCCAACTGTAACTGGTTCTTGTGTAGACTTAGTAGTAGAATTAGATAAAACTGTAACTGCTGAAGAAGTGAATGCAGCTATCAAAGCAGCAGCTAACGAAACTTTAGGATACACAGAAGATCCAATCGTTTCATCTGATACTATCGGAATCAAGTACGGATCATTATTTGATGCTGGATGTACAAAAGTAATGACTGTTGATGGAAAACAGTTAGTAAAAATCTTAACTTGGTACGACAACGAAATGTCTTACACAGCTCAATTAGTAAGAACTTGTAAAAAATTCGTTGAAATTTCTAAATAATTAAATTTGGATATTAATTAAATAATAAATAAAATAGCGGAACTTTCGGGTTCCGCTATTTTTAAAAATTTTCACAAATCAGGAGGGAGCCAAATGGCAAAAAAAATCGTTACAGATTTAGATGTAAAAGGTAAAAAGGTATTAATGAGGGTTGATTTCAACGTTCCAATGAAGGACGGTAAAATAACTAACGACAATAGAATAGTTGCAGCAGTACCTAGTATCAAATACGTATTAGAAAACGGTGGGAAAGTTATAGCATTCTCTCACTTAGGAAGAGTAAAAACAGAGGAAGATAAAGCTTCTAAGTCATTAGCACCAGTGGCAGCTAGATTGGCAGAAGTATTAGGTCAAGAAGTTAAATTCGTAGCAGCTACAAGAGGGGAAGAGTTAGAAAAAGCTGTTGCTGAATTAAAAGACGGAGAAATCCTGATGTTCGAAAACACTAGATTTGAAGACATCGACGGAAAAAAAGAATCTAAAAACGACCCTGAATTAGGAAAATACTGGGCATCTTTAGGAGATGTATTTGTTAACGATGCATTCGGAACAGCTCACAGAGCTCATGCTTCTAACGTAGGAATCGCTTCTAACATCGCAGAATCAGCTGCAGGATTCTTAATGGAAAAAGAGATCAAATTCATTGGTGGAGCCGTAGACAACCCTGAAAGACCTTTAGTGGCTATCTTAGGTGGAGCTAAAGTTTCAGATAAAATTGCTGTAATAGAAAACTTAATTCCAAAAGCAGACAAAATCATTGTTGGTGGAGGAATGATGTTTACTTTCCTAAAAGCAAAAGGATTAAGCATAGGGAAATCTTTATGCGAAGAGGACAGGTTAGGATTAGCTAAAGAGTTAATGGAGAAAGCTGGAGACAAATTAGTACTTCCTATCGACACAATAGCTGCTAAAGAGTTCGCAGCTGATGCTGAGCACAGAACAGTTTCTGTAGATGGAGTTGCAGCAGATGAAATGGGACTAGACATTGGAGCTGCTTCAGTGGAATTATTCACTAAAACTTTAGAAGGAGCTAAAACTGTAGTTTGGAACGGACCTATGGGAGTTTTTGAAATGGAAGCTTTCGCTAAAGGAACTATCGGAGTTTGTGAAGCTATCGCAAACTTAGAAGGTGCGACAACTATCATCGGTGGAGGAGACTCTGCTACAGCTGCTATCCAATTAGGATTTGCAGAAAAATTCACTCATATCTCTACAGGTGGGGGAGCTTCTTTAGAATACCTAGAAGGTAAAGTATTACCGGGTGTAGATTCTATATCTAATAAATAATATTTGAAAGTATTAAAGAGGGGATAATCCCCTCTTTTTTTATATATATTTTTATGTTTATATTTGTATTCTGTTTCAGATTTATTTTTAAAGACCACTTTTGGGAATGTCGTCTGCATATGTTTTACTTCAACAAATTCGTTAAATTTGAAATAAAGCAGTTTAAAATCGATTTTAAAAATATTTGTCATTAAGAGAAGTGTTTCTATTAAAGTCTATAGAGTTAATTTTAAGTATTTTTTATGGCATAAAAAATTAAAGAAAAAGACATCAGTTGTCTTTTTTTAGACAGCATAAGTTTTGAAAAAAGGTTAAATTATATTTAAAATAATGATTTGCCTAAGAATTTTTAATATTAAATAACTCAAGATGATGCTTGAAATTATTGCAATAAATTACTGAATTTCTCGAAATCTATTACTTTTTCTTGATAAAAAGCACCCTACAGGTATGATATAACCAAAAATCAAGGCCTGTGAAAAATAAGCGTAAAGAAGCTAGAAAAACTAACTTACAGAGCATTTTAATCGAAACCCTTTAAAAAATTACGTTTAAGAAACCATCTGCTGAAATCCACTTTCATTGAAATAAGGAGGCTCTCTGACTATATTTCAATAGAAAGTTAGTTGACTTAAAAAATAACGAGTAAAGCGAGTATATTTTTTAGTCCTTGTAAAATTTATTTTTACAAGCTTCATTAATCTTATGGGTGTCTTTTCTTTGGACAAGCAAAGAAAGTATAACAAATCCATATTTTGTTTTAAATACAGGTAGCAACTTAGGTTAAATATAGAAATATTTACGAGGATTATTGTGAGAAATATGTTTTTTTTATTAGAAAAACTATTAAATTTATTATTAACTTATATAAATTACCTGAATTATTACAAGTTTTGATTTTTTTTATTTGAGTATATTTATAAATTTTTTTTAAAGAGACAAATGTGAGAAAGTTTAATAAAATCAATGGTTTGAATGGTGATCTGGATATATTATCAGATGAGATTATATAAATTTTAAAAAATATGCAAAAAAAGTTGTTGACAAAAAAATGTAGACGTGGTATTATCTATCTCGTCTTGAAGGACAAGACTTCTGAAAAAAACGGAACATAGCGCAGCCCGGTAGCGCACCTGCCTTGGGAGCAGGGGGTCGCAGGTTCAAATCCTGCTGTTCCGACCATTTGCGGGAATAGCTCAGTTGGTAGAGCGTCAGCCTTCCAAGCTGAATGTCGCGAGTTCGACCCTCGTTTCCCGCTCCAAATGTGCCTGTAGCTCAGCTGGATAGAGCAACGCCCTTCTAAGGCGTGGGTCAGGAGTTCGAATCTCTTCAGGCACGCCATTTAACAAATCTTACATATGGTGACCGTAGTTCAGGGGTAGAGCGCCAGTTTGTGGCACTGGTTGTCGCGGGTTCAAATCCCGTCGGTCACCCCATAAAAAAAAGCGCCATTAGCTCAGTTGGTAGAGCACTCGACTTTTAATCGAGTTGTCACAGGTTCAAATCCTGTATGGCGCACCATTAGCGGGGGTGGCGGAATTGGCAGACGCGCTAGACTTAGGATCTAGTGTCTTTGACGTGAGAGTTCAAGTCTCTCCCTCCGCACCATCGATTTCAAACAGCCTTATGGCTGTTTTTTTATTATAATAACTTTTTTTGTTTTGACCTATTGTTTTTTTATTTTATTATTTCGTGGATTAAAACTTAGCCGTACATATAATTTTGAATTTTATGCAGTTATTTTGTAACAGTTATAGTTGGATGTTGTACTGTAAAAATATAAAGATTAAATATTATTGAGTATGAAAGTAAAAAAAAGGAAAAATGAACAGTTTGCTGTAAAAAAACCTGGTATATAAAAATTGATATCAGAGCCTGAGTGATAAATTTGCAAGATGATGATGTTGATGCTATAATAAATTTAATTTTTTTTAATCTTCTAGAAATCTGAAAATTTAAAAATAACGAAAGTGAGGTAGACTACGTGAAAAGTATGAAATTTTTAGTGGTACTTCTTGTAATGGGTGTCTTTTTTTCTGCCTGTGGAGATAAAAAAACAGCAGATAAAGAAGAAGTAAAAAAAGTTTTAAGAGTTGGAATACCGGACGAGCCTGGAAGCTTGGACCCACAGCTTACTACTGATGCTGTGGCTATACAGGTTGATGGAAATGTATTTGAGGGGCTTACCAGACAGGACAAAGAAGGAAATGTTATCCCGGGAGTGGCAGAATCTTGGGAAGTCGAAGGAAAAGTTTGGACGTTTAAATTGAGAAAAGATGCAAAATGGTCTAACGGAGAGCCTGTAACAGCTAATGATTTTGCTTTTGCGTGGAAGAGGGCCCTGGACCCTGAAACAGCAGCGGAATATTCCTATATACTCTATTATATAAAAAATGCAGCCGCTTATAATATGGGAGAGATGAGTGATTTTTCAAAAGTCGGAATCAAGGCAATAGATGATTATACTCTTCAGGTTGAATTGGAAAGACCAGCAGCATATTTTGCTTCTTTGTTGAGTTTCCCAACTTACTATCCTTTGAACGAAAAGTATTATAATGAAGTAGGGGATGAGTATGCATTAGAAAAAGAGAACATGATTTATAACGGTCCCTACGTAATAGATACCTGGGAGCATGGAAGTAAAATAATAATTAAGAAAAATCCAAATTATTGGAATAAAGATGCATTTAAAATAGAAGAAATAGAAATGATTATGATAAATGATTCGAATACAGCTTTGAATATGTATTTAAATAATGAACTGGATATAACTAGAATTTCTGGTGATAACCTTCCAGATTATATCGGGAGCCCAGAGCTCAATACGTACAGTGACGGTTCGGTATTTTATTTTGAATTTAATACAAAGGATAAATTGTTTTCAAACAGAAAAATAAGAGAGGCTTTCGCACTTGCAATAGACAGAGAGATGTTGGTTGGTAAAATCAGGAAAGATGGTTCTCAAGCGGCAACTTCTTTTGTACCGATAGGATTTCCAGGTAAAAACAAAACTTTCAGAGAGGATTACGGAGTTGAAGTTTTTGAAGATGGAAATACAGAGAAAGCGAAAAAGCTTCTTTTGGAAGGTCTTTCTGAAATAGGGCATAAAGGAGCAGTAGAAGTAACAATATTAATTGATAATACTGATGCGGGACAAAAAGAGGGACAGTACTATCAAGAACAGTTGAGCAAAAAGCTTGGAATAAATGTTAAACTGGAACCAGTTACTTTTCAGATAAGACTTCAAAAAATGACTTCCAAAGATTTTCAGATTGGAATGGCTGGATGGGGGCCGGACTACAATGACCCTATGACATACCTGGATCTTTGGGTAACTGATGGAGGACACAACCATTCAAGCTGGTCAAATGCCGAATACGACAGGCTGATTGAACTTGCTTACAATAGTTTTGACCAAGATGAAAGAATGGACGCAATGGCAAAAGCGGAAGAAATTCTTCTTACGGAATTTCCGATAGTACCAACATTCTTCAGGAACAGAAACGCTCTTGTAAAACCTAATGTAAAAGGAGTGGTATTCAGAGCTATCGGTTCGGATACGATTTATGACTTTGCAGAAGTAAAATAATTAACTTGAGGCTACTATTATAATAGTAGCCTTTTTAAACTTTTTATGTTGCTGGACGCTTAATATTTTTTGAAAAGAGGGGAAAAGATGTTAAGGTATATATGTAAAAAATTAATTTATGGATTTTTAACATTATGGATAATAGCAAGTATAACCTTTTTTTTGATGCATATGCTACCTGGGGACCCGTTTGTAAGCGAGAAAAAAATACCACCAAAAGTAAAGGAAAAACTTTTGGAGAAATACCATTTGGACAAGCCTTTGATGGTTCAGTATAGGTACTATATGAGCAGCTTGGCCAAAGGTGACTTGGGTCTTTCCATGAAAGTAAGAGGAAGAAGTGTAAATAAAATGATAAAAACACATTTTCCGAAATCTTTGATCCTGGGATTATTAGCGACAATAATTGCCTTTGTTGTGGGAGTTAGTATAGGTATTGTAGCTGGACTTTACAGAGGGAAAAAACTGGATTCAGCTTCGATGCTTTTGGCAATAGTAGGAGTCTCTGTGCCGAGTTTTATTCTTGGCGGGATTTTACAGTGGCTTGTCTTATTCCTTAAAAAATTAACTGGAGACAGCATACTTCCCATAGCGGGATACGGAGAATTTAAACATCTTATAATGCCGTCTATAGCTTTGGCTCTTATGCCTCTTGCTATTATTGCCAGGATGATGAGGGCTTCTATGATAGAGGTTTTATCGCAGGACTACATAAGAACTGCAAAAGCAAAGGGACTCTCCCCATTTAAAATAATAGTAAAACATTGTATGAGAAATGCTATACTTCCAGTTGTTACATACTTGGGTCCGCTTTTGGCAGCCATTACAACCGGGTCTTTCGTAATAGAGAAAGTGTTTGCAATTCCAGGTTTAGGTAGATATTTTGTGCAGAGTATATCTGACAGGGATTACACACTAACTCTTGGAATAGTTGTATTCTACGCATTTCTGCTGATAGTAATGATATTGCTTGTGGACCTGATGTACGGACTAATAGATCCTAGGATAAGAGTTGTCAAAGGGAAAGGAGAAAAGTAGAGATGGTGCAGAACAGTCAAGATCAGTTTAGGATTGTGGGAAAGGACCTGGAGGAGAGCGAAAAAATATACAAGCCAAGTATGACTTACTGGCAGGATGCTGTGAGAAGGTTTAAGTCAAACAAGGTGAATATGTTTTTCTTTTCCGTTTTGATAGTGCTAATTTTCTTTGCGATATTCGGTCCGTATTTGAATAAATACGACTACCGTGAAATGAATCCTGAATTTCAGTTTAAATTCGGAATGGAAGCTTTAAAAAACAAGCATTACTTCGGGACAGATGAATTTGGAAGAGATGTCTTTACCAGAATCTGGGAAGGGGGTAGGCTATCCCTTTCGATAGCCCTCATTGTAGTTTTACTGGAGGGAATAATAGGAACTGTTTATGGCGGGGTAGCTGGATTTTTCGGCGGGAAAGTAGACTTTGTAATGATGAGAATAGTTGAGATATTCATGGCTGTTCCGAGCATGATATACATAATACTGCTTATGGTTGTACTTGGCCACGGTATACACACAATTATCATAGCAATGGGGTTCACCAGGTGGATGATAATGGCTATGATTGTAAGGGGAGAGGTGTTAAAGCTTAAGGAGCAGGAGTATGTAATGGCATCTATAGTTTTGGGTGGAAGCCCGCTTTGGATAATATTGAAACACCTAATACCAAACGCAATGGGACAGATAATAGTGAGGCTCACAATGGATATACCCACAGCCATCTTTACAGAGGCGTTTTTGAGCTTTATAGGAATAGGGGTACCTGCACCGATGGCTTCATGGGGAAGCCTAGCCAACGACGGTTACAAACTGCTGTCAAGGGGACCACACCTTTTTGTGATACCGGCGTTATTTATATCTCTGGCAACTCTTTCGTTTAATATTGTAGGAGACGGTTTGAGGGATGCTCTGGATCCGAAGCTTAGAAAATAAGATGCATAGGGAGGAAATAGATGGAAAACAGTAAATTACTGGAAGTAGAAGACCTTTATATATCTTTTGACACCTATGCGGGAGAGGTTCAGGCAATAAGAGGTGTAAATTTTGATATAGATAAAGGTGAAGCTTTAGCTATAGTAGGAGAATCTGGATCAGGTAAGTCTGTAACTGTGCAGACGGTTATGAGGCTTATACCTATGCCGCCAGGAAAAATAAAATCAGGAAAAATACTATTCCATGGAGAGAATCTGCTTGAAAAAAAAGAGAAAGATATGCAGAAAATACGCGGCGGAAAAATAGGCATGATATTTCAGGATCCCATGACGTCTCTGAATCCAACAATGACAGTTGGAAAACAGATTGCTGAGGGAATAATGCTGCATCAAAAGCTTGGCAGAAAAGAGGCTATGGAAAAGACTCTGGAAATGTTGAAACTGGTGCGTATACCGAATCCTGAAAAAAGGATGAAACAGTATCCTCACGAGTTTTCCGGAGGAATGAGACAGAGGGTTGTAATAGCAATCGCCCTTGCCTGCCACCCTGAACTGCTTATAGCAGATGAACCAACTACAGCCTTGGATGTAACGGTGCAGGCTCAAATACTGGATCTTTTAAAAGAATTGAAAAACCACCTGAATACAGCGGTAATAATGATAACACATGACTTAGGGGTTGTTGCCGATATAGCTGAAAGGGTAATAGTTATGTATGGTGGAGAGATAATGGAGGAAGCAAGGGTACACGACATCTTCTACAAGCCTAAACACCCGTATACCTGGGGTCTGATAAAGTCGATCCCCAGACTTGATGCCGATTCTGAAAAAAAGGAACTGAGTTCCATAGAGGGTACTCCTCCTGATACTTTTAACCCTCCCAAGGGATGTCCGTTTGCTCCCAGGTGCGAAAACGCAATGGGTATATGCAGGGAGGAAAAACCTAAGATGTACTTGTCAGGAGAAGGTCATAGAGTAGCCTGTTGGCTTGAAGACGAGAGGTCTCCAGAGGTAGAATGCCCTGTTAAACCGGAGGGGGTAGTAGAATGAGAATGGAAAAATTGATAGAGATAAAGGATCTGAAAAAGCATTTTAATGTGGGAAAACAACAGATATTGAAGGCTGTCGACGGAGTCAGCCTTGATATATACAAAGGGGAGATACTTGGACTTGTGGGTGAATCAGGCTGCGGAAAGACAACACTTGGCAGGACATTAACGGTACTTTACCCTAAAACCAGCGGAGAAATAAAGTACAGCGGAAAAAACGCAAGTGAGTTTTCCAGAAAAGAGTTTGCAAGGAAGGCGCAGATGATATTTCAGGACCCACAGGCATCACTTAACCCCAGGATGACGGTTGGGGATATAATCGCTGAAGGTTTAAATATTCAGAAAATATGCAAAAACCGTGATGAAAGAAACAAAATTGTATATGATCTCCTGGAGAAGGTAGGTCTTAACAGGGAGCACGCAAGTCGTTTTCCACATGAATTTTCAGGAGGCCAGAGGCAGAGGATAGGGATAGCAAGAGCACTGGCTGTAAACCCTGAATTTATAGTTTGTGACGAGCCTATAGCCGCACTGGATGTGTCTATACAGGCTCAGGTGGTAAACCTTTTAAAGGAACTTCAAAGGGAGAGGGGGCTTACGCTTCTTTTCATAGCACATGACCTTTCCATGGTTAAGTATATAAGCGACAGGGTAGCGGTTATGTATCTTGGAGATGTAGTGGAGCTTTCAGAAAGCGACGAGCTGTACGATAATCCGTTACACCCTTATACCCAGGCATTGCTTTCGGCGGTACCGATAGCTGATCCTGATGTGGAAGTTTCTAAAAAAAGGATAAAACTTGAGGGAGACCTTCCCAGCCCTATAAACCCTCCAAAAGGGTGTAAATTCTCCACAAGATGTAATTATGCAAAGGACAGATGCCTGTCTGAAAGACCTGTTCTGAGAGAAATAAAATCAGGGCATTATGCTGCCTGCCACTATGCAGAGGAAATAGCGTCAAAACTCAGGTAGAGATACAGGTATAAAATTTAGGAAATTTTAATTTTTTTATATACAGGTGATTTAGGCCTTTTAAGTATAAATGAAGGCATGCAGAAATAAGAGTTGCTGGAATAGGGTGAAATATATTGACAAATACAGACTTGTATGTTATATTAACTTAAAAATTTAATTAAAAACTATTATTTCTTTTTGCAAAGATTAGAAGAGCGAAACAGCAGTTGTTTTTTGGCTAGCTAGAAGTAGCATTTCTATGAGTATAGACGATTAAAGCCTACGGTTTTTAGTCGTAGGCTTTTTTTAAGCCTCATTGTTGATTTTGGAGGAAGAGATGATAGCTTTCTCTAAGGGATTACAATGAGGTTTTTTGATATACAAGGAGTTTAGGAGAACGGAGAAGAAATTTAAAACAGGAGGAATTGTATGGCATACTTAGAGGTGCTAAAGGGAATATTTATCGATGGCAACAGATATATGTATATATTAAAAGGTCTTGCTTTTTCGATAAACGTAACTTTTTTTGCAGCGCTTATAGGACTCACTGTAGGGATACTGTTGGCGCTTTTCAGACTTTCACACTTCTACCCGCTAAAGGGTATAAAGAAGTACGCAAGCTTCAACCCGCTATCTGCGTTTACGATAGCATACATCGATATAGTAAGGGGAACCCCGGCAGTGGTTCAACTTATGATATTGGCGAATGTTATATTCGTAGGGGCACTTAGAGATACACCGATATTGATAGTAGCTGGACTTGCATTTGGGCTTAACAGTGCGGCGTATGTAGCTGAAATAATAAGGGCTGGGATACAGGGTCTGGATAAGGGACAAATGGAGGCAGCTAGGGCACTTGGAATGAGCTACCCGCAATCAATGAAGGAGATAATAATACCACAGGCTATAAGGAAGATACTTCCAACACTTGTCAGTGAGTTTATAACTCTTTTAAAAGAAACTTCCATAGTAGGTTTCATAGGCGGAGTAGATTTATTACGTTCTGCAAACATAATAACAAGCCAAACTTACAGAGGTGTAGAGCCGCTTATAGCAGTGGGAATTATATACCTCATCCTAACCGGAATATTCACAAGGATAATGAGAGTTGTTGAGGGGAGGATGAGAAAAAGTGATTAAGATAAACAACCTGCATAAGCATTATGGTAAATTAGAAGTATTAAAAGGCATAGATAAGGACATAAAAAAAGGCGAGGTAGTTGCAGTTATAGGTCCGTCTGGAAGTGGTAAGTCAACATTTTTGAGGTGTATAAACCTGTTAGAGCAACCAACTGTCGGAGATATATACATAGACGGAAAGAGTATAACTGATCCAAAAGCCGATATAAATGCAATAAGGCAAAATGTAGGAATGGTATTCCAACACTTTAATCTTTTTCCACATAAAACTGTTATGGAGAATCTGACGATTGCTCAGATAAAGGTGAAAAAGAGAAACCTTGATGAAGCTGAGAAAGTGGCACTGGATTTATTGAAAAAAGTAGGTCTGAGAGACAAGGCAGAATCATATCCGAGCCAGCTTTCAGGAGGTCAAAAGCAGAGAATAGCTATAGCAAGAGCGCTTGCTATGAATCCCGAGGTAATACTTTTTGACGAACCGACATCGGCGCTGGACCCTGAAATGATAAACGAGGTTTTGGATGTAATTAGACAGCTGGCAAAAGAGGGAATGACTATGCTGGTGGTAACACATGAGATGGGGTTTGCCAGAAATGTGGCCAATAGGGTATTCTTTATGGACCAGGGCTATGTTTTAGAAGACGAGACGCCTAAAAATATATTTGAGAATCCAAAACATGAGAGAACAAGGGAGTTTTTAGATAAAGTACTGAATCATTAATATCTTGGAGGAGAAAACATGAAGAGAATAGGGAGAATATTTTTAGTTTTATTGGTGGTACTTTCACTTGTTGCCTGCGGTGGAAAAGAGGAGAAAAAAGTAGTATACGTTGGTACAAACGCGGAATTCCCGCCTTTTGAGTACTTAGAAGAGGGAGAGATAGTAGGGTTTGACATGGACCTTATAAATGAGATATCAAAGGACCAAGGTTTGGAGATACAGATACAGGATATGTCATTTGACGGACTGCTGCCAGCGCTTCAAACAAAGAAAATAGATATTGTAATTGCAGGTATGACGGCTACTGATGAGAGAAAGAAAAGTGTTAATTTTTCAGAATCTTACTATACTGCAAGCCAGGTAATCATAGTAAAGGACTCAGACACTGAAATTTCTGGATTTGACAGCTTAAAAGGGAAAAAAGTAGGAGTCATGCTAGGATTTACAGGTGACGTTGTGGTTTCTGAGATGGAAGGCGTAGAATCTAAAAAATACAACGCAGCTTACGCAGCTATAATGGATCTGAAGAACGACAAGGTAGATGCTGTTGTGCTGGACTCAGAGCCTGCAACAAACTTTGTCAGCGGAAATGCTGGAATTAAAGTTGTAGAGGGAGAAGCAGAAAAAGAGGAGTATGCAATAGCTGTAAGAAAAGAGGACGGCGAACTTTTAGATAAGCTAAACAGTGGGCTTAAAAATTTAAAATCAAGCGGAAAATATGAGGAGTTAATTAAAAAGCATTTTTAGGAGGAGTTAAAATGAGAAGGTTAAGGAGATGCAGGAGAACAAAATTATAAAAACTTAATACTCATTAATAAACTGGTAAAAATGCATGGGCTCTACTAAAATGTATTTTTAGTAGAGCCCATTTTTATATACAAAAATAGTTGTGAAAGCATAAAAAGTACTAAAAAAATGTTAAAAAAACATAAGAAGTACTAAAAAAACTTGAGCTAGAGGAAAAAAGGTTTTTATTTTGTAACTATATAGGTAGGAAAAAAATATAAAATATAGAAACGGGGGTAGGCAAATTGAAATTATGGGGTGGAAGATTTAATAAGGAAACAAGCTCTATATTAGAGAAATTCAATGCCTCAATAGGCTTTGACAGCAGAATGTACGAAGAGGATATAAAGGGAAGTATAGCACATTCTAAAATGCTTGCGAAACAGGGTATTATAGGTGGCGATGAGCAGGCAGAAATAGAAAAAGGACTTTTAAAAATAAAAGAAGAGATAGAAAAAAATAAATTTGAATTTAAAATCTCTGACGAAGATATACACATGTCTATAGAAAGAAGGCTTATACAGATTGTTGGTGAAGTTGGAGGAAAGCTGCACACTGCCAGAAGTAGAAATGATCAGGTAGCTTTAGATACAAGAATGTACCTGAAAAAAGAGGTAGAAAACATAAAAGAGCTACTTTTAGGTCTTGAGGAAGCAATAGTATACATGGCAGAAAAGCACAAAGAGGTTGTATTACCTGGTTATACACACCTTCAAAGGGCTCAGCCGATTCTTTTTGCACACCACCTTATGGCTTATTATGAGATGTTTAAAAGGGATTTGGAGAGGCTGGAGGACTGTTATAAAAGGATAGATGTTATGCCGCTTGGAGCCGGAGCCCTTGCAGGAACTACTTACCCGATAGACAGACACTATGTCGCGGAACTGCTTGGATTCTCCAAGGTTACTGAAAACAGCCTGGATACAGTTAGTGACAGAGATTTTATTATAGAGTTAAATTTTGTAATATCAATGATAGCTATGCATATGTCCAGATTTTCGGAGGAGATAATAGTTTGGTCCACAAGTGAATTCTCATTTGTTAGTTTAGATGATGCATACTCTACGGGATCATCCATTATGCCGCAGAAGAAAAACCCTGACATACCAGAGCTTGTAAGAGGGAAAACAGGAAGAATATACGGAAACCTAATAGGGATACTTACAGTTATGAAGGCACTTCCTCTGGCTTACAACAAAGACACCCAAGAGGACAAAGAAGGGGTTTTCGACTCAATAGACACAATAAAAATATCTCTTGAGATATTTGCAGAGATGCTTAAAACAATGAATATAAATGAAGAAAATATGAAAAAATCTATCTATGAAGGGTTTATAAATGCTACTGATGTGGCTGACTACCTTGCCAAAAAAGGGATGCCGTTCAGACAAGCACACAAAGTAGTAGGAGAACTGGTATCGTACTGCGAGGAAAATGGAAAACTTCTAACGGACCTGTCACTTGATGAATACGTGCAGTTCAGCGAAATGTTCCAAGAGGATATAATTGAAAAGTCTCAGATAGAAACCTGCGTAAAAGACAGAAAGTCATATGGAGGGACAGCGCATACTGAGGCTGAAAGACAAATTGAAAATGCAAAAAAATTTTTAAAAATATAAAAAATTAATCGAGGGGGAAAATAATATGGAAAAAGTAGTATTAGCATATTCTGGAGGATTGGACACATCTATCATCATACCTTGGCTAAAGGAGAACTACAACCTAGAGGTAATTGCAGTTTGCATAAACGTAGGTCAAGAGGATGACATGGAGGAAGTAAAGGTAAAAGCTATAGAATCTGGAGCAAGCAAGATATATGTAGAAAATCTTCAAGAGGAATTTGTAAGAGACTATGCTTTCAGAGCGCTTAAGGCCGGAGCAGTTTACGAAGAAAAATATCTTTTGGGAACTTCGTTTGCAAGACCTTTAATGTCAAAAAGACTTGTTGAGATAGCGCATAAAGAGGGAGCAACTCATATATGTCATGGTTGTACAGGAAAAGGGAACGACCAGGTACGTTTCGAAACTGGAGTTGCATCAATAGATCCTAGCATAAAAATAATAGCACCTTGGAGAATATGGGATATCAAGTCAAGAGAAGACGCAATAGACTACGCGACTTCAAAAGGGATAAAATTAACAGTAACAAAGGAAAAAATATACTCTAGAGACCAAAACTTATGGCATATAAGCCACGAGGGTGGGGACATAGAGTTTTTAGAAAATGAACATAAAGACGAGATGTACATGATGGTTACTCCGCCTGAAAAAGCAAAAGATGAGGCTGAATATGTGGAGATCGCATTTGAAAAAGGGTTCCCTGTAAAAGTAAACGGAGAGGATTTAGGTCCTGTTGAGGTTCTTACAAAATTAAACACAATAGCCGGTGCAAACGGAGTGGGAGTAATAGACATAGTCGAGAATAGACTGGTTGGAATGAAGTCTAGAGGTATATACGAAACTCCTGGCGGGACTGTACTTATGGAAGCCTTAAAAGAGCTTGAGAGTATATGCCTGGATAAGGACACACTTGCATTCAAAAAATCAATCTCACAAAAATATGCTGAGCTTGCTTACAACGGTCTTTGGTTCACACCTCTTAAAGACGCAATGGATGCATTTGTAGACAGCATACACGAAAATGTAACTGGATCTATAAAGCTTAAACTTTACAAAGGAAATATGAAGGTTGCAGGAAGAATGTCTGAAAATGCACTTTATGATGAGGGGATATCGTCATTTGGAGCAAGTGAAATGTATGATCACAAAGATGCAGAAGGATTTATAAAATTATTCTCATTACCGAGCAAAATCAAAGCTATGCAAAATAACAAGTAATCTTAAAAAGGGAGGGTCATTTATGATAAATGCAGGAGTGATAGGTGCGACTGGATATGCTGGGCAGCAGCTGGTTTGGTTTTTAAATATGCACAAAGAGATCGAAATAAAGTTTTTGGTATCCAACAGTTATGCAGGGCAGGAGTTTAGTTCGATCTACAGGAACTACAAAAAGTTTTTGGACCAAAAGCTGATAGGTGTAGCAGACGTAGAATCAAGGCTTGATGAGGTAGATGTTTTGTTTATGGCACTTCCTCACGGAAAATCAGCTCCATTTGTAAAACTTGCAATGGACAAGGGGGTAAAAGTCGTAGACCTAGGGGCGGATTTTAGGCTGGACAGCGAAGAGGTTTACAAGGATTGGTATAAGGTGGACTACCTTCATCCTGAGTTCATAGAAGAAGCTGTTTATGGACTTCCTGAGATAAAAAGGGAGGAAGTAGTAGGTTCTAAACTAGTTGCAAACCCTGGATGTTACCCAACAGCAAGCATATTAGCACTTGCTCCACTTTTGAAAAATGACCTTATAGACAAAGAGTCGATAATAATAGATGCAAAATCCGGAGTATCGGGGGCAGGTAGATCTGCCAAAGTAGACACACTTTTTAGTGAATGCAATGAATCTATAAAAGCTTATGGAGTAACAAGTCACAGGCATACAGCTGAAATAGAGCAGGAACTTTCAAAGGTAGGTGGAGAGGATATAACACTTTCCTTCACACCACATCTTGTGCCTATGAACAGAGGGATACTTTCGGTTACATATTCCAAACTGAAAAAAGATATCTCGCAGGAGGAACTTTACAAACTTTACAACGAGTTTTACAACGGGGAATACTTTGTAAGAGTGATAGACGAGCTTCCAGAAACAAAGTTGGTTAAAGGGACAAATTTTTGTGACGTTGCAGTAAGAGTTGACAAGAGAACAAACAGGGTTATAGCTATATCGGCTATTGACAACCTAATAAAAGGGGCTGCAGGACAGGCGGTTCAAAATATGAATATCATGTTTGGATTGAAGGAAGAGGAAGGTCTTGAAATCCTGGCAATGAATCCTTAAGTTTGGAGGTATAAATTATGAGAATACTAGAGGGTCAAACAATAACAGACGTACCAGGGATAAAGGCCTCGGGTATATCTGGTGGACTGAAAAAAAGCGGAAAAAAAGATATGTGTATAATATACAGCGAGGAAAAAGCAGTTTCAGCTGCGGCATTTACAACAAACAAAGTAAAGGCCGCTCCTGTACTGCTTAATATGGAAAATATAAAAAACCAGAATACACAGGCAATAGTTGTTAACAGCGGAAACGCAAATGCCTGTACAGGGCAAGAAGGGTATGACAATGCAGTTATGACTGCAAAGATAGCAGCAAAGAATCTCGGGCTGTCTGAAAAAGAGGTGCTAGTCCAGTCAACAGGAGTGATTGGTGTCCAGCTTCCAATGGACAAGTTGGAAAAAGCTGTTGTAGAAGGGTGCAAGCATATATCAGAAGATGGTGGGCATGACGCGGCAACGGCAATTATGACAACTGATACTTTTGAAAAAGAGTTTGCAGTTGAAGTGAAAATAGGCGGGAAACCGGTTAAAATAGCTGGGATAGCAAAGGGTTCCGGTATGATACACCCTAACATGGCCACAACGCTGTCGTTTATAATGACAGACGTAAACATAGAAAAAAACATGTTGGAAAAAATGTTTAAAGAGAGTGTTGATGATTCATACAACATGATATCTGTAGACGGGGATACAAGTACCAACGATATGTCGACTATACTTGCAAACGGTATGGCCAGAAACAAGATAATAGACAGCGAGGACAGCGACTATTATGCATTTAAAGAAGCTCTTGATTATTTAAACAAAGAGCTGGCAAAACTTATTGCAAGAGACGGAGAGGGTGCTACCAAGCTCCTAGAGGTGGAAGTTGTAAATGCAGTTGACGTTAAAAGTGCAAAGGAAGCTGCAAAATCAGTTATAACATCAAACCTCGCAAAATGTGCTTTTTTCGGAGCAGACGCCAACTGGGGTAGGATACTGTGTGCCGTTGGTTACTCAAGCGCGGAATTCAACCCGGATAAGGTGGACATATTCTTTATGTCTAAAGATAAAAAAATACAAGTTGCCGAAGATGGAAGAGGGCTTGATTTCGATGAAGACCTAGCTAAGGAAATATTATTGGAAAAAGACATAAGGGTATTTATAGACCTTAAGGACGGAAGTGCAAAAGCCACTGCATGGGGCTGCGACCTGAGCTATGAATACGTTAGAATAAACGGCGACTACAGAAGTTAATAGGCGTATTATCGAATTAAGGGGGATGATTATAAAAATGTATGGAGCGCTTTACCTAGAAGATGGAACGGTATATGAGGGTAAAGGATTCGGATATGATGGGACATCAGTTGGAGAACTGGTTTTCAACACATCGATGACCGGTTACCAAGAGATATTAACAGACCCTTCTTATGCAGGGCAAATAATAACAATGACCTATCCTCTAATAGGAAATTACGGGGTAAACAATGAGTATAATGAGGCCGAGGAATCATTTGCAAAGGGAATGGTAGTAAAGAGTATATCGCAAAATCCCAGCAACTTTATGAGTGAAGGAGATTTCGACAAATTTCTTAAAGAGATGAAGGTTGTCGGGGTATACGGTGTTGACACAAGAGCCATTACCAAAAAAATAAGAAATTCAGGAGCAATGAAGTGCATAATCTCTACAAAAAAATTAAGTCAGGAAGAGATATCCCAAGAGTTTTTAAACTGCAAAACCGAGGATGACTGGATGAGAATAGTGGGTACAAAAGATGTATATGAGATACCCGGACCAGGGATGAGAGTGGCTCTTATGGACTTTGGTGCAAAAGAAAACATTGTAAGAAATTTAAAAAGAAGAGGCTGCCAAATAACTGTATTCCCATTTGACGCGAGCAGTGAAGATATACTTGCCTCAAAGCCAGATGGGGTACTGCTTAGCAACGGACCTGGAGACCCTAAATATGCAGTGGAAGCAGTAGCAACCGTCAGAGAGCTTATAGGCAAGCTGCCTATATTCGGGATATGTCTAGGGCACCAAATACTTTCGCTTGCCTGTGGTGCAGATACATACAAGATGAAGTTCGGTCACAGGGGTGGAAATCACGGAGTGCAAGACTTGGAAATGAACAAATCCTTCATCAGTTCTCAAAACCATGGATATGCGGTAAAAAGAGAAAGCTTGGAAGGGAAAAATATAGATGTAAACTTTGTAAACTTAAATGACGATACTGTTGAAGGCATAGGCCATAAGGATTATCCTGTATTTTCTGTTCAGTTTCACCCTGAGGGTGCTCCGGGACCGGAGGATACCACTTATATTTTCGATAAATTTATAAGGTTTATGAAGGAGAATAAGAATGAAGCATAACGTAAAAAAGGTTATGATTATTGGTTCCGGTCCGATTATAATCGGTCAGGCAGCTGAATTTGACTATTCAGGTACCCAGGCTTGTAAGGCCATAAAAGAAGAGGGGATCGAGATAGTGCTGCTTAACAGTAACCCGGCCACTATTATGACAGATGACAATATAGCAGATAAGGTTTATATAGAGCCGCTAACAATTGAAGTTGCGGAAAAGATAATCGCAAAAGAAAAACCTGAGGGAATACTGGCAGGTTTTGGAGGTCAAACAGCACTTAACTTGGCTATGGATCTAGAGGAAAAAGGGATACTTGAAAAATACGACGTTAAACTAATGGGGATAAACAGTGAGGCTATCAAAAAAGCCGAAGACAGGGAAGAGTTCAAGGAACTGCTTTTGAAGATAGATGAGCCAGTTGCTATGAGTATGATAGCATCCCATATGGATGAGTGTTATAAATTTGTGGAAAAATATGGGTTTCCGATTATTATAAGACCAGCATACACTTTGGGAGGAACAGGTGGGGGAATAGCCCACAATCTGGAAGAGTACAAGGATATCTGTCAAAGAGGGCTGGTTTTAAGCCCAATAGGTCAGATATTGCTTGAACAGAGTGTAGCTGGGTGGAAAGAGATAGAGTACGAGGTTATGAGGGATTCCAAAGGGAACTGCATAACAGTTTGTAATATGGAGAACTTTGACCCTGTTGGAGTTCATACAGGAGACAGTATAGTTATAGCCCCTTCACAAACACTGACAAATTATGAGTATCAAATGCTTAGAAGATCTTCTCTGAAGATAATAGATGAGCTGAAAATAGAGGGAGGGTGTAATGTGCAGTTTGCCTTAGACCCTAATTCCCACAACTACATAGTTATAGAGGTAAATCCTAGGGTTAGCAGATCGTCTGCGCTTGCTTCCAAAGCAACGGGATATCCTATTGCCAAGATAGCTGCTAAGATAGCCCTTGGGTATAACTTAGATGAGCTGAAAAACTATGTTACAGGTTATTCAAGTGCATGTTTTGAGCCGGCATTGGACTATGTCGTGCTTAAAATTCCTAAATGGCCGTTTGATAAATTTAAAACAGCTTCGAGAAAACTTGGGACACAGATGAAGGCTACAGGTGAAGTTATGGCTATAGACAGGACTTTTGAAGCTTCACTTCTAAAAGCTATAACCTGCCTTGAAGGAGACCTTGCCGGGATAAAACTTCCTTCTCTTGCAGAATTCAGTAAAGAGGAGCTCCTTGAAAAAATAGCTTCCAGTGACGATGAGAGGGTATTTGCAATAGCTGAGGCTATGAGAATCGGAGTTGGAGTAGAGGAGATACACAATGTCAGCATGGTTGACAGGTGGTTTTTGAACGGAATCAAAAACATAGTTGAGCTTGAAAAAGAACTGGCTGGAAGTGAACACAGTTTGGACTTATTGGAAAAAGCGGAGTCTATGGGATTTACAGATGACGAAATTCGTGCAATCAGTGGCTGGGACAAGGAAAGTCTGGACAAGTTGAGAGAGGAAAACGGTATATACCCTGTCTATAAAATGGTTGATACCTGCAGTGGTGAGTTTGAAGCTGTTACACCTTATTACTACTCTTGCTATGAAAAAGAGGATGAAAACATAATCTCGGATGATAAAAAAATAGTAGTTATAGGTTCTGGTCCGATAAGAATAGGACAGGGGGTAGAGTTTGACTACTGTTCTGTACACGGTGTTTGGGCGATAAAAGATGCCGGCTACCAGTCTATAATAATAAACAACAACCCTGAGACTGTAAGTACGGATTTTGATACCTCTGATAAACTTTACTTTGAATCACTCTATATAGACGATGTCCTAAATGTTATACGTGAGGAGGATCCTTACGGAGTAATAGTGCAGTTTGGTGGGCAGACTTCTATAAACCTTGCAACAAGGCTAGAGGAAGCTGGGGTTAATATACTTGGAACTCAAAATGAGTCAATAGATATGGCAGAGGACAGGGACAAGTTTATAAACTTCCTTGACGGACTGGGAGTAGCTAGCCCAGAAGGTTATGCAGCCAAGACATTAGAGGAAGCCTATGATGTAGTTGAAAAAATAGGTTATCCTGTTGTTGTTAGACCTTCATATGTAATAGGTGGTCGTGCAATGAGGGTTGTATATAACAGAGAAGCATTGACAGAGTATATGAATGATGCAATAGACATGTCTAAGGAAACCACTATATTAATAGATAAATATATTTCCGGAACAGAGATCGAGGTGGATGCAATCTGTGACGGTGAGAACATACTTATCCCTGGAATAATGGAGCATATTGAAAAAACAGGAGTTCATTCAGGTGACAGTATAACAAGCTATCCGACAATTACTTTAAGTGATGACTTGATAGCTGAGCTTGTTGAAACAACAGAAAAAGTGGCTGTAAATATGAAGACTGTCGGTCTTATAAATATTCAGTATGTTTTTGACGGGAAAAAACTGTATATTATAGAGGTTAATCCGAGAGCTTCGAGAACAGTACCTATTTTAAGTAAGGTTACCGGGGTTCCTATGGTAAAATTAGCAGTTGAAGCTATGCTAGGAAAGAAACTTACAGAATTCCCTTACGGGACAGGGTTAAGGGAAAATAAAAATTTCTATGCAATAAAACTACCTGTTTTCTCAACTGAAAAACTCAGCGATGTAGACGTATTCTTAGGACCTGAGATGAAGTCAACAGGTGAAGTTTTAGGTTTAGACAAGGATTTTGATGTTGCGGTTTATAAAGGGTTCTGTGCTGCAGGAAACAGAATACCTGAAGGCGGTAAACTTTATGCTTCATTAAATGACGTGAGCAAAGAAGAGGGACTTGAGATAATCAAAAAATATCACGAGATAGGTTTTACCATCTTTGCATCTGGTGGAACTGCAAAGTACCTATTCGAAAATGATGTTCCTGTGGAATTCCTGGATGGAAATGAGCTTATGGAATATATCTCCCAAGGAAGGATGCAATTGATAATCAATACACCTACAGTTGGGGACGACAGCAGAAGATATGGATTTGGAATAAGAAGAAAGGCGGCGGAATACAGGATTCCGACATTTACTTCGATAGATACAGCAGCAGTCTTTATAAAGGCTATAGAGGTAAAAAAATCTGGCAGAGAGATAGACTATAATCCACTTTCTTATTACCTGAGCTGCTAAGATTCCCGCATAAAAAGGAGGGAGACATGCAAAAAAATATTGAAAAAGCAGAGATATTGATGGAAGCGCTTCCATATATCAAAGAGTTTTCCGGAAAAACCGTGGTTATAAAATACGGCGGAAACGCAATGGTAAATGAAGAGATAAAAGAACAGGTTATAAAAGATATAATCCTGATGAAGTATGTAGGGATAAACCCAGTGATAATCCACGGAGGAGGACCGGCGATAAACGATATGCTTTCAAGATTGGGAAAGAAGGCTGAATTTAAGCTGGGGAACAGGGTCACAGATGATGAGACTATGGAAATCGTTGAAATGGTTTTAACTGGTAAGATAAACAAGGATATAGTTTCCAGGATAAATAAAAACGGCGGAAAGGCTGTTGGTATAACTGGTAAGGACTCTAACTTGATAGTTGCAGAGAAAAAATACCTGGAAAAAGACGGGGAGAAAATCGACATAGGTTATGTAGGTAAAGTGAAAAAAATAAATCCTAGAATGATCGATATACTTGATAAAGAGGGGTATATACCTATAATATCACCTGTTGGTATAGGAGAAGATGGAAAAACGTACAATATAAATGCCGATTATGTTGCCGGAGAGATAGCCGGGGCACTTCAGGCGGATAAATTCATACTTATGACTGATGTACCGGGGATATTGAAGGATATAAATGATCCAGGAAGCAAGATACAATCCTTAAAGTACAGCGAGGTAAGAGGCTTAATAGAGGATGAAACCATAAGCGGTGGAATGCTGCCTAAGATAGATGCCTGCATGACAGCCATAGACAGAGGGGCGGAAAAAGTGCATATAATAGACGGAAGGATAAAACACTCCATACTTTTGGAGATATTCACCAACGAAGGTATCGGCAGCATGATAGTCAGAGATTAACGGAGGTAAAAAAATGGGTAAAAGCGATATAATGCATACATACGGTAGATTTGAGCCGGTATTTAAAAAAGGAAAAGGCATTTATCTCTATGACGAGGATAATAACGAGTACTTGGACTTCGTTTCGGGAATAGCAGTTAATACACTTGGACACTGCCACCCTAAAATAGCCGCAACATTAAAAGAGCAGGGTGAAACACTTATACACCTGTCAAACCTTTACTGGAATGACAAGCAAAATAAGCTTGCGGGAAGACTTGTTGAGCAGGGTGAGCAGGACAGCGTATTTTTTTGTAACAGTGGGACAGAGGCAAATGAGGCTGCCCTGAAATTGGCAAGAAAATATGGTAAAAGCATCTCAGCAACAAAGAGCAAGGTGCTTTACATGAAAAACTCATTTCACGGAAGAACAATGGGAGCATTGTCCGTAACAGGTCAGGGTAAATACCAGGAGCAGTTTAAGCCGCTTATAGGTGGAGTTGTTGAGTGTGAGTACAACAATATAGATGATTTTAAGTCCAAAATAGATGGAGATACCTGTGCAGTTATAATGGAGGTTATACAAGGCGAAGGCGGTCTTATCAAGGTAGAGGAAGAGTTCTTGAAATGCGTAAAAGAGCTTTGCGATAAAAACGGTGCACTATTGATATTTGACGAGGTTCAGTGCGGCGCTGGAAGGCTTGGAACATTTTTTGCCTATCAGAAATTTGGAGTTGTACCTGACATAGTAACAATGGCAAAGGGTTTAGGCGGAGGATTTCCTATAGGTGCAATGCTGACCAAAGGCAAGGCATCTAAGGTGCTTGCTCCTGGGGACCACGGGACAACATTCGGCGGGAACCCGCTGGCTTGTGCAGTTGCCTTAACGGTTATCGAGGAGCTAGTGGATGCAGGGGTATTGGCAGAGGTAGACAAAAAAAGCCAGTACATGTGCACAGAGATAAAAAAATTGATGGTCAAGCATAAAAGCATAGAGAAGATAAACGGTATGGGACTTCTGCTTGGGATAAAGCTTAATGGTGTGGAGTCGAAGGATTTCGTGGCAAAAGCCTTTGAAAAAGGGTTTTTGGTAGTAGGGGCCGGAAACAATGTAGTGCGTGTAATTCCGCCTTTAAATGTAAGCTACGAAGAGCTTGATTTGGGGATCCAAAAAATAGATGCAATATTAGATGAACTTGAGAATTAGCGAGGGGGCGGCGATGAAAGAAAGAAGTTTTTTAAAATTGACAGATTTTACTTCTGAAGAGATATACTACTTGATAGAGCTTTCAAAAAAGCTTAAAAGCGATAAAAAAGCTGGTAAAGAGGAGAAAAAACTTGTTGGGAAAAATATAGCCCTTATATTTGAAAAAGACTCAACCAGAACAAGATGCGCCTTTGAAGTGGCTGCATACGACCAAGGGGCTCACGTAACTTATCTTGGACCTACAGGATCACAGATAGGAAAAAAGGAGACCATAGCTGATACAGCAAGGGTTTTAGGAAGAATGTATGACGGGATAGAGTACAGAGGTTATGGTCAGGAGATAGTTGAGGATCTGGCAAAATTCTCAGGTGTACCTGTTTGGAATGGACTTACAAATGAGTTTCATCCGACTCAAATTTTGGCAGACCTGCTAACTATACTGGAGCACAAAGGTCAGCTGAGAGGGATAAAAATGGCATATCTAGGCGATGGAAGAAACAACATGGCAAATTCGCTTATGATAGGCGCTGCAAAAATGGGTATGGATTTTAGGATAGTGGCTCCTAAATCACTTTTTCCAGAGAACAACCTGGTAGAGGAGGCTATGGAGATAGCTAAGCAGACAGGGGCTAAGATAAGCCTTACTGAATCAGTAGAAGAGGGGATAGGCGGAGTTGATGTAGTCTATACAGATGTATGGTTGTCAATGGGAGAGCCGGAAGATGTATGGGCTGAGAGAATAAAACTGCTTAAACCGTATCAGGTAAATAAAATAGCAATGCATTATGCTAAAAATGATGCAATCTTTATGCACTGCCTTCCAGCATTTCATAACTCGGAAACAAGCATAGGAAGTGATATACAAGAAAAATTTGGTTTAGATGCAATGGAAGTAACAGAGGAAGTATTTGAAAGCCCTCAGTCAGTGGTATTTGACGAGGCTGAAAATAGAATGCACACAATAAAAGCTGTAATGGTAGCAACTTTAGGAGAATAGGAGAGAATTACATGAAGAAATTAGTTATGATGTTGGTTTTACTGGCTGCGGTATTGGGATTAAGTGCTTGCGGAGGAAAAAAAGAGGCTGTAGAGGAAGACAAGGTATATGTGATAGGTCTAAGTGCCGACTTTGCACCTTTTGAGTACAGAGACGGGGACAATATAGTCGGATTTGACCCGGAACTGGCAGAGGAGATAGCAAGAGTAAGCGGCCTTGAGTTCAAAATAGTCGATATGGCTTTCCCTGGTCTTTTACCGGCACTTCAAACAAAGAAAATTGATATAATTTTATCAGGAATGTCTGTAACAGATGAGAGAAAAAAAGCTGTAAATTTCTCGAAACCATACTTTAACGTAAGTCAGGTAATTATAGTTCCAGAAGGAAATGACGAGATCGTGGATGCTGAAAGTATGAAAGGTAAGAAGATAGGGGTACAACTTGGAACAACAAGTGATACTATCGCCCAAGGTATAGAAGGTGTTGAAATTATGCAATATGAAAAAGCTTACGGAGCGATACTAGACCTTAATTCAGGGAAAATAGACGCCATCATTTCAGACTACCAGCTTGCACACAACTTTGTAGAAAACAATACCGGGCTGAAAATAGTTGATCAAGAGATCATACAAGAAGAGTATGCAATGGCATTTAGAAAAGAGGATACATACTTATTAGACGAGGTAAACAAGGCCTTGGATGAAATTGTTGATGGTCCTAAGTATCAAGAGTTAATGAAAAAATACATAATTGAAAAATAGAAAAGCCTTCGGGCTTTTTTGTTTTTTAAAGCAAAAAAATATGATATACTATTTTGTGTATTTTAAAGGAAGTCGGGTAATATATTAGTGGGTTGAACTTTAGAGAAATTATTGAATTTATGAGAACCTTACTTTCTTTTCCTTGATGGAAAGAAAGTAACAAAGAAAAATCAAGGCCTGTGAAAAATCAGCTAAAATATCTCGAAAATTTTGGTAAAACTCAGAAATTAATTTTCTGAGGGCTCACAAATCATAATCACTTTGTTCTTTGATTTGTGGCCAAACTTGGCGAAAACCACGCCTTTGGACACTAAAACTTTTCTAAAGATTTTTCTCAGTTTTTCTTAACGCTGATTGTTTCAAGGGTCGAAAGATAGAAGTTTTTACAGTATTTGAACCTCAACCCATTTAAAAAATTACGTTAAGAAATCAACTTCTGAAATCCACTTTCATTGAAATAAAGAGATTTATCGACTATATTTCAATAGAAAGTTAGTTTAGAAGTGATTTTAGGAATTTTTTACGGGTGTCTTTTCTTTGGTACTTTGATCGACCAAAGGGAGTGAATGCCTGTAGGTGCTTTGGACAAGCAAAGAAAGTATAACAAATCAGTAATTTATTTAGTTTTTAAAATTGTTATAAACTTAGATTGAGAAGTTAACAGATAGATTGGAGTTCATTTTAAAAGGAGCAAAACATGAGGAATATAAAGCTGGTCTACCAGTATGACGGCAGTGATTTTTTTGGTTTTCAAAGGCAGCCAAAACAACGAACCGTGCAAGGTGAATTGGAGAGGGGTCTAAGGCTCATACTGCAGGAGGAACCAAATTTAATAAGTTCCGGTAGGACGGACAGAGGGGTGCATGCAACTATGCAGGTATCCAATTTTTTTACAAATTCGAAGATACCCGTGGGAAGGCTTAAGTTTGCTCTCGAGAATGCTGTTGCAGAGGATATATCCATACTAGGAGTGGAAGAGGTTGATCAAGATTTTCACGCCAGATATTCTGCCAAAGACCGGGCGTACATATATACAATGACGCACGGGAGAGATATTTTTCAAAGAAGGTTTGTAACCCAGGTAGAGGAAGATCTGGATGTTGAAAAACTCCAAAGCATATTAAATCCGCTTGTGGGCATACACAACTTCGAGAGTTTTAGACAGTCCAACTGCGGAGCTAAAAACCCGGTAAGGGAGATAAAAGAGATAAGGGTTTACAGGGATGGAAGCAGGGTTTCGGTGTACATAAGAGCCAACGCCTTTTTAAAGTCTATGATAAGAATAATAATGGGGTCTGCACTGGCAGTGTATTTCGACAGAGTGCCTCGAGGATATATAGTTGAGAAACTGGAAGTTCCTGAAAAAGAGCGGAGAAAAATAATAGCGCCGGCAAACGGACTATATCTTTGTGAGATAAACTATTAGAAAGAGGGATTAGAATATGGAGTTTTTAGAGCTTGACATAAACAGCAGAGAGGAGATAGAACAGGTTATAAGAATAGAGGAAGAGGCCTTTGGCAAGAACGGCGGTGTGGATGAATGGGTTTTAAAGCCGCTGGCAAAGTACGGGAAAGTTTTTGTTGTAAAGAATAATGGGCGTATAGTCTGCTTGGCGGAGTTTATGCAAAAATTCGGAGAAAACAGAGCCTACCTATATGGTATTTGCACTGAAAAAAATAGCCGAGGGAAGGGGCTTGCCAAGTATCTTTTGGAAAAAAGCCTGGAATATTTCTCGGAATATGGGATTGAGTCAGTTGATTTAACGGTGTCTCCAGAGAATGAAGCGGCTATAGAACTTTATGAAAAAATGGGATTTGAAAAAAAGAAAATTCTAAAAAATGAGTATGGTATTGGTATGGACAGGCTTTATATGGTCAAAGAGATATGCTAAGAACAGAGGGAAGGTGGTTTTATGTCTATAGAAGAAGAAATTAAAATTGAACTGGAAAAAAGTCCTATACTGGCAAATATTTTGAATTCACTACCCTCTATGATAATACTCTTTGATAAAAACGGTAAGGAGATATTCCTAAACAATGCATTTAAGAGATTTTTTGAGGAGACTGAAAAATTTGAAGATATAAGCGAAGACAGCAATAGAATTGAGCTTTGCAAGGAGATAGGCTACGTCAAAGAGCAGACGCTGGACGGAGAAGGAAGAGAGTTCCCTGTAAACGGATGTATAGTGAAAGCGATAAATGACAGGGTTATAAGGAGAAACAGAGAGGGTGTTCTAAAGGTAAGAATAGACGGCAAGGAAGAGGAGCTAAATGTTTTGATGAACATACTGCCGTTTTACTTTGAAAATGATGAGTACGTAATCGTGACAATAAGAAATATAGAGAAGATGAAGAGGTACGAGAAGCAGCGTATGGAATACATGGAAAAGCTGTCTTCTATAGGCGCAATGGCATCTACAGTGGTGCATGACCTCAAAAATCCCCTTACTGGGATAATAGGCTACCTATCGCTGCTCAAGAAAAAAGACGACAGCGGGAAAAACGAAAGCTTCTTTGAGGGTATAGAGAGAAGCATCAACAAAATGAACTACATGCTAGAGGATATTATGAGCATGGCAACGGGGAATCTGAGATGAATCTGAACTTAGAAGATGTCGGATTGAGTGCTTTTTTGGAAAACTTTTTGAACGAGTACAGGTATAGGCATAAAATAATTTTGGATATGGATGAAGACATACTTATAAAGGCAGACAGGGTTAGACTATACAATATATTCTGGAATCTTATAAAAAATGCAGATGAAGCTACCTTTGATAAGGATGAAAAGATAAAAGTATATGCGCAGGATAAGGGAGAAACCGTCCTAGTTTTTGTAGAGGACCACGGAAACGGTATTCCTGAAGAGTTCAAAAAAGATGTATTTTCAATGGGAAAAACCCGTGGCAAACACAACGGAAGGGGATTTGGCCTTGCCAGTGTGAAGAAAATAGTGGAGGCTCACGGTGGAAACATCAGCTTTGAAAGTACGGAAGGCGTGGGAACCACTTTTAAAATGGAGTTTTTGAAATCGGAAAAAGGATAAAAAGAAAAAGTCAGTATATAAAATTTTGTCGAAACATATAATTGACAAAACGAAAAAAATATAATATCATAAAATTGTAACTGTTACAAACTTGAAAAAAAACCAGAGGGGGTGTGGAATGAAATTTAATGTAGAGAATATAGGAGAGTATTTAAAAACTCATGAAATAAAACCTTCTTATCAAAGGATGAAAATATTTGAGTATCTGATTGTAAACAGAAACCACCCCACTGTAGATACAATATATCAAGCTTTGATCAAGGAGATACCCACTCTTTCTAAGACAACTGTTTACAACACGCTGAATCTTTTCGTGGAAAAGAAGATTGTTACAGTTATTGTCATAGAGGAAAATGAAACAAGGTATGACGCAGATGTCAGCATACACGGACACTTTAAGTGTCAGCAGTGCGGTGAAGTTTACGATATAAATATACGTATGGATGGCATAGATATAAGCACTTTGGACAATTTTCAGATAAACGAGCATCACCTTTATTTCAAAGGAATATGTGAGAAATGTTTGAAAAAATAAAACCTTAAAGGGGGATTTTCATGAACAAAATGCTGAAAAAAGACGGGGTCATCTTAGAGGCGATTATAGGAGATGCCGATGTAGCAGGGTATGACGTGATGGAGGAAAAAACAGCTGATTCAACTGTTGAAAAGCATGTACCTTTTATAGAGGAGATAGACGGAGGATACAGAGTAAAAGTGGGGGAATCCACAGAACATCCCATGACCGGTGAGCACTATATACAGTTCATAGAACTTGTTGCAGGTGACAGGGTTTACAAAAAATATCTGAAGCCAGGAGAGAAGCCAGAGGCTGAATTTTTAATCGAAAAAGCAGTTAAAGTTTACGCTAGAGAGCATTGTAATATACATGGTTTATGGAAAGGTGAAAAGTAACCTAATAAAGGGGGCGGGGATTTTATGAAGGAAAGAGTGGCAGAAGCACTGACTAAACAGGTTAATAAAGAGTTTTATTCGGCGTACTTATACCTCGGGATGTCGGCATATTTTCAGGAAAAAAATCTTTCTGGTTTTGCAAACTATATGAGGGTTCAGGCTCAGGAAGAAATGACTCACGCAATGAAAATGTTCGATTTTTTAATTGAGAGGGGAGAAAAACCCGCACTTGAAAGAATAGACGGGATAAAGTCCGACTGGAAGGATATCGTAGAAATATTTGATGCAAGCCTTAAGCATGAACGTATGATAAGCGACAGCATCAACAATATATTAGAGATAGCTTTCGATGAAAAAGACTATGCAACTGCCAATATGCTGCAGTGGTTTGTGTCTGAGCAGGTTGAGGAAGAATCAAATGCTGAGAATATACTGGAACAGCTGAAAATGATAGAGGGTAAAGGACCTGGCCTTTTCATGCTTGACAGGGAGATGCAGAACAGGACTTTTGTAAACGAAACTCAAAACGTCTAAAAATATAGGGGGAATAGGATGTCAATTAGGGGAAGTCAAACAGAAAAAAATCTTTTGAAATCATTTGCCGGGGAATCACAGGCTAGGATGAGATATACTCTTTTTGCAGAAAAAGCAACGGAGGAAGGGTATGAACAGATAGCTGCATTGTTTTTGGAGACAGCTGAAAATGAAAAGTATCACGCTCAGAGGTTTTTCTCTTTTTTAGACAGTGGAGTAGGACTAGAGATACAGGCTGCTTATCCTGCGGGTTATGTTGGAACAACACTTGAAAACTTAAAGATGGCTGCTGACGGAGAGCATGAGGAGCATACAATACTTTATCCTGAGTTTGATGCAGTTGCTCAGGAAGAGGGGTTTCCAAAAGTGGCGGCAGTGTTTAGACTGATAGGAAAAATAGAGGTCGAGCACGAAAAAAGGTACAGAAAATTAATAGAAAATGTGGAAAAAGAGGCAGTGTTTAAAAAATCTGAGAGGACAAGATGGAAATGCAGGGCTTGCGGGTATGTACACGAGGGAGAAAAAGCCTTGGATACCTGTCCTGTATGTCTAAAACCTCAGGCATTTTTTGAGATAAAAGAAAAAAACTACTAATATCAAGGGGGGACTAAAAATGGAAAGCTATATCTGTGGAGTATGTAAATATGTATATGACCCAAAAATAGGAGATGCCGAAGCTGAAATTAAGCCTGGAACTTCGTTTGAAGACCTTCCAGAAGACTGGGTATGTCCACTTTGCGGGGCTGAAAAAGATCAATTTGAGACAGTAGAAGAGTATGAAACCCATATGTAGAAAGGGTAAAATTTAATTTAAGCTTAATACAGTAATAAAAAATATGAGGAGGAACAAAATGAAAAAATATGTTTGTGTAGTATGTGGTTATGTGTATGATCCTGCAATAGGAGATCCTGATGGCGGAATAGAAGCTGGAACTTCATTTGAAAATATCCCAGAAGACTGGGTATGTCCTCTTTGTGGAGTAGGAAAAGACCAATTCGAAGAAGCTTAAGAAAAAGCCCTTTAAAGGGCTTTTTTTATTTGAAATTTCTTATATTGTAGAGAAAGTATTGAATTTATGAGAACCTTACTTTCTTTATCCTTGATGAAAAGAAAGTAACAAAGAAAAATCAAGGCCTGTGAAAAATCAGCTAAAAGCTCTTGAAAATCCTAGAAAAAATCGAAACTCACTTCGTTCAAACAGTCGATTTATTTCTACGGTTTCTCTTCAATCTTTCTTAACGCTGATTGTTTCAAGGGCCAAAAAAATTATAAATAAAAAGCTTTTAAAGCATCGGAATCTAAACCCATTTAAAAAATTCTGTTAAAAAATCATCTTCTGAAATCCACTTTCATTGAAATAAGGAGGCTTGCCGACTATATTTCGATAGAAAGTTAGTTTAGAAGTGGTTTTAGGAATTTTTTATGGGTGTCTTTTCTTTGGTACTTTCTTTGGACAAGCAAAGAAAGTACAGCAATTCAGTACTTTATAATAATAATTTTAAGGAAAATAAAGGTGGATTTGAGCCCGAAAATTAAGATTAAAAATACAATAAAAAATAATGAAAAAATATTGACAAAATAATATAAGTAGGGTATAATGATTTTCGTGCCCAAGGCAAAATATCGCCTGGGTGGCGGAACTGGTAGACGCACAGGACTTAAAATCCTGTGACTTTCCCGGTCGTGCGGGTTCGATTCCCGCCCCAGGCACCATTTAAAAAACATATCGCGGGGTAGAGCAGTCTGGTAGCTCGTCGGGCTCATAACCCGAAGGTCGTAGGTTCAAATCCTGCCCCCGCCACCAAAGCCTAGGTAGCTCAGTTGGCTAGAGCACACGGTTCATACCCGTGCGGTCGATGGTTCGAATCCATTCCTAGGCACCATATTTAACCCAATATACCATGTAGTACTTATGCCCCCCTTTAAGGCTATATGTTTTACATAGAGGACCCGAATCTTTAGATTCGGGTTTTTGTTTTTATTTGAACATTGAAAAAAAGTGGTTAATTTGATATAATTTATGGATGTTAAATTTAGCTTAAGTGCTAAAAAAATATCCAATTCAGATGCTTTTATATATAGAGTTTTTACAGTATAATTAATTTGTTGTATAAAAAGGATTTAAAGGGAGAATTTATGGAATTATCGGTAGGAATAATCACCTTTAACGAAGAAAAAATATTAGGAAAAACCCTTGAAAGTGTAAAAGAAATAGCGGATGAGATAATAATTATTGACAGTTTCAGCACAGATAAAACCGTTGAAATAGCGCAAAAATATGGTGCAAGAGTCTTTCAAGAAGAGTGGAAGGGATTTGGACCCCAAAAAAATTCTGTTATAGACAAGTGCAGCGGGAAGTGGATACTTCTAATAGATGCAGATGAAGTTTTAAGCCGTGAGCTCATCAATAAGATAAAAGATATTTTAAATGATAATAACGAGTACGACGTCTATGAAATAAACAGATGTTCGGTTTGCTTTGGAAAAGAGATAAAATATGGAGGATGGTCTGGGCAGTATGCAACCAGACTTTTTAAAAATGGAGATGTTAAGGTAAGTGAAAGCCTTGTACACGAAGAATTTATTTCTGAAAAGAAAAAAGGTAAGCTAAAAGAGAAAATATACCACTATACCTACTTGACTCTTGAAGATTATTTTAAAAGATTTAACAGGTATACAAGTTTAGGTGCACTTGAATATTACAAGCGTGGAAAAAAGGCAAGTGGAATTCATATTGTGTTCAACCCGATTTATAAGTTCTTTAGAATGTATATTTTGAGACTGGGATTTTTAGACGGAATAGAGGGACTGCTTCTTGCTGTAATAAGCGCCAACTATTCAATGGTGAAGTATTATAAGCTCAGGGAGATATGGAAGAACAAGAGTTATATATAAAAATAAATATGTTTTTGGGAGAAAGTATGGACGTAAAGAGAATAGTAATAGCCAGAACGGATAAAATAGGTGACCTTGTGCTTTCAATTCCAAGTTTTTTTATGCTGAGGAAGATGTATCCAGAGGCGGATATAAGCATTTTGGTTAGAAAGTACAACTATGAAATAGTAAAGAATCTGCCGTATATAAACAGGGTTCTAAAGATTGACGACTACAGAAAAGAAGAATTGAAGCTGAAGATGAAATACCTTAATCCAGATGTATTTATAGCTCTGTACACAGATAAATTTGTTGGTGAGCTTGCAAAGGCCAGCGGGGCTGAGATAAAAGTTGGACCGCTGTCAAAGTGGCACTCAATATTGACATACAATAAAGGAGTATTTCAAAAAAGGTCTCTTTCTGTGAAAAATGAAGCGGAGTACAATTTGGATCTGGTTAAAAAGTTGGACAGTAAGAAATATAGAAAAGTTTTTGAAATAAATACAGATATTTATTATGAGGAAAAACACAGAAAAGCAGCTGAGATATTCATAGAAGAAAACGGAATAGATGGTAAGATACTTGCTATAAATCCGTTTATGGGCGGAAGTGCCAAAAATATATCTGATGAGCAGTATGTAGACCTAATTAAGTCTGTTTTTGAAGAGGTTTCAGGGATAAACATAGTTTTAACCTGTCATATTTCAGAGGATGAAAGGGCACAGAAAATTGCAGAAGCAGTGTCCAATGAGAAATTGTTTGTTTTTGCAAACGGTGGGGATCTGCTTAACCTGGCCGCTATAATCGATACGGCAGATGTATATTTTGGAGGGTCAACCGGACCTACTCATATAGCTGGGAGCCTAAAAAAGAAAGTTGTAGGCCTTTATCCATCTAAGAAGACACAATCTCCTACCAGGTGGGGAGTTTTCGGCAATGACGGGAATGTGGAGTATGTGGTTCCTGATGAGGGGAGCAAAAAAGAAGACTATAGTCACAAACAGTTTGATTCATATGTCGACGGGCACAAAATGAGGATAATAAGATTGATAAAGAATGCATTGAAAATATAGCATTGTAAATGCGAATAAATTATATAAGGAGATATTGCTATTGGAAATAATAGTTGAGCATAGAAGAACCAAGGTGTATTTTGACGAAAAAAATAAAGTATATATAAAAGAGTTTAAACCTAAGCTGAGTTTTAGGTTAAAATACTTTTTTAAACTCAGGAAGTATCCGGGATTGAACTTTAAATTTATATCCAGTGAATTACAAAAACTTGGAATAAAAACTCCAGAGATAATTTATGCAAGCAAGTATAGGGTAGAGACTAAAAAAATTGACGGGGTCTTGCTGTCAAATTATCTAAAAAACAAAGAGAATGAAGTTTTGGTTAAATATTTAGATCTCATAGTAAAAGTGTTGAAATCGGATATATATTTCGGAGATTTTAATACCAGGAATTTCATAGTTAAAAACGGTGATATATACGCGATAGACTTAGAGGATTACAGAAAAGAAAGGTTTTTTAATAGGAGTACGGATGAGGCACTTATGAGGTTGAAAAAAACTTTAAAAAACGACAAATGGTATGAGTACATTGAAGAAAAATTAAATTTGGTGTAGGCTGGGAGGCAATGAATGCTAAGGAAATTAAATAGAAAGCTTCAAGATTTCTTCAGACCCAAAAGGATAGCTATTGGAAAGTGGATGTGGGACAGAAAAGAAAATACTGACAGAAATGTGGACATGGGGAAGGTAAAAAAAATTCTGGTATTGAGGTATGATGGTAAAATAGGTGACATGGTTATCAATACACTTATGTTTAGAGAGTTAAAAAAAGCGTATCCTGATGTAAAAATAGGGGTAGTTACAAGGGGAGTTAATAGACAGATAATAGAGAATAATCCTCATATAGATGAAATATACGAATATAAAAAAAATACTAAAAATTTAAAAAAGCTTGCTTCTTATATAGCAGAAGAAAATTATGACCTTTTAATAGATTTTTCTGAGATGCTCCGCGTAAAACAGATGATGTTTATAAATTTATGCAAGGCAAAACAGAATTTAGGAATAAACAAGATCGAGTGGAAACTTTTCGATGTTTCTGTGGAATATCATGTTAAAAATAAGCATATAACAGACAGGTATAGAGAAGTTTTAAAAGTGTTGGGTATAGAGAACCCTGAATTGAATTATGAAATTTACTTAACTGATGATCAGGAAAATTTTGGAAAAAATTTCAGAAATAATATTAAAGAATCCTGCCTAGTTTCATTCAATCCATATGGAGCAAGTAAGTACAGGACGTTTAATGCAGAAAAAATAAAAGAGATAGCTCAAAAAGTGCTGGTGGATAAAAAAAATGCCATTGCTTTTATCTTTCCGCCGGATAAGCTGGTTGAGATAGAGGAGATATCAAAGGACTTAAGTAGTGACAGATTGTATATAAACAAGAATATAAATAGTGTTCTAGACAGTGCCAGTATAATAAAATACAGCGATCTATTAATAAGCCCCGACACCTCAATAGTTCATATAGGTGTGGCTTTGAATAAAGAGATGATAGCGGTTTACAGAAGTGATAAAGGAACCGGTGAGCTAAACAGTGTAGTATGGGGACCAAATTCTGAGAGGGCAAGAGTAATTTATTCTGAACCCAACTTTGAAGAGGGCGAAGAAGCTGATATAAATAATTTTGAATTTAAATTATAATTTTTAGGAGGAAGACATGAATATAGTATTTTCAACAACTAGGCAGTGGAATCCAGGGGATGAATTCATATTAATGGGAGCTATAAACTTATTAAAAGAGTATTTCGGGGAGTTTAATCCTGTAATTTATAATAGAAATCCTCAAACTAGAAGGGCTAGAAAATACGATGTAGTCAAAGCCATAGATAAAACTTTGGGTGGAGAAGTTATAGAAAAGTTTTTAGACAACTCTGTAAAAGATGGCATGGATCTTTCTTTTGCGGATATGATAGTTTTTGCAGGATCACCTGAATGGCGTGGAAGAAGAGTGAAAAGTCTCTATGAATATGCCCAAAAATACAATATCCCTACAATTTTTTTGGGGATAGGTACAGGAGGAAAGTTTCATTTTGAAGATGAATCATTCAGCGACTTGGAGAGGGAGATATTTAAGAAATCCAAGGTTATAACTGTAAGGGACCATACAACACAAGACGGCTTAAGTGGACTAGATGCAAGATATATACCTTGCCCTGCACTTTTATCTGCTACAAAAGAGAGAGAAGTGAAAGAGGTAAAAAAAATAGGTGTAATGTACGCCACTGATAAAGCTGTAAAAAACAACAATGTATCAACAGAAACATACGAATACATAATGTCTCTATACAGAGAATTGCTAGACAAATATAAGGGGAAATATGAAATAGAGTTTGTTGCCCATTATATTGATGAACTACCAGAGTTTAAAAACGATTTTTTAGGTGAGAAAATAAATTATTCATATGACTCTAAAGATTATGTGGATATATATGGAAAATTTGACCTAGTTATAGGTACGAGAGTTCACGGGATAGGGATTTCGGCATCACAAGGTATACCTGGAGTAATGTTGGCCCATGATTTTAGAGCAGATACAGTTAAAGGATTTAAGGGGGAGCTTGTAAAAATAGGTGCCGACAAAACAGTATTTTTTGATGCTATAGAGAAAATAATTTCAGACATAGAGAACAAGTCTAAAGAGTTAATAGAGCACAAAAAAGAAGTAAAAGAAAATTATTTACAGCTCTTTAAAGAGAAAAAATTATAAGGACAGGGGAAAAAGTGTGAAGATAAGTGTAATTGTCACTGTTTACAACAGATTTGAATATGCAAGAAACATATTAAAATGTCTTATAAATCAAACGTATCCGATATATGAGTTAATCTTTGCAGACGATGGTTCAAACGGGAATCTGTTGGAAGCTGTAGAAGATCTGATTCCCAAGTGTAATTTTAAGATAAAGCATGTATACCAAGAAGATTTGGGCTTTAGGCTAGCTCGCTCCAGAAACAATGCGACAAGAGTTTCAGAAGGAGAGTTTTTGATGTTTCTAGATCAAGATGTTATTTTTCCAAATCAATTTATTGAACAAATAGTCTCTAAAGCTAAAAGTGGAAGGCTTGTGTACTGTAAACCTGTAATGTCGAATAGCACTCAAAAAAATAAGCTCCAAGATCTAATGGAGATTGATGAAAATTACAGCACTCTTTACAAAGTAATTGATACTGAGCAAAAAAAAATTGAAGAGAAAAGTTTATAAAAAAGACAAATTTTATAATTTTTTATATCTACTAAAGCTTAGAGATAGAGGAGCTAAACTATCAGGAATGTTCTTTTCGCTTTATAAAGAAGATTTTATGAAGATTAATGGCTTTGATGAAAATTATGAAGGTTGGGGATATGAGGATGATGACTTCTGCAACAGGTTGTTTAAGGCAGGGATAGTTACTTATCCTGTGAAGTTTGAAGAGTATCCGATACATATGTATCATCCTTTTGATCCCACTAAGACAGAAAGTCCAAATGAAGTATATTATAGAAGAAGAAAAAATGAAATATGTAAGAATAACTACAGGTGTAAATATGGTTATAAAAATACAAAAGGCAAAGATAAAGATTCTTTAAATATTTATAAGAGAACATAATTTACTATAAAAATGTGTAATAAAGGGGTGTAAATGAGTTTTTATTCAAAGGATGAACTAAAACAAATTGGATTTAAGTCGATAGGCAAAGATGTTTTGATTAGCAGTAAAGCTAGTATATATTCCCCAGAAAAAATTTCAATTGGTGATAATGTACGGATAGATGATTTTTGTATATTGAGTGGAAGTATAAAAATAGGTAGTCATATTCATATATCTGCTGGCGTTTATCTTTATGGTGGAGAGGCAGGTATAGAAATAGGGAACTTTTCTGGAATATCGTCGAAAAGCATAATTTATGCTGTTTCAGATGATTTTTCTGGAAATTATTTAGTTGGTTCGATGATAAGTAAAAGATTTAGAAACATTGAAGAAAGAGAAGTGGTAATAGGAACTCATGTTCAAATAGGGGCAAATTGTGTCATTCTTCCAGGTGTAAAATTAGGAGAAGGAATTGCAGTAGGTGCAAGTAGTTTGGTTAATAGTTCTTTAGAAGAGTGGAGTATAAATCTGGGGGTGCCTGCAAAAAAAATAAAAGAAAGAGAAAAAAACATGTTGAAATTAGAAGAAGAATTTTTAAAAGAAAAAGGTGAAATTTAATGGAAAAGTTTATCAAACCAATAATGATAACTAAATCTTTTCTTCCGCCAATAGACGAGTATAAAAAAGAAATAGACAAAATCTGGGAAACTAATTGGTTAACCAATATGGGTCCTATTCATAATGAATTTGAAAAAAAAATGAAAAAATACTTAAAAATAGGCAATCTTTCTTTATTCACTAATGGGCATTTAGCCTTAGAAACAGCAATTAAGGGTTTGAAATTAAAAGGGGAAGTGATAACGACACCGTTCACGTTTGCTTCTACAACTCACGCCATTGTAAATTGTGGTTTGAAGCCAGTGTTTTGTGACATTGAACCAGACACTTTTAATATTGATGTAAATAAAATAGAAGCACTTATTACGAATAAAACCTGTGCTATTCTTCCGGTACATGTTTTTGGTAACCCTTGTGATATATCAGGCATAGAAGAAATAGCGAAAAAGCATAATTTGAAATTAATATATGATGCTGCTCATTGTTTTGGAGTAGAGTTAAACGGGATAGGAATAGGAAATTACGGAGATATTTCAATGTTCAGCCTTCATGCGACCAAAGTTTTTCACTCAATAGAGGGTGGGATATTATCTTTTAAAGATATTGAATTTGAAAAGAGAGTAAGATTACTTAGAAATTTTGGCATAAGTGGTCCTGAAAACGTGGAAGAAGTAGGTACTAATGCTAAGATGAATGAATTCCAAGCTGCCATGGGAGTAGTTAATCTTAGGTATATAGATGACGAAATTAGTAAAAGAAAAAAAATAGCATATTTGTACAGAGAAAAATTAGAGAACGTAAAAGGGATTAGAATTTTAAGAGATTTGCAGGGGGTAAAACACAATTATTCTTATTTTCCAATTATTATAGATGGAAAAAAACTTGGCATAAGCAGGGATGAACTTTTTGAAAGGCTTAAAGAGTTTAATATTTTTTCTAGAAAGTATTTTTATCCACTGACAACAGAATATGACTGCTATAAGGGAAAGTTTAATTCGGACGTACCTATTGCAAAGTATATTTCAGAGAGGGTTTTAACCCTTCCTATTTATGGAAGTTTAGAGCATGAAGCTGTAGAGAAAATATGTGAAATTATCAGTGATGAAAGCCAGAAGGAGAAGTGCTTGTAAAAGTTATGTTTTATACTAAAAGGAGAGCAACTATGATTTATTTACTTATTTTTTCTTTTTATTTACTTTGGAGTTATATTGTTTTTAAGAAAAACAAAAAAAAATCTTTTCTGAAAGATTTACCTAGGGAAATAAAAAAATTAAATTTAGGTAGTTCACATGGGGTATATTCATTTGATTATACTGAAAAAGACTCATTTAATGGAGCTCAAGATTCTCAAACATTTTATTATGATTTAAAGGTTTTAAAAAAAATATACCCTAATATTCAAAAAGGAGCGACAGTATTCCTTCCTATAAGTTACTTTTCTTTTTCAAGTAATGAGTTATGGTTATCTGGTGATTTAATTAAATATTTAAGATCTTTTTCATTAAAAGACTTCAAAGGAAAAATTAAATTCGAGTATATTTTTTATAATTTTTTCCCGTTATTTTATAGTTTTAAAAAAAAGTTAGTTAAAAAGAAAGTTAAACCTAAAAAAACAATAGAGCAAAGAATTGAAGGACATGTAAGGATTTTTAGGGATAAAAATAAATGGAAATATAACGAAGATCTTTTAAATGAAATAATAGATATTTTAAAAAAGAAAAAGTGTGAAATTTTTCTGATTACTACTCCATTTTATAAGGAATACAATAATTTTTTTCCTAAAAAAGAATTAGAAAAAGATTTTTTTGATTATTTAAATGACTTTGCTAAAATTCATAACGTTACATACTTAAATTATTCTGGAAATAATGATATTACTAATGATAAAGATTTTTTTCGTGATTTTGATCATTTGAATTCTAATGGGAAAAAAAGGTTTTTAAAAATTTTGAGAGATGATTTAAATCTATAAGTTCAGATTAGAAATGAAAGCAGGGGGGAGAAATGCTTGTAAGTGTTTTAGTTATAACATATAACCATGAGAATTATATTGAAAAGTGCTTGGGAAGTATATTGGACCAAGAAGGAGATTTTCAACTAGAGATTCTAGTGGGAAACGATAAGTCTCCCGATAATACAAAAATGGTACTCGAAGCATATGAGAAGGACAAAAAAATTATTATATTAAATAGAGAGAAGAATATGGGAGCTACTAAAAATTTGTATGACCTCATTAAAAGAGCAAAAGGAAAATATATAGCTATTTTAGAAGGGGATGATTTTTGGACAGATTCGAAAAAGCTCCAAAAAGAAATTGAAATCTTAAGAGAAAAAAAAGACAGTGTTTTGTGTTTTACAGACTCTCATATTGTAGACGGTAGTGACCAAATAACAGGTGAGAAGATATTACCAGTTGAAAAACTTGAGAATATAAAAGATGTTATGTTTACAATAGGTAAAATTCCAACAGGTACAATTGTATTTGAAAATATTTTTTTGAAAAATATTAATAAGGATATGGAAAAAGTTCTTACAGCAAGTAATATAGTTGGCGATTTATCTCTTTTTGCTCTTTTGATTAAATTTGGTAAATTTTATAGATTGCCAGAAAAGACAGGAGCTTATAGATATATAACGAGTAGCGGAACTTCTTATTCAGCAATGTCAACTATGAAAAAAAGCTTGGAATCAGAGAAAGTAGTTAGAGCGATAAAAGTATATTATGAACCTGACGCTAAATTTTTTCTGAATTGTAGTCTATGTAGAAGTAGAAAGTCTCTTTTGAAAGATTTGAAAAAAATGGATAAAAAACTTTTGAAAGAATATAGAAACTCTTTAAAATTTAAAGACGTAATAGGTTTAAATTTATATATTTTATTTTCTCCATTAGATGATTTGATGCGTAGCTTGTATAGAAAAAAACTTCTTTTAAATAAAGAATGCAGGTAGTTTTATAAGTGACTTTTATATATTAAGACAAATTTTGATAAAAAAAATTGACATTAAATCATTTTCAAAAATTTATATGATAATAATTTAATTAAGAAAAGTGGTACGATTATTTTCGGAGGTGTTTGCAGTGAAGGGCATAATATTAGCAGGTGGAAGCGGTACGAGACTTTATCCAGTAACTAAAGCAATGAGCAAACAGATAACACCTATATATGACAAGCCAATGATTTATTATCCGTTATCTGTTCTTATGCTAGCAGGAATAAGAGAGGTGTTAATTATATCCACTCCGAGAGATATAAAGGTATTTGAGGAACTATTAGGGGATGGAAGTAACTTTGGACTTGAACTTAAGTATGCTGTTCAGGAGAAACCAAATGGATTAGCAGAGGCCTTTATAATCGGAGAAAAATTTATTGAAAATGATAATGTTGCACTTATTTTAGGAGATAATATTTTTTACGGATATGGATTCGGAAGAATATTAGAAAACGCAGGAGAACTGCAAAATGGAGCGAAAATTTTCGGATATTATGTTAAAAATGCAAGTGCTTTTGGGGTAGTGGAATTTGATTCAAATGGGAAAGTTATTTCGCTAGAAGAGAAACCCGAATGCCCAAAATCAAATTATGCTATACCTGGGCTTTATTTTTACGATAAAACAGTTGTTGAAAAAGCAAAAAAAATCAAACCATCTTCAAGAGGTGAACTTGAGATAACAGATATAAATAGATTGTATCTTGAAGAAAACAAGTTAGACTGTGTAAATCTAGGAAGAGGGATGGCTTGGTTGGATACTGGAACATTTGATGGACTTTTAGATGCGACAAACTTTGTTAAAGCTGTGCAAGATAGACAAGGCATAATGGTGGCCTGTCCAGAAGAGATAGCGTATTTGAAAGGTTGGATAGGTAAAGAAAAAATTAAAGAATTAGCAAAGCCACTTTTGAAAACACATTATGGGGAGTATTTAATGAACTTAATCAAGTAAAGGGGAATAGAATGAATTATCTAGTTACAGGAGGAGCAGGATTTATTGGTGCTAACTTTGTGAAGTATCTTTTGAAAAAATATGAAAATATAAGAATAATAATTTTAGACAAGTTAACTTATGCTGGGAATTTAGCGACTATAAAAGATGAGTTAGATGATTTAAGAATTACCTTTGTAAAGGGTGATATCTGTAATAGAGACCTTGTGGAAAATATATTTAAAAATAATAATATTGATTATGTGGTTAATTTTGCTGCTGAATCACATGTTGATCGAAGTATAGAAAATCCTGCGGTATTTTTGGAAACCAATATAATTGGAACTCAGGTTTTATTAGATGCAGCCAAGTTGCATTGGACTATTGGAAAGGATGAAAAAGGATATCCTGTATACAAAAATGGAAAAAAATTTTTACAGGTTTCCACTGATGAGGTATACGGCAGCCTTGAAAGAGATATACCACAGGGAAAAGAGTTGAAAATCGAAAATCAAGAGCTAAAAATTATTCTAAAAAACAGAACAGTAATGCCTAGAGGTTTTGGTTCAAAGTTTTTTACAGAAACGACACCTCTGGATCCTAGATCACCTTATTCTGTATCTAAAGCATCTGCGGATATGCTGGTTAGGTCTTATTGCGAAACTTATAATATGCCAATAAATGTTACAAGGTGCTCTAATAATTACGGCCCTTATCATTTTCCGGAAAAACTAATTCCGTTGATAATAAAAAACATACTGGAAGGGAAAAAGCTTCCTGTATATGGTGACGGTAAACAGGTCAGGGACTGGCTTTACGTGGAAGATCACTGCAAGGGTATAGACATGGTTGTAAGCAATGGCAAACTCGGAGAAGCATATAATATTGGTGGATTTAATGAAGAGCAGAATATAAACATAGTCAGGTTAACTATAGATACAATAAGGAAATTAGTAATCGAAGATGGAAAATTAAAAGAAGAGTATAAAAATATAGTAAAATGTATGCCAAAAGAGATTAGTTATGACTTGATTGAATATGTTAAGGATAGGCTTGGACACGATGTTAGATATGCAATTGACCCAACAAAAACAGTCAGAGAGTTAGGGTTTTATCCAGAAACTCCGTTTTCAGAGGGGATAGAAAAGACTATCAAATGGTATCTAGATAATCAAGGATGGTTAGAAGAAGTAGTAAGTGGTGAATATGTAAAATATTATGAGACAGTATATGGGGAGATTAATAATCAATGAAAATATTAGTAGTTCGTTTTAAACAGATAGGGGACTCTGTTCTTACTTCTCCTATATGCCATACCTTAAAGAAAACATATCCAAACAGTGAAATAGACTATGTTGTATATGAGCATATAGCCCCCCTTTTTGAGAATCACCCATCTATAGACAATGTAATAAAAATAACAAAAGATGAGCAAAAAAATCCTTTCAAATATATCGCTAAAGTTTTGAAGGTAACAATAAAAAAATACGATATAGTTATCGATATAATGTCCACACCGAAGAGTGAATTTTTCACATTTTTTTCTCCTGGAGCAAAATATAGAATAGGCAGAGAGAAGCCTAAGAGGGGATACACTTATACCCATAAGGTGAAAGAGCCAAGGGATGCAAAGGACAAGGTAGATAAATTTTTGAAAATGCTGAAACCATTTGAAGATGATGGTATAGATATAAAATACGATCCTAACTACACGATTCACATAACAGACGAAGAAAAGAATAGTCTGAATAAGAGAATGGCAGATGCAGGAGTGGACTTTTCAAGACCGGTTTTCGCTTTTGCCATAAACTCCAGAAGGCCTCACAAGATATGGAAAAGAGAGTATATGATGGAGGTCATAAGGCACTGCATTGAAAAGCATAGTGCGCAAATAATCTTCTACTATTCACCAGCTGAAAAAGCCTATGCAAAAGAGACCCACGAGATAATGAATTGGGACAAAAGTATCTTCTCAAACATTGAGACAAAGTCCATAAGGGAGCTTGCGATGCTGCTTTCAAACTGCGATATATTTATAGGAAACGAGGGAGGGCCAAGACATATAGCTCAGGGATTGGATATTCCTAGTTTTGCTATATTCAGTCCAAGTGCCTCCAAGAGTGAGTGGCTTTCAAATGCTAATGAGAGACATCAGGGGATAGAAATCTATGATATAGGTGTAAAAAATTATTTTGATATAAAACCCAGCCACGTTATAAAAAAAGTAGATGAGATGGTGGAAAAATATGTTAAATAGAGATCATTTTTTAGATTATTTTGATGATGAAAAACTAAGAAATAAAAATTGCCTGAGGAATTATAAGGATAGAAGAGTTGTATATTTTGAAAAGATAGGCGGAGAAAAATATTATATAAAAAAATATGTGCCTCACAAACAGAAAAAAAGAGCGATTGCTTTTGGCTTGAGAAGAGATATGGCAGAGCATTATGAGTTTATATCAAAAAAACTTGAGAAACTTGGAATTCCCCATGTAAGGCCAAAACTAATTGCAATAAATAGGAAGTCATTTTTTAAGAGGGAGTCGATTTTAGTTACAATGGATGGCGGCGAGCCAATAGGGGAATTATCTGATCTATCACAGAGAAGGGAACTTTTAGTAAAATTTTTCGATTACTTCATAATTATGTGTAAAAATGGGATCTATCCAACTGATTATAATTTTGGAGGGGCTTTATTAAAAGATAGAGAGCTTTACCTTATAGATTTTGATCCATATAGAACAAAGCTATTTTTGACGAAAAAATTTAAAAGTTATGTTATTCATAAGTTGGAAAGAAGGGCATATCTTGATGTGAAAAGAGAAAAAGAGTTTGAGGATTTTTTGAGAGGTCAGGTTAAAAGAGTGCGTGAGGAGCTGGGATGGTAGTAGAAAAAGTAGCTGATTATAGAATATTTTTTTATGATGAAAAATATGCAGATTTTTTAAGAGTGGTTGCTGAAAACAGATTCAAAGTTATTAAAGAATATAAAAACACCCAAAGAAATTATGTAGTTCTGGTGGAATATGGAAAAGATAGTTATGTATTGAAGTCTCCTAGAAATGAATTCAGAATTCCCCAGAGGAAAATTTTGACACTTTTAAAGCACGGTGAAGCTGTAAGTACACTAAAGAATATAAACAGATTGTTTGAGAAAGGATTTCAGGGTTTTGCCCTCCCTGTTGGGGCTGTGGTTAAAAGAAAATGTGGAATGATATCGGAGTCTCACTTAATATTTGAAGTGGCTCATGGTAAAAGTGCAGTGATCAACAGAGATGTGGCGGTAGAAGCAACGAAAAAGATGCACCAATATGGAGTTTATCATGGAGACTGTAATCCCAGTAACTTTATAATTACCGAAACCGGAGTAAAAATAATAGATACTCAGGCAAAAAAGATGTGGCTCGGAAACTACAGGGCACACTACGATATGCTCACAATGAAGATGGATTCATATGAAGATATGGAGTACCCGTATAATAAAAATTTTTGGTATTTCATGGCGCTTTTTGTAAAAAAACTTAAAAGAAATAAAATCATTGCAAAGATAAAAAAGAACAAGAAAATCCTGAGAGACAAAGGATGGAAAATTTAGTTTAAGACGGTGATATGAATGAATATTCTTATAATACACACAGCTTTCATAGGGGATATAGTGCTGTCCACATCGCTTATAAAAAAGGTGAAGGCCAGGTATCCTGAAAGCAGGATAACATATGTAACTACCCCAGCTGGGGCGAGCATACTGAAAAACAACCCTTTTTTGGATGAGATTATAGCCTACGACAAGAGGGGAGCTCATAAAGGATTAAAGGGGCTCTATATTTTGGGAAAAAGGCTGAAATATAAAGGGTACGACCTGGCCATAGTGCCGCACAGGTACCTTAGAAGTTCTGTGCTTGGATGGCTGAGCGGTGCAGAAGAAAGAATCGGGTATGAAAACGCAGGCGGGAGTGTGTTTTTGACAAAAAAAATACCTTATGACAAATCAAAGCACGAGGTTGAAAAGCTGCTCAGCTTCGTAGATATGGATGGGTTTGAAGATACTAGGTTGGAGCTCTATCCTGGAAAATCCGAAAAAGAGAATATAGACAGAATTTGGGATGAGTACTCACTTGCTGGGAAAAAAATAGTGACAGTTGCTGCAGGTAGCAAGTGGTTCACAAAAAAATGGCCGGTGGAGTATTTCAACGAGCTTATCGAGAAGTTGTCTAAAATAGAAGATGTTTCCATTTTGCTTATCGGCGGTAAAGATGAGCTGGAGCTGGAACTTGTCGAGACAGAAAAAACTGTAAATCTTATAAATAAAACCTCACTGTTGGATGTGGCTGAGATAGCCAAGAGAAGCGACATAGTTGTTACAAATGACAGTTCACCTATACACATAGCTTCTGCTTTTAAGAAGCCGTATATATTTGCTATATTTGGGGCGACGGTAAAGGGATTAGGTTTTTATCCTTGGAGTAAAAACAGTGAAGTGATAGAGAATGAAGGACTATACTGCAGACCTTGTGGGCTTCACGGTGGCGAGAAGTGCCCTGAGGGCCATTTTAAGTGTATGTTGGGAATAAAGCCGGAGTTTGTATTTGAAAAGGTTAGGAAGAAGCTGGACGAGATAGAGCTAAAGTCAGTGTAGAAAGTTTATTTTGTTTAAATTGTTTAGTTCTTTGTAAGTTCTGACAACCCGTTTTTTAGTCACGAATCACACAAAGTTATACGAATAAAAAATAAATATAGAATCTTGGTCACAGAGTGACACAGAGGAAAATAATGAGTCTCACGTAGAATGAGCAAAAATCTTTAGTTTTTAAATGATTTGTGAGATTAGTGCAATTTGTGACAAAATATGATTTTGACTTTAAAGATTTTCTCTGTGCAACTCTTTTTCTAAATCTTGGTGAAACTTTGTGTCCAAAAAGATCTTTATATAAAGTCAGTAGTTTGAGTTATTAAAGAAAAATTTTATATTAAGTTGATCGGTGGAAAATATTTAGAAGGAGCATGTAATGAGAATACTTGTAATAAGATTCAGTTCAATAGGAGATATAATTCTGACGACACCTGTAATTAGTGAACTAAAGGGAAAGTACCCAGGTGCAAAGATAGATTTCCTTGTATTGGATAAATTTAAGGATGCAATAATCGGGAATAAAAACATAAATGAACTGATAAGTTTTGACAAAGAGGCCTACAAGGGGCTTGATGGGATAAAGCGTTTTGCGGCTGAGCTTAGTCCAAAAAAATATGATGTGGTCCTTGATTTGCATTCAAAAATAAGATCAAGAGCTTTAACTCATTTTATGGGTGTGAAAACTTACAGATACAAGAAAAGAAAGTTTTGGAAGACGCTTCTTGTAAAAATGAGGCTTATAAAGTACAGGGTGGACGACACCATAGTTAAAAATTATTTTGGTGCAGCAGAAAATCTTGGAGTCCGTTACAAAGGTGAAAACCTTGAGTTTGATTTTGATGAAAAAGATGTAGAGAAGGTCGATGGATACGGTGATTCTATAGTTTTTGCTCCAGGTGCATCGAAGAATACGAAAAAATGGACCAAGGAAAATTTCGCTGAGTTAGCAGTACTACTAAAACAAAAATATCAGAAGGACATAATTTTAATCGGTGGAAAAAATGAGAAAAAAGATCTGGATGAGATAAACAGTCTCAGTGGAGGCATCTGCAAAAATATGGCTGGAGAGCTCAGCTTGAAAGAGAGCGGTGCCTTGCTTTCTCAGGCGTTTTTTATGGTCACCAACGACTCGGGGCCGTTTCATATAGGCAGAGGGGTCGGGGCGAAGTGTTTCGTAATATTTGGGCCGACTGACCCTGGGATGTTTGATTACGGCGAGAAGAGTATTTTGCTCTATGGAAATGAGCCATGTTCTCCGTGTTCGCTGCACGGTGATTTAAAGTGCCCAAAGGGTCATTTTAAGTGTATGAGGGACTTGAGTCCAGAATATGTGTTTGGGTTAATAGAAAAAAATATAGCGTAATAAAAAATGCGAGGTACATATTGTACCTCGCATTTTTTATTATTTAATTTCTTGTAAGTGCATAAAAACCTTTTTGGTCACAGAATCGCACGGAGAAAAAGAGTGAGTTTCGCAGAGAATGAACGAAAACCCTCAGTTTTTAAGTTTTTAAATAACTAGTGATATTTGTGTGATTTGTGACAAAAGATGATTTTGATTTTAAGGACCTTCTTTGTGAAGCTCTGTGTCCCCAAAATTATTGTAATCAATTCAGTAATTTGTTTTAAGTGGAAAGAGCTTAAGTTAAAATTATAAAAAAATGTATATAAAATAAAAAAAGACAGTGTCTTCTGTCTTTTTTTATTTTGAAATCAATTTTTACTATTTGTATAGTACTTTTTGAAGTCTTGGACTTAGAGTATCAGCGTTATCTTTTAGTATTTTCATAACTTGAGCCTCAGAAGCACCTTTTAAAGTTTTAAGCATTTTAGTGCAAACTTTAACTTTAACTGCGTTACCTTTTACAAGGATTTTTGTAGATTGTAGGTTTGGTTCCCAAGTTCTTCCGCTAACTCTGTGTGAGTGAGAGATTTGGTTACCATAAGCTACACCTTTACCTGTGATTTCACATGCTTTCATCTTTTTCACCTCCTGGCCAAAATTCGCATAGTATTTTACCATATCAAAAATCAAAAATCAAGTGTTTTTGATTTTTGGGCATTATTTTAATGCTGTTAATGATCAGAAAACACACGTAAATCCTGAATTAGATGGGTTTAAAAAGCATAGAAAAAAAACTTGTAATATGTTATAATAAAGGTAAAATTTTTATATTTCAGGGGGAGAAATGAGCGAACACAGTTTCAGAGTGCTTGAATTTGATAAATTGAGGCAAGAAATTTCAGATTTTTGTTTTTTAGAAGAAACACAGGATAAAATTCTAGACCTGATTCCATTCACAGATATCAACCTTCTTAAGAGGGATCTGGACGTTACAAGGGACTTTATGGAGCTCTTGAAGTATGATGGAGGTTTGGAATTAGAAGGTATAAAAAATATAAAGCTGTTGTTGAAGAAAATAGAACTTATAGGGACTTATTTAGAACCTGAAGAGGTTTATTACCTGAAAGAAAATCTTAAAATATTTAGAAAGGTAAGCTCAAAGTTAGAGGAGCTGGGGGACAAGTACAGGTCGCTTTTGATGAAGTTCAAAAATATACCTACATACAAGGGCATAGAAGATCTTATAAACAAGGCAGTGGATAAGGATAAAAAAATAAGGGACGATGCTTCGCCTGAACTTAGGGACCTCAGACACCAAAAACTGGTGGTATCGTCCAACATAAAGAAGAAATTTGACGAGATAATGTCAAACCCGACTTATGCAAATGCCATACAGGAAAAGATAGTAACTGTAAGGGACAGCAGATCAGTTATCCCTATAAAATCTGATTTCAAAGGGCAGATTAAGGGGATAGAACATGACAGGTCTTCTAGCGGCCAAACAATCTTCATAGAGCCCCTCGCTATAGTATCACTCAATAATAGAATGAGGGAACTAGAGGTAAGAGAGAGAGAGGAGATAAGAAAGATACTCCTCAGGCTGACAGACTACTCAAGAATGAATATCGACGGTATAATGCAGATAGGCGAGGCTATACTTGAACTGGATTTCTTAAACTCCAAGTCAAGCTACGCACTGAGTAAAAACTGCATAATACCTGAAATAAACAACAGGGAGCACCTGAGCTTTATCGATGCTAGGCACCCTTTTATACCAGAGGGGGAGGTAGTTCCACTTACATTTGAGATCGGAAGAACATACAACAGCCTGCTTATAACCGGGCCAAATACAGGGGGGAAAACTGTTGCGCTTAAAACGGCAGGACTTCTTTCTTTAATGGCTCTTTCGGGGATCCCGGTGCCGGCAGCTGAAAAAACAAGTGTAGGATTTTTCACAGGGGTTTATGCAGATATAGGGGATGAGCAGAGCATAGAGCAGAACCTATCTTCCTTTTCGGGACACCTTAAAAATGTACAGAAGATACTTGAGTCTGTCACCAAGTCCAGCCTGGTGCTTTTAGACGAGCTTGGTTCAGGTACTGACCCGATGGAGGGGTCGGCGTTTGCAATGGCGGTAATAGACTTCCTAAAGGAGAAAAAATGCAAGTCGATGATATCGACGCACTACAGCGAGGTAAAGGCTCACGGGTATAATGAAGATGGTATAGAAACAGCTTCAATGGAGTTTAACTCCGAGACTCTTTCGCCTACTTACAGGCTGCTTATGGGTATACCAGGGGAAAGCAACGCCCTGACAATAGCCAAAAGACTGGGGGTGTCGCCAGAGATCGTTGAGAATGCAAAAAAATATATAAGTGAAGAAAACAAAAAAGTCGAGAGCATGATAGGAAACATAAAGGAAAAATCCGATGAGTTGGAAAAAACCAAGGATGAAGTGGATAAACTCAAAAGCGAAGCGGCAAAGCTTAAAGATGAGTATGAAGAAAAACTCAGAATAATGGAAAAAGACAAGCAGGAAATAATAAAGAAAGCTTATGATGAGGCCGATAAACTTATAAGGGAAGCCCAGTCAAAGGCAAGGGCACTGGTTGAAAAACTTCAAAAGGAAGAGCATAAAAAACAGGAGGCTAAGGATATACAGAAAAGCCTTAACATGCTCCGTACATCAATTATTGAAGAAAAGAGTAAAAAGGTCAAAGCAAAGCCGAAGATAAAGAGAAAGATAGATTTTAAAGAGGGAGAAAAAGTTTTTGTTAAAAGTCTTAACCAGCACGCAACTATACTCAGGATAGTGGCTGCAAAGGAAAATGCACAGGTACAGGCTGGGATTCTTAAACTTGTGGTACCGCTGGACGAATTGAAAAAGGTAGAGGAAACGTCCAAAAAGAAATTTGTCAAGGTTCACGCCCACAAGAAATCCGCTATAAAATCACAAATAGACCTTAGAGGAAAAATGTTGGATGAAGCAATACATGAGCTGGAAGCTTATTTGGACAAGGCTGTCCTTAACGGCTACACAGATGTCTATATAATTCACGGAAAGGGTACCGGGGTGCTTAGAAAGGGTATACAGGAGTACCTGAAGGGGTCCGCTTACATAAAAGGATACAGAGATGCTAATCAAAATGAGGGCGGACTTGGATGTACAGTGGCTACTTTAAAGTAGAGATATTGTTTACAAAAAAGGAGAAACTATGAGATATTGTTTTGTAGTAGCTGCAGCAGGAATAGGGAGAAGGATGGGTTTGGACTATCCTAAACAGTTTTTGGAGCACGAAGGAGAGGCGATTTTTTTAAAAGCGTTAAAAAAAATAGAGGCTTCCCCGCTTGTAACAGAGATAATAGTTTCAACTAACAGCGAGTATATCAGTTTGGTGGAGAACTTGTGCAGAGATAAAAAAATAAACAAGCTAGTAAAAGTGGTCGCAGGGGGAAACGAAAGACAGGATTCTGTGAAGAACGCCCTGGGGCACATAGAGGATATAGAGAACGTTGTAGTGGGGATACAGGATGGCGTGAGGCCGTTTATAAGGGAGTCGTACATAGAAGAGGCCTACAATGAGATCACTGCAAATGAAAACATAAGCGGTGTGGTAATAGGGATTGGAGTGAAGGACACCATCAAGATATTAGATGATGAAGGTTATATAGTAAACACTCCAAACAGATCCAAGATGATAGCAGCACAGACACCTCAGGTTTTTAGGGGGATTGACTTAAAGGAAGCCTATGCAAAGGCTGACTTGGATAACTTTTACGGGACAGACAGTTCTTCCCTTGTGGAGAGAATGGGGAAAAAGGTTAAGGTAATAGAGGGTTCTTATGGTAATATAAAAATAACAACACCTGAAGATTTAATATATTTAGAAGGAGAGATGGTATGAGCATAAAAGTTTCACTGGCGCAGATAAAACCTTACTTGGGTAACGTTGAGAAAAACAAGGAACTTATGATTTCTTACATTGAGAAAGCTATAGAAGAAGGTTCTGATTTGGTGGTATTCCCAGAGCTTGCACTTACAGGATATTCAGTTAAGGACATGGTGCCAAACGTAGCAGGGATCCCTGAAGAATTTTACGAACTGAGCAAAAAAATAAGCATACTTTTCGGCGGTGTAGAGGAAAGCGAAAAGTATTATTTCTACAATACAGCTTTTTACTTGGAGGACGGAAAGCTGCTTCACAAACATAGAAAGGTGTACCTGCCTACTTACGGAATGTTTGACGAGCACAGGTATTTTGCAGAGGGAGACAGATTCAGAGCTTTTGATACAAAGTTTGGAAGGTTCGGGATTTTAATATGTGAGGATGCTTGGCATAGTTCAGGTGCTTATATTTTAAATCAAGACGGGGCAGATTATATATTTATACTTTCAAACAGTCCTGCAAGGGGTATAAACAACGGAAAGAAACTGACAATAACAGATTCATGGGAAAATATAAGCAGATTCTATGCAGACCAGATGAGCTCTTATGTTGTGTTTTCTCAAAGAGTCGGGTATGAGGACGGCTTGAGTTTTTGGGGAGGATCAGAGGTTGTGAGCCCTATGGGCGAGATAGAGGTGAAAGCTTCATATTTTGACGAAGAACTTGTTACGGTGGTAATGAAAAATGAAAAGCTGAGAAGGGCCAGAATAATGAGTCCGGTGCTTAAAACCGAAAAATTAGACCTTACGATAAGAGAGTTGGAGAGAATACAGAAGAAAAAATTCAAATAGAGTGGAGTGATCAGTATGAAAAGGGCGGTTTCGTCTGTACTGCTGATCATATCCGGTATACTGATAGGGACCATGGTGTATTTTGCTCAAAAGCCGGATATGGAGGAGTTCATAGTCAAGGAAAGCAGGCTTTTATTTTATTCGGATGTTTCCCGGATAGGTGACATCGATAGGTATGAAAGCCTGGTACAGGAGTTTGTGTATGACTACGAGGATTTTACCGAACTGGAAAAGTATAAAAAATACTTAAAACAGGTACTTGTTTTAAACTTTGGAAGTGAGGCCGATCCGGTAATATTTCTCGATTTTGATAAATATTATGTTGGGCTGAGACTTCGAATAATGAAATATTTTGATAAAAGCGGGGAGTTCTACAAACTTAAGTCTGAGTATTCCCAAGGTGATGACCTGTATCTCAAGCCCTTTAAAGGTTATTTTTTGGCAGCCGGTTCAGAACAGGGAATACAGAGGTATTTGGATTATTCGGGAGAGCCGCATAAGGAACTTTTAAATGCTTATGCTGAGTCTAAACAGGAATACAGTTCGTTTGCTCTGTTGGATATAGATGAAAGTCTAAAAGATCAGAGTTTTGATCCGGGAATAAGAATTGTTAGGCTTTCTTTGATGTTGGAAGGAAGTAAACTTCGTATAGATGCAGACCACTTTGAGGAGCTTGAATCGGCCAAGGATTTTGAGACAGGAAATTTGGAGAAGAGGGAACTTACCTCATACATAGGCAAAAACAGGCTGTATTTTTCCAACAACGATATAAAGAGTCTTGGGTTGATATTTAAGAATAAACTAAGTAAACCTGTACAAAGTCTGGTTGACAGCATAGGTTTTTTTACCGGACTTGGATTTGAAGAGCTGCTGGGGAACCTCGACGATGAAATTTGTATAGACCTGGACAGTAAGGCCGCGGTTGCCAGGATAAAAAGTACCGAAAATTATAGGGGGTTACTTAAGTTATATAAGTCCAGAGTTGGGGAGTTTTTTGAAATAAGCAAAAACCTTAAAGTGCTGCTTGAAGAGAAAAGGCTGTACTTGAACTCAAAACTTGAAAAAGGTCGCGGAGAAGAACTGGCCAAAGACGAGTTTTTATGTTTGGAGCTTGACTTAAAAAAGTTTGACAGGAAGTTTGAACCGGATACTGTTGTCCAGATGAGGTTATCCTCGAAGGAATCCAGGTTTAGGATGAGCTTGATTTTAGGTTTAGAAGAGCTCAGGAAAATATACCGAGTTTTAAAAATAGATGGAGCTAGGGGGATTGAAAGTGATAAAGCTATATAATACCTTGAGCGGGAAGCTTGAGGAGTTTAAGACCGTAGAAGAAAACAGGGTTAAAATGTATGTCTGTGGGCCCACTGTTTACAACTACATACACATAGGGAATGCCAGGCCTGCTATATTTTTTGACACAGTCAGGAGATACCTGGAGTATTCCGGCTACGAGGTGTCGTATATTCAAAACTTTACAGATATAGACGATAAGATGATAAACAGGGCGAATGAAGAAGGGGTAAGTGTAAAAGATATTGCCGACAAATACATAAAGGCATATTTTGAGGATACTGCCAAGGTTAACCTTAAAGAGAAAGGTATGCTGAGACCCAAAGCTACCGAGAACATAGGTGAAATGATAAAGCTTGTAAAAGAACTGGAAAAGAAAGGTTACGCCTATGCAGTTGACGGAGACGTTTATTTTGATATCGAAAAATACAAAAAACAGTACGGGGAACTTTCTAAACAGAAAACTGACGACCTGGTAAGCGGGGCAAGAATACAGGTAAACGATAAAAAGAGGTCTCCTCTTGACTTCACACTTTGGAAGAATGCTAAAGAGGGAGAGCCTTGCTGGGGTTCGCCTTGGGGTAAAGGAAGACCTGGATGGCACCTTGAGTGCTCTGCTATGTCGCACAAGTATCTTGGTGATACATTTGACATTCACGGAGGGGGGCAGGACCTGATATTCCCTCATCATGAAAATGAGATAGCCCAGTCAAAATGTGCCTATGATGGAGACTTTTCCAGATATTGGATGCATAACGGATACATAAACATAAAGGGAGAGAAGATGTCCAAGTCAAAGGGGAATTTCTTCCTTTTGAGGGATGTCCTTGAAAAATACGAAGGGAAGGTCGTAAGATTTTTCATGCTCAGCTCGCATTACAGAAAGCCGATTGATTTTTCTGATTTGGAATTGGAGCAGGCTAAAAAGGGAGTTGAAAGAATAGAAAACACCCTTATGAGAGCCTTGGAAAAACTTGCAGATCCGGCATCTGAAACTGAAAGCAGGGATGCTGCAGTGGAGCTTGAAAACTCTCTGGAAAACACAATTGCAAAGTTTGAAAACGGAATGAATGATGACTTCAACACAGCCATAGGTATAGGGGCTGTATTCGAATTTGTAAAAGACCTGAACAAGTACCTGGATGCAAACAGCGTGGATGAAACCGGGAAAAAAGTTCTTGAAAATTCAGTAAAAATAATAGAAAAGCTGGTTTCTGAGGTTCTCGGAGTTGAGATTAAACTGGAACAGGAGACAGCGGACAACCTTACAGGCGAACTGGTGGAATTCCTTTTGGAATTGAGGCAGCAGGCTAGAAAAGATAAAAACTGGGGTCTTTCGGATCAGATCAGGGACAAGTTGGGAGAACTTGGCGTACAGATAAAGGATGGGAAGGACAAAAGTACATGGACGATAAAAAGCTGAGGGAATACAATTCATTGTCTTTTGCCTACCTTGGAGACGCTGTCTGGGAGCTGTACGTAAGGGAGTATTTTTTTAAGTACAATTTAAAGGCGTCTGATTTGAATAAAAAGGTGGCTAAATACGTAAATGCAAAAGCACAGAGTCTTATATTTTCCAATCTTATGGAATCTCTGGACGAGGAAGAGCTTCAGTTCGCAAAGCGGGCCAGGAATACAAAAATAAACTCTTTTCCTAGAAGCTGCAGCATGAGAGAGTACAGGAATGCAACGGCTTTTGAGGCTCTGATAGCGTTATACCACTTAAAGGGTGAAAAAGGTAAGATATTGGATATTATAGAAAAAACTATAGAAGAGGGGGGAAAGAATGAAATTTAAGTTTAAAAAACCTAATCTGAGAGTACAGAAAAGTATAGGAATAGATTTAGGGACGGCTAACACCCTTGTGTATCATAAGCAGAAGGAAAAAATAGTGCTAAATGAACCTTCTGTTGTGGCACTTGATAAAGAGAGCAGGAAAGTACTTGCAGTAGGTCAGGAAGCCAAGGATATGATCGGAAAGACCCCTGACCACATAATAGCGGTTAGGCCTCTTAAAGAGGGGGTAATCGCCGACTACGACATAACAGAGGCTATGATAAAGTATTTTATAAAAAAAGTTTTTGGAAAATTCAACTTTGCTCTGCCTGAAGTCATGATATGCGTGCCGATAGAGGTAACCGGAGTTGAAAAAAGAGCAGTTTTGGAAGCTGCCATATCAGCAGGTGCCAAAAGGGCTTACCTCATCGAGGAGGCGAGAGCCGCAGCCTTAGGGTCTGGAATAGACATTTCCGCACCAGAAGGTTCGATGATAATAGATGTGGGAGGAGGCTCCACTGATATAGCCGTTATCTCACTTGGAGGAACTGTTGTGAGTAACTCCATAAGGGTTGCCGGAAACAACTTTGATGAGGATATTATCAAGTATATAAAGAAGAAACACAATCTGCTAATAGGTGAAAAAACTGCCGAGGTGGTCAAGATAAATATAGGTACTGCACTTCCTCTGGATAAGGAGGAGAACATACAGATAAAGGGTAGAGACCTGATGACAGGGTTGCCTAAGACTGTAACAATAAGTTCTTCTGAAGTGCTGGAGGCGATAAATGACTCACTTATGGAAATAGTTGAGAATGTAAAAAGGGTGCTTGAAAGAACACCGCCTGAACTTGCAGCCGATATAGTGGACAAAGGAATAGTTATGACAGGCGGAGGGGCGCTTATAAGGAACTTTACAAAACTTGTGGCAAAGCATACGCACCTGCCGGTACATCTTGCAAACAGCAGCTTGGAAAGTGTAGTTCTGGGAACTGGTATGGCGCTGGAGAAACTTAATATTTTAAGAAAAATAGAGAGGGCAGAAAGATAATGTTCGATACGATTATCGGCAATGATGATGCCAAGAAATTTTTGAAGAATGAGGTGTCTCAGAAGAAAAATTCTGGGACTTACCTTTTTTATGGTAAAAGGGGGAGCTCCCTTATGGAATTTGCCCTTGCATTTTCAAAAGCTTTGAACTGCCCAAACGTAGAAGGGGATTTCTGTGACCAGTGTGAAGTGTGCAAAAAAATAAACTCAAAAAATTATGCAGACCTAGAAGTTTTGGGAGGAGAAAAGGGCATTAAAATAGATGAGGTCAGGGAGGTAATCTACAAAGCCTCCAGCTCAAGTTATGAGGGCAGAAAGAAGATATTTATTTTAAAAGATGTAAACAAAATGAGAAAAGAAGCTGCCAATGCTCTTCTAAAAGTGGTTGAGGAGCCTCAGAAAAACACCTTTTTCATACTGTTGTCCAACAGCCTAAACATAATCCCAACCATTATGTCGAGATCTATCTTGGTGAATATAAAAACTCCGACACATCAGCAACTGGGTGTCAGCAAAGAGGAATATGAGTTTTTTGTTGGTAATATAGAGGATATAAAAGAGTATGCAAGTAAAGGGTATAGCATAAACAGGGAATTGAAATATATGGATATAGGAAAATGTATATCAGAATTTTCTGAGAATGGGGAGCTGGACTCAAAAATAGATCTTATATGCTGCGTGGAAGATTTTATTGAAAACAGCAGACTTTTAAATGACCTGCAGAAATTGAAATTTGCAAAGGCCGTATCGGCATCTACAAAGGACAGGAACCTTATAGAGTGGTTTTTATATCACCTTATTTTAAAGTTAAAAGATATAAGAAAAACAGAAAAACTGTTGGAAATAAAAAATTCCATAGGTTTTAATGTTAATCTAGATTTGGCTCTCAATATATTTTTCTTAAGCATTTAAACTGCTTATATTAGGAGGTGTCTCTAGTGAAATTCAGAGTTAAAATATACACTGAGTTTAACCAGATCGTATCTGATGAGATCTGGTATGGGGCGTCGTTTGATAGTGTGAAATATTGGGTGGAGAAAGCGGTTGAGGAGCTAGAAGATAGGTATAAAGAGGTTTATTATGAAATAATAGAGCTAAGAGAAAAATAGTTATAATATGATTTTATTATGCAATAATACAAAGTAGAGAAAAACGGGTTAAAATCTACATATAACGTTATAATCTATTTTGAATGGATTGTATGCCTATAGAATAGAATTGAACTTGAAGCTTATATATTATATAATCATCTACGTTGTTGAGAAGGTCGCATAGCTCAGTTGGGAGAGCACCTGCCTTACAAGCAGGGGGTCACAGGTTCAAGTCCTGTTGCGACCACCATATAAATGGGGGTGTAGCTCAGTTGGTTAGAGTGCTTGCCTGTCACGCAAGATGTCGCGAGTTCGAATCTCGTCACTCCCGCCAAATAAGCCCAGATAGCTCAGTCGGTAGAGCAGAGGACTGAAAATCCTCGTGTCGGTGGTTCGATTCCGCCTCTGGGCACCATAAATTTAATAGGCGACGTCGCCAAGTGGTAAGGCAGAGGTCTGCAAAATCTCCATCACCGGTTCAAATCCGGTCGTCGCCTCCAATGAATATAACAGGCTGTGCCTGTTTTTTTATTTTTTGAATAAAAAAAGATACGGGCATGCAACTGTATCTTTTTTAGTTTATTATTTAAAAGTACTAATTGTCTGTTAATTTTTTTGCAATTTTTGCCACATGTTCGCCTTGGAAACGAGCTATATCTAATTCAGCTTTCGACGGCTGACGGCTTCCGTCTGATTTAGCCAAGGTGCTGGCACCATAAGGGGTTCCTCCTGTGATTTCATCCATATTCAAAAGTCCTTCACAGGAATACGGTACGCCTACCACTATCATACCGTGATGAAAAAGTATAGTGTGGAATGAGTTTATTGTAGTTTCTTGGCCACCATGTTGTGTTGCAGTTGATGTGAATACACTCCCAACTTTTCCTATAAGGGATCCATTCATCCAAAGTCCTCCGGTCTGATCTAGGAAGCTTCTCATCTGTGAACACATATTTCCAAAACGAGTAGGAGTACCAAAAATTATAGCATCATACTTTGCCAGATCTTCTACTGCAGCTATATCAGCATCCTGGTCTAACTTTGCGCCTGCATTTTTAAGCACCTCTTCAGGAGCAGTTTCAGGTACCCTTTTGACATCAACTTCTACACCAGCAACTTTTAAGACCCCTTCCGCCACAGCTTTTGCCATTGTTTCCACATGTCCGTACATACTGTAATAGAGAATTAAAACTTTGGTCATGACCTTCCCCCTTTTTTATTATGAGTTTAACAATAGATGTATACTTTGTAGATGACGTTTTCCTTTTTTAATCAATTCGATAGAAGATGTTAGCAGCAGATAAATGAAATATTGAATTTCTGAGAATCTTTTTGCACACAGAGTTTCACAGAGATTTAGAACATGAGCTTCACAGATAAATCCTTAAGTCAAAAGATTTATTCTTTGTCACGAATTACACGAATCTCACGAATGATTCAAAACCTTGAAAATTAAAGATTTTTAGTAAGCCTCTGTGAAGCTCACAACTCTGTGACCAATTTTTTGACTTTCTATTCGTGATAATTAGTGCGATTCGTGACCAAAAAAGTTTTTATATCCTTACAAGAAATTCAGTAATTTATTGCAATAATTTTAAGTGGCAACTTGATTAAAATAAAAAAGCTGACAAATTACCTATATATTTTTATAGATAAAATTTCTTTTATTTCTTGAAAATTAAATGTATATATAGTAGAATTAAAAAAATGAGTTTTTCAGGAGGGGTAAAATGGCGAGAGAAAGAAATGCAATGAACAAAGATAAAGCTTTGGAGATGGCTCTTAAACAGATAAACAAAGATTACGGTGACGGAGCGATAATGAAGCTCGGTGAAAATACGGCTATGAATGTAGAAACTATTTCTACTGGAAGCCTTAATCTGGATATAGCACTAGGGCTTGGTGGGGTGCCTAGAGGAAGAATTGTTGAGGTATATGGTGCAGAGAGTTCTGGTAAAACAACAGTAGCCCTTCACGTAATTGCAGAAGCCCAAAAAGTAGGTGGGATAGCAGCCTTTATAGATGCAGAACACGCACTTGATCCAAAATATGCCAAAGCTCTTGGTGTGGACGTTGACGAGCTTTTGATATCTCAGCCGGATACCGGAGAACAGGCTCTTGAAATAGCGGATATGCTTGTTAGAAGTGGTGCTGTTGATGTTATAATTATAGATTCAGTTGCTGCCCTTGTGCCGAAGGCCGAAATAGAAGGGGAGATGGCTGACCAGCAGATGGGGCTTCAGGCAAGGCTTATGTCAAAGGCGCTAAGGAAGCTGACGGGTAACTTGAACAAGTCGAAAACCACAATGGTTTTTATAAACCAAATAAGGGAAAAAATAGGCGGATTCGGGTTTGGACCGCAGACTACAACTGCAGGTGGTAGAGCGCTTAAGTTCTATTCAACAGTAAGAATGGAAGTTAAGAGGATAAGCAGTGTTAAGCAGGGCGACGAAATTATAGGTAATGACGTAAAAATAAAAGTTACAAAAAATAAAATTGCCCCTCCATTCAAAGAGGCCAACTTTGAGATAATGTACGGTAAAGGTATCTCAAGAGTGGGAGAAATACTGGATATGGCGATAAAAAATGACATTGTATCAAAATCAGGAGCCTGGTTTAGTTATGGTGAAACAAGACTTGGACAGGGAAGAGAAAATGTTAAAAACAGGCTGGAAGAAGAAAAAGAACTATTAGGCAAAATAGAGCAGGATCTGAATAAAATATTGTTCCCAAAACAAGAGGAAAACTCATATGAGAATACTGAAAATTCAGAAAAATAAGCTTTTTATGGATACAGGAGAGGTCATAGATATAAGTCGTGGAATAATCTTGGAATACTCCTTGGTTCAGGGGATGGAGCTTGGAGAAGAAAAATACACTGAAGTATTATCCAGCGCAGCCCTGCACAAGGCTTACTTTTTACTCTCAAGACGTGACTACAGTAAAAAGGAACTAAGTCAGAAACTTGAGTCCAAGTTCCACAGAGGGGACGTAGTGGAATCTGTGGTGGCTAAACTATCTCAGCAGGGGTATATAGATGATTACTCGTATACAAAAGCTTATGTACAAAATAGGAGATACGGACGAAGAAGAGTTGAGTATGAACTTTTCCAAAAAGGCGTAAGCAGGGATATTGTTTCACAGGTTTACAGGGAACTGAGTATTGATGAAAAAAATGAGATAAGAAGGTTAATTCCTCGTATTTCAGGAAAAGATAGAGAAAAACAGGTAGCCTATCTGGCGCGTAGGGGATTTAATTTGGATGATATAGTCTATGAATTGAAAAACTACCCTGAAGATGATTAAGTTTTCATAGGACTTACTTTTTATAAAAACTATTTTTTAAAAGATAAAATTTACGGAGGTAATCATGTTTGCTACACTTATATATATGATCTTGTTGATCATCAGTTTGATATTTGTTTTTATATTTCATATACCCTATATAAAGTTGATAGGAGAAGAAAAAGGGAGTCAGTCTGCACAGAGAACTGCCAAAAGGTGGGGAAAATTTCTTATGTGGGCAGCTGGTTCGAAAGTTGAAGTTATCTACAATGACGAGGGAACTTATACACGATTGAAATATGATGAACCCGTTGTTGTGGTTGGAAACCACCAAAGCAATATGGATATACCTGCTATTTTGGGGCATTTTCCAAGAGAGGTTGGATTTGTTGCCAAAAAGGAGATGGAGAGCTGGCCTTTTTTCGGTATTTGGATGAGGTATGGGCAGTGCGTGTTTCTTGACAGAAAAAACCCGAGAGAGGGAATAAAAAGCATGAAAACAGCTGTTAAAAAGGTGCAGGACGGGTATTCGATTGTTATTTTTCCAGAAGGGACCAGATCTGAAGACGGAAGCATAGGTGAATTTAAAAAAGGAAGCTTCAAGCTGGCATCGGATCCTATGGTAAAGATAGTACCAATAACGGTAAAGGGTACTTTTGATATCCAGAAAAAAGGGAGCCTTAAAATAAGCAGGAGAAAAGATATAAAGCTTGTTATAAATAAAGTTATAGACCCGAAAGATCTCTCCAGAGAAGAGATAAAAAAATTGAATGAAACGGTTAAAGGTATAATACAGGAGACGTACGAGAAGATTTAAGACATATTTATTTGCGTGATACATAATAAATTTAAACAAAGCCTGGAAATACATTTTCCAGGCCAACCTTTATGTTAGAGCAGTATATTTTTTAACTTAAAATTAATTATGTTTGTTAATGCTTGCTCCGGTAAATAAAGAATTAAATTAGAAAAAGATTAACAATAGTTAAATATCTTATTGAATAAAATGCTTATTTCTGATAAAATAGTCTTAAAAAATTTTACTCATATATTACCGGTGATATGGTCCGGGAGTCTCTACAAGTTCGCCGTAAATGAACTTACTATGAGTGTCTTTATACTTTTAATTCGATCTTCCCTTACAGGGGAGAGGTTTTGTTATCGATAAGTATAATTTCACTCAGGTGGGATTATACTTTTTTTAAACAAAGCAATGTTTGGAAATCAAAGCTTTAGCTAGTCGTTTTATTTGGTTTTTTACAGTATATACGATGAACTTGCAAATAAACTATTTAATTTTTATAAAGGGAGGAACTAGATGTTTAAAGAGTGGCAAGGTTTTAAAGGTGAAAGTTGGAAAAAAGAGATCAATGTTAGAGATTTCATACAGGATAACTATGAGCCTTATTTTGGTGACGACTCGTTTTTAGAGGGAGCAACTGATGCATCGACTAAACTTTGGGGAAAATTATCAGAGATGTTTGAGGTGGAGAAAGAAAAAGGTATCTATGAAGTGGATACTAAAACCCCTTCTAAAATTAACGCTTTTGGACCAGGTTACATAGACAAAGATCTTGAGAAAATTGTCGGAGTTCAAACAGATATGCCTCTTAAGAGGGCTATTTTCCCTGGAAATGGGCTTAGAATGGCAAAAACTGCTCTAGAAGCTTACGGGTATGAAATTGACCCAGCTACAGAGGAGATTTTTACAAAATATAGAAAGAGCCACAATGATGCGGTAATGTCTGTTTATGGAAAAGACATAAGAGCCTGCAGAAGAAACGGAATAATAACTGGTCTTCCTGATGCCTACGGTAGAGGGAGAATAATAGGGGACTATAGAAGAATAGCCCTATACGGTGTAGACAAACTTATAGAAGAGAGAGAAAATGATCTAGAAAACATAAACTTCGCTGAAATGACTGAAGAGGTTATAAGAAAAAGAGAAGAATTTGTTGATCAGATAAAGGTTTTGGGGCAGTTCAAAGAGATGTGTGCTTCATACGGTTTGGATGTGGGAAAACCGGCTAAAAATGCACAGGAAGCTATACAGTGGACTTACTTTGGTTACCTGACAGCTGTAAAGGATCAAAACGGTGCAGCAATGTCACTTGGAAGGGTTTCAACTTTCCTTGATGTTTACATCGAAAGAGACCTTAAAAATGGTGTTATCTCAGAAAAAGAAGCTCAAGAATTAATGGATCACTTTGTTATGAAATTGAGGATAGTAAGATTTTTAAGAACCCCTATTTATAATGAGCTGTTTTCAGGAGATCCTACATGGGTAACAGAGTGTGTTGCTGGAATGGGTGTAGACGGTAGACCGCTTGTAAGTAGAAACTCGTTCAGACTACTTAATACGCTTTATAATCTTGGGCCGGCACCGGAACCTAACCTGACTGTACTTTGGTCAAAAAATCTTCCGGAAAACTTTAAAAAATTTGCCAGCAAAGTATCTATAGATACTTGCGCGCTTCAATATATGAACGATGACATCATGAGACAGGACCTTGGAGACGACTATGCGATAGCCTGCTGTGTATCTCCTATGAGGGTAGGGAAACAGATGCAGTTCTTCGGTGCAAGGGTTAACCTTCCAAAGGCATTGTTATATGCAATAAACGGTGGAATTGACGAAAAATCTGGAGAACAGGTTGCGCCTAAATTCGAGCCGGTAAGCTCTGAGTACCTGGACTACGAAGAAGTTTCTGCAAAATTTGATTTAGTAATGGCTTGGCTTGCAGAAAAATACGTTAAGGCACTTAATATAATCCACTACATGCACGATAAGTATGCGTATGAAGCATTCCAATTTGGTCTTCATGACACTGAAATAAAAAGAACTGAAGCATTCGGAATAGCAGGTCTATCTATAATAGCAGACTCGCTTGCTGCAATTAAAAATGCCAAGGTAAAAGTTATAAGAGATGAGAACGGCCTTGCAGTTGACTATGAAATAGAGGGAGAATATGTTCCGTTTGGAAATAATGATGAAGAAACGGATCAAATAGCAGTTGAAACAGTTAAAAAGTTTATGAACCACTTAAGACAGCATCAAATGTACAGAGGTGCAACGGCAACTCAATCAATACTTACAATAACATCAAATGTTGTTTATGGAAAGAAAACAGGCAGCACTCCAGACGGAAGAGGAGACGGAGAGCCGTTTGCTCCAGGAGCAAACCCAATGCATGGAAGAGACACAAAAGGTGCCTTAGCATCAATGTCCTCTATAGCAAAACTTCCATTTGAACATGCAAACGACGGGATATCATATACCTTTGCAATAACTCCAGGAACTCTTGGAAAAGTGGCTGACGAAAGAAAGAGCAATCTGAGCGGTCTTTTAGACGGGTACTTTATGCAAGGGGGACAACACATAAACGTAAACGTTTTTGATGTTGAGCTACTAAAGGACGCTATGGATCAGCCTGAAAAATATCCGCAATTGACTATAAGAGTATCTGGATATGCAGTTAACTTTGTAAAGCTTACAAGAGAGCAGCAGTTAGACGTTATCAGAAGAACAATCGCACAGCAAATATAAATTCAGTTGGGGAATCGTTAAGGTTCCCCTTAATTTATTGGGAGGAGTAGTAATAATGAATAGCTCTAAAGGGAGAATACATTCCTTTGAATCATTTGGAACTGTAGACGGACCAGGGATAAGGTTTGTCTTATTTATGCAGGGCTGCCCTTTGAGATGCAGGTACTGCCACAACCCGGATACTTGGTACCTGAAAGACGGAAAATATGAACTCAGCGTAGATGAAGTGATAGCTGATCTGAAAAAATACGAAAACTTCTTTAAAAACGGCGGCGGACTTACAATTAGTGGCGGGGAGCCGTTTATGCAGGCGGAATTTGTAAAAGATGTAGTAAAGAAGGCAAAGTCAGAGGGAATACACACTGCTGTGGATACTTCTGGGTGCATATTTAATGAAAAAGTAAGGGAAGCTTTAAATTATATAGACTTGATACTTCTAGATATAAAGTGTATGGATGAACGTGAATATCAAGACCTTACAGGTGGAAGTCTGCTAACAACACTTGAATTTGCAAAATATCTATCGCTTATTAAAAAACCAATGTGGATCAGGCATGTCTTGGTTCCCGGGGTGACGGATAAAGATGAGTTTTTAGAGCACTTGGCTGACTTTTTAAAAGATATGAAAAACGTTGAAAGGGTGGAGGTACTTCCATTTCACAAAATGGGTGAACATAAATGGGAAGTTTTAGGCAGAGAGTACACCCTTTCAGAAACTAAAGAGCCAAGCCCTGAAAGGGTACAGAATGCAAAAAATATTTTCCGCAGCAGGGGACTAAACGTTTCCTAACATTGACAAATTTTTAAATTTGTGGTATAATTGCGTCCAAATTTGAAAATATAAATGAGGGGGTATAATGTTAGGAATTTTTAGCAAGGATATGAATGTAAAAAATGAAATATTGTCCGGTCTTACGGTAGCGCTGGCACTGGTTCCAGAAGCTATAGCTTTTGCCTTTGTTGCAGGGGTAGAACCTTTGGTGGGTCTTTATGCGGCTTTTATGATGGGGTTCATAACTTCGATATTAGGTGGTAGACCTGGGATGGTTTCAGGTGCAACTGGAGCAATTGCGGTTGTTTTTGTAGCCTTGGTTAGAGCACATGGTGTAGAATACCTTTTTGCAGCTGTGGTACTAATGGGAATATTCCAAATCGCCGCAGGTGTTTTTAAGCTTGGGAAATTTGTAAGGTTGATACCTTATCCTGTTATGCTTGGATTTGTAAACGGACTTGCCATAGTTATATTCAAGTCTCAACTTGGTCAGTTCAAAGTAGAGGATGCAAGTGGAAACCTGGTTTGGATGAACGGGATGACACTTTACATAATGATCGCATTGGTGGCGCTTACTATGTTTATAATCCACTTCCTGCCAAAACTTACAAAGGCTGTACCGTCATCGCTTGTTGCGATAATAGCAATAACTTTAATATCTATCCCGCTTACAAAAGCCGGATTTGATGTGTTCAATGTTAGGGATTTTGCAAAGGGTGGAATTTCAGGAGCGTTTCCTAGTTTCCATCTTCCGAGGGTTCCGTTTAATTTGAGTACTTTGGAAATTATACTTCCTTATTCTATAACAGCGGCACTGGTCGGTCTTATAGAATCACTTCTTACTTTGACGCTTATAGACGACATAACTGATACAAGGGGAAGAGGAAACAAGGAGTGTATCGGTCAAGGAGTGGCAAACTTCATAAACGGTCTGTTTGGAGGTATGGGAGGCTGTGCTATGATAGGTCAGTCTATGATAAATGTAAGCTCTGGAGGAAGACAGAGGCTTTCGTCTTTAGTTGCATCTGTATCACTTTTAATATTTGTGGTATTTGGAGCAAGCTATATAGAGGTTATACCTTTGGCGGCGCTGGTTGGTGTAATGTTTATGGTTGTTATAGGTACATTTGAATGGGAATCTCTTAAGCTGGGGAACAGGGTTCCTTTAAAAGACGTACTTGTAATAGTCGTTGTTACAGTTGTTACGGTTGCACACGACTTGGCGCTTGCAGTTGTGGTGGGGATAATAATGTCAGCACTTATATTTGCCTGGGAAAAAGGGAAAAGGATTTCTGCTGAGGTTAAGTTAGAAGACGAGAATAAAAAAGTTTACAAGCTTGAAGGTTCGTTGTTTTTTGCCTCAGTTACAAACTTTAAAGATATATTCGATGTGAAAAATGACCCTGAAAATGTGACAATAGACTTCAAAAGATCCAAGGTTTATGATCATTCTGCCATAGAGGCTATAAATGCAATAACTGAAAAATATAGTCAAGCAGGCAAAAAACTTCACTTGAAGCATTTAAGCGGTGATTGTTTTGAACTGTTGAAAAATGCCGACAAGATAATAGAAGTTAATATACTTGACGATCCGAAATATCGTATAGCGGATGATGAATTAGCATAGATTGCCGCAAGACTTTTGTCTTGCGGCTTTATTTTTTTATACGTTGAAATAAACCAGGAGTAATGGTATAATTTTTAGAAGGTAAATTTTTGATAAGGGAGAGATTGTGAATGTTGATACTTGGTATAGAGACTTCTTGTGATGAAACCTCTGTAGCAGTTGTAAAGGATGGGAAAGAGATACTTTCCAATAAAATTTCTTCGCAGATAGAAATACATAAAGAGTATGGAGGAGTGGTACCTGAAATAGCTTCCAGGCATCACATAAAAAATATAGCAGCAATTTTACAAGAAAGTCTGGACGAAGCTGGGCTTGAGTTAAATGATATGGACTATATAGCGGTAACTTATGCACCAGGTTTAATTGGTGCACTTTTGGTTGGAATATCCTTTGCCAAGGCTATTTCATACGGTAAAAAACTGCCATTGGTACCGGTGCACCACCTTAAAGGACATATATACTCAAATTTTGCAGAACATGATGTAAAGCTGCCAGCCATATGTCTGATAGTTTCTGGAGGACATACTAATATAGTGTATCTTGATGAGGAGCATAGGTTTGAAAACCTCGGAGGGACACTGGACGATGCAGTGGGAGAATCTTATGATAAGGTAGCAAGGGTCATGGGACTTGGATACCCGGGAGGTCCTGTAATAGACAAGCTTTCATATGAGGGTGACCCGGATGCTATAAATATGCCTGAGCCAAAGGTAGGAGGATATGATTTTAGTTTTTCCGGAGTGAAGACTGCAGTTATAAACTATGTGAACAAAATGAAAATGAAGGGCGAAGAGTTTAAGCCTGAGGATTTAGCAGCAGCATTCCAGAAAAGGGTCGTAGACATACTTTGTAAAAAAGCTATAGCGGCAGCCCAGGAAAAAGGAGTAAAAACAATACTTATAGCAGGCGGAGTGGCGGCAAACTCAGCACTTAGAAAAGAGTTAAGTGAGAGGGCGAAAAAGCAAGGGATAGAGGTACATTATCCATCGTTAAAACTGTGTACAGACAATGCTGCAATGATATCTGTAGCGGCGTACTATAAACTTATAAACGGTAAAGGTGAAGATAAACTGGCGGACCTGTCTTTAAACGGTATAGCCAGTATGGCGATAGAGGAGGATTAAGTTTGAACTCTCTAAAAAAGGGTTTTACTTTAATTGAAGTGTTGATAGCTGCATCAGTTTTTTCGGTGGCCATAATGGTTTTTTTACAGGCCATCAACAGGAGCTTGAGCTCGGTTATTGAAAACAAGAGGAACTATGAGGCGTTTTACTACTCGAAAGAGCTTTACGAGGGGATAAAAGCCGGTGTGTATAAATCGGACTACAAAGAAACCGGTTCGAAAAGAATAGAGTTTCCTGGTTACGGCGAAATGGATTCAGACTATTACAGAGTGGCTGAAGTTAACGACGACGGAGAGCTGGAGGTAAGGTGCTATGGGAAAGAAGGGAGACTTTTACTTGAAATTCCCAAAAAATAGTAGCAAGAAAGATAGCGGTATGACCATTATAGAGCTCATGGTTGGAATTGCCTTATTCTCTATTTTTATAGGTTTTCTTTACCAGGCCGTACGAATAAGCAGCGACACCTATCACCTTGGTGTAAACCTTAATCAGTTCACGAACAAGTTGGACTCAGCAATAAAGAGGATAGAAACACTCGCTGCAGCCGAAGGTGTAGGCGATTGGACAAGTCCGGCGGTGTCGGGAGAGATAGATGCTATAAAGATAGGGAGTTACTGGTACGGTGTAGAAGACAATAGCTTAGTCAGGGCAGAAAATAGTAACTTGAAGAAAAAAGCTAAACACCTAATTAGGTGTGACGGTACACCCAGCAATCAATTTGAGATAAAAAAATTCAGTTTCTTTCTGTATGATTCTGATGGTAAAGAAATATTGGACAAAAATGGAAAAGCGGCATACTTGAGATTGGATATAGAGGCTGATAATTTTTTTGTAGAGAAGGATGAAAACAGACAGATAGGACTCAGCTTCAGCAGTGGGATAGATATTTAAGGGGGGGCTATGAATAAAGAAAAGGGGATGGCCCTGCCGATAACCGTATTCACCTTGGCGCTGTTGACGGTGACGGTTTTTTTGACATCTAGAATGGCTGTTTTTCAGGCTGTAAAAATAGAGGACCTAAAGAGTAGAATAGAGGTTTTTGAAGTTGGTGTAGTGGACGACATATTTACCGATGATACTGATGGATCGCAGACACTGAATGATTTGATAAACCCGTTGGAGTTGCCTGAATTTCCAGAAAGTTTTGGAGGAGATGTTTTTTATTCCAGCGATGAAACTATAAGTGATAGTGAATATAATAGTATAAATTTGACAAGAAATAATATAGAGCTTGATTTTCCAGAAAACTCTTCCGGAGAAAACGGGGAAACAAAGTATGTAATAAACTCTCTGGTGATAGAGAAGAATAATGCGGTATTAAATCTTTATCCTGGTGAGTACTGGATTGGAAATCTAACAGTCGAAAACAACCTTAGCGTAGAGGTGAGTGTGAGTGGAGAGGGCACAGTTAAAATTTTCGTGGATGAGCTTTCAATAGGCAATAACAGCACTTTCAACTATCCAGGTGATCCTGGCGAACTTTTGATAATTACTTATAATGACTTTTATTTGAAAAATGCAAAAATTTCAGGCGGAATATACTCTCTTGGGAATGTTGAATTGGAAAACAGTGAAGTGGTAGGGGCTGTTGTAGGAGAAACGTTTTCGCCGAGTGTGGCTGAAGTAGTGTCGCAGATATACTACGATGATAGTGTATTAGACACTTTAGAGGATCTAGACTTTTAATATTCGGGAGTGAACAGCATGAAAAAACTCTTAAGCATTGAAGCAAGTGGAAATACTATTAGGGGTATAGTTTCGCAAAAAAAAGGCAGAGAGAGCCTTATACTTGATTTTTTTGAGGAAAAACTTCCGGATTTTGAAACTCCAGATGAATTGGATACCTATCTAGTAAAAAGGATTGCTGAGATAAAGGTAGAAAGAAACCTGGAAACTAGCAAAACCAGAGTACTTTACAGTACCAAAAATTATAATTTTTTTACTCTGGAAATGCCTAAGCTCCCCGAAGACGAGCTTGAACTGGTTTTGAAAAAAAAGATAGAGAAGGAACACCAGAATCTGGACGGCAGGGTTTTTGCTTATAAAAAACTTGGGTACAGCCTTGAAAAAAAGAGGGAGACCTATTATATAAAGAGCCTGGAAGAAAAAGCGATAGAAGTATTTAAGGATAGAAAACTGAAGATAGAGGGAATGGATTTTGAACTCTACTCTCTGAATAGGCTTTATCAGAAGTTTTTAGAAGAAGATAAGAACATACTTTTTTTGGACTTGAGAAGAGACAGAACCATACTGATGATATACAATAAAAAAAGCTTGGAGGTATACAGGAACCTCAATGTAGGTCTGGATGAACTGCTTAAAAATATCTCGGAATTTTTGGGAGTAAACCTAGAGGAGGCTAACAAGTATAAGGAGCGTTATGGATTCATAGACAGAGAGATGGCGGAAATCATGCTGGAAAACGGCGAGAATTTTGCTCCGCAGCTGAATCTGGCTTACGAAATATTTATGAATAAAATTCTGAGAAGGGTGATGCAGTCCATAGACTACTTTCAATCAAATAATAGGGGACAGGAGATAGACAGTATAAAATATACTGGTGAGTACAGCAAAATTTTGCACATAGAAGATTTGTTGTGTGATAAAACACTGATAAAAAAAGCCGAACTTTTTAAACCTTTGGACGGGTTTAGGATCAAGCCGGATATAGATATAGAAAGTTATGATATAAACACAATTTTGGGGACGCTTAGTGCAAAAAAGATGCCACTTTCGTTTGCCAGAAAAAGAAAGCTTCCTTTCAAGATAAATAGTCTGTATATAAGCGTATTATCATTTTTTCTGTTTATAATATCAGCAAATTTCCTTTACTATAAGATAACGGAATACAGTCTCAAAGAAAGACAGGAGAAAATACTTGAGAGGCTACAGCCATTTTCAGAAAAAGTTGATGAATACAATAAACTGCAAAAGAAAATAGAGGTTATAGACAAAAAAATAGAAAGACTTGAAAAACGCGGGGTTGCAGGTGAGTTTTATAAACTTTTGTATGATGTGTCCAAAACCGTTCCGGAGGAGCTATACTTTGACAGCTTGAATTTTAACGGCAGTAGTGTTGAGTTAAGGGGGACAGCTGTATCCGATACAGGTTACCCCGAGGTATGTATCAAGAAATTTTCTGACAAACTATCAGAAGTTTATAAAGTAAAACTTGGCGAGATAAAATTATTAGGCGATAATCCTAATTTAAAGAGTTTTTATATGCAAGTGGATATGAGCGGCGGTGATAACAATGAACAGTAAAACAAGAGATAGACAGATAATACTTTTGCTGACGATACTTTGTCTAACTCTGTATTTTGTCATGAAAAATTATGCGGTTAAATCCAGTATAAACAGGATATCTACGTACAAAGCTGAGATAGCCAGGATAAAAAGCGATTATGCTAAGAATTTGAAGAAAATAAACTTACTGGAAAGAAAGTACTCTGAATATTACTATAAATCTGAAAAACTGAAAAAACTGAGCAAAGCATCTACTGCGTATTCACCAGGGAAGGATTTGACGGATTTAGTCATAAAGTGCGCCAGAGAATCTGGGATAAACTTTTATACAATAAAATTTTCGGATGAAATTGGAGCCAGTCAGGGTGAATTAAGCTTGGAGTTTACAAGTAACTACTTTGTTTTTTTGGACTTTTTGAGTAGACTACAAGATTTGAGTCGTGATCTGAATATAAAAAACAGTTGGGTCACCAGAAGCTCGGACAATGTCAGAGTGAGGATGGAGCTGCATTTTAACTCAATTTAGAGGAGGTCTTATGAAAAAAAAGAGAACTTGGATTTTTTTAATAGCAGCCTGTGTTATGTTTTTTTTATTTTTAGGTCTCAGGCATAATGGCGATGAAGAACTGTTTTTAACAGAGTTTAAAGTTATGGATCAAGAGAACTTGAAACAGCAAGCGGTAAAGAGGTATAACGAAGAGGTAGAGGATGTCGAGAAAGAGAATGATCTTAAATTTCAAAGAAATATCTTTTCAAACGGAGTCGGGTCTGTGACAGGATTACCAGACTTAAAGGGTATAGTTATAGGGAGAAAGAGGCTTGCGTTTTTTTCAAACGGTGAAGAGGTAGTCGAAGGAGAAAAAATATCAGGATATACAGTGGAAGAGATACATGAAAATCAGCTTGTCCTAATAGATTCTGAAAAAAAGAAGTTAATACTGAAATTATGGAGGGATTAGCATGTTTAAAACCTGGAAACAGATTTTAGTCTTGGCATATACTTTCGTAGGACTTACTATTTACAGTGCAAGTTTTGACGGGGAGAGAATAGCGCCGACTGAAAGAATAAGTTTAAACTACCGTGAAACCCCATTAGCCGACGTTCTGAAAAACATATCAAGAGCTTATGGAATGAATATGGTTTTCGACAGTAATATAAATGGAACAGTGACGGTAAATTTGAACGAAGTGCCACTTGATGATGCTTTGGGAGCTATTCTTAAACTGAATGGTTATACTTACAGGAAAAGCGGCGAAATAGTGGAAATAATAAGCCTACAAGATGCAAAGAAGCAATTGGGGTCTGATAAGGTTGGAGAAAAAAAATATAAAATTTATAAACTTGGAGCAGTTTCTGCAACAACTGTTTCCGAAAAGATAAAACCTCTCTTAGCTGATGACGGCAGAATAGTGGTAGATAGTGATAAAAACCAGATAGCGGTTTTTGCAGGCGTTAGGGAACTGGCAGCTGTGGATTCTATCCTTTCTGGCTATGTTGAGGAGATAGAAGTCGACAGAAATGTTGAACTGCTGAGGACAATGTTTTTGAGCCCGGAAGAGGTGGTGGCAATACTATCCGAGATGGGATATGCAATATCTGGTGATATCAGGGTGAGCAAAAGCTTAAATGGCCTTTTAGTGATAGCTGGACCAGACGAGGTAAGTAAGCTTAAAAAACTGGTGTCAAAAATAGACGTTCCAAAGCTTCAGGTAAGTATAGAGGTGAGGATAGTTGAGATAAACGAAAGTGAAGGTAAGGAAACTGGTGTCAGCGGCTGGACTGTAAGTGACCAGGAGGGGGATTCTTCAAACGATGATTTTATGAAGCTTCTCACGGCAGGATTTGTAAGCGGGGGGACCTTGAGTGACGGTTTATCTTTTGAAGGAGTGCTTGGAGATGATCAGTTTACAGGAATATATAAGTTTATAATGTCTAATTCAAACAGCGACCTTTTGTCAAAACCAAATGTCACAACTGTCAGCGGTAAAGAGGCAGTGGTGGATTTGACAGATGAAGTTCCATACAAGCAGCTTGTAAAGATAGATGAAAGCGGAGATGTATCCACCGAGGAATACCAGTTTAAAGAGGTTGGGATAAGCTTGAGGGTAACCCCGATTGTCACGGAAAACGGGTACATAAGCATGAAGGTGAATCCCGAGATAAGCGAGGTTACAGGTTTTACAGACGACAATATTCCATATACTTCTAAAAGAAGTGTTGAAACCAATGTAATAATGAAAAATGGTGAAACCCTTGCCATTGGTGGACTTGTGAGGGAAAATGAGAGGGAGATTGTGACAAAGGTGCCGATTTTAGGAGACATACCGGTACTCGGGCACCTGTTCAGGAGCAGCAGTATCGAAAAAGAAAAGAAAAACCTGGTTATATTTTTGACTCCCAAGATAGTGGACGTAAGGGAGCTTTACGAGAATCTGACCTTGGTAAAGGGTGGAGGAGTCAAAGAAAAGAAGTTTGTTGAGATGCCTAAACTCGGCAGTGCAGAAAATCCTGAACAAGAGGATACGAAGCAGTCTTCAAAAGATGTATTGAAAAACCTGAGTGACAGCGAGAAGTATGAGATAAGAGAGAAATTAGAGAAGATACAGCAGCAGCAAATTATACAGGATCTTCTTCGTTAGAGGTGAATTATTTGAAAAGGTTATTTTTATCTGCAGTTTATTTTATATTAGCGGCACAAATATTTTCTACAGGAGGATATACAGTGGACAGCTTCTTGGGTTCGGAAGTTTACTTCCCTAAGACAAACGCAAAATATTTGGAAGGACTAATTGTTTCCGGTAAAAAGAAGAGTCTTCTGGAGCTTGCATATTCATACGCAAGGCTTGAAGAAGTTGATGCTGCAAAACTTTATATTGGTAAGTATAAAGAGGTGTCAGAAGAAAAAGACTATCTTAAAATGTCCAAGGTATACCACCTATTAGGTGAATACACACAGGAGATACTATGTATAGAAAAGTATCTGGAGAGAAATCCCGAGGAAAAAGGGACGTATTATGATTATATACTGTCTGTTATTGAGGAAAAAGATCTTGAAATTCCAACCGGAAAATATGAACTGACCCATTTAGACAGGATATTTTTATATGAAAACAGCCCAAATACTTTAATAAGGCTTTACTACATGAGGGAGTGGAATGATCAGGAGTACAATGAAATAATGGAGTTTTTATTACAAAGGGGCGTAGAGGATAATCAGAAGCTAAAGCGATTTTTTTTGAACAATGCTTCGAAGTCTCATATAGGAGAGTACAGGTACGGGAGAATAGTGCCTGGGGATAAAAGCACTTATTTCAGATATTTTGAATATATGGAAAAAAACAGCTTGGAGGTAAATCCAAGAGATATAATTGAAAAACTTTATCTGTTAAATTACAAGAATATGACAAATGAGTTCTCAAAACTTTACAGTGAGGTAAAACAGCTTGCTATTGAAAAAAGGGACTTCAACACTCTTTACGACCTGTATTTAGTAAACGGAGATTTGAAGATTTTATACAATTTGGCTTTTGAAAATGAGGAGTATTTTTACAGGTTCATAGAAGAAGTAGCTTTGAGGGAAAGAAACCTGCTTCCAAACTTGCTGGATGAGTTTCGGAAAAACTATAAAGACTCAAGATACCAGGCTGATCTAATAAAAATAGAATTAAACCTGTACTCTGAAAAAGAAAAGAAGTTGGAAATAATAAACAAGTACTTGAAGAAAAACTTTGATTTGGAACTTTTTTCTGAAAGAGTAAGCTTATTGAAAGAATTGGGCAGGATAAGAGAGAGTATTGACTTGATCGAAGAGCAGTTGCAGTACAGCAGCCTCAACGAGGACTTGGTGAGATACTATATGGATGTAGTTCAGGAGTTGGGAGACTTTGAAAGGCTTATTTCAACACTGGGCAAGATGAACAGAAAAGATTATTATTTTGAAGCCTGTATAAAAAATGGCTATGATGTGGCTGGCGGTTTGGAAAAAGAATTTTTGGAGTATAACTTCAAGCGCCAAAAATTGGATTACCTTTACCATCATAAAGGCGATTTGAGTGATCAGCAAATAGAAATTTTAGCTAAAAAGGACAGGGGCAGATTTTTGGATGAGTTTAAGAAGAGAAGTGTCCTTAACAGCGGGGATGAAAGTCATCAGGATATAGCCTACATATACTTTGATAATGCTCCGAGGGAGATAGATGTTGCCAGAGTAGAAGATTTGGATATCAAAACTGCTGTAGAGTATTACTATTTAGCGTTTTATTACAGCAGTCTCGAACAGTACAGAAAAAGTGAAAGATACTTAGAAAAGATTTACAAAAAATACAGTTTAGCTGAGAAGGTCTCTGATTTGAGAAAATATAATTTAGAAAAGATTAGGTCGGCACAGCCATTAGCTTATTTGGATTAAAAAAGAACGAGGAAAACTCGTTCTTTTTTAATCCAATACCATATTTATTTTGAAAGGTTTACTGTTGTTTGGATTGAATTTAAATATTTTTTTTGAACTATATTTAGGTATTTCTACCCGGATATTTTCATCTTGCAAAAAGTTTTTTAACTCGTCGATAATTATTCCGTTTATATCGGTAATAAACTCTTGCCCATTTATTAAAACCAGTTCATTGTTTACAATTTCCCCGTCTGGTTTAGAAAGTTCGAGAATAAATTTTAAGCTACTGCTACTTAGAATGAGATTGAAATTTTCAAAATTATTCTTACCGAGAATAAATTTTTTGGAGGAGTATTCAAAGTAATCCGAATCAGACACTTTTATATAGTACTCTTTGGATATATTAAGATCTGGGAATTCATAGTAGCCGTTTTCGCCGCTGAGAGAGCTGGCTGTAAACCTATCTTCGCCGTCGTATAGTGAAAGTTTAATATTCTTTAAAGGTTTTACACCGTCAGTTAAAAAACCGCTGACTGAGCTAAGGTAAGGATTCAATGAAAATCTGAGATTGTTCATGGTTGAAAAACGTTCCACTTTTTTTATCGTTCCATAAGGTCTGAAGCCGTTTTTTTCTATTTTAATAAATGCAACACCGTAATCTACTTCACCGGAAAAGTTGCCTTTAGAATCGGTTTGGAAAGTTTTTTCACTGTCTTCAATCCTTACCAAAACTTTGGCACCCTGTATTGGAAAACCTCTTCTATCCACAACCAATCCCCTAATTATGCTGGGAACTTCCTGTAAATTAATGTCTAGGTTGTAAATTTTTTCAGGCTCGCTGAATTCAAATACCTTATTTTTGCCGAGATTGAATTCATATCCTGGTTTTTGAGTCTTAACTGTATATTTTCCAGGAGGTAGCTCTGCCGAAAATTTTCCAGAAAGAGTACTTCTGGAAGAATATAATTTTCCGTTTTCATTTTTGAAATAGATATCTACCCCTCCTATTAGACTTTCTTTGAGACGTGTATATCCACTCACAAAGGTCTTAATTGGTTTAAGGTTCAAAAGGATGAAGTTTCCTAAATTTTCGTTTATTATTGTGCCGTCGGTGTTAAATGTTTCATACCCGGGAGCCTCAACTTTAATATTGTATACTCCGTAATCCAGGTTTATAATTTCAAAATCTTTTTTTAGTTCGATTTCTTGAATTGGAAGACCGGCTCTGGATAATATAATTTTACATTGATCCACGGGAGAATATCCCTTGGGAAAATGGTCTAAAAATAATAGTTTTGAATCCTTAGAGTTGTTGGTAGTTATAAAAAACTGTTCACTTTTTTTCTCGAAATTTATATTAAATGTTGAAAAATTTCTATTTATATTCAGTATTTTTTTAATCTCGATATGATTTTCTGAAGAGAATGTAAATTCATACCTGCCTTCTGTTAAACTTAATTTTAAAAAGTTTTTATTAAAAGGTATCTTGTGAGGTATTTGATCCCCTAAATTTTTATAGTTTAGCCATCCTTTTTCTACATTAAAATTGAAAGCAAGAAGACTCAGAGGCAACTTTTTTAGGATAACCTCTATTTCATTTTGTTTGCGGCTTTTTTCGTTTAGAGAAAACTTTGAAGTGGAGTAGTCTTTTTTTGTAACCTCAACCTCTAAATAGTCGCTGTCTGTATAGAAGACGATTTTTCCACTTTTATCTGTTAATTTTTTCTCGCCGTTAATTTTAACTGTGGCACCTTGAATGGCGTGTTGGTTTTCATCTTTAATAATAAAATCAAAGGTTTTTGCAGAACAGTTTATACTTACAAAAAAAATCAATGCAAATAAAATGTTTTTTAGCATAAACCCTCCTTTTGTCATTGAAAAAAAATATGTTATAATGAAGTATAGCACTTTTTATCAACATTATCAAGCGAGGGACGATTATGAAGGGAAGTATCAAAAATAAGTTTTCACTTGTAATAATACTTATGAATTTATTGGCTTTGGTATTAACATATGTTATTTCGAGTGAGATGATGTTTAAAAATATAAGAAGCAATTTCAAGGGAAAAGTTGAAGAGGAGACAGTTTTCTTTAAGGAGTTTTTGAGGCAGATTGAGATAAGCTTGAACAAAGAAGTGGATATGGTATCGTACCACTACGACGTAGGCGGAGTCATTAAAGCAGTGAAGGCAGGCGATACCTCAAAACTTAAAACTGGGTTGAAAACTTATTTCGAAAATATCGAGGCCACTCTTCGTGAATATCATACTCAGTTCGACAGTATAAAGTTTTATTTGTACGATGCAGAAGGGTCTCCAATAGAGTTAAATTCAGGCGAGAACAGGGACCACAGAAAGATAAACATAGATCTGCTCAGGTACTATTATGATAGTGGCTATACATACTATGATGCTGAAAAAAATGAGTTTATGGTAGAGTTTTATTCACCTGTAGTAGATAGTCAAACAGGTACGGATATTGGTGTGATCAGACTTGAGTGTACCCTGGGAGAAAAATTTCTTAGTTATTTTAAGAGGTTTTACAGGGTAAATGTTGTAATGCTCGACAGGGAAAGCGGATATATACTTTCTACAACAGAAAAGCAGTTGACGCCCGGAAACATAAAAAATGATGCTTCTGTAGAGGTAGACGGGTCAAACTACTATATTAGAAGGGTTAGACATGGCCTGAACAATGCCTGGGTGGAAATACTTACTTTGAATCAAACAGATTTTTTGTTTGAAAATATTATAGAAGTATCCATATCGCTTTTTATAACACTTTTCTTTGTATTTGCACTGCTTTTCTTAGTGTCTGGAACTATACTAAGTGTTATAATGGATTCTATAAAAACCCTGACGATGAAGATAAACTCATTGAAAGACGGTAATTTTGATATAAGTCTAGACGACCTAAAGGAAAAGGATGATGAAATAGGGCTTCTTTCCAGGGATTTCGAAAAAATGGTGGACATACTAAAAACTAAGATCGATGAGTTGGAAAGGGCTAACATACATAACAAGTTGTATTCGGAGAGACTGGAAGAAGCGAACAAAGAACTTAAGGATACACAAAAAGCTCTCACAGAGAAGAATAAAAATATCGACCGTATAAACATGATACTGAATAACAGGATATCCGAGATAACAAATATGTATTATCTCATAGTAAACATATCCAGGTTTATGGTAAATGAGAGGTTTTACCAGGTTTTGGTTAAGGGGATAAGAGAGGGACTTTCGGTATCCAAAGTTGCCATATATATAAGGCAGGATTCCGACCTTGAATTGAGATCAAGTTTAGGTATGACGGATATACCGGAAAAAATAAAAGCGGACGAAGGATTTTTAAATTTTATAAAGAGAAAAGAGTTTGTGAGTGTTGGTGAGGTTGTGGATTTTTATGATAAATCCAGGGAGGCCTATGTATTTCCTCTTATAAATCATAATGACGGGGAGCTTTACGGACTTTTGTTTGTAGACAACAACGGGAAGATAGGTCAAGAGCTTAGGAGGTCTATATTCACCTACGTAAGGACGATAGTTTTAGCCATTGACAACAGAAAGCTATACTTGAAGCTCTTGAACGAGAACACCAAACTCGAAAGTGCAATGAATCGAATACAAAATTCTGAGAGAATGAAAAATGTATTTCTTGCAAATATAAGTCATGAGCTTAAAATTCCATTGGTACCTATAAAAGGATACACTGAGCTTATGCTGGACGGTAAAATGGGGAACATAGCTGTTACACAAAGAAGGGCTATGAAAACAACCTTGAACAATATAGAGAGGCTTCAGGAGCTTATAGAAAACCTGCTGTCGTACTCTAAAATAGAAAGTGGGGATTACCACTTGATGTCAGAGGAAATAGACTTAGAAGAATTGATCGACGACGTGCTTCAAAAACTGGATAATCTCATAAATAAGAAAGATGTCCATATAGAAAAGCAGTATCAGAGAAGAGGTATGAGCATAGTCGGGGACAGGGAGTCGATAAAACAGATATTCTCCAACCTGATTTCAAATGCTTTAAAATTCTCGGAAGAAGCTGTAAGTATCAATATTTCTTTAAAAGAGCAAAAAGATAAGATTAGAATTTCCATAAAGGACACTGGAATAGGTATGGATGAGGGTAAAATAAACGAACTCTTAGAGGATTTCAGGCAGCTTGAAGAGGGGGATACAAGAAGTCATGGTGGTCTTGGTCTTGGCCTTACCCTTGTAAATAAAATACTGCACTTCTACGACGAAAAACTTCACCTGAAAAGTAAACTTTATAAGGGAACGGAAGCCTATTTTTACCTTCAAAAAAATGGCTCAAACGAGGAGACGATATGAAGCTAGCGGTAGTTGCAGATGATTTTACAGGTGCCAATGATGTGGCCCTTCAGATAAGAAAATATGGGTTGGAGGTAGCCAGTCTGTGGGATGAAAAGTTTTTATCAGATTCTCAAGTAAGTGTTGTGTCCAGCGAAAGCAGAACCTTACAACCTGATGCGGCCCAAAAAAGGGTGGAGGATATATTTTTAAACTTGAAAGACAGGGGTTTTGAAAAATTTTACAAAAAAATAGACTCGACACTCCGCGGGAATCTTCGCGAGGAGCTTGACGGTATACTGGCACATTTGGATAGAAGCGAGAAGTTAATTGTGGTGCCCAGCTTTCCTAAAACTGGAAGGACTGTGAAAAACTGTAGGCATTATGTCAACGGTGTGCCTCTGCATTTGAGTGAATTTAGCAGTGACCCATTGCACCCGATTAAAACAAATGACCTTATGGAGCTTTTTAAAATAGGTAAATCTATAAGTATAGAAGATGTAAGGTGCGGGCTTTTGGAGAAATTAAGTACAGCACATGAACAGGTAATTATACTTGATGCCGAGACAGACAGCGACCTGATTATCATATCTGAAGTGCTTGTAAAACTTGGTTTGGACAGGTATGTAGTCGGTTCGGCCGGGATTATGGAGCATTTAATGAGGGCTTGGGGTTATAGAAGAGAAAGGGTTCTCATTGTTTCCGGATCGTGTAATGATAAAAATATTGAGCAGATGGATTATTTTTTGAGTCAAAATCGGGATAACTTAAACTTAATGGATATAAATTTTGAAAACAGGTCTGAAAACTCTACAGAAGCTTTTGAAGACGAGAGAGATATAGTCCTGAGAAGTATATCAGAAAAACCAGAGATGTATTCCCTCATAGAAAAGGGGTACCATCCTGTTGAATTGGGAGATTATATTGGGAAACTCGCCTCAGAAATAACAATAAAATACCGGATAAACAAAATTATGATATCTGGAGGTGAAACCACCCTAAAAGTGCTTAAAAATATGGGGTTAAGCGGACTCAAGGTACAAAAAGAGGTAGAGCCTGGAATAGCGTTCTGCACCAGCCTGGACGGTAAATATGAAATTATAACTAAGCCGGGAGGATTTGGAAGCCTTGAAATCTTTGACAAGTGCAGGTCTAGGTTTTAGTGGGACATTGTTTTTGAAAAAGGAAAGAAATATGATATAATTGGAATGATTTTTAGATTTATTTAAGTCAGCATTTTCAGAAAAGAGTGGATGATATTGAAGTTTGATGAATTTTTAGATGAAAATGAAAAACACAAGATGAATTTTATAAAGACCCAGAGTGAAAAAAATATTTATTTAGGTGAATATAAAGAGAGGGTAGTTGCGGCGCTAAACAAAGACCAGGTTATAGAAGACGATGTCTACCCTGAAATTTTAAATGCAATGAAAAGAGCAGATGTAAAAAGGATCAAGCTGAGCAGAGAGATACCTTTTGAGAACTTAAAGCCCTATATAATGGCAGCGGAAAAAATTGGTGTGAGGTATGAACTTGTGGACGGGCTGAGTTACCGTGGAGAAATAGGTCTTGTGGTTGTATCTGATGAGGCCTTGGACAACAAGGAAAAGGATCTAGTAATACGTGATATGGATCAGGATTTTATAGACGTGGGCTTGGGTGAGGTTTTTAGTAAAAACAGGGGCAGTAGAATTTGTAAGAAATGCTACAAAGAGGTGGAAGAGAAACTTCCGGAATACAAAGACAGTTTTAGAAAAATAAATTTTGCAGAAAAATTTTTCGGATTTAAATGTCCGATCTGTAAGCAAAAAAAGAGAAAGTAGGAGGAATAGATGGTAGAAGCTTTTAAGATAGAGGGAAAGGCTAGCTTAAACGGTGAAGTTAAAATAAGTGGTGCTAAAAATGCAGCTCTTCCAATTTTAACTGCCACTTTAATAGAAAAAGGAAGCTATATCTTAAGGAATGTTCCAAATCTAAGGGATATAAGAACCCTTGTTGGACTTTTGCAAGAATTGGGACTTAAAATTGAAAAAATAGACGAGGATTCTTATAGAATAGAAAATGAAGGGATAAAGAAGACGGAGGCTCCTTATGACCTGGTTAAAAAAATGAGGGCTTCATTTTTGGTAATGGGGCCAATGCTGGCACATGAGAAGAAGGCGAGAGTGTCGCTGCCAGGTGGATGTGCAATAGGTGCAAGACCTGTTGACTACCATTTGAAAGGATTCGAAGCTTTGGGAGCAAGCATAAATATAGAGCACGGTTATGTAGAGGCGGTAGCTGAAAAGCTTGAAGGAGCCAAGATAGTTTTCGATTTTCCAAGTGTGGGTGCAACAGAAAATGTAATAATGGCAGCTGTCAAGGCGAAAGGAAAAACTGTCATAGAAAATGCAGCAAGTGAGCCTGAAGTAGAAGATCTATGTGATTTTTTAAATGCGATGGGAGCTAAGATAGACGGAGTAGGGACTTCCAGGCTGGAAATAGAGGGGGTAGATAAACTTGTACCGTGTGAATACTCTATAATTCCGGACAGGATAGAAGCGGGTACATTTTTGATAGCCTCAATACTCACAGAAGGGCGGATAAAAATAAAGGGAGCTGACCTCAGACATTTGGAAAGTTTTTCTATAAAACTACAGGAAATGGGGGTAAACATCCAACAGGATGGTGAATATATATGGACTAATTCTAAGGTAGAAGACCTGATGCCTATAAAAGTGCAGACGATGCCGCATCCTGGATTTCCGACGGATCTTCAGGCTCAAATGATGTCTCTTATGGCAGTGGTTCCTGGAATAGGTGAGGTGAAAGAAACTGTTTTTGAAAATAGATTTATGCATATTCCGGAATTGAATAGAATGGGTGCAGACATCCATGTGGACGGAAATGTAGCTATAATAAACGGTGGAGTAGAATACAGCGGAGCAGAAGTTATGGCTAGTGATTTAAGGGCCGGAGCCAGTTTGATATTGGCGGCTTTAGTTGCTAAAGGTGAGACTGTTGTTAACAGGATATATCATGTTGACAGGGGATATGAAGATTTGGAAGGAAAATTGTCTAAAATAGGAGCTAAAATAACGAGAATTAAAGTGGAGGTATAAAGCAAATATATGGAGAAAATAATTGGACCTAATCCTGTTATGGAGGCTTTGAAAAATAACAGGAATATAGATAAGATAGAAGTGTTTAGAGGTGCAAACCAAGACAGGTTAGCTGGACTTTTGGCTGTTGCCAGAAAAAAAGGGGTAAAGGTAAGTTATACAGGAAAGAGGCTTGAAAATTCTCAAGGAGTAGTGGCTTATCTAGACAGTTACGATTACTATGTGGATTTTGGAGAGTTTTTAGAAAAATTAGCCACAAAAAAGAGTGCCACGGTTTTAATACTGGATGGTATACAGGATCCTAGAAATTTAGGAGCTTTAATAAGAAGTTGTGAGATTTTTGATGTATGCGGAATAATTATTCCAGAAAGAAGCTCGGTTAGAGTAAATGAAACAGTTGTTAAAACATCCACTGGAGCGATAGAGTATGTGGATATAGTGAAAGTCAAAAATATATCTGAGGCTATAGTGCAGTTGAAAAAATTAGATTTTTGGGTTTACGGTGCAGAAGCGTCAGGGAAAAAATATTATCATGAAGAAAATTATCCTAAAAATACAGCACTTGTATTGGGAAGTGAAGGCTTTGGGATAAGAAAAAAAGTTAAAGATTATTGCGATATACTTATAAAGATACCTGTGTTCGGGAAAATAAATTCCTTAAATGTTTCTGTTGCGGGTGGAATATTACTTTCCGAAATTTCAAAAAATAGGCTATAATATAATGGGGGCATTATTTGGTTAAGGGTAAGTTGTATAGCTTATGTGTTTATAGGGGAGAGTGTGTGTATGACAATGGAAAACTTGGTTACGGATGAACTTTTAGAGCAGGCGAAAAATGGTGACCAGGAAGCAGTTGGGCAAATTTTTAGTCAGTACAGAAATTTCGTATTTTTAAAAGCCAGGAACTATTTTTTAATGGGAGCTGAAAAAGACGACCTCATCCAGGAAGGGATGATAGGACTTTTGAAAGCAATAAGGGCATACGATAAGGACAAGACAGCATCCTTTAAGACATTTGCATCAATATGTATTAAGAGGCAACTTATAACGGCAATAAAATCAGCTAATTCACAAAAGAATATGGCCTTGAACTCAGCAATAGGTATACAGGGGGAAAATGAAGATAACAGGGAAGTTGTTTATGTAAAAGGACTGGAGTCCTATATATCATACACTCCTGAGGAACTTTATCTTACAAAAGAGCAGATATTGGGCTTAAAGAATTACCTCAAAGAAAATTTAAGTGCTTTTGAAAATGATGTGTTCATGTACATGGCTTTGGGGTTTAGCTATAAGGATATAGCCAAAAAATTGGAGAAAAAGATAAAATCTGTAGACAACGCCATTCAAAGAATAAAAAGGAAAAGCGAGGCGTGGCTTTCCGGATATAGAAAAGACTAAAGCAGCCCTAGGGTTGCTTTTTTTATGTTGCCTGAAAACTAAGTTAAGACAAAATTTAGTATAATTTTTGTTTCTTATTATACATATGTTTTCAGGCACTTGTATAAAATATTGAAGTATGTTATATTAGAGTGTACAATTGTAAAATGATGAAAAGGGAGTGAAGTGGGTGAGAGAATATACTTTCAAAGAGATAGAAACCAAGTGGCAAAAAAAATGGCAGCAAGAAAAAATTTTTAAAACACCTAACACAGAAGAGGGTAAAGAAAATTACTATGTTTTAGAGATGTTTGCCTACCCGTCAGGGAAACTCCATATGGGGCATGTTAGAAATTATACCATAGGAGACGTTATTGCCAGATATAAAAAAATGAAGGGATATAATGTTCTTCATCCTTTTGGTTGGGATTCCTTTGGGCTTCCAGCTGAAAATGCAGCTATTCAGAATGGGGCTCACCCTGCTAAATGGACTCAAAGTAATATAGAAAACATGAAAGAGCAGTTAAATCTTTTGGGACTATCTTATGATTGGGACAGAGAAATTTGGACATATAGGGAAGACTATTATAAATGGAACCAGTGGATATTTAAAAAGATGTATGAAAAAGGGATTGTTTACAGAAAGAAGTCTACAGTAAATTGGTGCCCTAAGTGTGAAACTGTACTTGCAAATGAACAGGTTGAAAATGGGAAATGCTGGAGACATGGTGACACTGATGTAATACAAAAAGATCTTACTCAGTGGTTCTTTAAAATAACAGAGTATGCAGACGAACTTTTAAGTGGTCATGAAGAGTTAAAAGAAGGATGGCCCGAAAAAGTTCTTGCGATGCAGAAAAACTGGATAGGGAAGTCATATGGAACTGAAATTGACTTTGTTTTAGATGGAACAGATACAAAGATACCTGTGTTTACAACTAGAGTAGATACTCTTCTAGGGGTTACTTATGCAGTTATAGCTCCCGAGCACCCTCTTGTAGATGAACTTTTAAAAGAAAATTCTTCTATAAAAGATGAAGTGGAAAAAATGAAAAATGCTGATATTATAGAAAGAACAGCAGAAGGTAAAGAGAAAAATGGGGTTTTTACAGGTAAATATGTTGTGAACCCTGTAAATAATACAAAGGTACCGTTATGGATAGGCGACTATGTACTTATGAATTATGGTACTGGAGCTGTAATGGCTGTTCCTGCTCATGATGAAAGGGACTTTGTATTCGCTAAAAAATATAACCTTGATATAAAACCTGTTATCTTTCCAGTTGATAAGAAAACAAAAGAGGTACAGGAACTTGATGCTACTACAATGAAAAATGCATATACTGGAAAAGGTGTTCTGAAAAACTCAGGAAGCTTTGACGGGATGCCTAATAAAAAAGCTCTTACTGCTATAGCAGAATACTTGGAAGAAAATAATTTTGGGACAAGAACTGTTAAGTACAGACTTAAGGATTGGGGAGTAAGTAGACAGAGGTATTGGGGAACTCCTATACCGGTATTATACTGCGACGAGTGTGGGATTGTAATGGAAAAAGATGAGAACCTTCCAGTAAAACTCCCTACAGATATAGATTTTAACGGGAAAGGGAATCCTTTAGAGACTTCAGATGAATTTAAAAATGCTGTTTGTCCAAGTTGTGGAGGAAAGGCTAGAAGAGAAACTGACACTATGGATACATTTGTGGATTCGTCTTGGTATTATTTAAGATACTGTGATCCTAAAAACAACGAACTGCCTTTCGATATGGACGTGGTGAATGCATGGTCGCCTGTAGATCAATATATAGGTGGAATAGAGCATGCGGTAATGCATCTTCTTTACTCTAGATTTTTCCACAAAATTTTAAGAGACCTTGGACTTTTATCAACTGATGAGCCGTTTAAAAGATTACTTACACAGGGAATGGTGTTGGGGCCATCATACTACTCTAAAGAAAGAGGCGTTTATCTTTATTCGGAAGATGTTGAAGTTAAAAACGGTCAGGTGTATTGTAAGGCCACGGGTGAAGAATTAAGTGTAAAAGAGGAAAAAATGTCTAAGTCTAAAAATAACGGTGTAGATCCTGTGCATATAATAGACAGCTACGGAGCAGATACTGCGAGGCTGTTTACAATGTTTGCGGCACCACCCGAAAGAGAACTTGAATGGAATGAAAATGGTCTTGCCGGTTCATTCAGATTCTTGAATAAAGTCTGGAGAATGGTAGCTGAAAATAAAGGTTTCTTTGAAACAGGAAACTTTGATTTATCTAAGTTGAGCAAAAGTGACAAGGCAGTTGTGAGAAAACTGCATCAGACAATAAAAAAAGTTACAGAAGCAATAGAGGCGGATTACCACTTCAATACTTCAATTGCTGCTATAATGGAGCTTTTAAATGAGCTGCAAGATTATAAAGTAAATGTTTTAGACAAGGCTGATTTTGGAAGCGAGTCTAAAAAAGTATTTACAGAGGCACTCAGTAATATGGTTGTCCTGCTTTCGCCGTTTACTCCTCATATCTGTGATGAGCTTTGGGAAGAGTTAGGGAAGGAAGGGTATCTTTTTGATGCTTCTTGGCCTGAGTATGTAGAAGAGCTGACTGTTGCAGATGAAATTCAAATAGCTGTACAGGTAAATGGAAAGCTGAGAGCTACTTTAGATGTGGATAAAAATTCAAGTAAGGAAGAACTGGAAAAACTAGCGCTAGATGCTGAAAATGTAAAGAAGCACTTAGAAGGCAAAAATATAGTAAAAATAATAGCGATTCCAGGAAAAATAGTAAACATAGTTGTTAAATAATATGAATCCCGCTCTAGTGAGCGGGATTTTTTAAAAAAAACAAAAAAACTTGTTGACAGAAAACAGTGGGTATGATATTATTAATCTCGTGCTCAAGAAGAGGGCACAGCAAAAAAGGACATTGAGAACTAAATAGAGAAAGTTAAGCACTATATAAAAGATTATGGTGAATACCTCGTTAAGAGGATAAAATATATTTGAATGAAGAGTTTGATCCTGGCTCAGGATGAACGCTGACAGAATGCTTAACACATGCAAGTCGACTGGAATTCACCTTCGGGTGATAGTACGGTGGCGGACGGGTGAGTAACGCGTAAAGAACTTGCCCCTTAGCCCGGGACAACTGTTGGAAACGACAGCTAATACCGGATATTATGCGCAGGCGGCATCGTCTGTGTATGAAAGCTATATGCGCTAGGGGAGAGCTTTGCGTCCCATTAGCTAGTTGGTAGGGTAATGGCCTACCAAGGCAACGATGGGTAGCCGGCCTGAGAGGGTGAACGGCCACAAGGGGACTGAGACACGGCCCTTACTCCTACGGGAGGCAGCAGTGGGGAATATTGGACAATGGACCAAAAGTCTGATCCAGCAATTCTGTGTGCACGATGAAGGCCTTCGGGTTGTAAAGTGCTTTCAGCAGGGAAGAAGCAAGTGACGGTACCTGCAGAAGAAGCGACGGCTAAATACGTGCCAGCAGCCGCGGTAATACGTATGTCGCAAGCGTTATCCGGAATTATTGGGCATAAAGGGCATCTAGGCGGCTAACTAAGTCTGATGTGAAAATGCGGGGCTCAACCCCGTATTGCGTTGGAAACTGGTTGGCTAGAGTACTGGAGAGGTGGGCGGAACTACAAGTGTAGAGGTGAAATTCGTAGATATTTGTAGGAATGCCGATAGGGAAGCCAGCTCACTGGACAGATACTGACGCTAAAGTGCGAAAGCGTGGGGAGCAAACAGGATTAGATACCCTGGTAGTCCACGCCGTAAACGATGATCACTGGGTGTAGGGGGTCGAACCCCTGTGCCGAAGCTAATGCGATAAGTGATCCGCCCTGGGGAGTACGTTCGCAAGAATGAAACTCAAAGGAATTGACGGGGACCCGCACAAGCGGTGGAGCATGTGGTTTAATTCGACGCAACGCGAGGAACCTTACCAGGTCTTGACATCCTGCAAACTTACCAGAGATGGTTTGGTGCCCCTTCGGGGGAATGCAGTGACAGGTGGTGCATGGCTGTCGTCAGCTCGTGTCGTGAGATGTTGGGTTAAGTCCCGCAACGAGCGCAACCCCTATCGTTAGTTGCCAGCATTAAGTTGGGGACTCTAGCGAGACTGCCTGCGACGAGCAGGAGGAAGGTGGGGATGACGTCAAGTCATCATGCCCCTTATGACCTGGGCTACACACGTGCTACAATGGACAGTACAGAGAGAAGCAATACGGTGACGTGGAGCGAATCTCAGAAAGCTGTTCTTAGTTCGGATCGAAGTCTGCAACTCGACTTCGTGAAGTTGGAATCGCTAGTAATCGCGAATCAGCAATGTCGCGGTGAATACGTTCTCGGGTCTTGTACACACCGCCCGTCACACCACGAGAGTTTGTTGCACCTGAAGTAAACGGCCTAACCTTCGGGAGGGAGTTTCCTAAGGTGTGATAAGCGATTGGGGTGAAGTCGTAACAAGGTATCCGTACCGGAAGGTGCGGATGGATCACCTCCTTTCTAAGGAGCAAAAGCTTGCTTTCTCTATTTTGTTGTGGTGTTCTTTAAAAGAGGTGCTCTAGGGGCGCCTGTTTATTTGAGAAGCATTACACTTAGGACATTGAAAACTGTATAGTAGATAATAAAGAGAGTTAGACTGAGAAGTCTGTTTTAGGTTAAGAAATTAAGGGCGTACGGAGAATGCCTTGGCAGTAAGAGCCGATGAAGGACGTGGTAAGCTGCGAAAAGTCCAGAGGAGCTGCAATCGAGCTTTGATTCTGGAATTTCCGAATGGGGCAACCTGCTAGTTTGAAGAGCTAGCATGAAAAAGGGTACCGGGTGAACTGAAACATCTAAGTAACCCGAGGAAGAGAAAGTAAAAACGATTCCCTAAGTAGCGGCGAGCGAACGGGGAAGAGCCTAAACCGATGCTGTGTAAGGATGCAGCCGTTGCAGTATCGGGGTAGTGGGAATGGAGCTTGGAGAACTGCGAGATATCCAGCTGATTTAGTCAAGTTAGTGGAATAGTCTGGAAAGGCTGACCGTAGAAGGTGAAAGTCCTGTACATGAAAACTTGCGCTAAACAGTGCACCATCTCCCGAGTAGCACCGGGCACGTGAAACCTGGTGTGAATCAGCGTGGACCATATCACGTAAGGCTAAATACTCTTACTGACCGATAGCGAATAGTACCGTGAGGGAAAGGTGAAAAGAACCCCGGGAGGGGAGTGAAATAGAACCTGAAACCGTGCGCTTACAAGCGGTCGGAGCACTTTATATGTGTGACGGCGTGCCTTTTGGAGAATGATCCTGCGAGTCACGATATGCGGCGAGGTTAAGAAAAACGGAGCCGAAGGGAAACCGAGTCTGAATAGGGCGAATTAGTCGTATGTTGTGGACGCGAAACCTGGTGATCTAAGCCTGTCCAGGATGAAGCTGTGGTAAGACACAGTGGAGGTCCGAACCCACCGTCGTTGAAAAGCCGGGGGATGAGGTAGGTTTAGGGGTGAAAAGCCAATCGAACCAGGAGATAGCTCGTTCTCTCCGAAATGCATTTAGGTGCAGCCTCAATTGTTTATCTGCGGGGGTAGAGCACTGGATGGCCTAGGGGGCATATAGCTTACCGAAGTCAACCAAACTCCGAATACCGTAGATTTAGAAATTGGGAGTGAGACTATGGGTACTAAGATCCATTGTCGAGAGGGAAACAACCCAGACCACCAGCTAAGGTCCCTAATTATATCTAAGTGGGAAAGGAGGTGGAGATTCTGAAACAACCAGGATGTTGGCTTAGAAGCAGCCATACATTTAAAGAGTGCGTAATAGCTCACTGGTCGAGAGTCTCTGCGCCGACAATGTAACGGGGCTAAGATATAAACCGAAGCTGTGGAATGTACATAGTACATTGGTAGGAGAGCGTTCTGTAGGCCGTAGAAGGTATACCGTAAGGAGTACTGGAGGTATCAGAAGTGAGAATGCAGGAATGAGTAGCGAGAAAGCGGGTGAGAATCCCGCTCGCCGGAAGACCAAGGTTTCCAGAGTAAAGCTTGTCTTCTCTGGGTAAGCCGGGACCTAAGCCGAGGCGATTTGCGTAGGCGAATGGAAAACAGATTAATATTTCTGTGCCACTTAAATTTGTTTAAGGGATGGAGGGACGCAGGAAGGTATGTGCGCAGGGCGACGGTTGTCCCTGTACAAGCATGTAGGATGGCCCTATAGGAAAATCCGTAGGGTTATATCTGAGGTGTGATGTGGAGCGCGTAAGCGCGAAGGTGCAAATCCTACACTGCCGAGAAAAGCTTCTACTGAGAATTTAAGTGCCCGTACTGTAAACCGACACAGGTGGTCAGGATGAGAAATCTAAGGCGGACAGGCTAACTCTCGCTAAGGAACTCTGCAAAATAGCCCCGTAACTTCGGGAGAAGGGGTGCCGCTAAGGGTGATAGTTACACGCGAACTTGAGCGCTTGGTGGTCGCAGTGAAGAGATTCGAGCAACTGTTTAGCAAAAACACAGGTCTATGCTAAGCTGAAAGGCGATGTATATGGGCTGACACCTGCCCAGTGCTGGAAGGTTAAGAGGAGGAGTGAGAGCTCCGAATTGAAGCCCCAGTGAACGGCGGCCGTAACTATAACGGTCCTAAGGTAGCGAAATTCCTTGTCGGGTAAGTTCCGACCTGCACGAATGGTGTAATGACTCGAATGCTGTCTTGGCGGGAGGCCTGGTGAAATTGTATTACCGGTGAAGATACCGGTTACCTGCAGTAGGACGGAAAGACCCCGTGGAGCTTTACTGTAGCTTGGTATTGGGTTTTGATGTTATGTGTATAGGATAGTTGGGAGACTATGATGCTGTGGCGCTAGCTGCAGCGGAGTCGTTGGTGGAATACCAACCATATAACATCGGAATTCTAATCTGGAAAGTGAATTTCTGGAGACAGTGCTAGGTGGGCAGTTTGACTGGGGCGGTCGCCTCCGAAAGAGTAACGGAGGCGTTCAAAGGTTCCCTCAGGTTGGATGGAAATCAACCGTAGAGTGCAATGGCATAAGGGAGCTTGACTGTGAGACTGACGGGTCGAGCAGGTGCGAAAGCAGGACATAGTGATCCGGCGATTCCGAATGGAAGGGTCGTCGCTCAACGGATAAAAGCTACCCCGGGGATAACAGGCTGATTTTGCCCGAGAGTCCATATCGACGGCAAAGTTTGGCACCTCGATGTCGGCTCATCGCATCCTGGGGCTGGAGAAGGTCCCAAGGGTTGGGCTGTTCGCCCATTAAAGCGGTACGTGAGCTGGGTTCAGAACGTCGTGAGACAGTTCGGTCCCTATCCACTGTAGGCGTAAGAGTATTGAGAAGATCTGTCCTTAGTACGAGAGGACCGGGATGGACAGACCTCTGATGTACCTGTTGTCTCGCCAGAGGCATAGCAGGGTAGTCACGTTTGGAAAGGATAACCGCTGAAAGCATCTAAGCGGGAAGCCCACTTCAAGATAAGTACTCTCTGACTATATGTCAATAAGTCACCTTCGAGACTAGGAGGTAGATAGGCTGGGTGTGTAAGCGCTGCGAGGCGTTTAGCTGACCAGTACTAATATGACGAAATCTTAACCTAAAAGATTATTTACTATACAGTTTTGAGTGTTCTAAGGAACAGCAAAGAAAAAAATATATATATAACCATAGCTTGGTGAAGATAGCTAAGGGGGTACACCTGGTCACATACCGAACCCAGAAGTTAAGCCCTTAAACGCCGAAAGTACTTGGGTGGCAACGCCCCGGGAGGATAGGTATTCGCCAAGCTTATTATACAAGTTCCCTGATAGCTCAGTTGGTAGAGCGTGCGGCTGTTAACCGCATTGTCGCTGGTTCGAGTCCGGCTCGGGGAGCCATTTTTTTTATTTTTTGAAAAATTTTTTAAACATATATTTTAGATGTATTTTGAATTAAAATTGAATAAGTCAAAAAAAATTGAAAATTTACTTAAAATGAGCTATAATGTACTTAAAACACTGCTTTTTAGTAAAAAATGCTTAAAAGGGGATATTTATTATGGATAGCTTGATCGGGGTTTCAGTTTTCGAAGGAATAGTTATAGGAGAACCTTATTTAAAAAAGAGAAAAAAACTGAATATAAAAGTTTACAGGATAAAGCCAGAAGAGTTGGAAATAGAGCTTCAAAGGCTGGAGGATGCAGTTAGGCAGAGTAAACATGATATCAGGCACCTCATGGATTCTCTTGTTGGAAGGGTAAATCAGAACGAATTGAAGATTTTAAATGTTCATCTTTCCATGCTAGAAGACCCTGTTTTTTTATCGGAAATAAAAAATAGGATAAAAAACGAGCTTTTAAACGTTGAAAAAGTAGTGGAAGATGTAGTAAATAAATATGTAGGGATGTTTAAGTCTCTGGATGACCCAGTGTATAGACAAAGAGCTTTTGACATACAGGATGTCGGGAAAAAAGTGATAAATAACCTGCTTTATAGCAGTAAAAATGTAGCTAGAATAGACGAGAAGATACTTATATGTAAGGAATTGCTCCCATCAGAACTTTTGAAGTACCATCAAGAAAACATGAATATACTTGGGATAGTAAGCGAGCTAGGCGGAGAGACTTCCCACGTAGCTATTTTGGCAAAAGCGCTGGGGATTCCAATGCTGACAGGTGTCAAAGACGTCATGAAAAAAGAGTGGGAAAACGAGATCATACTGGACACAAGAAAGGATTATTCTTGTATATTTAGAAATCCAAGTGATGATCATATAGAGTATTATATTGGGCAAAAGAAAAAGTGGGATGATATAAACAAGGAGCTGGAAAGCTTAAAAGGCAAACCCATAATAACTAGGAATGGCGAAAAATTGAATTTGCGGGCCAATATAAGTGGCGAAATAGAACTTCTTGGTATAAATAAGGATTCTGTTGACGGAGTGGGTTTATTGAGAACAGAGTTTTTATATATGGAAAATGAATATTTCCCAAGTGAAAAAGAGCAAGTAGAGATATATGAAAAAATATATAACAGACTTGGCGACGACAAGGAACTTGTTATAAGGACCTTGGATATAGGAGCGGATAAAAAGATACCATACTATGATATGCCTGACGAGGAAAATCCATTTCTGGGTGTTAGAGGCGTCAGATTTTCTCTTGCACACAGGGATATATTAGAAGAACAGATAAGATCCATACTCAGAGTAGCTGTTGGTAAAAATATAAAAATGATGTATCCTATGATAACAAATATAGGAGAACTTAATGAATTGGAAAAAATATTAGAAAAAGTCAAAACCACCTTGGATGGAGAGGGAATTGAGTACAGCAAAAATATGGAGGTTGGAATGATGGTGGAAGTGCCATCAGCGGTTTTTCTTGCAGATGCATTTATTGAAAAAGTAGATTTCTTCAGTATAGGCACCAATGATCTCACACAATATATCCTAGCTTCAGACAGGCTTAATGAAGGTGTTGCAAACATATATGACGGATATGATCCGGCTGTTATGAGGGCAATAAATCATGTTGTCCAGGTGGCGCAGAAAAATGGTAAATCTGTAAGTATATGCGGAGAAATGGCAGGAGAAGCGCTTGCTATAGTTGCGTTTATAAGTTTTGGAGTAAAAAACTTGAGTATGCTTCCTTCGCTGCTTTTAAGAGCCAGAAAAATAATAAGAGATTTAGACACAAATGAACTTGAAAATATAAAAGAAAAGGTACTGTCAAGCAAAACAGCAGATGAAGTAAAGACATATCTAAGAGATTATATTAGGAGGATACAATGAAGACAATAGAAGTTATAATAAAAAATAAAGCTGGTTTGCACGCGAGACCGTCTTCACTTTTTGTTCAAACGGCCACAGAATTTGATTCTGAAATTATGGTTAAGTGTGATAAAGAGGAGGTTAACGGGAAAAGTATTATGGGGTTAATGCTTTTAGCTGCAGAGCAAGGCAGGACTCTGGCTTTAACCGCGGATGGACCAGATGAAGAGCAGGCATTGGAAGCTCTGAGGAAATTAATAGAAGTGGATAAATTTAATGAGGAATAAAAAATCTTTTGAAGTAATTAGGGCATATAAAATGGGCTTTTGTTTCGGAGTGAAAGAAGCCGTGGAGTTGGCCCATGATTTAGCGCTTAAAAATAGCGGCCAAAAGATATATATGCTGGGAATGCTTGTGCATAATGAGCAGGTTATAGAGGAGCTTGAAAAGCTCCATATTGAAATAATAAGCGAGGAAGAGTTGGCCGAGACTGGCGGAGCCCGTTTAAAAGAGGGAGACATAGTCATAGTCAGGGCCCATGGAAGCACTAATGATTTGTATGATATTTTGTACAGTAGAAAAGTTCTTGTATACGATGCTGCCTGTGTTTTTGTAAAAAAGGCAAGAAAAATTTTGCAAGAAAAACAGGAAGAAGAGCGTGGGATAATATTTATAGGGGATAGAGATCATCCTGAAGTGAAGGGGATAGTATCCTTTGGAACGGATGTTCAGATATTTTTGAACTTCGAGCAATTTAAAAATACTGAGCTGGATAAAAACAAAAAATATTTTTTACTGGCCCAGACAACCCTCAATAAGAATATATTTGATGAGATAAAAGCTTATGTGGAATCTAAATATCCAAATATTGAGATAGGGGATACAATTTGCGGTGCAACTTATGAAAGACAGCAGGCTGTGGAAGAATTGGCTGCTAAAGTGGATATAGTGCTTGTTGTTGGAGGAAAAAAGAGTTCAAACACCAAAAAGCTATTCAATATATCCAAGGAGATAAACGCAAAAACTTATTTAATACAGACCAAGGATGATATAGAAAAATCTTGGTTTAAAGATATAGAGAAAGTGGGAATAACAGCGGGAGCTTCAACTCCGGAAGAAAGTGTAATAGAAATAGAAAAAAGTATAAGGGAGGAAGTGTTGTAATGATAGGTACTGAGAACTTTGAAGAGTTACTAGAAAATTATCTACCTGAGGAAGTTGCGAAGGGTAAAATAATAGAGGGGGAAATTTTAAGAAAAGATAGAGAATATGCCTACCTTGACATCAAATCTAAGCTAGAAGGAAGAGTAAGATCAGAAGAAGTAGAGGAATTCGAAGAAGGTGCAACAATAAAAGTTATGGTTCAAGGAGAGTCTAGCGATGCTTCTTATATAAAGGCTTCTAGAAGAGCTGTTGAGCTGGAAGAAAACTGGAGTAAACTTAAAGAAGTTTACAGCAACTCAGATGTAGTAGAAGGAAAAGTAATGAGAAAGGTAAATGGAGGATATGTTGTAGAAGTACTGAAATACCATACATATTTACCAAGCTCTCTTTCCGGTGTAAAAGACAACGAAGCAGCAAGCTTTATCGATACAAAGATAAATGTTGTTGTTAAAGATATAAAAGAAGGAAAAAGAAAGAAAATATTGGTTTCAAGAAAAGATGTTAAACTTAAAGAGGAAAATGCTTATCTTGAAAAATTAAATGTCGGAGATGTTTTAGAAGTTAAAATAAAAGAGATACTAGACTTCGGACTTTCAGTTGAGATAGGACCGACAGTAGGATTCATTCATATATCAGAGGTTTCTTGGAAAAAAGTGGATAAATTAAAAGAGATGTTCAATGTCGGGGATGCGATAGAGGCAAAAATCATCACACTTGACCAGGCGAAGAAGAGCTTAAAACTTTCGATCAAACAACTTTCTGATGATCCTTGGAAAGAGATCGGAGAAAAGTATCCAATAGGAACAGAATTAGAAGGTAAAGTAACAAGAGTCGTTAAATTCGGAGCTTTTGTTGAGATAGAAAACGGTATAGAGGGATTAGTGCATGTATCTGATCTTACTTGGTCTAAAAAGATTAAGAATGTAGAAGAGTATATGCAGGTAGGAGACGCTGTAAAAGTTAAGGTTATAGAACTTAAACCTCAAGACAAAAAACTTAAACTTGGAATTAAACAGCTTAGTCCTAACCCTTGGGAAGTAGTTAAAGAAAAATATGATATAGGTTCAGTAGTAAAAGGGCAAATTGTAGAAGTTAAAGATTTTGGAATCTTTGTAGAGATAGAAGCGGGTGTAGACATATTCGTACACATATCTGATCTTGCTTGGATGAAAGAGGAAGCTAAAGAGTATAAAATCGGGGACGAAGTTGAAGTTAAAATACTAGAAGCAGACTTTGAGAAAAGAAAACTTAAAGGTGGAGTAAAGCAGCTTATTGCCAGTCCTTGGGAAAGAGTAAAGAGCAACTATAAAGTTGGAGATGTTATCACAAGAAAAATAACTAGCATAACTGATTTTGGAATCTTCGTAGAAGTGGAAAAGGGTATAGACGGAATGATCCACATATCAGAAGCTTCTAAAGACTTCATCAAGAACTTAGAAGACAGATTCGAGGTTGGGCAGGAAGTTACTTCTGAGATAATTGAGATAAATGATGACAAAGAAAAATTGAAACTGTCTATTAAAAAAATCGAATTAGAAGAAGCTAAAGAAGAAGAACAAGAACTGATAGAAAAATATGGAACAGTAGGTGAAGAATAAGGCGTATTTACGCCTTTTTCTTTTTTTTGAGATATGAGTTTTAAAAAATGAATAAAGTATTGAATTTCTTGCGAATACACCAAGACCTTTTTTGGTCACGAATCGCACGAATTGACACCAATAAAAAATTCAAAATCTTAGACACAGAGTGGCACAGAGGAAGAGAGTGAGTTTCACAGAGAATGATAGAAACCTTTAGTTTTTTAGGTTTTAAATGATTAATGAGATTAGTGTAATTCGTGACAAAAGATGATTTTGACTTTAATGATCTTCTCTGCGCAACTCTTGTTTTAAATATCTGTGAAACTCTGTGTCCAAAATAGGTTTAGGTAAAATCAGTGGTTTATTAAATAGAGGGGTAGAATTAGACTTGATTTAAGTTAATTGAAAAAAATTTTAAAGTATGATAGAATACAATGTAAAAGACTATAAACTGGAGGTTGGAAATGCTGTTAGAATTACTTCTTATGATAGTGGTTGGTTCACTTATAGGGTGGATAACAAATTACTTTGCGATAAAGATGCTTTTTAGACCATATAAAGAGATAAACATTCTGGGATTTAAGATTCAGGGACTTATTCCAAAAAGAAAAAAGGAGATGGCGCATAGTATAGCTGATACTATAAACGAAGAGCTTATTTCCATAAAAGATATAACTCATATGATTAACTCCATGGAAGTTGAGATGGAAATTGACAAAATAGTGGAAAAAATAGTTGAGGACAAGATTAAGGGTGAAATTTTAACTAAATTCCCAATGGCGGCGATGTTCTTAAATGACAGTCTGATACTTAAAATAAAAGGATATATAAAGGATGTAATAGAGGATAATAAGGCTGAGTTTGTACAGATAATAATTGAGAAGTTGGAAGAAGAGGTAGACTTCAAGGAGATAGTGGCAGAAAAAATAGAAAACTTCTCACTTGATGAAGTTGAAAAACTTACTTTCAGAATAGCAAAAACCGAGTTTAGGCATATCGAGGTAATTGGTGCCGTACTTGGAGCTATTATTGGATCGGTTCAATTTTTAATTAGTTATTTTATATAGGTTTGGAAGGTGAAAATGGGGGATAGAATTTTATCGGGAGAGGAGCTACATTCTGATGTAGAGGTTCAAAAAAGCTTGAGACCAAGACGTTTTTCTGAATATATAGGTCAGGAAAAGTTAAAGCAGAAGCTCAGCATATTTATGGAAGCCGCTCAAAAAAGGAGTGAGCCGATAGATCATGTACTTTTATATGGACCACCGGGTCTCGGGAAAACTACCCTGGCCGGGGTAATAGCTTCTGAAATGAGGGTAAACCTTAAAGTTACTTCTGGGCCGATTTTAGATAAGGCAGGGGATTTGGCTGCAATTTTGACATCTTTAGAAGAAAATGATGTACTTTTCATAGATGAAATTCACAGGATGAATACATCGGTAGAAGAGATACTCTATCCTGCAATGGAGGACTCAGAGATAGACATAATTATTGGGAAGGGGCCATCGGCAAGATCTATACGTATAGAGCTGCCGAAATTTACTTTGATAGGGGCCACAACAAAGGCAGGTTCTTTAAGTTCCCCTTTAAGGGACAGGTTCGGTATTTCCCATAGAATGGATTATTATACACAGAGCGAGCTGGAAAGGATAGTCAGCAGGGGTAGCGGTATACTTGGAGTTGAAGTGACACTAGACGGTGCCAGGGAGCTAGCTCTTAGAAGTCGTGGAACACCGAGAATTGCCAATAGGTTTCTAAAAAGGGTTAGGGACTATGCCGAAATAAAAGGCGACGGCGTGATAACGGAAATATTAGCCAAGGAGGCTTTGGCGTTGTTTGGGGTCGATGAGTATGGCTTAGATGAGCTTGATCGGGAGATACTTGGGGCGATAATCGATAATTATAGCGGGGGACCAGTTGGTATTGAGACCATCTCTCTTCTTTTGGGGGAGGACAGGAGGACTCTTGAAGAGGTTTATGAGCCGTATCTTGTAAAGATAGGTTTCTTGAAGAGGACTCAAAGAGGTAGAGTAGTGACAGAGCTGGGATACAGACATTTCGAAAACTGGAATGAATGATATGGAATAAAGGAGTCATATGATGAAGATAAGTACTAGAGTTAGGTATGGGCTTAGAGCTTTGATATATATAGCTGAAAAAACGCATAATGAAAACAGACTTGTAAGGATAAAGGAAATTTCTGAGTCTCAAAAAATTTCTATACAGTATTTAGAGCAGATACTTTTCAGACTTAAAAAAGAGGGTATAATTGAGGGGAAAAGGGGACCGCATGGCGGATATAAACTTATGAAAGACCCTGCAGATATAAATATATTAAATTTATACGAAATTTTGGATTCTGAGGCAAAGGTTGTGGATTGTAATGAAAATTCGCCTACCTGCGTATCAGATGAGTGCAAGACATCGTGTCTTTGGGGAAAACTTGACGAGAGCCTTTCAAAAATTTTGAAAGAAACAAGTCTGGAAGAATTGATGAATCAGAATAAAATAGTTTAGAGGTCGAATTATGGTAAGTGTTTTTGTGGAAAAAGATCAGGTAAACGGAAAAATAATAAGTGTTATGGACAAAAAAGATGTAAACCACTTAAAGAACTCTTTCAGGATGAAGATAGGGGATTCTTTAAGAGTTGTGGACGGCGAAAAAGAGTATCTGTGCAGGGTAGTTTCTATGGAAAAAAAGGCGATAGAAGCTGAGATAGAAGAAGTGTTCGAAGACAGGTACAGCACAGAGACAAAAATTGACATAGCAATGGGGATGCTGAAAAAAGATAAAATGGAACTTGCCATTCAAAAGCTTACGGAAATAGGCATCAACAGGATAATTCCGCTTCAAACAAAAAGAACTGTCGTAAAGATAGAGGGCAAAAAGGAGAAGTGGGACATAGTATCAAAAGAAGCCTTGAAGCAGTGTCAGGGCGTAAAAAAGGTTTTTATAGAGGAAAGTAAAAATCTGGAAAACATTGACTATTCCAGCTACGACCTTATCCTTGTACCATATGAAAAAGAAAACAATAAACGTATATGCCAGGTACTAAATGGAAATAAGAATATAAAAAACATTTTATATTTTGTAGGACCTGAAGGCGGATTTGATCCTGATGAGGTAGATTATTTGAGCAGTGTGGGCGCTGAAGTAATAAGCTTGGGGAAAAGGATTCTTAGAGCGGAGACGGCGGCTATTGTTGTAGGAGGTATTTTAGTAAATGAGTTTCAATAGGAGAGTTGCTTTTCACACTCTCGGATGTAAGGTTAATCAGTATGAGACTGAAAGCTTAAAAAAGCAATTTTTAGATTCGGGATATGAGTTAGTAGAGTTTAGCAGTGAGGCAGATTATTATGTGGTGAATTCGTGTACAGTCACAAGTATAGCTGACAGAAAAACACGTAATATGCTGAGAAGGGCCAAGAAAACGAATAGTGAAGCAGTTGTTATAGCAACTGGGTGCTACGCCCAAACCAATGGTGAAGAACTGCAGAAACTACCTGAAATAGATTATGTAGTTGGAAATACAGACAAGGACGGCATTTTAAATCTGGTCGTTGACCTTGAAAAAAACGAATCAGGGAGAAGAATACTTTTAAAGGATATATTCTCACAGGATACCTATATGGAGATGGAAGCCTCTACACTCAGGGAGATGAGCAGGGCTTACATAAAAATACAGGACGGGTGCGATAATTTCTGTTCCTACTGCAAAATACCCTTTGCAAGGGGGCACAAGAGGAGCAGATCCCTTGCAAAAATAGTAAACGAAGTGGAGCTTTTGGCACGAGACGGATTTAAAGAGATAATATTTATAGGAATAAACTTGGGAGCTTACGGAGAAGACCTTAAAGGTGAATCTGCTGATCTGGAAGAGGTAATAGAAGCTGCAGCAAGGGTTTCTGGGATAGAGAGGATAAGACTTGGGTCTATGTATCCAGACCGTTTAAGCGACAGGTTTGTAGAGCTTTTAAAGAAAGAGCCTAAGCTTATGCCGCATCTGCACATATCACTTCAATCCTGTGACGATAAAGTTCTAAATCTTATGAACAGGAAATATGACAGTGCTCTTATCGAAGAGAGACTTAATAAGCTGAAAAGTGAAATTGATGATATTGAGTTTACAGCGGATGTTATAGTCGGCTTTCCTCAGGAAGAGGAAGAAAACTTTGAGAATACATATAGAACCGTAGAAAAAATAGGTTTTTCAGACTTGCATATATTCCAATATTCAGACCGTGAAAATACTGCAGCCAGCAAATATCAAGGTAAAATAAGCTCTTCGGTAAAAAAAGGCAGGGCAGATACCTTAAACAATTTGAGAGAGCTTATGCTCTCCAGTTCCAGACAAAAATATATTGGCCGTAGTATGAAGGTTTTTGTAGAGGAGATAAAAGGTGGGGATTCTTATGGGTACACTGAAAACTATCTTAAGGTAAAAATGGAAAACTTTGATAGAGGTATAGGAGAGATAATAACAGTAGACATAAAAAAACTTGAAAGGGAGCTGCTTATAGGTGAAGTTAAAAAAGACCAGTTACAAGTTTAAATACATATTTTCTTTGGGGATCTTAATTGCATCACTGTTTTTTCTGCTTGTAGTTAACTGGAACAAAAATAAAGTGAACGAAATAGAGTGGGAAAGATATATGGTAATTGGGAAAAAAAATCTTTTTGTAGTCTATGAGGATAAATTGGCTGTGAAGATTCCTTTTGAAATAAGCCTGGATAAAGAAAAGACAGTGGGAGATTATGTTGCTAAGGGAAACTACGAAGAACTTGTAGGAGCCCTGAATGAGGTCCTGCCTGAAAATATAGAGAACTATAAAGTGGTTAAAAGCGGAAAAGTAGAAATTGACGTTAAAAATAAAAAGAACATACCTGAAATAGCAATAGACGGGAAAAGGCTTATACTGACATCAAGCCTTACCAGTATGTTTATGAAAGTTTATTATGATGGGAAAGGTATGGCCAATGTCGACAGTGTGTTAGTGGATATACTGAATGCAAACGGTAAGAGCGGCTACGCAAGGAGAACCGGTGAAAAGATAAAAAGAGAGCTTTCATATCGTTATAATGCCGCAAATTACACACAGCAGGCAGAATACAGTTATATAATAAAAAAGAACATATCAGAAAAGAGTCTTGAAGATATAATACTCAACATAGGAGAAAAATACTTCAAGGTTAAGCAAGAGGAAGATATTGATGTGCCTACAATAGCAAATTTGGTGCTAGTTCTTGGAAAAGAGACTGAAGGCCTATTGAGTATAAACCTTTTGAAAAAAGACTCTGTAGACAGAGAAAACTATGATAAACTAAATAAAATGGGGTACAAAAATCTTAATAGAAGATCAGTTAATTCCGACATAGAAGAAAGTTTTATAGAGTATAACAGTGAAGACTATTACACTGCTTACAAACTTTCAAAATTTTTGAATATCACTAAACGAGTTGAGAACAATCAGTTAAATGAAGAGATAAATGTATACTTGAAATAGGAGGAGTAGATGAACGAAAAATTACAGACTATCGTAAATGCAGTTGAGGATAAGAAGGGAAAGGATATCCTGATCCTGGATTTTAAGGGTAAGAGCTCTATAAGTGATTATGCCTTTATCTGTACAGGTAGATCAGAAAGAAACATCCAGGCTATAGTGGATGAAATAACAAAAAAGATGAGAGAAATGGGAGAGGAAAAACTAGTTACAGAGGGATATGACGAGGCTAAATGGGTACTATTGGACTATGGGGATATAGTGGTTCATATATTTTCTGAGACAACAAGATCCTACTACAGCTTGGAAAGCTTGTGGGTAGAAGCTGAGGAAATTTTTAGAAGCTAGTATGTTTACTTTTTTTGCATTTGCAATGATTTTTTTAGAGACTAGTTTGGCAGTTGATTTCCCTTACAGTGTTTTTTCAATAACCTATATCAATTATATAATATATGAAAAACAGGAAAGAGGTTTTTATTACGCTATTTTTGTTGCTTTTTTAGTAGCTATTTCTGGAAATTCAGTGGAAGGCAAGATGTTTTTCTTTGGGATATATTCGATTTTGGTATACTGTTACTCAAAATATATTCTGTATGAAAAACAAAATATTCCTCTAATAGTTTTGGTGCAGGTATGTCTATACCTTCCATATCTATATTATTTTGAATCCAGGCTTCCAAGTTTTGGGATTCTTATAAAAATGTTTATGTTTTATTCAGTGGCGAATTATATATATCTACAAAAGATTACCTTGAGCGGGAGTAAGTAATGAAAGAAAATAAGTCAAACATAAAATTGGGAAAAGATACAGGAAGTAGAATAAAAATATACATAGTATGTATAATGGTGGTATACTCCCTTTTGTTGTTGAGGCTTTTTTACCTGCAAGTTTTTAGAGGGGAATACTTTAAAAACCTTTCTGAAAGAAACAGGATTAAGATGAAAAAATTGGATGCTCCCAGGGGAAAAATATTCGACAGAAATGGAGAATTACTGGCAACAAATGTGGCAGGGTATAGACTTGTTTATTTAAATGAAAGAAGATATGATGAGAAAATTCTGCTTGAAATAGCAAAGCTGGTGAACCTGGAGGAAAAAACAGTGGAACGTCTCATAAAAAACAGCGAAATATCAAGCTATACAAGGCAAAATATACTTCTAGATGACCTAAAAGAGGAAGAAGCACATAGGATAATGGAAAGACTATCAGATTACCCGTATTTAGATGTGCAGGTTTACTCTAAGAGAAAGTATAATCATGGAAGCCTTGCATCACATGTTTTGGGCTACGTGAAAAAGATTACTGCAGAGGAGTATAAAAAACTTAAGGATAGCGGGTATACAAAAAGGGATGTAGTAGGAAAAAAAGGGATTGAAAAACAGTACGATCAAATGTTGCAGGGTGAAGATGGATATGACTATATAGAGGTGAATGCACTTAACAGATTGGTGAAAAAGATACAGAATAAAGAAGCTGTACCTGGAAAAGACCTTCATCTGACGCTTGACTTGAGATTACAGGAACACCTTACTAGTTATCTTGAAGGAAAAAATATGAAAGCAGCTTTCATAGCGATGAATCCTAAAAACGGGGAAATCCTTACAATGGTCAGTACACCAGAATACCCTCTTAACATGTTCAGTTCAAAGTTCAGCCAGAAAGAATGGAACAGTATTCTAAGAAATAAGAACAAACCACTTCAAAACAGGTTCTTAATGGGGACCTACCCTCCGGGGTCTATTTTTAAAGTGATTTCGGCAATGAGTTTCTTAGAGGAGGGGATAAATCCGCATAAGGAGTACTATGACCCGGGTTACTACCAGCTGGGAAAATGGAGATGGCACCCTTGGAAACGTGGCGGTCATGGATATGTTGATATGGAGAAATCACTTGTAGAATCTGCAAATACCTATTATTATGAGATAGCTGACAAGTTAGGTTATCAGCCTATAGTGGACACTTCACTAAAAATGGGACTTGGAGAGGTTACAGGTATAGACTTACCGGATGAGAAGCCGGGAGTGCTTCCGGACGGTAAATGGAAAAAGAAAAATTTAAAGGAAATATGGTATAGGGGAGATACAATAAATCTTTCAATAGGTCAAGGGTATCTTTTAGTTACTCCGCTGCAGATGGCTGTAGTTTATGCCATTATGGCAAACAAAGGTTATGCGTATACACCTCATCTTTTGAAAACACTCGGAGATAAATCTGAGTATGAAAAAAAGTTGAAGTATCGGGCGGACTTTCCTAAAAACTACTTTAATATTATCGATAAAGCTCTAGAAAAAACTGTTACAGATAAAAATGGGACAGCGAAGGCTTTAAGAACAGAGGGGCTTAGAATAGCTGCTAAAACCGGTTCCGCGCAAAACAATCAGTATAAGGTGACTCATGCCTGGACAGCTGGTTTTTTTCCGGCCGAGAACCCGGAGATAGTTTTTGTGTGTTTTGTAGAAGGTGGAGGCGGAGGAGGAGCGGTAGCTGCTCCAGTAGCCAAGGAATTTGTTGATAAGTACATGGAATTATATAACTAGGCGGTGGATTTATGTTAAAGGGTGTAGCTGAAGGAGTTCTCATCAGTATAGATGATTTTGAAAAAGATATAGAAGAGCTGAAGAGAAGGCTGGAGACCACCTCTTTCTTTACTGAGGGTACGGATTTTTTGCTTTTGGCAGAAGATAAAAGTTACTACAAAGAAATAGAAGAGATCTTGGATAATTATGGGCACAACCTTTACCTAATCAAAAGAACTAGTAAAAAAGAGGAAAAAGAGAAGATCAGGGAAACAGTTATTTTAAAAGAAAAAATACACAGTGGCCAAAGAGTGGAGATAGATGGTAATATACTTTTCTTAGGTGATCTTAGTCATGGTGCCGAACTTGTCGCAACTGGAGATATATATATAATGGGTAAGGCGAGGGGCAATATCCATGCTGGGAGCAAGACGGATAAAAGCAGAGAAATAATAGCCATGGGAATGGAAGTAAGTCACTTGAAAATAGGAGATATACTGGCACAGAATTCCACTGAAGAGAGTATAGACTCTCTGGCTAGGGCATATGTAGCGGATAAGAATATTGTTATAGAGGAATTGAAAGTAAAAAATAAAATTTATAGTGATAAAGATAGTAATGAAAAGAAGGCTATAAGTTCATATTTTAGTTTTTTTAAAAAATCAAAGAAGTAAAAGCTAATTTTAGTTATTGGCTTTTAATACATAAATGGAGGTTAAAAAATGTCTAATGAAAACCAGAAAAATACTGGGAATACAGCAAATAAAGCAGACAAAAAAAATAATAGATATAGAAAAAAATGGGTGAAAAAGGAAGAGAAAGCTTATGTAATCCCTCTAGGAGGATTAGATGAGGTTGGGAAAAATATGACTCTGATACAGTACAAGGATGAGATAATAATTGTTGATGCAGGTCTGACTTTTCCAAATGAAGAACTTTTGGGGATAGATCTAGTTATACCTGACTTTAGCTACCTGGAAAAGAATAGAGAGAAAATCAAGGGTCTACTTATAACACATGGACATGAAGACCATATAGGAGGAATTCCATACCTTTTTCAAAAAATAGATAAAACGGTACCTATATACGGGGGGAAACTTGGCCTTGCCCTCGCAAAGTCAAAATTTGACAGGACAAATTCAGCGGACTTCAAACCTGTAACTCACGAGATTGAAGGTAGAGAGGTCGTTAAAATAGGGAAATACTTCAAAGTAGAATTCATAAGGGTTACACATTCAATAGCAGATGCATATGCAGTGGCGATAACTACACCTGCAGGAGTTATTGTTCATACCGGAGACTTTAAAATAGACCTAACTCCAGTAGATGGTGTCGGGGTAGACTTCCACAGATTTGCAGCACTCGGTGAAAAGGGGGTTGACTTGCTACTTTCAGACAGTACGAATGCAGAGGTCAGCGGTTTTACACCATCCGAGAGAAGTGTAGGGGAAGCTTTAAAAGTTGAATTTGAAAAAGCAAATGGAAGAATAATAGTCGCAGCTTTCGCATCACATATACACAGGCTTCAACAGATAGTAGATGTGGCACACAACAGCGGGAGAAAAATAGCTATAGACGGAAGAAGTATGGTGAAAGTATTTGAGATAGCCACTCAGCTGGGTTACTTAAATGTTCCAGAAGGGATAATGGTTTCACTTAGAGATGTGGAATCACTTCAGGATGAAAAAGTAGTTATACTGTGTACAGGAACCCAAGGTGAGCCTATGGCTGTACTGTCTAGAATAGCAAAAAAAATACACAAGCATATAAAAATAAAATCAGGCGATACTGTTATAATTTCAGCAACACCTATACCTGGAAATGAAAAAGCTGTCTACAACAACATAAACAACCTTCTAAAACATGATGCAGAGGTTGTATTCAAAAAGGTGGCAGGTATCCACGTTTCAGGTCACGGTAGTCAGGACGAGCAAAGACTTATGCTAAACCTTGTAAAACCTAAACGCTTTATGCCGGTTCACGGTGAGTATAAGATGTTAAAAGTACACAAAGAGATAGGGGTAGAAACAGGAATAGATCCTAAAAATATTATAATTGCAACAAACGGGGATAAGATAGAGCTTACAAAATCTTATGCAAAGATAGTAGGAAAGGTACCTTCGGGGATTACTCTTGTTGACGGTCTGGGTGTAGGTGACATAGGTAATATAGTACTTCGTGACAGGCAGCATCTTGCGCAGGATGGAATAGTTATGGTAGTTCTCACTATTTCAAGGGAAGACGGAAAGATTTTGGCTGGACCGGACATAATAACAAGAGGTTTTGTTTACTCTAGAGAGTCAGAAGACCTTATAAACGAAGCTACAGATATGATAAGGGCGGAGCTTAAAAAATTGGAAGAAAACAATGTTACAGAATGGGCTCTTATAAAAGGTAGTACAAAAGAAGTCGCGAATAAATTCTTATATGAAAAAACAAAGAGAAACCCAATAATACTTCCTATAATAATGGAAGTTTAATTAGCAGTACAGAGAAAGGGGAAAATATGAAACTTACAAGTAAACAGAGAGCATTTTTAAGAAAAAAGGCACACAACCTAGATCCGTTAGTGAGAATAGGTAAAGACGGGCTAAGTGATAATTTGGTCAAAAGTTTAGAAGACGCCATAAATTCAAGAGAACTGGTAAAAGTTAAAATACTTCAAAATGCAGAAATAGATAAAAGAGAAGTTGCATACGAACTTGGATTAAAAAGTGGTTGTGAGCTGGTTGCAATAATAGGTAGAACCTTAATATACTATAAGGAAAATAAGGATAAACCTAGTATATCTTCTGAATTAAAAGGAGTGTAAAATGAAAGCGGGTATATTTTTTGGTAATCGGATACTTGATGTAGTATTTATAGCCTGGTTTATAGCCCAAATCTACAAGGTTTTTAGTACCCTTATAATAGAGAAAAAAATTAACTGGAGGAGATTTATAGAAACTGGCGGTATGCCGAGTTCTCACTCTTCTACAGTTACATCTCTTGTAACCAGTATATTAATACTTCACGGTGCTAAGTCAAGTTATTTTGCGATGAGCTTTGTATTTTCCGTGATAGTCATGTATGATGCAACTGGTATAAGAAGGGCGGCAGGTAAGCAGGCAGGAGTTTTAAACAGGATAGCAGAAATATTTTCGCATAAATTTAATCACAGAATAGTAGAGGAAAACTTAAAGGAACTTTTGGGGCATACACCTGTTGAGGTAGGAATAGGGGCAATTTTAGGAGTAATAGTTGCCTTGTTTATGAAGCCGTACTTATTGGCTTAAAATTTTTACAGTAGAGGGATTACTTATGGACGTAAAAAAAATGAGCATGGAAGAGATGCAGGGTTATGCTGCTGATATCAGAAAACGTCTGGTTGATGTGGTCAGCAAAAACGGCGGTCATCTGGCACCAAATTTGGGAGTAGTTGAATTGACAATGGCCATACACAGGGTATTCGATTCCCCTAATGATAAAATATTATTTGATGTCGGCCATCAGTCTTATGTACATAAGATTTTAACTGATAGGGAAGAAAAGTTTGATACCATCAGAAAAAAAGGGGGGCTAGGGCCCTTTACTGATCCAAAAGAAAGTGTGCACGACCAGTTTATAGCAGGTCATGCAGGAAATGTTTTATCTGCAGCTTACGGAATAGCCGAGGCCTGCAAAGAGAATAAAGTTATAGCTATAATAGGAGATGCATCAATAGCCAATGGTCAGGCATTAGAGGCATTGAATAATATAGGTGGAAAGGCCAAAAATCTTATTATAGTATTGAATGACAATGAGATGTCTATTGGTAAAAACGTAGGTTCTCTTTCTAATTTTTTTAGCAGGATACTTGGAAGTAAAATGTACATTGATCTAAAAAAAGAAGTGGAAGGCATTCTTAGAAAGGCAAAATTCGGAGGCAGACTGGCTAATATAATAAAAAGAATAGAAGTTTCATTGAAGCATTTTGTAGCTCCGGTAAGTATGTCAGAAGATCTGGGATACAGGTATATCGGACCAGTGGATGGTCACAATTTAGAGGAGCTAGTAAAAACTTTTGAAAATCTGAAAGATGTCAATGGGCCGGTTTTTCTCCATGTAAAAACCCAAAAGGGTAAGGGATATACACCAGCGGAGGAGAACAGGGAAAAATTTCACGGTATATCTCCGTTTAATGTGGAGACAGGGGATACAGTACCTAAAGCAAAGACATATTCTAAAACCTTTGGGGAAAAGATGTTGGAGATTGCAGAAAATGACTCCGAAGTATGTTTGATCTCTGCGGCCATGGTAAAAGGGATCGAAGCTGTTGAGTTTTTTGACAAGTACAGCGACAGGGCATACGATGTCGGTATAGCAGAAGAACATGCAGTTACCTTTGCAGGGGGACTTGCAATAAGTGGGAAAAAACCCTATGTGGCTATATATTCCACATTTCTTCAAAGAGCTTATGATCAGATTATACACGATATTTCCCTTCAAAAATTGCCGGTGAGGTTTATTATAGACAGGGCTGGAATAGTTGGAGAGGATGGGAAAACCCATCAGGGAGTATTTGATCTTAGTTATATCCTAAGCATACCAAACTTCACCTTGATAGCACCTAGCACCTGCAGCGAATTCAAAGCTGCAATGGATTATTCACAAAATCACAATAGTGGTCCACTTGCCATAAGGATACCAAGGACCAACTGTTATGACAATGAGATTGGGATGAAATTTGAGTTTGGGAAGTGGAATGAAATTAAAAGAGGAGAGAAGACTCTAATAATAGCTGCAGGAAGTATGCTGAAAAATATCTTGGAGATACAGGATGAAATGCAGGAAAAAGGAATTAATCCAACAATAGTTTCGGCAGCATTCTTAAATCCCCTGGATGAGGATTACTTGAAGGAAAACATAGGGCAATATACTGATATTTTTGTTCTGGAAGAGGCTTATGAGAAAAACTCTTTTGGGACCCATGTTTTAGAATTTCTAAACAATTTGGAATTAGAGAAGATAGTACATAAGATAGGGATAAAAGAGGCATTTGTTGAACATGGTGCTCGTGATGAGCTTTTGGAAGACCTGGGGTTAAAAGGCAAATCATTACTAGAGAGAATTGAAAGGTGTTTGAATTGCGCGAAATAAATAAAAAAGCAAAGACATTTATAAAATTACTTCTGTTGCATCCTATAGTTCAAAAGCTTAAGCTTGTGGACGACCAGGGAATAGAAGTTTCAACTCACACTTATGATGTGTTGAAAATAGTTATAGAGAAGATAAGAAATGAATTCGGCGGATTGAAAAATGGTGCTGCAGAACTAGATTTTTTTGCCATAGTAGCTGGAATTATAATGCATGATTCCACAAAGGCGACTATAAGGCTTTCAAATGAAAAGTTGTCGCACAGTGCGATTATGACAAAAAAACCTGACAGGGTCAGAAAAGAAGCTGAAAAAATAATGAGTGATGTTGAAGAACTCAGTAATATTAATATAAGAGAAGAAATAAAAAGACGGATAGTTCACATAGTGCTGTCGCACCACGGTAGGTGGGGGAAAATAATGCCCGGGACTAAAGAAGCAGTTTTGGTGCATAAGGCAGATAAGTACTCTGCACTTTATCATAGGATAAATCCGGTAGGGGCAAACCAGATATTAAAAATGAAGATAGAGGGAATGAGTGATACGGAGATATCCGAAAAATTAGGGTGTACCCTGGGTATAATCCGCGACAGGCTTAAAAGGTCAAAAATACAGCTTGGGATTAAAAGTAACAAACAACTGTTAAGTTATTATATAAGCACAAAAAGCGTACCTGACGGGGATGATTTTTTTTGTCAGAGACTGGCAGAAACAAGCAGTCTCATAGAAGAAGTTGAAAAAAACGGTTTTGAAAAACTTATAAATAGAAATGAACTTATAGGATATATGGCAGACAAGGATATATTTGAATAGTACTTTTATTAGGGTGGCGATATGAGAGAAAGATTGGATGTACTTTTAGTTCAAAAAGGATTTTTTGAGACGAGAGAAAAGGCCAAAAGAGCAGTTATGGCAGGACTTATAATAGTCGACGATAAAAAAATAGAAAAGCCAGGCACACAGATAAAGCTGAACAAGGAGCCCAATATAAGGATAAAGGGCGAGGTAATGAAATATGTTAGCCGGGGTGGAATGAAACTGGAGAAAGCTATAGAAGTTTTTTCACTGGACTTCAAAGACAAGACAGTTTTAGATGTAGGGGCGTCAACAGGAGGATTTACAGACTGTTCTTTGCAGAATGGAGCAAGTTTTGTATATGCAGTTGATGTAGGGACCAACCAGTTGAACTGGAAGCTTAGAAATGATTCCAGAGTCAAATCAATTGAAAATATGCATATTAAGAATCTAGCTAAAGAGGATCTTGATGACAGGGACGTGGACTATATCGTAATGGATGTGTCGTTTATATCCATCACGAAAGTTTTTGAACACCTTAGCAAGTTTATGAAAGAGGACTCTAAACTGATGGCACTTATAAAACCACAGTTTGAAGTGGGCAGGGAGAACATAGAAAAGGGCGGAATAGTGAGAGATCCGTCAAAGCATAGAATGGCGATAGAGAGGGTAATAGAGAGTGCCGAAAAAGTAGGGCTTTATATAGAAGCCTTGGATTATTCGCCAATAACAGGAAGCAAGGGGAATATAGAGTATATATCTCTGTTTTCTTTAAAAAATGAAGTAAAGGAATTGGACATTGATGGAGTCATAGATAGCAGCCTACAATTAAAGAATGGGGGAAAATAGTATGAGAAAGCATCTTAGGTTACTGGTTTTGGTAATTACAATAGTGGTGTTGACTTTCACATATTGCTACTCTGAGTCAACTAAAAAGGCGGTTAAGTCTAAAAAAGGCGAGCAGACAGGTTTTTTGTCGAATTTGAGTGAACTAAAAGAAGTATCAGATATAATGGATATATTGGTGGAAAACTTTGTAAAAGATGAGGATGTAGACGAAATAACCAAAAAGAAACTTCTACACGGAGCAATAAAGGGAATGATGGATTCCTTGGAAGACCCCCACTCTGTTTACTTTGATAAAAAAGAGATGGACGAGTTTACGGAGGATATTCGCGGCGAGTACGCCGGTGTAGGTATGGTTATACAGAAAAAAAGCGACGAACCGCTTATGGTGGTTTCTCCTATAGAGGACACTCCTGCATATAAAGCTGGCATAAGGCCAAAAGACCAGATACTTACAATTAGCGATGAACCTACCATAGGGCTGACTGTAAACGAATGCCGTGATATGCTAAGAGGTGAAGAAGGGACTTCTGTTGAGATCACTGTATATAGAGAATCTACAAAAGAAACAAAGGATATAGTCCTAACCAGGGCAATAGTGGAGCTTAAGTATGTTAAGTACAAGATGCTGGAAGAAGGTATAGGTTATCTAAGGTTAACCCAGTTCGGAGAAGATGTGTATCCCGATATGTTGGAGGCATTAAAGGAACTGAAAAAACAGGGGATGAAATCCTTGGTATTTGACCTTAGAAACAACCCGGGAGGATCTTTGGAACAGTCCATTAAGGTGGCTTCGCTGTTTTTAGACAAGGGGCACATTGTAAGCGTAAGGCCTAAACTTGGCGAGGAAAAGTTTTATAAAAGAACAGGCGAGTATTTAGGAGACTTCCCTATGACTGTACTTATAAACGAGGGTAGTGCATCAGCATCTGAAATCGTTGCAGGAGCATTGAAAGACTATAAAAGGGCGATACTGCTGGGTGAAAAATCCTTTGGTAAGGGCAGTGTGCAGAGTCTTATACCTCTTCCAGACGGTGACGGGATCAAACTAACAATAGCAAAATACTACACGCCTTTAGGAATTTCCATACACAAAAAGGGGATAGAGCCTAATATTAAGGTGGAGGAGTCTGATGACTTCTTGTTTTTCGGTGGCTTCATAACCAACATCGATGAAAAAGAGAACAAGGAGAACAGGGAAAAAATAATAGAAGAACTAAAAGGTGAGGACGAGGCTGAAAAGCTGAAGGATAAAAAGGATGTACAGCTTGAGACTGCGAAATCGGTCTTAAAGGGTATAATGTTGCATCAAGGTAAATAATAAAAATTTTGAGTTGCAAGTTTTACTGCTTGTTTAAACACAGAAAACTTGCAGCTTTTATTATGGAAAGGTGAAAATTATGTTATACATTGTGGCAACCCCTATAGGGAATCTGGAAGATATAACTTTTAGGGCTGTCAGAACCTTAAAAGAAGTGGATTATATATTTGCAGAGGATACAAGGGTAACTAGGAAACTCTTGAATCATTTTGAAATCGAAAACACCGTATACAGATATGATGAGCACACAAAGGTGCATCAGGTGGAGAACATAATTAATCTGTTAAAAGATGAAAAAAGTATAGCCTTAGTTACGGATGCCGGGACACCGTGCATATCTGACCCTGGTTATGAAGTTGTGGATGCAGCTCTTGAAGCAGGAATACAGGTATCACCTATTCCTGGAGCAAGCTCTATGACTGCTGCAGCTTCAGTTGCAGGTATGAGCATGAGAAGATTTGCATTCGAAGGCTTCCTTCCAAAGAAAAAAGGAAGACAGACTCTTCTTAAAAAGCTTGCAGAAGAGGAAAGAACCATTATAATTTTAGAATCTCCCCACAGGATACTGAGAACCCTGAGGGATGTGAAGGAATATTTTGGGGACAGATATGTTGTTGTTGCAAGGGAGATAAGCAAAATATACGAAGAAATAATAAGAGGAAATGCAAGCGAGCTGATAGAAAAACTGGAGAAGAAGCCCATAAAGGGTGAGATAGTATTAATGGTAGAGGGAAAAGAAAAGTAGAGAGGATGTATAAATAATGTCTATGACGAAAATAAACTGGTATCCCGGTCATATGAAGAAGACAAAAGATATGATGAGGGAAAACATGCAGATTATAGACGTGGTTCTGGAAATAGTTGATGCAAGGATACCGATAAGCAGCAAAAATCCAGATATAGCTAAGTTCGCAAAAAACAAGAAGAGGATAATAGTTCTGAATAAATCCGATCTTGTTGAAAAATCGGACATAGAGTTTTGGAAAAACTATTTTATAGAAAACAATCTGGCAGACAAGGTCTTGGATATAAGTGCAGAGACAGGGTATAATATTAAAAAGCTTTTTTCTGTTATAGAAGAGGTATCTAAGGATAAAAAAGAAAAAATGCTTAAAAAAGGCCTGAGAAAAGTAAACATACGTCTGATGGTTGCAGGTATACCTAATGTAGGTAAATCCAGACTCATAAACAGGATAGTCGGTAAAAAAAGTGCCGGAGTTGGTAATATGCCAGGATTTACCAAAGGTAAACAGTGGGTAAGGATAAAAGAGGGGCTAGAGCTTTTGGATACTCCGGGTATATTGTGGCCTAAATTTGAAGATGAAGAGGTAGGTTACAGCCTTGGAATAACAGGAGCTATAAAAGATGACATACTTCCAATAGAGGAGGTAGCGGCCAAATTTATAGAAAGACTCATGGAGATGGGCAAGGTTAAAATATTAAAAGATAAGTATAAGCTTTTGGAAGAGGATTTTGAGAGCGGGAATCCTGAGATAATACTCGGTATGATTGGAAAAAGAATGGGTATGATACTAAAAGGGGACAGAATAAATATAAAGCAGGCATCCTTAACCCTTTTACGTGACTACAGGAATAAGAAGCTTGGTAAATTCGGAGTAGACAGAGGCTTTGTAAATAAAATTGATTCTTAATTAGGAGGTATTATGGAAAGGCTAATAAGCATTAATTTAGAAATTACTGAAAAAATATTAGTTGATTTTATCAGGGAGGAAGTAAAAAAAGCCGGCTTTAAAAAAGTGGTATTGGGTCTATCGGGAGGGATCGACTCGGCAATTGTAGCATTTTTGGCAGCTAAGGCTATGGGTCCGGAAAATGTAATAGGGATAATGATGCCCTATAAGTCTTCAAGCAAGGAGAGCTTAGAGCATGCCGAGCTTGTACTTGAAGCTACAGGTATACAGGCTGTGAAAGAAGAGATAACTGAAATGGTGGATGCCTACTTTTCTAAACACCCTGACATGAATAATATGAGAAAAGGAAATAAAATGGCAAGAGAAAGAATGACCATTTTATACGACTATTCAGCTAAAGAGAGTGCTCTTGTTTTGGGAACTTCGAACAAGACTGAGATACTGCTTGGTTACAGTACACAATACGGAGATGCAGCTTCAGCTGTAAATCCGATAGGCGACCTTTACAAGACGCATGTGTGGGCGCTTTCTGAATACATGGGCGTACCTCAAGAAGTAATCAGTAAAAAACCAAGTGCCGACCTTTGGGAGGGTCAAAATGATGAGTCAGAGCTTGGATTTTCTTATTCAGAAGCAGACAGACTTTTATATCGTATGGTAGATGAAAGATATACAAAAGAGGAGCTTATTGAGGAAGGGTTTTCGGAAGAGTTCATAAACACGGTGTATAGAAGGATGAAACTATCTCAGTATAAAAGGAAACTTCCTTTAATTGCAAAGGTTTCTGCAAGAACAATAGACAGAGACTTCAGATATCCTAGAGACTGGGAAATATAAAATGAGGTGGGTCTGTGAAGAAACGTTATTCAAGGATTATAAATTTTGAAAATTTGGAAGATGCATCTTGTGAGATGCTGGAGCTAGGGGTTTACAGAAATGATATAACTGAGATGTCTGAAAAATCAGTTTTTAGAAATATAAAGGTGAAAAACTTGGATTCCAGATCGGCCAACATACTGAAACAGGTCGCTCTTTCTGTGGGAGCAGACATATCTTTTTCAAATGATGCGTTGCTTATGACGGATCATAGCACAGATGTAATAATTTGTGCAAGTTTGGAGCAGTACAATAAGCTTTATCACAAACTTCAGATAAAACAGTTGGAACTTCCAACGTTTGCGGAAGAGATAAAGGAGCTTTTGATAAATTACGATAGGAAATATAAAAAAGTCAGGATCAATGGAAGAGACTTTGATTTTAACAACAAAAGCTACGTTATGGGGATACTAAACTTGACTCCGGATTCTTTTTCGGACGGGGGAGCTTATTTTGACGTAGAAGCTGCTGTAGCAAGGGCGAAGGAGATGATAGAGGAAGGAGCAGACATTATAGATGTTGGTGCCGAATCTACAAGACCCGGAGCAGAATATGTGGATGAAGAGAAGGAATTGAAAAGGATATTACCAGTTGTAAAGAGCTTGGTTGAGGAATTAGATGTCCCGATTTCAATAGATACTTACAAAGCCAAAGTTGCAGAGGAGTGTCTTAAATTGGGAGCACATATTATAAATGATATAAGCGGGTTAAAAGCTGACGTCAGGATGGCTGAAGTGATATCCGATTATGATGCATTTTGTATATTGATGCATATGAGGGGTACCCCGAAAACGATGCAAAAAAATCCAGAATATGAAGATGTGATAGATGATTTGATATTTGAGCTCAGCGACAGTATAAAATCGGCAAAGCTCGCAGGTATAAAAGATGAAAAGATTATATTGGATCCGGGAATAGGTTTTTCGAAAACTCAGGAGCACAATCTGGAGATAATAAAACGTCTCGGTGAATTTAAAAGTCTTGGATATCCAATTTTGGTAGGTGCTTCTAGAAAGTCATTTATCGGGAATATATTAAATCTGAAGGTAGACAGAAGGCTTGAGGGAAGTCTGGCTGTGGCTGCAATCTCTGCATACAGCGGGGCGTCTATTTTGAGGGTGCACGATGTGGAGGAAACAGCAAGAGTGCTACGCATTACAGATGCAATAAACAACAGCAAGAGGAGATAGTTCGAAATCATAACCGGTAACTTAATAAGATAATTTATATCGGAGGTTTTAAAATTATGGGCGAGGATTATTTAAGCAAGGAACTGGAAGAGTTTAATAGGGAAAAAGAACGTATAAGAAAAATAGTCGGGGAAATAGGAGGGAAACACCATAGCAAAAGACATCTATATATAAACTTGATATTTTTGTCAATTGTGGTTGTAACTTTTTTGATGGGGGCAATATTTCATAAAATAGAGTTGGCCCTTTCTTTAGAGCTTGGAGTACTTCTAGTCTCGATTAAAATAGCCTGGATGATTCATGACCAGCAGAAAACAAATCATTTTCAATTTTGGATTCTAAACTCCTTAGAATTTAGAATAAATGAGATCCATAAAAGAGCTAAAAAGATTGAAAGAAAATTGGAAGAAAGTGAAAAAACAGAGGAAGAATAATAGACTTAAAGAGAGCCCAGATGGGCTCTCTTTTTAATTTATAAAAAATCTACTATTGAAAAATAATATAAAAAGGTGTTAATATTAAGTTTGTAAAATAAAATAGAAACTGGGGGAGCAAGATTAAGATGGCTGAAAAGAAAGAAAAAAAATTCATTCAATCAATAGGGAGGGCAACTACGATATTACAATATATAGCCGACAATGGAAACAGTGCGAGGCTGGTTGATATGAGTAATGATCTGGGACTGAATAAAAGTACTCTACACAGCATAATATCTACTCTTCAGCAGCTTGGATATGTGAGCCAGGATGAAGAAACCAGCAAATATTCTCTGGGGATAAAATTATTTGAACTAGGCAAAACTTATGAAAAGGATATGTCGATAAAAAAAATAGTAAGACCATTTTTAGAAAAACTGGTGGAGGAGTTTCAAGAAACAGCCCACTTGGCAGTGGAGTCGCAACTCCAGGTACTTTTTATTGATAGAGTGGAACCGAGTCATTCTCTAAGAACCATAACGAATATAGGCGAGAAGGATTATATGTATTATACAGCAGTTGGAAAGGTACTTTTAGCGGCAGCGAATAAAGAGAAACAGGAAAGCATAATAGAAAAAAGTGGCCTGAAAACCTTTACTGACAAGACTATCACAGATGCAGTAACCTTAAAACAGGAGCTTAGTCAGGTAAAACTTAAAGGTTATGCATATGACAGGGAAGAAAAAGAGCTCGGGGTAAACAGTGTGGCTGTGCCTATAAAAAATCATAAGGGTAAAACGGTTGGAGCGATAAGTCTCAGCGGACCGACTAGCAGAGTGAGTGAAGAAAAATTGAACAAAATGAGGGACAGACTACTCGAAGTCTCTATGGAAATTTCGAATGCCCTGGGATATAAGTAAGATAGTATCTAGGAAAATATGTTTTTAATTTGTATTTTTTAAAAAAATAGTGTAATCTTTTAGAAAGAATTGACAAATAATAAAATATATTATATATTTAAAAGGTGATAAAAACGAATGGTGTTTTATAATGTAAAACCAGATAAAAAGATAAACTTTATGAGTAATTATTGATCACTGGTTTGAATTTATTTATTTTATTAGATAAAATTTAAGGAGGTATAATAATGGTTGTTAAACAAAAACAAGAGTTTCACTACGGTTATAATGTTATAACAGAAGAGTTTGGAAAACATAGCAATATGATGATGGATTTTGGTATTTTAAGATTAGCACAAGGTCAATCTGAAAGCTTAGTTTCAGAAACTAAGGAGATCGCAGTTCTACTAGTACAAGGAGAGGTTGTGCTTGAGTGGGAAGGAAACAGCAAAGAGATAAAAAGAACTTCTTGTTTCGACGAAAAACCATTTGCACTACATGTATGTAAAGGTGTTGAGATCAAAATTACAGCAAAAGATGAGACTGAAGTTATAGTTCAAAAAACTACTAACGAAGGAACTTTTGAATCTAAATTCTACGATCAAGATGACTGTAAAGTTAACATTTTCGGTGGAGGTCTTATGAACGGGACTGCCGAAAGAATGGTAACTGATATATTCAAATATGAAAATGCGCCATACTCAAACATGGTATTAGGTGAAGTTGTATCTTACCCTGGAAAATGGTCAAGCTTCCCTGCACATTCACATCCACAACCAGAAATTTATTTCTATAAATTCAACAAACCTCAAGGGTTTGGATGCTCTTTTATAGGTGAAGACGCATACAAAATAGAAAACAATGATACATCAGTAATTCCAGGTGGATTAGTTCATCCACAAGTAACTGCTCCTGGATACGCTATGTATGTTTGCTGGATGATAAGACACTTCGATGAAAACCCTTGGACTGAAAGAATTGATGATCCAAAACATGAGTGGCTTTACAATCCAGAAGCTAAAATATGGCCTGAAAAATAAGCCGTATAGCTGAACTGTTTTAAAAAATTATTTGAACTGCCGTGGTTATTCTGGCATATATTATAAAATCATGGAAAACGGAGGAAATACAAATGACTATGAACAAAGACAAAGTAAAATTAGGAATTGCACCAATCGCTTGGACAAACGATGACTTGCCTGAGCTAGGTGGAGAAAACACATTTGAGCAGTGTGTAAGTGAGATGGCTCTTGCAGGATATACTGGAAGTGAGGTAGGAGGTAAATACCCTAAAGATCCAGAGGTGTTAAACCCATATTTAAAAATAAGAGGATTAACAATATGTAATGCATGGTTTAGTACTTTCTTTGCGATTGGCAAAGAGGAAGAAACTATCAACGAGTTTATAAAATTCAGAGACTACCTATATGCAGTAGGAGCTAGAGTAATCGGCTGCTCAGAGCAAAGCTACAGCATACAAGGTCAGGACAAACCTGTATTTGATGCAAAACCAAGCTTCACAGAGGATGAGTGGAAAAAAGTGGCAGAAGGATATAACAAATTAGCTAAACTTGCAGCAGAAAAAGGAATGAAGGTATCTCTTCACCACCACATGGGAACTCCAATCCAAACACCTGCTGAAGTAGATAAATTCATGGAAATGACAAACGACGATGTGTACCTATTATTTGATACAGGACACATGTACTACTCTGAAGGAACTCAAGAGTCAGTAGAAGAAGTTCTTAAAAAATATGTAAACAGGATCGCTCACGTTCACTTAAAAGACGTAAGACAAGAGATTGCTCAGGAAGTAAAAGCTAAAAAATTAAGCTTCCTTGATGGTGTGAAAATGGGAGCATTCACAGTTCCTGGGGACGGAGTGATAAATTTTGACCCTGTATTCAAAATATTAGACGATGCTAACTACGAAGGATGGATGGTAGTAGAGGCTGAGCAAGACCCAGCTAAAGCTAACCCATTTGCATACGCAAAACAAGCTAGAGCATTCATCGCAGAAAAAACAGGATTATAATATATAAATATGCACTCCTATTAGGAGTGCATACTTTTCCAAAGCTGTACACAAATATCGAACTTTGTTTATTGCTATAAAACGAGTAATTAATTTAGAAGCGTTTAAAGAGATTTTAATACATATATATTTGCTGGTCAAATTTTTGGGGTAACAATAATAAGATTTTATTTGTATCAGTTTTAAATTTTAATGTATCAATGGGGGGAGAAAAAAATGGAAACTAAAGAATATAAAGGTCCTTTACACGAAATGGCATCGACAACTGTAACTGATTACTGGAACGATTCTTGTTCTATTCCAGAATTAATGTATGCAATTGAAAATGGGGCTGTAGGTGCAACAACAAACCCAGTTATAGTAAAGAATGTTCTTGCTAACGAAATGGACAGATATGAAGGAAGAATAAAAGAGTTAATTTCAGAGATGCCTGAGGCTACTGAAGATGAAATTGCATGGAAAATTATAGAGGAGATGGCTGTTGAGGGAGCGAAACTTTTAGAGCCTATATTCGATCCTAAAACAGGAAAAGGAAGAATCTCTATACAAACAAACACAAAATACTACAGAAATGCAAAACTTTTAGCTGAGCAAGCAGTTCACTTCAACAAGCTTGGAAAAAACATGCAGATTAAAATGCCAACAACAAAAGCGGGTATAGAGGCATTTGAAGAAGCTACTTATCAAGGTGTAAGTATAAACGCAACAGTTAGCTTCACAGTACCACAAGCAGTAGCAGTGGCAGAAGCTGTTGAAAGAGGGCTGAAGAGAAGGGAAGCAGAAGGTTTGGACAACTCTGAAATAAACCCTGTTTGTACAATCATGGTTGGAAGACTAGACGACTGGTTAAAGGTAGTTGCCGACAGAGACCACATAATAACTAATCCAGAATACCTGGAGTGGGCTGGAGTAGCAGCTATGAAAAACGCTTATAGAATATATAATGAAAAAGGATACAGAACTAAACTACTTGCAGCAGCATACAGAAACCATCACCAATGGTCACAGTTTATTGGTGGAGATATGCTAGCTACAATTCCTTTTAAATGGCAAAAAAGATTCAATGCTTCTGATATAGAGGTTAAGCACAGAATGGACGATGCTGTTGAATCAGAAATAATCGAAGAATTATTGAATAAATTTGAAGATTTCAGAAGAGCATACGAACCTGATGGAATGACTCCGGAAGAGTTTGACAGCTATGGTGCTGTTGTTAGAACACTTCTTCAATTCTCAAAAGGGTATGATGAACTTGTAGAGATCATACGTAACTATATGCTAGTTATTAAATAGTTTAATTATAAGGCCGCAGTTATCTGCGGCCTTTTTATTTTTTGATAATTAGATTGTCAATACCAAATTCATAATATTATATCAAAAAAAATTATAGAATAAAATATGCATTGAAAAATTTAGCCTAGAAGAGATTGAAGTTTTAAAAATAAAATTTATTTTTAAAATTTTTGAGCATGTATTGTAGTGAATCAGAGTGTAAAGTAAATTTATAGGGAGAGGTTCTGTTGAAAATTCTTCAAGTGTTTAAATTTGGCGTTGATATTTCAGTTGTATTATCAAAAAAATAGGTTTTGAAAGGCAAGACTTCTGAATAAGGATTTAACATTCATATATATAATTATTTTTTAGTGATTTTATGTGACAAAAAATTCATCATAGCTAATTTTTAATAAAAAATATTATTTAATACTTATTTTGAAAAGAATAAGGAGCCTCGTCTCAATGGTCGAAACAAAACCATTTACAGGATATTTTTTAATCAATTCCAACAAAAAATCAGTTTAAATTTCACATAGATTTTTTTTTTTTTTTTTAATTCGATGCTGACAGTTTTAATAGAACTGTTTCTTTTTATTTTAAAGGGAAAATGGTGAGTTTTTGTGTAAGTTTAAAGAACAAAAGATGTTAAAATGAGATTTTTTTTCATCAAAATAAGATATATTTTTTGTAAATTTCTTGACAAAGAGAAAAAATTGGAGTAAACTTATACAGTAGCGGTTAGAAAGTAACCCGATCACGGTTAAAAAAGTTTATTTATGCACAAATGGTTATATCTTATAACTGTTTGTAAAATTACTTTAGTTCGTTAAATTAAATTATTAATAGAAAACATTGTCGTTTAGCAGGTGGTAATTTATTGTAGTTGTAAGTAACTGTTCTGGGGAATTATAGGATCCTTAGAACGATTAAAATGTAAAGAGGTGAAGTTAGTGGCTACTGAATATCTTTTGGAAATGGAGAACATAACCAAAACCTTCCCGGGAGTAAAAGCCCTAGATAATGTTGAGATGAAAGTTAGAAAAGGAACTGTGCACGCTTTCATGGGAGAAAATGGTGCAGGGAAATCAACTTTGATGAAATGTATCATGGGGATTTACATACCGGATAGTGGAACGATTAAGTTTAAAGGGAAAGAAATGAAGCATACTGGAGCAACAGACGCTCTAAATGCTGGTATCGCAATGATACATCAGGAGCTTAGCCCTGTTTTACACCGTAGTGTTGCTGAAAACATATGGCTAGGAAGAGAGCCAGTTAAAGGACCACTTAGACTAGTGGATCACAAAAAAATGTATGAAGACACAAGAAAGCTTCTTGAAGGTCTAGAGATGGATATAGACCCTGCAATGCATATGTCGGAACTGACAGTTGCGAAAATGCAAATGGTAGAAATCGCCAAGGCGACATCTTACGACGCAGACCTTATAATAATGGATGAGCCTACATCTGCCATAACTGAGTCAGAGGTAGAACACTTATTCAAAATAATAAACAAACTTAGAGATCAAGGTGTTGGAATACTCTACATCACCCATAAAATGGACGAGGTATTCAAAATAGCAGATGACATCACTGTTCTTAGAGATGGTCAGTTCATAGCTAGAATGCCTGCATCAGAACTAGACGACGACAAGCTTATCACACTAATGGTTGGTCGTGAACTTAGCGAGGTATTCCCTAAAACTCACGTTCCTATAGGAGATGTGAAACTTGAGGTTAAAAACCTTACAAAAGAGGGAATGTTTAAAAACGTAAGCTTCACAGCTAAAAAAGGTGAAATATTAGGTTTTGCCGGACTTATGGGAGCTGGAAGAACAGAGGTTGTAGAAACTCTATTCGGTGTTAACCAAAAAGACAGCGGAGAAGTATTTATAGACGGTAAAAAAGTCGAAATAAACTCTCCTGCAGATGCGATAAAAAATAAAATTGCCCTTCTTACAGAGGACAGAAAAGGGTCAGGATGTTACCTTGTTTTATCTGTAGAAGACAATATGTATATGGCGAGTATAGATAAATTCATAAGTGGTGGATTCTTAGATAAAAAATCAATCAGAGAAGAATGCGAAGATTACCGTAAAAAACTTACTGTAAAAACTTCGACACTAGATGAGGCTATCGGAAACCTAAGTGGAGGAAACCAACAAAAAGCCCTTATAGCACGTTGGTTAATGACTCACCCTGACATACTAATCCTGGATGAACCTACAAGAGGGATAGACGTAGGAGCAAAAGCTGAGATACACAAACTTATGTGTAAACTGGCTGGAGAAGGAAAAACAGTTATTATGATCTCTTCTGAGCTTCCTGAGGTATTGGGAATGGCTGACAGAGTAGTAGTAATGCACGAAGGGGAAGTAACTGGTATAGTTGACAGAAAAGATGCTAACCAAGAGTTCTTATTGAAACTGGCAACTGGAGAATAAGATTATTTGAGACTTTAAAAATATAAAATCTAAAAACGGAGGGAACAAATTATGGCTAATGAAGCAGTAGTTGGTAAAAATGTTGAAGCAAAAGAAAAATTTAAAAAAATAATGAATAAATACGGAATATTCTTCGTACTTGTAGCAATGGTATTATTGATGAGTATGCTATCACCTGCATTCTTAACAGTTAGAAACCTTCTAAACGTTGTTAGACAGATATCGGTAATCGGACTTATCGCAATTGGTGTAACTATGATCATCATAACAAGAGGTATCGACCTGTCTTCTGGATCTCTATTGGCTTTATCGGCAGTTATAGCTGCAAGTTTGGCACAAAGACCTGACTGGGCTGCTAGAATGTATCCTAACCTGCCTGCGTTACCTGTTATAGTACCTGTAGTACTTGCGTTAGCAGTTGGTGCAATTGTTGGAATGATAAATGGTGGACTTGTAGCTTTTACTGGAATACCTCCTTTCATCGCTACTCTAGGTATGATGACGGCTGCACGTGGTATAGCGTTACTATACGCTGACGGACGTCCTATCAGTAGCTTGACTGACTCATACAACTTCATCGGACAAGGAACAATAGCAGGAGTACCTGTACCAATCTTAATATTTGCTTTTATCGGTGTTATATCTTACGTAATGCTTAACCACACTAAATTCGGTAAATACCTTTTCGCTATCGGTGGAAATGAAAACGCTGCATTCGTATCAGGTGTAAACATCAAAAAATATAAAGTGTTAGTGTATACATACGGTTCTTTCTTAGCTGCATTATCTGGTATAGTTCTATCTTCTAGAATCAGTTCTGGACAACCAGGATTAGGACTAGCATACGAGCTAGACGCAATCGCGGCAGCTACAATCGGTGGTACTTCTCACTCAGGAGGAATAGGAACTATCGGAGGAACTATCGTAGGTGCGCTAATCATAGGTGTACTAAACAACGGACTTGACCTTCTAAACGTATCTGCTTACTGGCAACAAATCGTAAAAGGTATCATCATCGTTGGAGCGGTTATACTAGATGTTCGTAAAAACGCAAAGAAAAAATAATTGAGATAAAAAAGACCGCAAATGCGGTCTTTTTTTTTATTTGTCGAGAAGAGTTTTTAATGTAAGTAAATATTGAATTTCTTGCAAAGATGTAAAAACCTTTTTTGGTCACGAATCGCACGAATAAACACTAATAGAAAATCAAAATCTTGGTCACAGAGTGGCACGGAGTAAAAGATTGAGTTTCACAGAGAATTGCTAAAAATCTTTAGTTTTAAGTTCTTAAATGATTAGTGAGATTTGTGTAATTCGTGACAAAAGATGTCTTTGGCTTTAAAGATTTTCTCTGTACAGATCTTGTTTTAAAGTTCTGTGAAACTCTGTGTTCAAAAAAGGTTTTTTAATAAATTTAGTGATTTGTTGCACGAATGAAAATGGGGTAGAATTGATCAAGGTTTGTAAATAAAGACAGAACCGGAGTTGTCGGTTGACATTTAACCACAAAAAAGGTATAATTTGACCACAAAACACGATATGGGTAGTGTGAATACAAGAATTTTGCTGAATCCATATTTTGTTGATTTTGTCTAAAAAACAAGGAGGGTTGTATAATGAAAAGGGGAATTCATTACACAGGGGTAAAAGAGAATAAAAGGGGAACAGCATCAAAGGCTAAGTATATTGATAGTCACTTGGTTAGAAGAAAAATTAAGCAACAATAGTTATTTTGAAAAGAGAGAAGGACCCTTGAGGGGGTTCTTTTTTTGTTTTTATATATATTTTTTATAGATTCATTATGTTATGGAGTGTTGTGAAATAAGAGTAGGTATAGTATAATGAAGCTTAATTTAAATTTTATTAAAAAAGAATTTTTTAACTGCAATAAAGTTAAATAGTTGTTGTGAGTTAAATTGGAGGTAGTAATGAAGGAAAGAGTTTTGATCGGGATGAGTGGAGGGATAGATAGTTCCGTCTCGGCTTATCTGCTTAAAAAATCTGGATATGATGTGGTGGGGGTGACATTAAAGCATCTTGGTGATGAATCTGAAAATTCAGACTCTAAGACCTGCTGTTCCCTAGACGACATATATGATGCCAAAATGGCTTGTTACCATATAGGAATACCCCACTATGTGGTGGACGTAAGGTCGGAATTTAAAGAAGAGGTTATAGATTATTTTGTAAAGGAGTACAATAGAGGAAATACACCATCACCGTGCATAGTGTGCGATGAGAAAATAAAAATAAAAAAAATGATAGAACTAGCTGATAAGATGGGCGCAGAATATATAGCAACCGGACACTACTGTGATGTCGGAAGTTGTAAAGATCTTGAAGAAAATTTATTGAAAAACTCCAGTGATGTAAAGAAGGACCAGACTTATATGCTGTACAGGATAAGCAGTGATGTCTTGAAAAGAATGATTTTTCCTTTGAAGGATCTAAAAAAAGATCAGGTCAGGGAGATTGCAAAAGATGCCGGAATAAAAACGCATGCCAAAAAAGACAGCCAGGGGATATGCTTTGCCCCCTGAAGGCTATGAGGAGTATTTAAAAAAGGTATTGGGAGAAAAGATAAAAGAAGGAAATTTTGTGGACAAAGAAGGAGCTTTTATCGCCAAAACACAAGGGTTATCAACTGTATACTATAGGTCAGCGAAGGGGACTGGGGTTAAATCTAGGCAAGCCTTTTTTTATATTGGACATAGTTCCGGTAAAGAATGAGATTGTGTTGGGAGAATTTGCCGAACTTTTGAGGAGGAAGGTGGAATTAAAAGAGTATAAGTTTAATGTGCCGATTGAAAAACTTTTTTTCGCTGGACTTAATTGCCAGGCCTAGGTTTTCAAGCAGGGGAAATCCGGGGAAGCTTTATTCTGAAAATGAAAAACTTTATTTTGAATATTACGAAGAAAACGCCGAAAATGCCAGGGGGCAGCATTTGGCTGTATACTGCGGCGAATTTTTAGTCGGCGGAGGAGTAATAGTATAAAATTAAAAAAAGGGGAGTCGACATGAGAATAGCGGAGATGTTTGAGGAAAAACAAATAGATGCACTGCTTATAAGCAACTTGAGCAACCTGAGATATTTTACCGGATTTACTGGAACTACGGGAATAGCTCTGGTCTTGAAAAACGCAAGATTTTTCTTTGCGGATTTTAGGTATGTGGAGCAGGCGAAAGAACAGTGCGAGGGCAAGGGTTTTTCCGTTGTAGCTGTTGAAAGATCTGCTGCGGACAAGGTGGTAGAGTACATAAAGGATGCCAGTATAAAAAAACTTGGAATAGAGGACCTGAGTATGAGTGTGGCCAATTACGAATTCTACAAGAAGAGGTTAAAAGGTGTGGAATTTTTAGGAATGGGAGACAGTCTCTTGAAATGCAGAATGGTAAAAACAGAGGAAGAGTTGGCCTATATAAAAAAAGCTGCCGATATTGCAGACAGGGCTTTTGCCAAAATAATCCCGAAAATAAAAGAGGGGATCAGGGAAAAAGATCTGGCCAACGAGCTTGAGTACGAAATGAGGAAGTTGGGAGCAGAAGATAAGTCTTTCGATACAATAGTAGCTTCCAACTACAGGTCTGCAATGCCACATGGGGTAGCCAGTGACAAGCTTTTGGAAAAAGAGGGTTTTGTAAAATTTGATTTTGGATGTTTTTATAATGGGTATACATCCGATATAACCAGAACTGTTTACTATGGCGAGGAGATAAGTGAAAAGCACCTTGAAATTTACAACACTGTATTGGAAGCCCAGAAGCTGGCTGTTTCGAAAGCTAAAGCCGGAATAAAGACCAGTGAATTGGATAAAATAGCACGGGATTATATTAGTCAAAAAGGGTACGGCGAGAATTTCGGACATGGACTAGGCCACGGTATAGGCCTCGAGATACATGAGTATCCATATTTATCAAGCAAGCTAGACGACATAGTGCTTGAAGAAAACATGGTGGTGACCATAGAACCTGGAATATATATAGAGGGGTTCGGTGGGGTAAGGATAGAAGATGACGTTATAATAAAAAAAGACGGGTGTGAAGTTATAAACAAAACTTCCAAGGAGCTTATGATAATAAAATAAAAAAAATGGAAGCAGACGCTTCCATTTTTTTTATTTTAATTTATGCAATTTGAGTTTCAACTTCTGTTTCTTCTGCTTCTACAGGTTTACCCACAAACCTAACAATAAGAAGAGTTACTATTATAGACATAGGTAGAACTACCCAGATGGAAACCCCCAAACCAACAGGAAGATATCCGAAAAGGATAGAAACCAGTCCAACAACGACAGCGTAAAATAGCTGAGTTCTAGTATGGTCAACGTGGTCGCAAGCCGTTCCCATAGAAGAAAGTATAGTGGTATCTGATATAGGCGAACAGTGGTCACCTAAAATAGCTCCAGTCAATACGGCACTTACATTCATAACTATGAATCCGGAAAGATCTGCTCCTGCTAGACCGTTGCTCATCCCGACTGCGTTGGCAAGAGGGATTGTAAGCGGCATAAGTATTCCCATTGTACCATATGAAGTACCCGTAGAGAATGATATAATAGATCCCAAAACAAATATTATTGACGGCAGGATAAATTTAGGAACTGTATTTGAAAGCATAGAAACTAAATACGTAGAAGTACCTAATTCTTTTATAACGCTGCTAAGAGACCAAGCAAGCAAAAGAATCACACCTGTTATAACTAGAGATTTCATTCCGCCCATCCAGATTTCTAGAGCTTCTCCAAATTTAAACATTTTTTGAGAAATTCCCATTACTATGGCAACTATTGAAGCAAAAAGTGCTGCTTGGAAAAGAACAACTGAAGCATCCGAAGCACCAAAAGTTTCTCTTATTGCGTAAAATGAGATAGGAGCTTCTTGAATCTTAGCTAAAACCTCTCCTTCTAGATACGACAGTCCGTTGAAGTAAAAACCTAAAAATGATGCTATTATCAAAGTTCCGATTGGGACAATGGCATTCCATATAGAAAGTTTTGTTCCATCTTCAGGCTGGAAGTCCTCCGACTCATCACTTGCCATGGGATGGGATCCTGGTTCTAAAACTTGACCTGTCATCCTAGCCCTTCTTTCGGCTTTGTACATTGGCCCGAACTCTCTCAAGAAGTAAGCTGTGAAAAACACAAAACAAAGCATAAGTATATTGTAGAATCTGTACGGGATAGTTTCCATAAACACTCCGTAGGCGTTAACATCTTCTAAACCGATAGAAGCGAAACCGTCTTTTATAAGAGAAACCTCATACCCTACCCAAGTTGAAACCAGTGCTATACCAGCAATAGGTGCAGCGGTTGCGTCTACTACAAAGGCTAGTTTTTCTCTTGAAATTCTCATCTTGTCGCTTACAGGCCTCATTATTGGACCTACTATAAGTGCGTTGGCATAGTCGTCAAAGAAGATGAAGATACCAAGTATCCAAGTAGTTATCTGTGCACTAACCGGTGATTTTGCCTTTTTTGCAAGAGTTTCTGCAACAGCTCTGGCACCGCCCATTTTGGAAACCAACGCAACAAGTCCACCGATTGTAAGAACTTGAAGTATTATACCGGCATTCCAAGAATCGGCCATAGAAGAGATGATGTTGCTAACGATGTCAAGAAACCCTTTGTTAAGAGCCATAAAAATATTTCCTCCCTGTATGTTCACTAAGAAGGTACCTGTAAAAATACCTATGAAAAGAGAGATGATAACATTTTTAGTTATAAATGCAAGTATTATAGCCACCAAAGGCGGAAGTAAAGTTAAAAAACCTAAATTTTCTACAGATGCTGGAACTTCGCTTGAAAATGTAAGCATAGACAGCATCAAAAACGAAAAACCTAAATAAAATTTTCTCATAAAAATCCTCCTAAAAAATATTGAAAATAAAAATAGCTGCCAGACGCTATCTGGCAGCTATAATTAAGTAAATTACAGACACACAGATAGCTCTCCAACGGGAAATCCCCGTTGACAGTGGCGCGGATGTTTTCCGGACCCCCAGAATGAAACTTTTTAGGCGTAAAGAATCATTCTTCGGCAAACCTCCCTTTCGCACAGATTCAAAGCCAGCCAAAAGCTCCTCTGTGTTAATAATGAAATTTGCAGCCTCTATCATAAGTAGAGATATTTTATTTACTAATTTTTAAATTATAACAGAGAGGATGCAGCAAGTCAATATTAAAGATTAATAATTATTCATAAATAATATAAAAGCTGAGATAGTCGCTTATGTCGGAATTGTTTTTAGAAATAAATGCTGTGAGCAGAAAAAAATCAAGCTAATTTAAATTTTAAATTTATAAAAAATTAAAGAATTATAAAAACGCTTTTGAAGGTGTCCAAAATTTTATATTTTTTCGTACCATTTACTTTTTATAATTTTAAGACTGAAACTTCAAGAAGGGATAAAAAAATCCCCCGAAAAACGGGGGACGATTTTATTTTTTTGAGATACAATTTTTGCCCCTGTGCTTGGAAGTGTACAGTGCCTCATCAGACCTTTTAAGTATACTATCTATGGTATCCTCGTCTTTTATCTCTGTCACTCCAAAGCTGCAGGTTAGTTTTTCACAGGAAAAATCAAAAGAATTGATCTCATTTTTTAGCCTTTCCGCCAGTCTTGTACTGTCTTCTATTCCCGATTTCGAAAGAAGCACGATAAACTCGTCCCATCCCAACCTGAAAAGCTTGTCGATACACCTCATATTCTCAAGGGGTAGTGTTGATATCTCTTTTAAGACAAGGTATCCGGTTAAATGGCCGTAGGTGTCGTTTCTTTGATACTTTCTTTGGGCAAGCAAAGAAAGTACAGAAATTCAATATTTTATTACGGCAGCAGCTTAGGTTAAATTTAAGTATGAAGATTTTCAGTTAATTCCTCATACCCCCCTAAAATAATTGGACACCTAAATTTAAAGTTAGGTATAATATTTATTGAAGGGGATGAAGAGAAATGTCAGAAAAATTTAAGCGTACTTTTAGCGAAGAAGAAAGAAAAAGATATGTCATGGAAGTATTGGAATCGGGATCAAATATATTAGTTGCCAGAAAATATGACCTCAATCCAGTTTTGCTATCAAAATGGGTATGTAATTATAGGAAATACCAACAGACGTTACAAACAAAAGAGCCAAAAGAAAAAGAAATCATACCTAACTACAAAAAAGAATATAAAAAGCTTAAAAAAGAGTTAGAAGAAAAAGAATTGGAAGTTGAAGTTTTAAGAGATTTATTAAAAAAAAGACCCAACACTAGACGATAAATTAGATGTGGCCATGGTATGGATTAATAAAGGATACCCAATCAAAAGGATTTTTTCTATCCTAAAAATTAATAGATCTACGTATTATGAAAGAGAAAATAGAAAAGAAAAAACCGAATCTAATGTAAAGAGAGGAAGAAAAATTCCAGGATTTAGCTGGGATAAAAATAAGAAACAAATATCCGATGAAATTATAAAAGATAATATAAAAGAAATCAAGTCTACTGATTATGGTAAATTTTATGGGTATAAAAAAGTGGCTGCAGCATTGCGCAAAGAATAGGCGCTCATAATAAACAGAAAAAAAGTACGTCGTTTAATGAGGGAAATGAAGCTTTTAAGTTCCCCTAAAAAACGTAGTATAAGAAAATATTCTATGCAATGCCAAAATAGATTAGTGATAAATTCAAATCAACTATGGGAAAGTGATATAAAATACGCTTACATTGCAGGTACAAGACAAACGGCATACATATTGTCAGTAATCGATGTGTTTGACAGAGAGCTAATCGCTTATAAAGTTGTCACAGCTTGCACAGCAGATATAGCTTGTGAGGTTTTATTAAAAAGTTTATACAAAAGAGAAATAAAAGGGAAGTCAGAAAATTTAATAATCAGGACGGATAATGGGAGTCAATATATAAGCCATAAATTTGGTATGCTATGCTTGAAAGAAAAAATAAATCATGAAAGAATACCGGTAAAAAGTCCAAACTATAATGCTCATATAGAATCATTTCATAGATATTTTGAAGATGAATGTTTAACAGGGAAAACATATATGACTCTTAAAGAATTAGAGGAAGATATCGATAGACATATAAATAATTACAATACAAAAAGGATTCATTCGAGTATAAACTATATGACACCGAGAGAATTTTATATGGCAAAGGACTTAAAATTTAAAGAAAATCTTATGATAAGTTTATAGTGTCCATCTTTAGGGGTACCGTCCGATTCTGTGGAAAAACCAGAACTTTTTTTAGCACTCGTTCAGATAGGTGGCTAATTTTTTTGTAAAATATATTGACAAAAAATTTAAAATAGAGTATATTTAAACCAAAGAATTAGCACTCTGACAAAATGAGTGCTAACAAGAGGTGGTTGCATGTCGCTTTCTGACAGAGAAAAACAGGTTTTGGCAGCTATAATCGATCACTATTTATCAAGTGGGGATACGGTTGGTTCCAGAACTTTGGTAAAAAAATATGGGATGAATTTTTCTTCCGCTACAATAAGAAACGTAATGGCAGACCTTGAGGACCTGGGTTATATAATGAAGACCCACACTTCATCAGGGAGGGTGCCAACGGATACTGGTTATAAATTCTACTTGAACGAGCTCATAAAGATTGAAAAGCTGTCCAGGGAAGAGATGAACAAGATCAATACTGCGTATGAAATAAAGATGAATGAGATAGAGTCGGTCTTGAAAAGGACATCCAGGCTGCTGTCCAAGCTGAGTACATATGCAGGAATAGTAATAGAACCAGACATAAAAAGGGAAAAAATAAAAAAAGTTGACTTGGTTCATGTAAACGACTACCTGATAATGGCGGTAATTGTAATGGAGAACTCGGCTGTCAGAACCAAGAAAATCCACTTGGAATCCAAGATAAGCGAGGATGAGCTACAGCTGCTTTCCAAAGAACTTAATTTCAAGCTGAAAAGTGGTGAACTGCTTTCCCATGAACTAGAAACTTATATAAAAGAGCAGAAGGAGCAAGGGGAGACCATTATAGGTACCCTGGAAAAAGAGGTCTACCAGGATGTAGAAGGTGAGTTCTTTGTAAACGGAACCTCTGAAATATTTAAAGACAAAAGTGTGGACGAGGTGAAGGATGCTCTGGAACTTTTCAGCCACAGGAAAAACCTGCGAGAGGTGTTTGAAGTAATTGCAAGAAACCGAGGCGGTGAAAAAGGGAAAGCACACGTTATATTTGGCGATGAACTGAGCATACACGGGCTGGAGGATTACAGCTTTGTTTATTCCGTATACAAGATAGGACAATCAGAGGGAATAATCGGTATAATCGGTCCAAAAAGAATGGCATACTCCAAGACTGTTGGACTGGTGGAATACGTTACACACGAGGTAAACAAGGTAATAGACGATATAGAAAGGGAAAAATAGAATGAGTGAAGAGATGAAAAAAGAACTTGAAAACGAAGCCGCAGCTGAAAACTTAGAGGCGACTGAAGAGGTGCAAGAGGAAAGCTTAGAAGATAAAATTAACAAGATAGAGGAAGAAGTTGAGGAGTGGAAAAACGCTTATCTTAGAAAACAGGCGGAATTCCAAAACTTCACAAAGAGAAAAGAGAGAGAACTGGAAGAACTGAGAAAATACGCATCTGAAAAAGTTGTTGTAAAAGTCTTAGACGCAGTTGACAACTTGGAAAGAGCCATTACGGCATCAGCTGAGAGCAAGGATTTTGATTCACTTGTAAAAGGTGTTGAGATGACGCTTGGTCAGATGCACGGGATACTGAATGCAGAAGGTGTAGAGGCGATAGAGTCTGTGGGGAAGGAATACGACCCACACCAACATCATGCTGTAATGACGGAATCCTGCGACGACATGGACGACAACCATGTTTTAATGGAACTTCAAAAGGGATACAAGATGAAAGGCAGAGTAATAAGGCCGGCAATGGTAAAAGTTTGTAAAAAATAGCCTGTTTGGGTAAAAAATAAATTTTAATAATTGGAGGTAAATCTAAATGAGCAAAATAATCGGAATTGATTTGGGAACAACAAACTCTTGTGTATCAGTTATGGAGGGTGGAAGCTTTACTATAATAACAAACTCGGAAGGTGCTAGAACAACTCCTTCGGTTGTAAACATAAAAGACAACGGTGAGATCGTTGTTGGAGAGGTAGCAAAAAGACAAGTTATCACTCACCCTGAGTCTACAATACAATCTATAAAAACACATATGGGATCGGACTATAAAGAAAAAATCCACGGGAAGGACTACACTCCTCAAGAGATATCTGCAATGATCCTTAAGAAAATGAAAAGTTCTGCTGAGGACTACCTTGGAGAAACAGTAAAAGAAGCTGTTATTACAGTTCCTGCTTACTTTACAGATGCACAAAGACAAGCTACTAAAGATGCAGGGGTTATCGCTGGTCTTGAAGTAAAAAGGATCATAAACGAACCTACAGCAGCAGCACTTGCTTACGGGCTGGACAAACAAAAAGAGGAAAAAGTATTGGTATTCGACCTTGGAGGGGGTACGTTTGACGTATCTGTCCTTGAAATAGGAGACGGGGTTATAGAGGTACTTGCTACTTCTGGAAACAACCACCTTGGTGGAGACAACTTCGATAAGGCTATCGTTGAATGGCTTGCTGCCGAATTTAAAAAAGAAAACGGAATAGACCTTTTACAGGATAAAATGGCTTACCAAAGACTTAGAGACGCAGCTGAAAAAGCTAAAAAAGAGCTTTCTACTACAATGGAAACTCCTATCTCGCTTCCGTTCATCACAATGGATGCAACAGGACCTAAGCATTTGGAAGTAAGACTTACAAGAGCTAAGTTCAACGAATTAACTTCGGAGCTTGTAAAAATGACTCAAGGACCTGCAAAAACAGCTTTAGAAGATGCAGGACTTACACCAGGAGATATCGATGAAATCCTTTTAGTTGGTGGATCTACAAGAATACCAGCAGTTCAAGAATGGGTAAAAGATTACTTCGGTAAAGCTCCGAATAAAAGTATAAACCCTGACGAAGTTGTAGCAGCAGGAGCAGCTATACAAGGTGGGGTACTTATGGGAGACGTAAAAGACGTACTTCTACTAGACGTAACACCACTTTCACTGGGACTGGAAACATTAGGTGGAGTATTCACAAAAATTATAGACAGAAACACAACTATACCTGTTAAGAAATCACAAATATTCTCAACAGCTGTTGACAACCAACCTGCGGTAACTATCAATGTACTTCAAGGTGAAAGAGCTAAAGCTGCAGACAACCATAAACTGGGAGAGTTTAACCTAGAGGGTATCCCTGCTGCACCAAGAGGAGTACCTCAAATAGAAGTTACATTTGACATAGATGCAAACGGAATAGTTCACGTGTCTGCTAAAGACCTGGGAACTGGAAAAGAAAACAAGGTAACAATAACAGGATCTACAAACCTTAGCGAAGACGAGATCGAAAAAATGAAAAAAGACGCAGCATCACATGAAGCTGAGGACAAAAAATTCAGAGAACTTATCGATGCCAGAAACAAAGCTGATGCATTAATCGGTTCTACTGAAAAAACTTTGAAAGAGCATGAAAGCAAAGTTACAGAGGAAGAGAAAAAGAACATAGAAGAAGCTTTAGAAGAGCTTAAAAAAGTAAAAGACGGAGAAGACAAAGAGGCTATAGACGCAGCTATAGAAAAACTTTCTCAAGCTGCACACAAATTAGCTGAAGAAATCTATAAAGAAGCTCAAGAGCAGGCTCAGGCTCAACAGGCTGCAGCCGGTGAAGAGGGGGCAGCTAAGTCAGGCGACGAAGATGTTGCTGAAGCTGAAGTTGTAGAAGACTAATAATAAATAGGAAAACATAAAATAAAGAGTGAAGAGGAATGGAGGCAACTCTGTTCCTCTTTCAACTTTATTCCTTTTTATTGCAATTGAATTTAATTTTCAGGGGGTAAGCCATGCTCAGATTGATGGATATGACAATAGAAGAGTTTGAACTTATAAAAGGAAAGATGATAAGCGACTATGCCAAAGATAAAGTCAAAGTTGGACAATGGTCACAGAGAGAAGCAATAGACCTTTCCAAAGAGACGTTTGACGAGATACTTGGTTCTGGGATGAACACAGAGGGGCACTACTTTCTAAATGTGTACGACAAGGAACAAAAGGTAGGATTCATATGGATAAAGCTAATGGACCAGGAGATATACCTAAACAACTTTTCCATATATGACGAGTTTAAAAAGTCAGGGTATGAAAAGGAAGCCATACAACTTTTAGAAGAGAGAGCTACTGAAATGAAAGCAAAAAACATAGTTATGCATAATTATGGGTATGATGAAAAAGCAGTAAAATTGTATCAGGGGCTAGGGTATAAGGTGACAGACGTTTATTATAAAAAGAATATTTAATGGCAAGGGAGAACTGTATGGAGGGGAAGCTTTATATACAGCATGAAAAATTGGGGATAATAGAAATAGCTGGAAGCGAGGACTACATTAGTTCGGTGTCATTTGTGGAAAAACTTGGTTCCGAGTTAGAGACTCCTATGATCTTTGAGTGTAAAAAGCAGTTGATAGAGTACTTTATGGGCTATAGAAAGGAATTTAATTTTAAAAAGTTAAAATTCGACCTAAAAGGTACAGAATTTCAAAAAATGGTGTGGGAATCACTTTTAAAAATTCCATACGGTGAGACCACAAGTTATAAAAAACAGTCAGACCTGCTGGGCGATCCAAAGGCGTGCAGAGCTGTCGCAAGTGCAAATTCTAAAAATCCAATTAGTATAATATTTCCCTGCCACAGGGTAATAGGCAAAGACGGAAAGCTGAAAGGGTATGCCGGCGGTGTAAGGAAAAAAGAGTACCTTATAAAATTCGAAGAACAAGTTGTTGAAAGAAGAACTAAGAAAACTAAATGTTTAAAATGCTATTAGTAACTTAAAATAGATTTGAAAATATGGTATAATTCCTTGGAACTTCATGGAGGAAGGAGAAAAATATAAAAATGTCTAAAAGAGATTATTACGAGGTTCTTGGGGTGTCAAAGGATGCCACGGAAACTGAGATAAAAAAAGCATATAGAAAAAAGGCGATGAAGTATCATCCCGATAAATTTAGCCAAGCAAGCGATGGGGAAAAACAGGAAGCTGAAAAAAGCTTTAAAGAGATAAATGATGCATACCAGGTACTTTCTGATAAACAGAAAAGAACACAGTATGATAGGTTTGGACACGCAGCATTTGAGCAGGGTGGAGCCGGAGGAGCCGGAGGTTTCGGCGGTTTCGGAGGAGGTTTTGATGACCTTGGAGATATATTCAGCTCATTTTTCGGAGGAAGCACAGGAGGCTTTGGAGGTTTCGGAGAGAGCAGAAGCAGGGTACAGCCAGGAAATGACTTAAGATACAATATGGAGATAAGCCTGGAAGAAGCAGCCAGCGGTGTGGAAAAAGAGATAAAGTATTTCAGAACAGGAAAATGTCACACATGTGACGGTACAGGTGCAAAACCGGGTACTAAGATGAAAACCTGTTCTAAATGCAACGGACAAGGTAGAGTTAAAAGTGTACAGAGAACCATGTTTGGAAACTTTGAGAGTGTGAGTGAATGTGATGCCTGTCGCGGTAAGGGTAAGGTTCCTGAAGAAAAATGCAGTGACTGCGGCGGAAGTGGAATTGCAAAAGAGAAAATAGTAAAGAAAGTAAAAATACCAGCAGGTGTAGACGATGGCCAAAGAGTTAGGATGAGCGGATACGGAGAGGCCAGTCCAAGCGGAGGAGCAAACGGGGATCTTTACATATATATAATTGTAAAGCCTCATCCTGTATTCGAAAGAATGGACAATGACATAATATGCGAGGTACCTGTAAGTTATGCCACTGCAGCAATAGGCGGGGAAATAGAAATACCTACTCTAGAGGGAAAACTGAAGATGAAAGTACCGGCAGGGACACAAAATGGTAAAGTGTTCAGGTTAAGGGACAAGGGCATAATGAACCCAAGAGGATATGGTAAGGGAGACCAGCTGGTTAAAATAGTGGTTGAAATACCTACAAATCTTACAGAGGAACAAAAAGAACTTCTTATGAACTTTGAAAACAGCCTAAAAGACAACAACTATAAAATGAAGAAGGGCTTTTTCGATAAAATAAAGGAGCTGTTTAAGTAGAAAGCTTTGAGAAGTTAAAAAAAATTAAAAATCCAAGTGTTTGAAAAATGTAAATTGATATGGTATACTTTATTGAGTTATGCATTTACATAGTATAAACGAGGAGGAAAAGATGTTAAACGAATTTATATTACAAGCAGCTGAAGGTGCACAAAAAGCTGGAGGATTCAGCCAAATATTCGTTATGGTTGCAGTATGGGGAGCAGTTATATACTTCCTTATGATAAGACCTAATAAGAAAAAACAGCAGAAACACAATGAGATGATAGAGTCTTTACAACCTGGAGCAACAGTTATAACAAGCGGAGGTATAAAAGGCGAAGTTATATCTAAGGAAGATGAATTTGTAGTAATAAGAGTTGATAAAGGCGTAAGGATTACTGTAAAACAAGCATCTATAGCGACTGTTTACGAAAATTAATATTTTAAACTGAAAACGACAATAATTTATTGTCGTTTTTTTAAATGGGGAGATAAATATGAATAAGATCATTGTGTTATTTTTGCTCTTATCAAATATGTTACTTGCAAATCAGATACAACTGAATAAGATCAGGCTAAACGGGAATCCGCCACAACTAGTGGTTGACATTGACGGGGCACAAAAACCAAAGTATGAAATGAATTACGATGAAAACAACAGGCTGCTTTTTATAGAATTTTTTGACACCGAAGCTTCTAGTTCTTTTAAGGATAGGTTTGTAAATGGCAGCTATATAGATAAGATAAAGGTGGTAAAATACGCAGCCTCAACTGGGCTATTTGTGTTTTTCAAGAAAAATGTAAACTATCGGGGTAGTTTTTGGGGTAAACCAATAAGGTATGTTTTGGATTTTTCAAGAAAAGTTAACAAGAAGGAGTACACTGTGGTGATAGATGCCGGGCACGGCGGAAAGGACCCGGGTGCAATAGGATTTGGAAAATATAAAGAAAAGGATATAGTCCTATCTGTGGCAAAAAAGCTTGAAAAGGAATTAAAGAGTGACTTTAACGTCATAATGACCAGAAGTAGCGACAAATTTATACCGCTTTATAAAAGGGCTAGGATAGGAAACCAGGCGAAAGCAGATTTGTTTATAAGCCTGCACGCCAACGCAAATAAAAACAAGAGTGCCGACGGGTTTGAGATATTTTATTATTCACAGACAGCTTCCGGATACGCAAAAAAAGTGGCACAGTTTGAAAACAGCGTCGGGGAGAAATTCGGGGAAAACACCAGCGACATCGCACGTATAGCAACCGACATATCCTACAGGAAAAACAAAGAAGAATCCATCAAGTTTTCCAAGCCTCTAATGAGTAGTTACTCAAAAAGCCTAGATTTGAAAGCAAGGGGGGAACACGGGGCCAACTTTGCAGTCTTGCGTGGTTTCAACGGGCCGGGAGTCCTAGTCGAGCTGGGATTTATAACAAACGGCAGGGATGTATGGAAAATGAAGCAGTCAAAATATCAGGAAAAGATGGCGGCAAACATAGCTGACAGCGTAAGAAATTATTTTTATTAGTGAGGGGAATAAGTTTTGAAAGTTAAATATATTATACTTGCAGTAAGCGCGGTTATTTGCCTGAGCAGTTTTTACTTTTATAAAAAGTATGTTTTGGACTTTGAGAAGATGCCTGCAAAAATAATTTTTGAGAGGGAGACAGAGGTAAAAGAGGTCGAGAAAGAGCTCGTAAATATATTTGTTCCGGATGATGATATGGAGAGACTAGAACTTGTGGAAGTAGAGATAAAGACTCCGAACAACGTAAATGAAAAGGCTGTACAGGTATTTGATAAAATAATAGAAAAAATTGACTTTGTGGATGAAGAGCTGAGACTGATGAGCGTCTACTATATAAACGGGGAGCTTTATCTGAATTTAAACGCAAAGTTCCTGGAGTTTTTGGAAGATGATAAAACTGAAATAATGCTGATATATTCCATTGTAAACTCTATGACTGAGATACCGAAGGTTGATAGGGTTAAATTTTTAGTGGAAAATAAGGAAGTGGATTCCGGAAATAACTTTTTAATGTGGAAATTTTTTACAAGAGATACAAATATCTAAGGTGCCTTGGGCACCTTTTGTGTTTTTATGAATTATTTTGTTCAAAAAAAAACCACTTGACAAAAAAGAATAAGAGTAATATAATTGTATTACAAAAAAGAGAACGTAGTTTTATAATGTAAAACTTTTAAAAAATAGGAGGTTATCATGGCAACAATAAGAATGACAATGGCACAAGCATTGGTTAAATTCCTAGACAATCAATATGTGGAATTTGACGGAAAAGAAGAAAAACTTATTGAAGGTATCTTCACAATTTTCGGACATGGAAACGTAGTGGGTCTTGGACAAGCTTTAGAAGAGGGTGACCACAGCCTTGTAGTTCACCAAGGAAGAAACGAACAAGGTATGGGACACGTTGCAATGGGATACGCAAAACAAAAAATGAGAAAAAGAATTTACGCATGTACATCATCAGTAGGACCAGGAGCGGCAAACATGGTAACGTCAGCAGCAACTGCAACTGCTAACAGAATACCTGTACTGTTCTTACCAGGAGACGTATTCGCAACAAGACAACCAGATCCAGTTCTACAACAAATAGAGCAATCACACGACTTATCAATAAGCACAAACGACGCATTCAAAGCAGTATCTAAATACTGGGATAGAGTATCTAGACCAGAGCAACTAATGAGTGCTATGATAAACGCAATGAGAGTACTTACTGACCCAGCTGACACTGGAGCAGTTACAATAGGTCTTCCGCAAGATGTACAAGGTGAAGCTTACGACTATCCTGACTACTTCTTCCAAAAAAGAGTACACAGAATAGAAAGAAGACCAGCAACACCTGAAATGATAAAAGACGCAGTTGAATTAATCTCTAAAAAGAAAACACCTATGCTTATATGTGGTGGAGGGGTAAAATACTCAGAAGCTGCAGATGCATTAAAAGCTTTCGCAGAAAAATTCAACATCCCGTTTGCTGAAACTCAAGCAGGTAAAAGTGCTATCGTATGGGACCACGAGTTAAACTTAGGTGGAGTAGGAGAAACTGGAAGTTTAGCAGCAAACACAATAGCTAAAAAAGCAGACCTTATCATAGGTGTAGGAACTAGATACACTGATTTCACTACATCATCTAAATGGATGTACCAACACCCAGATGTAGATTTCTTAAACATAAACGTAGCATCTTTTGACGCTTACAAATTAGATGCTGTAAAAGTTGTAGCTGATGCGAAAGTTGCACTTGAAGCTATAACTGAAGAACTTGAAAAAACAGGATACAAATCAGAATTCACAACAGAAGTAGCAGAAGCTAGAGACGCATATATAAAAGAAATAGACAGAGTATATGCTGTAGAGTACACTGGAGAAGGATTTGTACCTGAAATAGCTGACAGCATCGATCGTGAAGCTGTATTCAAAGAATTCCAAGAAATCACCGGATCATGCCTTACTCAATCAAAAGTGCTAGGAACATTAAATGAAATGCTTAACGACGACGACATAATCGTAGGAGCAGCAGGAAGCTTACCTGGAGATCTTCAAAGAGCATGGAGACCAAAAGGTGAAAACACTTACCACTTAGAATACGGATACTCTTGTATGGGATACGAAGTAAGTGCTACTCTAGGGGTTAAACTTGCAGAGCCTGAAAAAGAAGTATACACTTTTGTTGGAGACGGATCATACATGATGCTTCACTCAGAACTTCCTACTTCAATCCAAGAGAAAAAGAAAATAAATGTAATCTTATTAGACAACATGACATTCGGATGCATCAACAACCTTGAAATGGAGCACGGAATGGGCAGCTACGGAACTGAATTCAGATTCAGAAACGACGAAACGGGTCAACTAGACGGTGGATTCGTACCTGTAGACTTCGCTATGAACGCAGCTTCTTACGGATGTAAAACTTACACTGTTAAAACTATAGAAGAGCTTAAAGCAGCTTTAATCGATTCTAAGAAACAAACAGTTTCTACTCTAATAGACATCAAAGTACTACCTAAAACAATGATACATAAATACGAAGCATTCTGGAGAGTAGGAAATGCAGAAGTAGCTAAGAAAGAAGAAATATTAAAAGAAACAGCTAGAATAAAAGATGCACTTAAAATAGCTAGACAATACTAATTTACATAAAAGGAACCGTTAAACGGTTCCTTTTTTATTTACTTCAAATTTTCTATAAAATCATATAATATATAAAGAGCAATATTGTCCTATATTAACATTTTAATTTTCAGTATAATTAACCTAAGTTGTTACAAGTAATAAAATATTGAATTTATGAGAACCTTACTTTCTTTATCCTTGATGGAAAGAAAGTAACAAAGAAAAATCAAGGCCTGTGAAAAATCAGCTAAAATCTCTCGAAAATCCTAGAAAAAATCGAAACTCACTTCGTTCAAACAGTCGATTTATTTCTACGGATTCTCTTCGATCTTTCTTAACGCTGATGTTTTCAATGGCCAAAAAACTTAGAAATAAAAAGCTTTTAAAGCATCGGAATCTAAACCCGTTTAAAAAATTACGTTAAGAAATCAACTTCATGAAATCCACTTTCATTGAAATAAGGAGGCTCGCCGACTATATTTCAATAGAAAGTTAGTTCTGAAGTGAGCAGACTTAGAAAATAATGAGAGAAACGAATATATTTTCTAGTCCTTGTAAAATTTATTTTTACAAGTTTCATTAATCTTAGGGGTGTCATTTCTTTGGTACTTTCTTTGGACAAGCAAAGAAAGTACAGAAATTCAGTAATTTATTGCAATAATTCTAAGTAGCAACTTGAATTGATTAAGTCAAGCAAATTTAATGGGGTGGTTATATTGATTAAAATGTTTTTATATGCAATTGGAATGATGTTTTCACCGGGACCAATGAATTTCATTGGGATAAATATCGGACTTAAAGATAAAATAAAGAAATCCTTAGGTTTTTATTTTGGGGTAAGCAGTTCAATATTTTTATATACTTCAATTTTAGGTTATACAGGAGAAAAAGTAGTAAAAAAAGAGTATCTTTTATACTTTAGTTTAATTGGATCAGCGTACATTATATATTTGGCATATAAAATTTGGAAGTCAAATCCGAAAACCGAGAATATGTCTAAAGAACCAAAAGAAAATGGGCTTAGTTTTATAGATGCGTTTATCGGGCAATCGTTTAATCCGAAAGCACCAATAGCATTATTACCGATTACAGCTATTTATTTTCCAAGTAATAATATAGTTGGTTCAAAGATTGTATTTATGTCATTGTTTCTTGGGGTATTAGGAGGTTTTGCTCCGTTTATTTATTCTGTATTTGGAAAATTTATGGGGAGTATTATTAAAAGCAAGATGTTTTTTATAGTTTTTAATAGAGTTATGGCAATTTTTTTAGTTTTTTTAGCAGGATTAATTTTGAGGGATCATGTATATTTAGTTATAGCAGGAGTCCAGGCTTTTTAGCAAAGATTTATGAGCATATAAGAGGTATTGATATGAAAAAGAACATTGAAGATAATAAATTTAATTTAATAAATACTGAAAATCTCGACGGTGTTGTCCTGATGGAAGCAAAAATGTATGATTTCAATTTTAAGAAACATATGCATGAGGAGTTTGCAATAGGTGTAACCAGAAAAGGGATTCAAACCTTTAACTGCAGAGGGTCACTTCATAAAGTTAATCCAAGTGGAATTATGACTTTTAATCCTAATGATGCTCACGACGGGCATGCTGAATTAGAATCAGGACTTGAGTATCAGATACTTTATATTAGAGAGGAACAAATTGATAAAGTAGTTCAAGGAATCTGTGGAGAAAGGAGAAGTGGTTTCAACTTTAAAGAAACAGTTCGATATAATAAAGATTTGTCGTATGGATTATTAGATCTGTTTTACAATTTGTCCCATAACGAAAATAATAAATTGGAAGTTCAGGAAAAATTTTATGATGTTATATCGAAAGTTATGATAAAATACGGGGACTTTTCAAAAGAAAAAATGTCGGTGATCAGAGACAATGCTCTGGTTCAAAAGGCCAGCAATTTCATTCGCGAAAACGCCAGAGAGAATATATCACTTAATGATATTGCAAATGAAGTTGGAGTATCGGCATTTTATTTTTCGAGGCTGTTTAAGAAAACAACAGGATTATCGCCACATAATTTTTTAAATCAATGTAGGATATCCATAATTAAGGATAATATTATGACCGGTATTCCTTTAGCTGACTCAGCTATACAAGCTGGATTTACAGATCAAAGTCATATGAACAGGCGTTTTAAAGAAACAATGGGTTTAACTCCTGGGCAGTATAAAAAAATATTACGAGGTTAGAAAATTTAATTCAAGTTGCTACTTAGAATTATTGCAATAAATTACTGAATTTATCTACAAACCTTTCTTAGGACACAGAGTTTCACAGAGATTTAAAACAAGAGTTACGCAGAGAAGAACCTTAAAGTCAAAATCATCTTTTGTCGTGAATTAAACAAATTTCACTAATTATTTAAAACCTGAAAACTAAAGTTTTTTTATTAATTCTCTGTGAAACTCACTCTTTTCCTCCATGCAAATCTGTGAACAAGATTTTTAATTTTAATTTGTGTCCATTAGTGCGATTCGTGACTAAAAAATGTTTATATGTTATTGCAAGAAATTGAATATTTTAATTAAAATACAAATTTAACTCATATTGCCTAGTCAAAAATAAAAAACCGCTGTAAAAGCATCCCGTAATTTCGGTACTCTTACAGCAGTATTTTAAATCTTAATTATGTAAGCTTTATTTGATTATAGTTTGTTTTAGTGCATCAACTGATGTTTCTACTCCTGCTTCTACTGACATAGTAAGGTCTTCCATCTCTAGAGCTACATCTCCATCGTACCCTAACATGCTAAGAACTGAGAAGAACTCTTTCCACCATTGCAGGTCTTTTCCGCAACCAACTGCTACGTAGTTCCAAGTACGCTCTGCAGCTTTTTCAACCGGACGTGGTTCAAGAAGGCCATCAACATCTGCAATTCCACGCTCGATTCTTGCATCCTTACCGTGTACATGATAAATACAGCCTTTTAATGCACGCGCTGCTGCAATAGGATCTGCTCCAAGAGCTATCATGTGTGAAGGATCTAGATTGATACCGATCATAGGGTCAACAGCATCACGAAGTTTCTTAAGTGTAGATGCACTCCAAACCATAGTGCCAGGGAACTCTTCTATTGCTATTTGTTCAATACCGCATTTTTTACAGTGATCAACAAACTCTTTCCAGAACTTAATAGTTACCCCCCATTGATATTCATAAGCCGGTTTCATAAAATAAGGCCATGACACAGTAGAAGTAATCCAGTTTGGAGTCGTGTCACCAGGTGCTCCCGCAGGAAGGCCTGCCATTGCAACAAGTTTTTTAACACCTAATTTAGCTGCAAGAGTGGCACACTCATACATACTTTTTGCGTATTGCTTTCCAGTTTCTGACGGCCAAGTTGGATTACAAGATGTATTTAATGCAGAGATACGCATACCACGCTTGTTTAACTCTTCTTGAAAAGCTTTTAATTTATCATCGTTACTTAATAATTCTTTTGTATTAACATGCTTTCTAGCACCCCAACCTCCGGCTGACATTTCAACTGCATCAATACCCAGCGACTTAACTTTATCCAACATATCCGTGAAAGATAAGTCGGCATATACATCAGTACATATAGCTAATTCCATAAACTTCATCCCTTCCTAATATTTACCTTCTACACACTCACTACGATTTCATTCTTCATCTTGTGATCATATTATAGCTCTATATTTAGTACTTCTCAATAAGCTAAATTGCTTTTTATACCCTTGAGAAACATTGATTTGACTGGTACCTGAAATACTTGATTTACAATAACTACACTTTTTTGACTTTTTCAGCATCCTTCACTTGATTCTGCATCAAATTGACAAAGAACTGAACACTTGGTATAATAAAGTAATAGATTATAGTTTTTGCATCATTATTTTATCTTGTTTATAATTCATTTTGTTTTAAAGGAGCTCTGATTCATATGATTCAATGTTTTGTTAAAAATATAGGTGAATCGAGCTTTGAAAACAACCAGTTTCCAAATTTGGAATATGTTTGTAAAACTGACGAAAAACACAACGAAGTTCCCAGGATGGTGCACCTACATGAAAATATGGTGGAGATTGTTTTAATAAGAGAGGGACAGGGGACTCATATTATAGGAAACAAAGAATACAAAATAAAAAAAGGCGATCTCCTTGTATATAATAAGAATGTCCTTCACGACGAAAATTCAAATACTGAAACTCATATAACCACCTATGCCTGCGGCATAAGCAATCTACACTTAAAAGGCCTAGATGAAAACCAATTACTGCCTGATAATATGGAACCAGTCATCAATACTGGGGATTATTTTTCTGCACTAGAAAATATATTTGAAATAATGTATTCAGAAATTTTTTCCAACAAACAGGGTTCAGAAGAAACCAGCGCTTATTTATTGCTGAGTCTAGTAAGCATGGCATCCAAGCTGATAAATTCATCAGGGAATACAAAAGAGCGGGATGAATACGAGCTCGGACAGACAATAAAAAAATATATAGATGATCATTTTTTAGAAAACTTAAGCGTAAAGTCCTTATCGGAGAAATTGGGAATAAGCCAGTATTATCTAATACGGATATTCAAGAAAAAAACTGGGTATTCTCCCATGCAGTATATAATTAAGAGAAAAATAGGTTTAGCACAGAATCTTCTGATCAACACAGACCTATCCGTTGTACAGATATCAGAAAAACTGGGTTACGACAACCCGAATTATTTTAATGTGCTTTTTACCAAAACAATCGGACTGCCGCCGGGTAAATATAGAAAATATATTACAGAAATAAAAACTCCTGACTAAAATCAGGAGTTTTTCTATATGTTCAAGCGTTTAATTAAATTTGTTATTTAAAGAAAATCGATTAATGCGAGTTTATAAAAAAAGAGGAGGAAGAATAAAGTTAGTTGATTGAACTTCATTCTTCCTTGGATGGTTTTCTCGAAAATGAGATAATATATTTTGCAGTATATATGAACTATATATCATTTTTAATAATTATTTTACACCATAAGTTTCACTGCATTAATCACTGTAATACTTAGCATTATCAATCTATATGGTCTGTCAGGAACGTACTTAACAAGCCTTACTCCGATTAATGCTCCTGCAATTATAAGAGGAGAAATTGTTAAATTTAAAGAAAAACTTTCAAAACTTATATTATGCCAAACAAAAGCATATAAGGGAATTTTTATTAAATTCACAACAAAGAAAAACCAGGCCACAGTTCCTATAAAAGTATTTTTATTGAAATTCATAGAAAGAAAGTAAACCATCATAATTGGTCCCCCGGCATTACCTATCATAGTTGAAAAACCTCCTAAAACTCCAACTACAGCAGAAAAATACCACTTTCTATCTGTATCATTCTCTTCGATATTTTTTCTAATCATGAGCAGTACTACACAAGTCATGATTGTAATACCCATAATCATTTTAAAATGATTGTCTGAAATATTATTTCCAACAACTAAGCCTGCCAATATCCCTAATACCGCCCAAGGCAAGAGTTTTAAAACCATTTTTATTTCTGAATGACGCTTATAATAAATAACTGCGAAAACATCTCCGATAACTAAAAGCGGCAATAAAAAACCTGCAGAAATTTTACCGCCTAATATCTGTGCCATTATGGGTACCAGTATCAAAAAAGTAGGAATTCCCGACTTATCCATACCTATAAAAAAACCCGACAAAATTACAACTAACCATTGTGCTATTGTGAAATCATAATGTGAGAAAATTTGAAACATAAGTCTCCTTTCTAGAAAAAGGTAATGAACTCTAAATAACAGTTTAAACAAATATAAAAACTCATTCTGCATACTCGTATCATTTAATATAAAAATAAATTTTTTAAATCTTAGCTATTTGTTTCAAATAAAATTGTATATTATATTTTATCTCGAATTCCTAGTATTCTCAATAAACTAAAGTGTTTTTTATACCAAGTTCTATGCCTTTATTTTATTGGTATATTAAATTTTATTTTCGTAAAAATACACTTTACTGTCTTCTATGGAATAAAAAATGCGACTCATGCCAAGTGCAAGAGTCGCATTTGATAATTTTAAAATTTTATTTTACATAGAGCAGGCTTCTATTCACTGATAACTTTTTCATAATTTTCTTGTGTTACCAATCGAAATGGTATCCAGGAAATATTCTGAGCCACTTCCCCGCTAGCTACCTGAAGGGCTATTTCTAAAGCAACTTTTCCTTGGGCATTGGAGTCTTGAAAAACTGTGCAAGACAAAGTTCCTGATTCCAGCTCACTTAAAGCTTCTCCTGTAGCGTCGATTCCAGCAACCAATATTTCACCTGTTTTGTTGTATTTTTTTAATGTTTTTATTGCGCCTACAGCCATTTCGTCGTTATTGGCAGCGATAGCATCGATTTTTCTGCCAGAAATCAACCATTCTTCTACTATACTAGAAGCTAAAGGTTTGAGCCATTTTGCCCCTTTTTTTTCTATTATTTTTATGCCTGGATACTCCAGTGCCCTTTCTTCCAATCCTTCTGTTCTTTCAAAAGATGCAGTATATGAAAAATCCCCCATTAAAACTGCAATATTACCATTTCCTGATAATTTTTCTGCCAGATATTTCATCTGTAGCTCGCCGGCCTCTTTTTCTTTTGAACCGACATAATATATATTTTCAGGAAGTTCTTTATCTATAAATTCATCTGGGAATACATTGACATATATCAACGGAATTTTAGATTTAAATGCCATCTCGGTTATTCCGGAAGAATCTCTAGAACCTGCAAGAGTGATGATGATGGCATCTACCCCTTGATCTATGAAGTATTTTATCTGCTCTTTTTGTTTTAGAATATCCCACTTGGCGTCCAAATATGTTATATCTACATCATGACCCAGAGTTTTGTGGTGTTTTTCTATACCGCTCTTTATGTAGCTTTGAAATTTTTCCTCAAAATTTACAACAGAAACACCTATCTTTATCTTCTTGTAAGTATCTTGTTCATATACTTTATTTTTATGAAAAAACAAAACTGAAAATACCAGCAAAACAAATAAAATCAATATTAGGTAATACTTTCTTATTTTTTTCATATTAACACCTCCGTAAGGGGAATATTTATGCACGTAACAACAACTATTTTTTAAACAGGTAACAATTTGGATTGATTTAACCTAAAGGCCTTACAATGAGCAACTATAATATACGAAAAAAGCAAGCATTTCATTTTAAAACTTAATTAAAAACTTTTTTTCTTAAAACATCCTTCACCAGTCCGAATGAATACACTATAATCGCTGCCCATATAAATGAAAAACTTATAAAATGAGTTGTGCTGAAAGTTTCCTTGTATAAAAACACTCCCAAAAACAATGAGATAGTTGGTGTGAAATACTGGAAAAAAGCAAGGGAACTCAAGTTGATTTTTTGTGCACTCTTACCGAATAAGAATAACGGTACGGTCGTTACCAAACCTGCACCAACAAGCAGAAAACTGGTAGATGTATTTGAACCGAAAGCTCCGACTCCCTGTTTTGATATACTCATTAGATATATAAGGGCAACAGGGGATATGATAGCAGTTTCCAGCACCAGACCCATAAGAACATTTGTTTTTACGTGTTTTTTAAATACACTGTACATAGAAAATGTAAAGGCTATCATAATGGAAATCCAGGGAAATTTACCGTATTTCCAAGTAAGCAGCAAGACTCCCAAGCTGGCTAAAAAAACCGATATTATTTGGTTTTTATGAAGCTTTTCTTTAAATATAACTATGCCCAGTACTACCATCATCAGCGGTATAAGATACTGACCCAAGCTGGCTTCCACTATCCTTCCAGAATTTACCGCAAATATATAGGATCCCCAGTTAAGACTGGTAAACACCGAAGCGAAAAAAAGGTTTAAAACAGTTTTTCTTTCCTTTAACATAGCTTTAAACTTTCCGAATTCACCTCTTAAAATTATCAATAAAAATGTTAAAACAAATGACCATATGATTCTATTAGCCAGTATCTCTACTGATGAAATCCCGTTTAACAATTTCCAATAAAGCGGGAATAGACCCCACCAAAAAAAAGCTGTGAATGCATACATGATTCCATATCTGTTATCTTTTATATTTTCCATACAAGTAAACCTCCATTTTTTAAAACACCATACTTTTTTCATAGTTTATCATATCTGCATTCTATATTCTAGAAACTTATCTTTAAACAGAGAGCCCATTGATATCAAACTTCCTCAAGTTCAACATCAATGGGCTTACCTGTTTTATTTCAATTTGAGTTCAAGACAATTTTAAAGAAGTTCTTTTTTTACTCTAGCTAAGTGCTCTGGAGCCTGCTTAGCCATTTTTTCAGGGAACCCGAACAATGATACAGACGCTATTGTATCGTCCTGTTTACCGAAGTCCATTTCACGAAGCTTCGCAAACATAGCTTCGAAGTTGACGTCTCCTTCTCCTATTCCCAAGTGTTGATGTACAGTAACATCTCTTGCAGCATCTGCACCAGGAGGGTTAACTATGTAACGGCAGTTCAATTCTTGGTTCATTGTGTCTGCTACTATGACGTGTTTTAGTGAATCGCCTGCGTAGTCCAGCATTCCAGCAACGTCCCCTTTTCCTTTATCGTAGAAGAATGTATGAGCTGCACAGAATAAATATTTTACATAGTCGCTGTTGAATGATTTTACTATGTCAACAGTTTCATTTCCATCCTCGCAGAAATCATACGGGTGAGACTGTATATCAAGACGGATACCTTCACGTTCGAAGATAGGAAGCAGTTCTTCCATTGATCTGTAAAGGCTTTCTTCAGATTCAACAGGTCTTTTTATATCTCCTGAAAGTTCAGTATTCATCACCGGAACTTCTAGTTCGATTGCAATTTCGATAGCACGCTTCCAGTTTTTAACAGCAGCCTGTCTACGGTTTTCATCCGGGTGTGACCAGTTATATATAGGTATCATAGAAGATATTTGAACGCCAGTTTCTTTTAATACCTTCTTGTATTCTGCTATGATCTCTTTGCTTGCCTTTGGGTGCTTGTAGAACGGCAGTATTTGAGGATGTGGCGACTGCTCAATGTAGTCAAAGCCCCATTCTTTTATTTGTCTAACCATATCCGTTATTGACATATATCTTATTACATCTGGATCGAAAGCGATTTTCATATTAATAACCTCCCTATACTTTCTTAATAATCTGAAAACATAAATCCTTTAGACAACTTCTTGTGCTACAATTATAGCTCCATATCTAGCCTCTTCTCAATAAACTAAATTGCTTTTTATGACTCTTCAAAGTATTGATTTTATTAAGCTTTGAAATTTTCGATGTACAAAAAATACACTTTCCTGCTCTTGAACTGCACTGCTTAAATTGACCTATCGTCTGATATAAGCAGGTATAATATAGGACAGGAAAAATTAGGAAATCCCTGTCCATCAGATTGACCTTATATAATCCCTAATAAGGATTATATTGATATTATTATTTTGAGAACGATAATTTTATAAAAACTTATTTTTGGAGGGGGCAGGAAAAATTAGGAAAATCCTGCCCGTTAAATTGACTTTATATTATCCTTGGTAAGGATCATATCGATATAATTGTGTTGCGAACTATCTACCTAAAACTTCTTTGTAGTTTTCAAGTGTTACCAGTTTAAATGGTATCCAAGTGTCTTTTTCCACTTTTTCTCCTTTTAATACTCTTAGAGCTACATCCAACGCTCCACTACCTTGCCCCGCTGCATCTTGGAATACTGTTGCAGTCAGATTACCTTTTTCCAGCTCAGCAACACCATCATCAGTTGCATCTACTCCTAATACAAGTACTTCACCTAGTAAATCGGCACCTTCCAAGGCTTTTACTGCACCAATGGCCATTTCATCATTGTTTGCTATTATAGCGTCTAGTTTATCCCCACTGTTAAGCCAGTTTTCTGTAACGTTCATACCAAGGGCTCTTTCCCATTTACCAGTTTGTTCTTTTATTACTTTAATACCAGGGTATTTTGCTACGATTTCTTTTACACCGTCTGTTCTTCTATACGAAGCTTCATGAACGAGGTCACCCATAAGGATTGCTACATTCCCTTTTCCTCCAAGTTTTTCTGCTACATACTCCATTTGAAGATTTCCGGCTACTGTTTCTTTAGAACCAACATAGTTTAATCCATCAGGAACTTCTGCCGGTCTAGCATTAAGATAAACTAAAGGAACTTTAGCAGATAAGGCTGCGCTAGACATAGGTGCTGTAGCCTCAGCACTAGTTGTAACAACTATGATTGCGTCTACCTCTTGAGTGATAAAGTTTTCCACTTGGTTTAACTGCATTGCCGAGTCATTTTTTGCATCAACGAAAGTAAGCTCTACATTTTCATCAATAGATGCTGCGTGATCCTTGATGGCATCCATAAGATAAAGTTGAAACGTATTGTCAAAACTCGGCAGAGTAACCCCTACACGTATAGATTTTTTACCATCATCTGATTTTTCTCCACATCCAACCATTGCCAACATTGCCGTAATCATAAAAATTAAAGATAGAATTCTTTTCAAAATTACCAACTCCTCATTATAATATATTGTTGCTAAACTTTTACCAAAACTACCTTCATACAGCTGCTTCTATTTTTTGTTATCGGTAGAAATATTTTCATCCCAACACTACTTAATATATTGCTTATTTTACGCTTACCCAAGTCGCCCCTTCTTTATCTGATTTAACACAAGCTTCTACGAATTTAACACCTTCCGCCCCTTCTTTTACATTTGGATACCAGAAAGTTTTAAGGAATTCTTGGTCGCCACGGATCGCAGCGTCCATTGCAATAGCGAATCTACGGTACATATTAGACCAAGATTCAAATAATCCTTCGGGATGACCTGCATTGATTCTATCAGTTTCATTTGATGCGTCGTGAAGATATCCGGCTCCTCTTTCTAAAATTCTAACAGGCTCTCCTTCTATCTCATATCTTAATTGATTTGGACGCTCTGCAAACCATTCAACACTTGCTTTTGATCCGATTACACGAATTTTCATACCGTGGTGTGAACCTGCGTTGATAGCGCTTGACCAAAGGTTGCAGAAAATACCGTCATTACACTTGATTAATACGTGTGCGTTGTCTTCCAATTCTCTGCCTTTACCGAATCTTTGCATTGCACACATCAACTCTTCTATTTTAAGTCCAGGAACCATAGTTTCAGCCATATGCCATGAGTGAGTACCTACGTCACCTAAGATAAAGCTTGGTCCTGCATTTTTTGGACTCAATCTCCATTTTGCAGCCGGGTACAGCTCTTCAACCGGCGCTGAGAACCACCCATAAGAAAATTGTGTGTTGATAAGACGAATCTCTCCCAAGTCTCCGTTTGAAATAAGTTCACGTGCCTCGGTTATCATTTGATGCCCTGAATAACCATAAGTAACACCGAATATCAACTTTTTTTCTGTTGCTATTTTTTCAAGTTCTTCTGCTTCTTCAGATGTGAAACATAAAGGTTTTTCACAAACTACATGCAGCCCGGCTTCCAAGCAAGCTTTACTGATCTCGTAGTGAGTTCCGTTCGGTGTAGCAATCGTAACTGCTTCGATACCGTCTTCTCTCTTTGCTTCTTCTTCCAACATTTTTTTATAGTCACCATAGCAACGCTCTTCACTAACGCCTAACTCTTTAGCAAACGCAATTCCTCTTTCAGGGTCGATATCAAACGCACCTGCAATTAAATCAAAATTATTGTCACGTAATGCTGCTGAACGGTGGATATAACCGATATTGCTGCCTTTACCCCCACCAACCATTCCCCATCTGATAGAACGTGATGCACCTTTTTCGCCATTAATCATTTTAAACTACCTCCTAAAATAAAATTTCTAAAATCCTATACTTTTTAAATAATCCAAGCTTGCTTTTACGTCTCTTAAACTCGTGTCAGAGTTTCTTGGATCACGTTCTTGTTCTATAGTTATGAAACCATTGTACTCAATTTCTTTCAAAGAATTATAAATTTCAGGATAATTCAATTCTCCTGTTCCCAAAGGGCACATTACCCCTTTAGCAACAGCATCAAAGAATCTTATCTCTTCTGTCATTATTTGATCATACACAGATTGATTCACATCTTTGAAGTGAACATAGTCAATTTGATCTTTATATTTTGTCAACCATTCAACCGGATCCATACCCGAGAAGAACAGGTGGCCTGTATCCAAGCAAAGACCTGCTGTTTCATATGGAATTTCTTCTGCTATTTTATCGATTTCATCTGCGAATTCGATGTATCCTCCTGCATGAGGATGAATAACTGTCCTTACACCATATTCTTCATATGAAATTTTAGCCACTTTTTTAATAAGGCCGACCATTCTTGACCAGTCCTCCTCATCAAGTCTCGGCGCCGTATCCACATGCCCGGCTGCATAATCACGTTCGTCATGCCCCCAGTCGATAACAACCAAGTATGGAGTTTTAAAATGTTGCCCTTCTTCTTTTTCTTCAAGCGGTAACTTTGTAATCAACCCGCAAATGTCATGCACTTGTTTTATGATGTTTTTTTGGTTGTCTTCAGACACTAAGTCATCGAATATAGTCCCCGCAACAATGCTTAAATCTCTTTTCTTTAACTCAGCACTTACAAGGTCTAGATCAAGCGGGATATACCCGTATGGTCCAAGCTCAAGTCCTTTGTAACCTGCTGTCGATGCTTCATCCAATACTTTCAGCCAAGATGGCAGGTATGGATTTTTTGGATTGTCTACTCCCCAACTGCATGGGGCACCTGTAATTTTAATACCCATGTGTACTCCTCCTAATTTTAAATTAATCAAATAATGCGATCTTTTTAATTTTGTAATGCATTAATCTTTTTTGATCAAATTACCTGTGGTAAAAAATTAAACGCGTGATAAAAACGAAACCACAGAACGACTTATCATTGATCGTGCCGGTTTGTGTTCTATATATTAACCCAATTTACAGAATCTCACAATTAACTAAAATGCTTTTTGTGCACGCTTATAAGCCTTGATTTTATTAAGTTTTTAATCTTTGCTTTTATCAAAAATATATTTTCCTGCTTTAGCGTTATACTTTTTTACGATGATCTAAAATTCACACCTCTATAAAAATTTACGTGTATAATCAATGCGTTTAACAAAAAAATGAGGCGGAAAATTTGATCCGCCCCAAATATAATTTTTGATGGAACTGAGTTGCCGGCTTTTTGAATACCTTACGCTGCAATACCAAGCGGTGAGAAGAATATATACACACCAGCCATAACAAGTATAGCTATAGCACCGGCCAGTTTAGCATGTTTCCAAGGAGTTATATCCACTGCTCCACTGTCTTCGTGTACAAAGTCTTCATCTCTAGATTTGAATTTAGATATAAATAGCATCGCTAATACTTCTATAGGAAGTAGAAGACCTAAGATGTGTAAGAAATTTGTTTCTATATTAGATAAGTTGTATGCCGAATACAAGACCACATGGAAAATCATAGCGAATTTAGCTGCAAAAGCTGACGTTCTTTTAGTAAAGAATCCTACAACTATTATCACCAGTAGAGGGACACTATAGAAACCATACATTTGTTGAAGGAAACCATACAGGCCGCCTTTAGCATACATAATAAACGGCGCTACTGACATAGAGACTATTGCCAATACAGTTCCTAATTTTTTACCAAATGAAACTAATTCATGGTCTGTTGCATCTTGCTTGAATATAGGTCTGTATATGTTTAAAGCAAAAAGTGTAACGGTACTGTTAAGAGCCGAATTAAACGAGCTCAGTATAGCTCCAAATAGAACTGCTCCAAAGAACCCAACTAATGGTTTAGGTAGTATGTCATCGATTAGTGTAGGGTAAGCCATATCCGCTGAAGGCAGATTAGGATATAAGTGGAATGCTAAAATCCCAGGAACTACCAAGAAAAGTGGACCCAATAGTTTTAAGAAACCAGCATAAATAACTCCTTTTTGCCCTTCTTCTAAGTTTTTAGCTGCAAAAGCTCTTTGCACTATAGCTTGGTTTGTACACCAGTAGTAGAGGTTGTTGAAAAGCATCCCTGTAAACATTACTGCAAATGGAACTGATGAAGTCGGAGAACCAACAGAGTTTAATTTTTCCGGATGCACTGTTGACAAAACCTGCATACCTTCACTGAAACTTCCGCCACCAAGTTTTATGAGTCCCAGCACAGGGATCATAAGTCCACCGACAAGAAGCCCCATACCATTTATAGTATCTGATACAGCAACTGCTTTTAAACCACCAAATATCGCATAGATAGATCCAACTATTCCTACACCAATAACAGTAATCCAAAGGGCTTGAAATTGACTTATTCCAAGCATTTCAGGCACATGGAATAAACCGTTTAAAACTAAAGATCCAGAATAAAGTACTGTAGGAAGATAAGTTAAAACATAGCTCAGGATAAACATTAAAGTAACTATTTGTCTAGTCCCGGTATCATATCTTTCCTCTAAGAAATCAGGTATAGTTGTTATACCACTTTTCAGGTATTTAGGCAGGAATATCAACGCCATCATAACAAGTGCAACTGCCGATCCAGCTTCCCAGGCCATTACCGCCATAGATTCACTGTACGCCTGCCCGTTTAGTCCAACAAGCTGCTCTGTAGAAAGGTTTGTAAGCATTAAGGAACCTGCTATAACGGGACCAGTTAAGCTTCTACCTCCCAAAAAGTAACCATCCTGAGAATCTAGATCCTCTTTTCCGGTCACACGATACGATATCACGGCTACAAGAGCTGTGAAAAAAATAAACGACACTACTGCAAATAAACTCAACTTTACTCCTCCTCAAATATTTTTACCTTAGTTGTATTATTTTGATTCAATTAAGGGTTTTTTCAACACTTGTGTTCTAATTGTGATCTTCGTGTGCTTAATTATAGTTCAGAGTTTGTGTTTTGCTCAATAAATAAAAGTGCTTTTTATATTTTTATCTTATGCTTGATTTTATTGGACTTTCTCGCTTTAGGTTTTATAAAAACTATACTTTCCTGCTTTGAGTTTTTAATAAAAATTCATCACGATTACACAGTAATGTTCTTAAAATAAACTAAATTGCTTTTTAAGCTTATTTTTAAGCTAATGTATTCTTGATTCTTTTAAATTAAACTTTTACAAACTACACTTTCCTGTTATTTTATTTACCGAATAAGTCATGAATGTTGACATTTATTACAAAAATTGCTAAAATAACTTAGGGCTTTTATACTAAGTTGTATTATTATTTTTTAATGTAATAACGTTTTAGTTTAAAGGAGTTTGATTTAAAATGATTCAATGTTTTGTCGAAAATAGCAATACTTCGATTTTTAAAAACAACAAATTACCCAAATTAATACACGTATGTAAAGCCGAAAAAAAACACAATAAATTTCCTAGAATAATGCACAAACATGAGGATATGCTAGAAATTGTTTTCATAAGGGATGGTCGTGGAACTCACATTATAGGAGACAAAGAATATAAAACAAAAAAAGGCGACATACTTATTTACAACAAGAATGTTCTTCACGATGAACGTTCAAACAATGAAAACTATGTTAGTACATATGTATGTGGAATCAGCAAGTTACATTTAAAGGGGCTTAGTGAAAATCAGTTAAACCCTGATAATATAGAACCTGTAATACACAGCGGCGAACACTTTGAGGCGATAGAAAGTCTATTTAAAATAATGTATTCGGAAGTTTTTTCAAACAGAAAAGGCGTAGAGAAAACCTGCAACTATTTAATGCTTAGTTTGATCTCTATAGTTGTCAGATTAGTAGAGTTGTCAGGAAACAAGAAAGAAGAAGAAGAGTACGAGCTAGGACAAAGAATAAAAAAATATATTGATGAGAATTTTTTAGAAAATTTAAGCATAAAATCTCTGTCTAAAGAGCTGGGTATAAGTCAATATTATCTGATGCACACTTTCAAAGATAAAACCGGATATTCACCGATGCAGTATATAATAAAGAGAAAAATAGGAGAGGCACAAAATCTGTTAATAAATACAGATTATTCCATCACAGAAATTGCAGAAAGCTTAGGTTATGATAACCCGAATTACTTCAATATGCTTTTTACTAAAACGATAGGAATGCCTCCGGGAAAATATAGAAAATATCTTACTTCAGCTCAAAACTCCTGATTTTTAATCAGGAGTTTTTTTAGTAAAATTGTTTATGTAGAAATAAAATGATTTGTGGATTGTTTTATACTTAAGCTGAAAAAACCTGGACAGAGAAAATACAAGAATGATTTTGAGGCGGCGCCTATATTTGGCGCCGTCTTTTTGCTCAAGTTGATTTATATTTGCTGTGTGTTTTAAATTATTGAATTTCTGAGAACCTTACTTTCTTTTCCTTGATGGAAAAAAAGTAACAAAGAAAAATCAGCTAAAAGCTCTCGAAAATAGGGGTAAAACTCTGAAAGTGATTTTCTGAGGGCTCACAAATCATAATCACTTTGTTCTTTGATTTATGGCCAAACTTGGCACAAAAACCGTGCCTTCGGACACTAAAACTTTTCTAAAGATTTTTTCTCGATCTTTCTTAACTCTGATGTTTTCAATGGCCGAAATGCTTAGAAACAATAGCTTTTAAAGCATCCGAATCTAAACCCGTTTAAAAAATTCCGTTAAGAAATAATCTTCTGAAATCCACTTTCATTGAAATAAGGAGGCTTGCCGACTATATTTCAATAGAAAGTTAGTTTAAAAATGAGTAGACTTAGAAAATAATGAAAGAAACGAATATATTTTCTAGTCCTTGTAAAATTTTTTTTACAAGTTTCATTATGTAAACGGGTGCCGTTTCTTTGGTACTTTGATCGACCAAAGGGAGTGAATGCCTGTAGGTGCTTTGGACAAGAAAAGAAAGTACAGAAATTCAGTAATTTATAAGAATAATTTTAAAGAGCGACTTGAGATAAAGAATGTATTTAAAACATTACATTTGGAATTTGGTGATAACTTAATAGAAAATATTTTACTAATACAAAATAAATTCCAGTTTTTTAACCAAATTTTTACTTTTTTAGTCTATAAAATAACGGAGGTGATTATTTTGAATAAAATACTACTGGTGGAAGATGATAAAAAAATCTCTCGCTACCTAGAGCTCGAACTTTCACATGAAGGGTATACAGTAAAAAGTTGTTATAACGGCAGAGATGCTTTAAAAGAGATAAAAAATGATTTATTTGATTTGGTGATTTTGGACCTGATGCTGCCCGAAGTTTCTGGAGAAGAGGTGTGCAAGAAAATAAGGGAGGCTTCTGAAATCCCGATTATAGTTGTTTCTGCTAAGGACAGCACGCTGAACAAGGTTAATTTACTTGATATAGGTGCCGACGACTACATTACAAAGCCGTTTATAATTGAAGAGTTGTTGGCAAGAATACGGGTTGCACTAAGAAATAAAAAGCAGTTTTCAACAAAGGATCTTTTAAGATACAGAGATTTGATCTTAGATAAAAGCACTTGCAGAGTATCCAGGCAGCAGTCAAATATAAAGTTGTCTAAAACTGAATTCAAATTGATAGAGTACTTTATGATAAACAGTGAAATTGTTTTGAACCGAGAGCAGATATTAAATAATATCTGGGGCTATGACTATGTGGGCGGGGAAAAGATTGTGGACGTGTATATAAAAGCTCTCAGAAAAAAAATAGACGATCCTTTTCAGGAAAAGCTGATAAAAACAGTGCGTGGGTTCGGATACATCTTGAAGGGAGAGTGACTGGGTATGAAAAAACTTTCCTCAGAATTATTAAAAAGCTACTTTATAATATTGGCTTTATTTTTTATGGCTTTAGTCGGAATAAACCTTGCATTGAGGCAGTATTTAGTCACTCAATCTACAGATAAGGTAAAGCAAGTACAAAAATTTTTGTTGGATGAACTCATTGAAGAGGAGCATCAAAACATCGAAGATTTTTATATGAATGCTGTTTTGGAAAGCCCTAAAGAGGATGATCTTTTCATAAATATAGGGTTTGCATCCGAAGAGTTTAAAGAAAAAAATTCCCCCAGTTTCAGTAAGAAAGAGTCTCAGGAAAAATTAGTTAAAATCGGAGATTTTTATGTATTGAATACAAAGATGAAGCTTCTAAATGATGAGACAATTGATGTCCAGATATTGAAAGGCTTCAAAAGCGAGGAAAAATTTTTGAAGGAAGTTTATAAAGTCTCCATTATCGGATTTATCTTTGTGTTTATTCTCTCATATTTTATACAACGTTATTTTTATCTAATTATAACAGGACAGTTTGAGAAATTAAAAGAAGCCACCTCTAAAGTCAACTTAGGTAATTTTAAGGTTACCTTTCAGGAAGGAAGCTTTTTCCAGGAGTTTTCCAATGTTTTTAAAGCTTATGAAGAAATGCTTAAAAGGCTGGATAAACAGGTCCAACTGCAGGTGGAATTTGTACAAAATGCTTCTCATGAACTGAGGACTCCAATATCAGTTATAAGCGGCTATAATAAGCTGATCGACAGATGGGGAATGGAAGACAGAGAGGTTTTGAAAGAAGCTTTAAAGGCGATCAAAGATGAGACCCAAAACATAAACTCGCTTATAGAGAAACTTTTGTTTTTGGCAAAGAAAGATCACTTGAAACTGGAAAAAAATACTTTTTGTATAAAGGAGATGGTGGATGATATTAACTGCGAAATGTCCATACTGTACCCAAATGCAAAATTAAGTTCGAATGGGGATAAAAATATAAAATTCACCTCGGATGCCGACCTGTTTAAGCAGCTCTTAAGAAACTTGATTAAAAACGGGATAGTATACAGTAGGGAGGGAACGGTGTCCACTGGCTACTACTTAGAAGATTCGCAGTTGGTGCTAAAAATTCAGGATGACGGGATAGGAATGGAGCCCGAGAAACTGGAAAAAATTTTTGAAAAATTCTACCGCGTGGACAAATCCAGATCGCGTGAATTTGGGGGACATGGTCTGGGTCTGGCGATAGTGAAAAGTATCTTGGAAGTACTTGGCGGAGAGATACAGCTAGAGAGTGCTCCCGATAAGGGTACAAGTATATTTTTAAGATTTGAAATTAAATAAATTTTACTTTAGGAGGTTGTTTTAAGATGTTGGAGTTATCGGTTATAGCGCCTATCTACAACGAAGAAGAGAACATAGAAAGGCTTACAGAAAGGATAAGTGAGGCTGTGGAAAAAAAGTTTACAAACTATGAAATCATATATGTAAACGATGGAAGTATTGACAACAGCAAGGATATTTTAGATAAGCTGGCTTTTCAAAACGGAAAACTAAAGGTCTACCATTTTACTGGGAATAACGGCCAGACAGCGGCATTGGCAGCTGGGTTTAAAAAATGTCGTGGGAGATTGGTTGTAACTATGGATGCTGACCTTCAGACCGACCCGGAAGACATCTGCAGATTGCTGCCTTATATAGAAGAATACGATATGGTTAACGGAAAAAGAGCTACACGTGAAGATGGTTTCGTGAAGAAAATCTCCTCGTTTGTTGGAAACGGCGTAAGGAACAAGCTGACAGGAGACACTATACAGGATACGGGCTGTCCTTTGAAGCTTTTCAAAAAAGAGGTAGTAAAAGACTACAAACTTTTTGAGGGGATGCACAGGTTTTTGCCGACGCTGGCAAAGATGAACGGGTACAAAGTCGTTGAGGTTCCGGTCAGACATTTTGACAGGGAATTTGGGGTGTCAAAGTATGGCGTGTGGAATAGGATGATGAAAGGTTTAAAAGATGCATTTGCAGTTAGATGGATGATAAAAAGGAACCTGAATTATGATTTTGACAAGTAATTATTTAAGGAAAAAAGAGACATATATTGTCTTGTTTGGGCTTCTAATTTTTTTGCCGTCACTTTTACTTAGAGATTATACCCCCGGAAATGAGCTCAAATATATAAGTATAGCCAAAACTATGCTGAAAAACGGAGACATTTTGGTTTTAAAAAATCTTGGAGAGCTGTATCCGGACAAACCGCCACTGTATTTTTGGATTATAAATCTAACAAAGATAATCACAGGCAGATATTCTTTGTCCTTAATCGGTTTATTCAGCGCTGTTCCATCAATATTAATTACAGTTATTATGTACAGGTGGGGGAAAAGATTTATAGGGGAAAGCTATTCTTTCCTGGCATCTTTGATGCTGCTTACTACTGCACTTTATTTTGGAGTATCTGTAGTGTTGAGGATGGATATGCTTATGACCCTTTTTATACTCATGTCCTTATACAAGTTTTTTTCTTATTATGAAGACCCTGTGAATAATAGAAAAGATTTAAACTGGGTATACATAGGTATAATTTTTGCGGTGTTCACAAAGGGCCCCGCAGGATTGCTCATACCTATAGTTAGCATAGTGACGTTTCTTGTAATTGAAAAAAATATGGAATTTTTAAAAAGACTGTCTTTAATAAAGGGGTTTTCGTTCATACTATTATTTTTTCTGATATGGTTTACATTTTTGTTGATAGAGGGGGGAAGGGAATACCTGTATCTTCTGACGGTGAAACAAACTGTTGGCAGGGGAATAAATGCTTTTACGCACCAGAGACCCTTTTACTACTATCTTAAAAATATTCTGGCAAACACATTTCCCTGGGGGGTTATGTATATTGGCGCCATCGGGTACGGGATATTAAATCTAAAAAAAATAAACCGTTTTGAAAAGTTTATGCTTTCCAGCATCTCGGCAAGTATTTTGGTTTTTTCCTGCTTCAGCAGTAAATTGGATATATATCTTATCCCGATATACCCGTTTTTCCCTTATTTTTCAATGAGCGTATCGAAGAACATAAATATGAACAGGAAAAAATTTTACTGGATAACACTAGGTCTGGTAGAACTTGTACTTTGTTTATCTGTCATAGCTTTATTTTTCTTACCGGAAAAGATAGAGGGGGTACCTGTAGATGTTTTAGTGAAAATTATGCTGATTATAGTATCTATTTTAAGTGGAATCGGCTTAAATTTCTTGAGGAAAAAAAAGTATGAATACTCCATAATTTCACTAGCAGCGGTATTTACTGTCATAATACTCGCTTTTTCAAGTAAGCTACCGGATGTGAATCCAAATTTAGGCTTGAAGAGGGTAGCTATGGAGATAGAAGACTACGAGAATGTCACTCCTATAAAAGAGATTGTCAGTTTTAATTATACCGCAGGGCAGTATATAGGCGTTTATTTGGACAGACCTGTGAAATTATTTAAGAATAGTAAAGAGTTCAGGTCTTATATGGAAACTAAAAAAAACGTAGCCGTAGTGACAAGAGCAAAGGACAGGGATAAATTTGAAAATAACCCATCGATATACAGGCGATCAAAAGAGATATATAAGAATAACTCTTTCGTTCTGCTGTTTGTCGGAGACTAAAGTTTTCAAGATGGAGGGAATTAATTGAATGCATTTTTAATAATAGGACTGGTAGGCCAAACGATGTTCTCTATGAGATTTTTGGTTCAGTGGGCTGCGAGTGAGAAAGCAAAACAAAGTGTAGTTCCCACCTCTTTCTGGTGGTTCAGTATAGCGGGAAGTTCTCTCTTGCTGATATACGCCATATACAGAAAAGATCCGGTATTTATGCTAGGCCAGGCGCCCAACCTGTTGATTTATTTGAGAAACCTTTATTTTATAGAGAAATCAAAAAGAACTAAAAAATTAGAAAATGTTTAAGGAGATAATTTATGAACACTTATTTAGTTACGGGTGGATCTGGGTTTATAGGCTCTCATCTGTGTGATGTTCTAATAGAAAAGGGGGCTAATGTTATTAATGTTGATAATTTTAATGATTATTATGATCCTGAGATAAAGAAAAAAAATATAGCACATAATCTAAATAAAAAGAACTATAGGCTTGAAAAGATTGATATAAGAGATTATGGCGACCTTGATAGAATATTCGGTGAGACTAAAGTAGATACAGTGGTACACTTAGCTGCAATGGCTGGTGTAAGGCCGTCAATAGAAAAACCGCTGCTTTACCAAGATGTTAATGTAAAAGGTACAATGAATATGATGGAGATGTGCGGAAAATACAAGGTTAAAAATTTAATATGCGCCTCTTCCAGCTCGGTTTATGGAAATAATGAAACTGTGCCTTTTAAGGAAACCGATGTTGTGGATTTTACAATATCACCCTATGCGGCCACAAAAAAGAGTTGTGAAGTTATGGGGCACACCTATCACCACTTATATGATATAGATATGGCCATGCTGAGGTTTTTTACTGTATACGGCCCAAGACAGAGACCTGATTTAGCCATACATAAGTTTACAAAATTTATCAGCGATGGCAAGGAGATCCCTTTTTACGGCGACGGCAGTACAAAGAGGGACTATACATATATAGACGATATTGTAGAAGGAATTTTAAAATCCATCAATTATGTAGAGAAGAACAGCAAGGTCTATGAAATATTTAACTTAGGCGAGTCACAAACAGTTTCTCTCTATGAAATGCTGAGCTCCATTGAAAAGGAACTCAAACTTAAGGCGAAGATAAAAAATCTTCCCATGCAGCCAGGCGACGTTGAAAAAACATTTGCAGATATAAGCAAAGCAAAAAGAATGCTCGGATACAATCCGAGAACCGAGTTTAGAAGTGGTATTAAAAAATTTATAAGATGGTACAAATCCAACAAGAAGAACTAGTCAACGGAGGTATTAAATGAAAAGTAAGAGCTGGATAGTAGTGGGTATAAAAACAGATGTAAAGAAGGTAGCTCAGGACAACGGGTATAAAATCTCAAAAGTATTTTCCTGCGAGCACTTAAGTAAAAGTGAAGTCTATGCTTCTCTTTCCAGTCAATTTAAAATGAGTGAGTTTGAACTTGCTGCCTATGTCTTTCAAATACCTGATATGCAAGAATACAATTTGTATAGAGTGCGGCTAGAAAAGAACTCCTTTTTAAAAAATTTATTCTTTTCAATTATACCAAGCAGATCTGAAGGCTGGATAATATCAAAACAACAATAAAATTTACATTTAAGAGGGATGATCTTTGTTGAAAAAATATTAGTAGTATGTCTTAAATAGACTGGAGACTCTATTTTAGTTTCACCAGTTTGCGTGAATGAATCTAAAAAACATCAAATAATAAAAAAAGACGGAGCTTTCCTATTAACTTAGCTTGGAACAACACAGGTAAATCTAACCTTAATCGACCTAGCCACACAGGAAATCCATCAGGTGGAGAGAGAGCTAATAATCCTTCTGGTACTTTTAAAAGTAAAGAGAGAAGATGAATCCACCCATAATTTATGGGTGGGTTTTTTCAATTTTGCCATACAGGATATATGTGGTAAAATTCATTGTGTAAGCTGAAATTATAAACATTTCTACAAGTAAAGATAATATATAGGGGGTTGGGATGGATTATACTATTTCAAATGGTGTTGTAAGGGCCGTTATATCAGACAAAGGGGCGGAGCTAAAAAGCCTGAAGCTTTGCACAAGCGGCGAGGAGTTTATGTGGGGGGCCGACCCTGATTACTGGGGTAAGAGTTCTCCTGTACTGTTTCCCTTTGTGGGAACAATAAAAAACAGTATGTACACGTATAAAAATAAAAACTATGAAATGGGTACACGCCACGGCTTCGCAAGGGACAGAAAATTTGAAGTGGCTGAAAAGTCGGAAGAAAGCATCAGTTTTAAACTTTCCTGGGACGACGAGAGTTTAAAAATATACCCTTTTAAGTTCGAGTTTTATCTGGTTTACAGTCTGGACGGCAGCGAGCTAAAAATTACTTACCTGGTGAAAAATATGGACGGAGAGGAAATGTACTTCTCACTTGGTGCGCATCCGGCATTTTCCACACCTGTGGACGGCAATACGGGGTTCGACGACTACTACCTAGAGTTTGAAAAAAGTGAAAGCGCAGAGGCTTTTATACTGGAAGACGGTTTCGTAGCCGAAAAGAAAGAAAGTTTTTTGGATGAGGCAGACGTGATCCCCATGAAAGAGGATCTGTTTGAGAAAGACGCCGTAATATTTGAGGGCTTGAAATCCGACAGGGTATCGCTAAGGTGCAGATCGAAATCCAGAAAGGTCACAGTGGACTACAGTGACTTCAGGTATATCGCGTTTTGGAACGTCCCAGGTGCAAAGTTCGTGTGTATAGAACCTTGGCTGGGTATAACTGATTTTTATAATTCAGACGGGAGCATCGAGAATAAGACGGGGATTGAGAGAATAGAGGGGAACGGGAGTTTCCAGGCAGTTTTGAAAGTAAAAGTAGAAGATTCATTTTGGGGCGGCGCCTATATTTGGCTGCCGCCTTTTTGATTAAGTCGATTTATTTTAAATCATTAAATTTTTTGTAACTACGTAAAAACCTTTTTTGTCATGAATCTCACGAATAGGCACAAATTCAAATAAAAAACCTTGGCCACAGAGTAAATAAATCAGTTAGTAGCTAATAATTAATAGAGAATAGTTAAAATAACTGTTCACTGTTCTCTATAATCTATAAACTGAGCTGAGATTTTCTCTGCGCAGCTCTTGTTTTAAAGCTCTGTGAAACTCTGTGTCCAAAATAGGTTTAGATAAAATCAGTAATACATTGCAATAATTCTAAGCAGGGCTTGAATTAATCTGAGCGGTTAAAACTGCTAAAACGAATAATAAATTTGAGAGATATTCGGAATAAATTTTAGGAATATTGGATCATTTATTGTATATAAAATTAATAGCTTAAATTTCAATGAAAACAGACTATGGAGGAGTATTCAAAACTATTATTTTCAATGCTTTTGTGATACACTAGGTATGAAATATAGAATGTTTTCAGGAAGGAATGGAGAAATGGAGGAGATCAGAAGAAAGCTGAGGACTATGCTTAGTCCAAACAGATATAAACATACAATGGAAGTAGTGGAGATGGCTAAGGAACTGGGTGCGGCGCACTCGATAAACTTGACCAAGGTGGAGCTTTCCGCTCTGCTGCACGACTGCTCAAAGCAGTTTACTCTGCAAAAGATGAAGGATCTGGTAAAACAGGAAGTGGCGTTGGAAAACTACGAGCACCTGGGAGAGCTTGTACACGGATTTTCAGGGGCTATCTATGCCAGAAACGTATTCGGTATAGAAGATACTGACATTTTAAACGCCATAAGGTTTCACACCATAGGCAGGAGGGGGATGTCTGAGCTGGAAAAGATAACGTACATCGCCGATGCCATAGAGCCCAGCAGGACGTATGCTGAGGTGGATAAAATAAGGAAACTTGCTTTTTTGGACTTGGACAGCGCAGTTCTAATGGAGGCAGACAGGAAGATAGAATACCTCATAAAAAAAGGTGTAGTGATACATCCGTATACAGTTGACATGAGAAACCACTTATTGGAGAAGATAAAGAAAAGGAGAGCTGGGGTATGAGCAGGATAAAAAGAGAACACGACTTGGAGTTTTTGGTAAGCTATTTAAAAGACAACAAGGCCAAAGGCATAGGAGAGATAAGCAAGATGCTAAACTGGTCTCCTAAGTTTAAGAAGGAAAACAGGAAGCTCCTGGAGGAGTGGGAAAATGAGGGCTACCTTATACAGGTTCGTGGTGGCAGATATACAGTTCCGGAAAAACTAGGGTATGCCTGTGGAAGACTTGAGATAGTGAAAAATAAGTTCGGGTTTGTGGACACCCCTGAAGAGGGGATATTCGTTCCAAAATCAAAGTTTGGAGGAGCACTGTCTGGAGACACTGTTATGGTAAACGTAACAAAGGTAGGAGATTCCGGGAAGAAAAAAGAGGGGGAAATTGTAAAGGTAATCAAGAGGGAGCAGGACAGGATAATAGGGATATTCCAAAAAAGCACCCGCTTCGGATTTGTCGTTCCCACCCAGTCATTTGGAAAAGACATATTTATACCGAAAAACCATATAAACAACGCCCAAAACGGAGAGCTGGTCCTAGTGGAGATATATTCCTGGGGCGGAGAGGACAAGAAGCCTGAGGGGAAAGTAATAGAGATACTTGGCGACCCTTACAATACCGACGTCATGCTGGAAGCCCTTATAAAAAGAAACGGCTTCAGCGAAGAGTTCCCCAGTGAGGTAAAAAGGGAGCTGAAACAGGTAAAGAAAGAGATAAGCGTCGAGGAGCTTAAGTACAGAAAGGACCTGAGAGAGCTTCCAATAGTCACAATAGACGGCGAAGATGCCAAAGACCTGGACGACGCCGTATACGTGGAAAAACTGAAGAACGGAAATTACAGGCTGGTGGTAAGCATAGCGGACGTGGGGCACTACATAGAAGAGGGAAGTCATTTGGACCAAGAGGCTCAAAAAAGAGGTAATTCCGTCTACCTGGTTGACAGGGTGATACCGATGTTTCCAAAGGAGATATCAAACGGTACCTGTTCGCTTAACCCGCATGAGGACAAGCTTACTTTTACCTGCGACATGGAGATCGACAGTCACGGAAGGGTAGTAGACAATGAAACGTATAAATCAGTGATAAGATCTGCTGAGAGGATGACCTATACAAACGTAAACAAGGTCTTAGAAGGCGACGAAAAGATGAGCGAGAGATATTCCCACATGAAGGATATGTTCTTTGATATGCTGGAGCTTTCCAAAATACTGAGGAAGCACAAGTACGAGAGGGGGAGCATAGACTTCGACCTGCCGGAAATAAAGGTGGTACTTGGAGAAAGCAAGAAAGTAAAGTACCTTAGTGCCAGGGATAGAGGGGAATCTGAGAGGATTATAGAAGACTTCATGATAGCCGCCAACGAAACGGTTGCCGAAAAGATATTTTGGATGGAGATACCTTTCGTATACAGAACCCACGAAAAACCCGATGCCGACAGGATAAAACTTCTGAATGAGTCGTTGGGAAAATTTGGGTATACGATACACAACTTTGAAGAGTTGCACCCAGGGAAATTTCAGAAAATAATAGAAGACTCCAAGGAGAGAGACATAAACACACTGGTGCATAAGCTTATACTTATGTCGCTCAAGCAGGCAAGGTACGCCGAGGAGAACATAGGCCACTTCGGTCTGGCTTCAAACTACTATACACATTTCACCTCGCCTATAAGGAGGTATTCCGACCTTATGGTGCACAGGATACTGGGGGAAAGTATAGACAATTACCCTAACCAAAAGAGGATAAAAAAACTCAATGTAACACTTCCGAAGATATGTACGCATATTTCAAAAACCGAGAGAACTGCAATGAAGGCGGAGGAAGAGAGTAAGAGGATAAAAATAGTAGAGTACATGATGAACAAGATGGGAGAGGTGTACGACGCCAGAATAACAGGTATGAACAAAAACGGGATATTCTTTGAAACCGAGGAATACGTGGAATGCTTCTACAACGTTATAAGTGCGGAAGGGTACTATGAGTTCGACGACAGGAACTACAGGATGGTAGAGAGGGACACAGGCCTGGAGTATAACATAGGAGACAAGCTCAAGGTTATGATAGTGAGAGCGGACTTAAACGAGTTGGAGGTAGAGGTAATACCTTACGAAGATTAATTCAGATAGATATAAAAAAGCCGGTTTAGACCGGCTTTTTTATATGCTGATCGATTTAACCTAAGTTGCCATTGTAATAAAATATTGAATTTATGAGAACCTTACTTTCTTTATCCTTGATGAAAAGAAAGTAACAAAGAAAAATCAAGGCCTGTGAAAAATCAGCTAAAAGCTCTCAAAAATATGGGTAAAACTCAGAAAATTATTTTCTGAGGGCTCACAAATCATAATCACTTTGCTCATTGATTTGTGGCCAAACTTGGCGAAAAGCACGCCTTCGGACACTAAAACTTTTCTAAAGATTTTTTCTCGATCTTTCTTAACGCTGATTATTTCAATGGCCAAAAAACTTAGAAATAAAAAGCTTTTAAAGCATTTGAATCTAAACCCGTTTAAAAAATACCGTTAAAAAATCATCTTCTGAAATCCACTTTCATTGAAATAAAGAGGCTTGTCGACTATATTTCAATAGAAAGTTAGTTTAGAAGTGATTTTAGTAATTTTTTATGGGTGTCTTTTCTTTGGTACTTTCTTTGGACAAGCAAAGAAAGTACAGCAATTCAGTAATTTATCGCAATAATTCTAAGTAGCAACTTGAGTTAATTCAGTCGAGGTGCTTAGTGTAATCTTGAACAATAGCTGATTTGAAATATTAAGTTTGTCGTTAGTTGATAAAAAGTAGTTTTTAGTATGGGATCGCCCGAATGAAATCGAATAGATCTTTGTACACAGAGTGCACAGATAAAGAATCAGCTCAGGAGAATGAGCAGGAAATATCTGTTTCTATTGGGCTTTGAATTAATTAAATCTTAATAAAAAATTTGAAAAAAAACAGTTAAAATGGTATAATAGCTTAGGGAAAAAGAGGAAAGAGGTTGTAGGATATGGTGCTTGCTAAAAACAAAAAAGCGTTTCACGATTACTTCATAGAAGATAGATACGAAGCCGGGATAGAACTCATAGGTAGTGAGGTAAAGTCTATAAAAGCAGGCAAAGTAAGTATCAAGGAATCCTTTGTAAGGATAATAGAAAATGAGGTATTCATTATGGGAATGCATGTAACCCCGTATACTTACGGTAGTACCTTCAATCCGGAAGAAACCCGTGTGAGAAAGCTTCTACTCCACAAAAAGGAGATAAAAAAGCTGCACGAGGGAGTTTCCCAAGCAGGTTATACAATTGTACCGCTCAGTGTATATACTAAAAAAGGTCTCATAAAGGTCCAGATCGGCCTAGGAAAAGGTAAAAAACACTACGATAAGAGAGATTCACTGGCTAAAAAAGACCAAAAGAGACAGATGGACAGAGCGATTAAAGATTTCAACAGATAAATAAAATTAAATATGGGAGTGTCAAGGTTTCGACAGGGCTAGTGAGTTATAGGTAGCAAGCCAGGTTGACCGCTGTGAGAGGTCACACATGTTTTACATGGAAACGAAAATTACGCAATAGCTGCCTAAGATAGCAGCTTGCTCCAGGTTTCCGATGCCGTTTAGGAAGCCTTACGGAGTATAACTAATTTACGGCTTACCCAAAGCTTTCGTTTCGGGGCTTTTGGGGACACCTTAGAAACTGGCACTGTCTAGTCCTGTCTGTGGGATGGGGCAGTGTGAGATCTGATTGCAGACTAAGCTTGTAGAAGCTTATGGCATTGTTAGTCTTGGACACGGGTTCAATTCCCGTCACTTCCACCAAAAATCTACGACTGTAAAAATTACAGTCTTGAAATAGAAGAAAAGACTAGGAAATATATCCTAGTCTTTTTGAGTTTTTTGACAAATTTATTCATATATTTTTCATTGACAACCGTTTTAACAAAGTAAAAATAGCCTACATTGATAAAGTAGTTCTGGTAAGGGACGTTTTTGTGGACTTGGAAAAATCTCCTATTGATATAAAGTTCTCGGTATTTCCCCCGCTCTCGGCAAAAGGCTACACAGGCTTCATTTTTTCATAGAAGCTCCATATCTTAAAAAATTCCCTATATTTTATTCACGTTTCCTGATAGAATATAAGCTGGTGTCGTGTTATTATAAATAAAAAAATTATATACAGGAGTTAAATTTTTATGAGTATTTTAAATGTGAGTAATGTAAGTCATGGATTTGGTTCCAGAGTAATTCTGGAAGACGCTTCGTTTCGTCTGCTTAAAGGTGAACACGTGGGGCTTGTCGGTGCCAACGGAGAGGGGAAGTCTACCTTCCTCAATATTATTACCGGGAAACTGATGCCCGACGAAGGAAAAGTAACTTGGTGCAACCATATAACAACTGGATACCTGGACCAGTACAGTACTTTGGAAAAGGGGAAAAGCATAAGAGATATTTTAAGGTCGGCCTTTGCCGGTATGTACGAGTTGGAAAAGGAGACGATGTCTCTTTATGAGAAGATGGCGGATTGCACTCCTGAAGAGATGGAGGTTATCCTGGAAGAAGTTGGAGAGATCCAAAGCATCTTGGAAAGCTCGGATTTTTATAACTTAGATTCTAAAATAGAAGAGTATGCTGCAGGACTTGGACTCCTTGAAATTGGATTGGACAGAGATGTGTCTGAGCTGTCTGGTGGTCAGAGAGCCAAGATTTTACTTGCCAAAGTCCTGCTTGAAAACCCTATGATCCTGATACTGGACGAGCCTACGAACTTCTTAGATGAGGACCATATTATCTGGCTGAAAAATTTCCTGAAGAACTATGAGAATGCTTTTATTTTGGTATCTCATGACATTCCGTTCTTAAACGAAGTTACAAATGTAATATATCACGTTGAAAAAGCTGTCCTTACCAGGTATACAGGAGATTATTATCAGTTTAGAGAGATGTACGAGCTAAAGAAACGTCAGATAGAGGCAGCATATAAGAAACAGCAGAAAGAAATCGCACACTTGGAAAAATTTATTGCCAAGAATAAAGCCCGTGTGGCAACAACAAACATGGCCAAAGACAGGCAGAGAAAACTAGACCGTATGGAAGTTATTGAGATCGCCAAAGAGAAGCCGAAACCAGTCTTTGAATTTAAGACGGCCCGTACTCCGTCCAGAGAGGTTGTAGGGGTTACAGATCTGGTAATCGGTTATGACGAGCCACTGACAAGATCCCTTAATTTCTCAATAGAGCGTAACCAAAAGATCGCCATAAGGGGTGTCAACGGACTGGGGAAATCCACTTTATTAAATACAATTTTAGGAAAGATCAAACCTATTTCCGGCGATATAGAACATGGGCAGTTTTTAGAGGTAGGATATTTCAAGCAGGAGGAGGAGAGCAGCAGTACTCCGGCTTTAAATGAATTTTGGGATGAGTTTCCAAGTTTTACAAATGCAGAAGCCAGATCAGCTCTTGCTAAATGCGGATTAACCAACGATCACATTACAAGCCAGATGAGAGTCTTATCCGGGGGAGAAAACGCCAAGGTAAGATTGGCTAAGATAATGAACCGTGAAATCAACTTTTTAGTTTTAGACGAGCCCACCAACCACTTGGATATAGACGCTAAAGAGGAACTGAAAAGGGCAATTAAAGAGTTTTCCGGAACAGTTTTAATGGTGAGCCATGAGCCGGATTTTTATATGGATATTGCTACGGAAATATGGGATATAGAAGATTGGACAACAAAGATTGTGTAGGGAGAGAATTATAAAGCAAGCTTACGCACTAAAATATAATATAAAAAATTAAGTCGTGGCTGAGTAAGTATTAAATAACTTCCATTAAAAAATCTACGACTACAAAGATTTGTATTTTTGTATAGTAAGAGCTTAGGATAACCCTAAGCTCTTATTATACTATGATATCATTTAAGTATGCACCAGTAAATATTCTTACATCTATTCCTATTTCAAGAAAAGGCGCCATTTTTGGAATTAATCTGGCGATATGTTCTGACCTCAAATGTGCATCTATATTCTCTTGTGTTTTCCATTCTTCAAAAAAGTAAAGACATTTGACTCTTGTATGGTTTTAGAGTTAGACAGATCTCTGTGATCCTCGCTAAACTTTATTATATCCCAGTAGGGAGGGGCATAATCACGAACTGCACTTTTTTAATCTTTTTTTCCTGTTCCTGCAAACACATATTTAAGGTGGACATTGAAAGTTTGTTCATTAACTGTTAACATGTGGAAACTTATTGCATTCATCTAATTTTTAATAAAAATAATGTCAGACAAAGAAGTACGGCCGGGTTCTAGTTCTATTTTTACTAATTTTTTTTGATTATAATTTTTTAAATATTTTTCAATTTCATTTTTAATCATATGCAATTCAGCTTTTAATCTCCAATGTTCCCCGTTATCGGAATAAAAAACAATAAACAACCTGTTTGAAAGGTGATACCTGCCTTGAACACTTTGGTTTTTGTAGAACCACTCTATAAGATTTTTTTTGTCCCTTACAGCGTCCCGAAAGTTTTTTGTATAAGCTTTTGGAAAAACTGTTCCTTTGTGGTCAAATTTTACATCCATTATGGAAAAATCAACCAGCTTGGATTTTTCGTTTAGGTTCGGCGTCACCAAAGGGGAGTTGGAGAATATGATTTCTGTTGCTATAGAAGAGTGAAAATTATACCATCGATTCTTAGCATACCTCTTTTCAATATCGGAAAGCTTTGACTGATATATAAAACTCTCCAGGTCGTTATACCCATAGATTTTATAAATAAAATTAGTTTTAGCATCTAAACGGTTGTTCTGTTTTATTCCGTACCAGTCATAGGAATGTAATCTTTTAAGTTGCTTTTCGGTGAAGTCTAAGTATTTATCAAAATCAAACGGTTTTAACAAATTGCATTTTAAACATCTCCACTGTTTTTGGGATCTGTCTAAAATAATAAAATCATTACATTTAGGACATTTCATAGGCTACCTCTATATCTTATTATTTATGATTTTTAATATTATTATACTTTATATTGTTTTATGAATCAATTTTTTGACATTTCCAACATTATAATTTAAGTTGTTTAATATTGTTCAAGATAAGCTTCGGTGAGTTAATTAGAAGATATATACGAAATTTTCTGATATTTTTCACATATATGAGACATTGTATAAAATTACTATTTATTTGCATATAAGTCTGCGCACAATAAGTAGCATTTCTCGTTGAATATTGTCGAATATTTAAGTATATGATATAATTTACTGATAAAGTTAGGAGGAATTATGAACTACATAGGGTCGAAATTATCTTTACTAGAGTTTTTAAAAGAATCAATAAATACAACTTTGAAACTGCATAATGAAACGAGACTATCTAAAGATATGGTTTTTGCGGATTTGTTTGCAGGTACTGGAATTGTAGGGACCACTTTTAAAAAAGAGGGGTATTCTGTAATAGCCAACGATTTACAACATTACAGTTATGCATTAAATAAACATTTTATAGAGAATAAAACCTATTTACCTTTTGAGGGCTTATCAAAAATATATGGAGAAACACCTTTAGAAGAAAGAGCTGCTTTTATTTGTGAGTTTTTACAAAATATCGATGGAGAAGAAGGATTTATATATAATAATTATTGTCCTGGTGGGACTCGGGATGATGACTATCAGAGGATGTATTATACGGATGATAATGGTAAAAAATGTGATGCCATAAGAAGAAAAATTCAAAAATGGTTTGATGACGGTTTAGTAACAGATGAAGAATATTATTTTCTTTTGGCCTGCTTAATTGAAGCTATTGATAAAGTTGCCAATACAGCATCCGTTTACGGTGCTTTTTTGAAAAAAATAAAAAAATCAGCTCAAAAAAATATTAAATTAGTCCCTTTGGAAATTGTAGTGAGTGACCAAGATCATAGAGTTTATAACAGTGATATAAACGAGCTTATTAAAGAAATAGAGGGGGATATTCTTTATTTGGACCCACCTTATAATAATAGACAATATGCGCCTAACTATCACATGTTAGAGACTATTTCAAAGTATGATAATCCGGATATCAAAGGGAAAACAGGGCTGAGGAATTATACAGATCAGAAATCTGATTATTGCTCAAAGCGAACTGCTTCTAAAGCATTTGAAGATCTTATTAGCAAAGCTAAATTTAAATATATTTTTTTGAGTTATAATTGTGAAGGGATTATCCCCATTGATGAAATAGAAAAAATAATGAAAAAATATGGGGAGTACTCTTGTTTTGAACAAGATTATAAGAGATTTAAAGCTGATAAGACGGAAAACAGAAACCACAAAAAAGATTCAACCACAGAATATCTACACTGTTTGGTAAAATAATTTTTTATAAAGAAAGCACATTGAAACTTGTGTACTTACACCACTTTTCCGGACTAAAAATAGTCTGAGGAAAGGTGGTGTTTTTATATGTCCAAGTATAGTGTAAAATACAAGAAAAAAGTTTTAGCTTATTTAGATAAAAATGGAATTATTGCTACTAAAAGTAAGTTTGGTCATAATCATTCTGTTATCTATAGGTGGAAACAGAAAGGTGAGACTGTGGGATTTATGCGAAAAGAAAATAAAATTTATTCAAGAGAAGAAAAATTAAACATTTTAAATTATTATTGGAAGTTCGGAAGATCAGAAACGGAAAGAGAGTTCGATGTATCAAATTCAACATTCTATAAATGGGAGAGACTATTTAGAGAGTATGGTCCTAAAGGACTAGACTGGAATGGTAGAGGAAGAAAGCCCAAGAACTTAGGCGAAAAAAAAAGATTTGAACAATGATCCTGATTTGTTAGCTGAAAACCAAAGACTACGAATGGAAAATTTATATTTAAAAAAGTTAGACGCCTTAGTTCAAAAACGGGAAGAGCGAGAACGGAAGAAAAAGCAAAAATAATACTTGAATTAAGGCGAGAAGAAAACTTCCCTATGAATGAACTGTTATTAATTGCAAATCTAGCTAAATCATCTTATTATGATGCAATAAAGCGTCTAGAACGTGAAGATAAAGATAAATGGATAAAAGATAAAATCAAGTCCATTTATGAAAAACACAAAGGAAGATATGGATATATTAGAATAACATTAGCATTAAATAATGATAAAGAAGTCATTGCTAAATACGATAAAGTTAATCACAAAAGAATATATAGACTGATGAAACTATTAGGCCTTCAGGCTAAAACTAGAATAAAAAAATATAAATCTTACAGAGGAAATATAGGCAGAATTTCAGAAAATATTCTTCATAGAAATTTTACAACATCTAGTCCTTTAGAAAAGGTAGTTACTGATGTAACTGAATTTAAAGTTTGCGGTGAAAAAATTTATTTATCACCTGCTATTGATTTAAACACCAGCGAAGTTATAAGTTATTCAATCTCAAAATTACCAAATGTGGCTTTTGTAATGGATATGTTAAAAAAAGGTTTTAAAAAAAGAACATATGAAAATCTTATTATCCATAGTGATCAAGGCTTCCAATACCAGAGTTCTAGGTTCATAAACTTTCTTAAAGAGCGTGGAATCAAACAGAGTATGTCTAGAAAAGGTAACTGTTATGATAATGCATGTGCTGAAAATTTCTTCTCTAATTTAAAGTCAGAATTCTTTTACTTAAATCAATTCAATTCAGTTGAAGAATTTATAGACGGATTAAAAGAGTATATGTATTATTATAATAATGTAAGGGTAGTTACAAAATTAAAAATGACCCCGATACAATATCGGGATCATCAATTAGGACTGATTTAATTAATTCTTAAAAGTCCGGTTTATTGGGTTAAGTACACTTGATTCAATGTGCTTATTTATTTAATCCAAGTTGCTGTTTGTATTCAAAAGAAAATATTGAATTTTTTGCAAGTATACAAAAACCTTTTTGGGTCACAGAGTGGCACAGAGAAAAAGAGTGAGTTTCACAGAGAATTGCAAAAAACTTTGAGTTTTTCAGGTTTTAAATGATTAGTGAGATTAGTGACAAAAGATGATTTTGATTTAAAGGCTTCTCTCTGTGCGGCTCTTGTTTTGAAGCTCTGTGAAACTCTGCGTCCAAAAATTATTTTGGATAAAATCAATACTTTGTACATAATTTTGTTAATCTTTGTAAATAGGATATAATCTTAATGGTATCTAAATTGGACGGGGTGATAAGATTGCGGAAAAAAATAATTGGGGCAATCACTTTTAGCAGTTTGATGGTATTTTTTATACTATTTTTGTTTATAAGTGAAACTGTAAAAAAAGATTATAGTAAGTTTGAATACGGTCGTTCCAGGAATAAATATTTAATTGTTAAAAATGAATTCCAGGGAATTTTTGATGTAATTAAAAGAATCGGCACAGATTGGGGGATGTGGGACGACACTTATAATTTTGTTAAAAATAAGAATGAAGATTATATAAGATCAAATTTAAACGAAGAAAGTATTGCGGCTCTGGGAATAGACAGCATCTATATATTAGATGCAGACGGGAATCCAATTTATAGTACGGGTTATAATTATAAATATAAAAAACAAGTAGAGCCGTCAAAAGATCTACTGAGGCAGCTTCATAAATACGATAATACTTCCGGGATACACATAACGGACGAAAATAAAATTTTCCTCTTTGCTTCCAGTCCGATAACAGACTCAAGAGGACAAAAAGCAAGTATAGGAAAGCTTATTATGGCATATGAGTTTAAAAAAGAAACATTAAAAAAAATGAGTCATAAATTAGGTATCCAGTTGAAATTTGATGAAATAGTGGCTGAACAAGAAGATGTTTTTGACATGATAATTTCTAAGGATAAGGTACATAATAAGTTTTATATACCGTCTGTTAACGGTAAAAACTTGGTCCTTAAGAACGAATTAAATGCCGATATTTTTATTTTGGGAAGAGAAAGCGTTAGAAAATATGGGTTGGCCCTTCTGGTTAACCTGATAATATTAGTTTTAATAATTTCATACGGAATGGAAAGGTTGATACTTTCAAGACTGAGGAAGATAGAAAATTCGGTGACAGAAATTATAGAAAAAAAAGACTTAAGCAGAAGGTTGGAAATAACAGGGAATGATCAGATATCATCATTGAAGTATAAAATAAATATTTTTTTGCACAGGATAGAAACGATGAACAAGAAGTTGTTTGAGATGGCAACTTACGACGTTATGACAGGGGTATTTAACCGTCAAACTGGATTAAAAAAATTAGAAACTTTAATTAAAAGAGCAAAAAAAGAAAAAAAAGCCGTAACCGGATGTTTTATAGATATAGATAACCTAAAGGTAGTAAATGATAAGTTTTCTCATTCAGAAGGTGATGAGTTGATAAAAAAAATTGTTTTTATTTTAAAGGAGATTTTAGGCGAGAAAAGTTTGCTCTTCAGGCTAGGTGGGGATGAGTTTTTTATGGCGTTTTGTGAAAAGGAACTGTCTGAAGTAGAGCGGCTTTTTTCCAGGATAAAAGAAATAATGCATAAATACAATGAGAGCAAAGAAAAACCTTATAGCTTGGAAATAAGTTGGGGGATAGTGCAGTACGAACCTCATCACAGTTTAGACGAGTTTGTAGAGTTGGCGGATAAAAAAATGTATACGCATAAATTTACAAAGAAGTGAAAATTTAGACAGCTAAATCAGGCGAGCAATATGTAGTGTCACGATGTGTTTTGTCTGCAATAAATTGATTTTTGGGGGAACTTGGTGTAAAATGGAGAGGTTGTAAGATTATTACGATCTTACAGTAAAGAAACTTAGAAGGAGAAGATGTAGTGATGATGAATATACCAAATTGTCCAAAATGTAACTCAGAATATACTTATGAAGATGGAAGTCTTTTTGTTTGTCCGGAGTGTGCTTACGAATGGACTGCAGAATCTGAAAAGGAAAACAGTGAAGAAGAAAAAGTTATAAAAGATTCAAACGGAAACGTTTTAAGCGACGGCGACACTGTAACTGTAATAAAAGACCTAAAAATAAAAGGGAGCTCGTCAGTGGTAAAAGTTGGTACAAAAGTAAAAAATATACGTTTGACTGACGGTGACCACGACATCAACTGTAAAATTGATGGAATCGGAGCTATGCAGTTAAAGTCTGAATTTGTAAAAAAAATATAGTGAGTTTTCTTGTGCAGCACTCGGATGAATCAGTCTGGTTGCTGCATTAACTTTATATAGAGGTATTTAAATTAAAATAACCTAAGTTGCGACTTGCTATAAAATATTGAATTTATTGAAACCTGTTACTTTTTCTTGATAAAAAGTAACCAAAAATCAAGGCCTGTGAAAAATCAGCTAAAAGCTCTCGAAAATATGGGTAAAACTCAGAAAATAATTTTCTGAGGGCTCATAAATCATAATCACTTCGTTCTTTGATTTATGGCCAAACTTGACTAAAATCACGCCTTCGGACACTAAAATTTTTCTAAAGATTTTTTCTCGATCTTTCTTAACGCTGATTATTTCAATGGCCAAAAAACCTAGAAATAATAACGTGCAAAGCATTTGAACTTAAACCCGTTTAAAAAATTGCGTTAATAAATCATCTTCTGAAATCCACTTTCATTGAAATAAAGAGATTTATCGACGATATTTCAATAGAAAGTTAGTTCAGAAGTGGTTTTAGTAATTTTTTATGGGTGTCGTTTCTTTGGTACTTTCTTTGGACAAGCAAAGAAAGTACAGCAATTCAGTAATTTGTAGTATACCTGTGGAAAAAGCATCTAGACAAATTGAGTCACTTTTTAAAAAGGTTCTTAAAGCCTGCTTCTTTAGCAAAGATGAAGTTGTGGTACATCTGCTTTCAGATATTGTAAGCTACAACTAAAATTCAGCTTACATAAAAAGCAGACAGTCTTGGCTGTCTGCTTTTATATTATATATGTTTTATTTTCTAAAAAAATGACCTGAATATCTTTTTAAAGAATTTTCTTGTAGGCGTATCAGGAGCCTGGTCTTTTTTGAAGAGGACTTTTCTCCTGAAGTTTTTAGCTACCCTTTGGACCTCTCCGCTTCGGATATCTATATTTCTTGCCACCAGTTCACCGTTTTTGATATTTTCGTCTATGAATTCAAATGACCCTGGTGTGTATATCCCTTTGTTTATCATTTTCTGATAGTAGTTTTTCCAAAGGGGGGCGGCCATTCTCCCGCCGGAAGATCCGTTTGGCATAGAAGAGTTATCATCGTAGCCGATATATACTATACTCACATATTCAGGCGTGAATCCTGCATACCAAGCCGATCTAAAATCATTTGATGTCCCTGTTTTCCCTGCTTGATCCACAGGTAAACCTAGTCTGGAATATAGTTTAGATCCTTTTCCGGAACCATTTTCAACAACTTGTTGCAGCATATATGTCATAAGAGATGTGTTTATGGTGTCATAAGCTTCTACACCTTGGACCTCTTCCCTCTCATAAAGTATGTTACCCTGTGAATCTTCTATCCTCCTGATGAAAGATGGCCTGAAAGAGTATCCGCCATTTGCAAATGGTATATAGGATGCAGCCAGCTCAAGAGGGCTGGTGCTCATTGATCCCAATGCCAGGGTAAGGTTTTCTTCCACAGGAATATCTGCTCCGGTTTTTTTGAAATTTTCCACCACCTTATTTATGCCAACGTCTTTTAGAAGCCTTACAGCTGCGGTGTTTACGGATTTTTCCAGGGATTGTATAAGTGTCATATTTCCAAAGGAGCTGTTTCCGTAGTTTCTGGGGGTCCAGTCGCCGTAAGCAGTCGTGGAGGCGTCTATCATTTGATTCATTGTGTAGCCGCTTTCTAGGGCAGTATAATAGACAAACGGCTTAAAAGTGGATCCCACCTGTTTTTTTGCATCTATTGCCCTGTTAAAGTTGCCCGAATGGTATTCTTTTCCACCTATAATACTGAGTACCTCACCGTTCTCAGCGTCCAAAGTTATCAGGGCACCCTGCAATTTTAAATCTCTTTTGAAGTACTGGTAGGACTCGAAGCTCTCTTTGGCAGCTCCCTGTATGTCTGGGTCCAAGCTAGTATAAACCTTTAACCCGCCTTTTGAGAACGTGTTGATGTCGATGAAATCAAGCAGTCTGGTCTCCACGGCATCCACAAAGTCTGGAGCCTTTTTGGACTGCCTCTTTTTTCTGCCGCTTTTTACGATAATGGAGGTGTCTTTTTTTTGGATAAAAAACCTTGGCAGTTCTTCCTCTTCTACGAACTTGTGCTGCACTGCGGCATTGTAACTCATCTTCGGTTATGTATCCCTGTTTTAGCATGAGCCTTAATATCAGCCTTCCCCTTTCCAGGGATTTTTTTAAATTTTTTCTGGGGTTGTAGGTGCTGGGTCTGTTGGGTATCCCTGCCAACATGGTAGCTTCGGCAAGATTTATCTCGGAGACCTTCTTGCCGAAAATATCTCTAGCAGCCTCCCTGACACCGTAGGACCCTGAACCGAAGTAAATTTCGTTTAGGTATTTTTCCAAGATCTCTTTTTTGGAATAAACTCTTTCAATCTCCAGGGTAATGACGGCTTCCTTAAACTTTCTGCTCAGGGTACGCTCGTGGGAAAGAAATGCGTTTTTTGCCAGCTGTTGTGATATGGTGCTTCCTCCCTGGGATATCCTGCCTTTGGATAAATTGACCATAAAAGCCTTTCCTACCCTCAAAAGGTCTATACCGTGGTGGGAGTAAAACCTCTTATCCTCAACTGCGATAAAGGCATTTTGCAGGTGCAGAGGGATATCCTCGATGTCAACGTTTTCCCCCTTCTGCTTTGACAGGTAGTCAGCGATTTCTTCGTTCCTGTCGTAGATCTCAATAGGTTCAAACAAGGTGTACGATGTTACCCGGTCTTTTACGCTGACATAGGTGACAGCCGTAAGAACTGCAAGAGCGATAAACAGCACAGCTGCAGCGACTAATATATACTTCCTGAGCTGTCTTAAAAAATAAAAAAATTCATATTTGAAACTCATTTTTATAATCATCCCTTTTTATATTTTGATTTAAGTTTTTATTTTATCTATAATATTGTATCAATTTAGGCAAAAATACACAAGTGGACCTCTAAAGGCTAAAGTTCATAAAGCGACAAAGAGAATGGATAAGTGTCAAAAGCATACGTGGACACTTATGGGAAAAGATGATACAATTATAGAGTAGAAAATTTATAATGAAAAATATAGAAAATTTCAACATTTCACATGTTTGGGTAAAATGCCGGCTGAGAAATGTAGCTTAGCCTTTTAATATTGTGTTTTCGGGATGAAAAATGTAAATTACAGGAGGGAAAAATGAATAATAATGATATATTGAGAAGATTCAGGTACGCACTGGATATCAAGGACACGGAAATGGTGGAGGCTTTCAGGCTGTCTGGATATGAAATAGACCGTGACGGGGTAAAAAACTTTCTTAAAAAAGACGGAGAAGAGGGGCAGGTCAAGTGCAATGACCGTATACTGGGGCTGTTTTTGGACGGATTTATAACTTATAAAAGAGGAAAGATGGAAAACGGCAAGGAAAGAAAGCCCGATAAAAAGATGACAAATAATATGATATTGAAAAAAATGCAGATAGCCCTGGGCTTCAGGAGTGACGATATGCTTAAAATTTTCAGATTGGCCGGCCTCGAGATTTCAAACTCGGAACTGTCTGCACTTTTTAGAAATAAAGAGCATAATAACTATAAGGAGTGCGGCGACAAATATATGAGGAACTTTTTAAAAGGTCTTACTATATGCTATAGGGACGTAGATTAAACATAAGGCAGAAAGACTTGTGCACTGATATTTATATTTAAATAAAAAAGGCTGAGTATACGTAGGTATGCTTAGCCTTTTCTTATTATCTCTTTGACCCTTCCCACCTGGCCGTCTGTAAGTCTTACCCTTTATCCCGTGTGGGTGGAATTTGCTGTTTGTGAGGATATCCTTTACCTTCCCGTAGGTCAGGTTTCCGCTTCTTTGGTCCTTTTTAAGCACGATGGATACCTCTATTCCTGGTTTTATATCGCCTCTGTTTCTGCCGTCCATAAGTATTCTCCTTTTCAGATTATTCATTATATCATAACATAAAATAATCGGATTACCTAGTTTTGTGTGCATAGGCAGGTATTTTGTATTGATAAAGCTGTGAATAACTGGTAAAATATAGAAATATTTTATAACTTGAATCACTGAACAGTTCTTAAAATAAAATCATAAATTATAAATCGAAACATTAAGGGGGAAATATGTTTACAAGCAAATATGAAGTTAGAATATCGGATATAAATTATGGAGGACACATGGGCAACGAGAGGGCCCTTGTGGTGTTTCAGCAGACTAGGATAGGGTGGCTGAAAGCTTTAGGTTTGTCGGAGTTGAACATAGGAGAAAACAAGGGTTTAATCCAGAGGAGGGCCAACGTTGAGTATCTGAAAGAAGTTTCTCTGGGAGAGGTGCTTGAGGTAAAAATCTATCCGGTCGAGATAAGGGGCAGTTATTTTGTATTGGCTCATGAGGTTGTCAATGAAAGCGGAGCGACTGTGCTCACAGGAAATGTTACTTTGGGGGCTTTTGACTACCAGAGGAAAAAGCTTGCAAAAATCCCGGCTGCATTGAAGGAGATACTGGAAAATAACATAGTTTTAGAAGATAAATAATATAACTCAAGTTGCTGCTTAAACTCATCGGTATAAATTACTGAATTTCTTGTAAGGACATAAAAGCCTTTTTGGGTCACGAATCGCACGAATGGACACAAATTAGAATAATAAATTCAAAATTTTGGTCACAGAGTTGCACGGAGGAAGAGATTGAGTTTCACAGAGAATGACGTAGAAACCTTTAATTCATATGTTTTTAATGATTAGTGAGATTAGTATAATTCGTGACAAAAGAAGATTTTGATTTAATGGTTTTCTCTGCTTAGCTCTTGTTTTAAATCTCTGTGGCCAAAAGATCTTTTAGATAAATTCGATGTTTTAATTTAAATAGTTAGCAACTTAAAACAATATATGATTTTGGAGGCAGGACTTATGCTGTATATAATTTTAGCTGTTGGCGCTCTGATTGCAGGGGCTGTTACGGCCATAGCAGGCGGTGGTGGCATTTTAATAGTAACCCTGCTGATGCTTTTTGACACGCCGATAAAGATGGTGATAGGTACGAACAGGCTGAGTGCTTTAATGGATAACGCAACCAGCACGTACAATTATAATAAAAGGGGTAAAATAAATAGAAAATTTTTAAAATATTCTATGGCTCCGGCACTTGTGGGAACCTTTATCGGATCTAAATTTTTATCAATGGTGGATTCGTCTGTACTGGAGAGGCTTATCCCTGTTATACTAATAGCCCTGGTTGTGCACTCAAGCTTTTCGAAAAAGACGGGTATGGAAAGCAGGTTTCAGGGATTCAACAAAAAAAACATCCTGCTCGGAATGCTTGTTACATTTATTATAGGGGTTTACACAGGTTTTTTTGGCCTGGCTGCAGGTAGCTTTTTCTCACTTGCCCTGGTATATGTATTCAAGTTTGATTTTCTTGAAGCGGTGGCCACCGTAAAGCCCCTGCTCTTTATCATGGGTTTGACTTCGGCTGTTTTTTACGCCGTAAACGGCCTGATAGACTACAGGTATGCGATATTTATAACAATTTTCAGGGTTGTTGGAAGCAGGCTGGGCAGCTCATATGCAAGTGAAAAAGGGGCAAGGCTCGTAAAACCGGTTTTTTCTGTTTTCTGCGTTCTAATTGCTGTAAAAAATATATTTTAGTTTGAAAGTGTTTGCAATTATATTTTTTATTTGAGACTATGAAATATTTTTGTAATACCAGTTAAATACGATTATTTGGTATAAAATTTTGAAAAGGTCTGTTTAAGTGACCTTTTTTGTTTTTGAATTATAAACTTCGTACTAATTGAAAACGGACATAAAATATGTTAACATGATTAATAGTAAACTGCTGGGAGGGACATATGGATAAGTCGATTGAAAGTATATTTAGCGGATGCAAGTATGAAGTGCTTAACCTGGGCGAACAGTGTGAATTTTCTGGGATGGAGTATGATTCCAGAAAAATTGGTGACGGATATATTTTCGCGGCATTGGAGGGAGCTATGGCAGACGGGCATGACTATATAAAAAGCGCCCTTGAAAAAGGGGCTAAGCTTGTGATTGTGTCCAAAAGAGTGGAGATAGAGGACAGCGATGTTACCTATGTACTGGTGGAAAATCTGAGGCAGCACCTGGGGACCATAGCTTCAAACTTTTACGGTTGGCCGCAGGAAGACCTTAAGGTAATAGGGGTTACCGGTACAAACGGTAAGACAACAAGCACCTATATAATAGAGGGCATAATAGGTGAAGTTGCCAGAATAGGAACAGTTGAGTATAAAATAGGAGATGAGGTATTGCCTGCACCGAATACCACGCCCGAGTCTCTTGATGTGGTAAAAATATGCAGGAAGGCTGTGGACAGGGGTATCAAGTACCTGGTGATGGAGGTAAGCTCACATGCCCTTGAGATGGGTAGAGTGGATATGCTGCACTTTGATACGGCAGTATTTACAAATCTCAGCCAAGACCACCTGGACTACCACAAGACCATGGAGGACTACTTTTTGGCTAAGAGAAAGCTTTTTTCGAGGTTGGGGGACCCAAGAGGAGGGGTTTTCAATCTGGATGATGATTACGGGAAGAGGCTTGCGGAGGAATTTTCCGGGATATCCTACTCCATGGATGTGAGAGCCGATATAAGTGGGAAGGTTGTGGAGTACACAAACCACAGTACCGTGATAAGACTGGAGTTAGGCGGTATGGAATATACTGTGGAGACCAGGTTAATGGGGAAATTTAACATATATAATATAATGGGTGCCGTTGGTGTAGCCTTGGAGCTTGGATTCGCACCTGAAGAGATAGTTTCAAGCTTGGAAAGTATAGATACGGTTCCCGGGAGGTTTGAGACTATAGATTCCGGGCAGGATTTTATGGTTGTGGTGGACTTTGCACACACGGATGACGGCCTTAAAAATATTTTAGAGGCGCTAAACGAGATAAAAAAGAATAGAATAATAACAGTTTTTGGAGCAGGGGGAGACAGGGACAGCAGCAAAAGGCCTAAAATGGCAAGGGCAGCTGAAGAGGGTAGTGATTTTGTAATAGCCACTTCCGACAACCCCAGGACAGAGGACCCGGTTAAGATATTGGAAGATGTCAAAAAAGGGTTTCAAAATGAGGAT
>CAXXCR010000008.1:0-87158 GCA_963668015.2 uncultured Ilyobacter sp. | reverse complement strand
TTATACCCTGCGCTGTCATGATGCCCTGTTTTAAGCCCGTCGACACCCTCTACACTTCCAATGAGTTTATTTCTGTTAGGCATCTCATCTCTGGTTCTTCGTATATATGATTTTTTCACATTGACCATTTTCATATAGGTAGAGTGTTTTAACACCTCTGCCGACAATTTCATTATATCCCTGGCTGTACTAGTATCCATTTTTCTTTGTGTCATACTGGGAGGTAAACCTGTCGGAGTGTGGTACTCGGTATCTTCCATACACAGTTCTTTAGCCCTCTCTCTCATGATTTTCACAAATTCATCTGCGCTTCCCCCTATATATTCAGCAAGTGCATACGCGGCATTGTTTGCAGAATAAACTATTGTAGATTTAAGGAGATCTTCTACGCTTAGATACTCCCCCTCTTTTAAATATATTCTGCTCCCCATTATTTGGTAAGCCTGTTTCGATATCCTCACCTTATCATCCAGGCTTATTTCTCCGCTTTCTATTTTTTCAAAAACTACCAAAGCCGTCATAAGCTTGGTAACAGAGGCCAGAGGATGGACTTTATCAATGTTTTTAGATACTATTATATTTCCGTTTTCGTCAGCTATAAGTTCAGCTGCAATTTCAGCATCAGCTAAAGCCACAACATAAAAAAACATTGATAAGATAAAAGCTAAAACTATTTTTTTCAAACAAATCAACTCCCAGACTATAGAAAAAGTGAGGATTTCTCCTCACCTCAAAATTATTTTTTTGCCATGTAGTCCTCAATAGCTGCTTTTATCGCCTCTTCGGCTAAAACTGAACAGTGCATTTTCGCTGGCGGAAGGCCGTCCAATGCCTCTGCTACAGCTTTATTTGTTAATTGTAGAGCCTCGTCTACCGATTTACCTAAAATCATCTCAGTGGATATGGAAGATGTGGCAATTGCAGAAGCACATCCAAATGTTCTAAATTTAACATCTTTTATTATATCATCTTCTATTTTAAGAAATATCTCCATTATATCCCCACACGAAGCATTTCCTATCTTTCCGTAACCGTCAGCATCCTCAATCACACCCACATTTCTTGGGTTCATAAAATGGTCCATTACTTTTTCAGAGTATTCCATTTATATATCTCCTTTTCATTTTATACTGTCATCTGCTCATTCCACAGAGGCGACATAATTCTTAATCTCTCGATAATATTTGGCAGTTCGGCTATCACATAATCCACGTCATCTTTTGTATTAAACCTTCCAATGCTGAACCTGATTGTTCCGTGGGCAAACTCTGGAGCTATCCCCATAGCAAGGAGAACATGCGATGCCTGCAAGTCATCAGATGAACAAGCCGATCCTGAACTTACAGCAATGCCTTTAAAATCCAGGCTAAGCAGTATTGACTCTCCTTCTAGATATTTGAAAGTTATGCTAGATGTTCCCGGAAGTCTCTCAGCATTTTTCCCGTTTATCATAATTTCAGGTATTTTTTTAGATATCTCTTCTTCAAAATAATCCCTGAGTTCTTTTTCTCTATTGTATTCCTCGTCCATGTTAACATAAGCTATTTCCAAAGCTTTTGCCATTCCTATTATAGCAGGCACATCCGAGGTCCCTGGTCTTCTTTTGTTTTCCTGGCTACCACCAGTTATAACCTTAGCAAGTCTTGTACCTTTTTTTACAAATAGTCCTCCAATTCCCTTTGGCCCATAAAATTTATGACCCGAAAACGATAGAAGGTCTATACCTATCTCTTTTGGTTTGAAATTTAATTTTCCCACACTTTGTACTGCATCCACATGAAATATAATTTTATTCTCATTTGCAATTTTAGCTATTTTTTCAACTGGCTGTACAGTTCCAACTTCATTATTGGCATGCATAACAGTTATCAGTATTGTTTCTCTTTTTATAGATTTTTTTAGAACTTCAAGATCCACTACCCCATCTTCATCTACAGGAAGATAAGTAACTTCGTATCCTTCTTTTTCAAGCGCCTCACAAGTTTTTTTAACCGAAGGGTGTTCTACGGAACTTGTAATGATATGCTGTCCCCTTCTCTTATAAGCCTTTGCCACACCTCTTATAGCCAAATTGTTTGACTCTGTTCCAGAACCTGTAAATACTAATTCTGTATCATCGATCCCAAGTAAGTCAGATATTAACTTTCTTGCTTCATCCATAGGACGTTTAGCTTCCTGTCCAAATCTATGCATACTTGAAGGATTCGCATATATATCTGTAAAGTATGGCAGCATCGCTTCCAATACTTTTTTATCAACCTGAGTTGTTGCATTATTGTCTAAATAAACTCTCCTCATTCATATCACCTCGAATTATTTGTACAACTCAATATAACATTCTTTACTTGTGTTGTCAAGAATTATCGCTAGCTTTTGTTCTTTTTTTAACTTGGAACTAAAGCAAATATTTATATGGTTTAAATTATATCACGTAATTAAATTATTTTCAATGATTTAGACTATCAAAATATCTGCCTACAGTAAGTTTTTTTATTTGATTTTTAATCTTGTCGTATGATAAAATTTTAAAAAAGAAGGAATAGTATGAAGCTGAATTTTTTTAATTAAGATAGGAATTTTAGCTTTGAAAAGTACACATTTTTTACATGTAAAATAAAGATAGTGTTTATATAATTTAAATTATATCATGTAATTAAATTATTTTCAATGATTTAGACTATCAAAATATCTGCCTATCGTAAGTTTTTTATTTGATCTTTAATCTTGCCGTATAATAAAATTTTAAAAAAGGAGAAATAGTATGAAGCTGCACCTCTTTTTAAGCTTTTTCAGGATCGGACTTTTCACCTTTGGAGGTGGATATGCCATGATCCCGCTTATAGAAAATGAAATAATTCATAAGAAAAAATGGATAGACGAGGATGAATTATTGGAAATAATATCAATAGCTCAGATGACTCCGGGACCTATAGCTGTAAACTCTGCTACCTTTGTGGGAAACAGAGTGGCTGGGATCAGCGGTTCTATAGCTGCCTCTTTCGGAGTTATTTTGCCGTCTTTTTTAATCATTACCCTTATACTTCTATTCTTAGCCCAATTTTTTGAAACTGAAATTGTAAGATCTGCTTTTATGGGGGTCAAATCCTGTGTGGTTTCTTTAATAATATTTTCAGTTGCAAAAATATTTAAAAGAAGCGTGAAGAATAAACTTACATTCTCAATATTTTTCCTGTCTTTTATGGCTCTATTTTTTTCATTATTGAGCCCCATAAAAATAATTGTTTCGGGAGCCGTTTTAGGCATACTGCTATATGTTCTTTTCCCTCTGAAAATGATGGGCTACTTTAAAAAGGAGGAATAAAATTGCTATACTTTAAACTATTTTCGGTTTTTTTCAAAATAGGACTATTCAGTTTCGGAGGCGGCCTTTCCATGCTTCCCTTGATAGAAAAGGAACTGGAAAGAAACCACTGGATGAGCCCCAGTGAATTTTTAGATGTAGTGTCACTGTCTCAAATGACTCCGGGACCTATAGCTATAAACTCCGCCACCTATATAGGCCTTAAGGTTGGGGGCATTCCAGGTGCTTTAGCTGCCACGTTGGGGACTTCATTGCCATCTATTATTATAATTTTACTGCTTTCAAGCCTGATAATAAGCTTAAAGGAAAATAATTACAAGAAAGCTTTCTTTTTTTCTATAAGGCCTGTTACAACAGCTTTAATATTGTATTCCGGTGTTATAATTTCCAGGTCCACTTTTTGGACTCAAGAAACACAGAGAATAAATTTAAAAAGTATAGCATTCACTATGTCAGCATATTTTATACTAAGCAAATACAAATTGAATCCTACAGTTCTTATATTTTTTAGTGCAGTTTTAGGAATATTAATTTTCTAAACCCCACTTGATAGTTTACCTCTTTAGCAGCTTTTTACCGTATTTGCACAAGTCCGATATTTCACACTCGTCACAGAGAGGCTTCCTTGCTTTACAGGTCCCTCTCCCATGAAGTATCAGGAAGTGCGAATAATCTATCCAATCTTCTACCGGCACTATCTTCATAAGCTCCCTCTCAATGATAATAGGATTTTCATTTTTAACCAAACCTATTCTGTTGGATAACCTCTTTACATGGGTATCCACAACCACTCCGTCAGCTATTCCCCATATCTCAGCTCTTACAACATTAGCCGTTTTCCTACCGACTCCTGGCAGGGAAACAAGTTCATCCATAGACTTTGGTATATTGCCGTTATAGTTTTCCAGTATCATCTTGCTGGCCGCTTGTATATTTTTCGCTTTGTTCCTATAAAAACCGGTAGATCGTATAAGTTCTTCTATCTGACTCAAGGGAAGGTCTGCAAAATTCGCCGCCGTATTATATTTTTTGAAAAGTTCTTTGGTTACTATGTTTACCCTCACATCCGTGCACTGAGCCGACAATATAACTGCCACCAATAGTTCAAACGGAGATCTGTAATCCAAAGCGCATCTTGGTTTCCCATATTTATCTCTGAATATCTCTACTAGCTTTTTAACTTTTTCTTTTTTTCTCATTGTTCCTCCCAATTTTTACCCAAGCCCAACTTTAAATTGGAATTCTTTGAGCTTGGATGCAGGACCTTTTATTGTTTTTATCTTTTCTTTATAATATACTATATAGAGTGATTTGTCATCGTATTTTTTAGCGTTTTATTAAGTCGCTTAATATTCTTGGATTCAAGAAAACTGTAGAAGTTTAAAAATTAATAATTTAGGGTAAAATATTGAATTTTTTGCAATTACACCAAAACTTTTTTGGTCATGAATCGCATGAATAGACATAAATGTAAATAAAAAAAACTGGTCAAAGATTTGCACGGATAAAAAGAGTGAGTTCCACAGAGGTTATATAGTAAACAGGGAATTTTATAGTATTTCAATGACTCTAGGATTAGTGTAATTCGTGATAAAAGATGATTTTAGATAAATTCAGTGATTTATTATATCATTTAAAAAAAAATCAAAATGTAAACTTCAGAAAAAATGAGGAGAATGATCGTATGGAAAATAATTTCCAACTAAAAGTAGCGGAGGGAAAAACTATATTTGTTAGATGCTGGGAAGTCAAAAATCCTGTTGCTGTGCTGCAGATAGTCCACGGAATGGCTGAGCACAGTAAACGCTATACCGACTTCGCTGCTTTTTTAAATAAAAATGGAATTTCAGTGTACGCAGCCGACCATAGAGGACACGGTAAAAACATTGAAAATATATCCGATAAAGGCAAGATAGGAGCTTTTGGGCTTGAGAGGATAGCAGATGATCAGATCAAGCTGACCAAGTTTATCAAAGCTGAAAACCTTAACACCCCTCTGTTTATCCTAGGGCATAGTATGGGTTCTTTTATCTCACAGAAGATGATACAGAACAATCCGCAATTAAAATTAAACGGCCTTTTACTTTCAGGTTCAAACGGAAGTTTCGGTCTGGAACTGATCCTTGGAAAATACTTGGCAAGGTTAATCATGCTGTTCGGAAAAGAACGTCCTAGCCCTCTTCTGGATTTTTTAAGTTTTCTCTCTTACAATAAAAAAACAGAAAAAAAAACCAGCTATGACTGGCTTTCTAGTGATCAACTTGCTGTTAAAAATTATATAAAAGACCCACTTTGCGGCGGAGTACTTCCTGCCAACTTCTACTTCTCCTTATTTTCTCTCATAAACAGTACATTAAATGGGAAAAACTTCAGAAAAATGCCAAACAGTATGCCTGTTTTTATAGTTTCGGGAAGCTCTGACCCATTCGGAAAATATGGAAAGGGGATTGAATCCCTTTATAATAAGTACGTCAGATCAGGTGTAGAAGATATAACTATTAAACTCTACAAAAACTCCAGACATGAAGTTTTAAACGAAATAAACAGACTAGAGGTTTACCAGGATATTCTCTCCTGGATAAAAAAACACATAAAAGATTAAACTTCTTTATATCTTTCTTCCGGATCTATGTAATTCAGACCTATATCTAAATATAGGTCTTTTTCATCGTCTACATTTTTGTTAATCGTTTTATTTTTGTACATATACATATCTTCTATTAATTTTACGTGGGGTTTCGGCCCTGTAGAGTGCCATAAAGTGTACACATAAGCTTCTTCTGTTTCCGGTATGATATGCACACTTATCCCGTCCACAAGCATGTACTCGTACCGGTTTATTCTCCCCTCTATTTTACCGTATTTTTTAACATAGTCTAATATTGCTTTTTCCTGACCAACAACTACTACATCTATATCCCCTATATCCTCTTTTTTTCTTCTCAAACTCCCGCTTACCCCATGCTTAAATCCGCCCTTGGTCAAATAAGAGCTGAACTTTTCATATTCTTCTATAGCAAACCCATAAGAAAACCTTTTCCCCATTTTATCCCCCACCAACGTTTAAAGAAAAATAGGCGACTAGCACCTATTTAACTATTTTTACAATTTTTTTCTTTCCTGCTCTAACTATCATACCATCTTCTATACCTATAACAGCTGCTACATCTTTTACAGCCTCATCGTTAACTTTAAATCCACCCTGCTGTATAAGCCTTCTAGCTTCGGAGTTTGATTTGAAAAATCCAAGTTCTTTAACAAGAAGTTCTATAGCTCCTGACTCTTCTACATCCAACTTTACTTCTGGAAGATCTACTGCTAGATTTTTCTTTGAAAATACATTTTCAAACCACTCTCTGGCTTTTTTCCCCTCTTCTTCTCCATGGTAGGCTTTTACTATTTCAGATCCCAGCCTCTTTTTTGCCTCCATCGGGTGGAAGCTTCCATCAGAAACGCCTTTTTTCATATTTTCTATCTCATCCATAGCAACATCTGTAGCCATCTCATAATATGTCCACATAAGTTCATCAGAAATAGACATTGCTTTACCAAACATATCATTAGGAGCTTCTGTTATACCTATATAATTGTTTAAGGATTTGGACATCTTTTCAACTCCGTCAAGTCCTACAAGTATTGGCATCATCATACATACTTGCTGCTCATCTCCTGCATTTTTTTGCAGATCCCTTCCTCTTAAAAGGTTAAATTTTTGTTCCGTTGCACCAAGTTCAACATCTGCATCTATTGCCACAGAGTCGTATCCCTGCAGTATAGGGTACATGAATTCAACAATCGAAACCGGCTTATTTTCTTTCAATCTTTTCGCAAAATCTTCCCTTGATACCATCTGAGCAACCGTGAATTGAGATAGCAGCTTAAGTACATCTTCTAATTTAAGTTTTTCCAACCAGTCCCCGTTGTAAACAACCTCGGTTTTTTCCATATCCAATATAAGTTTAAGCTGTTCTAGATATGTTTTTATATTTTCTTGAATCTCTTCTGCTGATAGCATCTTTCTTGTTTCAGATTTTCCAGTCGGGTCCCCTATTCTAGCAGTAAATGTACCTATTAAAAAAATCACTTTGTGACCAAGATCTTGAAACTGTTTAAGTTTTCTAAGAGGTACAGCATGCCCTATATGCAGGTCGCTTCCTGTTGGATCTATTCCAAGCTTAATTTTCAGAGGTTCCCCTATTTCCAAAGATTTCTTCAGCTTTTTCTCAAGCTCTTCCTCGGAGATTATCTCTTCTACACCTCTTTTTAATATCTCCATCTGCCTTTTTACTTCCGCTCCAATATTCATGAATTTCCCCTTTCAGCTTATTTTCAATAAAAAAAGCCCGCAGCCTATATCTGCGAGCACATTATTTACAGATACAAACCCAGAAGCTTTACTATTTACCACAAAACTAGGGATACCTCTGTATTTTTACAGTTGCACTCCCCTACAAATAATAATAGTAATAATAGTATCTTCTAAGTTCACTTCTCATTGTTTATCTCCTGTTGTAATATTTTCTAAATTATATCACAATTTCATTCCCCTTACAAGTATTACAAAGCATAAAGCACAGGAAAGAAATTTTTTAAAAAATTAACCCATCACCCTTGCATACCTTGCTATCCCGTTAGAATCTGTACCTTTTTTGACGAAACCCACGGCTTCAAATGATCTGATGGACCTTGCGTTCTCTTCAACTATATCTGCCGCTATACATTTTATATTAGACGCATCTTCTTTCAATTTTAAAACCCCTAATTCTATAATAGCCTTAGAAAGCCCCTTGCCCCTTATGCAGTCAGATAAAATTAGGGATATGACTCCTGTTTCTCCTTTTAATTCAAACCTGACGTATCCGCAAAAACTACCTCTTGCACCACAAACTGTGTAAAGTAGATTTTCAGGCGATCCCAGCAGAAATCTATACCAATCCCTGTGTCTCTCCCATTCCTCATCAATGCCTCTTTCTGAGTATTTTTCTATATATTTCCTGTTTACCAGGTTGTATATTTCAAAAATATCTTCGTCTTTACTTTTTCTTAGAAAAAATTCCATATTACTCTCCAAAACACACTATTTTTCCAAAGTATTATATCATAAAAATAAGCTTTCAAAAAGTTAATTCCGGTACTAAAAATACTCTTTTATTTTTCAAAACGAAAACCTTGTATCCAATTAATAAATTTAGCTTTCCTCAACTCTTTTTGAACGTACTTCATGTTTTTATTTAAAACTGCTTCCGGGTCTTATCCAAGGCAACTGCATTCACAGACTCGGAAAAATACTTGGATAAAGTCGGGTATATCGGAGTTCTCGGCCTAGCCTTTGATGTTGTTTCCAGTTGCTCTGCAAATAATTTATATGGCATCTTATCTGATTCACTCAATCTTCTTATTGCTTTTTTCTTTACAGGAATCAGGTTATTTGCCTCGTAAAACTGTAGGCAAGCTTCTGAACTTGTTATAAAGTTTATTACAAAAGCCGCCAATTCCTGGGTCTTAGAATTCTTAGTTATACTGCACCCCCAACTTCCAAAAGGGATTACAGTTTTTCCTTTTGGAATCTTTGGATATGGCATTACTCCCCACTCAAGTTCAGGATAATTTTTCAAATTCTTTATCATCCAAGGACCGCCTAAAAACATGGCTGTTCTTTCTCAAAAGAGTTGTCCGCAGGAAAAAGAGGCACAATTCCATCTTCCACTAATTTTTTTATAAAATTTCAAGTTTATGTACCCGTTATCTAAAAATAAAAAAAGCCCTCTAATTAGAGGGCTCATATTATATATTAAAACTTATTTTTTGATGTTGTAGAATGCATCCATTCCAGCATATACTGCTGTTTCACCAAGTTCTTCTTCGATTCTAAGAAGTTGGTTGTATTTAGCCATTCTGTCTGATCTTGAAGCAGATCCAGTTTTGATTTGTCCAGCGTTAGTAGCCACTGCTACGTCTGCGATAGTATCGTCTGCAGTTTCTCCAGATCTGTGTGATACTACTGCTGTGTATCCAGCTTTTTTAGCCATTTCGATAGCTTCTAAAGTTTCAGTTAGAGTTCCGATTTGGTTAAGTTTGATTAGGATTGAGTTAGCTGAGCTTTTCTCGATTCCCATTGCAAGGTACTCTGTGTTAGTTACGAATAAGTCATCCCCAACTATTTGAGTAGTGTTTCCTACTTTTGTAGTAAGTTTTGCGAATCCAGTCCAGTCGTTTTCGTCAAGACCATCTTCGATTGAAGTTATAGGATACTTTTCGATAAGACCTGCATACCATTCGATCATTTCGTCAGTTGTTCTTTTTACTCCGCCTTCTCTTTTGAAGTTGTATACTTTGTTTCCATCTTCTCCACCTTCGCAGAACTCAGAAGCTGCTGCGTCTAATGCTAGAGTTATGTCTTTTCCAGGCTCGTATCCTGCTGCTTTGATAGCTTCCATGATGATGTCAAGAGCACCTTCAGTACCTTCGATCTTCGCTGGAGCGTATCCTCCTTCGTTTCCTACGTTTGTAGAATCTCCGTTTGCTTTAAGAAGTTTTCCAAGGTGGTGGAATACTTCAGTTCCCATTCTTAATCCTTCAGCAAAAGTTTCTGCTCCTACTGGTTGAACCATGAATTCTTGAACGTCTACAGCTGAATCTGCGTGAGATCCACCGTTTAAGATGTTCATCATTGGAAGAGGTAATTCTTTTGCGTTAGTTCCTCCAAGATATTTGAATAAAGATTGACCTAATGCATTTGCTGCTGCTTTAGCAGTCGCAAGAGATACTCCTAGAATAGCATTAGCTCCTAATCTTGATTTTGTTTTTGTTCCATCAAGAGCGATCATTACTTTATCGATAGCAACTTGCTCAGTAGCATCCATACCTAAAATAGCTTCCTTGATTTCAGTGTTTACGTTGTTTACTGCAGTAAGACAACCTTTCCCAAGGTATCTTGATTTATCTCCGTCTCTAAGCTCAACAGCTTCTCTTTCACCTGTAGATGCTCCTGAAGGAACTGCAGCTCTTCCCATAGCTCCACATTCTAAAATAACATCTACTTCTACTGTTGGGTTACCTCTAGAGTCTAATATTTCTCTAGCTTTAACGTCTACGATTCTTGTCATCAAAACTTCCCCTCCATCTGATTTTTTATTTTAAACTAGCACGTTAATTTTAGCACATTTAATTTTTTATGTAAAGTTTTTTTGCACCAAAACTATACATTTTTGTATCTTAATGCATAGGTACACTCGTTAACAATTACATCATTTTAGAGCTTTTCTATGCTTGTTTATGTTCCGGATCCCTATATATGTGAAAAAAATCCTGATAACAGGATTTTCTTCATTTTCTATTTCAGCATCTCTTTTATTTTTTCATTTGCTGTTTTCACAGACAGATCATATTTAACTCTGGCTTTCGCAGACTCATATTCAGCCTTTTTAAATGGTGTATAAAGAGTCTTTTCAAATATATACACACCCTCTTTTGTTTTTAAAATCTCATTTTTACCTATTTCCGATGAGAATATAGCATCATTTAGCTCACTGTCGTATCCAACTTCAGCTACATAGGTTCCCCTTTTAATTCCTGTAATTTGGTAATTGCCGTTTATACGAGATTTTTCCTTTGCAAGACTTGCAAAATCAATCTCTCCATTTTCCAATTTAACAAGTTCTTTTTGTGCCTCAGTGTATGTCTCGTTTTTACTATCTTCACCTATTTCAGCCCTTATAAGGATATGGCTGGCTTTCGCCTCCTGTTTTTCCTCATTTTTATCAGCTATATAAATTATATGGTATCCGAATGGAGATTTTACAACTTCAGGGTAAACCTCTCCCACATTTCCAGCAAATACAGCGTCTGAAAACTCTTTAACCATTATGTTTTTAGAGAACCACCCAAGGTCTCCCCCTTTTACTGCTGTAGGTCCCACTGAGTACTCCTTGGCCATTTCAGCAAAATTTTCAACTGTTACTTTTTTTAGGATTTCCGCAGCCTTTTCCTGTGCAGCCTTCTCGTCTCTTTCTCTAGGTTCTAGTTTGAAAGAAATAAGTTTTATCTCTGCTTCTTCCTGTGTATCGTAAGCAGATTTACTTTCTGCAAAGTATTTCTTTAGCTGAATCTCGCTTAGCTCTGCATTCTCTACAAAATGCCATCTTAATTTACTAATCAAATCCTCTATTTGATCCATAGTCCCTAAAGAAGTGTCTTTTTCGATACCTTTATCCATAGCTGTTTTTGCAAGCGCTATCTCCTTTTTTATCCCGTCGATGGCAGTTTGTCTTGCTTTTTCATCGTCCTCTTGGCCATAAAGTTTTTGAATAAGCACCCTGTTAGCTACATCTACACTACTAACTTCAAAACCAGCTTCTTCAAAATCTGTTTTTTCAAGATAAGTGCTGTAATTTTCGTCAATCAAGTCAATTTCAGCTTGTTTTTTCTGCCTTTCGATAAACCCTTTAAAATATTTTATCTTTCCTAAAGAAACTAAATTTTCTTCTATCTCATCCTTTACATCGTCGAACTCTTTATTTAGGTAAGCCCCATATTTATTTCTATTGTACTCCTCAAGTGCCAATCCATCTTCCGGCTTATAATCCTCTTGTATCTTTTCTTTCACTTTTTCTGCAATCATTGCATTTTCTATGTACTTTTTAAAAGTCTTCGTCGTGAATCCCATTGTAAGAAGCCTTCTTTTCAGCTCTTCCTTATCTTTTATACCCGAGATGCTTCTCTTATATGTTTCATCAAGCTCTTTTTTAGACACCTTTACCTTAAGTTTTTTTGCAAGTGATAGTAGTATCTTTTGTTCTACAACATCATTTACAGCTATGGTTTTCACTGTTTCCTGTGGCATAGATTTAGAATAGTAACCGGAATAAAGCTCCAACCTGCTATTATATGCCCTCTCCACATCTCTTACGCCAACTTTCATACCATTTACTACAAGTACATCAGTTTTGTTTTTCCCAACCATTCTTACATTTGCCACAACAACAGCAAGTAAGGAAATCAAAAATGCTATTGTAAAAACCCATATCAAAGGTTTCATCTTTTTTCTAAGTTTTCTGATCGCCACTGTATTCCCTCCCTAATTTTTATGCTAATCAATTATACCAACTAATTTGTGAACTTACAAGCTTTTCAATAAAAAATGGTACGAATTTATCCAAATCCGTACCAACTAAACTCATTTTAAATCCAGAAAATTTTTAATAAGCGTTTTTCCCTCTGGAGTGTAAACTGATTCTGGATGAAACTGCAGGCCGTAAAGATGGTGCTCCCTATGCTGCATCGCCATTATCTCTCCGTCATCGGTCTTTGCATTTATAAGAAACTCTTTTGAAAGTGTTTCCTGCAATACCGCAAGCGAATGGTATCTAGCCACCTTTGTCGGACTCTCTATACCTGCAAATATACCCCTGCCATCATGTTCTATTATAGAATATTTACCATGATACAAGGCTTTGGCATAAGAAACTTTTCCTCCAAAAGCCTCCCCTATGGCCTGGTGGCCGAGGCAGATGCCCAAAATTGGAATTTTTTTATAAAACCTTTTTATCAATTCTATGCATATTCCGGCATCTTTTGGGGCTTTAGGGCCAGGCGACAGTACTATCTTTTCAGGATTCATTTTATCTATCTCATCCAAAGTTACCTGATCATTTCTAACTACAACAACGTCTGGATTTATCTCACCTATATACTGATAAAGATTGTAAACAAACGAATCATAATTATCTATTAAAAGTATCATAAACTATTCTCCTAAGCTTTTTTATCCAATTTATATTTTCTTATTTTTTCATACAAAGTTGTTCTACCGATACCCAGTAGTTTTGCAGTTTCCTGTTTGTTCCATCTTGTTTTTTGAAGTGCACTGGCTATTACTATTTTTTCGACATCGGCTAACTCGTAAACCTCTTTTTCCAGTATGTCTTTAAGTGGACCTACACCCGTTATGATTTTATTTTCGAGAGTGTCCGATTTCATTTTTATTTCAAGTGGCAGGTCTTCTACACCTATAACCTTATCACTTGATAAAAGTACCATCCTCTCTATTATATTCTTTAACTCCCTAATATTTCCAGGGAATGAATATTCTATCAGGTACTTCATAGCTTCTCCGGAGATAATGTGCAGCTCCTTGTGAAGGTCAAGTATAATCTTGTTTAAGAAGTAGTTTGATAATATAGGTATATCATCCCTTCTGTCTCTTAAAGGCGGAACTTCTATCGTAAACACAGTTAATCTGTGGTACAGATCCTTTCTGAATTTCCCCTTTTTAACTTCTTCTTCCAGGTTTTCATCTGTTGCAACTATAAATCTTACATCAATCTTCCTGGATCTGTTGCCGCCTACTCTTCTAAGTTCCCCGTACTCTACTACTCTGAGAAGTTTTGCCTGACTTTTCAAATCAAGCTGGCTTATCTCATCCAAAAATACAGTCCCTCCGTCAGCCTCTTCCAGTAAGCCTTTTTTATTCCCAATTATGCCGTGCATAACACCCTTTTCTACCCCGAAAAGTTCAGCTTCCAAATGCTCCGGTGCTATAGAGGCACACTTTACAATGACAAAGTTGTTCTTTTTTCTCTGACTTTTTTTGTATATCTCTCTGGCAACAAGTTCTTTCCCGGATCCACTCTCGCCTGTTACAAGTACTGTAAGCTCACTGTCTGCAACCCTTTCCACCAGGTTCTTTACCTCTTTTATCTTATTGCTTTGTCCGATTATCTCATATGATTCCTCAGATTCAGATAGTTTTTTCTCCAGACTGGCCTTCTCTTTTAAAAGTTCTAAATGACTCAAGGCAGGCATAACCACTCTTGTAAGGTTGCCTTTTGTAAACGGGCTCACTGCATAATGAGCTATATCTGCTTTTTTCAGTTCTTCCAGGACTAGATCATTCTCCTCCTGCAAAAGAGCCACAGGAACTATTTCTTTTCCTATACCTTTTAGCTTTCTCATCGCTTCGTTGAAAGTAAACCAAGTTAAGTTTTGATCCAAAAATAATATATCAAAATCACTTTCTCTCAGCATGTCCAACCCGTCTAAAAAATTATTAAATGTTATAACTTCAAATTCATCAGATAATTCTTTTCTCAATTGCTTTAAAAGCTCTTTTCTCTCAGAAATAGCCAAAATTGATTTCTGGTTCATCAAACCCCTCCTTGTTCAAAAAAAAAACATCCTTCTAATCTTCGATTATATCAGATAAAATGTGTTTTTTCAAGACTGACGGAGTTGTTTTTTTTCAAAACACACATTTATTACCACATTATTACACTATATACCTCTCTATAGCTGTAACAATTACGTTAAAAGTAACCTCATAATCTATCCTAGTCTTAAGTTCAATGTACTTTTTTAGTATTTTTTCGGCCACTTCCTCTTTTAATACCAAAATAAGTATATCATCAGTTCCTGGCCAGACATGATCATCTAGATGTTTTCTCAGTTTACCCCAAGAACCTCTTATTTTAGGAATTATCAAGTACTTCTCTATTTTGAACTCTTTCAGTATCTCCATTATTTCCTTCTCAAGAGTGGCATCAAATATTATCTTTATTTCCTTATATTTCTCCATAAAAATCCCCCCTATACATAACAAGAGACAGGTTTCCCTGTCTCTTCTATACGCTGTCACTCTCTAAAACCTCTTTAGTTTTTTCTTTTTTACTTGCCAGCAAAATGCTAATCTTTACTTTAGCGTCTTCTACTAAAGAATAAAGTATAGGAATTATTATAAGTGTAAGAATCGTGGACATAGACAAGCCAAAAATTACGGCTGTCGCCATTCCTTTATACATTTCCGCACCCTCTCCGTTACTTATAGCAAGAGGTATCATACCGAAAACCGTGGTTAAAGTAGTCATCATTATCGGTCTCAGCCTAGTTTTTCCAGCTTCTCTTATTGCCGCATGCCGCTCTACTCCTCTGGCTTTTAGTATGTTTATATAATCTATAAGTACAATTGCATTATTTACAACTATACCAGCAAGCATTATTATCCCAACCATAACCATTACATTAAATTTTATTCCGGTTATAAGCAGTCCATAGAATACTCCGATGACTGCAAGCGGGATTGATCCTATTATTATAAAAGGCAGGGCAAAAGATTCAAACTGTGCTGCAAGAATAAAGTATATTATAAAAATAGCAAGCATAAATGCAAATCCCAGGTCTGACATTGTCTCAGCCATCTGTTCACCTTCACCGCCAAATTCATATTTTAAACCTGATGGCACATCCATATCTTTTATTGCCGCAAGTATATTATTCTGAGCAGTTTTTATATCCAATTCACCGCTTGTATTTGCACTGACCGTTATCTGTCTTATCTTATCTTCCTTGTTAATCGCAGAAGCTCCCTCTCCTATCTCCAGGCGAGCAACATCTTTTAACTTAATATATTTATCGTCTGAAAGTTTTATTTGGGTATCCATCAACTTTTCTGTAGACCTTCTGTACTCCTCAGAAAGCTGCACATTTATGTCCACTTCATCATTATCTGTTTTTATAGTCACCTGATCCCTACTACCCAATATCTGGTAGCTGACCATCTGAGCTATATCCGTCACTCTTATTCCGTAATACTGGGCTTTATCTCTGTCAATTACTATTCTTGCCTCTGGGTTTCCGCCTTCGTCTGATGACTTTATATCTACCAAGCCAGGCATCTGAGACATTTTTTCCTCTACCTTCTCAGAAAATTGCTGCAGTTGAGAAAAATTATTCGAATTCAGGTTAAACTGTATATCTCTTCCTTGTTCCGGTCCTCTTCCGTATTCATACACTATATTCAAGTTGACATCAGGAATATCTTTTATTTTATCCCTTATACCGTCTGCTATTTCAAATATACTTGCATCCCTTTCAAACTTTTTTGGTGTATCAACATTAACTACAACACTTTCAGCTTGCGTACTGACACTGTATTTTACTGTATACTCGTCATTTTTAACTACCTCTTCCAGTTTTTTTGCAATCTGATCTGAGAAATCTACCTCAACTCCGCTAGGCGTCTCTGCCACTATTGTATACTGCCCTTCATCACGGGTAGGCATAAATTCTCCACCTATTCTACCTGCTATCATCAGCGAGCTTACAAAGACCAATACAGTTACTATCAAGGTTTTTATCCTGTGCTTCATAGAAACATCCAAAAATTTTAAATAAAAACTTTTTACAACACCTAAAATTCTTCCCTCGGAATTTAAGGACTTTTCAAGCCTCAATACTTTACTGGACACCATCGGTACAAAGGTAAGTGCTATTATAAGTGAAGCCAATAGTGAAAACGTAATCGAAAATGACATATCATGGAATATTTCTTTTGCAAGCCCCTCTTTAAATATTATCGGTAAAAACACTGCCACTGTTGTTGCTGTAGAAGCAAGTATCGGTAGAGCCATCTCACTGGCACCGTCTCTTGCCGCTTCTTGAGAAGGTTTTCTGTGTTCACTCATATGCCTGAATATATTGTCCAGTACAACAACTGAGTTGTCGACCAGCATCCCTACCCCCAAAGAAAGACCCATAAGGGATATCAGATTAAGTGATATATTTTTTATTGAAAGCAGTCCAAATGTAAATACTATAGACGTCGGGATGGCCATGGCGATTACAGATGTAGCTCTTATATCCTTTAAAAATACAAACAGTATTATAGACGCCAATACTAGACCGGTAATGGCATTATTTTTTACTGTGTTTAATGAATTTTTTATAAATTCAGATGAATCAAATCCTATATTAACGTCTGTACCTGCAGGGAGATATGATTTTAAATCTTCTATTTCAGATTTTATCTTATCCGCTATACTAACAGCATTACCGTCATCTGTTTTACTTACATTTAAGGTCAGAGCTTCCTTCCCGTTTACCCTATTGTAGGAATCAATATCCTTAGTCGTCAGCCTTACATCGGCTAAATCTTTAAGCCTAAGAATTTTCCCATCGCTGTTCCTTATAATTACATTTTTTACCTGTTCCAGGGTTTCCAATTCCCCCTCAACTTTTACTATATACTCCTTGTTTCCATCTCTTATATTTCCTGCTGGAAGGTTTATCGTCGACTGCTCTAATAAGCTTACAACATCGGAGACACCTAAGTTAAAATTTTCAAGTTTTTCGGGGTTTAACTCTACGAGTATCTCCCTTTCAAGTCCTCCGAATATATCTACTGCACCTACACCTTCGATCCTCTGAAACCTTGGCTTTATAAGAGTATCCGCTATAGTCCTAAGCTCTATAAGGTCCTTTCCGGAAAGCTCCACAGATATTACAGATTCAGCACCAACAGAAGCCTTTGATATTATCGGAGTGTCCGCATCTGTAGGCAGGTCATTTATTATTTTCGTGACTTCCCTTTGTACTTCATCCACTTTATCGTCAGCGTCTATACCGTAATCAAACTCAACCACTACAACTGAGCTGTTCAAACTAGAAGTAGAAGTATACTTCTTGACGCCCTCAATATTCGGTACTATATCCTCTATTTCCCTGGTTATAAGCTTATCCACATCTTCCGGAGAGGCTCCTACCCAGCTTGTACTAACAACCACAACAGGTATATTAAAGTTAGGCAAAAGAGCCATAGGTAGTTGAAATATTGCAAGAAGACCGAATCCTACCATCGATATAATTATCATGGTTGTTGCTACAGGTCTTTTTATTGAAAATTCCGATAATGAAGCCATTACTAACTCACCTCTTCTACTAAATCATCGTTAGACAACAGGTACTGTCCCTCTATAATAACCTTCACGCCTTTTTTTAGTTCACTGCTGATTATCTCCTGTTTACTACCATTTTCTACTCCCAAATCCACCTTCAGAAGTTTTGCTCTCCCATTTTCATTAATAACAACATAAGTAAAAAGATCTCTGACTATTATTGCGCCCTTGGGAACAAGGTATCCTTTTTTCAAGCCTGTTTCCACAACAGCTTTTGCATACATCCCTTTTTTTATTTCTCCGTTTTGATTTTCAAGATAAATTTTTATCCCAAATTTTTTCGTTTCACTGTCTGCAACGGGGTTGATTTCATACACTGTTCCCTCATATTCTTTTCCTAAATCTTCCACATATATTTTTGCTTTGCTGCCTTTGGAAAGACCATTTATATCCTTTCCGGATACCCCTACCTCTATTTTCATTTTATCTTGTGATACCACTGTTAAAATCTCTTGATCTTCAGCTACTTTTTCATAAAGCTTAAGTTCCATGTCAGTCACTACTCCGTCTATCTTGGACTTTACAAACAACTTATCATAATCATCCTTGGCTGCAAGGTATTTTGATTTAGCCTCAAGGTAGCTGGCTTTCGCATTCTCTATGTCATATTTCCAGGTTTTTTCATCTACATAACTTTTGTACAATTCATAATTTTTTTCAGCTTGTCCGACTCTTCCTTTCAAAGAAGTCTCATAAGTAGCTTTTGCGCTTCTATATCTTGTGTCATAACTTAACAATTCAGTTTCAGATATAAGCTCTTGATCATACAGCTTTTTATATTTTTCATAATTAAGTTTTGCCTCTTCGTATGATTTCTTATTCGCTTCTAAACTTTCTTTTGCATTCACCAGTTCCGCCCTGGCGTTTTCAAGGTTATTTTTAGTCTCGTCTTCTGCAAATTTCTCCACTCTCTCATAATTAGCCTTCGCAGCTATATAATTTGCTTCTGAAGAAAGATAAGCAGACTTTATATCTTCATCCTCCAAAACCAGTATTATTTCCCCATTTTTTACTTTATCTCCGTTTTTGAAATTTATTTTTGCAACTGTTGCATTTTTAAATTCAGAGATTTCTGTAACCTCTTCTATAGGCTGAATTTCTGCATTTGTAACTGCTGTCTTGGTTATATCCGTCATACTGAGTTCAATAGTTTTTATTAATTTTGCAATTTCTTTCGGTTTTTCCGGTTCACCTTTTTTATCTGCACCACATGCATAAAGCATCAATATCGCCAACAAAAAAACTATATTTTTTTTCACTTTTTCACTCCCCCATACTATTAATATACAATCCGGATATTTCCTGGATATTAATTTCAATCTATCTATAACCTGGATATTTTAAGTAAAAATCCCCAAACCCTTCCAACAACGATTATTTCATTAGTTTATCAGATTCAAATAAGTTTCATACGCTGCAAAATATTCCAGAACAGTGTCGGAATAGTTCACTTCGGCCTGTCTCAAATTTGTTTCAGCCTGTAAATAATCTATTGTGTCTATTATGCTGTTTTCATACCTTAGTTTTTCATATTTAAAATTTTCTCTTTCGCTTTCAAGTGATTTTTTTCTTACTTCTATGAGCTTTTCAAAATTTTCAACATCAGCATAGGCTGTTCTTATAGACACTTCCAGCTTGTCCAAAGCATCTAACTCTTGGTAGCTTGCTATTTTAGATTCATTTTTAGACCTTTTGTATGCATCTAGGTTTTTACCCCAGTCAAATATATTCCATGTAAGATTTAACCCAGCCGTCCACTGCCAGTCGCCGTCAACGGAATCCGAAAAAGAAGTTTCAGGTGCAGTGTCTTGGTCATAAGTAGAATACGACACGTTGAAGTCTATCTTTGGCATAAATTCAGATCTTGCTGTAACTTCATTGGCTTTTGTCAGCTGCGTATTATATTTATTGAGTTTTGCTGTTATACCTTTGTTCAAGGCTGTTTTTATATCCTCGGATAAATCTAAGTTTGCTAAACTATAATTTGTAATATTCAGCCTTTTAAGATTTATATCAGTTTCATAGCTAATTCCCGTATCTTTCTTGAGCTCTAGCTTAGCTACGTTTATTCTATTTTCTGTATCTATTATATATGCTTCGGCTTCACTTAGTGCCGCCTCCAACTTTAAAACTTCAGTTTTAGGAACCATTTTAAGCTCATAAAATTTATTTACTCTTTTATAGCTTTCCTGTCTTTCTTTCCATGACTTTTTAGCTACACTCAACTGATCTTGGAGCTTCAAAATATCAGCATATTTTTCTACTATTTCAAGCCTTATATTTTTTTTAGATTCCTCATACCTGTTTTCATAAAGTGCTTTATAAATTTTTGCACTTTTTATTGCCGTTCTTGTTTTTCCGCCTGTATATATCGGCTGGCTTAATGTTACTCCTGAACTAAATCCAAAATCCTCACTACCGGTACCGGAGCTTTCTGTGCCGACGTTTTCTTCGCCGCTGTATGAGGAACTCAAATCTATTTGAGGAAGAGCTCCTTTATAGGCTTCCTTTATGCTCAGATTGCTGTTTTCAAGCTCTTTTTCCGTCTGTTTTATGCTGTAGTTATATTTATATGCTTTTTTTACAGCCTCTTCTAAGCCAAGGTCCATGGAAAAACTGTACATTGACAATAATAAAAAGCTTGCTGCCACTACTATCTTCATTATTCCTCCCCTTTCAATACTCCCCTTATATAAATAGAACTCAAAAGTTCAACTTCATCTTCTATGTTTATCGATTTAAATACCTCTTCGATTTCCCCTACCTTAAATTCTTTTTCATTATCTCTCGTCTCTATGTACCTGTCCAAACGCACCATTATAAACCCTACTGTAAAACTCGCCAAAAGATATACAATCTCTAGGATTTTATCCCTATATTCCTCTCTAATATCTTCTTCGTGCATCCTAAAAAGTTTTTCAAATATATTGTATACTCTAGCTTCTTTTACATCCTTTAACTCCTCTTTTACTTTAAGTAAAGGTTTTTCGCTGGTTCTTAGTCTCTTCAGCTCCATAATAGTCATAAAAAATCCAGGTTTTTGGCTAATCATAGTCAGCTCTATCCCCATCAGCTTCTTCAGCTTTTCCCTAAAACTTATTTCTTCATCCACAATGGCATTCAATATTTCAATATATCTTTCCATCATCTCTCTTAAAAAGGTCGCCACCAGGTCTTCTTTTGAACTAAAATAATTATAAAAAGTACCCTTGGCTACCCCGCTGCTTCTTGTTATATCCTCTACTCTGGTTTTGTGGTACCCTTTCTCTGCTATAAGCTTCTGGGCGCTCTCAATCAGGCTTTCCCTTATATTTTTTTCCATATCTCACCCCTATTAAACAACCAAGTGACCTATCGGTCACGGCATAATAAAAAAATATGACCCACCAGTCAAAATCTTGCATAAAAAAATGACTTTTAAGTCACATATATCCTAGCATTATGTGACTTAAAAGTCAATATATATTTATCACTTCTTTATTATACCGTTACAGTAAAGCGTGTATAAAAATTCAACTTCAACTTCTATATCCAAAGACGCTGCCCTTTTCTTAAAATTTTCATCATCTCTAACATTTACATTTTCTATGAGCTCAAAACCTCCCACAATCAAGTTGTAGATATGTCTTTGAAGCATATTGTAAAATATAACAGCCAAATCCGAAACCCTATCCTTAACCTCGTCAGATAGTTCTTCCTGCTTGCTCATCAATATATCTTCTACTATCTTAACTTTTGTATACAGGATATTGTGCCTAAACGCCTTTAATTCTGTAGTTTCATTTTCTTGCTTCAGATTTAAAAATTTTAACTTCATCAAAAAAAACTGGGGGGTTTCCAAAGCATCCATAAGGGTTTCTTTTATTATATACTTTATTTTTTTCTCAAGCGGCATATCAAAATCTCTTATCCTTCTTATCTGATTTTGTACCTCAATCAATCTCCTATTTAAAAAGTAGACTAATATATCCTCTTTAGCTTTAAAATAAGTGTAAAAAGTCCCCTTTGCCACTCCGCTTTCCTTAGTTATCTCTTCAACGGTTGTGTTGTAAAATCCATTTTCATGAAACAGTCTTTCTGCGTTCTCCAAAAGAAGTTCTTTTTTTGTCATAAATCTGCACCTCCTCCCGTTTTTTTAATTTCCATCTTTAAGTAAATCATACCGATATAAAGCTTGTTTCCTTTATTTTTTTTAATTTTAAACAGCAGTTATTCACAAATTATACAAAATGTAAAAAATCATCTGTGTCACAACTATCAAAATATAGACCGAATTATGTTAAAATTTAAACAAAAACAGATCTCTTATATTATAAAGGTTTTTTGGATTTTTTTGAACTAATTTTAAGGTTAAAAAAGATTAATTTTTTTTAATATTTCTTCTGAATAGATCCCTAATAGATTTAAACAGTTTTGAATTGGAGGACTCCCTGTTGGAGCCCTATTTTGAAAACCACTCTTTCATAACAGAGATAACCTTTTTTAGGTCATTTTCACTTATTATGTATGCCGGCATTGTATAAAGGTAGTTCCCAAAAGGCCTCAGCCATACACCTCTGGAATATGCAAATTCCTGGAATCCTTTTAAATACTCTCCGTCATTTACCTCTATTACTCCTGTTACACCGAAAGCTCTGATGCTTTTTATTTCTTCTGAATCAATGGAAGACAATTCATCCTTGAGTATCTTTTGAATTTTATTTATCTTCTCCAGATATTTTTCCCTGTGAAATATCTCAAGACTTTTCAAAGCCGCCGAACAGGCAAGGGCATTTCCCATAAATGTCGGTCCATGCATAAAAGCCTCTTCATAGGTATTACCATAAAAAGATTCAAATACCCTGGTTTTTGTTATTGTTGCTGCATGACCCGTATACCCACCTGTAAGAGCCTTTCCAAGCACCACTATATCAGGTACTATATCGGTATGGGACATAGCAAAAAGTTTTCCTGTTCTTCCAAACCCTGTTGCCACTTCGTCAAATATAAAGAGTATATCGTACTTGTCGCAAAGCTTCCTTGCCTCGTTTAAATACTTCGGACTGTAAAAGTTGAATCCGCCTGCAGCCTGTATAAGGGGTTCCACAATAAATGCCGCTAGCTCCTCATGGTGTTCCCTGAAAATATCTTCAAGTTTGTCTATGTCTTCCATAACCTGGTATTCAGGCAGGTCATATCCAGGTTTTGGGGCAGGTGCATGCACTACATCTCTGAATATGTTTATAAATGCCCCGTGGAAATCCTCGTCATCACCAATCTCCATAGCTTTGAATGTGTCTCCGTGGTATGAGTTTTCAAGAGAGACAAACTTCGTCTTTCTTGAATTACCCTTGTTGGAAAAATACTGTATGGCCATCTTCAGAGCCACTTCTACCCCAACTGAACCGCTGTCTGAAAAGAAGACGTGGTTTAATCCTTCCGGTGTTATTTCCACCAGTTTGTCCGCCAAAAGCTTTGCTGGTTTATGCGTCAAGCCCCCCAACATTATATGGGAAAACTTCTTCATCTGTTCTATTATAGCTTCGTTCATTTCATCATTATTATACCCGTGTACCGCGCACCACCATGACGACACACCGTCTATAAGTGATTTCCCGTCGCTTGTATTTATATATATCCCCTTTGCGCTCTCAACTTCATATGGTTCTTTCATCGTCTTCATCTGTGCATACGGGTACCACAAGTGTTTCTCTTCTATCATAATTTATATTCCCCCACCTATTTAAAAGAACTTTTTCAGGTCGTTGAAGGTTATCAGAATTATCAAAAATATGAGAAGCAGCATCCCTAGTGTATGAAACTTCTCTTCCAATTTTTTATTTACCTTTACGCCGAAAATTTCAAGTATGACAAATATTATCCTTCCACCATCCAAAGCAGGAAATGGCAGTAGGTTGAATATACCTATATTTACAGAAAGTAAAGCCGTAAGCCATACCAAAACCAATACACCGCCTTTTGATATCTGTCCTACTATTTTTATCATTCCAACTGGCCCAGATATCTCCTCAGCCTTCACCTTTCCTGAAAATATCATCTTTATTCCCTCAATAGTCTGAGTAAACAGCTCTATAAAGGTACGAGATGACACCGACAGACCCTTGAAAAAAGAATATTTCTCAACTTCGTATACCGGCAATATACCTATTACGTAGGTTTCCCGTTTTTCATCATAGGAAAGTTTTAACTTTACGTCCATAGTTTCTCCAACACGCGTTATCTTGGCTTCAATTTCCTCGCTGGTATTACCCCCGATTATTCTGCTTATATCTGACCAGGTATTTACCTCTTCTCCTTTTAACTCTACAAATCTGTCTCCATCTTTCAAAATCTCATATGCCTGTGATGTATCAAGTATCCTTCCAACAACAGGCTCATCACTCTGCTGGACATTTCCCGCAGCCATTATCATTGTAAATACTATTACAAAAGCCAATAAAAAGTTCATAAAAACTCCGGCAAAGAGGACTACAGACCTTTGAAAAGGACTCTTAGTGTTGAAACCGTTTTCAACTTTGCTCCCAACTTCCATTCCCTCTATATTTACAAATCCCCCCATCGGTATTGATCTAATCGAATAGGCTGTTCCCCCTCTTTCCAGGGAAAACAGCCTAGGTCCCATTCCTATAGCAAATTCAGATACTGGCATTTTAAAATACTTTGCTGCTAAAAAGTGTCCTAATTCATGAATAAATATGATTATTCCTAAGATAAATACAGTAATTAATATACTCATGCCGCCCCCTCAGATGATTTAATCTTAACTTGTGCACAATATTATCTTTCCCAAATATCTTCAAGTTCTAGCTCTTTTTCTCCGTCTATCCTCAGTTCATCTATGTCATATTCAAAGCTTTCGTCAAATTCCCTGTATTTCCTGCTTATTCTGTCAAGATCTTCTGTATTTGAAGTCTCTATGTAAACATCCTCGGGTGTTTCTTCCACATAAAGTCCTGTACAGGAAACAATCATTATCATTAATAAAAATAAGATATACCTCATTTTACTCGCCTCCCACTAGGGATTAGATGAGTTTACTTACTTTCTTGTAAATTTCTTCTGAGATATCACCTATGCTTCTGAGCTCCCTATCTTTAACACAACTGACTTCTTCCCACCCATATTTATATGCTATGCCACAGGCGTTTTCATATGACTTTCTCAAATATTCCGTATCCTGCTCATGTATATCTTTCTCAGCTTCACCGGTAAATTTGTTTTTCCTGCTGCTCATAAGATCGCCGGAAATTTCTGTAGGCATATTTAAAAACACAACTAAATCAGGCTTAGGTATCTGCATTTTCTCAAACTCCAGGTCTTCTAACCATTCTAAATATGCATCCTTTTCTTTTTCATTGTTTATTTTAGATGCCTGATGTATCATGTTAGAAGTAGTATACCTATCCGATATTACTATCCCCCCATTTTTATAAAATTCACCCCAGATAGTCTTAAACGACGCGTACCTGTCCACTGCGTACATTGTTGAGGATGCATACGGGTTTACGTCTTCTGGTTTCTTGCCGAATTCACCGCTCAGGTACATTTTTATAGGCGCTGATGATGGGCTTTCATAATTAGGGAATGATACCTTCATAACCTTTTTCCCTTCACTTTTCAGCCTCATATATAAGTTTTCAGCTTGAGTTTGTTTTCCACTGGAATCAGTTCCCTCTATAACTATGAGTTTTCCCATTTATTTTCTCCTATATATATATTTTATTACTATTTTATTAAATTTTAGGTATATTTTTTTATTATTCTCTCTCTTATATCTCTGTCGAGTTCTGTTATGATATCCAAATCAAGGATTTCAACAGTTTTATGCTTTTCCATAGCTTGGTTTATTACTCTGTATATGTCTAAAAATTTTATTTTCCCCTCTAAAAACAGGTCGACAGCCACTTCATTCGAAGCATTGTATACAAGCGGCATTGATTTTCCTTCTCTACCTGCATAAAGAGCATACTCAATTCCCTTAAACACCTCGCTGTCTACCTTTTCAAAACTAAGTTGTGAAAACTTAAGAAGATCAAGACTTTCCAGTATGCTGTTGGATTCACGTTTTGGATATGTAAATGCATACTGTATAGGAACCTTCATATCGGGAACACCCATCTGAGCTATAATGGACCGGTCTCTGAACTCCACCATTGAGTGTATTATACTTTGTGGATGTATGACTACATCTATACAGTCATACGGAAGTCCGAATAACTGATGCGCTTCTATCACTTCTAAACCCTTGTTTACAAGTGTAGAAGAATCTATGGTTATCTTCTTCCCCATTGACCAGTTTGGATGCTTCAATGCATCTTCTACCGTAACCTCTCTCAGTTCATCTAATTTTTTACCCCTGAAAGTTCCCCCGCTGGCAGTTATTATGAGCTTTGACACCTCATCCACTCTACCGCTCAAAAGAGCTTGAAATATTGCCGAATGTTCACTGTCCACCGGAATTATCTCTGCCCCGTACTCTTTTATTAATTTGTTTATTAAATCACCTGCTGCAACCATTGTTTCCTTATTTGCAAGTGCTATCCTTTTCCCTTTTTTTATAGCCTCTATAGTAGCCTCTATTCCCACAGAGCCGCTGACTGCAGTGAGTATTATATCAGTTTCATCCAGAGCTCCAAGCGTTCTGAGTCCTTCATTTCCAAAGTAGACCTCCAGATCTGGATATGCTGCTTTCAGCTCCCGATATCCTTCTTCGGTTCCAATAGAAACATATCTTGGCTGGAATTTTTTTATCTGCTCTATTAAAAGTCTGTGATTTCTATGTGCACTCAGCCCTACTATATTATAAGAGCTGCTATTTTCTATAATCTCCAATGCATTTTTACCTATACTCCCAGTAGAACCCAGGATACAGATATTCTTCATGTTTCCTCCTAAAAAAATCAAAATATAAAAAATTTAAGAAAATAGTACAGGGTAGGCAGTACAAAAATCATGCTGTCAAACCTGTCCAACAGCCCACCGTGCCCCATTAATATGGTTCCTGAGTCTTTTACTTCAAACTCCCTCTTAAATAGTGATTCTCCGAGATCACCTATCTGAGCCACTACTCCTACAATAATCCCCAAAAGTACTAGATTCTGAACACCGATATCTACACCCTCAAATTTTAACAAATAACGGGATATAAATACCGCCAAAACAGCTGCAGTCACTCCACCTATGGCTCCTTCCACAGATTTTTTTGGACTGACTTTTGAAAACCCTGTTTTGAAAAATTTTCTTCCAATAGACATTCCAACAAAATAAGCCATTGAATCACAAGCCCACACCATTAACTGAGCTGTCAATATCCACTGACTTCCCATTGGAAGATTTTTTATAGCTATTATATGCGAAAATAAAAACGATACATACAGCACTCCGAATATTGTATAGCTGATGTCCCTTGTGGAATTTTCAACCTGATTTTTCAACACACGAACAAGTATAAATGTCATCGTTATGAATACTATCATAGGATGAATATACTCGCTGATACCTGAGCCATTGTAGTGTAGGTAAAAAAGGTTTGGAATTAATAGGCCTAAAACCAGACCCGTCATTTTGTAAACTTTTACACCCTTACCCTCCATCATTTTATAAAATTCATACAAAGACCCGCCAATTACTATATTTGTAAATAGCAGCAGTAATATATCCCCTTTTAGCAAAATATATATTAAAAGAGGTATGAATATTAACGCAACTATCAGTCTACTCCTCATTTTTAACGCCCCCAAATCTTCTATCTCTATTTTGGTATACCCTTATTGCTTTTTCCAGTTCTTTTTTATTGAAATCAGGCCATAAAACATCAGTCACATATATCTCTGAATACGCTATCTGCCAAAGTAAAAAATTTGATATCCTCATTTCACCGCTGGTCCTTATAAGCAGTTCAGGATCCGGCAAATCATTGTACATATATTTCCCAAACTCCTCTTCGCTTATGCTTTTCTTACCTGACTTTAAAATTTTGTTAACTGCATCAACAATCTCAGCCCTTCCGCCGTAGTTAAAAGCTATATTAAGTGTTATATTCTTGCATTCCCGAGTCATTTCTAAGGTTTTATCTATTATTTCCAAAAGATTTTGCGGGACTTTTTCCCTTCTACCGCTAACCAATAATCTGACTCCGTTTTTTATGAAGTTATCTCTTTCCTTTTTAAGGTACTCGGTGAAAAGCTTCATTAGTCCGTTGACCTCATCATCGCTTCTTTTCCAATTTTCTGTAGAAAAGGCATACACGGTAACATATCGAACCCCAAGTTCACCAGCGTGTTTTATTACCTCCATAAGTGTATTGGCCCCTGCTCGATGCCCCATATTCCTTGGCATAAACCTTTTCTTGGCCCATCTGCCATTGCCATCCATTATTATCGCTATATGTTCAGGAATTTTATCTATATCCATATATTCTCCTCTTTGTAAAAAAGACTTTTACTTCATTTTAGCATATAGAGCCCCTTTTTTCCAGGAATATTTGATCCTGTTACCTGGCAAATAAAAAAGGAGCTGAACTCCTATTCTAATGATAATTATCTTCACCTACAAAGCTCTCTAAATTTAAAGTCACAAAAACAGGTTTTTTACTGAACTTTTAAATAAACTACTGATTTTATAAGAACCTTACTTTCTTTTCCTTGATGGAAAGAAAGTAACAAAGAAAAATCAAGGCCTGTGAAAAATCAGCTAAAATATCTCTAAAATCCTAGAAAAAATCGAAACTCACTCAGTTCAAACAGTCAATTTATTTCTACGGATTCTCTTCGACCTTTCTTAACGCTGATTATTTAAATGGCCAAAATGCTTAGAAATAATAGCTTCTAACGCTCTTGAATTTAAACCCGTTTAAAAAATTATGTTAAAAAATCATCTTCCGAAATCCACTTTCATTGAAATAAGGAGGCTTGCCGACTATATTTCAATAGAAAGTTAGTTTAGAAGTGAGTAGACTTAGAAAATAATGAGAGAAACGAATATATTTTCTAGTCCTTGTAAAATTTATTTTTACAAGTTTCATTAATCTTATGGGTGTCGTTCCTTTGATACTTTGTTTGGACAAGCAAAGAAAGTATGCCTGATAAATTCAATACTTTCTTCGAAGTTTTAAAAAATTATATATTAAATAAAAAGAGAAAGCCTAAGCTTTCTCCTATACTGTTGTGATTTCTTTTTCTTTTTTGGCAAACAGATCTTCTACTTCCTTTATATATTTATCTGTTAATTTTTGAGTCTTATCCTCATTTGCCTTTAAATCATCTTGAGTAATTTCTCCATCTTTTTCAAGTTTTCTAAGTTTGTTGTTTATATCTTTTCTTACATTTCTAACTGCTACTTTTCCTGCTTCTGCATCAGTTTTAGCAAGTTTAACATACTCTTTTCTTCTATCTGCCGTTAACTCAGGAATTTGAAGTCTGATAACTCTTCCGTCATTGTTAGGAGTAAGCCCTAAGTTAGAAGCAAGTATAGCTTTTTCTATCACAGGAATTACAGATTTGTCCCATGGATCTATAACTAAAAGTCTAGCCTCTGGAGCTGATACGTTTCCCACTTGATTCAAAGGCATCTCAGAACCATATTGCTCTACCTTTATCCCGTCTAGCATAGATACGTTAGCTCTTCCGGCTCTTATAGATGCAAATTTATGTTTAGTGCTCTCTATAGCCTTTTCCATTCTTTCTTCTGCTTCATTTAACAAATGATCTACCATCTTTGTTCCTCCTGTTTTAATATATAATATCCTATATAATAATACAACTTAATTTATATTTTTTCAAGAAGCCTACTCTTCTATAACTACTTTGGTCCCTATATTTTCTCCCAGTACCATTTTCTTGATATTTCCCTCTGTCAAAGAATCGAAAACTATAATAGGGAAATTGTTTTCACGGCAAAGTGATATTGCTGTGGCATCCATAACTCTAAGACCTTTGTTAAGTACCTCATTATATGTAACTTCTTCATATTTTTTAGCGTCAGAATGTTTTACAGGGTCCTTGTCGTATATCCCGTCTACCTTGGTAGCCTTTGCCACAACATCTGCATTTATCTCTATAGCTCTAAGTGCAGCAGCTGTATCTGTTGTGAAGTAAGGGTTTCCTGTTCCTGCACCGAAAATTACTACTCTTCCTTTTTCAAGGTGTCTTTGAGCCCTTCTTTTGATAAACGGTTCTGCTATCTTAGGCATGTCTATAGCTGTTTGAACTCTTGTAGGTATCCCCTGTTTTTCAATTGCATTTTGAAGTGCAAGTGAGTTGATTACTGTTGCCAACATACCCATATGATCTCCAGTTACCCTGTCCACACCTTGGTCTTCTCCTGACAGTCCCCTGAAGATGTTCCCTCCGCCGATAACTATTCCAACTTCTACGCCTAGCTCGACGATTTCTTTTATCTGCTTTGCGTAAGAACCTATAACCTTTGAAGAGATTCCGAATTCCTGGTCTCCCATTAGGGCTTCCCCGCTTAATTTCAACAAAATTCTATTGTATACAGGTTTCATCCTGACCTCCCTTTCCTAAAAAAAGAGGATGCAAAAGTCGCATCCTCTCTATAATTGTTGATTAACCTTTAAGTTGTGCTGCAACTTCTGCTGCGAAATCTGCTTCTTCTTTAGCTATTCCTTCTCCAACTTTGTATCTGTTGAATGATACTACTTTGATGTCTCCAGCGTATTTTTCAACTGTTACTTTATCATCTTTAACGAATTTTTGCTTAACTAAGCAGTTTTCTTCGTAGAACTTTCTCATTTTTCCTTCTAGGATTTTTTCAATGATGTTTGCAGGTTTTCCTTCTTCTTCAAGTTGCTTTCTAGCAATCTCTTTTTCTTTGTCTAAGTCGTCTGTTGTAACTTCTTCTTGGCTTAGGTATTTAGGGTCCATTGCAGCTACGTGCATTGCAATGTCTTTAGCTTTTGTTACGTTTTCTGGAGTAGCTTCACCAGTCATTTCGATGATAACTCCTAGTTTTCCACCTAAGTGGTTGTAAGTTGAAACAAATCCTTCTGTTTTTACTTTTTGAAGTCTTCTAAGATCCATGTTTTCCCCGATCTTAGCGATTAAAGCTGTTAAAGATGTTTCAACTTTTTCTCCGTTAATTTCAGCTGCTTTTAATTCTTCTATTGTATTGATAGCATCGTCAGCTACTGCAAGCTCTACTAAAGCTTTCCCGAAATTTTTGAACTCGTCGTTTTTAGCAACGAAGTCAGTTTCTGAGTTGAACTCAAGTACAACTGCTGTTTTAGCGTCTGCAGAAACACCGTCGAAGATTAACCCTTCTGCTGCAGTTCTTCCAGCTTTTTTAGCTGCTTTAGCTATCCCTTTTTCTCTTAGGTAGTCAATTGCTTTTTCTATATCCCCGTCAACTTCTCCTAGAGCTTTTTTACAATCTAACATTCCAGCTCCAGTTCTATCTCTTAACTCTTTTACCATTTTAGCTGTGATTGCCATTTTCTGATTTCCTCCCTATTATTTTCCTCTAATTTTATAATGCAAGGAATTGAGTACTAGTACTCAATTCCATTAAGTTTAAAATCTTATTTAGCTGATCCTTCTGCTACTACTGCAACTTCTTCAGTTGTTTCTTCTTCTGCACCTTGATTACCTTCAACGATTGCATTTGCAATGATAGTTGAGATTAGCTTAACTGATCTGATTGCATCGTCGTTTGCAGGAATTGGATAAGTTACTGGATCTGGATCTACGTTTGAATCAACCATAGCTATTACAGGGATTCCAAGTTTTACAGCCTCTGTTATAGCTAGTGCTTCTTTTTTAACGTCTACGATGAAGATAGCTCCTGGAAGCTCTTCCATATCTTTGATTCCACCTAAGTTTTTAGATAGTTTAGCCATCTCTTTTCTAAGTTGAGAAGCTTCTTTTTTAGTGTAAACTTGATCTAAAGTTCCGTCTGCATCTAATTTTTCTAGATTTTTAAGTCTTTCAACTCTTTTTTTGATAGTTTGGAAGTTTGTTAACATTCCCCCTAGCCATCTGTTGTTGATGTAGAAAGCTCCAGCTCTTGTAGCTTGCTCTCTGATTGATTCTTGAGCTTGTTTTTTAGTTCCAACGAATAGAACTTTTTTACCGTCAGTTGATAACTCTCTTACTAGGCCGTAAACTTGCTCGATTTTCTTTAAAGATTTGTGTAAGTCGATTACGTGGATTCCGTTTCTTTCAGTGAAGATGTACTTCGCCATTTTAGGATTCCATCTTTTAGCTTGGTGTCCGAAGTGTACCCCAGCTTCTAATAATTGTTTCATAGTTACTACTGCCATTTTTTTCCTCCTCGTGTTTTTGGTTTTTTTCTTCCACTCGGCTTAAAACTAGGAAGACCATTTGGCCACCCCACCTAGAAACACCAAGTGTGCAGATTAATAACGGTTTATTTTATCATTTTATCCTTTGTATGTCAAGCGTAAACAAATCAAAAAGATTGCTCAATTTTTGTTTAAAATATGCTATAATTATATAAGTAATTATGTAAAAATATACTAAGCTGTCACAGATAAAACTTGCTAAATTAGCGATAGATAATGGTAGTGAAGCATATGCAAGTTTTTAGTATTTACTTAATCAACACATAAGTTAATACTATTTTTTTAGATAATTGCAGTGTATTGACAGCAGTCTTTACCGTGCTGGTTTATTTAGACGATTTCAACCTATAACAAGTATATTCTGAAAGGGTGATTTTTATGAAAAAAGCTCTTCTATTAATAGATATCCAGAATGACTTTTGCGAAGGCGGTAGTCTGGCTGTACCAGGTGCTTCAGAGATTATACCCATAACAAATGAACTTATATCAAAATTTCAGGCTTCGGGTGATCTAGTTGTTGCTACTATGGACTGGCATCCAGCAGACCACGGCAGTTTTGCCTCTAATTCTGGAGGTAAAATCGGCGAGTTGGGAAAACTGGAGGATATACCCCAGATTTGGTGGCCTGACCACTGTGTACAGGGGACGCCAGGGGCCGAACTTCATCCTGAACTGAAAAAAATAAAAAATATAATCTACAAGGGCACCAATCCAAAAATAGATTCTTACAGCGCATTTTTCAATGCCTCAAAAGATGAAACTGACCTAAATAAGTTTCTAAGGCAAAGAGATGTTGATACTCTTTACATACTCGGCCTTGCAACAGACTACTGCGTCAAATTCACAGTTTTAGACGCACTGGACTTGGGTTATCAGGTTTACGTTGTTTCCAATGCGTGCAGAGGGGTCAATCTGGATCCCAATGACTCGGAAACTGCATTAGAAGATATGAAAAAGAAAGGAGCAAAGTTAATTGAAAGCGCAAGTATTAAGTAGTAAAAAAAGTAGTTTTAAAAGTTTAAACAATTATGTAACGAAAATTTTAAATGGTATGGCGTTGGGGCTGTTCTCGTCCCTTATAATAGGACTTATATTAAAGCAGGTCGGCAAATATACCGGTATATCCTCACTCATGGTTTACGGGCAGATAGCACAGTATATGATGGGGCCGGCTATAGGAGCTGGGGTGGCCTACAGTATAACCAAAAATCCTCTGTCGATATTCTCTTGTCTCATATGCGGAGCCATAGGAGCTGGGACTGTTGGGTTTAATGATGGAATAGCTGTATTAAAAATAGGGGAGCCTGTGGGGGCACTTATAGCTGCTGTTGTGGGGGCAGAAGTGTCGCGTTTGGTAGAAGACAGGACAAAATTAAATATAGTTGTTATCCCGGCAGCGGTTCTTATTGTGGGTGGTTTTGCCGGTAACTTAGTTGGACCTTATATCACTTCATTTATGGTGGCAATAGGCGGTTTTATAAATTCACTTACTAAGCTTCATCCTATCCCTATGGGTATACTTGTGTCTGTTTTTATGGGTATCATACTTACACTTCCTATAAGTAGTGCCGCTATATCAATATCTTTAGGGCTTTCAGGCTTAGCCGCTGGAGCTTCTACTGTTGGTTGTGCTGCACATATGATTGGATTTGCTGTTTCCAGCTTCCGTGAAAATGGTTTTTCAGGACTGATCTCGCAGGGACTTGGTACGTCTATGCTTCAAATATCCAATATAGTAAAAAAACCTGTAATAGCACTACCTGCTATTCTAACGTCTGCTATTCTAGGTCCGGTTTCAACTGTTTTATTTAAAATGGAAAACAATAGAATTGGTGGAGGTATGGGAACCAGCGGACTGGTTGGACAATTTGCTACAATAGAGACTATGGGGGTATCTTCTATGCCAAAAGTCATCATACTGCATTTCATTCTACCCATTATTTTATCATTTTTTATAAGTGAATATATGCGTAAAAAAGAATGGATAAAGTTTGGAGATATGAAAATCTAAAAAATAATTCAAAACTTGATCATCAATTAAATTTTAGAAATACCTAAATAAAAAAGACTGTGACTTACGTAGTTTTTAAAAACTAACTATAAGTCACAGTCTTTTATTTTCAGACGTACCGCTTTCCAAATCAAACTCCCCTTTCTAAAGTTTTATACTATTTGTTCATATAACCAGCTAGAAGAGTTAGTGTAGCTAATGATACTGTCCCTAATATTTCGATCATCTCTACCCCTCCTTTGTTTTCTTCATTAGATAACTATTATTTTTGAACGTAACCTGCTAAAAGTGTTAATGTTGTTAATGATACTGTTCCTAATATCTCGATCATCTCTATTCCTCCTTTGTTTTAACTCATTGGATAACTATTATTTTTGAACGTAACCTGCTAAAAGTGTTAATGTTGTTAATGATACTGTTCCTAATATCTCGATCATCTCTATTCCTCCTTTATTTTAACTCATTGGATAACTATTATTTTTGAACGTAACCTGCTAAAAGTGTTAATGTTGTTAATGATACTGTTCCTAATATCTCGATCATCTCTATTCCTCCTTTGTTTTATTTATCTTTTATGATACCATTATATTCGTTTAGCCCAATAAAGTCAAGGGTTACAGTTGATCTAAAATTGATTTGCAAAAAGATATATTATTGAACACATAACCTTTTTTAATTTCTATACGTGAGCTTTTTTTTACTTTTTGGTGATCCTTTTTTACCATAATTTTTTATGAAAATTGTAGATGTTCAAGAATTAAAATTTCAAGCATAAAACTGTCTTCTAATTGACATAATTTCTGAATTTTCATAAAAAGAATTTTAGAATTCTTTTTTATTTTTTTTCTATTTTTTTTTGATATTTGCCTTAAGCCATTATTTTATCTAGACTTTCTTTTAAAAAAAATTCTATAATTTTTTTTAATATAAATCTTCGGGTTAAATATTATTCAAAAAATAAAAGATTCCCCGATGATATATAGGGAACCTTTTATAACTAGCTAAATCTATCACATGATCTCCTGATAAATTACTGAATTTCTTGTAAGGATATAAAAACTTTTTTGGTCACGAATCGCACTAATTATCACGAATAGAAAGTCAAAAAATTGGTCACAGAGTTGCACGGAGGAAAAGAGTGAGCTTCACAGAGGCTTACTAAAAATCTTTAATTTTCAAGGTTTTGAATCATTCGTGAGATTCGTGTAATTCGTGACAAAGAATAAATCTTTTGACTTAAGGATTTCTCTGTGAAACTCTGTGTGCAAAAAGATTCTCAGAAATTCAATAATTTATTTGATTTTAAATAAAAAAAGAGACCCTAAGGTCTCTTTCAAAATTATACTAATTCGATGATTGCTAATTCAGCCGAGTCACCTTTTCTAACACCAGTTCTTAATATTCTAGTGTATCCACCGTTTCTCTCAGCATATTTAGGTGAAATCTCACCAAATAATTTAGCAACTGTTGCTTCATCTCTTAAGAAAGCAAATGCTCTTCTTCTAGCAGAAAGATCTCCTTTTTTTCCTAAAGTGATCATTCTCTCAGCGAATTTTCTAAGCTCTTTTGCTCTTGTAACAGTTGTTTCGATTCTCTCTTCTCTTAATAGAGAGATAGTTAGGTTCATAAGCATAGCTTTTCTATGCTCGCTTCTTCTACCTAATTTTCTATATGATTTATTGTGATTCATTATTAGGCTTCCTCCTTATATTAATTATGCATCCGAAGAGTTTTGCGTTAAATCAAATCCCAATTCTTTCATTTTATCTAGAATCTCATCTAATGATTTTCTTCCTAGATTTTTGATTTTTAGAAGCTCGTTCAATCCTAGATGAGACAGCTGTCCAACCTCTTCTATCCCTGCCTTTTTAAGACAGTTGAACGATCTAACAGTTAGGTCTAACTCTTCGATTTTCATTTGCAGAACGTCTTTTTCAGGTGAAGCAGCTTCTGTAGCTTCCTCTTCCTCTTCCTCTGCCCCTGTTCTTAGGTGTTCCATTTTGTTGCCTAAATCTAAGAATGGATCCAAGTGGAATTTTAAAAGTTCAATCGCATATGAAACTGCATCTCTAATATTTACGCTTCCATCAGTTTCTATATTCAGGATTAATTTGTCAAAATTTGTTATCCTACCAACCATAGTATCTTCTACTTTATAAGATACTTTTCTAATTGGTGTGTAGATTGCGTCAACTGCAATAAAGTCAACTGGCCAATCTTCTTTTTCTATATCCTCAGCTACTACAAATCCTTCACCTGTATCAACTAGGAACTCCATGCTAACTTCTCTGTCTGTTGTAACAGTACAAAGAACTTGGTCTGGGTTCACTATTTCTATTTCTGGATCAGGAACTATATCTGCTGCAGTTATAACTTTGGGACCTTGAACAAAAAGATTCATTCTCTTTTCACCAGGAACCTCAGTTTTTACTACAACTTCTTTTATGTTAAGGATAATATCAGTTACAGCTTCCTTTACCCCTTCCATAACAGAAAACTCATTTAATACACCATCTATTCTTACTGCTTTTATAGCAGCTCCAGGAATTGATGAAAGTAGTACTCTTCTCAAAGCATTACCGATTGTGTTTCCGTAACCTCTGTAAAGAGGTTCCACAACGTACTGCCCGTTGAATTCATTTTCTTTTATTTCGGATATATTTATATTTCTTGCTATTTTTTCAATTTTTAACATCTGCTCAGCCCCTTATAATAAGGTTTCATTATCTAGAGTAGAACTCTACGATTAGCGCCTCGTTTAATTCAAAATCCAAATCGTCTTTTGTTGGATTTTGTAACACTTTACCAGCAAAATTAGCTTTATCAAGTTCTAACCATGCAGGGGCGTTAGCTTCCTCTGTAGCCTCTTTGATTAGTGGAACGTTTTTAGACTCTTCTTTAACTGAGATTACGTCTCCAGCCTTTACTCTGTATGAAGCTATATCTACTTTTTTACCGTTTACTAAAACATGTCCGTGTGCAACAATTTGTCTAGATTGTCTTCTTGTTTTAACAAATCCTAGTCTGTAAACGATGTTGTCTAATCTTAATTCAAGGTATTGAATTAAGTTGTGTCCAGTTACACCATCTTTTTTGTTTGCTTCTGCATATAATTTTCTAAATTGCTTTTCCATTACCCCGTAGATAAATTTAGCTTTTTGCTTTTCTCTCAACTGGATAGCGTACTCTGTTAATTTAGTGTTCGCATTAGGTCTTGGACCTCTATTTGATTTTTTATTTATCCCTAAAACAATTGGGTCTATTCCAAGAGTTCTACATCTCTTTAAAACAGGCTGTCTATTTCTTGCCATCTTACTATGATTCCTCCTTTTTAAGTCTTAAAAACCGGTATGTTTCGAAAATTAGCTACTACACTCTTCTTCTTTTTGGTGGTCTACATCCATTGTGTGGAACTGGTGTTACGTCAGTTATTTTTGTAACTTCTAGACCAGCAGCTTGTAAAGATCTGATAGATGCTTCTCTTCCAGAACCAGGTCCTTTAACTTTAACTTCTACTTTTTTCATTCCGTTTTCAACTGCAACATTTGCTGCTTGCTCTGCTGCTATTTGAGCGGCGAAAGGAGTTCCCTTTTTAGTTCCTTTAAATCCAGAAGTTCCTCCTGATTTCCAAGTAACCACTTTTCCATCATTATCGGTAATTGAAATGATTGTGTTATTAAAAGTTGAATATATATGAGCAACCCCAACTGGGATATTTTTTAATTTTTTCTTTTTGTTACTAGCTACTCTTTTTTTAGCCAAGTCCAGCTACCTCCTTACATTTATAAGCTATAATTTTAGACAATTATCTTTTAATAGGTCTTTTAGGTCCTTTAACAGTTCTAGCGTTAGTTTTTGATTTTTGACCTCTTACAGGTAGACTCATTCTGTGTCTTAGACCTCTGTAACATCTGATATCCATAAGTCTTTTTATGTTAAGTCTTACTTCTTTTCTAAGATCTCCTTCTACCTTGAATGTGTCAATAATAGTCCTGATCTTTCCTACTTCTTCTTCAGTCAAGTCTTTTACTCTTGTGTCAAAGTTAACCCCTGCTTCTTTTAAAATGTTTTGAGCAGTTGGTCTTCCAATTCCATAAATGTAAGTCAACGCAATTTCTACTCTTTTATTTCTTGGAATGTCTACTCCTGCTATTCTTGCCAACTTAGATTTCCTCCTTCTTAATTATATATATCGCGTGGTATAATAACCAGCTAAATACTTTCCTCGATATGCCCTTGTGTAACAAGGAAATGGCTCTACAGCACAACATATCTTTACAGCAAACTTTTCCAGAATTTGTTTACAACAAACTTATCCTTGAACTTGTTTGTGTTTTGGGTTCTCACAGATCACTCTGATTTTCCCATGTCTCTTGATTACTTTACATTTGTCACAGATTGGTTTAACAGATGCTCTGACCTTCATTCTGCCTCCCTCCTCCTCTTATTTTTTCCTGTAGACTATTCTTCCTCTTGAAAGATCGTAAGGTGACACCTGTACGATTACCTTATCTCCTGGAAGTATTTTTATGTAGTTCATTCTCATTTTACCAGAAATATGTCCTAATACTACATGACCATTTTCCAGTTCAACTCTGAACATTGCATTTGGTAATGATTCTAAAATAACACCTTCTAATTCTATTACATCTTTTTTTGCCATAGTTCCCCCTCGAACTAACAAAATAACTTATTAAGTCTATCACTTTTTTAACAAAAAGTCTAGTTTTTTTTGCCGTAATACCAACACAGGTTTATAAAATTATTCACCGTTACTCAATATAACTGGTTTACCATCTAACACTGCTACAGAGTGCTCAAAATGGGCTGATCTTTTACCATCTTTTGTCACTGCAGTCCAACCGTCGGCAAGTACTTTTACCTTATAGCTTCCTTCATTTACCATAGGTTCTATAGCCAACACCATACCATTTTCTATCCTAAATCCTCTGCCTTTTCTACCAAAATTTGGTACCATAGGATCTTCATGCATTGATTTGCCTACACCATGTCCACAAAAATCTCTTACAACTGTGAACCCGTTTGACTCCACATATTTTTGTATGGCATAGCCTATATCACCTAGTCTGTTGCCTACCTTGCACTCTTCTATACCTATCTCCCTTGCCTTTTGGGTAACCTCTAAAAGTTTCTTCGCATTCTCATCTATATTTCCTACTGGATAAGTTATTGCTGAATCCCCAAAATATCCGTTTAGGTCTGTAACAACATCTATGCTAACAATGTCGCCATCATTTAGTATGATATCCTTGCTCGGTATCCCATGCACCACTCCATCATTTACAGATATGCACGATGCTGCTGGATATGGGTTTCCATATTCAGCACCTACACCTATTGTAGCAGGCATAGCGCCCTTGCTTCTAACATAGTCTTCTATGATTTTGTCCAGTTCCCAAGTAGATGTTCCCGGCTTTATATATCCAGGCAGAACATCGTTGTATAGATCGAAAATTATCTTGTTGGCTTTTCTTATTCTTTCAATTTCCGCCTTTGTTTTATATACGATCATATTACCCTTCTTTCTACTATCCCAATACTTTAATGATATCTTGAGTTACTTCTTCTACTTCTTTTGTTCCGTCTACCTCTGTCATTACTCCTTTTTCACTGTAAAATTGGAAAAGCGGAGCTGTCTGTGCATGGTAAGCTTCTAGTCTTTTTTCAACTGTTTCAGCAGTATCATCTTTTCTTGTTATAAGTTCTGCTCCACAGAAATCACATTTTCCATCCTCTTTAGCTGGGTTGAATTCAACATGGAAAGATGCTCCGCAAGCTTTGCATACCCTTCTTCCGGTAATTCTACCGACTATAAGTTCATCTGGAACGTTCAATGAGATTACTTTATCTAATGTTATCTCCATCTCTTCCATCATTACTTCCAAAGCTTCTGCTTGGGCAATTGTTCTTGGAAAACCGTCAAGTATGAATCCTTTTTTACAGTCCTCTTTTAGAAGCCTATCCTTTATTATTCCGATAATAGTGCTGTCTGGAACAAGTTTCCCGTCATCCATGTATTTTTTAGCTTCAAGTCCCATTTCTGTCCCCTCGGCAATTGCAGCTCTCAGTATGTCCCCTGTAGAGATTTGAGGGATACCGTATTTTTCAATTAGAAATTTTGCTTGAGTACCCTTTCCTGCTCCTGGAGCACCAAATAGCATAATGTTCATCTAGCCTCATCTCCTTAAATAATTGTATATTAAAGTTTAAAACGCAGATTTACCCAAGTAGATCTGCGCCCTCTTCCATCTATAACTTTGAGATATGGAGCTTAAAGATTTTAAGCTCCAAACCCCAAATTTATAACTTAGATAAAACCTTTGTAATCTTTCATAACTAGGTGAGCATTTATCTGCTGAACAGTGTCTAAAGCTACCCCTACCACGATTATTATACCTGTACCTCCGAAAAATACAGGCAGGTTAAATGTGCTAAAAATAATTATAGGCAACACTGCTATAAGAGCTAGAAAGATTGCTCCTCCCCAGGTTATTCTCATTATTACTCTCTCTAAGTATTCAACAGTTTCCCTTCCAGGTCTGATTCCAGGAACTGTTCCGCCACCTTGCTTCAAGTTTTCTGATATTTTCTCAGGGTCAAATGTGATTGCCGTATAGAAAAATGAGAAGAAAATTATTAAAGCGGCATATAGTGCCAAGTAAACAGGATGCGTCCTTTGGAACATTCTGTTGATCATTACATATCCTGGCATATCTGAAGGCAGTACATTTATTATAAGTGATGGTAGCATCATCAATACCGATGCAAAGATTACAGGCATTACTCCAGATGAGTTGATTTTTATTGGCAGATAAGTGTTTTGAGCGACACCGTTTTTCCCGCTAAAACCTCTACCTACATAATGAACAGGAACCCTTCTTTGTCCCAACTGGAACATTACAATTCCTGCTACTGTAATTAACGCAAAAAAGCCAACTATAATCAAGACTGGCAGTAAAAATTTATTCCCCGACATCTTTTGCATAGTTTGAGTAACTGTCGAAGGCATTCTAGCTATTATATTTAAGAATATAATCAAAGAAATACCGTTTCCTATTCCCTTGACAGATATCTGTTCTCCTACCCACATCAAAAATACTGTTCCAGCTGTAAGTGTAGTTACAGTTGTTACTACAAACATAAAACCAGGGCTTGTAACTAGACCAACACTTTGAAGCCACATGCACACTCCGAAGCCTTGTACGCAACCAATAACTATTGTCAAATACCTAGTCCATTGTGTTATCTTATTTCTACCAGATTCTCCTTCTTTTTGAATCTCTTCCAATTTAGGTATTATTACCGCCAGTAAACTCATCACAATGGATGCGTTTATGTAAGGCATAACCCCTAATGCAAATATTGATACCCTTGTGAACGCTCCTCCTGAAAACATGTTTATGAATCCTAAAAGGTCGTTGCCGGCTACCATGCTTGAAAGTCTTTCAATGTCAACGCCAGGGGCAGGGATATGAGTCCCAACCCTAGCGATTAAAAACATCAGAAGTGTAAAAACAATCTTTTTTTTGAGATCTGGTTGTTTACCAATGGCTTGAATCTTAGAATTAAAATTTTCCAATATTGCCAATAGGATCACCCCAAATTAATGTTTTACATAGTGTCTCCGCAAATTTTTATTATTTTTTTGCGTTTCCAGCTACGTCAGCGAAAGTTTTAACTTCAATAATTTCTACTGATCCACCAGCAGCTTCTATTTTAGCTTTTGCAGATGCAGAAACTTTGTGAGCAGAAATTGTCAACTTTTTACTTAAGTCTCCGTTTGCTAAAATCTTAACACCGTCTCTTAAGTTTTTAACAATTCCAGCTTCTACTAATGATTCAGGGCTTACAAGAGCTCCCTCTTCAAATCTAGCTTCTAAAGTATCTAAGTTAACCACTACATAATCTTTTTTGAATAATGAATTTGAGAATCCTCTTTTTGGAACTCTTCTGATTAGAGGCATTTGTCCACCTTCAAAACCTACATGTACGTAAGATCCTGATCTAGACTTTTGTCCATTATGTCCTTTTCCAGCTGTTTTACCCTGACCAGAAGATTCTCCTCTTCCTATTCTTTTTTTAGATTTTCTAGGGGTAACTGGTGATAATTCGTTTAAATTCACAGACTTATACCTCCTTTACCTCTAATAGATATGAAACTAACTTCACTTTACCTAATATATCAGGTGTAGCTTCTTGTTCAACTACGTCATTCATTTTTTTAAGACCCAAAGATTTTACTGTAGCTACGTGGTTAGGTTTTCTACCTATAGTGCTTTTTACAAGCTTTATGCTAAGCTTAGCCATTTGCTTTACCTCCCTAGCTTAAAATATCCTTAACTTCTTTCCCTCTAAGTCTTGCAACTTCCTCTGCAGTTCTTAGTTCTCTTAACCCTTCAATAGTAGCTCTTGCTACGTTCATCTTGTTTTTAGACCCTCTTATTTTAGTTAGGATGTCGTGAACTCCTGCTAACTCAAGGATTTCCCTTGCAGCAGAACCGGCGATTACTCCAGTACCTTCACTTGCTGGTTTCATCCACACTTGAGATCCACCCCATCTTCCAACTAGCTCATGAGGGATAGTTGTCCCTTTAATAGAAACTTTTGTCATGTCTTTTTTTGCAGCTGCGATAGCTTTTCTTATCGCATCAGGTACACCGTTAGCTTTTCCAAGACCTAATCCTATAGATCCTTTTTCATCTCCAACAGCAGCTAATACAGAGAAAGAGATTCTTCTTCCCCCTTTAACTGTTTTTGATACCCTGTTTATTCTCAATACTTTTTCACTAAATTGTTTGTCTTTATCGTTGAATTTTGCCAAGAATTATCCTCCTCTCTTGCCTAAAATTTAAGTCCAGCTTCTCTAGCAGCATTTGCTAGTGCTTGGATTCTTCCAGTGTATTTATATCCCGCTCTATCGAAAACCACAACCTCTATCCCTTTGGCTGTAGCTCTTTCTGCAAGTTTTTTACCTACCATTTTAGCAGCTTCAACATTCCCACCATGCTTAACTTCAGCTTTTAGATCTTTGTCTATGCTTGAAGCCGATGCTAAAGTTACAGCATTAACATCATCAATTAACTGAGCGAAGATGTTGTTATTTGATCTGAAAACAGCTAGTCTTGGTCTTTCCGCTGTACCAGAAATTTTCGATCTGATTGCTGATTGTTTTCTTCTTCTTACAGCTTTTCTGTCAACTTTTTTAAACAACTCCGTTAACCTCCTTTACCTTAAGCTACCTTACGCTTTTTTTCCTTCTTTTCTTCTAACAACTTCGTCAGAGTATTTAACTCCTTTTCCTTTATAAGGCTCAGGTGCTCTTTTAGCTCTGATATCAGCCGCTACTTGACCAACAACTTCTCTTTCGATTCCGTCTACATGAACTTTTGTGTTACCTTCAACTGTGAAAGTAATTCCATCAACAGCATCGATCATTACTGGATGAGAGTATCCTAATGAAAGCTCTAATCCTTTACCAGCAGCTTTGGCTCTATATCCAACCCCTACTAGTTCCAGAGTTTTTCTAAATCCTTGAGATACACCTACTACCATATTATTGATAAGAGCTCTAGCTGTTCCGTGTAATGCTCTTACTTTAGGAAGGTCGTTTGGTCTCTCTACTAAAACTTCATTGCCTTCTTGCTTTATAGTTAATTCTTCATAGAATTTTTTACTTAAAGTTCCTTTAGGTCCTTTTACAGTTACTTCAACACCGTTGATAGTAACTTCTACACCAGCAGGTATTACAACAGGCTTTTTACCTACTCTTGACATCTAATTACACCTCCACTTTAGATATTACCATACGAAGCAAAGAACTTCTCCACCGACTTTTTCCGATCTACAAGTTTTGTCAGTGATTACTCCTTTTGGTGTTGAAACAATTGCAATTCCTAGTCCCGATAATACTCTTGGCATATCTTCTACTGAAGAGTAAACCCTTCTACCAGGTTTAGATATTCTTTTCAAACCTTTAATTACTCTTTCTTTACCGTCATATTTAAGATAAATTCTGATGTTTTTCTTGTTCCCATCAGTTATTACTTTATAGTTTAAAATGAACCCTTCTTCTTTTAATGTGTTAGCCACAGCTTCCTTCATTTTAGAATAAGGTACATCCACTTTTTCGTGCATTGCTGAGTTTGCATTTCTAACCCTTGTTAGCATATCTGCAATTGGATCTGTTAAATACATCTGCGATTATCCTCCTTCCTATTTTCGATATCTCTTTACCAGCTTGATTTCTTAACACCAGGAATTAAACCCGCACCAGCTAATTGTCTGAACTGTACTCTTGAGATTCCGAATTCTCTCATGTAACCTCTAGGTCTTCCATTGATTTCACATCTATTTCTAAGCCTTGAAGGAGATGCGTTTCTAGGTAGTTTAGATAATGCTTCCACTGCTTCTAAATCTCCTTTTTTAGCTCTTGCTTTTAATTCAGCTCTTTTTGCAGCGTATTTGTCAACTGTTTTTTCTCTTTTAACTTCACGCTGAACCATTGCTTTTTTAGCCATTAAAAGTTTACCTCCTTAATTATTTTTTAAAAGGCATTCCGAAGGCTTTCATTAAAGCTCTTCCTTCTTCGTCGTTTTTAGCCGAAGATACGATAGTAATTGACATACCGAAAAGTTTTTCTACTTTATCGTATTCAATTTCAGGGAAAACTAATTGGTCTCTTAATCCTAGAGAGTAGTTTCCTCTTCCATCGAAAGCTTTAGCTGAAACTCCTTCGAAGTCTCTTACCCTTGGTAATACCACGTTAACTAATCTATCTAAAAAGTCATACATTCTTTCTCTTCTTAATGTGACTTTTGTTCCGATAGGCATTCCTTCTCTTAGTTTGAATCCTGCTTCTGATTTTTTAGCTGCTCTAACAACTGGCTTTTGTCCAGCGATTATAGTTAAATCAGCCATAGCAGCATCGACTAATTTAGCGTTGTCAGTAGCCTCTCCAACTCCCATATTTACTACGATCTTTTCCACTTCAGGAACTTCCATTACATTTTTAAGTCCTAATTCAGACATAAGAGCTGGTACGATTTCTTCATTATATTTAGTGTGTAATCTAGAAACGTATTTAGACACTTACATTTCCCTCCCTTCTTATAAAACTTCTCCAGATACTTTTGAGTATCTTACTTTTTTACCGTCAACAACTTTGTATCCAACTCTTGTCGCTTTCCCAGCTTTTTCATCATACACCATTACTTTTGATGAGAAAATTGGAGCAGGCTTTGTAACAACTCCACCTTGTGGGTTCATTTGAGTTGGTTTTAAGTGTTTAGTTACTATGTTAACACCCTCAACGATGATTTTCCCTTTTTTAGGAAATACTTTTACAACTTTCCCTGTTTTTCCTTTATCTTTTCCCGAGATCACAAATACTGTATCTCCAGATTTAACATGCATTCTGTTAGGAACAAACTTAACTTTAGGTTTAGCCACGATTTCTGCCTCCTCTCTTATAATACTTCAGGCGCAAGAGATACTATTTTCATAAAACCTTTAGCTCTTAATTCTCTGGCTACTGGTCCGAAAATCCTTGTTCCTCTAGCTTCTAAGTTTGCTGTAAGTACAACTCCAGCATTGTCATCAAATTTTATATATGAACCGTCTTCTCTTCTAGTCTCTTTTTTAGTTCTAACTATAACAGCTTTAACTACCTCTCCTTTTTTTACGTTTCCGCCAGGGATAGCTTCTTTAACTGATGCTACAACTACGTCTCCGATCCTTCCGAATCTTCTTTTAGATCCACCTAGTACTCTAATAACCATAAGTTTTTTTGCACCTGAGTTATCAGCAACATTAACGATTGTTTGTTGTTGTACCATTGAGTTATCCTCCTCTCAAATAGCTTAATTATTACTTAGCTTTTTCTAATATCTCTACAACTCTCCATCTTTTATCTTTCGATAATGGTCTAGTCTCCATGATTTTCACTTTATCACCGTTTTGACAAACGTTGTTCTCATCATGCGCTTTATATTTAACAGTCTTTTTAACTCTTTTTTTATAAAGTGGGTGGAAATCCATTACTTCTTCCATAATAACAACAGTTTTGTCCATTTTATCAGAAACAACGATACCCTCTCTTACTTTTCTTTCGTTACGCAAGATCCTAACCTCCTTACATAAATATGTTTATCCGAACTATTCTATTCTTATCTTTCGATTAAGACAGTTTTTATTCTAGCTATGTCTCTTCTTACTTCTCTTATTTTAGCAGTATTAGTTAGTTGACCTAATGAAAGTTGGAATTTAAGGTTGAATAATTCTTCCTTTAGCTCCTTACACTTTGCAACTAGATCTTCTGTTGCTAGCTCTCTTATTTCCTTGGCTTTCATTATTTCTCACCACCGTTCTCTCTTTTTACGATTTTACATGCGATAGGTAGTTTCATTGATGCTTTTCTCAGTGCTTTAACTGCTAGTTCTTCACTAACTCCGCTAACCTCGAACATAATTCTTCCAGGTTTTACTACGCATACCCAACCTTCAACGTTACCTTTACCTTTTCCCATTCTTACTCCAGCAGGTCTTGCTGTAATAGGTTTGTCAGGGAAGATTCTTATGAAAGTGTCCCCTTCTCTTTTGAAAGTTCTGTTTATAGCTACCCTGCACGCTTCAATTTGTCTGTTTGTAATCCAATGAGCTTCTGCAGCTTGTAATCCGAATTCACCGAAAGCTACTGTGTTACCTCTTTGAGCTTTCCCTTTCATTCTACCTCTGAAACTTTTTCTGTGTTTTGTTCTTTTAGGCATTAACATGATTACTTTTCCCCTCCTTCCTCTTTACTTGGAAGAACCTCACCGTGGAATATCCATACTTTTATTCCGATAGCACCATAAGTTGTACGTGCTGTTGCTGTTGCGTAATCAATATCAGCTCTTAACGTGTGTAAAGGTACACTTCCTGAAACTGACCATTCAGATCTTGCGATTTCAGCTCCGTTCAATCTTCCAGAAACCATTACTTTGATTCCTTTTGCTCCAGCTCTTTCAGCTCTCATTATAGCTTGGTTAACCGCTCTTTTGTAAGCTACCCTTTTCTCGATTGCTGTCGCGATGTTCTCTGCAACAAGTACTGCGTCCTTGTTGAATTGTTTTACTTCTTGTACTTTTATAGTTACTCTTTTACCAGTTAATTTTTGTAGTTTAACTTTTAAAGACTCAATTTCAGAACCTTTTCTTCCGATAACAATACCAGCTTTTGCTGTATGCACTATGATAACAACGTGTGAAGGCGATGTTCTCTCTATGTTAATCTTCGCGATTCCAGCGTGGTAGTAACTTTTTTTGATTAAGTCTTTTATTTGAATATCTTCATGAAAGTATTTAGCATACTCTTTTTTATCTGCATACCAGTTAGAATCCCAAGTTCTTGTGATTCCAAGTCTTAGTCCTCTAGGATCTACCTTTTGTCCCACTCTTCGTACCTCCTTCTTACTTTTCGCTTACCGCTACAATAACGTGAGCTGTTGGTTTTCTTACGATATCCGCTCTCCCCATAGCTCTTGGTTTGATTCTTTTTAGAACCGGTCCTTGGTTTACCATTATAGTCGAAACGTATAGTTTTTCTTCATCCATATCGAAGTTGTTAGTCGCATTAGCTATTGCCGATGCCAATGTTTTTTTGATTATTGTTGCCGCTTTTTTATTTGTGAACTGTAGTATATCTAAAGCTTGAAGAGCTGATTTGCCTCTTACTAAGTCAGCTACTAGTCTAGCTTTTGTTGGAGATAGTCTCACAAAACGTGTTACTGCTTTAGCTTCCACTATTAAAGCCTCCTCTCATAAATCTGTCTATAATAAGAATTTATTTTTTGTTATTTTTTACCTTTTTTAGCATCTTTACCGTGTCCGTGGTAAGTTCTTGTTGGAGCAAATTCACCTAATTTGTGTCCAACCATTTGATCTGTTACGTGAACAGGTATATGCTTCTTACCGTTGTATACTCCGAAAGTTAATCCAACGAATTCAGGAAAAATAGTTGATCTTCTAGACCAAGTTTTGATGATCGCTTTTATGTTCCCACTCTCAACTGCTTCTAAAACTTTTTTCTTTAAGTGGTGATCGATAAAAGGTCCTTTTTTTAATGAACGAGCCATTTAAGCATTGCCTCCTCTCAGAAATTATTTAGATTTTCTTTTTCTTACGATAAACTTATCTGATTGTTTTCTACCTCTAGTTTTCTTACCAAGTGTAGGTTTTCCCCATGGAGTAACTGGTGATTTTCTTCCGATAGGAGATCTTCCTTCCCCTCCTCCGTGAGGGTGATCAACTGGGTTCATTGCAGATCCTCTTACGTGAGGTCTTCTTCCCATATTTCTGTTTCTTCCGGCTTTACCGATTGAAACTAGTCCGTGCTCAGAATTTCCTACTTCACCAATTGTAGCCATACACTCTTTGTGGATTAGTCTTAACTCTCCAGAAGGCATCTCTACGTGACAGTATGTCCCTTCTTTCGCTACTAGTCTTGCAGCAGTTCCTGCAGATCTGGCGATTTGTCCACCTCTTCCAGGTTGTAATTCAATATTGTGAATTTGAGTACCAACTGGAAGTTCTTTTAATTTTAAAGCGTTACCTGGCTTGAATTCAGCTTTTGATCCAGCCATTACAGTGTCGCCTTTTTTAAGCCCTTTAGGAGCTAGTATGTATCTTTTTTCCCCATCCACATAGTGTAGTAACGCTATGTTAGAAGTTCTGTTTGGATCGTACTCTATTGTTGCAACTTTTGCAGGTACATCCAATTTATTTCTTTTGAAATCAATTATTCTATATAATCTTTTGTGACCTTTTTGTCTGTTTCTACCAGTTCTGTGCCCAGCGTTGTCTCTACCGTACGCAGATTTCAGAGGCACAGTCAAAGATTTCTCAGGTCTTACTTTGTCTATATCTTCACTAACAAGAATCGACATATGTCTAGTTCCGTTAGTCATAGCTTTTAGCTTTTTGATTGCCATAACCCTCTTTACCTCCATTTGAAAATTTTAGACCTATAATCATCTACAAAACTCATTACACAGCTTCAAAGTAAGTGATTTTGTCTCCGTCTTTTACTTTTACTATTGCTTTTTTCTTAGCTTGAGTTTTGTATAATTTCATTCCGTGTCTTTTAGTTACAGGTTTGATGTTCGAAGTAGCAACATCTTCTACTTTAACACCGAAGATCTCTTCTACAGCTTTTCTTATTTGAATTTTATTCGCTTTTACGTTAACTTCAAATGTGTATCTGTTAGAGTCTCTTCTTATTATCTCAGATTTCTCTGTGATTATTGGTTTTTTAATGATATCGTAAGCAGTCATTATGCTAGCACCTCCTCGATAGCTTTAAGTGCTTCTTTTGTTACGATCACTTTATCTTGTTTTAGTAACCAGTAAACACCTAGTTCGTTTGGTTGTAGTACAACAGCATTCTCTAAGTTTCTAGCTGATAGATATAAGTTGAAGTCAGCTTCAGTAGCTAGGTTGTTTACTACAAACATTTGTTTATTGTTTGCTTCCACAGCTTTAGTTAAAGCAACTATTGTTTTTGTTTTAGGAGTATCGATAGTTCCTTCAATAACTACGATGTTTCCTTCTTTAACTTTTTCAGAAAGTGCTGATTTTATAGCTAATTTTCTTACTTTTTTATTTACTTTTTTCTCGTACGATTTTGGTTGAGGTCCGAAAGTAACTCCTCCTCCAACCATATGAGGCGCTCTTATAGAACCTTGTCTAGCTCTTCCAGTTCCTTTTTGTCTGAAAGGTTTTCTTCCTCCACCTCTTACCATCGCTCTTGTTTTTGTAGCTGCAGTTCCTTGTCTAGCCGCTGCTAATTCAGCAGTCAAAACTTCGTGCAGTACAGCTTTATTAGGCTCGATTCCGAAAACTGCATCCATAGCTTCTACAGTTCCTGTTTTCTCACCTGCTAGATTGTATATATCTAATAAAACTGGCATTATTCTCCTCCTTCCTCAAACTCAAATTACTTCTTTACAGCTGGCTTGATTACTAAGTATCCGTTTTTAGATCCTGGAACGGCACCTTTTATCAGCATTAAATTGTTCTCTACGTCAACTTTTACAACTTTTAAGTTTTGTACAGTTACCGCAGCGTTACCTAATTGACCAGCCATTTTTAACCCTTTTAATACTTTTGAAGGGGATGACGATTGTCCGATCGATCCTCCAAGTCTGTGGTTTCTAGAAACCCCGTGAGTAGCTCTGTTTCCGCTGAAGTTATGTCTTTTCATAACCCCTGCAGTACCTTTACCTTTAGAAGTACCAGTAATGTCTACGTACTCAACTTCAGCTAAAGAGTCAACCTTGATCTCTTGCCCTAACTCATACCCTTCTACAGAGTCCATTCTAAGCTCTTTTACGAATCTTAAAGGCTTAACTCCTGCCTTTTTGAAGATCCCCATCATAGGCTTAGTTGTGTTTTTTTCTTTTTTCTCGTCGTAACCTAATTGGATAGCTGAGTATCCTTCTTTTTCAGAAGTTTTTTTCTGCAAAACGAAGTTAGGTCCCGCTTCTACTACTGTAACTGGAACAAATTTTCCATCTTCGAAAATTTGAGTCATTCCAATTTTCTTTCCTAAAATTCCTGACATTTTTTTCTCCCTCCATCAAATAATATATTGGTTGACAACTGTTCCTCGTGGTTCCACCTGCCAACTTGTATTATTCTGTAAGCTACATCTATATTAAGCTAAATAATACCGATAATAAACCTACAAAAATAAGAAAATCAAACAAAATTAAGCTTGTTTAATTTCAATTCCCACCCCTGAAGGTAAGTTAACAGATGTTAACGACTTGATAGTTCCTTGGTTTGAGTTTTTGATCTCTACCATTCTTTTGTGAACTCTCATTTCGAATTGCTCTCTTGAGTCTTTGTTTACGTGAACAGATCTTAGCACTGTGTACTTTTTGATCTTCGTTGGTAATGGCATTGGTCCTGCGATTTCAGCACCTGATTTTTTCGCCACATCAGCTATTTTTTTTGCAGATTGATCTAATAATTTATGATCATATGCTTTCAGATAAATTCTTAATTTGTTTGAAGCCATTTAAAGCCTTGCACCTCCTATACGATTTTCAAAGTCCGTTATTTTTTTTCATTAGAACGGCGAGGGCATTAGCCTTCGCCATTCCGTAAGTTGTACTATTATATCACACTTTTAAAAATATTAAAAGCTTTATTTTTGAGTTTCTGGCCATATTTACAGGCCAAAATCAAGCCTTAACTTTTGATTATTTAACGATTGTAGAAACAACACCTGATGCTACTGTTCTTCCACCTTCTCTTATCGCGAATCTTAGTCCTTCTTCCATCGCAATTGGGTGAATTAATGATACTGTCATTTCGATGTTATCTCCTGGCATTACCATTTCTACTCCTTCTGGTAAGTTTACTGATCCTGTGATATCAGTTGTTCTGAAGTAGAATTGTGGTCTGTATCCTGTGAAGAATGGAGTATGTCTTCCTCCCTCTTCTTTTGTTAGTACGTATACTTCTGATGTGAAGTCTGTATGAGGAGTGATTGATCCTGGTTTAGCTAATACTTGTCCTCTTTCTACGTCTTCTTTTTTGATTCCTCTTAATAGTGCTCCGATGTTGTCTCCTGCTTCTCCTTGATCAAGAAGTTTTCTGAACATCTCTACACCTGTACAAGTAGTTGTTTTAGTGTCTCTGATACCGATGATCTCAACTTCTTCTCCTACTTTTACGATTCCTCTTTCTACTCTTCCTGTTACAACTGTTCCTCTACCTGTGATAGTGAATACGTCTTCTACTGGCATTAGGAATGGTTGGTCTACTGGTCTTGCTGGAGTTGGTATGTACTCATCCACTGCTCCCATAAGCTCCATGATTTTGTCTACCCATTCTTCTTCACCATTCATTGCACCTAATGAAGATCCCATTATTACTGGTATGTCGTCTCCTGGGAATCCGTACTCAGATAGTAATTCTCTTACTTCCATCTCTACTAATTCTAGTAACTCTTCGTCGTCTACCATATCACATTTGTTTAGGTATACTACGATGTAAGGTACACCAACCTGTCTTGAAAGTAGGATATGCTCTCTTGTTTGAGGCATTGGTCCGTCTGCTGCTGATACTACTAGGATAGCTCCATCCATTTGAGCTGCTCCTGTGATCATGTTTTTAACATAGTCAGCATGGCCTGGACAGTCAACGTGAGCGTAGTGTCTAGCTTCTGTTTCGTACTCGATGTGAGCTGTATTGATTGTGATTCCTCTTTCTCTTTCTTCTGGTGCTTGGTCGATGTTTGCGAAATCAACTTTTTCTGCTAGTCCTTTTTCAGACAGCACTTTAGAGATAGCTGCTGTAGTTGTAGTTTTACCGTGATCTACGTGTCCGATTGTTCCAATGTTAACATGTGGTTTAGTTCTTTCAAACTTTTGTTTAGCCATTTTTTCCTCCTGATATTCTATTTTAATATTTTTATAGGCCGCCCCTGAAGGGGCGAGCCTTTTAAATCATTTTTATTACTTCATTCTCTCTTCTACGATTTCTTTTTGGATTCCAGCTGGAACTTGTGCATACTCAGAGAATTCCATAGCGTAAGTTGCTCTTCCTTGAGATTTAGATCTTAAGTCAGTAGCGTATCCAAACATTTCCGATAGAGGAACTTTTCCATCTATTATTTTAGCACCTGCTCTGTCAGTCATACCAGATACCATACCCCTTCTAGAGTTAAGGTCACCAATAAGGTCTCCCATGTACTCTTCTGGAGTTGTTACTTCCACTTTGAATACAGGCTCTAGAATTACAGCGTTAGCTTCTCTTGCAGCTTTTTTCATAGCCATTGACCCGGCAATTTTAAATGCCATCTCTGACGAGTCGACATCATGGTAAGAACCATCGTAAAGAGTTACTTTAACGTCTTCCATCGGGAATCCTGCTACAACTCCGCCTTCAAGAGCTTCTTTGATACCTTTGTCTACAGCCGGGATGTACTCTCTTGGAATAACCCCTCCACTGATCTTGTTGACAAATTCATATCCTTTTCCTGGGTTAGGTTCAACTTGGATCTTAACGTGTCCGTATTGTCCTCTACCACCAGATTGTTTTGCGTACTTAACTTCCGTATCGCTGTTTCCTGTGATAGTTTCTCTGTAAGCAACTTGTGGTTTACCTACGTTAGATTCTACTTTGAACTCTCTCTTCATTCTGTCTACAAGAATTTCAAGGTGAAGTTCTCCCATTCCCGAGATTATAGTTTGACCAGTTTCCTCGTCAGTTTTAACTTGGAATGTTGGGTCTTCTTCTGCTAGTTTAGCAAGAGCGATACCCATTTTTTCTTGGTCAACTTTTGTTTTCGGTTCAACAGCTACCGAGATAACTGGATCAGGGAATTCCATTTTTTCAAGTATGATTGGATCATCCATGCTACAAAGTGTGTCCCCAGTTACAGTATCTTTAAGTCCTACAGCAGCAGCTATATCTCCGCAGTAAACTACTTCGATCTCTTCTCTTTTGTTAGCGTGCATTTGCAGTATTCTTCCCATTCTTTCTTTTTTACCTTTAGTTGAGTTTAGTACATAAGATCCTTTTTCAAGAAGCCCTGAGTAAACTCTGAAGAAAGCAAGCTTCCCTACGAATGGGTCAGTCATGATTTTGAAAGCTAGTGCTGAGAACGGCTCGTCGTCAGCTGGTTTTCTTTCCATAGCTTTCTCTGCGTCTTTAACGTCAGTTCCTTTTACCGCTCCGATATCTAGTGGAGATGGCATAAAGTCAACAACTGCGTCAAGTAGCGGCTGAACTCCTTTGTTTTTGAAAGCAGTTCCGCAAGTTACAGGAACTATTGCATTTGCTATAGTAGCTGCTCTTAAAGCTGCTTTTAGTTCTTCTTCAGAGATTTCTTCTCCTCCGAAGAATTTTTCCATAAGCTCATCGTCAGTTTCAACGATAGACTCGATTAATTTTTCTCTATATTCTTCAGCTTTGTCAGCTAAGTCAGCCCTTATTTCTCTTACGTCGTAAGCAGCTCCCATTTCTTCACCTGTCCAGATAAGTTCTTTCATCTGAATAAGGTCAATTACACCTTCAAAGTAGTCCTCTGCTCCGATAGGAAGCTGAATAGGTACAGGGTTAGATCCTAACTTCTCTCTTATGTCATTTACACACATTTCGAAGTCTGCTCCAACTCTATCCATTTTGTTAAAGAAAGCCATTCTAGGTACTCCGTACTTGTCAGCCTGTCTCCATACAGTTTCAGACTGAGGTTGCACTCCATCAACTGCTGAGAATACAGCAACTGATCCATCTAGTACTCTTAATGATCTTTCAACTTCTACCGTGAAGTCCACGTGTCCTGGTGTGTCTATTATATTTACCCTGTTTTCTCTCCAGAAACATGTAGTCGCAGCAGAAGTTATTGTGATTCCTCTTTCTTGCTCTTGTTCCATCCAGTCCATTGTAGCTGCCCCATCATGAACTTCTCCGATTTTGTGCTCTACCCCTGTGTAGAATAGTATTCTCTCAGTTGTAGTAGTTTTACCGGCGTCGATATGGGCCATTATTCCAATGTTTCTTGTTTTTTCTAAAGAAACTTTTCTCGCCATTTGAGATTTTCCTCCTCGATAAATTTTAAGGTTCCCCTCGTCTACTTATGCAACTGCTAAATTACCATTTGTAGTGCGCGAACGCTCTGTTTGCTTCTGCCATTTTGTAAGTATCTTCTTTTTTCTTAATAGAAGCTCCTTCGTTGTTAGCTGCCGCAATTAATTCAGCCGATAATTTGTCTATCATTCCGTATTCTTTTCTTTGTCTAGTGTAAGAAATTAGCCATCTGATAGCTAAAGCTTGTTGTCTTTCAACTCTTACTTCAACCGGTACTTGGTAAGTAGCTCCTCCGATTCTTCTAGATTTAACTTCTAGTTGAGGTTTTACGTTTTCCATAGCTTGTCTGAATACCTCTATACCTGCTTGACCAGTTTTTTCTTCAATTTTATCCATAGCGCTGTAGAATATTTTCTCAGCTAATGATTTTTTTCCATCTAACATTACTGCGTTAACGAACTTAGTTACCACTACATCTCCGTATCTAGAATCAGGTAACACAGATCTTTTTACCGCTGCTCTTCTTCTTGACATTTTTTACTGTTCACCTCCCGATATTATCCTTTTTTAGCTCCATATTTAGACCTTGATTGTTTTCTATCAGTTACACCAGCAGCATCTAATGCTCCTCTGATAACTTTATATCTTACCCCTGGTAAATCTTTTGTTCTTCCACCTTTTACAAGTACGATCGAGTGTTCTTGTAGGTTGTGTCCGATTCCTGGGATATAAGCTGTTACTTCTATTCCGTTAGTCAGTTTTACCCTTGCAACTTTTCTAAGTGCCGAGTTTGGTTTTTTAGGAGTACTTGTATACACTCTTACACAAACTCCTCTTCTTTGTGGGTTTGCTTGTAATGCTGGTGATTTCTTCTTAGCTTCTAAAGATGTTCTTCCTTTTTTTACTAATTGGTTTATAGTAGGCATTTTACCCTCCTTCCTGAATTTTTCAATGTTTATTATTTTACATCATAACTTGAGTATTATACTCTATGCCTTACAAAAAGTCAAGCATCAAAAACTCCAGTATTTTCAGTTGCTTTAAAGTTTTTTTCTTATAAATTTTATACTTTTTTATTTTATAAACTTTAAATATATACAAAGAGATCTAACATAATTTCTAGTGCTTACATATACAAAAAATTTTCATTACTCTTATTTTCGATTTGTTTTACTGCTAAACAATTACTAATTTTATTCAAAAATATTTTCTTAGGTAACAGAGCTGCACAGAGAAAATATTAAAGTCAAAATCACCTTTTGTTACAAATTACAGAAATCTCACTAATTATTTAAAACCGAAGAAACTAAAGATTTTTAGCAACTCTCTGTGAAACTCACTCTTTTGCTCTGCGTGGCTCTTTGTCCAAGGTTTTGATTTTCTATTAGTGTCTATTTGTGCGATTCGTGACCAAAAAAGGTTTTTGTTCCCTTGAAAGAAATTCAATAATTTCATACATTTCTCCTAATAAATTCCCGGAAAATAAAAAAGGGCATAGCCCTTTTTATACAAGCTCTTTTAATTCATTCAGTTCTATCTCGGCCTCTTCCCAAGCCTCCATAGCCAACATTATATCTTCGTCTATTTTTTCAAGCTCAAGTTGGATTTCCATTAGCTTATCCAGATCATTTTCACTACCTACTTTTTCATAGATAACATTAATCTCAGCTTTTTTGAGCTCTAAGCTTTCTATATTACCTTCCAACTCAAGCAACTTTTTTTCCAGTGACTTCAGCCTGTTCTTTCTTCTTTTTTGCTCCTCATAATCTTGATTAACAGTTTTTTCCGGTTTAGATTCCTCGCTGTGTTTTTTATATGACTCATAGTCTCCTTTAAATTCTGTGCTACCGTTGCTTCTTATTTCATAAATCTTGTTTACAACAGTTTCCAGAAAATGCCTGTCGTGAGAGACCACTATCAAAGTTCCATCATACTGTTCAAGAGCCTCTTCCAATACTTCTCTTGAATATATATCCAGATGGTTTGTAGGTTCGTCAAGTATAATAAAGTTTGGCTTTTCAAGTATCATTTTCATTAAAACTACTCTAGCTCTTTCACCACCACTTAGATCTCCTATACGCTTCATCGAATCTTCATCCGAGAAAAGAAATCCCCCCGCTATGCTTCTTGCCTGTTCTTCAGAAAGTGGGTAGTTTAACCTCAACTCATCTAAAATAGTGTTCTCATCCACTAATCCTTCATGGTTTTGGTCGTAGTAAGATATTTTAAGTTTTTCTCCGTACCGTATTTCACCGCTGTCTTTTTCAAGCTGGCCGTTTATTATCCTTAAGATAGTTGATTTCCCAACACCGTTTTTGCCTATCAGTCCTACCCTGTCACCTCTGTATAGCTCCAGGTTCACCTTTTCAAATATCTGTTCTTCGTTAAAAGCTTTCCCCAAGTCTTCGACTTTTAGAACCCTGTCTGTACTTAGGTTGTCGACCTCAAATTTCAGCTTCATCGTACGGATTTTTATGGCCGGGTTGTCCATCTTCTCCATTCTTTCCAAGAGTTTCTCCCTACCCCTTGCCTGTTTGGACTTGACTCCGGCTTTGTATTTTCTTATAAACTCCTCCGTCTGCTTTATCTTTTCCTGCTCTTTTTCATAAGCTTTTATAAGACCTTTTAGTATGAGTTCTTTCTGTATTACATAATCACTGAAGTTTCCGTTATAGCTTTTCAGATCTTTATTTTCTATCTCAAATATCCTGTTTGTCACACTATCCAAAAAATATCTGTCGTGGGATATAATTAGTATGGCTTTGTTGTAGCTTTTCAAAAACTTTTCCAGCCACTCAATAGCATTTAAATCAAGGTGGTTTGTAGGCTCATCCAGTATTAAAAGCTCCGGTTCTTCCAACAGTATCCTCCCTAGAGCAACTCTGGATTTTTGGCCTCCGCTAAGATTTTTTATCTTGAGTTCCCACTTATCTTCAGGAAAATTCAAGCCGTTCAGTATCTGTTTCACCTTATATTCTAATGCGTAACCTTCTTCCTGCTCATATCTTGCATTAAGCTTTGACAACTCCTCCATAATAGAATCAAAATTTTCCAAGTCGTATGAAAGTCTGGCATTGAGTTCTTGTATCTTTTTATAGTCATCTTGAATTTTAGAAAAAACACTCATCAATTCTTCAAAAACTGTATTTTCTTCTACCAACTCAAAATGCTGAGACAGATACCCTATCTTCAAGTTGTTTTTTTTGCTTATTGTCCCTGCTTTTTTATGCCTTAAACTTTCGTCGTGCTCCTCTTCTCCCAAAAGTATTTTCACCAAAGTGGTCTTACCGGCACCGTTCAGTCCCACCAGCCCGATCTTATCTTTTTCATCTATGGAAAAACTGATATCGTTTAAGATATATTCTCCTGAAAAACTTTTACATATATTATTCGCATGCAAAACTGCCATTTTTTCTCCCCTTTTCTAATCAGGTGTTAAAAGGTAATATTTTAAGTTTCCCTTATAACATATTATTTAAAAATTATCACTGATCTTATTTAAATTTTCATTTTTGATTATATAACTAGTTCTTCCAATTAAACCCCGTAATAAATTTATCTAAAATAATTTTTTGGACACAGAGTTTCACAGATACTTAAAACAAGAGCTGCACCGAGAAGATAATTGAAGTCAAAATCATCTTTTGTCACTAATCATTAAAAACATAGAGAATTAAAGGTTTTTAGTATTTCTCTGGGAAACTCACTCTTTTCCTCCGCGCAACTCTGTGACCAAGGATTTTTATTTGCATTTGTGTACATTAGTACAATTCCCGACCAAAAAGATTTTTTATGTTATGCAAGAAATTCAATAATTTAATAGAAAGTAACGACTAAGGTTTTTTATATTAAAGATTCTGTTGTGAAACTTAAATTTTATTTTCTAAAAAAACTCCACAGACAGGCATCTGTGGAGCTCAGTTTTATATTCTTTCAAGGAGTACCACCGAATATGATTTAACACCGCTTTCATCTCCTGTATAGCCGAGTTTCTCTTCAGTTGTAGCTTTTACACTCACTCTGTTTTCCGATATTTTCAAAACCTCTGCTATATTCTCCCTCATTTTTTCTATATATGGCTTTAGCTTCGGTCTCTGCATAACTAGTATCGAATCAAGGTTTGATACCCTGTATCCTTTTTCACGTATTAATTCCTCTACATAACCTAAAAGTTTCATACTAGATATCCCTTTATACTTCATATCGTCATCAGGAAAATGTACTCCTATGTCCCCAAGGGCAAGTGCACCTATTATGGCATCCATTATAGCATGTATAAGTACATCCGCATCTGAATGTCCCAACAGTCCCTTTTCAAACGGTATCGTAACTCCTCCGAGTATAAGTTTCCTTCCTTCAACTAATTTATGAACATCGTATCCGTTACCTATTCTCAGCATACTCTTCTCCTATATCTCTTCTTCTTCTACTTTAACAGCATGTCCGCTGTTGTAGAGTTCTTCATAAAACTCAATTATTTCCTCTTTAGTAACAATTGAGGTCCCCACTCTTCCCACTACTATACCTGCTGCTGTATTGGCTATTTTTGCAGCTTCCTCATATGAAGCTCCTGCCGCTGCTGCAAGTGTGTACACAGATATAACAGTATCTCCTGCCCCTGTCACATCATACACCTCTTTAGCAAAGGTTGGTATATGGTCTATTTCATGTTGCTGAAATAAAGACATCCCTTTTTCACTTCTTGTCATCAACAAATTTTCCAATTCCAGACTATCCCTAATTTTTTTACCTAATTCAATTACCTCGTTTTCTGTTTCAGGAATCTCCACTCCTATGCATTCCACAGATTCTTTCATGTTGGGGGTCATCGATGTGGCTCCCTTATAGTTTAGAGAATTTTTAGGTTTAGGATCCACCATCACTATTTTCCCGTTTTCATTGGATATTTTTATAACTTCTTTGGCTAGTCTAGGCGTCAATACTCCCTTATCGTAATCTGACAGTATCACACCGTCGATCCTATCTATACTATTTTTCAATTCTAAGATTATTCTGTCTTCTATATCTCTTGCGATATCCCTTCTCTTCTCCCAGTCGAGCCTCAACAACTGCTGATTGTGCGCTATAACCCTCTTTTTTATTATTGTCGGTCTGTCCTCGCATTCTATTATTCCTGAGGTGTCCACACCCTTATCTAGAAAATCTTTTTTCAGCTTTTCAGAGTTTTCATCCCTGCCAACAACCCCAAAAGAAATAGTTTTTGCGCCCAAACTTGAAAGGTTGTTTACAACATTAGCTGCTCCACCCAGCACAAACCTCTCCTCAACTACATTAACTACAGGCACGGGAGCTTCCGGAGATATTCTCGACACTTTCCCGAAAATATACTCATCTATCATCATGTCGCCTATTACAGCTATAGTTCTATCTTTAAATGACTTTAATATCTCATTTAGCCTAAGTTTGCTTACCATAAGTCCCTCCACAGTTTTTATTGCCTATTATATCATAATCCCAAAAATGTTGCAAAATCAAAAAAACTTAAAACATTGTACGGGTACAAGCTTATTTTAAGCATACCATAATTTTTATCTTTTCTAGAAAATACTGAATTGCTGTACTTTCTTTGCTTGTCCAAAGAAAGTACCAAAGAAACGACACCCATAAAAAATTACTAAAACCACTTCTGAACTAACTTTCTATTGAAATATTGTCGATAAATCTCTTTATTTCAATGAAAGTGGATTTCAGAAGATGATTTATTAACGCAATTTTTTAAACGGGTTTAAGTTCAAATGCTTTGCACGTTATTATTTCTAGGTTTTTTGGCCATTGAAATAATCAGCGTTAAGAAAGATCGAGAAAAAATCTTTAGAAAAATTTTAGTGTCCGAAGGCGTGCTTTTCGCCAAGTTTTAAAATTTTTCTTAGATTTTCGAAAGCTTTTAGCTGATTTTTCACAGGCCTTGATTTTTGGTTACTTTTTATCAAGAAAAAGTAACAGGTTTCAATAAATTCAATATTTTCTTAACGCTTTAAAATAAATTTCTCTTTATAAAAAAACAAGCCCAAAAGGACTTGTTTTTTTATTATTTTCCTATCTTGTATAATTGAGCTCCCGGTGTTGCAATCGGGTTTGCTCTGAAGTTTTGAACCGGTATATCAGAATTTTTGTTTTCATTAGTTACTATTTCTGCTGTTATTTGTATGTATATCTCTCTTACATCATTTGAACTTGAGGTATTTTTAAACAACCATCCTATGAAAGGTAAATCTCCCAAAAGTGGTATTTTTGAAACAACTTCTGAAGAAGTTCCTTTTTTAAGGCCGCCTATAAATATGCTGTCCCCGTCGTTTACTCTTATCTTAGTTTTTATATTATTTTTGAATTGAGCCCCTTCATTTTGATCATATCCAGAACTCAATTTAAAATTACTTACTTCACTATCTACATCTAGCAATATAGAATCAGGATCATCTCCGCCATCTCTTATTGTTGGGATAACCTTGAAGATAACACCAGCTTCCTTGAATAGTGGTTGTTTTACTGAGTTTCCATCGTCATCTTCTTCCTCTATTGTACCAACGATTACCTCTTCAGTTACCCTGAAGTCTGCAGGCTCCCCGTTTATTGTAACAATTGAAGGAATTGCGTTTATGTTGGCGTCATCTGTTTGGTGAAGTAAATTTACTGTTGCGTTTATAAGATCCTCTTTGCTGTTGAATATGTTTATAAACTCTAAGTTCAATGCATTTGTAAATCCAGCAAAAATTTCATTTCCAACCGCATAACCGATGTTATCTGCCAGTCCGTCATTATCAGCGTCAGTATTTGGATCGACCAGCTGGTCTCCGCTGAAGTTATTTTTATTTGTAGACTCAGCATAAGCTGTTCCGTCTTCTATATGTTTATATGCCCAGTCAACACCCAATTCTTTCAAAAGGTTGTCTGTTACATCCAGAACTTGTGCTGTTATCCTAACCTGTTTAACTGGCTGGTCTATCTCTTTTATAAGGTTTCTGGCTGTTTTAAGGTTTGTTTCGTTCCCTTTAAGTACCAGCATGTTCATTTTTTCCAGTGCAGTTACTTCTATTCCGTCTGTTACAGAGCTTATTACCTCTTTAACCTCTCCTGCGAATGCGTGTTTCAAGATTATTTTTTCTGTCTGCTTCGCTTCACCGTCTTTATCTGTTACCTTACCTATCTGTTTATAGACAACTTCTTTTTCTTCGCCTTCACTCATACCAGTTTTGGCACTTGACTTTTTGTCCTGCACCATAACTTCCATACTAAAGGTTTGGCCTGCTTTAACCTCTACTATCTCTCCTCTTTCTTCATAATCAGGGTGTCTTACCCTCATTATATAGGTTCCAGGTGCTAGATCATTAAATATAAATGCCCCGCCTATTTTGGTAGTTTCAGACCCTTTTCCACTGTCTAATAGGGTTACTTCAGCTCCCTCTATTCCGGAAAAACTGTCTTTTTGAAGTACCTTTCCTATTATCCTTGTGGCAGCTTCAGCCAGATCGTCTCCATTTTTTTTGCTCAGTATAACTGTATTATTTATAATCCTAACCTTCAAACCGTGGGTAGCACTGAATGTTTCCAGAATATTTTTTAAAGTCTGACCCTTGGTCATATATAGGTCTATCTCCAAATCAGCTATACTTGATTCTGGAACTATAGATACATTACTTGTTTTAGAGATGTTACTCAAAACATCCGCTAAAGGAACTTTCTTTAGATCCAGTTCATACGGATATCTTATCCTGCCCAATCTGTTATAAAAATCTTCCTGCGCCATCAATCCATTTCCCGTAAATAAAAAACACATTGAAAGCATGCACACATATAAAATTTTCTTCATATCACAAGTCACCTTCTTTTTATCAAAAGTTTGTCTTCCACACCACTTCGTTTATCCCTCACCAGTAGGCCGTCTTTAAGTGCCCTTACAAGGTAGGATTCTTCCCCCGATTTTATAACGACAGTGTTTGAAACTGTTTTCCGCTGCATCCTTTCTCCATCTTTGAAGTAGAAAGTGGTATACCACTTATTGTTTCTCCTACTCACAAGTTTTACCTCTGGAAAGGTATTTTTTATCCTTTCTTTTGCCGCTAAAATTGCCTGTACAACGTCCTCTCTATCTGCTATTTTCTTTTCAAATATATCCTTGCCGTCTGAAAATTTTTCATTTCCACCTGCGTAGACCTCGTTGCTGATATAGTCTTTAAGCGGGTTTTGGACTATTTCAGAAAAGGCAAGAAAGCTCATCATGAAAAATAGAGATATGCACATGATTTTCCTATTCAAAGTCCACCTCACCACCTTCATCAATAAAGTACGATCCCACTTTAAACTTAACTTCCACATCATTTGCATCTGTATTCTGTGCCTGTTTCATCTCCAACGCACTTCCTCTAAGCGTGATCAAATAGTTAGAGTTTTCCAAGAAGTAAAAAAACTTAGCTACCATATTTGCGTCCCCGCTTATCTTGTATGGAGTATAAACTTTTACGTAGCCGCTTTCATCTTCGGCCAACTCAGGAGCACCTATTTCAATAACTTTTATTTTCAAATAATCCAGTATCTCCTGTACCATATTTTTAAGACTGGCATTGTCCTGTAGGCTAGAATTTTTAAATTTTGTTTCCAGTATTTCCAGCCTGTCTTTCTGTCTTTGATATTCCGCAAGTAAGGATTCATATCTACCCTTTTCCTTTTGCATATCCGCTCTTGCAATATTTTTCTTTTGTTCGGTAACCGCAAGTTCCTCTTTTTTAGCCTTTAACTTAAGGGAGGGCTTAACTATCATCGGATAACTTATTGCAACAGTTAAAAGCAGTATCCCCAGAACAGTTACCAGTTTTTGTTGTTTTTCAGTTAATTCCAGATCTAAATTGATCTCTTTTCCAAAAACCTCCATTGTCTCACCTCCCTATTCCTTAAGAACTAAGTTCATTTCAAACATATCAACCTTGTTCCCGTTTGCCTGCTGTAGTTTTATAAAATCCACCTTTATGTCGTTGTATTTTCCACTTTCGTTCAAGTTTGACTCCAAAAAGTATATGTTTTTTTCTGAACTCAGGTTCAATAAAGGATTTTTGTAGGATACCCCTTTCAGGTTTACACCGTTATTGTCATATCTCAGGTTTGTATACCAGATATTATGAGGCGTTCTCTCGTTTATCCCGTAAAGTATTTCAGAAAATCTCAAATTTTGCTGTGCAAAAATATCCTCTATGATCTGTATCTTATTTGTTAGGTCAGGAAGAGCTTTTGATTTTGCTATATACTCATCCTTCTCACCGTTAAAATCCTCTATCTGCATTTTCTCTGCTGCTATACTGTTCTCAACATTCTTTATAACACTTTTAAACACCAGAAATCCCGAAAATTCAAGTAGAAATATCACAAGAAACACTGCTAGTACATTCTTTGTTAGTTTCTCCAATTTCAATTTTCTCTTATATTCCGGTGTCAGAAAATTAACATCTAGCATTTACCTCACCTCATTTACTATATTGCCCAAAAGGTTGGCAAACTGCGGTACCTGTACCTCGTTCATTTTCTCCAAATTTAAAGGGTCCATGTCTAGGTACTTATAATCCAAGAAATCTGTCTCAATCTCCACCAGGCTTTCTATATGCTCTTTAAAGCCTTTTAGTAGGCTGGCACCGCCCATAAGGTAAAGTTTGTCTACTCCCAATTGGTTTTCCTGCATCTTATAAAAATCTATGGAAATCTGTATCTGCTTTTCAAGCTCCTCCACAAGGTCGCCCAGCTCAGCAAACATATCCTCTTCATCTTCGGCTATATCACCTGTATTTTTATCCCTGAGCTCCAAAGTAGTTTTATACTCTTCGGCTAGCTTCCCGTTTAGGTTGTTGTACCTCTGTATGGCCTCTGTGAAGTCATTCCCTCCTATTGGGGATATCCTCTGCATCCTTATCATGCCGTTTTTCTCTATAAATATTTTTGTAGCCTCGGCACCGATGTCAACCAGCATCACATTTTCGTGAGGCTCCACACCTAATTTTTCCTCTTTCAATGCCTCCATAAAATTGAACGAGGAAACAAAATCCGGAACTATTTTAACCACTTTTACTCTCAGTTCTTTTAAAAACTCCAAGAGCTCTTCTACTTTATCTTTCATAATGGTTATTGCCATTATCCTCTCTTTTTCAACGTCGCTGTCAAGCACCACATATTCAGTTACAAACTCCCCTGGATCGTAATTGGGTACCAAGTCAGCAAGCTCCTCGTTTATCATATCCAGCCTAAGACTCTCATCGTCAGATGCTATATCGAAAAACTTCACGAAAAAATCCTGGGCCGGTATGGACACAACCACCTTTTTCCCTTTGAGGTTTAACTGAGTAACTACACTTTTCAGTGACTCCAGGAAATTAACACTGTCTTCTATCTCGCCACTTACAAATACCCCTTTTCCTAGTCTCTGGAATACCACATGCTCTATTATCCCTTTTTTCAGGCTTAGGCCTTTTATGGCACCAGAGCCTATGTCCAGGCTTCCTCTTATCTCGTCTTTAAACATAATTCTACGCCCCCTGCCTAATTTACTCTTTCCACGGTGAGCTCATTCCCACTGTCGGTGTTTATAGTCACCGCAGAACCGGATACTGTAAAATTAACATTTTCTTCATATGTTATTCTATAGGTACCGCCGTCTATCCCTGTTCCTGCATCTGGAACCACAATTTCCTTTGTATAGTACAATACCAAGTCATGATCGCTTCCATCGTTCTTACTCTTCATTTCATCTATTATTTTCGTTGTCGGGCTTATGGCAGTTCCGTCTATATTGTTGTTCTTGCTCACGTCTATTTCATAGCCGCCTACACTCATCTCGTCTCCACTGTTGTAATTCCACAGTCTTTTTATATTTTCGCCTTCCGTCTGCCAATTCCTGCTTACAACTTTTGCCGACTCTATTTTTTCTGAAATTAAAACCGCCTGCCCAGTAGAGCTACTGTCCCACAAAGACCCGAAATACTCATTGTAATTATTTAAAACTATCCCTCCCAGTGTTGCGTTTATCTGCGGTGACGCTACTCCGGAAAGAGGGGTGTATCTGTCGTCACTGTTTGTTGGCTCAGTATACGCATAAGTCCCATTATCATAGTTTTTAGAAGCTACGTTGGGATGGGTCTTATCCAGAAAATATCCTTTGGATACATACTGGTCAGCCATAAAGAGTTCATAATACCCCAGACTGGATCCGCCGTCTATCTGTCCAGTTACTGCCACTCCTTCCGCCTTAGCAGCTGCCCTTTCACCCTTTTTCTGTGTCAGGTAGTACATATTCAGTGAGAGTGCCATGAAAAAAGCCAGCATTAATATGGCCAAAACTATCGCGGAGGCGTTTTCCTTATTTTTCAAAGCCACCACCTCCTATATATCAAAGTTTATCCTGGTAACAGCCGAGTCCCTTACCTCTCTGGTATTGGCACTTGTTTTTTCGTCACCAGTCTTTGCTACGCTAATTTTAAAATACATAGTGAGTATACCGTTGTCTGAGTTGTAGTCAAATTTGCTCACCTGGGTACCTCCATCTGTAACAACAACATTGGGAATCAGTTCTGATTCAGGTCCAAAACTTGAAGTATCATCCCCTCTGCTTACATAAAGCCCGTCATCCTTAAGCCTGAATCTTACATATTCCTCAACGTACTCGTCGCTTCCCCCGCTTTCCGGCACGTTTATCACCAGCACGGCACCGCCGGAGGATACTTCCATTGCTTTTCCTGACAAAAGGCTGGATGATTTCGATCCCCTTGCAGCCCTTTTTATTATCTCTATACCCTTGCTCAGGCTGGAGTCGACGCGGTTCATCTCCAGCATCCTTTTGTGGTTTTGGACCACTCCGTTAAAGTACGGGTATACTATACCTGCAAGTATGGCAATAAGCGCCACTGCCAGCATTAGCTCCAGCAACGTGAAACCTTTTTCCTTATCCATTTTCATCCCCCCTATTTCCACTTTTCAATAGGGCTTACCATAAACCTGTATCTGTCATAAGTTTTTGATTTTCCATAGCTGTTGGTGTAATTTACCGTTACCTCACCCACAACAAACTCGTTTTTGCCGCTGCTGTATGACAATGTATCATCAGTTCTTCCCGTGTAGATGTATTTATCTGTACTGCTTCCCGTCAGTGGATTTTCATAATTATCCGTTCCACCCAGTTCCAATGCAACCTTGTCAAGCTCAACAGTTATGGTAGTATTATCAAATTTTAGAGCCTTGGAGTTTATTATAAACCACTCTCCATCGTTTCCAAGATTGAAGTAGCTCTCAAAGGAATTGCCTATACCGTCTTTTTCCCATACACCGCTGTCATACTCAAACGTAGCTTTAAACGGCAGGTCAAATGTAACGGCGCCGTTTGTCGTGGCTTTAGTGAGCTTGTCGTATCCCTTGGCTCTTATGTAGTCAGCCACGTTTATTGCCACCCTGCTCGACTCCTCCCTCTCGTCTGCGGTTCTCTCCATCTTAAAAATGGTTTTATAGGAAGATAGTAGCGGCAGCAGTGCTATTGAAAATATCGCAAATGCCAGCATTACTTCCAACATGGAATAACCCTTCTTTTTCATAGCTCAACACCTCTTTAATAAAAGACCAGAACGACCAAAAAGCTGGCAGCTGAAAGAAACGGCCCGAATGGGACCAGATCCCCTCTTTTTTTTATTTTTAAGCCCATCAACATCAGGCTGATCACTGCCCCCAATACGAATGCAGCAGTGAAAAACATGTGCAGAATGTAAAAGTTCATATAACCCAAAAATGCACCTATCCCAGCGGCAAGCTTTACGTCGCCAAACCCCATCACTTCTTTATTCATAAATGAGTCCCCGAATCCGTAGATCAGCATAAATGGGAATGCGTAGGTGCTCGCCCCTACAAACGCCCTTTCCAAACCCACTCCGTTGAAAAAAGATACTACGAGACCCAGAAATATCAGCGACAGGCTCAGCCTGTCAGGCAGGTAGTATTTTTTCAGGTCTATGCCCGAAAGAACTATTAATAGGCTGAAAAATACAAAAAAAATAATTGTCTTAAATGACAAACCATATTTCAAAAAAACCGACATATATACCACACCTGTTATAAACTCAACGAGGGGGTACTGTGCTGATATCTTTATTTTACAGTTCCTGCACTTTCCTCTTAGGAGGAATACATAGGAGAGTATCGGTATGTTCTCATACCACTTTATTTTGTATCCGCAGTTTGGGCAGTGTGAAGGCGGGTATGCCAGGTTCTCCCCCTTGGGTATCCTGTATATGCATACGTTTAAAAAACTCCCTATTATGCACCCAAGCACGAAAACATATATTGCCAATTCCAGTATCATCTTTCCCTCCGTTTACCTCTATTTTTCATTCCATTTTTCTCCCTTTGTGTCCAGGTAGTCTGTACCGCCGTTTGTACCGTCTATGTATAGCTCTCCGTTTATGCTGTCATAGTACATCTCAGCCACGTTGCTCTCACCTGAGAACTCCCCGTAACCATTGCTGACAAACCCGGGTTTTGCTACAGTCCCAGCAAGAACCTGTATGGAACTTATAGTTCCGCTAGCTCCAGCAGCTATTTCAAAGTTCGCCTTACTTACCTTTACGTTGTTTTCTATATCTACTATACTGCTAGGATCTTCACCCTCACTATCTGTTAAATAAAGATTATATGCACTTCTATATGCTCCAAGCAACGCATAAACAGTACTGTCCTTTGCCTTTCTGAGTTGACTCATATACAGCGGAATTACAATAGCTGCTAAAACTGCTAACACCATCATAACCACTACAAGTTCTATCAAGGTGAATCCCACATCCTTTTTCGGCATAAAACCACCTCAGTTTTATAGGAAAAGGCGGTTAAACCGCCTTTTTTATTAATATTCTGACCAAACATTTCTTTTTGTATCTTCATCGTTATCATCCCCCAAATATAGTTCTCCTTCACCATAACCTACTGAAGTAACACTATCCCCTGAAGAATCCACTAAAACTATAGGAACTGTAGCACTTGATGTCGTAGCACCTGTACCATCAAAATTTGATCCAACATCAAGAGTTGCACTTAAACCAGAAGAAGTTGTTGCAAAAACTCTTTTAGCTCCAGAATCTACCAAATCATAAATATCATCCATACCACCTGGATAAGAACCATCATTGTCTGCATAGTAAATACTCGAGGCTGATCTAGAAGCTCCTAATACAGCCAAAGCTTTAGCATCCTTTGCCTTTTTTAATTGAGATGCCATTTTTGGTGCTGCAACTGCCGCCAATATAGCTATTATTGCCACTACGATCATAAGTTCAATCAATGTAAACCCTTTTTTCAATTTTTTCATTCCTGTTCCCTCCCATTTTGTTTTTTTCATTTTGTCCATCGTTTGTCTTTCCTCCTTATGTATTATAATTTTTTACCCTGCGGTAAATTATTGCCAGCCTGATGTCGCTACTCGATAACTTATACTTAGATACTTTTTCCTATTTTCCTCTTAAAAAATTTATTCGTTTAATTTTAAATAGAAATTTAAAATTAAACTATTTTTATCCTCAAATAGCTGTGCATAGTATAAATGCAGGCATATAAAAGACTTGACCTTACTCGATTCAACAACTTAGAAGCAATAATTTCTTAAAAAACTTATTTCAGATTTTTTACAAAATAAAGCTGCTTGTTTTTTCTATAAAATTTTTCTTCAAAGATATAATAAAAATTCCTGGTATTGTCTGTTTAAAACCCGACACAAACCATAAACTAAGTATACCATTAAATCAATGGTATATTCCAGTGTTAACGCCCGACTAACTCGTTGAAACGATTAAAAGTTTGTAATTGTTTCAATTTTAAAAAGTTTAAGAAGATGGTATCTACGGAAGGGATTTTGACCTCTTTCATTAAGCCTGGGTAACTTTTATCGACAATTTAATTCAAATCACCCATTTAACTCGTGGAATAAATTACTGAATTTCTGCACTTTCTTTGCTTGTCCAAAGAAAGTACCAAAGAAAAGACACCCATAAAAAATTCCTAAAACCACTTCTAAACTAACTTTCTATTGAAATATTATCGATAAATCTCTTTATTTCAATGAAAGTGGATTTCAGAAGATGATTTATTAACGCAATTTTTTAAACGGGTTTAAGTTCAAATGCTTTGCACGTTATTATTTCTAGGTTTTTTGGCCATTGAAATAATCAGCGTTAAGAAAGATCGAGAAAAAATCTTTAGAAAAATTTTAGTGTCCGAAGGCGTGCTTTTCGCCAAGTTTTAAAATTTTTCTTAGATTTTCGAAAGCTTTTAGCTGATTTTTCACAGGCCTTGATTTTTGGTTACTTTTTATCAAGAAAAAGTAACAGGTTTCAATAAATTCAATATTTTTTACCATTCTCAAAAACTTTTTAAAGTTTAAGAACCTTAAGCTTATCTGAATCCTCTCTGTGTCAATCTGTGATCAAGATTTTGATTTTATATTTGTGTCCATTCGTGCGATTCGTGACCAAAAAAGGTGTTACGATTTTTTATCCTTATGATTTATAACTAAAGCAAATATCACCTCATATACTTTGCAAGCTTCTCCTCTGCTCTTTTTCTGTAATGTTCATCCTTGGACTCCAAGAGCATCCCCCAGTAACGCACTGCCTCTTTCAGGAAAGCTGTGTCCCCGCTGCTTTCATACTTCTTCTCATATATAAATGCCACTGTGTTTATCAAAAGGTCATCCCTGTTTTCTTCTATGATCTCCACAAAAACCCTAAGTATCTCCTCTACATCCCCCTTTGAAGCCGCCGCTACACCGGCCATATACTTCTTAATCGAGGTGCTCTCTGGGTTGTACTCCAATCCGCGCCCCAGTATCTCCATAGCATAGTCATACTTCCTGTAGGACTTTATAAATGCCAGCACGCTTCCTGACAGGTAGTAGTTGCTCTCAAAATAAGGGTCAAGGTAGGAAATCTGCTCCGAGTTTTCCAGTATCCTGTCTGCTGCTTTCTCCTTGTCCATATCCCCCAGAAGTCCGCCAATATCCACAACCTGCCTAACCCATAAGAGAGAACTGGAAAATTTCTTCATCCCGAAAATCCTAGACACAAGGGTATTCTGGTTCTTCCCTTCTTCTCCTCTATAGTTCTGCTCCAATAAAATCCGGTCAAGCTTTTCTAGTTTTTTTGATTTTAAAGCTAAAAATCCAAATGAAAATAATACCAGCAATATAATTACAATTTTTTTAAACATAGCCTACAACCTCTTTTTGCTGAAAATAAGGTTAGATAAAAATATCACGCAAACAGTGTAGCTGATAACATACAAAAGCATATCCAGGCTGTCTGCCTGTATATCTTTTAGGTGGTCCTTATAATTTAAAAGGTGGAACTTCGGCAGAACCGCATACAAAAAATCTATTATGTAGCTGTAAACACCACCTGTAAGTTTTCCAGCTATCATTTTCAGTTCAGCTGCTGCATGCCCCATTGCATAGCTGGATATAGTGAATATAATAGAGCTTATAAACGACTCCGATATAACTGAAAAAAACACCCCGATACTCACCAATATACACAGTTTATATCCTATAAATAAAAGCGAGTTTACAAATTCCATATCCAATACAGAACCTTTTAAAATTAACGCTCCTCCAAGTAGAACACCCATTATTATAATATTAAACAAAACACCCAGCATTAGACCAAGTGCCGTTCCTGTGAGGTAAACTGGCTTGCTCACAGCCTTAGTCAACACAAGATATATAGATTTTTCCTTTTGCTCCCTTATTATATGGGTAGAAGATGTGTAGGCGGCTATCATCAGTACAAAAAATTCTATCAAAAAAAGCCCGCTGTCACGTATGACTTTTGCCCCCTCATACAGGGCTATCTCGTCCAAAAGCATTGTAAAAAATATCAACACAGCACCAAACATAACCACCCCGTTAAATACCTTATTTGATATATTTTCTTTTAGGGTGTATTTTGCGATAGTTAAAACCTTATTCAAAATTAACCCCTCCCCTTCCTATGCTTTTTATGAAATGCTCCTTGAGAGAGAACTCATTTTTTTCTATACCAAGTATCTCTATGCCGTTGACTATAAGTTCTTCCAGTCTTTGGTTCAAATTTTCCTTCAGAACTCCTATATAGTATTCCCCTTCCTCTTCTATGGCCCCTTCACAACGACTTCCGATTTTTATGAAATACTCGCTTTTGTCCCTGACCTTGTCCATGTCTATTACCTCTTTTAGTTTTCCCTCGTGCACTATGGCTATTTTATCCCCTATATTTGCGACATCGTTCAATATATGCGTATTGAAAAACACCGTGCACCCTTTTTCTTTCAAGTCATTTATCATCTCTATGACATTCTGTCTCGCAAGCGGGTCCAGACCCGACATAGGTTCATCCAAAAACAGTATTTCCGGTTCGTTTATTACAGCCTGAGCCAGACCGACTTTTTGCAACATCCCTTTTGAGAATGCCTCCAGCCTGTCTTTCCTCCTGTGGTAAATTTTCAGGTCTCTGAGTATCCCCTCTATCTTCAACTCCTGCTCTTTTCTTGGAATATTATAAAGTTCACAGTAGTATTTCATAAGGTCCCAAAGCCTCATATTTTTCGGATAATATGAGATTTCAGGAAGGTATCCTATCCTTTCAAAATCTCTTGTAGCAAGCTTATTCTTTCCAAATATCCTGACTGTGCCTTTATCCGGCTTTATCAAGCCCAGTATACACTTCATAGTGCTGGTTTTCCCTGCACCGTTTAATCCTATTATTGAGAATATCTCTCCTCTTTTTACACTAAAACTTACATCACTTATTCCAAATTTTTTCTTACCATGTTTCAGTCTTTTGAATATATCCTTTTCCTTGTATACGACTTCGAGGTTTTTTACCTCGATTATAGTATCCATATTCTCTACCTCCAAATACAGTGTTTGATTTATTTTAATTTTTCTCCTCAACAAATTACTAAATTTCTGACAAGCTTTTTGGACACAGAGTTTCACGGAGACTTAAAACATAAGTTTCACAGAGAAATCCTTAAGCCAAAAGATTTGTTCCTTGTCACGAATTACACGAATCTCTCGAATAATTCAAAACCTTGAAAATTAAAGATTTTTAGTAAGCCTCTGTGAAGCTCACTCTTTTCCTCCGTGCAACTCTGTGACCAATTTTTTGACTTTCTATTCGTGTCTATTAGTGCGATTCGTGACCAAAAAAGTTTTTATGTTATTGCAAGAAAATCAATATCTTCTTAAAAATAAAACTCCAATCATAGTTTACTATAAAAAACTGGCAAATTACAAATATTTAAGAACAAATAAAAAAGCTTGTAAAAAACAAGCTTTTTCATCGAGTTATATTTTAATCCACAACTACATCACTCAAACTAAACATTGGAAGGAATAATGCTATAACTATTGTTCCAACCATTATAGCCATTATCAAGATTACAAGCGGCTCCATTGCAGCAAGCATATTGCTTATTTCCTCTTCTACCTCTCTCTCGTTGTAGTTAGCTACTTTTTCCAGCATTTCAACTAGAGTACCGCTCTCTTCCCCTATCTCTATCATATTTATGACCATAAGAGGAAACTGCTCGCTTTCATGCAGAGGTCTGGCTATGGTATTCCCCTCTTTTATACTTGATTTTGCATTCACCACTGCGTCTTTTATCAAATCATTTCCTACTATATCTGCCACTATATCAAATGCGCTGAGTATAGGAACCCCACTGTCTAAAAGTGTCGCCATAGTTCTGGTGAATTTTGCCACTGCAACCTTTCTGTTAAGCTTTCCAAAAAGTGGCAGTTTCAACGCAATAGTATCCAAACTTCTTTTTCCTTTTGCTGTTCCCCTGTATTTTTTAAATCCGTATATTCCACCGATTATTGCAATTATTACCAGCCACCAGTTTGCAACCATCCAGTCACTTGCACCAACTACCATACGTGTTATCAAAGGCAGAGGTATCCCGGAATCGTTAAACATTTTTACAAACTGAGGTATTACGAAGGTCAACAGTAAAAATAATATAGAAAATGCTATCACGAGCACCACTATAGGGTATACCATTGCGTTTTTAACCTTGCCTTTTATCGCTTCAGCTTTCTCCATACTATTGGCCAGTCTATCCAAAACAGTGTCTAGGGACCCTGATGCCTCTCCAGCCTTGACCATATTTGTAAACAAGTTGTTAAACTGTTTTGGAAATTTGCTCACAGACTGCGACAATGATATCCCTGAAGTAAGGTCAAACTTTATCGTGTCAACTATATCTCTTAACCTTTCATTTTCAGCCTGTCCAGCTATTATTGATATTGACCTAAGTAACGGCACCCCTGATCCTATCATTGTTGCCAGCTGTCTGGTTAATATTGTTATCTGTTTTGCTTTTATTTTCTTACCTTTGGAAAAGTCAAAGGATTCAAAAAAACCCTTTTTGTTTGCTTTGATGAGGACCATTTTTTCTCTTTTCAAAAAACGTTTCAGCTCATTTAAATCCTTTGCAGTTTTTTCACCATTAATTTTTTGCCCGTTCACATTAAGTGCACTGTATACATACTTAGCCATAGCGCCCTCCTATTATTCCATAGTAACTCTTAATATTTCATCCAAGCTGGTTATCCCGTCAATAGCCTTTTGTATTCCATTCTCCCTTAAGGTCTTCATTTCAAGCTCCCTGGCTTTATTTTTTATGGTATGCGTATTAGCTCCTTTTGCTATAAGATCCCTCAATTCGTCATCTACACGCATTATTTCATATATAACCGTTCTCCCTTTATATCCGGATTCGTTGCAATGTTCACAACCCGCCCCCTTATAAAAGTCAACTTCTCCATATTTTTCATAGTCCAAACCAAGCGCCAGGTAAACATCCTTGCTGTAGTGGTGCTTTTCCTTGCAGTAAGGGCAGATCCTTCTAACAAGTCTTTGAGCCTGAACCATCAAAAGAGAAGCCGATATCATAAACGGTTCTATACCCATATTTATAAGCCTCTGAACTGCACTGGGTGCATCATTTGTATGCAGCGTAGAAAGAACCAAATGTCCTGTCAATGCGGCTTTTATAGATATCTCCGCCGTTTCCTGGTCCCTTATCTCTCCCACCATTATAATATCCGGATCCTGCCTCAAAAACGTTCTCAGAGCAGTGGCAAAATCCAGCCCTATCTCACTTCTGCAGTGTACCTGGTTAACACCGTACATATCGTATTCAACAGGATCTTCCGCTGTTGATATATTCACATCACTCTTGTTCAACTTGTCCAAAGCAGCATACAAAGTTGTCGATTTACCACTACCTGTAGGACCTGTAACCAGTATCATTCCATATGGACTCATAAATACTTTTTCTAATATTTCCATATCACTGTCGGTAAACCCTAAGTATTTCAAGTCTAGATTTACATTGCCCTTATCCAGTATCCTCATAACAACCTTTTCTCCGTATATGGTTGGCATAGTCGATACCCGAAAATCTACAAACCTTCTACCGAGTTTTATTTTAAATCTTCCGTCCTGAGGAAGCCTTTTTTCAGCTATATCCAGATCTGATATTATTTTTATACGCGATATAAATGCATTAAGCACACTTCTAGGCAGTTTTTTTAGTTCTACCAAAACCCCGTCTACCCTGCACCTCACCCTTATCTCTTTTTCATATGGTTCTATATGTATATCACTGGCACCTATTTTTATAGCCTTTCCTATTATAGCATTTACACCCCTTACAACAGGAGCACTATCTGTTCCCAGGCCGCTTTCTATATCCTCAAAAGCATTCTCGGCTATCTCAATGTCTTCATCCCCCATTACGTCCAGATCTTTTAAAGCAGTTTCCACGGCCTCTGTAGACTGCTCACTCTTTCTTTTTTCATATTGTTCCAAAATTTCCAATATATTTTCTTTGAGGGCCAAAACTGGTTTTATAACAAACTTAGTCCTTAGCTGAAGTTCATCTATAAGAAATACATTTGTAGGATTTGCCATGGCAAGGCTCAGTTTGTTTCCCATTTTAGATACCGGAATAACGGCATCCTTTCTCATGACATCTTCAGGTATCAAACTCAATAAATCTTCTTTTATGTTGTCTATATCTATATCTACATGCTCAACTCCAATATGCTTCGCCAGTATCGGCAAAAGTTGCTTCGGGTCTAAAAAATTCAGCTTGACCAGTATTTCACCTAGTTTTTCATTGGTATTAAGTTGTTCTTTTCAACGCCAACTCAAGCTGGTCATTTGTTATGAAACCTTCCTGTAGCAACCTCTGACCCAAACTAGCTTGCTTTCTCACTATTACCATTTAGATCCCTCCACTAAAATATTCAGCAACTTCATAAGTATGAATAGTTTCAACCTATCAAAAATTTATACAGTCCTGTTTTCTATAAAAGTAATTCTATGTATAGAATGGATTATATATCTAAAATTTTACCATATATAAAAATACTAATTTTTTAATCAATTCCTCTATTTATTTTCCATCATAAATTTTGTCACTAATTTTTTATTAAATTATTTTTTACTTCCTCAAAAGACAAGCTTTTAAATTTATAGTATAAATTTCAAGTTTTTTCTTCATCCTCTTCGAAGCTCATGTTTTCCTATTTGTACTCGTGTACATTATGCCATTCTTGACTAGAAAAGTTCAATATTCTAAATGCAAGCAATAACTTGGCTTCAACTAAATTAAAATATAAATCAGTATAATTATTTCTATTATTCAACTCATCACATTAAAATTTTACACAATAATTAGCTTTACGTAAAGATTTTTATTAAAAATTAAATCAACAATTAGTAAAACCCTGCAAACAAAAAAGAGCTCGCATGAGCTCTTTAATTATCTTTCGATATTTGTATAAGGCAGTAAAGCTATGTTTCTAGCTCTTTTTATTGCCCTAGTTATTTTTCTTTGTAGTTTAGCAGTCGCTCCAGTTACTCTTGCAGGGTTTATTTTCCCTTTATCAGACATAAATCTTTTTAGTAACTCAACGTTTTTATAATCAATCTCTTCCGCTTTTACTCTTAATTTAGATCTTCTTCTTCTTCTTCTTACTTCAGCCAACTCGATTCACCTCCTAAAATTAGAAAGGAAATTCATCATCATCTTCAAAATCTACATCCGGCTTACTTTGTGTGTTTGCCATGGATGACTGATTTCTAGAATGTCCACTATCCGAATAACCTTTTGCTTCAAAATTATTATCTGAGACAGCATTTCTAGATTCCAAGAACTCTATTTGGTCAACCATAACATCGTAAGTTGTCCTTTTTTCTCCATTGATCTCGAATCTATTCATTTGAAGTCTTCCATTTATTCCGGCTTTTCTACCTTTTCTCAAATATTCACCAATAAGTTCAGCCGTTTTGCCAAAAGCAACACAGTTGATAAAATCAGCTTCACCTTTTTGAAAAGCTCTATCTACAGCCAAAGAAAATCTACAATACGCTTTTCCACTTTGACCATATTTCAGTTCCGGGTCTCTAGTAAGTCTCCCGGTTAAAACTACTAGATTCATCAATATCACACCCTACCTAAAATAAAAACAAAAACTAGTCTTGTTTAACGATGATATATCTCATCATGTTTTCATTGATATTCAACTTAGTTTCAACTTCAGTTAAGTTAGTTCCTTCAGCTTGGAAAGTTGTTAAAACATAAAATCCAGTTGATTTTTTGTTAATAGGATAAGCCAACTTTCTGTCACCCCATTTTTCTGTAACTAACTCTTGCACTCCAGCAACTTTTAAAGCGTTTTCAACATAAGCCATAACTTCTGCTTTTTGCTCTTCAGTTGTCACTGAATCAATGATGTACATCATTTCATATTTTCTCATAAATAAATACCTCCTCCCTCTGGTTTTTGTCCAAGTCGATATTCGACTCAAACAGGGCAGGTTATTATACTATAATTTTATATTTTTTTCAAGTAATTTTTATCTATTTCTTCTAATCCAGCTTGGTACATCCAAATCAGATTCTTCTATGGATTTTTTTACACTTTCAACCTTCTCGCTTCTTTCAGCCCCTTTAGAAACTTCTACACGAGGTGCTTCCATACGTATTTTTTGCTCTACTCGATCTTGAAGATCTACAAAATTTGTAGCAACAATTGTTACTTTGATGCCGTCTTCTAATGTTTCATCGATAACAGTACCAAACATTACGTCATCCGCTGCCTTACCTGCTGCCTCACGCACCTTGTTTGATATCTCATAAGATTCATTAAGTCCAAGACCTGCATTACCACATATGTTCAATAGTATTTTACTTGCTCCCTCTATCGACTTCTCAAGTAATGGGTTGGCAAGTGCCTGTTCTGTTGCCTTTATAGCTCTATTTTCACCACTTGCGTGACCGAAGCCTAGCATTGCCATACCAGACCCTTCCATTGTAGTTTTTATATCTGCAAAATCCAAGTTGATAAGTCCGGGTTGCAGTATAAGGTCTGCCACACCTGTTATACCTATCTTAAGTACATTATTTGCTTCTTTAAATGCGTTTTGCAGTGTTATATTTTTATCTGGAAGTTCTGTCAACTTATCATTTGGAATGATAACAAGGGTATCCACAAACTGACTTAACTCCTGAACCCCTCTATCTGCATTCTCTTTTCTTTTTCTACCCTCAAAGCCAAAAGGCTTTGTTACAATTCCTATTGTAAGTATTCCAAGTTCTTTGGCAACTTTTGCAATTATAGGTGCTGCTCCAGTTCCTGTTCCTCCACCCATTCCTGCTGTTATGAAAAGCATATCAGTATTTTCAAGAATAGACCCTATTTTGTCTAAGTCCTCTTCTGCTGCCTGCTTTCCCATTTCAGGGTTAGCTCCTGCTCCCAATCCTCTTGTAAGTTTTTCTCCCAACTGAAGTGCTAGGTCAGCTTTTGATGCATCCAAATCCTGTGAATCAGTATTTGCAGCTATATACTGAACACCGATAACTCCGCTCTCTATCATATCATTGATGGCATTTCCTCCTGCTCCACCAACACCGATTACCTTTATTTTGACTAAAGATTCACTTACCATTTTACCCTCCCTTATTGACAATTTTAAGTCCGAATATATACTAAAAAAAGTTTGCTATCCAATCCTTTAATTTACTTTGTTTTTTTACCTTTGCTTCAGTTACTTTATCTTCAGGTTTTTCTTCCATATTTAAAGGTTCTGGATTTTCCTCTATCTGTATAACTTTATCCTGATGTTTCTTTTCAAATGAAGATAGTAGCATACCTATCGCTGTTGACATCTCAGGTTTAAATGCAGTTTCTGAAATTCCAGGAACCGGCATTGGCTTTCTGACCTCTACCGGCATTTCGGTACACTCTTTCAGCATTTCTGAGAGCCCCATAACTTTCGAAGCTCCTCCTGTAAGCACTATTCCTTTATTTATATACTCTCTAAAACCAGAGGCATCTATTACCTTGTTTAGATATTCCACAACATCTTTGCTTCTTGCATCAACTATATCCCTAATATATGAAGCCTTATAGACTTTATTCTCTTCCTCACTGTTATTTGCATAAATAACTATGTTGTCTTCGCCTGATTTTCTCTTAAGCTCCCTTTGGGCATAGTCGGCCATCTCAGGGTCTATATTCAAAACATAGCTTATATCATTAACATAGTGACTCCCGCCAAGCGGCAGAACAGCAGTGTATATTAATTTATGGTTTTTGAAAATAGCTATGTCCGTAGTCCCATCTCCTATGTCCACTAGGATAGTCCCTGATTTGGTTTCAGATGCACTCAGCACGCTCAAAGAAGATGAGTGTGAGTTCAAAGATATACCCTCTATCTCTATACCCACCTTTTTAGCTATTTTTTCCAACCCTTCAATCTGTTCTTTTCCAGCCACTACCAAGTGAACATCCGCTTCTAAGCTGTTACCCCTTATACCGATAGGATTCCTTACTATTCCTGAGTTATCCACTCTATAGTTATAGGAAAGCCTGTGAAGTATGTAGTCATTTTCACTCACCAGATTGTCCTCTGCAAGCCTTATAAGGGACTCAAAGTGGTCTTCAGACACCTCTCCACCTTCTATGGGACATCTTACCTCTCTAATTACAGAGTTTATGTTTTTCCCTGATATACCCATAATAGCTTTTTTTACTTTCATTCCTGATGAAAACTCTAGCTCATCCAAAACTCTTCTCAGGCTCCTGCTGACAGCATCAGGGTCTTCTATGATACCCTTTTTTACCCCTTCACATTGAGCCGTCATCTCAGCTATTAGCTTGATCTGATTTTTATCATCTGATGCTTCTCCCATCAAAACCGTTACTTTAGAGCTCCCGATATCGATGGCTACTTTAATCTTTCTTTCTTCCAATGCCCCCCACCTCTTTCTTAAGTAAACAGTCCTATTTGACAATATAGTCCCTAAACCTTATATCTATGTAATCAATTTTCATATCTTTGCTCTTCAAATACTTATACAACTTTCCTGCTACTTTATATTTTTCGTCCCCGATTTTTTTAGAAGTTTTAAATACAGTCCCGTCATTTAATACTATTCTAACTTCGTTTTCAGAGCTCTTAAAAATAGAGGATATTTTATTCTTCATCTCAAAATTTTCAATTTTTTCTATAACTGTAATGAGATCTTTAATCTCTTTTTCTTCGTTTATATTTAAGACTATTAAGTCTTCACTGGATGTTTCCTGCCAGTAGGCGAAAACTTCTCCAGTGTCATCCGCTGCATAAACCTTATTTTTGTAGACTATGCAAACGTAGGGTTTCTTTTCGTGTATATCTACAAAAATACTGTGTGGAGGCTTACTGTTTATTTCAACAGAAGAAACCCTCACATCACTTTTCAAAATCTCAGACAACTTGTCCAAGTCTATTTCTCCTAGTTTTTTACCTTTTATTCCTTCAAGCTTATCCAATATATCTCTTTTTACAAATTCAGTGTCAGATTTCACCTCTATATTTTCCAAAAGAAATTCATCGGAATTGGCAAACTTGAGGTACAGATAATGAATTCCAAGAAATATCAAGGCTAAAATAAGTGCTCTTCTCATCATTTTCACTTTTCATTCCCCTTATGATTTCACTTTTAAATATAGCACTTTTTTATCTATTTTGCAATAATCTCGCTTATCAGCTTTTGTACAACATCGTCAAAACCATAACCCTTTAAAGTAGCCAATTTCGGCAAAAGACTGGTCTCAGTCATACCTGGACTGGTGTTTACTTCCAAAAAGTACAGTTTCCCTGCACTCAAAATAAAGTCGCTTCTTGTAGCTCCAGAAAGCCCTAAAACCTCATGCACTCTTCTAGCAGTTTCCATTGCCTCCTTATAAAGAAATTTTGGTATGTTCGCAGGCACCTGATACTCTGTTTTTCCCAGTGTATACTTTGATTCATAGTCATATAATCCTGATTTTGGAACTATCTTTACTACACCCAAAGCTTCTCCGCACAGAACACCTGCTGTAAGCTCGTCTCCGTCTACAAACTCTTCTATGAGATATTCTTTCCCCTCTAGTTTTGCTATAGCTTCTTCCACATCTTCACTGCTCTTGCAGATATATAGGCCAATACTGGACCCCTCCGTGCAAGGTTTTACTACAACAGGGTATCTGTCTATGCTATCAGGGTTTCTATAAGTTTTAGGAACCAGTACTCCTTCATTTTCCAAAACTTTTTTAGTGAGAATCTTATCCATTGCTATGGCGCTACCTGTAAATGCAGAGCCGGTATACTTTTTCCCAAGTATATCCAGAACAGCCTGCACCCTTCCGTCTTCTCCATACTCACCATGAAGTGCAATTACCGCCAAATCATATTCTGTGTCACTCAAAGCTTCCAAAAAATTGTCTTGTCTGAGATCTATTCCAAAGGCATCATAATCCATATTTTTCAATGTTCTCAATATCGCATTTCCTGTTTTAAGCGAAATTTCTCTTTCTGAGGATATCCCACCCATCAAAACAGCTATTTTCATAATTTTTTCACGTCCTAACTATTTTTCTACAATTATTATCTCTTCCTGAAGTTCTATTCCAGAACTCTGTTTTACCCTGTCTTTGACTATGCTTATAAGATTATTTACATCTTCAAATGTTGCATTTCCCCTATTAACTATAAAATTCGGGTGTTTCTCCGAAATCTGTGCATCTCCGACTGTATATCCCTGCATACCAGCTTCTATAATAAGCTTAGCAGAAAAATGCCCATCAGGGTTTTTAAATGTGCTACCCAAATTCGGCATATCAAGGGGGTGTCTCCCCTCTCTTTTTTCCTCTAATTCGTCCACTTTGGCTTTGTCAAAACCTTGAGCAAACCTGAACACAGAACTTATAACCACCCATTTTTTTTCCTGTATCTCCGTCTTACGGTAGGTAAAGTGCAGGTCATCCTTTTTTATTCTTCTTATTTTATGCTGCTCATCTAGAACCTCTATCTCTTCTATGCAGTCAAATATCTCGGTACCGTAAGCTCCGCCGTTCATGTATACAAGGCCTCCCACACTGCCAGGTATGCCTGCCAAGTTTTCAAGTCCTGAATAATCTTTTTCTTCCATAAATTTTATAAGCTTGCTGAAGTCCAGTCCCGCCTCTACTTCAACCAAACCACTTTCAAGCTCCTTTATTTCATTAAGCAGTTTCAAGCTCACAAAACATCTATCAATCTCAGTGTCATTCAACAGAGTATTTGTACCGTTGCCTATCAAGAATACATCCTTCCTGTCGTTTAATATCCCAACAAGTTCCTCTTTTTTCTCAACTATAATGAGCTCTTTTGCTATTCCACCTATTTTCATATTGGAATAATCTTTCATATGATGGTACTTAAATATTTTCACACAGCCTCACCCTTTATTTCACTGCTTATTTCATGAGCCATATTGGAGATGTCGCCGGCACCCATGAAAATGAATACAGATCCCTTATCTCCTGTTTTTACCATTTCTCTTACCTGGTCTTGATCTTGGAATATATCTACATTTTTATTCCCTATTTTTTCAGCCAATTCTTCAAGTGTTACATTGAACGAATTTTTTTCACCGGCGCTGTATACCGGTAAAAGAATAAGCTTATCAGCCTGGTCGAATGCTCCCTTAAACTCCTCCATCAAAAATTTCACCCTGCTAAATCTATGCGGTTGGAATACTGCGACTATTTCTCCACTTTCCACTCTTTTAGCAGCATCCAGAGTAACTCTTATTTCTGTCGGATGGTGGGCGTAATCATCTATTATTTTGACCCCATCATCATGTAATATATCATATCTTCTCTTGGCTCCCTTAAATTTATCCAAGCTTTTTTTGAGCTCGTCAATCTCTACCCCAAATTTTACCGCAAGATAAATTACTCCGAGGCTGTTTGAGATATTATGAATCCCGGGTATGCTCAGTTTAAATTTACCAAGGTTTTTCCCATCCAAAACTACCTCATAGACGGATTTCCCTTCAGAAAATTCTATATTTTTGGCATATATGTCGGCATCGTCCGTTTCTACGCTGTATGTTACAATGTTTTCATATGCAGCAGATATACCAGATAAATTTTTACAGTCCTTATTGGCCAGTACCACCTCTTTGGTCTGCTCTATAAACTCCTTGAAGGAACTCTTAATATTGTCAAAAGATCCATGATTTTCCAAATGGTCAGCCTCTACATTTGTAATTATCGAAAAGCAAGGCTTCATAAATAGAAATGAGTTGTCGCTTTCATCTGCTTCTGCAACAAAATATTCACTCTCTCCATATTTTGCGTTAGATCCTATCTCAGGAAGTATCCCTCCAACTGCTATTGTAGGGTCCAAGTCCAGCATAGCTGCACCAAGCATCGAACTTGTAGTTGTCTTTCCATGGGTTCCTGCAACTGCTATTCCGTTTCTGTCGTTTAGAAGTTGTGCCAGAAGTTCTCCTCTTTTAACTATGGGAATCCCCTTCTCAACTGCACTGGAATATTCAGGATTGTCTGGTTTTATTGCGCTTGAACATACCACCATTTCCATTCCGTCTATATTGGCTTCAGAGTGGGAATTAAATATCTTTATACCCAATTTTTCCAATTCAGCTGTTATTTTTTTTACCTGTAAATCAGAACCAAATACACTGTATCCCATTTTTGACATTATTTTTGCCAGGGCACTCATCCCTATACCGTTTATACCTATAAAAAATATTTTTTTCATATTATTAATTATTCCCCCATATATTCAATTCATTCACTATTTTTTCTGCTGCATTCCTTCTCTTAAGGAATTTTATCTTAGACTTCATATCTGAAATCTGTTTTTCGTCTTTCAGCAAACTCAAAGCTTTATCCAAAGCCTCTTCTAGTTGATCATTTTTATAAATCAATGCTCCATCTTTTTCAGACAGTATTTTGGCGTTATAATACTGACCTACCCCCTTTATTTGAAGAGGTACAAGTATCGCCGGCTTTTCAAGCTGTATCAACTCTGACACCGTTATGGCTCCAGCCCTGCAGATTACAATATCTGCCACAGACATTATCCCGCACATATTGTCAAAATAGGGTTTTACAACATCATTTGATTTTAACTTAGATATTTTGTTGTTTATCTCTTCAAAGTTGTTTTTACCAGTACTCCAGTAAACTCTGATATTTTTTTCTTTTAGAAGTTGATCCCATTTTTTCAGCATAGCTGTATTTATGGATTTAGCTCCTAAGCTTCCACCTGTAACGAGAAGAACCTTTTCATCCTCTTCTATCTTCAGTCTTTCCCTTTCATCTTCTCTGTTGATCTCAAAAAACTCTTCCCTTAAGGGATTTCCGGTTACCAATAACCTGTCATGATGCTTTATTGGCAGATCGTCAAAGGTTTGCTCAAATGCAAGGAAAATCTTTTTTGAAAACCTATAGAAGAGCCTGTTAGCCAGTCCTAAATTTGCATTTTGCTCCTGCAGATATATCTTTTTTCTCAAAATCAATGCTGCAAACAGAGTTGGAATTGATATATAGTTTCCAAATCCAATAACTGCATCTGGATTTTCTTTTCTCAAAATATTCACTGCTTTAAATGTAGCTTTAACCATTTTGTACAGGGATTTTATGCTTCTAAGCGGCAAAATGTCCATGCCGATAAACTTATACCCTAGATTCGGTATCAAGTCTTTTTCCATCCTGTGTATGGTACCTGAAAAAATCACTTCTACGTCATTCTTTTCCAAAACTTTAGCAACTGCAAGTGCAGGATATATATGACCGCCGGTTCCACCGGTGGTGAGTATTATCTTTTTTTTCATCTTCAAGTTCACCGTCACTTTTTAAAAGTTTTCAAAATTAACTCTTTAAAATATCTGCCTCTTATCTCAAAATTTTTAAATTGGTCAAAACTAGACGAAGCCGGGGAAAATAAAACAGTTTCCGCTATTTCCGGATCTAGTTCTGTCTTTAAATACCCAACCACTTTTTCCAGTTCCCTCAGCTTGTGTATCTCCCCACTGTACCCTGAACTGAGAATATATTTTTCAAGTATATCTGCTGTTTCTCCTATCAAAAATACCTCTTTCACCTTGTCTGATATTTTTTCAGCAAGCGGACTTAGATCTAGCTTTTTATCTTTTCCTCCACAGATTAAAATTATTCTCTCATTATAGCCCTCAAGAGCCTTAATGGTCGAATCTATATTAGTCCCTTTGGAGTCGTTTATAAAATCCACCTCTCCATACTGAAAGAACTTCTCCATTCTATGTTCTAAAGGTTTTGTTGAATAAAGAAATTTCCTCACTTTTGCTTCTGGAAGTTTAAATACTCCGGCAACTGCCAGCATAAAAAGCACATTTTCCTGATTGTGTTTTCCTGCAAGTCCAAGCCTTGAAGTTTCCAATAAGTCCATACCCCTATACTTTATAAAATCGCCGTCTACGTAATAGTCTGCTCCATCATCCAATGCATTGCATACTTTAATAATGCTTGCGGAGTAGCCATCAGACCTATCTACTATCTCCTTACTTCCACAGTTTAAGACAAAGGTATCATCTGAATCTTGATTTTTCAAAATATTGAATTTAGCTTGATAGTACCCATCTAAGTTATCATACCTGTTCAAGTGGTCTGGAGTGAGATTTATAATCATCGCCACATCAGGCTTAAACTCTTTTATGTTTTCCAGTTGATATGAGCTCAACTCCAAAACAATATAATCATAGTCAAATCCCTCACACACCAGCTCTGCAAATGATTTCCCAATGTTTCCTGCTACACAGGCTTTTTTCCCACAGTACTCTAAAAGTTCCTGTATCTTTGTTGTGGTTGTTGTTTTACCGTTTGTCCCTGTAACACCTACTATTTTCACCGTTGGCTTATTCTGTTTTAGATATCTGTATGCTAGTTCGACTTCATCTATAAGCTCTATGCCGCTTTCAATTGCTCTTTTCACAAGTCTGTTGTATGGTATTCCTGGGCTTTTCACAAAAACATCCATTCCTTCGACTAATTCCAATGCATCATCAGTTTTTATGTCTAATTTGTCATCCACTAAAAATACCTGGTACCCTGTCTTTTCAAGAAGTTTTTGGGCACCGATACCGCTAACACCAGCTCCGTAGACCATTGCTTTTTTCATATTGCCACCACTTTTCACGAAATTTTAATGAACTTAAACCTTCTTCGTTAGAAAAAAATTTAAGACCTCTAAAATAATTCATTATACAGCAATAAGTAAGCAGTTTAAACCGCTTACTTATTATATTATTATCTCAACTTTATTATCACAAAACCTACGATACCGCACATAAGTGATAGTATCCAAAATCTCATTGTAACTTTGGTTTCAGGCAACCCTTCAAGCTCAAAATGATGGTGGATAGGCGCCATTCTAAATATCCTCTTTTTCCGCAGCTTGTATGAACCAACCTGCAGTATGACCGACACCGCTTCCACAACAAAAACAAAACCTATTATTGCAAGCATAATTTCCTGCTTTAAAAATATTGCCACTAGACCCAATATTCCTCCAAGAGTCAATGAACCTGTGTCCCCCATAAATATCTGTGCCGGATAAAAATTATACCATAAAAACCCAAGTCCGGAACCTATGAGTGCACACAAAAATACAGTTACTTCTCCTACACCTGGAATATAATATAATTTCAAGTACTCACTCAATTCAATATGTCCTGTAAAGTATGCGATTGCAGCCAAAACTGTTGAAACTATTATCACAGGCATTATTACTAAACCGTCTAAACCATCTGTT
>CAXXCR010000007.1:0-75609 GCA_963668015.2 uncultured Ilyobacter sp. | reverse complement strand
TTTTTATTAAAGTATACGTATTGTATGAATCTAAGTTGTTTTTAGCTATTATTTTGTTCAACCTCACAACGTACTCTCCCTTTAACTCCGAATAGTCTTTCAAGTATTTTGTGAGCTCTATATAATTTTGCGTCTTCAACACATTTTTTCTAAACTCGCTATAATGTTTTAAGACTGCTAGTTTATATAAATAGTCTTCTATACACTCCTTCAAGCTGGAGTATTTTTTCAGGTATACCCTCTTTCCGTTTCTATAGCCTGATTTTGATTCTATTCTGGGCTCGTTATCTTTAAATGACCATATTCCAAATACATTATTGGCTTCTTTAAAAAACCTGGATGTGCCCCAGCCGCTCTCTATTATTGCCTGTCCCAGTATTATAGATGCAGGGGGAGTAGTCATTTTTTCCAACAGTTCATCTAAATCTTTGTCTTTCACCCTATATTGCGAAAACATCTCTTCCAAAAACTTGCTTTCGCTCTTCTTGATCTTTTTCCCTGATTGAAGTTTTGTCTTTATCTTTTCTGTTTTTCTTTTATTCTCTCCGATTTCCTCTTTTACAATTAAAATTGTAGGCAGCAGAAGCTCTATAAACTTTGATTTCTTTTCTTTAACACTCAGTTCATTCAAATCATAGTTGTTTATGTCGTATATTATGGGTTTTACTTCCTTACCATCGAATTTCTCTATATTCTCACTGGTCTCTACCGCCCTATGCTTTTGCAAGTCCAAAACCTGTTTTTTCTTGATAATACGAGGTGCTGCATACACTTTTTTTGCATCAGATGTGAGCTTAAAATTAAAAAACTCAAATACAATTAAAAAAAGCAGCACTTGAAAATATCCCTTTTTCATATCATCTCCTTTTTTCTAAATACAATTATATTTTTTTCGTTGTGTTTGACAATATTAAAACCCAATCTTTCAGCTATATATGCAAATGTCTTAGGGCTGTAAAATGATATATGGGTTGGGTCCTGAATGTACCACCAGTTGCCGAAATCATTCTTTCTCGAAGTGTGAAAATTAGTCATCAGAACCAGATAGCCTTCTTTATCTATTGTTTTTCCCAAGTCTTCTAAAACCGGCATCGGGTCCCATATATGCTCAAATACCTCTGTGGAAACAATCAGGTCATATTTTTTATTTTGGTAAATATTTTCATCTGCAAAATACTTGTCGTATATATCTACCATATACCCCTTTTTTTGCAGAACATTCGCCAGTACAGGCTCCGGTCCCGAACCGTAGTCTAGAATCTTTTCTACATTTTCCACTCCATCAAATGCATAAGATATAAACTTTTCAAAGTAGGCCTCATACACCGGGTCTCCTACATTGTTGTTGTGAGTTTTATACCTTTCAAGCTCTTCACTTGAGCATAAGATGTGTTTTTCATCTATAAATATAAAGTCACAGTTTTCACAGTGGTGATAAAGTTTTTCCCATCTTCTATTGCTTACATTTATCCCATTTCCCACCTTTTCACCGCATATATTGCAAATCATTTCCTATCACTCCTATTTAAAATCCATGACCTATATTATACTTTGAAGCCACAATTTTGTCAAAAGAAAAGGCCGCTAATATTTTAGCGGTCTACTCTTCATTTTCAAGATTATTTAATTTTCTTTCAAATATTTTCATCTTTTTAACCAGTTCTGGTAATTTCTTCAAAGATATCATAACTTTTAGGTTTTCTTTGTGATCGATTAAAGGATAACCTGATACAAAAGAGTTTGACTTTACATCGTTCGTTACACCTGATTTTGGACCTATTGTTACATTATCCCCTATTTTTAGATGTCCAGATACGCCAACCTGACCTGCTAGAGTCACGTTGTCCCCTATTTCAGTACTTCCTGATATACCAACCTGGGCAACCATAAGACAGTTTTCCCCTATTATATCATTGTGTCCTACATGTACAAGGTTGTCGAACTTGGTGTAATCTTTTATTATTGTATTCCCTATTGCTCCTCTGTCAATTGTGGTGTTGGCGCCAACTTCTACATTGTTGCCTATGATTACTCTACCTATCTGATCTATCTTTGTGTTGTTCCCGTTGACTTTTACAAACCCGAAGCCATCAGAACCTATAACCGCACCAGGCTGTATTATGCAGTTATCACCTAGTTCGCAAAACTCTCTTATAGATACATTGGAGTATATTGTGCAGTTTTTACCTATTTTTACGCCCTGGCTTATTGTAACATTTGGATGTATTGTACATCCGTCTCCTATTTCCACGTCATGCCCTATATAACAATTAGGCCCTACCTCTATATTTTCTCCCAATCCGGCACTGTCTTCCACTGCTTTTTCATACTTTTTTAGCTTGGGCTTAAAATATGAAAGCATTATAGGCATAAGTTCCCTGGGGTTTCCTGTAACTTTTATATACGTTTTCCCGCTTGGTAAATTTTCAAGTGGCGGAACCACCACTGCAGCTGCCTTTGTGTCCATTATCTGCTTTAAAAATTTTTCATCTGCTGCAAATGTAAGCTCGTCTTCTTGGGCTTGAAAAAAGGGAGCAAGACCGCTAAACTCAAGGTCTTTGTCCCCCTCTATTTCACCACCTAGAAGATAAGCTATCTCTGAAATTTTATACTTCATAGCTATCCTCCGATTAGTTTATTATAGTTCTATCTTTTCTGATTTTTCTAAAAACTTTAATACTTTTTTATTGATGTCGTCTCCAAGTCCGCTCAAGTTTTCTCCTCCGACTCTTACGGCCTTGCCTTCTACAACATAGTCATACTTCTCTTTTTTGGCAACCTGCTTTATTGCCATATCAATTGCACTCTGTATTTTTGAGTACTCCTGGTACTTTAATTTCTCCAGCTTATTTTGCTGTGCCTGATAATATATTCCAAAGTCAGTTTTCTGTTTTAAATATTTTTCCTCGTCTGCCTTTGTTCTTTTATCCCCTTTTGTCTTTAGATCGTTGAATAATTTTTCAAGCTCCTTGCTTTTTGCGTCTATATCTTTTTGCAGCTTATTTTTTTCTTCACTTAAAAATTTAGTGGCAGTTTTAGTTGCAGAATATTCTGCCATTATTTTTTGAGAGTTAACAACTGCTATTTTGGCTGAAAACGAAAATACCGATACCGACAATAAAAGTACAAAAACTAAAATTTTCTTCATTACTTCCTCCTTAAAAACTCGCTTCATCTTGATGTACAGTATTTTAAATTAATTTTTTGAATTTTAGAATGTTTGTCCTATGTTAAAGTAGAACTGTCCTCCTGTTTCTTCTGAGTCCCCCAGTGGCCACCCGTAGTCAAATCTAAGCGGTCCTAACGGCGTGTTCATTCTAAGACCTATCCCCCATGACTGCTTGATGTCGTCTGGGAAATCTTCGTTGTATTTTTCCAGCTCTCCGTTATCATCCCAAGCTCTACCAAAATCGTAGAAAAGTACGAACTGGGCCATGTCATTTAGTTTGGTTCTATTTTCTATGTTTCCATACAGCTCTTGAATACCTCTGAATTCACCGTAACTATAACCTCTTAGTGAGTTTGCCCCTCCCACTCTGAATTTTTGGGAATCTTTTGTACTGTCTGTTGCTATTCCTCCCACTACTCTGTAAGCCATTATGTTATCGTCAAACATACCTCTATGGTATTTTCTCAGCTCAAGTTCTGTATTGTAGTAATCACTGCTGTCTAAAACCTTACCTGCCTCAACAGTATATCTTGCATATTCACCTTCACTAGGGTTAAAGATACTGTCTCTGGTATCGTATATTATAGATGGATATATACTGATAACCTCATAGTCGTCGCTGAGACTGTCATCACTGTCAAACTCTTCTACACTTTCAAACTTAGTCCCCAGTTTTACCCTTACATTTTCAGTAAGTCCTTTACCAACAGATGCTTTTATCCCCAACTTCTTTATCTCATTGGCTATGTCACTGTCATCATCTTCGTATTCTGTTCTATAAAGCCCCCATCCCCATGAGATTCTATCCGTATCTTTAATCCAAGGGTCTGAGAAACTAAGTTCATATCTTATCCTGTCTTCTGAAGTAGCTTCATAAGACAACTTCACTGTCTGCCCTTTTCCTTTGTAGTTTGTATCTTGCAGTGCAAGTGTTCCAACAAGTCCAACAGCAGATCCGTATGATATTGCTCCATTTATCGATCCAGTCCTGTTTTCATCAAACAGTATCACCAATATCTTGCTGTTAGGGTCATCAGGAATAGATTTAAACTCATACTTTATATTTTTAAATAGACCTATTCTAAACAGGTTTCTAAGGGAATTTTGAAGTTCATCTCTATTGAACACTTCTCCTTCTTTTACCTTTATCTCACGATCTATAACAAATTTTTGAGTTTTGAGAGATGATTTTTCAGGAGCTCTTCTTTCTCCGCTCTCCTTCTTTATCATTTTTTTATATATTATTTCCTTTATTACTCCCTCTGAAATTGTTATCTCCAATTCCATATTTGGGGTCAGCCTGAGGTTGGAAAGATTTGCAAGCGTGTATCCTGCTTCATGGTACTTGCTAAGTATCCTATCCTTATCCTCCCTAAGAGTATTTATGTTATATATCTCTCCCGATTTTGTGTTTATTACCTCTAAAAGTTCTTCTACTGTGAAAAGAGTATTCCCCTTTATCTTAACACCTGTTATTTTTTGATTTTCCAAAACGTTGTACTTAACGTATATTCCATCATCATACTTCAACACTTCCGGGCTGGCATCCCTAAAATAACCCATTTGAAGTATTTTCTTCTGACTATCCAATATGCTTGTTCTTGAAAAATATGCTCCAACTTTTACTGGTATTTGAGATAGTATTTCATCAGTGGAAATATTTGTGTTTCCACTAATCTCAACACTTTTTATTACAAGAGACTTATCAATTGTTTCCTGCTCGGACAACGGAAGTATTCCCTGCTCCCTTAGCATATCTTTTGCATTCTCATCCTCACTGAGTTCTACGACAAGTCTTATACCTGCATCATACAGCTTAGGGTATATTGACAGGTCCTTTATATACGCTCTTTTCTTAAGATTAAAGTAGTCCTGCAACATTTTAGATGTGCTATATTCGTCACCTTTTTTTGATTCCATGTCATTTAAGATAACTTCAACAGGTATCTCTTGGTTGTTTAACACTTGAATGTCAGTTATTTTCACACTTTCATTATCTTGTGAAAATGAAGCAACACTCATTAAAAATAACATAAAACATACAATATACTTTTTCATCTGCAAATCTTCCCTCCATCTGCTACTTGAATTTAAATATGTCAAATATTGAGTCCAGCCTTTTCTTAAAGTTTAAATCTATGTGGTAATTAAGCTGATCCTCCCTCTCTCCTGAAAGGTCAGAAGACAGTTTTTGGGCACCTATCCCCCACGATATGTTTTCCTTTATTTTATAGTCTAACCATAGATCGTAGGTATCTATGGTGTCTGTGTTTTGAGTATCCGACAGGCTTGCCTTTGCATTCCAATTTATTACATCCTTATAAAGCGGATTCTGCAGTTCTATAGCTGCTCCTAATCTAAGAGATTCTGCATCTACATACTGCCCTTCCTGATACTGGTAAGCCACAATATCCGATGAAATCTTTATTTTTTCTATACCGAATATCCTTTCCAGTTCACTTGATATAGGTGTAAATATCTGATCACTTATCTGCTTGTCTAAAATATCTTTGACCACAGCATTACTGGATGATTCATCCAGGGTATTGTGAAATAGTAGTAGGGATCCTATGTCTTCTTGTGAAAGCCCTGAACTAGAACTTAACTGTAAGTCTAAGTTATCATATTCACCATTTATATTTACGTAAACATCTTCATTTGCTATCTCAGACCTTGCAACTACAGATATAGTGGGATTTACATCTGGAAAATAATCAGTTGCATCACTAAATACAACAAGGCCGCTTTGTATTTCAAATAAGTTTTTATTGAATGTTATGACTCCATCTTCAGTTGAAAGCCTGCCTAAAAAGTTGAATTTATTATCCCTGTATTTTAATTTACCTCCACCTTCTATGTTAGCTTCAAAGTCCTCTATTAGAGTCATTTTATCTATTCTAAGTTTTATCGGGTCTGCTATCTTAAAATCTACATCAGCTTTAAAGCCGTTCTGATCCTCTTTTTCGACTTCAAGCATAGTCAAACCTGTTTCAGAATCCCTTCTGAAGTTAAATACATCCTTTTTGAAAAACTCTTTTAAAAAGCCGAGTTTAGATTCTTTTTGGGGTTCTTTTGTTTCTTTCGATTTAAAAACAGGTATTCCCAGTATTTCACCTTTCTGTACAACAATGTCACCAGTTACCGCATTTTTTCTTAGCTTCAGATCTGAGCTTAAAAATAACTTGATGACTTTTAAGTATTGATAAGAGACATTATCCAGCTTTAAATTCAGATAATAATCTTTTAACTCTATTTCTTTCTCTTCCAAATTCTTTAAGGATATCTCTGGAAGTTTTAGGTAACCATCCAAATCTATTTTACCGCTGTTTACAATCCCATCAAATTTTGAAATCTGTATCTGCTCACTATCTAAAACTACATCTGTTGATATATCTTTAAAATAAAGCCCTCTGTTTTCCATGTTAAAGCTCAGATTATCTACACTGAATTTCCCTTCTTTTTTTCCGAGGTTACTTAGGTACATATCCATATTAGCCATACCTTGGAGGTCTGATATCTGTTTCTGATAGAGAAATATATTTAAGAAATTAAGATCAATTTCTTCTGACTTCACTTTAAACTCATACTCAAATGGTTCGTATACCATTCCACCTGTAAGATTTAAATTGTTCCCCTCATAATCGATATTCATCCTGTTTATCTGAAATTTATTTGAATCCCCAACTATATCGGCATCTATATTCTCTATATCAAATCCAGATATTTTCAGGTCTTCACTTTTAAATTCAGCCTTATAATCCAGCTCTTTGAATTTTCCTTCTAATTCCACATTTATCCCGAGTTTACCTTGGGCGATCTCACTTTGAAATAAATGAGACAACTTAGAAAAATCAAGTTTTTCATTTTCTACACTCATTTTAAGGTTTTCATCTTCAAAGTTTATATATCCCTGGGCACTTAGCAGACTTTCTGTATTCTTATCCAGCAAGGATATCTCTTGGAAATTTAAAACACCGCTCATGAGTAATTTATCCAAATTCCCTCCGTTGTAAGTCAACTTAATTTTTACATCGGGAACCTGTCTTCCTCTGTAATACACGTTGTCCAAAATCAAATCTGAAGCAGCTTTGATATTTTTAAAATTCCCCCAAGTATTCAGCTCTCCTATAACTCTGTATCTGAAGTTTTTATCGTTATAGTAAGCGGGAACCTTGTTTTCAAAAATATTCAACTTCAAATCAAATTCTGATTTTCTTAAATTCAGTTGACCATTAAGCATATTTTTATCTAAATAAAGTTCATTTAAATTTATTAATCCGTTTTTGTAATCAAGTTGTCCGTCAACCTGGACCTCTTCAAACTCCTTGTACTTAAGTTTAAGATTTTTTATATCTGCAGTAAATATAGGATTGGATATATCCCCGGACAAATTCCCCTGTATGTCACTTGCTACCCCTTCAAACCCTTTTTCTTTCAGGGCATGAATTTTTTCCAAATAGAAATTTTTTACTCCGTATTTTAAATCGATATTCCTCTCTATTATATTATAGTAACCAGTCATTGTCAAAAGATTGTTAGAGATTTCCTTGAAATGAAGCTCGTTGTTTTCAAAGGAACTTTTTACTAAAAGGTCGTATATTTTTTCGCCGTTATAGCCTAAAGATCCTATATGAGTATCGCCATAAACTCTTAGTTTTTTATCATAGTTTATAAACATCTTTGTCTGCAAATTCTCATATTTCAAATAATATTTCCCGGCTTCACTCTGAGCATCTACATAGGCTTCAAGCTTATTGCCTTTACCTTTTAAAAGTGCTTTTGAGGTAAATTTACCTTCTACTTCAGTTTTAACCAGCTTTCCAATATCAAATTCCAACTTATCAAAGTTCACTTTATAAGTCCAGTCATCTAGTTTTGCAATTCCTGTGGCCTCTATGTTACAACCGTCTTTTTTTGCAGAAAATTCATTTAAAAGAAGTACATTATCATTTGCAGAAAACTTTAAAACCAATTGATCAAAATATTTATTTTGAACAACAAGATTTCCAAAAGCCTTTTTTAACTTTGCATTTCCGTAGTTGTATACTACTTCGAGTTCCCCGTCGACTTTATATTTACCCCTGTAAAAGATATTAAAAGCCTCTATTTTTTTACTTTTTACCTGCAATTCCTTTTCTTTAAAATCAAGGTTTCCCAGCAAGTCTATTATTGCAGAATTGGCAGTAAAATCAGCTGTCTTAGAATCCATATCATACTTTATATTTCCGCTGATATTCCCTAGATTGCTACGAGACTTCAGCTCACCAGCCCTATACTCTATATCCCATTTACCGTCTTTGGCTACAGCATCCAGTTCCATCTCAGCTCCACTAAAAGCTTCTTTAAACTTATCGTGCTGAAAGTTAAATTTAAGTTTCTCCAAAGCGAATACCTTCTCAGCATATCTTAAATTCCCATTTATTTTACTTAAATAAAAATCTCCTAGCTGCAGGTCTTCTAGTTCAAAATAAGTTCCTATGGAGATTTCCCCATTTTCTATATAAAACTTTGCATCGATGTTTTCTATATACGCATCCCCATCATAATTTAAACCGATATCCCTTATCAATTTATATTTTAAAAGTTCTTTATAATTTAAATCTTTTGATTTTAAGCCCAAAACATACTTTTTGTTTTTTTTGTCCAGAAAAATTCAAGCTGTTTATCTTCTATTTTCATAGTAGAAGATATCTGAATGTTTCTCCCCTCAAGTAAAATCTCGGCATTTACAGAATGAAAATCATCTTCTAAGCCCTTATACCGTGCTACCCCATTCCTGAGATTTGCATACCCTGTATAATCACCTGGACTTATATCTATATCTATATCCGCTCTACCCTCGCTGTACTCGACATATTTGCTACTAAAAGAATACTGCATAAGCACATCATCTATTTCTACATTTTTCAGCTTCACATTCATAGAGTACTCGTCTTTTTTTTCAAAAGAATATTCATATACCCCGCCATTGTCGTTTCCTGAAAATTTTAAACTTATACCTGAATCCTCAAAACTAACATAGCCATTTACATCAGTTAGATCTTTTCTTATCGGCCTTTCAAAATGAAAATCTTGGTATACAAGACGAGCATCCTTCACACTTATCAAACCAATTGGAACATTGATGCCGTCGGAAGATTTTTTTTGTTTTTTTACTCTGAGGCCACTCTGTTCCTTTGAAAAAAGCTTCACAAAATTAACTTTCCAGTTTTTGTCTAAGGTAACATATATTAATGGATTTTCCGCACTTATCTCTTTTATTATTTTACCGTTTAAAAGCCCCAAAAACTATACTCTATAAAAAGTTTATCAGAACTCACTATGGGCTCTAGTTTCTCCCTTGCTGGATCAACTTCACCATTCATTATAAAATCAGAAACCTCTATGAGGCCTTTTTCTTTGAAATTTACATCTGAATAATCAACCTTTACGCCAACATATTTCTGCAGGCTAGATTTCAAAATACTGTCAAAGTTGTCCCTAACCTTCGCATATAATCCGTAGACCGAAAAACAGAAAATTAAAAACAACATTGCACCTATAAGTCTGCGATGTTTTTTTAGTAATTCCATCATAATCATTACACCCGGCCTTCTAAGATTTATAGTGGTTTTTTTGTCGGCACCCCTGCTCTTCTAGGATATTTTTTATCAGTTTCCCCATTCTTCAATATCTCGACAACAACCCTGTCATCACCGCAAAACGGCAAATTTAACTGGTGTATCTTTACTATCTCGCTTTTCAGTTCTATCAGAGCATTCTGAGCTTCTTCAACTTCTCCTTCATACTCTAATTTTTGGGACATAAAATATCCCCCTACTTTCAGAAATGGTATCATATACTCCAGAATAATATTAAGTCTGGAAACCCCTCTGCAAAATCCCATATCAAAACTTTCTCTTTTTTCAGCGTCTTTTATATAATCCTCTGCCCTGGAATTAACCACCGTTACATTTTCAAGTGATAAGTCCTCTTTTACCATCTCTAAAAACTTGGTTTTCTTCCCCACAGAGTCCATTAAGGTAAAATGTATTTCTGGGTTCACAATAGCCAGCACCATCCCTGGAAATCCCGCTCCAGTTCCGATATCTATAGCTGTTTTACTGTCTTTTTCTATAAGTTTCTGTAAAAGTATGGAATCTAAGAAATGCTTCTCCAGCATAGACTCCGCGTCCCTTATGGCTGTTAAATTAGTGTGCTTATTTGTTTCAATTAAAAGCTCTGCATATTTCATAAGTTTATCTATTGTAGATTCATTTAAGCTTACCCCAATTTTATCTAATCCGTTGAGTAAGTATTCCTTCATTGTACCACCCCAAATTCATATTTATAAAAAAACCGCAGGACCTGTAAAAACATTCATCTTTCAAATTGCCTACGGTTTTATAGAGTTATTTTCTATTTTCCTTTCAAATACATCAAAAGTACTGATATATCAGCAGGAGTTATCCCCGATATTCTCGAAGCTTGACCTATGTTTACAGGTCTGATTTTTTTTTAGTTTCTGTTTCGCCTCATTTGTTATACCACTTATAGCATCATAGTCATAGTTTTCAGGTATAATTCTCTCTTCTAAGCTTTTGTGTTTTTGTATCATTCTCAACGACCTTGCTATATACCCTTCATATTTTACCTGGATCTCAACCTGATACTCGGTATCTTGTTTATAATCCCCTAATTCAAACTCATCTATTAATTCTGAGATATACTTAATATCTTCATATGTAACTTTAGGTCTTCTCAACAGTTCTTTTAGGGTTGTTCCTGATTTAAGCTTTGGTTCCCCGATTCTTTCTAAAACCTCGTTGACCCTCTCATTTGAACTACCTATATTTCTCTCTGCAAGTCTGTTTATTATCTCACATACATCTTCGGATTTCTTTATAACTCTACTATACTCTTCATCAGACAGAAGTCCTATTTTGTTTCCTATATGCGAAAGCCTCAGATCTGCATTGTCCTCTCTTAGTATCAACCTGTACTCCGACCTTGCTGTAAACATTCTGTAAGGCTCGTTTGTTCCCCTTGGTAACCAAGTCATCCACAAGGGTACCTATATAAGAGTCTGCCCTGTCTAGTATGATACTTTCCTCTCCCTTTATCTTCTGAGCTGCATTTATACCTGCAAGAAGGCCCTGTGCCGCTGCCTCCTCGTATCCAGATGTCCCGTTTATCTGCCCTGCAAGAAATAGTCCGGATATTTTTTTTGTTTCAAGAGTATATTTCAACTCTTCAGGCAGAATATAGTCATATTCAATAGCGTAAGCATACCTCATTATCTTGGCATCTTCTAAACCTGGTATCTTATTCATCATACTGTATTGAACATCTGCAGGAAGACTGCTTGAAAAACCACTTATATAAACCTCATTGGTGTCATACCCCTCTATTTCCAAAAACAGATGGTGTCTCGGCTTGTCTTGGTACCTAAAAACCTTATCTTCTATTGACGGACAGTATCTAGGTCCTACCCCTTGTATGCTTCCGTTGAAAAGAGGAGATCTTTCCCTATTGCTAAGGATTACATCATGTACATCTGTATTGGTATATGTTATATAACAAGGTATCTGCTTTCTATTTCTTATTTCCTCGTCTGAACTGCTGTTGGAAAATTTAAGCAGAAGCTCCGTTTCACCAGGTTGTTCCTCAAGTTTGGAATAATCCAGGCTCCTTGCGTCAATTCTAGGCGGAGTACCTGTTTTGAATCTGCCTAGTTTCAACCCTATATTCTCGAGTGATTCAGGAAGTTCGTCAGAAGGGAGTTCACCCATTCTTCCTCCTCTGAATTTCTTCTCACCTATATGAATCAAGCCCCTCATAAAGGTACCGGTAGCTATTACAACAGTTTTAGCCCTGTACTCCACGCCGACCTTGGTCTTTATACCGACTACCTTACCATCTTTTACAAGGATTTCAGTTACCATCCCCTGTATAGACTCAAGGTTCTCTGTATTTTCAATGGTCTTCTTCATTTCCATATGATAAAGTTTTTTGTCTGCCTGCGCCCTTAGAGAACGTACAGCCGGACCTTTTTTGGTATTGAGAACTCTTATCTGAATAAAAGTTTTATCTATATTTTTACCCATCTCACCGCCAATTGCATCAATTTCTCTTACAAGATGGCTTTTTGCTGGTCCACCTATTGACGGGTTACACGACATAACACCTATATTATCCAAAGTTATTGTGAATATCGCAGTTTTCATCCCCATCCTGGCGCTTGCGAGAGCCGCCTCGCAGCCGGCGTGTCCTGCTCCGACTACTATAACATCAAAGTTGTGCATTACTACCTCCATATATTAATCTAAATTTTATTTTAAATTTTCAAGTGTGTGAGCTGTTTTAGAATCTGTTACAACTATCAATATATCTCCAGGTTTAACAACTGTATTTGCAGTTGGGTTGGCATTCAAAGCGCCGTCCTCTCTTTTTATACCAACAACATTCACACTATAATTATTTCTTACGTTTAGCTCCAATAAACTTTTATTCTCAAAAGTTTCAGGTGCCTTTATCTCAACTAGCAAAAAGTCTTTTGAAAACCTGATATGTTCAATAACATTTGGCTCCATTGCAGCAAGGGCTATTCTTCTACCCATGTACTCTTCAGGATATATAACCTCATCTGCACCTATTTTCATCAAAACTTTACCGTGTGATTTTTTTATTGCCTTACAGATAATTTTCGGGATACCCATCTCTTTTAAAAGCAGGGTTATAATTATACTAGATTGTATATTAGAACCCATACATACAAAAGCAACATCAAAATGCTCTACGCCTAGCTGAGCCATAGCTTTCTCATCAGTGGCGTCCAAAGCTACCGCGTCGTCTACTATATCATTGTTTATTGCATCCTGCACTATATCTTCATCTATATCTATCGCTAATACATCTTCCTCAGACTCGTAAAGCGTCTTAGCTATACTGCTTCCAAATCTTCCTAAACCAACAACAAGATACTGCTTCATTTTTCCTCCTTTTAAGTAAGAGCAAAACCCTTACAATACTTAGTCGAAAATTTTACTATTTTAGTTATTTAAATTTTATCCAACAAGAATATTTTCTTTTGGATACCTGTATGATTTTACTTCTAGTTTTTCTCCAAAAGCCAGTGCAAATGTCAAAGGCCCCACTCTTCCTATAAGCATCGTTAAGATTATAAGCACTCTGGAAAATGTATTCAGCGAGCTAGTGATTCCCATGGAAAGTCCAACTGTTCCAAACGCCGATACTACTTCAAAAATAACCTTTTGAAAGTTTATATCATTTGTCATAAGTATCAATAGGATTATCGTACTTACATATGCAAATGAGATCACAAGTATTGCAATAGCCCTGTTTAATATCTCCCAAGATATCCTTCTATTGGAAACTTCCACATCTTTATTCCCATTTACTATCGCAATAACATAAAATATAATTACTCCAAAGGTTGTGGTTTTTATCCCTCCGCCAGTTGATCCTGGGGAAGCCCCTATAAACATTAAAAGTAAAAAAATAAAAACTGTAGCCGGTTTCAACGTTTCCATTGGTACTGTATTGAATCCAGCTGTTCTTGTGGTAACACTTTGGAAAAATGATGCCAGTATTTTTTCATGAAACTTCAGTGTACCTATGGTCTGCGCATTGCCGTGCTCCATTAGAAAAAAAGCTACCATTCCGAATATTGTCAAAAACACAGATATTCTCAGGGCTAATTTGGATGTCAAATTAAACCTTCCCACCTTAGTTCTTAAAAAAAACAATGTAGAGTTTATAACAGCAAACCCTATCCCTCCAAATATTATAAGAAAACTTATTGTCAGGTTTATCAAGTAGCTCCCTTTAAACCCGACGAGGCTATCAGAAAACAGAGAAAATCCTGCATTACAGAAAGCAGATACAGAATGGAAAACACCAAAATAAAATGCCCTTTTCAAAGGCATTTCCCTTAAAAAACCAATTGTCAATAAGACTACACCTATAAGCTCAATAGAAACAACTATTCTAACAAGCTTCTTTATAAACTTGAGGACATCCCCTGTATATTCCCAGTTGACATCTTCTTTTAATATCTTTCTCTCATGATAGGTTATCTTCTTGCCTATAACCATCATTAAAATCGATGAAAATGTCATGATTCCAAGACCACCAAGTTGTATTAATACCAGTATAACTGCTTTTCCAAAAGGACTAAAAGTCTTACTAACATCTACAACTGAAAGCCCTGTTACCGATACTGCAGATGTTGCAGTAAAAAGCGCTGTAAGAATACTTATACTTTTTCCAGGTATCACAGCCATAGGCAGACTCAAGAAAAATGTACCTATGCTTATTATTATGATAAACGAGGAAACCAGTATCCTAGAAGGACTAATCCTTCTATAAGATATCTTTTTCATGATTTACAAATCCTCCAGTCTAAGTTTATCAAGCAAATTTAAATCTTGTATATTATACCTCATTTTTATAGTGCTTGCAAGAAATATAAAAAGCTCATACCATAGTTATATTCAGTTAATTCAAATAAAAAACCTCCGTTTAGACGGAGGTTTTAATCATTAATATAATTTTGAAGTGCTTTTGAAAGTTGATCAGGACAAGAGGTCACCCTCGACCCACACTTGATCCCGCTTACTTTGGAAATAACCTCTTCTACTTTCATGCCTTTTACTATAGAACTTATCCCCTGTAGACTCCCATTGCAACCTCCAGAAAATATTACCTCTTCCACTAAACCATCTGTAACCTTTACGTCAATTGCCTTTGCACATACACCCTCTGTTAAATATCTTTTCAAACTGCTCACTCCTCGTTTGAATTTTTTATATTTGATACAGATAAATTCTAGCATATGAGCTGTTTTTTTTCAAGGAATTCTACTTTTTTAATATCATTTCAATTTTATTCAATAATTTAGTATAATGGCTGCCTTTCCAATAAATTTTACTGCATCTCTTACAGCTATAAAATTCATCAAAATAAGTCCTTGTCTTTTGATCCAGCTGTTCGAAAACATAGTTTTTATCCACCGCCACTACATCGCCGTTACAAACGGAACACCTAGAAAATAGTTTTTCCTTCCCCCTCAGTGCATAAACTCTTAAGACCTCTTCCAACTGTTCAAACGAATCTACAGACCTTACAAGGTACCCGTCCTCAACTAACTTTCTCTTCAGTATTCCCCTGTCTTTTGTGAGTATTATTCGTTTTTCATCATTTGCAATTGCAACTATCTCCTGATCCGAGTAATCATTACTGTATAATGTGTCAAAACCTAGAAACCTAAGATACTTCGATAATATTCCAAGATGGACATCTGATATAAATTTAGGTTCTAATTCGTCTAATCTCGGCTCATCCTTAGGATATACCTGCAGTTTACAGTCAAATTCTATTTTTAACCCAAACTCCACTTCCATATTATCAAGCACAACTTTTCCAAATTCTGTGTGCGGTACACCGGTGCTTTCAATTATATTTTTAACCGTATTAACCTCTTTGAAATAAACGACTTTTTTGGAACTATCTACAAGATCTTCTAAATCACCGTGAAATATAAGCTCTGCACGGTATCTGGGTTTTCTTTCACTCTTCGAATTTTTCATCATCATGAGAACCGTCGCAAAATGGTTTATTTTTAGACTTGCCGCACCTGCAAAGTGTATAGTGCTCCTTACATTCTGGTTTCGATCCTAAGTCGTCTATAAGCTCTATATGCCCTTGTACTTCCAAAGGTCCATTTTTTCTGATCTTTATTTTAGGAGGTCTTGAAAAAAACTCTTGGTACCTTTTATCTCCTATACCAAAACTAAGTGCCCCGGATGGGCATTTTTCCACTGTTTCTATTATCTCTTTTATCTTAGCCCCGTCTGCATCTATCCACGGCCTTCCCTGTTTTTTAAAAACCTCAGATAATAATTTCACGCAGGAGCCGTCATGGCTGCACACACCCCTATTATCATAAATCCGGATATCTTCTCCGGTATACTCTTTTACTCTGTCAGGTACCCTTCCTTCCTCTTTGTCTCCTACAAATCCAGCCGAACCATGAGACCCGTCACAATAGGGTTTCGATTTGGATTTACCGCATCTGCAAAGTGAAGTAACCCTCTCCATTTGAACATTCTCACCATTAATTCCCTCTACATCTTCTATATCCACCACCATAAACGGACTATATTTTGTTGCAATTATCATTGGTTTTTTCTTTCCCATAATCCCCACTCCCGTTCTACACAATAAAATCGATATTAGGTCAATGAAGATATACTAACTTCATAAAACTTTTCCTTTCCTCTAATATTTTGTAGTAGAATATAGAGTGTAACGTTATACAGGAGGAGATGACCTATGATAGTTTTTGCCCACAGAGGTGCCAGTGCCTACGAAACAGAAAACAGTGTCGCTTCAATAAAAAAAGCCCTGCAGCTTGGTACCAGCGCCATAGAAATCGATGTCCAGATGACAAAAGACAGAAAGCTGGTGCTTCACCATGATTTCAAACTAAAAAATTCGAAAACATATATAAGAAATATAACTTTCGATGAACTAATAAAAAATTCTGGAACAGGTGACACATTAGACAGCTTGGAAAACGTAATATCACTCATACCAGACAGCGTCATTTTGAATATTGAAATAAAAAGCCAGGCAAGACACCGACAAAACCTCGAACTTGACTTGTTGAAAATTTTAGAAAAATACCATCGCCTGGAAAATACAATAATCTCTTCTTTTGATCACCACTGCATTAAAAAAATTTACAAACTTAATAAACAGGTTAAACTCGGGCTGCTTTTTTACAGGGTGCCGTTAAAAATAAAAACCTATATAAAAAATACAGGCATTACGCCATACTGTATAAATTTTTCTGTGAGAAAAGTCAATAAAGATGTTGTGGAAAGCGTACATAATTGCGGATCAAAAATTTTTGTTTATACGGTAAATAATGTCGTTTTAGCGCGAAAACTTCAAAACATGGGAGTCGACGGGATTTTTTCAGATTATCCAGATATTTTGAAATAAAAAAAGGTCGGCTGCTGCCGACCTAACTTATTATATGTATTTCTTCTCTTGCATCTTTATCTATCATCTTTTTCCTGTGCTCCTTGAAGAAGTTTTCTATGCTGTACCCTTTTTTCTGCAGTGTCAAAATGGTTCTCAAAGTCCTGCTGATGTACAAGCTGATAAGCTTGTCCAAAATATCAAAACGATCAAATCCATCTATAAGATTATTATATGCCACTTCAAAGTCCTGTATGGCATTCTGCAAGGTTTTATATTTCGCTTTCATAAGAAGCTGCTTTACATTTAATTTGATGTTAAGATCGTTTTTGTACGCTATTGTAAAAGCTATCTGTATACAGTCACAGAGTTCAGCACCAAGTTTCTTGTACTCTTTCATTTCAAACTCCGACTTAACTTCATCCTTTTCTTCGATTATCTTCAAAAGAAGCTTTTCATAATCTTCTGATATGTATTCTTCGACCTTTGGAAAGTAGTAATTGATGTCCATTAAAGATACCTCGCTTTCAACGAAAACATTTTTCTCATTTATAGTATTATAGCCCCTAAATATAAAATACGGAAATTTTATATTAAATTTATTCCTATTTTTAACATTGAAATAAACAATGATTCCAACACTTCAGAATAATTAAAAAGTACACACTTTTGCTTCAAAGACTAAAAAATCAATTGAACAGTTGTTTAATAGATTAAATAATTACTAAATCCATTTTTTGAATTTTAGTATACTAAGAGTTACTAATACTGATAAAGTCATAATTATTACAGCGACAGGATAACCATATCGCCAATGCAAATCTGGCATATAAGAAAAATTCATCCCATATATCCCGGCTATTAAAGTTGGAGGAGCAATGCATACCGTAACAACTGTAAATATCTTTATTATATGATTTTGTTCTAATTCTATTTTACTAGAAATATTTTCCTTTAGGTCATTAAGTCTATCAAAATTATACTTTATATGTCCGTTTATAACTGACAAATCCTTACTTTCAGAAATAAGAAGTTTTTTACTTTTTTCGTCTATTCTTGGATTTCTTCTAATCTGTAAAATAATTCTTTGTAACTCTATTAAACACTCTCTAAGTTGAATATTATCCAGTTTTATTTTTGTAAGATTATCAAGTTCATCAACAGAAATATTTTTAAGGTTTATGATTTTTTCAAAATATTTCTTTACTTTCTTTGAGACTAGTTCTATTAAATCTGCGTAATAATCAGTAAGTGCACTTAAAAGAAAAAGTGTTAAAGCTAGACTAGAACTGATTTTATTTAGGTCAATATTTCTATTTTTTATGATGTTATTTAGTGAAACCTTTGAAACATCTTTTAAATTTAAAATCATTAAATCTTCCAAAATTATTATATGTGCAAGTCCTTCTTGAATAGTCCGATTCGAGCCTAAAGTTGGTATAGTCAAATTTAGAAAAATCTGAGAGTCTATTTCGACATATCTTGAACTTATCTCTATCTCACTTCTTTTGTCTAATGGCTGCACAATAAAGTTTAATTGTTTTGATAAAATGGATATCTCTCGCTCTGTTGCTTCAAATAACTGAATACTTAAAATTTTCTCTCTTTCAATATCAAAATCAAATAAGCTAGATAGTTTTTTTATTTTTCCATCTTTAAATAAAATTTCAACCATTTTAACCTCCATTATAAAATTGCTTATATTTAATCATGTGCGTTATGATAGCTAATTTAAAAATACTACAATTAGAAATGAAAATTACATATTTTATATTCTATAACTTATCTAGTATAATTTATTCTTAATTATTTACTTTGATGTATTTAAAATGTGGTTTTATGTTTAATTTTTTAAGTTCTACGCAGAATTTAGTCATAAAATCACTTTTAAAAAACCAGCTATTTGCTGGAGAATCGGTTAATCCAACAATCCAACATTTAATATTTTCAGATGTCATATCCATTACCCAAAAATTTGGTTCACTTTCATCTTTTATATAAGAACTCTCTTTCGCTATTTTAATAGCTGTTTTTTTTACTAAATCTATATCAGCCTCGTACGAAATCCAAAACTCGATTTTCGACCATTGAGAGTCTTCTACAAGAGTGTAATTAACAAAATTTTCTCTCAGCATATTAACATTTGGTATAACGAACCTCTTCCAATCCCAGAGTTTTATTATAGTATGAGTCATAGTAATATCTTCTACTATTCCGTAATTTTCCTCTATAGTGATTGTATCCCCTATGTTAAATTGTTTTGATAACGTAATAACCATTCCTGCAATTATATTTTCAATAAAAGGTTTAGCTGCAAATCCAAAAAGAATTGTTCCGGTTGATGCTAATATAGAAAGAACCCCTTTTGAAAAAGTCCCCATAAAAGGAAAGATAATTAAAATTATAACAATCAATAACCACAAAATAAAAACAATTCTTCGTATTATAGTAAACCTGATACCGATATTTTTTACAGCTCTTTCTTTCGAATTTTTCAAAACTTTTTTAAATGTATTTGGGTGATTTCTCAAGGTTCCAAAGCCTCTTTTTTCTTCAATATCATCTGTAAATTGATTTTCCAGGCTTTTTAAACGAATTAAAAGATAGAATAGAATACTGATTAAAAATATAATTATGATAGTATAATAAATTATTGAACACCTCGCTTTTGAATAATGTTAACTCAAGTTACTACTTAAAATTCTTGCTATAAATTACTGAATTTCTTGTAAGGATATAAAAACTTTTTTGGTCACGAATCGCACTAATTATCACGAATAGAAAGTCAAAAAATTGGTCACAGAGTTGCACGGGGGAAAAGAGTGAGCTTCACAGAGGCTTACTAAAAATCTTTAATTTTCAAGGTTTTGAATCATTCGTGAGATTCGTGACAAAGAATAAAACTTTTGACTTAAGGATTTCTCTGTGAAGCTCATGTTCTAAATCTCTGTGAAACTCTGTGTGCAAAAAGATTCTCAGAAATTCAATATTTGTTATAACAAGCAGCCATTTGATTTAATATTAGTAAAATTGTTCCACCAAGTATAAAACTCCACGCCCTGCTGACTGAGTCTCTATATATAAAGTATTTTTAGAACCAATTTAATATCTTTTCAATATCGATTTTTCACTGTTTATCACTACCCCTGCACCAGGATAATCACCATATTTCTCTTTAAATTTTTAAATTAGTTTTATCTATAAGATTATAAGCATTTTTCTTGAGCTTAATTGCTCTAACTAATTTGACACCTGCATTTTTAGCTTCATCCATCAATTTCCTATCTTTAACAGCCCCATCAGCTTCAAAATGTCCGCTGCCTTTCAATCCAAAGCATACTCTTATATTTAAGTCTGTCATAACTTTTTTTAGTGTTTCATAAGTATACCCCATCATAGATTCATCGTGTTGTTCGCATACAGCAACCGGGACCCCAATTTTCCCTTGATCTTCAAAAGCACTCACCCAGATGCTTCTGTCATTTTCCGGAAACAAAATAAGACTGTAGCATCTGTCAAGAAAAATTTTCATATCTCCAGTTACGTTGTACCAGTAAGTAGGAGAGCCGATTACGACTCCATCAGCTTCTTGGATTAGTGAGACAATTTTATTAAAGTCATCATTTATGACACATTCAAAAGAGTCTTTACAACCTTCGCATCCAAGACAAGGGTTAATTTTATAATCACTTAAATTGATTAACTCTACCTGAGAACCGCTGCTTTCAACACCATTTAAGACCTGGTTAACCATATTAAATGTATTCCCTTTTTTTCTCCTGCTGCCCACAATACCTATAATTTTCATCTTACCCCCTATAATTTCATATTTTAGTAATACAAATAACAATACACTATAACTTTTCAAAATCAATCTGAATAGTTTATAAAAATTTTAGACTAGACTCAGAATTTATACACAGCATAACAGTAGAAAGTTCCGTATAAGAACTATTTAAATTCCATTAAACATTCACTTATTAAGAAAATAATAAAAATAAATAGAAGGGGTGGCCCCCTTCTGTTTATTTTTAACTTAAGTTTTTAATTACGCTTAAAATTGCTATATTTTCTTCACTTATATAATCTATTTCTATTATAGTAATATTATCAAGCTCCAAAGTTCTATAAATATCCCCATTTATATATTTCTTTTGATATAAGCTATTTTTAGTCTCTAAAAAACATTTCTTTTTAAACAATAAATCCTGCAGCTCTTCATAGAAATATGAGAGCATGTCCTCCTCTTCTAGTGAAATAGCTCCTATTTCGTCCACAGTTTCTTCTATTAGATTATCCTTGTATTTTATAACGAACTCATTTCCGTCTTTACTTACAGGAAGAATTATTGAATAGTCCCCTTTTTTCAAGTATATGTTCACTTCTGATATATTTGGACCCACCCACTTAAAATCAATATTTTGCAAGAACCATTCAAATTTTTTTAACTCATCAAAAGAATCGAGGCTTTCAATATGTTTTCTATTTTTTATCTCAATTTTCATACGAACATCATTCTTCAGCAAGCTTTCTAAAAGAAACTTATTTTTATCCAGCTTCTCCCAATCAGACAAAATCGATTCAAATTTTAAGTTCGCCTCTTCAAATGATTTATACTTCTCGACAGTATAAGCTTTTCTCCTCTTTGATCTATTAATTTTCTCACTTTTGAACTTGTTCAAAATATATCTAAGTTTTTCGCTTGAGTTTTTTCCAATCCCTTTTTTATCTAAAATTTTTAAATCTTCAATAGATAACCTGAAATTAGCTACTTTTAAAACCTCTTCTTTTGGCTTTCTACCAGCACCTGGACGTGCGCCTCCTTTTGACATTTTAGCCTCCTAAAAATAAAAATAACCTCTATTATTAAACTAACACATCCCGAACTAATTGTCAAACCTTTATCGAATAAAGTAATACTAGATTTCTGGTTTTTTCATACGCAGGTTAAATCAATTCAAAACTCCACAAAAGAAGATCTATCTTAATTTGAACCTTCATAATCTAGGTTGTGAAGGTTCAAAACTTACTTAAGTTTACTAAAATAACTTCAATTTAGATTAACCCTTTTTCTTTCAGCGCATCTTCTGCAACTTTTCTTATAGGAAGCTCTTTAACGTCTACTTGATAGTTATATTTTTGGAAATCTTCATTGGAGAAAATCCCTCCAAACTTTTCTAGCTCTTCTACGATTTCAGGATGAGATTCGGCAAATTCTGTCTTCATTCTAGGCACAGCATCATACGGTGGGAAGAAGTTTTTATCATCTTCTAGCACTACAAGATTATATTTTTTAAGCATGCCGTCGGTAGTATAAACAACAGCTACATCAATATCACCTTGGTCTACAGCGATATACTTAAGTCCAGGATCCATACCGACCTCTTCTTCAAATTCAAATCCATAAGTTTTTTTTATCCCAGGCATCCCGTCGGGTCTGTTAAAGAAGTCCGCATTTTCCCCAATTTTTAAATTCTCAGCTATTCCAGATAAATCAGACATCTTTTTCAAGTTATATTTTTCTGCTAATTCAGGCTTCAATGCAAATGCATAAGTGTTGTTGAACCCAAGAGGACTTAACCAAGTGATCCCCTTTTTTGCAAATTCATCTTTTACATATTGATAAATTTTTTCAGGGTCATTCAAACCGCTTGCCTTCAATAGGTATATGTAACCTGTACCTGTGTATTCTGCACTGATATCTAGGTCTCCGCTTTTAATTCCTGCATCTACAAGCATAGTTCCACCTAGTTCTTTTACCTCTGTTTTGCAATCAGTATTTTCTTCGATTAAAACAGCCATCATTTCACCAAGAATTCTTTGCTCAGTAAAGTTTTTGTGCCCTATCTTTATAACTTCCTGTTTTTCTCCACCACATCCTGTTAATAAAACTACCGCTGTAAAAACAAACATTAGTCCAAATTTTGAAAATAATTTCTTCATCCATATCCTCCTTAAATTATTTAGCAGCTATTCCCTTTGGTGTCAGCCACTTTTCTATTTTTCCCAGTACAAAATCTACACCTAGAGCCAACAATGCTGCAGGAACAGCACCAGTTAATATCATGTTGTTGCTGTTCATAGATATTCCCTTAAATATAAAATCACCGAGTCCACCCGCACCAATAAGTGCTGCTATGGTAGCTGTACCGATATTGATTACTGTAGATATCCTAACCCCTCCCATTATTACAGGCAGTGCCAACGGTATTTCAATCATGTAAAGTATTTGAAGCGTAGTCATACCCATACCTCTGCCTGCTTCTATGGCAGCTGGGTCTATACTATCCACCCCGATGTATGTATTTTTTATTATTGGCAGGAGCGCATACAAGAAAAGTACGAATACCGATGGTGTAAAACCTATCCCCAGTATAGGTATTATAAGTCCAAAAAGTGCTAAACTAGGTAGCGTTTGAAAAATATTTGCTATATTTAAAACAGTATCAGAAATCTTCCTGTTTTTTGTTATGTAAATGCCTATAGGTACCCCTATGATTACAGCCAGCAATACTGCCGTACCTGTAATCTGTATATGCCTCAAAGCTGCCTTTGCCACATCGCCCATTCTATAACTTATAAATTGAAAAAAATTCATTTTATACCTCCTCTTTCTCTGAACTTGGAGAGATTTCATGTATTATGTTTAGCAAGCTTATTGGTGTGATTACTCCAACTACTTTATTTTCCTTATCCGTTACCGGGATACTTCTAAAATCCCTCTCAGACATGATGCCTAGAACTTCAACCATGTTTGTATTTTCATTTACCGTCACAAACTCTTTTCTCATTATATCTTTTATTTTAAAACTGCCAGGATGTTTTTTCTTTTCAGATATCCTAAGGATTTTAGGCGTTACCACTCCAACTATCTCTTGGGGCTTTTCCTTTACTCTGTCTACAACCACAACCATTGTTGTATCCTTTTCTTTCATTATCTCTATAGCCCTTGAAAGGGTACCCTCTGAGCTTATTTTTGCCACCTTTTTCTTCATTATATCCTTTGCCAATAGCATCTCCGGTGTTTTCCACAATCTTTCTTTTCCTATAAAGAACTCAACAAATTCATTTTTGGGGTTCTTTAATATTTCTTCCGGCGTGTCAAACTGCAGAATTTTACCATCTTTTACAACAGCTATTTTGTCCGCAAGCTTTAGTGCCTCATCCATATCATGGGTTACAAAAACGATTGTTTTTTTTAGCTCCTCTTGTAGTTTTAGCATCTCGTCTTGAAGTTTTTCTCTTGTTATAGGGTCTAGTGCACTGAACGGTTCGTCCATTAATATAATATCTGGATTTACGGCAAGGGCTCTTGCTATACCTATTCTTTGCTGCTGACCACCACTAAGTTCATTTGGGTATCTGTAGTAGTACTCTTCCGGCTCTAAATCAACCATTTCCAAAAGCTCCATCGCCCTAAGCTTTCTTTTTTCCTTGTCCCAACTTTTAAGTTTTGGAACAAGTTCAATGTTTTCTCCAACTGTCATATGTGGAAAAAGCCCTACTTTTTGAATGACATAACCTATATTTCTTCTCAGATCCATAAGGTCCTGGTTTTTTATGTTTTCACCGTTTATAAAAAGTTCTCCTGAACTTGGTTTTTCTAAGAGGTTTATCATTTTCATTGTGGTTGTCTTACCGCAGCCACTTTCACCAATTAGAACAACAAATTCTCCCTCGCCTACTTTTAGGTTCAAGTTGTTTACGACTTTTGTTTTCCCATTAAAACTTTTTGATACATTTTTCAACTCTATCATAAAATAATCCCACCTTTCTTTTTCATAATTCTAAAATTATTTTAACATTTTTTCAAATAAAAATCAACCTTTTTACTATATTTGTATTACTTAATTCAAATTATATTGTGGTTTCAAAAGCGGAGTTTTCAAATTTAAGTACAGGATAAAATGGTATTTTTTGTATCATATATTAGTATCAGTTGTAAATATATATTTTGGAGGTGTAGATATGGAAAAATTTAATAAGAATGAATTGAGTATAATAATAAAATTAATTGAAGAAGAAATAAAAAATTTAGACCTTGTAGTGACACAAAAAAAAGAAGAAATAGGAAATGACATCGACGTTCTAGAAAACAATGACATTTTAAATAATCATTTAAAATATAAAGCAATTTTGGAAAAGTTACTAAAGAAATTTAATTAACTGCAAAATATTTTATCTGAGTTTGACATCTACTATATTATATTTTTAATATATATATATTAATTTTTTTATCACACCCTCTGTTTAAATGTACACATCTGAGAAACTAAGTTTTTTAAAAGAAAAAAATAAAACAAATTTCTATCCATAAACTTGATATAACAAGAAAAATGTGTTACAATATTCTGAGAGGTGATTAGAAAATGCAAAAACAAATTGATCAAAAAGAAAAGATTGTTAAGCAGTTTGATATGAATGCTGATGTATCTGCTTGGAATGATTGGAAATGGCAATTAAAACATTCGGTTAGTGATTTAGAAAACTTAGAAGAATTACTTGATGTGAGCTTTAGTGACGAGGAAAAGGAATTAATAGAAAAAACTATAGAAAAATTTCCTTTTGCAGCAACTCCTTACTATCTATCCTTAATAGACAATGATGATTATAAAAACGATCCTGTATATATGCAGGCTGTTCCTAACATTGAAGAACTAAACATAACAAATTGCGATATGAGCGACCCGCTTCATGAAGATCATGATAGTCCGGTACCTGGTGTAACGCATAGATATCCAGATAGGGTATTATTATTGGTAAGTAATGTGTGCTCAATGTACTGCAGACATTGTACTAGGAAAAGAAAAGTAGGAGATATAGATAGTATTCCAGATAGAGAAACTATCTTGCAGGGGATAAATTATATAAAAGAACACACCGAGATAAGAGATGTCCTGCTTTCTGGTGGAGATCCTTTTTTATTGTCGGATGAGTATTTAGACTGGATACTTTCTGAGGTGAAAAAGATAGAACATGTTGAGGTTATACGTATAGGTACTAGAACACCAGTTGTACTGCCACAAAGGATAACAGATAATTTAGTTAGTACTCTAAAAAAACATCATCCTATATGGATAAACACACATTTCAACCACCCGAAAGAGTTTACTGAAGAATCCAAACTAGCACTTACAAAATTAGCTAATGCTGGAATCCCTTTAGGGAATCAGTCTGTTCTTTTAGCGAAAGTAAACGACTGTCCTAAAATAATGAAAAGTTTGGTTCATAAACTTGTAGAAAATAGGGTACGTCCTTACTATTTATATCAGTGTGACCTTTCAGAAGGTTTAGGGCACTTTAGAACTCCTGTGGGTAAGGGAATAGAAATAATAGAGAGTCTCATTGGACATACAAGTGGTTATGCTGTCCCTAGATATGTTATCGATGCTCCTGGTGGTGGTGGTAAAATACCTGTTATGCCTAATTACTTAATCTCTTGGTCGCATAATAAAGTAATTTTGCGTAATTATGAAGGTGTGATCACAACTTATAAAGAACCAGATAACTATAAAAATCAACTATGCAATGATGACTGCGATAACTGTAATCTGCAACTAAATTTAGATGGAGTTGTAGACTATGAAAATATAGGTATAACTAAGCTGTTATCTGATAATCACGAAGAAATATCTCTTACTCCTAGCGGGAATGAAAGACTGGATAGAAGAGAGGGTCATGGCGAAGATCAGATAGAAAAAGTTTTAAACTCTCTTGTGCATCATGGTCAAAGTAATAGTAGGGCATATGTTATGAAGCTTGATAAAAATGACCTTCCAAATATATTTTCTGATTTATATAATCTTGCTTATGAAAATAGGTATGGGAAAATCGTAGCAAAAGTTCCTACAAGTTCGTTTGGATATTTTTTAGAAAACGACTATATTAAAGAGGCTTTTATCCCTAACTTTTTCAAAAATGGGGAGAATCTTTATTTCATGTCTAAATTCTTAGATGAAAATAGAAAAAATCAGGAGGATAAAGAGCTGCTTGAAAAAGTACTTTATCAATCAATGAGCACAAACAATAGATCTGATAGAAGATTATCAGATAAGTTTAAGATACGTATGTGTACTGAAGAAGATGTATTGGAAATGCAAAAGTTATATGAAAAAGTCTTTGAAGTATACCCATTTCCTATACACGACTCGAATTATCTGTTAAAGACTATGAAAGAAAATGTAATGTATTTTGGTGTGTGGGAAAATGAAAAGCTTGTAGCACTTTCTTCGGCAGAAACAGATAAAGAAAATCTTAATTCTGAAATGACAGATTTTGCAACAGATCCGAAATATCGAAACTTAGGTCTTGCAGATATGTTGCTGAGTAAAATGGAAGCTGATCTTAAAAATAAAGGTTACAAAGTGCTTTATACCATTGCAAGGTCAAAATCTTTAGGGATGAATAAAGTATTTTCAAAAAATGGGTATGATTATACGGGAACTTTAGTAAATAACACGAATATATTTGATGGTATTGAAAGTATGAATGTTTGGCACAAAAAAATATAAAAGTAAGTTTTATATTTTTTAAAATTTTTACCGGTAACCATTTTCAATACACATAGAAAATCTAGTTTTAATTTTTATGTATATGACTCCAGAAAAACCGCCTGTTTAAATGGTGGTTTTTCATTTTTTGCTGTTATTATATTTTAATTTTAACAAAAAAAGAAGTAGGTATAAACCTACTTCTCCTCTATCAAGCTTATTTTAGCTACCTTATTAAAAAGCCCGTCAAGTGACTTTAACAAGCTCAGCCTGTTTTCTTTTACTTCTTCTTCTTTTACCATTACCATTACATTATCAAAGAAGTTATTTATCCTGTCTTTTCCTTTTAAGATATCCATAAAGAATTTCTTATAGTCATTTTCTTCTATGCTGGCAGTCGTCTCATTTTTAAGTTCTATTAAGAACTCATAAAGATCCTTTTCTTCCTCTTTATCAAAAAGTTCAGGGCTTATAGTCCCCTCTTTAGAATAATCCTTAGTGATGTTACCAACACGCTTAAGAAGTAGTACAAGGTCGTTGAACCCTTCTTCTTTAGAGAACTCTTCTAAAGTTTCTATCTTTTTAACTGTATCTAAAAGGTTTTCGAATTTTACCTCAACAACAGAAGCTGTTATATCTTTTCTGTAACCTTTTTCTCCAAGCACATTGATTACCCTTTGCTTGAAGAACTCCTTCACATCTTCAATAACTTCTGCCTTATCCCTTTTCAATATTCCCTTAGACTCGAAAATCTCAGCTGAGTAGTCTATAAGGTCGAAAACAGAGATATCCAGACATGAGTTTAGCATGATATTCACTATTCCAAGGCTGGCTCTTCTAAGAGCAAAAGGATCTTTTGATCCGCTAGGTATAAGTCCTATCCCGAAACAACCGACAACTGTGTCCATCCTGTCACATATACCTGCTACTATCCCTTCCATTGTTTCAGGAAGCTTGTCTCCGGAGTATCTTGGGTAGTAGTGCTCTTCTATTCCAAGAGAAACCGACTCCTTTTCTCCTGCTTTAAGCGCATACTCAGCCCCCATAAATCCTTGAAGCTTCGTAAACTCTTTTTCCCCTATCATATTGGATACAAGATCAGCTTTTGATAAGTGTATAGTTCTTAAAATATCTTCTGCTTTTTCTTCTACACCAATCTCTTTTATCAGTTTTTTAGCTAAAAGCTTACTTCTTTCCACTTTTTCATATATAGTCCCCAAGTCTTTTTGAAATACAACTGTTTTTAAGTTTTCCACAAAAGACTCCATATCTTTTTTCAGATCTTCATAGTAGAAGAATCTAGCATCTGAAAGTCTTGCACTAAGTACTTTTTCGTTCCCTTTTTTAACTGCCTCTGAATCTGAGATACCATTTCTGATAACCACAAATTTAGGAAGAAGTTTCCCGTTTTCATCTAAGATAGGGAAATATCTTTGATGCACTTGCATAGAGATTATAAGGACATCCTGAGGCACTTCCAAAAATTCAGGATTAAATGTACCAACTATAGGATATGGGTGCTCAACTAAGTTTGTAACCTCGTCTAGCAGTTCAGGGTCTATTAGTACTTTTTCTCCAGCTTTTGTACAGTTTTTATTTATCATATCTACAATTAACTGTTTTCTTTCCTCAACATCGTATACAACGTTGTTCTCTCTTAATTTTTTAAAGAACTCCTCTATACTTTTTACTTCAAACTCTTTTTCTCCAAAGAATCTGTGTCCATTAGATTTAAGAGCAGTTTCCAAGCCGTCTATTTCAAATTTTATAAGATCTTCGTTTACCATAGCCAATATCCACTGTATCGGTCTTGCAAACCTAAGTTTTTTATCTGACCATCTCATAGATTTTGGGAATGAAAGACTTAAAACAAGGTCTTTTAGAATTCCTGGCAATAGATTCTTTGTCTCCTCGCCCTCTATGAATTTTTTTGCAGCTATATATTCCCCTTTTGAAGTCTCAACTATTTCAAGGTCAGTGGCGTCTACTCCTTGTGATTTTGCAAATCCAAGCCCAGCTTTTGTAAGTCCGCCATTTGAATCAAATGCTATGTGCTTTGCAGGTCCAGTATTAACTTCTGTAAGGTCCTCTTGCCTTTCAGAAACTCCTTTTACATTTAATATAAGCCTTCTAGGAGTCCCGTAAGTATTTACCTCAGAAAACTCTATTCTTTTTTCAGAAAATACGTTTTTTATATATTTATCTATATCACCTAATGCTGGTTTTAGAAACCTAGCTGGTATTTCTTCCATACCTATTTCCAATAAAATATCCACTCTATCTGTCTCCCTTCAATTTTCTACTCAATATTAGAATTACTTAAAAAACTAGTTTTCACCCTCAGATTTTTTCAATAATGGGTATCCTAATTCCTTTCTATTTTGTACATAAACTTCCGCACATCTTTTGGCCAAATCTCTAACTCTAAGTATGTATGATTGTCTTTCTGTTACAGAGATTGCACCTCTAGAATCAAGTACATTGAAAGTATGCGAACATTTCAATACATAGTCATATGCAGGCAATACCAATCCTGCATCCAATATTTTATTGGCTTCCTCTTCATACATATCAAACCATTTAAAATGACCTTCCAAGTCTGCAATTTCGAAAGCATATTTTGAGTTTTCAAATTCATATTGAAATCTCATATCCCCATAATTTACACCCTCAGACCATTCTAGCTCGTATACACTTTCTTTCCCTTGAATGTATAATGCAAGTCTTTCTAAACCGTAAGTTATCTCAACTGGAACAACTTCTAATTCCAATCCACCAACCTGTTGAAAATAAGTAAATTGAGTTATCTCCATACCGTCTAGCCATACTTCCCATCCAAGTCCCCAGGCACCAAGTGTAGGAGATTCCCAGTCATCTTCAACGAATCTTATATCGTGTTCTTCAGGGTTTATACCTATTATTTTTAAACTTTCTAAATAAAGTTCCTGTATATTTTGTGGCGAAGGTTTCATTATAACTTGAAACTGATGATGTTGGTAAACCCTGTTTGGATTTTCACCATATCTACCATCTTTCGGTCTTCTAGACGGCTCAACATAAGCAACATTCCAAGGTTCAGGTCCAAGCGACATTAAAAAAGTGTTCGGATTAAATGTTCCTGCTCCAGTCTCTATATCATAAGGATTTGTAACTATGCATCCTTTGGAATTCCAGTATTTTTGAAGTGCCAATATCATTTCTTGAAAAGTCATTACTTTTCCTCCCTCTTTCTCTCTTCTATTGCAAATTGAATTAACAGGAATACAACTCCTATGTTTATCCACACATCTGCGATATTAAACACAAAAGACCATATCCCCCTAAAATCTATAAAATCTACTACATATCCCCTGTATATCCTGTCCAGTATATTCCCCACAGCACCGCTCATAATAAAGATGTAGCCTATTCTGACTATCCAATCCTGTTCCTTTACACTTTTAAAAATATAGTACCCGATAATTATAACCGCAACTATACCTACAAAAGTTATTAAAAAGAGCTTGTTTTGAAGAATACCAAATGCAACCCCCCTGTTTTTAACATACGTAATATGAAAAAACTCACTTACGAGAGGGTAGCTCTGCCCCTCTACAAAGTTATTCACTATGTAGAGCTTGCTTGCCTGGTCTAAGAATATTAAAAGCAAAACTATTACAATTGAAAGTATCATAATTTTACCTGCCTTATTTTTAGTCATCATAAAGTGACGAGCCTAAACTCGTCACTTTGTAATTATTTAAGCTATAACACCTGTACATCTTGGACAAATAGAAGGGTGTTCTTCATTTTTACCCAATTCCGTTGAATATTTCCAGCATCTTTCACATTTTTCTCCTTCTGCATGAAGAACTTTTATTTTAAGATCCTCAATTTCTTCGGATTTAGTGAACTCATCTAAAGAATTTTCAAGTCTAACTTCTGAAACAATGAATATATCCTCTAGTAATGCCTCGTTGGCTTTCAGGAATTCCATATACTCTTCATTTTCAGAGTCTAGGTAAACACAAGCGTTCAGCGAGTGACCTATGATTTTTTCTTGTCTTGCTTTTTCTAAAGTCTTGTTTACCTCTCCTCTAAGAATACTTAATTTATCCCATTTTTCAGATAATTCTTCATTTATGTATTCTGGATTTTCCCCATACCAAGAACTAAGCATGATAGACTCTGCATCCTTGGTAACTTCAGGTAAATTAGCCCATATTTCTTCAGCAGTGAATGAAAGTACCGGTGCCACCATTTTTGTCATAGCCATTAATACCTCATACATTACAGTTTGAGCCGATCTTCTTACTACATCATCTGATTTTTCCGTATAAAGTCTGTCTTTGATTATATCAAGATAAAATGCTGACATATCTATTCCAGCAAAATAGTGTATATCGTGGAAAAGATTGTAAAATTCATACTTATCATAATTCTCATTTACTCTTTGTTTTAATGACTCCAATTTGTGAAGTGCCCATTTATCTATTTCAGGCATTTTACCGTATTCAACCTTGTCAGTTGCAGGGTCGAAGTCAGATATGTTCCCAAGTATATATCTCGCTGTATTTCTTATCCTTCTATATGCTTCTGCCATTTGCTTTAATATATTTTCTGAGATTTTAACATCTTCTCTGTAATCAACAGATGCACACCAAAGTCTTAATATATCTGCACCGTATTTTTTTATTACCTCATCTGGCGAGATTACATTTCCAACCGACTTAGACATCTTTCTTCCGTCTCCGTCGTTAACAAAGCCGTGTGTTAATACTTTTTTATAAGGTGCATCATGTGTTGACCCTATTGATGTTAAAAGCGAAGTTTGGAACCAACCTCTGTGTTGGTCAGAACCTTCAAGATAAAGATCAGCAGGCCTATGCAGTCCTTCTCTTGTCTCTAGTACACTTCTATGCGAAACCCCTGAATCGAACCAAACGTCCATTATATTTGTCTCTTTTCTGAGTTCCACTCCGTCAAGATTGTGTTTTTTCAGAAGTTCTTCCCCGATTAATTCCTCAGCACTGTATTTAACCCAAGCTGCAGTTCCTTCTTTGGCAACAATACCGATTACTCTATCTAAGATATCTCTTTGAAAAATCTCTTCCCCTGTCTGCTCATTATAGAATATAGGGATAGGAACTCCCCAAACTCTTTGTCTTGAAATACACCAGTCTGGTCTTGATTCCATCATTGTTGTTATTCTGTTTCTTCCCCAGGCAGGAACGAACTCTACATCTTCTAGAGCATTTAAAGCTTTCTCCCTTATGTCAGAACCTTCTACCCTTACAAACCACTGCTCTGTTGCCCTGAATATAACAGGAGTTTTCGATCTCCAGTCATGAGGGTATGAGTGTTCTATCTCTTCGAGTTTTAAAAGGTGCCCTGTTTCTTTTAGATGTGCACAAATTTCTTTATTTGCTTTTTTATAGAAGAAACCTGCAAATTGGCCAGCTTCTTCTGTAAGGTGCCCTTTATTATTTATTGGAGATATAACAGGAAGTCCATATTTCGTCCCTACAACATAGTCATCCTGACCGTGTCCAGGTGCTGTATGTACACATCCGGTACCCGCTTCTAAAGTTACGTGGTCCCCTAAGATAATAATCCCCGTTCTTTCTAAGAATGGGTGTACATATGTTAATCTTTCCAATTGATCACCGTTTAACTGTTTTAGAAGTTTCACATCCTCAATTCCCATATCTGCAAATGCTTTCTCTGCTAGTGCAGTTGCCAATATCAGGTTACCTTTTTCGGTTTGGTACACTCCGTAGCTATACTCTGCATTCAGACATATTGCCACATTTGCAGGCAACGTCCAAGGAGTAGTTGTCCAGATAACAAACGATGCTTCATCTAAGCCTAAAAATTCAAGAGTGTCCTCTTTTGCTTCCATTTTAACATAGATAGAAGGTGACACATGGTTATGGTACTCTATTTCAGCTTCTGCAAGAGCTGTTTCTGTTGCTGGAGACCAGTATATCGGTTTAAGCCCTTTAAAGATATATCCATTTTCATAAAGTTCTCCAAATACTTCTAGCTGTTTTGCTTCATATTCAGGCATAAGAGTTAGATATGGATTCTCCCAGTCACCTAGAATTCCAAGTCTTACAAAGTCCTCTTTCTGCTTTTTAACCCATTTTTTTGCGTACTTGGTACACTCTTTTCTTATAGCTTCAGCACTCAACATTTTTGCTTTTTCACCAAGCTGCTCAGTTACTTTAAGCTCTATTGGAAGTCCGTGCGTATCCCAACCAGGTATATACGGAGCATAAAATCCTTGCAATCTTTTGTATTTTAAAATAATATCCTTTAATATTTTATTTAACGCATGACCTATATGGATTCCACCATTTGCGTATGGAGGGCCATCGTGTAAAATAAAGTGCTCGCCTTTATCTTGAAGACTTTTTTTATAAATCTCATCTTTGTCCCATTCTTTTAAAATTTGAGGTTCTTTTATAGGTAAGTTTGCCCTCATTTTAAATTTTGTCTTGGGAAGATTAAGCGTAACACCGTAATCTTTTTCCATTTCTGCCATTTACTATTCCTCCTTATATGCATTTAAAGTTATTTTAACCTCTGTACCCTGTCCAGGTTTAGATCTTATTTTTATTTTTCCGCCATGTTCTTTTATTATTTTGTGAGCTACAGGCAGCCCCAATCCAGAGTTGCCTTTTTTGTAGCTGACAAACGGATCAAAAATATATTTTAATTGATTTTCGCTGATACCTATTCCACTATCTATTATATCTATGTGCACCTTTTCATTTTCACGGTACAGCACTATATTTATTTTGCCGTAATCCTCTTCTATGGCTTCCACGGCATTCTCAATTATAATTTTAAGAACTTTTCTTATTTCTACACTATCTACAGATACAAGTCCCCTGTATTTTGAAAACAGGGATATATTTATTTTTCTGCGTTTCAACACTTCATCCAGCTCGTTTAAAACATCCTGAATCAATGAATTTAAATCCAACTTCTGAAAATTATACTCTTTTCTATGTGAAAAATCAAATAAAATTAGGTTTGACTTATTCAAATTCTTAATACCAGGTTCCAAAGAAAGCACTTTGTCTCTCAAACTTGCTTTTTCCTGTTTTGCATCTTCTATGAGTTCTTCGAACTGATCCAGGTACCCTTTTCTGTCTTCTAAAATCTGCTGTGCAAGTTTACCCAGAGTAACCTCTTTCTGCGTTTCAATTTTTTCTTTTTCTAAATTTTTATTCTCAAAATATATCCCAAGATTAAGTATCAACAGGTTTAAAAGTTCAACTTCTTCATGATCTATTGTCCTATCAACCAAGTGGTTGTCTAGCAATATGCAGCCATACGATTTATTATGAGTGTATATTGGAAGTATTATAAAATTATTTATACCAAGACTAGCCAACAGCTCACTCCCGAGCCTGTATTTGTAACCTCTGTCGTTGTGATATATTATTTTCTTCTCTAAAACTGATTTAGCCATTAGGTTGTCGTGCATTGAAATTTTTAAAAGTGGAAGCACTTTGTATATCCCTTCTCTCTGAAAGGATAACTCTTTTAATGCCTCATGCAGTTCACCCTTTTTTTCCATCTTTTTCTTAACAGAAACCATATCGGCCTGAAGCTGCTCTTCTTCCTCATCGTACCGAAAAAATATGGCCCTTCCGTAGTTCAGCCCTATATCAGAGGTAAATGCCTTTAATACAATCTCTATCGTTTTATTGAAGTCATTTTCACTGTGTATCGCCAATAAAAGTTTTTCAATTGTGGTAATCCTGTTTATATTTTCCTGAAGTTTGTTATTTTGATCTCTGAGTTCATCGTCGCTCTTTTTTATTTTTTCAAGCATATTTTTATATGATTTCAACAGGGTTCTTATCTCCCCGCTTCCACGTATTCTGAGCTTTACATCATAATTTCCTTCTGATATGTTTTCAGAAATCTGAGCCAATTCAATTAAAGGTGATACTAAATTTTGAAAAAGAGATCCAAAAATAGTTGTACTTACCAAAATCAAAATAAAAGTCCCAGCTATTATCAATATAAAAGCCAGAGATTTAATCCCTATTAATTCATTTTTTGACACCGCCACACCCAAGACTCCGTTTAATTGACCGTAATCTCCTAAAAGCGGGACATATCCCATATAGAATTCTTCTCTTCCCAGTTTTCTGCTTTCAAAATAAAAATCTGATTTTTCCATTAAAAAATTGAAATACATTTCTTTTGATATAAATTTTTCGTATTTAGGAAAATCCAACTGCCCGTATACATAGTCCTGTTTCGCAAGAAGAAAAACCTTGTTTTTTTCATTGTAATTTGAGATTTTGTTCAGGAAATCGAAGAAATCTTTTCCTAAAACTTTGCTTACGACAACACTTTTACCCTTGAATCCGGGATATATTGCCTCTTCTATAGGAACTCCTATTCTTAAAACCAGACGATCTTTCCCACCCGGGATGTATTCATTATAGTTAAAATCATACGACCTGGCCCCAGTTGCATTTCGGGTTTTAAAATATTCAGAGTTTCTCAATTGAAATTTTTCTGCAACTTCAGTGCTGAGACTCTCTCCAAGAACACTGCCTTCTTCATCTATTATTGCCACAGTCTCATCTTTAAAGCCTGACACTTCACACAAATTAAGGCTTAAAACCGTTGCTAAAACATCATATGGATTCTTGCTGATAGATTCTCGAAATTTATCGAAGCAGTCATCATATAATTGATAATAAGCCTCTTTTTCCATAATCTGAGAAAATGTGTTTTCTCCACTGCTTTCCATACTTGTTATTTTAGCTATTTTTTCTTGGGTATCTAAAACCTGAGCTATCTGTTGCTTAAGCAGTTTCGCCTGCATTTCATAGGCATTTTTCAATACTACTACTTCTTCTTTAGTATCTTTTGGCACCTTTTCATCTAAAACACTAAATGTAAAAAATGTCAATATGGATACTATCGTAAGCGAGGTTATAACTATTGCTATATCATTGAAAAATATTATTTTTAACAGTAACGAGTCTCTTTTTACCCTCATATTCTAAATCCCCTTTTTGGTCAAAGCTACCCTTCCTCTTTTCAAATCAATTGATTTGACTTTTACTTTCAAAATCTGCCCAACTGCAAGTTCTTTGGAGATATCATAAACTCTTTTATTAAACTCCGAAATATGCAACAGTGCGTCGTTTTTAAGACCTATATCTATAAAAGCTCCAAAGTTTACAACATTTCTAACAGTTCCCTCGAGATCCATCCCATCTTTGAGGTCCTCTATTTTAAGAATATCGCTTTTTAAAATCGGTTTGGCTATGCTGTCTCTGGGATCTCTTCTGTCTTTAAGTAGGGCTTCATATATGTCTTCTGTTGTTTCTCTACCCAAATCATTTTCATCAACAAATTTCTCCAAATTGAAATTTGTTAAGTTTTCTCTAACTAAATCCAGTTTACCTTTCAAGTCATTCATCTCTAAATTGCAGCTTTTCAGTATTTTCTCTGCTATATGGTATGATTCTGGATGTACTATGGTGTCATCCAGGTAATTTTGGCTCTCAGGTACAAGTACAAACCCAGCCATCTGTTCATAAGCCTTGGCACCAAGACCTTTTACTTTTAACAGTTCCTTTCTAGTCTTAAAATTACCATTTTCTCTTCTATACTCAACTATATTTTTAGCTATATTCTTCCTGATTCCGGAAACATAACTCAAAAGAGCCCAAGAAGCTGTATTCACATTTATCCCCACACTGTTTACAACTGTTTCAATAACTTCTTCCAGAGATACATCCAGTTTTTTCTGGTTTATATCATGCTGGTACATTCCTACACCTATAGATTTCGGGTCTATTTTGACCAACTCCGCCAACGGCTCCTGTATCCTTCTGGCAATTGATATCGCCCCTCTTGCTGTGACATCCAGGTCCGGGAACTCCTCTTTTGCTATTTTTGAAGCAGAATAAACTGATGCTCCTGCTTCATTTACAATAAGGTAATATGTCTTTTGTTTCACTTCTTTTAATGTATCTGCTACAAAGGCTTCTGTTTCTCTAGAAGCTGTTCCGTTCCCTATGGCAACAATATCTATATTATATTTTTCTATGATCTCTTTCACTTGTTTCTTGGCTTTCTCCAAGTTGTTCCCAGGCAGGGCTACGTATATAACAGTATCCATCTCATAAAAACCGTACTTATTAATCACTACTACTTTGCAGCCCGTCCTATATCCAGGATCAAGGCCTAGTACATTTTTTTCTTTTAAAGGCGGCTGCATAAGAAGATTCTTTAGGTTTTCCTTGAAGACATCTATAGCATCAATTTCAGCTTTCTCAGTTAAAACATTTCGAATCTCCCTCTCGATAGAAGGTAAAATAAGCCTTGAAAGGGCATCCTTGACAACTTCCAGATAAAGTTCTTTCAATGCTGAGTTCTTGTAGTTCCTTAAAGCATCCGATTCCACGAAGCCCATGCTTCTCTCATCTAAGGAAACCTTTACTCTCAATATTTTTTCTTTTTCCCCTCTGTTCAAAGCCATTACCCTGTGCGAGGGTATTCTGTCTATTCTCTCGTTGTGTTCATAGTAGTCTTCATAAACACCTTTTTCGTCCAATTTTCTGTTTTTCTCTATAATTGAAGAGTTCAAAATTCCATACTTTAGCATTCTCTCCCTCAATGATTCACGAAATTTTACATTTTCAGAAAGGTTTTGCGCAAGTATTAATTTAACTCCAGACAGGGCATCTTCTACATTGACAACTTCTTCACTCAAATATTTTTCAGACTCTTTACTTAAAGCGTCAAGTGTAATACCATTTTTTAATGAAAATTCAGAGAGGGGCTCAAGTCCCATCTCTTTTGCTATATCTGCCTTTGTCTTTTTTCTTTTCTTATAAGGCAGGTACAGGTCTTCTACCACCTGCAGTTTATATGCACTTAGTATCTGTTTTTTCAGCTCAAGTGTAAGGCTCCCCTGCTCATCTATAGACTTTATTACATCTTCCTTCCTTTTTTCCAGGTTTCTGAGGTAGCTTATTCTCTCCAATATTTCTCTTATCTGCTCCTCGTTGAGGCTCCCTGTTACTTCTTTTCTATATCTTGCTATGAAGGGGACAGTTGATCCCTCATCCAAAAGTTTTACTGTTTTCTCAATTTGGCTTAGTCCAATCTCTAGTTCTTTACTCAAAACTTCATTTAAATTTAACATAAAGCCCCCTGGTTCATCAAATTTATAACACCGAGTATTATATCATAAAGAAAGTCATTTGTCTAACAAATTAGGCACCTACAGCCTGTTATCCCTTCAGGAGTTCTCTGTCTTCCAGCTCTCTTAATATCTCCTCATACATCTCCTCATTCTCTACCTCTATAGTGTGCAAATGCTCCCCGCCTGTTAGGCTGGACAAGGCTTCCGCACTGTTTTTTTTAATCTGCTCTGAAAAACGCTTGATATCCTTCCTATTGGAAATCATCAAATTAACCTTTATCTCGCCGTAGATCGGGTGCTCAACTATAACATCTATCACCTTACCGCCGTTATCTACTATTATCTCGAGCTCTTCTATCATTTCTTCCATTCCGGTATGTGCGGAATTAATAATCTTTAACAGCCTCTTCTCTTTTTTCTCAACCTCATATCCTTTAAGGCTTGCAGTAAGTCCATACCCCTCTGCGCGAAGTATAGCTATATCCTGAACTATTACCTGTCTGCTTACTCCATATTTTTTTGCAAGTCTTACTCCTTTTACAGGTTCACTTGCATTTTCAAGATAAGTCAATATATTTTTTCTTCTATCTTCTGCGTTCATCTATACCTCCTTATAAAAAAAGTAACATACTTTATTTAAAAGTATGCTACTTTATATCCTAGTATCGTTTAATCGTCTAGCAAGTCAGTGAGTTCATTTTTTAAGTAACTTGCCAGCTCTTCTCTTATTTCAGGATGCCTCAAGCCAAATTCAATATTGGCTTTCAAAAGTCCAAACTTATTCCCTATATCATACCTCTTACCTTCAAAATCATAAGCCAAAACTTTGTCCCCGGCCCTAATCATATCAAGTATTGAGTCTGTTAGCTGTATCTCCCCGCCTTGTCCTGGTTTGGCATTCTCAAGATAGTGAAATATCTGAGGTTCCAGTATATACCTTCCAAGACAGGCATACCTAGAAGGTGCATCCTCTGGAGAAGGTTTTTCTATAAAATCCTCCATACTCACAGTTCTATCATCCAACCTTTTACCGGGAGCTATTATTCCATATTTAGACACATCGTTCTCCGGTACTTCTTGCACCCCTATTACGCTTCCACCTTTATATTTTTCACGGGTTTCAAGCATCTGCTGCACAACCGGCACACCGCTGTGTACTATGTCATCTCCTAAAACCACAACAAATGGCTCTTCCCCTATATGATGTTTTGCCGAAAGTATGGCATGACCTAATCCAAGAGGCTCTTTTTGTCTAATAAAATAGATATTAGCCAACTCGGATATATCTTTTACCATTTTAAGCAGGTCACCTTTCCCCTTTTTTTCAAGGGTGTCCTCCAGTTCATATGAGTAGTCAAAATGGTCCTCAAGTGAATATTTGTTCCTACCGGTGATTATGGTTATGTCGTTTATCCCTGATTTAACCAGTTCCTCCACTATATACTGAATCGAAGGTTTATCAACTACTGTAAGCATCTCTTTTGGTTGAGCCTTTGTTGCAGGCAGTACCCTTGTGCCCAATCCAGCAGCCGGTATAACAGCTTTTCTTATCTTCATCTTCATTTCTGACCCCCTATTTAACTTTAGTCCCCAGTTTAACAGCTGGATCCACTTCGATTAATTTAAACTTTTTTTTCTCAGCTGTTGTTAAAAGCATTCCCTGAGACAGTTCGCCTCTCAGTTTTACAGGTTTTAAGTTTGTCACTGCAAGTACCTTTTTACCTATTAATACTTCAGTTTCTTTGTAGTACTTGGCTATACCTGAGACAATCTGTCTTATTTCTGTTCCTGTTTTAACTTTAAATTTAAGCAGTTTATCCGCTCCTTCTACACGGGAAACCTCTAGTATCTCTACAACTTTCATCTCAACCTTATCAAAGTCTTCTATAGAAATAGGGTTTTCAACCTCAAGATCCTCTTTTACCTCATTTTTCGGTTTTTCATCCTTAGGCATCTCTATTCTAGGGAATATCGGATGCGCCTCTCCTAATTTATGTCCAGGTTTTACATTTCCCCATTCTTTTATTTCGTCCAGTTTTGCGTCTGTTACATTAGCTTCTACGCCAAGCTGTTCCCACATCTTTGCTGCCGCCTCTGGCATATACGGGTATACCATAACCGCTATCTTGTAAAGCGCTTCCACTAAATTCTGCATTACAACTGCGAGTCTAGGCTTTTTCTCCTCATCCTTGGCTAGTGCCCAAGGCATAGTTTCATCTATGTATTTGTTCATTCTAGATATAAATTTCCAAATATTTTCAAGCGCCTTTGAGAACTCCACCTTTTCTATTGCAGCCTCTACTCCAACTAAAGTTTCAGCCCAAAGCTCTTTTATCTGGTCATCATAAACCTCATGTCCTGTACCCTCAATCACCTCTGAGTCAAAATATTTTTTAGACATTCCCAAGGTTCTGTTTAAAAGGTTCCCCAAATCATTGGCCAGATCAGCATTTATTCTCGTTATCATTGATTTAGTCGAGTAATCCCCGTCATTTCCAAAATGTACTTCTCTCATAAGGAAATATCTGAACGCGTCCCTTCCATACTGCTCTGCTTCAGCTCTAGGGTCTACAACGTTCCCCTTAGACTTAGACATCTTCTCTCCCTCAACTGTCCACCATCCATGAGCCACCACTTTATCAGGAAGCTTTTCTTCAGCCGCTATAAGCATACAAGGCCAGATTATAGCGTGGAATCTAAGTATATCTTTTCCTAGCAGATGCACTACCTCTCCATTAGTCCAGAATTTTTCAAACATTTCAGGGTTATTTTCATAACCTATAGCTGTAAGGTAGTTTGTCAGTGCATCAAACCATACATATGTTATGTGACCCTCTTCAAATTCCAACGGGATTCCCCATTTAAAAGTGTTTCTAGAGATAGACAGGTCTTGAAGCCCCTGTTTTATAAATGAAACTACCTCGTTTTTTCTACTCTCTGGCAGTATAAATCCCGGATTTTTTTCTATATAGTCCAAAAGTTGATCCTGGTACTTGGACATCTTAAAAAAATATGACTCCTCTTTTACAACTCTTAATTCTTTTCCGCAATCAGGGCAGTGATTTTCATTTACAGCTTGGTTTTTAGGAATAAAAGTCTCACAGGAAACACAGTAAAGCCCTTCATAGTCACCTCTGTATATATCTCCTTTATCATAAACTTTTTTTAGTATTTTTTTTACAGCATCTTTATGTCTTTCTTCTGTGGTTCTTATAAAATCATTATTATCTATATTTAAAACTTCCCACATTTCCTTGAATCTTGGAGCCATTATATCGGTCCACTCCTGAGGAGTGTAGCCCATCTCCTTTGCTTTTTCCTCTACTTTTTGACCGTGCTCATCTGTACCGGTAAGAAAGTATACGTCATATCCCGCAGTTTTTTTATATCTTGCCAAAACGTCTGCAGCTATTGTGGTATAGGCACTCCCAACATGTGGGTCACCATTTACATAATATATCGGGGTAGTTACATAAAAACTTTTACTCAACTTTATTTCTCCTTTCAAAACTCTCTATAAGTTAAATGCTCTATTTATAAATTCACTCATACAAAAAATAGCCACCTTCACCTTGTGACTACTATCATTAATTTTAATCTTTTAGAGAACAATTGTCAATCAAATTTTCTTCATTTAACCATTGAACTTTCTCCTGTTCTCAATATTTACAGTTGCAAGTCTTACAGCTTCCGAAAGACTCCCCTCATCGGATACACCCTTGCCGGCTATCTCAAAAGCGGTACCGTGATCCACAGAGGTTCTTACGAACGGAAGACCTATGGTTATATTTACCCCCATGCCAAAACTCTCCATTTTCATAGGTATCAATCCCTGGTCATGATACATAACCACTACAATGGAATACTCGTCCCTTAGAGCCTTTACAAACAGTGTATCCGGGACTATAGGCCCCACCACGTCTATACCAAGCTTTTTTGCCTCTTCTACAGCAGGCCCGATCTCCTCTATCTCCTCAGTTCCGAAAAGTCCATTTTCGCCATTGTGGGGGTTCAGTCCTGCAACAGCAATAGGTCCATCCAGTCCGAGCTCTTCCTTGGCTCTTTGAGCGATTACTATCTTATTTAATATATGATCCTTTTTAACCCTCTTCACAGCATCTATTATTGACAAGTGTGTCGTGTTCAAAAGTACTACTATTTTGTTCCCCTTGAGCACCATGGCAAAATCCCTTGTATTTGTTTCGTGAGCCAAAAAAGTTGTATGTCCGCTGTATTTATATCCTGCAAGGTTTATCGCATCCTTGCTTATTGGAGCTGTAACCAATCCTTGAAAAACTCCTTGTTTACAGAGCTCCACTGCTTTTTCCAGGTAAAGCATGCTAAGTTTGCCAGCTTCCATAGACACCTTTCCCGTTTCAATATTATCCCTTGTATCTATATCTATAACAGGTACACATCCGGCACCGAATACCCTGTCAGATATATTTTCAGTATTATCGATTTTTTGGATTTTTAGGTCCATTTTAAATTTTTTTATATAAGATTCCAATATTCTGGCACTACCAACTGTTATAGGAACAGTAGCTTCCGTTTCGGATTTTATCCCCTGATAAAATTTTAATATTATTTCAGGGCCTATCCCCGCAGGATCACCCATACTTATAAGAAGTTTATTCAAAATTCATCACCATTTTTCCTCTATAATTTCTTGTGCTCTTATATCTAAACGGCTTATCTCCTCTTTTACTATTTCGGAATACTCCTCTATGTCTCTTCCTTTCTCGACCTCTATAGGATCTCCCAAAACACAGCTCAACTTTGAGAATGGTTTCGGAAATTCAAATCTATCCCAGGCCTTTTCAAAGGTCCATTTTTTTGAGAAAGCCCCTCCTACCGGTATGAGCTTGGTCCCTGATTTTTGAGCCAAGTATAGCATTCCAGGTTTCACCTCGTATATCGGACCTTTTGGCCCATCCACAGGTGTTCCTATATTGTAACCTTTTTTAAGCTTCTTCAAAAGAGTAACAAGTCCTTTTACAGCCTGCTTGTCAGACGATCCCCTTATGACCTCATAGCCGTATTTTTCCAAAACAGTACTGACTATCTCACCATCTTTTGACGGACTTGCCAGAACTGCAGTATCCCCCAGTTTATCCAAAAACACACTAGCTATAAGAAGCTTGTTGTGCCAAAATACATATACATAATTTTCATTTTCAGATATCTGCCTGCTTTTTTCAACTTTCAATCTAAAAGTTTTAGAAAAAACCTTTAATATGCAGTACGCCCAAAAACCATATCTCCTATACTTTTTATATTCCTTGTCCATATTTTTCCCCTATATAAATGTTTTAAAAATTATAGCACAATACCTGCCCCAAATCAATGTAGAAATATCAACCTAAATACAGTATTGTAAAATAAAAGAGTGGCATTAAAACGCCACCCGTTGATCTTTATATTCTATTCATGGGCCCCCTAGATCAATCCAGGTATGTTCATTCCGCCAGTTACAGCTCCCATCTCTTTTTCAGCTACCTCTTCAGCCTGTCTCATAGCCTCTTTAACAGCTGAAACTATTAGATCTTCAAGCATCTCTTTGTCGTCATCTTCTGCTGCTTCTTTTACTATTTCATCAGATAATTTTACAGCTAAAAGCTCTTTTTGTGCATTTACTTTAGCAGTAACTGCTCCTCCTCCAACTGAGATCTCAAGTTCCTTTTCCTTAAGCCCCTCTTGTATCTGTAGCATTTTTTGCTGCATCTCTTGAGCTTGCTTTAATATGTCATTTTGTCCTTTAGCAGACTTTGATTTTAACTTTCTAACCACGATTTTGCCTCCTTACCGTATTTTAAGTACTAAATTTAGTATAGCACACGGTTTCCTATTTTTCAACAATTTTTCTCAGTAAAACCCTAGTGTTATTAGGGTGTGACAGCTTGAGATTCTTTTTGTAAAACCGTTCATAGCCGCTACTTTTTACTTGACCGCTTTTATAGATAATCTCATCTTCTATATTCAAGCTCCCGTCTGACATCCCGACTCTTCTAGACACTGAAAACAGCTTGTCGGAATGTTTTATAGATCTCGGAGCCAGAAGAACCTCGTAATTTTCCGGAAGTTCTATATGATATTTTCTTTTAAGAATAAAATTTTTATCACTTTCATATGCGAACCCTCTTTCATCAGGAAAAAGCTCTAGACTGTATGGGGCTATAGGGTTATCTATATCAAAATATATAAACTCACCGTCTTTGGATGCATAATTTTCCTGTTGATACTTATAGGATATCGATGCGTTACTTTCCAAGTCTATCTTTGCTTCCCCGATAGGTTGAGCAAATATAGAGATAGAAGTCATAAGCTGTTCAAGGTGCTTCTTAAGTTCATACTCGGTCATATACCTATACCTATCCCTTATTGTCCCTGCTATTGCGCCGCTGTAAAAGTTCTCCTTTTCAACAATAGACTTCCCCTCATCATTTAACACCACTCTGTAAACTATCTCCCGCATATTTTTCTTCTGGCTATCTATCTTATCAAATCGTATTTTTTCACCTAGAACCATGGCTATTTTCCCATCAAATTCACTTTCTTCCAGCTCATAAAATTCATTTGAAATATCTACATAATAAACCTGTCCCCCTATCTTAACTCTTGAAATGAGATAAGAAAATGGATATATGTTGCCTTTTTTCAGGTCATCTTTCAGGTTATACTTCTCATCTCCAACCACTAGGACACTGTTTTCTATGCCTTGCTTTTCAAGAAGGTATGAAAAAATCATGTACGCTTCAACAGGTGTACCGTATCCCTTGTTCAAAATTTCAGAAAAATCTCTGGGTTGAAACTTAAAAAAATCATCTGTTGGAATGTACATAAACTCTTTTGAAAAGTACCTGTTTAAATGTCTGACTTTATCCAAGTCGCTTTCCACTCCTGACATAAGTTTTTCTGAAAATTTTTGCACAGCAGTATTATCTCTATCCAAGCTTTCAAAGTATTTAGAATATATAGCCTTGCCGTACTCTTTGACACCGGAATAGGTACTAACGTAAACAGTTGGAAATATCCTTGCAGGCGACGGCATCCTTTCTTCCTCCTGGTAAGGCTCTATGTTTTCGCTTATGTAGGTTACTTTATTTTTAGCTCCTTTTTTTTCAAATAGTTTTTTAACCTTCCCCTGAAATCTTGATTCCGATATTTTCAAATCCATATCTTTTGGATACTCAAGGCTGTAGGCTTTTTCAAAGGCTTTTTCGTTTCCTGAAAAAGTATATGTATCAAATATATCAAAACCGCTATTATTTGTTTTTATGAATTCCAGGCTAACAGTATCTCCTACTTCCACGCTTAAAAACGGGATGACCAGCATCTTCCCGACAGCAAACTCCATCATCCCCCCCTCATAGGGTGAATCCAGCTCTTTTATTACGTCAGGAGTAGTCCTAATGATACTTCCGTCAGGTTTTTCTGTGCAGGCCTGCACTATCTCTACATTTTCATATCTGCTGTCGTAAAATATCTTGAATTCCGACAGATCTTTTTTCCCGCCGTAACTGAGTATTTTTTTCTCCACAGATACTTTTTTGCTGTAAGATTTATCCAAATTTACCTTCAGCGCGATTTTTTCTTTTAACGTTATGTAATCCGCAGAATTTTCAGCAAAAACACAAACAGCCAACAACAGTTGTAAAAGTATTACTTTAAAAATCTTTTTCAATAAAATCACCACTTTTGAATTATTATATATTTCTTATCATAATTTTCAATATCGCCTATCAGCTCTCTTACTTTGTAATAATCATCTTTAGAATACTTAATTTTTTTCAAGCTGAGCTTTGTATGCAGGTCAAGCCCTGTTTTGTCTGATTTATATACCCTGAAAAAATCAAAAGCATTATTTGTTTTAGAGATATCTTCAGGCAGGTTTAAAAAATCCACACTGTTTATATATACCCTCGTCAGTTCCTCAAACGAAATTGTGGAGTCGGCTATTAGCGGGTACCTCCTATCACTCAAACCAAAATCATCTAACACCCAGTTGTGCATACCAATGATATCCGAAATCTGGGGTATTTTAAGCATGGTATAAGCGTCTCCCACCACAGAATCTCCGATCCTGAATTTTAACACAAGCTCCATCAACTGTTGGTCGATAAGATTTTCTGGTTTTAAGACAAAAGACAGAAGTTCAGTGTTCTCACCCAGACCTTTTATCAAGATTTTGAAAAACCTTTCTCTCTCATCTGCTTTTAAACCTAGCAGGTATTTTCTGTATACATTGTCGTTCATCCCGTAAAACTTCAACCTGCTTTCCACCAATAGGTCACCATCTTTATAGACTATTTCGTTTTTTATAAAAACAGCATTCGACTCCGGGTCAGCTACTTCATTTATCCCAAGACTGGCACCGTTTTGTTTCACAACAAGATAAGGCTTCCCAGAAAGGTATTCGGGCATCAAAGTCTTGGTTGTTTCATCTGTTGGGTCCATAAGCATAAACTTCCCTCCAAGATTTACCCCTGCTATTGCATGGTTAAAAAAGCTATTTGGAAAATCTTCCTCCATCTGTCTGCTGACGTTCATAAGTACCATGTCAGACTCATACCCCAGGCTCCTCAGCATTGCTACAATAAGCGCCGCCTTGTCCCTGCACACACCTGTCATATTTTTCAATGTATAAATTGACGTGTTCGGCTCAAGTCCAGGCCTATCTCCTCCTACATTAACTCCCATATATCTTATATTTCTGGATACCCAAAAAAATATCGACCTTATCTTATCTATATCATTTTCATAGCCACCTGATATCCTCTGGGCTGCTTCTCGTATATAAGGATCAACGACTATCTTGGATTCTGATATATTGTAGTACCACTCTGCTATCTCTTCCCAGGAGCCCGCAGTCCCGGCAGCGAGCCTCATCCCTATTTCTATGATGTTTGGCATCTGCGCCTCTGGGTTTATCTGTGGTACATCAAAAATTTTGAATGTGTACATATTTTTATCCCCAGATCTACTGCTCTCAAGTGTATATCTGCCTTCCACGCCACTATACACCTTTAATGTTTTCAAAGGCTTCGATGAAGGCCCTACTATCTCAGTACTTGAATACATTATCGGGTAAAAATCCTGGCCGCCTATATAGACTGTGTAATTCCCAGGCACCCTGGTTTTTTTAGATTTCTCGTATTCCTTTATGTATACTAGATCGTCTATTTTCAAGTCAGGAAGATTAACTGATAAAAGCTTTTTATTCTCATCGTATATATTACTTTCCTGGCCAGAAGGGCTGTGCTGTAGATGTATGCTGTTTTTAAAATCAAACTGCAGCGCCTCTCCGCCTCTTATAACTTTTATATCAAGAATCTTTTTTTCACTATACTGGCTATTATACGTTCTATACACTATCTTGTTCTGATCTTTGCCAATTTGGTCTAAAATTTTGAAGTACTCCTCTTTTGTCCTATGGTAATTCCCGTCTTGAGCATACTCTATTTCCTCTTGCCTTTTCAGAAGCACTTCATGTGCATTTGGGAAATTTTTTTTCGTGGCTTTTTCAGCCAGGGTTTCTAATGTAGTATCCATGGACAGAACCGCTATAAAATTTATAAAAAAATATAGTATCGTCAGTTTTTTCCTCATCCATTCCCTCCATCTTCCATTGATTCTATCCTTTGTTTCAGAAAAATATTTTCCTCCTCGAGACTGTTCAACCTTTTTTTTAGTTTCCCCATTTCTTCTGTCAGGTTTTTCACTTGAGCTGCCTTATTTTCAAGTTCTGACTGCAATTTTTGAATTTTTTCTTTTTGAACATACTCTTTTCCGGATACGGTTTTGAGTTTTCTGGCTATTTTCTTGTTTTTATTTTTCTGCCTTTTGTAACCGGTATAGGTTATCTTCTCCTCAATTTTAAGAAGTAGATCAAAAGGACTTTTTAATACTTTAAGTACATTTTTCATTACAGATTTCTTTTTCAATGCCAACACCTCACAAAAAAAGGCAGCTTAATGAGCCGCCAATTATTTTACAAGCTTATATATATTTACCTCTTCTGCCTTTGAATGCATCTCTTTCATAAGCGGAATATATTTCTTAAAGTGCGGAGTTTCAAAATGAGTTTCTAAGTCTTCTTTTGAATTCCACTCCTCTATAAAAGTAAACACAGTTTCATCCTCTGTATCTTTGTACAGTTCATATTTTACATACCCAGGTTCTTTTTTCGTTTCTTCCACCATTATAGAAGCATACTCCACAAATTTTTCGATTTCAGATTCCTTCAGATAACATTTTGCTACTACTTTTATCATATCATTCTCCTTTAATATTTTCTGCTTTAACATTAAGAGTATATCATTGAATATATATCAAATACAAATATATTTTGATTTCATTTAAATATTAAATTATGATATAATTTAACTAGGTGATAAAGATGACTGAAAATCAATTTTTAGACTTTTTAAATACAAAAAAAACTTTTAAAATAGGCATAGAAAACCTGAATAAATCTAATCCGGATTTAAAAAAACTTCTATTAGAAATTCAGGAAAAAAATTATGGTATTGTAAATCCGCTGGTCTATAATAAAAAATTTGATGAGGTAACCTGCAACTATAATATAAAGTATATCTGGATAACTGATAACCCAGGTGTAAAAGAAAACCAACAAAACCGCTACGGCGTGGGAAGTTCTGGGAACGCAGGTAAAAACTTTATGGAATCCCACGGTTTAGTTGAGAACTTCGACCATGAAGTGCTCATACTCAATAAGAGCCCTATACACACTAGGGTCACAGCAAAACTGGCCAAGCTCAGAGAGAAGGAGCCCCTTTACAGCGATGCCCAAAAATTAATGGCCGGACTCTGCTACAGTTTGCACTCTATATTTAAATGCCAGGTATGGATTTTAGGAACTTCAAACCTGAACAAAATATTTCTACCATTTAAACTGGAATTTCAGAACTTGTATAAAGACTCCCATATGATGGAACAGGTATTCTTATACAACCATTTTTCTCAGGGACAGTTTAAAAGAGTGTACAATATTTATAGCAAAGAACACTGCGACCTAAAACCAGTTGAAGTGTGTAAATTAATCGGGGATAAAAACCGTAAGAACTTATTATAAGGAGTAAGACTTATGAAGAAAAAATTAATATTGGGACTTTGCGCCTGCACTTTGTTACTGGGAGGATTCAACATGAAAGAAGCCAAAGCTATGGATAATAAAAACAGTGTAGTGAAAAGGGAGGATATTGCTCCGAAATATAAATGGGACCTATCCGACCTCTATCAAAACTGGGAAGAGTGGGAACAAGATTTTAAAAAATTGGATGCCCTTATAGAAAAACTATCGACCTTTAAGGGTAAACTAAAGGACAGTGAGGAAGAGTTTACAAAAGCAGTTCTTCTGAATGAGGAACTGGACATCTTGTCATACAAGGTTTTTCGTTATCCTCAACTGATGCTGGACTTAAACTCCAAAGATCAATTCGTTGCGTCTAAATTTCAAGAAGTTCAGATACTTTTCAGCAAATTTTCTGTAAAAACTTCTTGGCTTGCACCTGAAATACTGTCTATACCCGAAGAAACGGTTATGGCTTGGATCGATGCCAACCCAGCTTTAGAGTCTCATAGGTTTGACTTAGAAGATATGTACAGACTTCAGGAACATGTTCTTAGCGAGGACAAAGAAAAGCTGTTGTCATTTTACTCTCAGTTTAAATCAAGTCCTAAATCTATATATTCACAACTGGCAACTGCTGATATAAAGTTTAACGACATAAAGCTGTCAAGCGGAGATGAAGTCAAAATCAGCCCTGCAAATTACTCTAAAATATTAGCAACAAACAGAAATCAGGAGGACAGAAAGAAAACATTTGAAGCCCTCTATTCGGTTTATGATGACTACAAAAATACTTATGCCGCTATATACAATGCAAGTGTTCAAAGAGACTGGGCTAATGCACAGGCAAGAAACTACAATTCATCGCTTGAAGCTGCATTAGAAGGCAATAACATCCCCACAGATGTTTACAGAAAACTGGTAAAAACTGTCAGTGAAAACACAGAGCCTTTAAAAAGGTATGCGAGACTGCGTAAAAGAATCTTGGGGCTTGAAAAATACCATGTTTATGACGGTTCAATCGCCATTGTAGACTTCGATAAAAAATATGCTTATAATGACGCTTTGAACTCGATATTGAAATCAGTAAAACCACTCGGAAAAGAGTACCAGGAAAAATTTAAAACGGCTACTTCTGGCGGTTGGATTGATGTTTATGAGACCGAGGCAAAAAGGAGCGGTGCTTATTCTGCAGGAGTTTACGGTATACACCCGTATATGCTGCTAAACTACAATGAGACTTTAGATTCTGTGTTTACTCTTGCACACGAACTGGGACACACAATGCATACACTGCTTTCCAGCGAAAATCAGCCTTTTGCTACACATGATTACACAATCTTTGTTGCTGAAGTGGCTTCCACTTTTAATGAAAGACTGCTATTAGACTATCTTTTGAAAAAAACCACTGATCCAAAAGAAAGAATAGCTCTTTTACAGCAGGAAATAAGAAACCTTACAGGTACCTTCTACTTCCAGGCGCTTTTGGCAGACTTTGAACTGCAGATACATGAGATGGCTGAAAGAGGGGAAGCTATTACCACCGAGGTACTAGGACAGGTCATGTCGGAGCTTTACGACAACTATTACGGCGACTCTGTTGAAAAAGAGGAACTTCTAGATGTAGTGTGGGCTAGAGTATCCCACTTTTTCAACTCACCGTTCTATGTTTATCAATATGCTACCTGCTTTGTTTCATCAGCAGTTCTTTATGATAAGATAAACAACCCAGAAAGCAGTGACCAAGAGAGAGGAGAAGCACTTGAAAAATATATAAATCTTCTAAAATCAGGCGGAAACGACTACCCTATGGAACAGCTAAAAAAAGCTGGAGTGGATTTATCAAAAGAAGAAGCTATTCTGTCTCTTACAAAACAGCTTGATAAAATGTTGGATCTGCTTGAAAAAGAGATTGAAAATTTAGAAAAACAGGAGGGGTAAAATGAAATCCTTAAAAAGAATATGGATGGTCCTGGCAAACTTTATCTTAAACATAAATAATACAAAATAAAAAAACTCCGGTACATATGTACCGGAGTTTTTTTAATTACTTCAATTTTACAGAAGAATTAAAATTGCCAATTTCTATATCCAGCTTGTCTTCTTTTATAAGCCACCCGATGGCCAAAAGAAGGTCTGTTTTCGTAATTGACGTTTCCTCCATAAGACTTTTGAACGTGTGCTCCTTTTCAGTCAGAGCCTGCCAGATTTTTCCTGCATTGTGTCCAATAGTTTCTGTTGCGTACCTCATAACTCTCCCCCCATTTTTATATATTTTAAACTAAAATTAGAAAGTTGGCTGTTTTAATCTGAGCTTTCTAGCAAAGGACTTAAAAGCTTTCAGAAATATAAATCCACTTGCCATAATAAAAATTATGGTCGCCCCCGAAGGCGTATCTAGCCAGTAGGAAACAAATAACCCAAGAATGCACGACAAGAATGATAAAGCTATAGACATAATCATTATACCCCGAAAATTTTCTGTAATCAAGCCCGCCATTGCCTGAGGTATGGTAAATAATGATATCACCAACATAACACCTACCACTCTTAGGTTTATAACAATTGTCAGCGCCACTAAAATTATAAGGCCGTACTTGATTTTTTTTACCGGCAGGAGCTTTGTCTTAGCATATTCCTCGTCAAAGCTTATGTAGAGTATCTCTTTAAATAAACTCCCAAAATAAACTCCTATGGCAAGTACCAGCATAAGCATTATAATTATGTCGGCTTTTGAAACCGTCAGTATACTTCCAAAAAGATAAGCATTTAGGTCGGGTGCGTATCCTGGTGTAATGAATATGAAAATTATCCCTATTGCCATCCCAAGGGACCAAGTTATCCCTATCACAGAGTCCTCTCTTATCTCTTTTTTCTGGGAAAGATACTCAACTCCAAGCGCCGAAAAAACTGCAAAAATAGTCGCTCCAATTACAGGATTTATACCAAGGTAATATCCCATACCTATTCCTCCAAAAGACGCGTGGCTTATTCCTCCACTGATAAAAGCCAGCCTTTTTGACGTGACATATGTGCCTATTATACCACATGAGATACTCGTTAGTACAGATGCGAATAGGGCATTTATAAAAAAATTATATGAAAACAGTTCCATTACCTCACCCATCTCCGCCCTCCTCATGTTGCATTAAATGCCTTATCGGTACGTCATGACTTAACAAATCAACAGGATAATTATATGTCTTCAACACCTCTTCTGTTATTTCATTGGAGTCATGATAATAAAGATATCTGTTGACGCAGGCAATATTTTTTACATACTGGGGTATTATTCCCAGATCATGTGTCACCAAGACTATTGCCATCTCTTTGTTCAGCTCACTGAGCAGAGAATAAAAACTCTTTTCAAAATTTTTGTCCACAAAGGTATTTGGCTCATCTAGCATCAGTAGTTTGGGTCCCGACACCAGAGCACGGCAAAGAAATATCTTCTGCATCTCTCCACCACTTAAATTTCCTATTTTCTTTCTTCTAAGATCTCCTATCCCAAACCTCTCCAGCAGTTCCTCAGCTTTATTTTTTTCCCCTCTGCTGAATCTCCTAAACAGCTTCCCACCCGACACTAAGCCCGACAAAACCACATCAAAAGCTGAAATCGGAAAATCACGGTCTATCTCTTTTATCTGGGGAAGATACCCTATACTCTGCTTAATATTATTGCTGTATTTTATTTCTCCAAAGGAGGGAGTCACTATCCCCAGAATAGATTTCAAAAGTGTGCTCTTCCCGCCGCCGTTTGGACCTATTACACCTAAAAAATCCCGTTCTCTTATCTCCAAGTTAACATCTTTCAAGACCAATAAATCATCAAAGTTAACAGTCAGGTTTCTAATCTCTATATATTTTTCCACTTTCATCACCATATTTTCATTCTTTTTTCACTAACATATATATTATCTGTTTCATAAATTTTTCCTCTTTTTATCCAATGCACCGGAAATTTTTCCTCTTAGGCCTACAGGTAAAACTTAGATGGAATAAGTCAAATTTTTCATTTAAATTATTGCAAGAAATTACTGAATTTCTGTCAACCTTACTTTCTTTTCCTTGATGGAAAGAAAGTAACAAAGAAAAATCAAGGCCTGTGAAAAATCAGCTAAAATCTCTCGAAAATCCTAGGAAAAATCGAAACTCACTTTGCTCAAACAGTCGATTTATTTCTACAGATTCTCTTCTATCTTTCTTAACGCTGATTGTTTCAAGGGCCAAAAGACTTAGAAAGAATAACTTTCAAATCATTTGAATTTAAACCCTTTTAAAAAATTACGTTAAGAAATCATCTGCTGAAATCCACTTTCATTGAAATGAGGAGGCTCGCCGACTATATTTTAATAGAAAGTTAGTTCAGAAGTGATTTTAGTAATTTTTTAGGGTGTCGTTTCTTTGATACTTTCTTTGGACAAGCAAAGAAAGTATGGCTCATAAATTCAATATTTTAATTAAAACACAGGTATTGATTTATACTTAGTTATTATAGGGGCCACTACCTTAAGACTTTTATACAAATCTTTTTTGAAATATATCAAAACTTCAATTCACTAAAAATAAATAATTGAATTCCTATATAAAAAAAGCTATACTAAATTAGTTAGGAGGGGGTCTTTATGTTTACTTTTTTAAAATACTTGGGAAAAGCTTTTCTTTTTGTGCTGAAAGAGGTGCTTAGATTTTTTATAGGCATCACGCTCCTTTTTTTACTAGTATTTTTTATATTGAGCAACACCAAAGAGGTACAGAGTAAAAAAATCAGCCTGGATAAGCACTCTTATCTGAATTTAAGCTTCGAGGAAGAACTGCGTGAATCTAGTGAAATCCATCCGTTTTCTTTCAAAGTTGGAAGCATAAATTTTTACAGGGTGATCAGCCTGATCAATAAATCTGCAGACGACTCCAAAATAGACGGAATCACACTTGACTTGGATAAAATAAATATATCGAGAAGTCATATGGAGGAAATCTCAAAGTCACTTAAAAATTTCAAAAAATCAGGAAAACCAATTTTTGCTTTCGGAAGCAACTTGGATAATTCAAACTATCTAATGGCTTCTGTTGCGGACAAAATAATAATGCCACCGTCACACTCCACCAATGTCAGTCTCAGCGGTTACTATAGGGAGTTCCCATACTTCAAAGGACTTGGGGATAAACTGGGGATAAAGTACAACGTAGTGCACATAGGAGACTATAAAACATACGGTGAAAATTACACAAAAAATACAATGTCAGATGAATTCAGAGCTGAAGTTTCTAGAGTATACAATAAGCTGTTGGAAAATTTTATCAACGATATTTCACAAAACAGAGATTTAAACAGAGTGGCCTTAGCCAAACACATCTTAGACGGTTCCTTTGTATCAAATGATTCTTTTGATGCTTTGAAAAACAAGCTGGCTGATGAACTCTTATACCACGATGAATTTGTTGAAAAATACGGAATAAAAAACTCAGTTGAAATAGGAGACTACAGCAAGTACATTTCCACTGCCTTAGCTGAAAAAAATAGAAATAAAATAGCTGTTATATACGCAGAGGGGCCGATATATTTTGACGGTATTGCCAATCCGAAAGAGGGCTCGGTTAGAAAGGATGAGATAATAAGGCAAATCAACGACGCAGAAGTGGATGATGATGTAAAAGCTATTGTTTTAAGAGTTAACTCACCTGGCGGTTCGGCTCTTGCTTCGGAACTCATCCATCACAGAATAAGTATTTGCACCAAGCCTGTATATATTTCTCTTGGAAGTGTGGCAGCTTCGGGAGGGTACTATATTTCCGCCGCAGGGGGTAAAATATTCGCAAACAGGTCAACTATAACTGGATCCATAGGAGTGGTATCTTTAATCCCAAACATAGAAGGACTCGTTGATAGGGTACAGATAAACCTGGAAACTGTGGATAGAGGAAAACATAGTGGAATTTACTCAATCACAAAAGAGCCTAGCCGGGAAGAACTTAACCTTCTTCGAAACAGCAGTTTACAAATATACAACGAGTTTAAAAAACGGGTAAGCAAAGGGAGAAATCTCCCTATGGATCAGCTTGAATATATTTCTCAAGGTAAAATTTGGCTGGGTACAGAAGCTGTTTCCATATCATTAATTGACGGCATAGCATCATTAAACGAGGTCATCAACATCGCAGCCGAAGAACAAAATTTAGAATCTTTCTCTGTCATCGAGATGAAAAAAGAGATAGAGCTCAAGCACTTCCTGGAAAAGGGCTTCTTTTTATTCAACAGTTTATTTAATATGGATATAAAGCTCGGTAAATTTATTTATAAAAACGAAATTTTTAAAAGACCGCTTACTTTATTTCCCTACGATATTTGTATTTAATACAAAAATAAACTATACTTGTCTTAAGAATCCTTTTTGCTGGAGGGGTGCATATGTTAAAACTCAATGAAGCTTGGACCTATAATGATTATATCAGCTCAACTCTTCACGAACACCATAAATCAGAACAAAATGAGCTGTTTGAAAAACTGCAACTATCTGATGAGGTACAAAAAGAGTTGTCAAAGGTGGATACTCTTACCAATATTTTTGTCTTCGCAGAGGTGGCCTGTCCTGATTGCAGGGCTGTGGTACCGATCTTAGAAAAAATGAATAGGGAAAATGATCATATAAATCTGTACATATTCCCTAGAAAAGGAAACGAAAGGTTCTTGTCACTAAATACTAAAGCCAGCAGAATCCCCAGTATTATGATAGATAATATGGGGTATGATGATGTCATCGATGAGGGACTGGTATTGGTATTTGAAGAGTTTCCCGAGTCGCTCAAGTCGGACTTGGAGAGCCTCAGTGCCGATGAGCGTGGAACTGCTCTACAGTCTTTTAGAGACGGGAATTTAAGTAATGATATACAAAACGAACTTATTGAAAAAATTTTAAAAATCATTAAAAAGGGGTAAAAATCCCCCTTTTTTTTAATTATAACAATTTATAAAGAGGAAAATAAATTTTGTATTGAAAATTTATTTAAAAATAATTTGGAGGAGATCTTATGATTTTCTATGTATTTTTAATATTAGGAATAGTTTTAATCAGTCTAGAAATTATTACCCCCGGTACTTTTGTTTTTTTTAACATCGGAGTTGCTTCTATTATAGTTGCATTCCTTACATATTTTTCAAAAAATCTATCCTTCCTAATAACTACACTTGTAGTTATTTCTTTCGCTTTATATTTTCTTATGAAAAAATTTGCCTTTCCTCAGATCAAAAACTTCAAAACAAATGCAGATCGCTATATCGGAAAGGAAGCTGTAGTTTTGGCTAAACTCGACGAGGGGAAATACCGTGTTAAAATTTTTTCAGAAGAGTGGAATGCAACCTGTGATGACATTCTGAAACCAGGGGAAAAAGTAAAGATATTAAAATTAGAAGGTACAAATCTCAAAGTTTCTAGAGAGGTGAAATAAATGAACTTAAACTTTAAAGTACAAAAAGGTAAACCTAAACTTGGGGCAACTCTGGATAAAAACGGAGTTAATTTTTCGATTTTTTCAAGGAACGGAGAAAAAGTTATTTTAGAACTTTATGACAAACATACAGATGTAAAGCCGATGTGGGTATGCCATCTGGATTCCCAGGAAAATAAAACCGGGGATATCTGGCATGTATATGTTTCAGGAGTAAAAGCAAACACATACTACGGGTGGAGAATTGACGGGCCGTACACTCCAAGTAAAGGGCACAGGTTTGACGCCACCAAATTATTGGTAGATCCATATGCAAAAGCTGTCTCAGGCACATATGATTTTAGCAATAGCTGCCTTTACACCCATAAACTACCGGAATTAGAACATCTTGCCGAAAAAGATTTTACGGCAGTATGTAAATCAATTGTTATCGATGATTCATCTTATAGCTGGGAAAACGATAGGCACCCTAGGACTCCACTCAAAGACACCATCATATACGAGATGCATGTCGAGCTATTTACAATGAACAAAAACTCAAAAGTGCATAACAGGGGAACATACAAAGGTGTTTTGGAAAAGGTCAAACACTTAAAGGAACTGGGTGTAACCGCTATTGAACTTCTCCCTATATTTGAATTCAATAAAAATTCACTGATAAATACAAATCCACTGACCGGAGATCTCTTGAAAGATGTCTGGGGATACAATCCCATAGCCTTTTTTGCTCCTACATCTAACTATAGCTGCGGTATAAACAGCGGGGGGCAGGTTTTTGAATTCAAAGACTTTGTCAAAGAACTGCATAAAGAGGGTATCGAGGTTATTCTTGATGTGGTGTACAACCATACAGGTGAAGGAAATCAAAACGGACCCACCCTATCATTTAAGGGTGCTGATAATTCCGTATACTATCTATTAGATAAAAACAAAAGGCACTACTGCAACTATTCTGGTACCGGAAACACATTTAACTGCAGCCATACAGTAGTTAAAGAGCTCATAATAAACAGCTTGAGATACTGGGTTACAGAGATGCACGTAGATGGCTTCAGATTTGACCTGGCTGCAATATTAGGTAGAGATTTCAGAGGCAACTGGGTCGGAGACCTGTCTCTTTTAAAAGACATTGCCGATGACCCGATACTTTCAGGAAGCAAGTTAATTGCAGAAGGTTGGGATGCTGCAGGAGGTTATTATGTAGGTGAATTTCCAGTTGGATGGGCAGAGTGGAACGGAAAATTCCGTGACACTATAAGAAAGTTTGTCAAAGGTGACCAGGGGATGGTACAGGATTTGGCAACCAGAATAGTTGGAAGCCCTGATTTGTTCGGAAAATTTGGAAGAAAGCCTTACCACAGTATCAATTTTATTACCGCACATGACGGCTTCACTATGTGGGATCTTGTATCCTTTAACAGAAAACATAACTCGGCCAATGGCGAAGATAACAGAGATGGTGCCAATGACAACCACAGCTGGAACCACGGAAAAGAAGGAGAAACCAGAGATACAAAAATAGTAAACTTAAGAAAAAGGCAAATGAAAAACTTCATAACTATCCTAATGCTTTCACAGGGGGTGCCGATGATTCTCATGGGAGATGAAATGGCAAAAACTCAAAGGGGAAACAATAATGCGTACTGCCAGGATAACAAGACAAACTGGTTGGACTGGTCGAGAATGAACTCTTTCAAGGATATATTCCATTTTACTAAAAATATGATAAACTTTAGGCAGAAACACCACTCTCTCAAAAGGGCTCATTTTTTCAGAGACAAAGACTTGAGCGGAGACGGCATCCCGGATATAACCTGGCATGGTACTGAGGTATATAAACCTGATTGGAGCAGTAAATCCAGAAGTATAGCATTTATGATAAACGGAAGGGATTTTGTCGATGAAGAAACTCCAAATGACAACGACATATATGTTGCTCTAAATTCTTACTGGGAACCTTTATGGTTCGAACTTCCAAAACTGCCCAACAAGAAGTGGTATAGGATTGTCGATACATACAAAGATACAGGTGAAGCCCAGTTTAAAGAGGTGGAATTGAAATCAAGTAAATACCTGGTTATGGATAGAAGCTGTATTGTGCTTATTTCAAAATAATATCCTAAAAATTAAAACAGTGTGTTACTACTTTTTTCAAAATGTATTGAATAACGGCACTTGTGCTTTAAATATTATATCTGTATCTTGAAAAGGGGGAGCTGTCATGAGTGTTATGTGTATCATGAGTAGAAGAGAAGTTGACGATATTATGAAAACACTGAAAGAAGAGCATAAAGAAGGAAAAGATAAAAAGAAAGAAAAAGAGGAAAAAACTCCAAAAAAAAATAAAAAAGAAAAAGAGTGAGGCTTGCTTTTAGGCCTCACTCTTTTATTAAACCTCATTTAAATATAAAGAACCCTTAATTTGTTCTACGCTTTGATTTTTACCTATCCTATATATTGCAAAAATCATAAATGCTGCACTTATCCACTGTACAGGACTCAATATATTTCCATTAAATACATAATCAAAGATTATACTTGAAATAGGAAAGCAAAGTTCACAGATAGTTGCTACATTTGCCCTTACATACCTCAATGCGTAATAATAAAGCATTATGGCTCCGCTTCCTGTTGTCAGCCCAATGACAATAAAAATTAACCAATTATTGGCAGTGGTTTTATAAAAATATCCAAGTGAACCTCTTTGTACTACTATAGCCAACATAATAATAGTTGTCAGGGCATATCTATAAAATAATGCTGTCCTATAGGATACTTTACTCAAAACCTTTTTTCCAAACACAGTGGAACTCCCAAATGAAAATGCAGCTAAAACGGCATAAATAGAAGCCTCTAGCATATTTCCACTCTCTTCTAAAACAGGTATTTTCAACTCAAATGTAAGAAAATATCCCCCCATAAGAGCTACCGCACTCCATAATACAAAATTTTTGCCGATTTTCTCTTTTAATAAAATTCTAGCTAAAACTATGGTAAAAACCGGCTGTAATTTTTGTAAAAGCGCTACAACAGTGAGAGCCTTGAAGTGCACCAAAAACAAAGCTTTAACTATTGAAAGTGTGCCCAATGCTCCTCCGAAAAGTGCTATGAGAAAAAAATAAAATATATCCTCGCCACTCATACTTTTCAACTGTGAATACTCTTTATAGAAAAATATGTTCATTCCCAAAAAAGGCAGAAAATGAAGCATAAAAACCACATAGTTTATATCCAAATTATAAAGCCTGGGGGTCAGAACAACGCCGTCCAATCCCCAAAGTATAGCTGAAAAACATACTAGTAGCACCCCTAATCCATGTTTTGACCCTTTCATCTCCATGTTTACCTCCAGATATATTAATTTATATTAGTAAAATTATTCTGTTGCAGAAAATCTGATTTGCTCTGAATTATATATTTTTTTCAATTTCTTGTCAAAAATTTTTATAACAAATATTAAATTTATTGTAAATATATAAAAACCTTTTTTGGTCATAAATCGCACGAATAGACACAAATAGAAAAAGAATGAGTTTCACAGAGTAAATAAATCACTTAGTAGCTAACAATGGATACAGAGTAGTTAAAATATATCACTGTTCTCTATAATCTATAAACAAAGCTGAGATATTCTCTATGAAGCTCTTGTTATAAAGCTCTGTGAAACTCTGTGTCCAAAATAGATTTAGATAAATTTTTATATGTAACTCAACGTGTAAAATACTAACAAGTAGAAAATACCCCCATATCTGGAGGTATTTTCATTAAAAATTAAAAAGTGATTTTTGATTTGTATCGCTTAAGCCTTCTATTGCATTTACTTCTTTTAACTTTTCCACAACAGTCTGAGAAGCCTTTGTTCTCCTCTTTAAATCCTCATAAGAAAGAAATTTAGTTTCCCTTTCCTTGATTATATTCTCCACTACCGAGCCTCCCAGCCCATTTAAAGCTATAAGAGGTACTCTTATTTTTCCATCTTCTATTGTAAACTTGAATCCGTCAGATTTATATACATCTATCCCCAGGAACTCAAACCCCCTTGCGTTTAACTCTATTATTATCTCGCTTAGCGCAAGCTGGGTTTTCTGCCTGACATCCAGCCTCATCTCACTCTTAAGCTCTTTTACCTTGGCATTTACGTCGTCTAAACTCAACATAAAGTCTGAATCAAAATCCTCTGCCTTCCTGCTTAGGTATGCAGCGTAAAATGCAAGTGGATGGTGCACTTTAAAGTAGGCTATCCTCATTGCCATCATAACGTACGCAACAGCATGCCCCTTAGGGAACATGTACTTTATCCTTCTGCACGACTCTATATACCAATCTGCGACCTTATGCTCTTTCATAAGGGCGGAGTACTCTGCCCACTGATCAGGTTTTTTAGAAGGCATCCCTTTTCTGACAAACTCCATTATCTTAAAGGCGGTTCCTTTTTCCAGGCCGCTGTCTATAAGGTAGTTCATTATATCGTCCCTAACTGATATAACTTCTGCAAGGGTTGCTTTACCTGCTCTTACAAATTCCTGGGCGTTGTTTAGCCACACGTCTGTTCCATGGGAAAGACCGGATATACGCACCAGTTCCGCAAAAGTTGTGGGAAGCGTGTCCACAAGCATCTGTCTTACAAACTGAGTTCCGAACTCAGGCACACCGTAAGTTCCTACAGTGGAGCCTATCTGCTCCGCTGTGACTCCAAGTGAATCAGTTCCAGAAAATATCTTAAGAGTCTCTTTGTCTGCAAGCGGAACCTGGTAGATGTCCACCCCCGTATAGTCCTGTAGAAGCTTTATTGTTGTAGGGTCGTCATGTCCCAGTATATCAAGCTTTACAAGCTGCTCATCCATTACATGGTAGTCGTAATGTGTAGTTATAGAATCCGACTTTTGGTCATTTGCAGGTCTTTGTACAGGACAAAACTCATAGATGCTGTGCCCTTGAGGGACAACTATCATCCCACCGGGATGCTGTCCTGTGGTTTTCTTTACCCCTTCACAACCCTTGGCAAGCCTCTCCATCTCTGCACCTCTCAGATTCTTAGCCGTTTCCTCGGAATATTTTCTTACATATCCGTAGGCATTTTTTTCTGCAAGTGTAGAGATAGTTCCTGCCTTAAATACGTTTTCCTTACCAAAGAGCCTTTCGGTATACCTGTGTATCTCCGACTGGTACTCTCCTGAGAAGTTCAAATCTATATCAGGGACTTTGTCCCCGTTGAATCCCATGAAAACCTCAAACGGTATGGAGTGTCCGTCTCTTTTGAGAGGCCTGCCACATTTAGGACAGTCTTTCTCCGGAAGATCCACCCCGCTACCCTCTCTTTCCATAAATTCAGAGTACTTGCATTCCTCGTTTTCACATATATAGTGGGGATACAGGGCGTTTACTTCTGTTATGTCCATCATAAAGGCAACTATAGAAGATCCAACAGACCCCCTTGATCCAACCAGGTATCCGTTGTCCAATGATTCCTTTACCAGTTTCTGGGCTGAAAGGTATAAAACTGAAAACCCATTTCCTATGATGGCGTTTAGCTCCCTTTCTATCCTCTGCTCCAGCCTTTCAGGAAGAGGATTTCCGTATATTCTGTAAGCTTTTTCATAGGTCATATTCCTTACCTCTTCCTCAGCATTATCCAGCTTAGGAGGGTAAAAACCGCTAGGAACGGGCTGTAGCTTTTCAACCATATCTGATATTTTGTTAGTATTTTCTATTACAACCTCTCTTGCTTCCTGTGCTCCGAGATAAGAGAACTCCTTGAGCATATCGGCTGTTGTCTTGAAGTAAAGTCCTCCGTCTCTGCCGTAGTCTTTAAATCCCTTACCATATAGAAGTACACTTCTGTATATATTGTCCGCAGGATTCAGGTAGTGAACATCTCCGGTAGCAACTACAAGCTTATCCAGTTTTTTCCCTAATTTATAAATGTATCTGTTCATTTCATCCAGATCTTCTACGGATTTTATCGAACCATTATCCAGCATAAACATATTGTTTGAGTGTGGCTGTATTTCAAGGTAGTCATAAAACCTGGCCGTCTCTTCTATTTCAGCCTCAGGTTTACCACGCAAATAAGCTTGTAAAACCTCTCCAGCCTCACATGCCGATCCCAGTATAAGTCCCTCTCTGCACTCTTTTAAAAGGGATTTAGGTATCCTAGGCCTTCTATAAAAATAGTTTAGATGTGCTTCTGACACCAATCTGTACATATTTTTTAATCCAGTTTGGTTTTTAACTAAAATAATTATATGGTATGTTGATGCATTTTTTATGTCAGTTTTAAATATCTTGTCAACCTCGGTTAAGTAGTAGGCGTTTTCTTTTATCACTATGTTAATGAATCTTTTAAAAATCTCGGCAGTTGCCTCTGCGTCGTCTACGGCCCTATGGTGGTTATCAAGGTTTATATTGTAGTCCTTGCATATGTTTTTTAATCCATGCCTGCTCTTGTCTTTTCTGATGTTCCTGCTCCATTGAAGAGTGTCGATCACAGGTGGGTCGATCTCTATCCCCATATTCTGTGCTTTTTGACTTATAAAGCCAACATCAAAGTTGGCATTGTGCGCCACCAAGGTGCTGTCTCCTATAAACTCTAGAAACTCAGGTAGTGCATCCTCGATTATCGGAGCATCCTTGACCATATCATCGTTTATTCCGGTTAATTCTTTGATATGCTTTGGTATCGGTATCTGGGGGTTTAAAAAAGTGGAGTACCTTTCTATTACTTTGCTCCCCTGCATTTTAACCGCACCTATCTCTATTATCCTGTCCTTATAAGGGTCAAATCCTGTTGTTTCTATATCAAATACAATATAGTTTTCTTCTTCTATGGGTATGTGCTTTGGGTTCTTGACCATCTGAACCTCATCGTCTACAAGGTAGCCTTCGCACCCGAATATAATCTTAAAATCATCATGCCCCTTGGCAGCCTTGTATGCAAACGGAAATGAGTGCACCACTCCGTGGTCTGTTATTGCTATGGATTTATGCCCCCACTTTATTGCCTGTTTCACAAGGTCCGCTGTCTCCACGACACTGTCCATGTCGGACATTTTTGTATGGGCATGCAACTCTACCCTCTTTTCTTCTGCCTCGTCTTTTCTTTCAACCTTTTTGCTAGCTGTTTTATTTATGCTGTTTGCAAAAAGTACATCCTCATTGTTGTTGAACTTATCGACCTGCTTCTTACCCTTTACTTTTACCCAAATCCCGGTTTTTATAGGGATATCATCATTTTCTTTTGCGAACATTTTAACTGTAAGTGAATCTTTGTAGTTTGTTATATTGAAGGAGATCAGCTGTTTGCCTGTTTTTGTAAACCTTTTCTCAAGTTTAAACACTTCCCCCTCAACGGTACAAGTATCCCCCATATACAATTCGTCAAATTCTTGAAATGGTATAGCCCTGTCTTTTATCTCTCTACCATGGATGATATCTCCCTTTTCCTTGTCAGACTTCTTATCTTTTGGCTTAGGTTCAGGTTTTACAGATTTTTCCACTGCTATTGCTTTTTCCTCCAGCTTTTTGTCTATTTCAACAAGCTCGGCATCCATCTGCTCTATTTCCTGGGTGAAATCTCCAACCCTCAGTTTTATTTGAAAGTTACTTACCCCATAGTTTTTTATAACTTGGTTCAACTTAATGTCAATCTCTGCACTCAGTAAGCTGCTAAGAGCTGTTTCACTTTTCAGCTCTACAAATATAGTCTCTTTTTCAATTAGAACCCTATGAAAATAAAGAAATGATCTTGATATAGCATTTCTCTTCTTCAAGTCCTTTATAGATCTGTCTACTATGAGTTTCAGATTGTGCAGCGACATCTCCTTTTCGATGAACTCCACCCTCAACCTTAAACTTACTTCACTCCCAAATTTTTGTCTTATGCCGTTTTCTATTGCATCCAGCTCATCCAAGTGTTCCGGAGATGCCACAGTCGTAAGGAGCTCTATTCTTTTCTGTTTTTCATATATGTATATTTCCCTTACCTCAATGTTTTTAACGCCGTTTGCTTCAAAAACATTTTTTCTTGGTTTTATCTTAATAAAATTCCTACTCATAATTCCTCCAAAGCTTAAACTTTTATTGGACCGAATCTTATTATATCATTTTTCATAATAATTTAAAAGGAGGTCTACCGTTGAATTTTTGATAAAAAAAGATAACGTAATTAAATCGCTGCTTTTAAATTATGCAACGGTACATTTCAAAAAACAAGAAATTTATTCTTGAACTCTTTCCCTATTTTATATGCGCTAACTATAAAATTTTGATAACTTCAGTTAATCAATAAAAAATTGTAGGAGATCGATTAAAGGTACAGAATACTTAGAATAGATTATTTTATATTATTTGTGATTTAAAATTATTCCAAAACTTGGAATGAGGAGGATAATATGAATAAGAGAATCGTAATATGTGCAGATGGTACCTGGAATCGTCCAGAAAAAAATTTAAAGAAAGATTTTCCCACAAATGTACTCAGGCTAGCACGCGCGATAAAACCAACCGGGAATGACAGAGCCCCGCAGGAAGTTTTCTATGACTGGGGCATAGGATCCTATTATGACCCTGTAATTGGTGGCGCAACGGGAGAAGGTTTGCACAAAAATATAATGGACTGCTACCGCTATATTGTTCAAAACTATTTGCCTGGAGATGAATTATTTTTATTTGGTTTTAGCAGGGGTGCTTACACAGTAAGATCTTTATGCGGCTTAATTAATAACTGTGGAATAGTAAAGAGGCCAGATGCTCCTTTAATACAGCAGGCATTTAATCACTATAAGAGAAGTGGTTCTGACTATGCCCCTAATGGGAGAGAGTCTATAAAATTCAGGAATATGCACTCACATGAATCTAGAGAAATAAAATTTGTTGGCGTATGGGATACTGTGGGGGCTATGGGAATACCGATTTCATTTTTAGGTTTATTCGAAGATAAAGACGAGTTTTACGACACAAAACTTGGTAAAAACATCCGTGTTGCTAGACACGCTATGGCCATAGATGAACACCGCAGTGATTTTGAACCAACTATCTGGACCCCAAGAGCAAACTTGGATTTACAACAAGTCTGGTTTTCGGGAGCACACAGCGATATAGGCGGGAGTTATAAACCGGATAAGGACGGATTAATATTATCAGACAACTCTTTAAATTGGATTCTTAAAGAAGCAAAAAAATTTGGACTTTCAATTGAAGAACATTTAATAAAAAGTATAAATATAGATTGCAGTCCACTGGCAGAACTTCATGAATCCAGGCGAAGCTTTTACAGAGTTAAGAAAACCTATTATCGTCCAATTGATCACGGCAAAGGTGAGATTTTAATACATAAATCAGTGAAAATTCGCTGGGAGGATGATTCCGGATACAGACCACATAACTTAAAAGAATACCTTAAAAAAAATGATTGGCCTAATAAATTTATAGAGTAATTATATTATAAACTGCCAATTTGAATTGGAATGGTGAGATATTATGGAGGAGAAAGTTTTAAACTCTCTGTTGGAAAGAAATAGAGACAGATATGATATAGTGTTACGGTGGATTTCGATTGTTATAGTAACACTGTTAACTTTTCATTTATTTATTTTCACTCCTTTCTTGAAAATTGAAAGTAAATTGTTAAAGGCAGAAGAAAAACTTAGCATACTCCAGGATCTTGAAAAAGAGATTGGGGATATTTCAAAGAAATTTGAAAAGCTTTCAAGTATAGCTGCAGTTGATCTAGAAAAATACTCCAATGAAATGTATGACCAGTTAAAAAATGATTTTGAGCAACTTTCAGAATTGATAGAGTATATTAGACTTGAAAATAAAATTAAAGAGATTGAAAGTGCAATAGAAGATATGCAAAACGAAAATGATGTTAAAATAAATTTTGAACGCATAACAGATGACAGAGACCTCAGAGGTATACATTCTGAAAATATTGAGGCTATACAACGAATAAAAACAGATAATCAAAGACCCCTTCAAGAAACACAACATAAAGCGACTAAAAATAATTTTAATTTTGATGAAAACTTGAAGAATAAAATTCGTAACGCAAAAAATGTCGAAGAGCTCAGAAATATACTTTTACCAACTATTGAAAAAAAGATCATTGCCACACAATTTGAAACCCTTAACCAAGCTTGGCAAACGAAAACTATTCCTAAAATGATGGTGCTTGCAAATGAAATTCATAAACAACTGGAGGAAGCAGCTGAAAAGGATCTCACTGATGCTGGACGTTGGATTGCTATTCTAAGTGCAATTGAAGAAACTATGGAATATGCTGAAAAGATAAATTTTTCTCCGCCTGAAGACAGATTCTGGTGGATTAGTGCCGAAGGCAAAGAAAGAGAATTACGCAATATTAATTTTTCTTTTAACAAAGATCTTATTCAAATAAGTTCCATAAAGGAAATTACTGATGAGTTGTCTGATTTAATCACTAGCCAGAAAAATACAGAGGAAAAATTAAAACTTGAACTTGAAAGAATGAAAAGCTCATTTGATGAGTTTTTGAAAAAACAGACTGGACAAATGCTAGGTATTCCAAAACAATTCGGAGGCATACCTATTGATTTATCTTCTTTAGTATTATTATTCCCGCTTTTAATAGGTCAAATATTGGCAGTTTTAGCAGTTTGGTATACACGTCGTTTAAATGAACTAATCACTGCAATAGAGATCGCTGAACAACACGATAAGAATAACCCATTGGTGAATTGGATAATAAAAAAAATAATAGGCAGAGGAAACACTCGTCTCAAAAGAGTTGCTACTTTTATAGGGTTTACTGCCATTGCTTGGCTGTGGATTATCTGGGCATCTATTCAATTAGCAAATTGGCACGCAATTGAAGCTATTAAGATAATAAAATTATCTTTAATAAGTGGTGGTATCATGACAATAGGGTTCATTTATAGTTGGAGGATACGTGAACGCGGATTTAATATGTTGTTATTTAATACCAAAGAATAATATGACAGTATATTTAAGAATCTTATTTTATGATTCACGGGGAAATCCCTCTGTCAGATTTTAAACTTTATTTATTCTTTTAGCAATTATAATGAGATCTCCCAAATTTATCGTATGCAGAATTTCCTTATCTAAATAGTATCGGGCTACTCCATAAATAGCCCGATACTATTCTGTTATATATTATCTAACTGTTTTAAATTTTCGCATCAATTTTTATACTTTATTAAAAAATACTATTATTTTTTCAAATACACCCTTGCCTCATACTCTCTTATTTTACATTTTTTCTCAACCTGTGTATAATTCGAAATCAACAAAATATCTTCTTTGCTTAACTGCTCTTCTAAAGTTTCTTCATAAAGAATATCCCCTGATAAATTTAACAATACTAATATTTCCTCATCCCCTAATTTTCTTTTGAATACATACAATTTTTCATTTTCAGTAATCAAGTCCTGAAATTCACCATACACCAAGCTTTTGTATTTTCTCCTAATCCTGATCATCCTTCTATAATAGTTTAAAATTGATCCCCTGTCTTCTACACTATCTTCTACGTTTATCTGCCTATAGTTGTCGTTTACTCGTATCCAGGGGTCCCCCTCGCTGAATCCTGCATTCTTACCCGAGTCCCACTGCATCGGAGTTCTACCGTTGTCTCTCCCGTAACTGCTTATATGTTCAAGTGCCTCTTTTTCTGTTTTACCCTTGTTTATCTGGTTTTTTACATAATCCATTGCACTTATATCCCTGACTTCATCTAAGCTTTTAAATTCAACATTTGTCATACCTATTTCTTCGCCCTGGAATATAAACGGTGTCCCCATAAGCGAGAGAAGAAACGTCGAGTACAGTTTGGCCGATTCTTCTCGGTACTTCTTATCATTTCCAAAACAGGAAACCACTCTCGGCTGGTCGTGGTTGTTGAATCCTATACCGACCCACCCCTTATTAAAAATTCCTTTCTGCCACCTGGATATTATTTTTTTCAGCTCATGATAATTTTTATCCCCGCTGTGGAACAGATCTGTATGCTCAAATAAAAATGTCATATCCAGTCTGCCGTTTCCTTCTGGAGCTGCCTTTATACTCTCATCTATGCTTATCTTAGAGCATTCCCCTATGGTCATTACGTCATATTTTGAAAAAACTTCCTGATGCATCTCGTCCAAATAATCATAAAACTTAGGCTTGGTTCTAAAATTCTCAGTGCTAAACAGCGAATCCCCCTTTGCCAAACTGTTTTCAGGATCATTATCAGGCATACCTGCTTCTTTAGCTATAAAGTTTACAGCATCCAGCCTGAAACCATCTATTCCTTTTTTCATCCACCACGTCATCATTTTGTAAAGATCATTGCGCATCTCATTGCACTCCCAGTTTAAGTCTGGCTGGAATTTAGAAAAAATCCCCAAATAATACTGCCCTGTTTTTCTGTCATACGTCCACGCAGATTCTCCAAAATGCGCCCCCCAATTATTTGGAGGGGTTTTTAGATTTTTACCGTCCCTCCAGGTGTAGTAATTTCTATACGGACTCTTCTTGCCTTTGCAAGATTTTATAAACCAGTAGTGTTCATTTGAGGTGTGGTTTACAACAAGGTCCATTATAATTTTAATATTTTTATCGTGAGCTCTTTTTAATAGCTCTTTGAATTCTCTCATTGTCCCAAACTCTTTATCTATACTGTAATAATCAGCTATATCGTATCCGTTATCTTTTTTGGGAGACTTATACATAGGGTTTATCCACAAGACGTCTATCCCCAAAAAAGACAGATAGTCCTGTTTTTCAATTATCCCTCCTATATCTCCAATGCCATCATTGTTGCTGTCTTTAAAGCTCATCGGGTACACTTGGTACGCAACTGCTTCCTTCCACCATTTCTGCTCCATATTGTCCTCCTTAAAATAAAGAGAGTTTTTACGTTACCTAACTTCTTTTATCACAAAATATAGGTTTTCCTTTACAGAAATCTGAACTTGTAAAAGTTTAATTTAATCAATACGTTTGATTTTATAGAATTTCTAGAATTAAAAAATAATAACGTGCAAAGCATTTGAACTTAAACCCTTTTTAAAAATTACTTTAAGAAATCAGGTTCTGAAATCCACTTTCATTGAAATAAGGAAGCTCGTCGACTATATTTCAATAGAAACTTAGTTTAGAAATGAGTTGACTTAGAAAGTAATGAGTGAAACGAGTATACTTTTTAGTCCTTGTAAAATTTATTTTTACAAGTTTCATTAATCTTATGGGTATCGTTTCTTTGGTACTTTGATCGATCAAGGGGAGTGAATGCCTGTAGGTGCTTTGAACAAGTAAAGAAAGTATGGCTCATAAATTCAATATTTTATTACAATATTTGCTTAGCTTATTTAATATAAAATTGTTAAAATATAATTTTTTAAGTTTAGAATAGAGTTTAACTTTTAAATATATTTAAAAGTTTATTGTATTAAAAAAAGACCTTGAAGGCCTTTTAGATATCTAAAGAATCAGCTCTGGCTTCTAGTTTAGATATAGCTATTTTTAATTCCGAAAGTTGTTTTTTTATAATCGGATCTTGTAAACACAAGCTGGAATATTCAAGAAAAATCTTATTGTAATGTTTAATTGCACCAATTAAGGATGCTTTTGATAAATTCTTATTTTCAGCATCTTCAAGAGCAAATATTTTTTCATTGTTCAAGTATACAAAAATGTCATTACTCATACAGAAACTCTCCTTTCAATTTATATTATAATTCTTGAAAGACATATAAACGGCACTACACTAAAAGATTACTTCTCTTGTTAAAAAAAGTCAAATTTTAAATTAAAAACATAAGCAAATAAAGAATTTACTTAAAGTTAATCTCTTGAAAAGTTTTATGCAACTGTCCTTCTAAACAAGAATACTTACCATTATTATATATCGTGATAACTTTTACACCTCTTTTTTCTAGCGCTCTGGCAACGGCCTCAAAATACGTAAATGAATTGTGGTAATAGGTTTGGACTTGTTCGTGATTATGATTTAAAACGCTATGAGTAATACTTCTAGACATCATTCTTTTTATCGCTGTTTGGAAATGTGTTTGTATATAAACAAGATAATCTGGCTTTGGTATTTTCTCTATGTAGTTTTGTAATTTTTCTTCGCTGAAAGAATTTTCATTAAAAAAATTAGCATGAAAATAGTATCCTAAAAAAACAAACCCCTCATCAAACAGGGTGAGCTTTTCATCTTGAAGAAGATATTCATGAGAATAGAAAATTCGAAGAAATCTCTTCAAAATAAACATTTTATCAGTATGTTTAAGTATTTCTTTTAGTATAAAATAAGTTAGTCCCAATTTTTTAATACTGAAAATTAAGAGATAAATGATCTTTTTTTTAGTTGAGATTTTCAGTGCATCATCACCTTTTTTAAATAAGGCGTCTTGTGAATGTAAATGTTCTTCAAGTATTTTTATAGCAGTACTTTTTCCACTACCGGAAAGACCGATAAATTCGACTCTTTTCATAGTCACTCCTCCTTATTATTCAGATAAATTTTGAATAATAGAGTAAAACTGCACTGTAAAAATGACAATATGCTATTCAATTAAATATTAGTAAATACTTAGATAAATCCTGTTTTAAAATTATTAAATACAACTCAAGAGTTATAATTTCTTAAAGCTCTTCTCTAAGAAAAAAATATAAGCATAATATATCACGTTAAACATCGATATATTATGCTTATTTATGTGTTATAAATCTTGATAATAAAATTTACATTTGACTTCAATAATAGTTTTTTTAAGCTGCTTTTCTATTTTTTCCTAATACACTTCTTATTTGTTCTGCAAAATCTTCTACATCTTCCTCACTTATATCAAACGATGTAACCCATCTCACCTCAGAACGAACAGAATCCCATACATAGAAAAAATATTTTTCCTGAAGAATTGGTATAACCTCTTTTGGAAGTATAGCATATACCGTATTGGCTTCTACCTCGTTTGTTATCTCTACCCCAGGTATATCTTCTACACTTTCAACAAGTAGCTTAGCCATTCTGTTTGACTGCCTTGCATTTTCAAATCCAAGCCCCCCCTCTAAAAGAGCTATGAACTGTGCCGATACGTATCTCATTTTAGAATTTAACTGAGTACACTGTTTTTTTCTGTATGAAAAAATTCCTAGACAGCTCTGTATTAAAAAACACAACCGCCTCTCCAAACATCATTCCGTTTTTAGTCCCCCCAAATGACAGCACATCTACCCCCAGGTCTTTTGTCATCTCTTTAAGACCTACTCCTAAAGCTTCTGTAGCATTAAATATTCTGGCACCATCCATATGCAGTAAAAGTCCATTCTTATGTGCGAAATCAGCTATTTCACGGATCTCTTCAACACTGTATACAGAACCTATCTCTGTTGGCTGGGTTATCGATATAACCCTCGGCTGAGAGTGATGCATACTCCCCATAGATAACTCCAGGTAGTCTCTTACCCTATCCACCTTTAATTTTCCTCCTACATCAGAAGCTTTTATCGGAACCATAGGGGCATCCTGTAAATTTAGTTGGAGCACCAACCTCATATGTATTTATATGTGCCTGTTCCGGGCAGATTACAGCCTGGAACGACTCAGTCATTGCATCCAAAGCCACTGTATTGGCTCCTGTACCGTTATATACAAAATCAACATAGATATCCAACCCGAATATCTTCTTGAATTTTTTTATAGCTTTTCTGGTGTACTCATCCTCTCCATAAGCTTTTGCATGTCCGATGTTACACTCACTAAGCGCCTCCATTATCTTATTATGTACCCCGCTGTAATTGTCACTTGCAAAACTTTTCTTCATCCCTGTTTCCCCCTGTATAATCTGTAGTAATTTTTACACCAAATAAAAAAAGGTCATGCCTGCAATTTGCAGCATAACCTCTGAAATAAGAAATAACCCATAATAATTTTTAGAAGGCAAACAAAACATATCAACAGCGATATGTGTTCCTTCCTCTGTCCTTTTTACCTGAGAGTTTTTGTCTAGCTGATTTTCAGCCAGTTTTGCTCCTTCGGTGCCCTAACGGGTCTCTCCAGAGGCTCGTCCAGTAAGGGTCCTCATCTGCTTTTGCAGAAACCTGAAAGATTTACTTCTTCGGTGGCCTTTACAGCTCTCTCCCCATACCTTCGTCCGATTTTATTATTTGATTGTATTTTGAAACATTAAAAATAAAAAGAGGCTATTTTGCTTTTGCAAAAATAACCTCTGAAATTACATGCGAAAAGAAGATACCTATTTTAATATATAGGCATTTCTCTTCCTCTGTCCCTTTTACCTGAGAGTTTTGTCTAGCTGATCACAGCCAGTTTTGCTCCTTCGGTGCCCTAATGGGTCTCTCCAGAGGCTCGTCCAGTAAGGGTCCTCATCTGCTTTTGCAGAAACCTGAAAGATTTACTTCTTCGGTGGCCTTTACAGCTCTCTCCCCATACCTTCGTCCGATTTTATTATTCGGTTTCAAACAAAATAATAATAAATATTTTAAAATTTGTCAACACTTAAATTTATTTTTAATAAATTTTTTTTCATAATAAGTCGTAAAAATTATAAATAATCTGATTTCATACTAATTCAATTTTTTTGTTTTAAAAGGCTGCAGCAATATATAAGATAATCTTTGACACTCCGCTCCTCTAAAGTTAAAATCGCCAAATTTCGCTACAGAACGCCCACTGGGATCAGTGTAGGTATTAAACAGTTTATCCCAAAAGATAAATACAGATCCAAAATTTGAATTCCCCTCTTTAAAGATCACTGAATGGTGCACCCTGTGTACATATGGACTTATTATCAGTTTTGAAACTATTTTGTCCACAATAGGGGAAATTTCTAGATTGCTGTGATGGATATATACGTTTATATTCAAAAAAACTTCATATAAAACCAGATCAGAAAATGATATCCCAAAAATCCCTATAACCAAAAACCTAAAAAAATTTCCCATCATAAGCTCTCCAAAGTGAAATCTGAAAGAAGTTGTCACATTCATCCCAGTATCTGTGTGATGTACTGCGTGAAATCTGTATAGAAAATTATATCTATGCAAGAGTACATGCCATATATAGATGCTGAGATCAAGAGCTAAAAAAGAACTAATCCCCCTCACAAACCCTGATGCTTCCATAACGTTTAGAATACCTATATTATTGTTTAACAAAAACCTGGGTATATAAGGAGTTAATCCTCAAAAATGCATATGTCAAAGCAACATTATTAAACAATCCTATCCCAAAATTTAACTTATCATGCCCCCAGGTAAATCTCTTTTCTACCACCTGAGGTTTTAATTTTTCCAAAAAATATATACTTAATAAAACTGTACTTAAAATTAATATTTTAAAATTCAACTTTATCAGCTCCAGTTATTTTTAATTTTTCCTATATAAAATAAAATCATAGATAAACTTCAAACTTTAAGTGGAATAACTAAGTTGTACTTGCCAGTTATAGGATTGTTTTTTTATATCTTCCACCACATCCACACTATAGCTGACAAAACCCGACAACCCCTTATCCTCCAATAATTCATTCACCCTGTTCTTTAAAGTCGTCAGTATTTCATATCCATTTCCACTTATTTTTTACCCTTATCAAAAACTCACTTTTGCTGAGCTGTTCTACCTGCAGTTTTTCCAGTCCAGGGACAAAAAATTCTATCAAAACACTTGGGTGGATATAATCTTCTTTTCCATCCCCTTGATCAAACCACATAAATTCTTCCTGCCTTCCACATATTTTTTTTTTATAACAGGAAATTTCCAGCCACAAGTACATTTCTCTTCTTCTAATATCAATCTGTCAGTCATTTCATACCTTATAAGCGGCTGGGTATAATTATATAAATTGGTAAGTATTAATCTGCCATCCTTACCATTCTTAACCTCCCTATATTCATCATCCACAATTTCAAAGCAGTGCCAATCATCGAAAAGATGTAAACCTTTATATTTACCACATTGACCTGCCATAATAGGTGATTCTGATGCAGCGTAGTAATTTAAAGGAGTCACCCCAAAAGCTTCTACTATTATTTTTTTTATATCTTCAGTTAGAGGATCTGCAGAACACACTATTTCTTTAGGGGATATATCTATGCGGCCACCAAGCTGTTCCCTTGCCAATATACCTATACCAGAAGAGTAGCCCCCCTATATAGTCTGGTTTGAATTTATCAACTTTTTTATCTATACCTATAATCGGACTGTTTATATCAATAAGCATTGTCTTAAAAATAA
>CAXXCR010000006.1:0-80212 GCA_963668015.2 uncultured Ilyobacter sp. | reverse complement strand
TTATAAGGCCGAACCTTAAAAACAGTCCAGTTTTTAATTTAGCAGATTTTTATATATTTTTTGGAATAATTTTGAGTATATTACAAGGATAGAGGAATGACATGGAATTAAAGTATCTTAGGGGTTACCCCGAAGAAATTTTGAAAAAAGTGGAAAAATTAATAAACAATGACAGCTTAGGAAAACTTATATTAGGTAAATACCCAAATAAGCACAATATAAGCTCTGATAAACTGCTGTATTCATATGTTATGGAATTAAAAAACAGATATTTAAGGAAAAGCGACCCTTTAAGCAAAGTTGCATATGATTCAAAGATAGAATTTAGCCATCAAGCATTGGGGCTGCATTCGTACGTTCCAAGAAAACAAGGAAACAAGATAAAGGTGAAAAATGAGATTAAAATAGCAAGCCAGTTTAAAAATATGCCCGAGGAGTTTTTAAGAAATATAGTCGTACATGAACTGGCTCACCTGAAAGAAAAAGGGCATGATAAAGCTTTTTATAAGCTGTGTTTGAATATGGAGAGAAGCTATCATCAAGTGGAATTTGATATGAGGCTGTACTTGACTTATATGGACATTTTCAAGAAAAAGCTTTATTAAGCAGCTTGGGTAAAAAAGCGATATATAGGTTTTGTACTCATAGAGAGAAGGCTTGTCATAAAAACTAAAGAAAGAATTTAGTAAGAGGGTAAATAAATTGAAATCCTAAATGGAATATGGTAGAATACATTTTGAATTAAATGTAATGTTGTTCTTTTTATTTTGAGGATGTGTTTTATGACTAGATTAGTTATTATAGGCTTTCTAATTATATTTACAGAGATATTTTCCTTGGATTATTTTAGATTAAATGATATAAAACAGGGAATGTCCGGAACGGGATATACAGTATTCCAAGGAGAAAATATAGATAGTTTTAATGTTGAAATTCTTGCTATTACAGAGGATGAAAATAGTAGTTCAAAAATGATACTGGCGAGAGTATATGGGGATACTATAGAGAAAAATGGTGGAATTTCAGAAGGGATGAGTGGGTCACCGGTTTTTATAAATTCAAAATATTTAGGTGCGGTAGCTTATTCTGTGAACGGAAAGGATTCTAATCTAGCTTTAATAAGACCTGTGGAAGGCTATGATTTGACACCTGAAAAACCAGATTTAAAACATAAGAATGTAGTCCCAGGAATGGCTGTGTCTGTAAGCCCTGTTAGAGGTGATATTTATATAGAAAACCTCGGAACCCTCTCGATGGTAGAGGGACAAAAATTCTCTGTATACGGACACCCGTTAAGCAACAAAGGGGACATTTACTATTTTTTGAACAATGCCGAGATAGATTACACAGTTAATGCAAAAAATCCGTTCAAAGTTGGAAGCTCAAAAAGAACAATAGGTTTGGTAAAAAGAGATGAATTAAATGGACTTTCAGGTGAACTCGTAGAGGAGATAGCTACATATAAATTTCAAATAAAAGTAAATGATGACAAAAAAATTAATTTTGAGATGCCAAAGAACAAAAAAACGCTGACTACATACTTAAATGAAGTACTTCAAAAAGCAATTTTAAAAAATTATCCTACTGATGAATTTCAAGCAGCGTCATTTGAATGCACTGTTTACGGTGAAGGAACGGAAAAAATATTTCAATTTGAAAATTTTTTCTCGGATGACATCAATGCAATGGAAATATTGGTGGGACACCTATCTGAAGAGATATTACAACTTATAAACAATAGGTTTAATTTCTTAGATTTTGAGAAGATCAGTATAGATATAGACAGTTATAAAGAAAACAGAAAAATATATATATATGATGCTTTTTTGGATAAAAGTGTGTATCATCCAGGAGAGAGAGTATCGATGAAGCTCAATTATCTTGAGCATCAAAACGGATTTAAAAACAGATTTGTGCAGTTGAAACTGCCTAAAAATCTAGCGGTTGGCGAGTTTTACCTGGAGATAAATAAAGGTAAAAATAAAACTACTGCTTTTAGGAATTTTAGTGAATTCAAAGAGCAGTTTGGTAAAAAAGCAAAAGCAAATGAAATTTTTATACAGTTGAGCAACCAAGATGGGAACGTAGTGGCAAAAACTAAGTTATCAATGCCCTACTATGTTCATTTTGAAAAAAACATAATGAAAAAAGTAATAATTGACACATACAAAGCACCTTAGATTGGAGTGGAAATAAAAAAAAGAATATTTTTTAATAAGAATGGAGATATGATATATATATCTCATTTGGACTTGTTGAGGCTTTTTGAAAGAATATTTAGGAAATCAGGAATAAAGCTAAAGCATTCTGAAGGTTTTACACCAAGACCTAAGATATCTCTGGCTAGCCCTATTTCACTTGGGGAAGAAGCATACAATGAGCCAATGGATGTAGAGTTTTTAGATGATATACAAAACGAGGAACTACTGTCTAAAATGAATTTAAATTCACCTGCAGGACTGGAATTTTAAAAATCGAGGATGTGGAGAAAAAATCCAATATAGCCCTGGAATTTACAAATCTTATTTATAAGATAGCCTCGTCTGAAGAAGTATTAGACAGCTTGGAGGAACTATACCAGAAAGACGAAATAATAGAAGAAAGGCTCAAGAGAGGAAAGTTGCAAAAAAGAGACTTGAAGCCTAGAATCAAGAGTTTTAGAAGGACCGAGGGGCATATAGAATTGGAGTTAGAAGGTATGTCGCCTAAGGCGCTTTTGAAGTTTTTAAACTTAGAACCCACACAGTACAAAATGACCAGATTAGGTTATAGGAGATAAATTTAAATAAAAAAGGTTTACGAGGAGGAAGAACTTATGTTGGATTTAAGGTATATCCGTAACAATATTGAATTTTTACAGGAGACGCTAAAAAATAGAGGAGCATCAGTAGACTTGGAGGAATTTGAGCAGTTAGATGCAGAGAGAAGAGAGATTTTAACAGAGGTAGATACCCTTAAGCACAAAAGAAACAACGCTTCTGCGGAAGTAGGGAAGCTTAAAAGAGAGGGGCAGGATGCTTCTAAAATAATAGAAGAGATGGGTATTGTGAGTAAAAGAATAAAGGAATTGGACGAAAAGGTATCGGCTATCGACGCTAAGTTGGTTTACTTTCAAATGACACTTCCAAATGTATATCATGAATCTACTCCAATAGGAAAAGATGAGAATGACAATGTCGAAGTAAGGAAATGGGGAGAACCTGTTGAATTTGATTTTGAGCCAAAATCACACTGGGATCTAGGCGAAGAACTGGATATAATAGACTTCGAAAGAGGAGCAAAATTAGGGGGATCTAGATTCACAGTTTACAAGGGACTTGGAGCAAGATTAGAGAGAGCATTAATCAACTTTATGCTGGACTTGCATACTACTGAGCACGGGTACACTGAGGTAATGACACCTCTAATAGTAAAAAGAGAGATAATGGAAGGTACCGGGCAGCTTCCTAAATTTGAAGATGATGCTTATAGAACAACTGATGATATGTTTTTAATACCTACTTCGGAAGTTCCGGTGACTAACATGCACAGAAAAGAGATATTAGACGGAGTAGAACTTCCAAAATACTATACAGCATATTCACCTTGCTTCAGAAGAGAAGCGGGTTCTTATGGAAGGGATATGAAGGGTCTTATAAGACTGCACCAGTTTAATAAAGTTGAAATGGTAAAAATTGTTGAACCGGAAACTTCATACGATGAACTCGAAAAAATGGTCTTAAATGCAGAAGAAGTGCTTAAGAGGTTAGGACTTCCATACAGAGTAATTCAGTTGTGTACAGGGGATATAGGATTCTCAGCAGCTAAGACATATGACTTAGAAGTTTGGGTTCCTTTCCAAAACAGCTATAGGGAAATATCTTCATGCTCTAACTGTGAAGATTTCCAAGCTAGGAGAATGGGACTTAAATATAGAGAGAGTGGAAATAAAAAGAGTGAATTTTGCCATACTTTAAACGGGTCTGGTTTAGCTGTAGGTAGAACTCTGCTTGCAATTTTAGAAAACTATCAGCAGGAAGACGGCTCTATAATAATTCCAGAAGTGCTTAGACCTTATATGGGCGGGATAGATGTTATTAAAAAATAGCCTAATACTGTTATTTTTAGTAAATATTTTTTTAAAAAGTTGGCAAAGTCTTGTTGGAATAAGTGTTTTGCTTTTATTGATAAATATTATAAAAAATAAAGAGCTGAAAGTATATGCCAAAAAGTTAAAGTTCGTTATATTTTTTTATGCCAGTACCTGTATAGCACAGATAATGTATATACAGGAAGGGAAAATAATTTGGAGTATAGCGGGTGTACATATCACGGACTCTGGCATCAATGTAGCCGCTTTAAATTTTTTAAGGGTTTTAAATATCATAATGATTTCTTGGATATTTAATTCACAAAAATATTTTGGGACTCTTTTTTCAGAATATCAGAAAATTGTTGAGATTGTAATCTCACTTGTGCCAGAAGTCTTAGTGTACTTTAAGAAAAGCAGAAATTTCAAGGGTTTCTTTAGGCATATACTAAAAAAAGTCTACAAGGCTCTTTAAAAAACAGAGTAAATAGCTTGATTTTAAGACAAAAATTTGTTAAAATATTAACGATGTAATGAAATAATAGCTAGGAGGGGTTGTATGAAGTACAATTACAAAGATTTAGGGTTGGTAAATACCAAGGAAATGTTTAAGAAGGCAAATGAAAATGGATATTCTGTTCCAGCATTTAACTTTAACAACATGGAGCAAATGCAAGCTATCATTGAAGCGTGTGCTGAAATGGGATCGCCTGTAATATTACAATGTTCGACAGGAGCTAGAAACTATATGGGGAAAGAAGTAGTACCTATGTTAGCAAAAGCTGCAGTTGAAATTGCAAGAGCAAAAGGATCTGACATACCAGTTGCATTAAACTTAGACCATGGTCCAAGTTTTGAGGTAATTAAAGACTGTATTGATTACGGATTCTCATCAGTTATGATCGACGGTTCTCACTATGATTTCGAGCAAAACATAACTATGTCTAAAGAAGTTGCAGAGTATGCACACAAATACGAAGTAAGCGTAGAGGCAGAATTAGGAGTCTTAGCAGGGGTAGAAGACGACGTAGTAGCCGAAGAAACAATCTTCACAAAACCTGAAGAAGTAGAAGAGTTTGTAGCTAAGTCTGGAGTAGATTCATTAGCTATAGCTATCGGAACTTCTCACGGTGCTCACAAATTTAAACCAGGTGACGATCCTAAATTAAGATTAGACATCTTAAAAGAGATCGAAGAAAAAATCCCTGGATTTCCAATTGTATTACACGGATCATCTTCAGTTCCTCCAAAATACGTAGAAATAATCAAACAATACGGTGGAGAATTAACTGATGCTATTGGTATCCCTGATGAGCAGTTAAAATTAGCTTCTAAATCAGCTGTAGCTAAAATCAATGTAGATACAGACGGAAGACTGGCATTTACTGCAGGGGTTAGAAAAGCATTTGGAGATAAACCAGGAGAATTCGACCCGAGAAAATATTTAGGGCCAGCTAAAGAGTTAATGAAATCATACTACAAAACTAAAATTGTAGACGTTTTCGGTTCTGAGGGAGCTTACAAAAAGGGAGAATAATTTTTCTTGACAAATAGGAAAAATTTGATATAATTAGTTGATAAATTAATGAAATTAAATGTTTTTTTGGGGACCTATAGGTCCCCAAAAAAAAAACTTAGGCGAAAGTTTTTTTTTTCGTCTTTTTTTTATGAGGTTTTTTCTATTGAGCAAGAATTAAATAATTTAGTACATATTTTAAAGGAGATGGTCATGAAGCAAAGAAAGTATATTTTTGTGACTGGAGGAGTTGTATCCTCTTTAGGAAAAGGAATAACAGCAGCCTCTTTAGGGAGATTATTAGAGGAAAGAGGTTACAGTGTAACAATACAAAAATTTGACCCTTATATTAACGTGGATCCTGGGACAATGAGTCCTTACCAACATGGAGAGGTATACGTAACTGAAGACGGAGCCGAAACTGATTTGGATTTAGGTCACTATGAGAGGTTTATAGATAAAAACCTGACTAAGTACAACAATGTTACAACAGGTAAAATATACTCTTCTGTAATAAACAAGGAGAGAAAAGGTGAATATTTAGGGGGAACTGTACAGGTAATTCCTCATATAACAAACGAGATAAAATCTAAAATAGAGATTGTTGGAAAAGAGAACAACTCTGATATAGTTATAACGGAAATAGGGGGTACAGTAGGGGATATAGAATCTACTCCATTCATAGAAGCTATTAGACAATTTAAATATGATGTTGGAAGTGAAAATGTACTTTACTGCCATGTAACACTTTTACCATATCTTAAAGCTGCAGGTGAACTTAAAACTAAACCTAGCCAACACAGTGTGAAAGAGCTTATGAGTATAGGTATAAGGCCTGATATATTGGTTTGTAGAACTGAACATCCTGTAACTGACGACATAAAAAGAAAACTTTCTTTGTTCTGTGATATTGATAAAGAGGCTGTTATAGAAGCTCCAGATGCATCTACAATTTATGAAGTACCTCTTATTATGGAGGAAAACGGATTAGCTGATGCAGCTTGTAAAAAACTTGGAATCGTCAACAATAAGCCTAATCTTGATCAATGGAAAGATATGGTTTACAAGATGAAAAACCCTAATAAAAACTTCAAAATGGCAGTTGTAGGGAAATATGTTGAACTTAAGGATGCTTATATCAGTATAACAGAAGCTATAGAACATGCCAGCTTTAACTTAGATGCAGAAGCTGATATAGATTATATCCAAGCAGAAACATTTGATGTAGAAGTTCTTAAAAAATACGACGGAATCTTAGTTCCAGGTGGATTCGGTCAAAGAGCTGTTGAAGGAAAAATAAAAGCAATTCAATATGCAAGAGAAAACAAAATCCCTTTCCTTGGAATTTGTCTTGGAATGCAGTGTACGGTTATAGAATATGCAAGAAATGTGCTTGGTTACACAGGTGCCAACTCAACAGAGTTTGACCCTGAAACAAAATACCCTGTAATTGATCTTCTTCCTGAGCAAAAGGATATAGAGGATATGGGTGGTACAATGAGACTTGGTCTTTATCCTTGTAAGTTAGAAGAAGGTACTCTTGCAAAAGAGCTTTATAATGAGGATCTTATCTATGAAAGACACAGACACAGATTTGAATTTAATAATGAGTTCAAAAAAGAGCTTTCTGAAGCAGGACTAAAAATAAGCGGAAGCTCACCAGACGGAAGGCTTGCTGAAATAGTAGAGATAGAGGATCATCCATTCTATATAGCTGGGCAATTCCATCCTGAATTCAAATCAAGACCGAACAGGCCACATTCGATGTTCTCTGGATTTATAGCAGCAATACTTAAAAGAGTAGAAGAAAAATAATTAAATATAGATGAAAGGCACCTTGAGAGGTGCCTTTTTTATTGATAGTGTAAAATAATATTCGCAAAAGTTTTTTTGGCAAAAAAGAAAGCCATTGATTACTCCGTATAGATTAAGCGACTAAACAAAATCTTAAAAGGAGTTGGTAATCAATGGCTAATAGTAATTCTACCCCATCTTTTCATGAAATGCTATTAAAATTTATCGGAGAGGCTGATCCAATGCTTTCTATGCTTCAATGGCTTTGTGATGAAATGATGGAGGCTGAACTTAAATCTAAAATTGGAGCATCAAAATCTGAAAGAAACTCTAAGCGCACAGCTTATCGTTCAGGATATCGTTCAAGAAGATTTGATACTAGGATGGGTACTATGTATTTAATGGTTCCCAAGCTTAGAAAAGGAGGGTATATTCCTTTTTTTATCAACGAAAAAAAGCGCTCAGAAGTAGCGCTGCTTAATGTTATCCAAGAAGCATATATCAACGGAGTATCTACACGTAAAATTGAAAAATTGGCTAAAAGTCTTGGTATAGACTCTATTTCTCATGGGCAAGTATCTAATATCACACGTGAATTAAATGAGCAGGTTGAGGAGTTTAGAAATAGACGCCTAGACGAAACTTATCCTGCCATTTGGGTAGATGCGCTTTACGAAAAAATTAGAGATGGTAAAAGAGTTAGAAACATGGCTGTTCTTGTGGTATCGGCTGTGACTATGCATGGCAGAAGAGAAATTTTAGCCATCGAACCAATGATGGAAGAATCTACAGAAACCTACACAATTCTTTTTGATAACTTGAAATCTAGAGGAGTGGAGGACGTGTGGTTGATTATTTCTGATGCGCATAAAGGTCTTATGAAAGCTGCGCAAAGCTCCTTTAACGGAAGTTCATGGCAAAGGTGTAAGGTTCATTTTATGAGGAATATATTAGCACATATCCCATCAAAAGAAAAAAAGAGCTTTTCTAGCAAATTGAAACAAATATGGCTTCAATCAGACTACGAAAGCTCTAAAGTCTATGCTTTTAATTTTATGGAAGAATACGAGAATAAATACCCAAAGGCAATTCAATGTTTAGAAGAAGGCCTAGAGGACTCCCTGCAATTTTATCATTTTCCAGAAATAGATTCTAGAAAAATTTCCTCAACTAACGTCCTTGAGCGCTTAAACAGGGAAATCAGAAGACGCAGTAATGTTATAGGGATTTTTCCAAGTTTAGACTCATATATCAGATTAATTACTACTTACATGATCGAGTACAGTGAGGATTGGTCAGTTGGCAGATCCTACATTAATCCAAAAGTAATAGAAACAACTAAAGAAAATAGAATAAAAGTTGCCTAAATCTTAACATGGGGTATCAGTGAAGTTTTTGCGAACTTATCTTGACACAATCTTTTTATTTTATGAATTTAAGCTAAGTTGTTACTTATATTTAAATCAAAATATTGAATTTATGAGAACCTTACTTTCTTTTCCTTGATGGAAAGAAAGTAACAAAGAAAAATCAAGGTCTGTAAAAAATTTTGAAATAATTGTTTTTAAAGCTTTTGAACTTAAACCCGTTTAAAAAATTCCGTTAAGAAATCGACTTCTGAAATCCACTTTCATTAAAATAATGGGGTTTGCCGACTATATTTCAACAGAAAGTTAGTTCGGGAGTGAGTAGATTTAGAAAATAATGAGAGAAACGAATATATTTTCTAGTCCTTGTAAAATTTATTTTTAAAAGTTCATTAATTTAAACAGGTGTGTTTTCTTTGGTACTTTCTTTGGACAAGCAAAGAAAGTACAGCAATTCAATAATTTATCGCAATAGCAGCTTGAGTCAAAATATTTATAAAGAGAGGAGTTATTTTTTCAGAGTTTCTTTGTACGCAGAAAAAAGTTTTTTCATGGATTCTTCTATAACCTCCCTAGGCGAAGCGATATTCATCCTCCTAAACCCTTCCCCCTCTTTTCCGAAGATACTGCCATCACTTAGCCCCAGTTTGGCTTTTTTCAATATAAGCTCATCAAGTTGATTTTTATCTAGCCCCAAGTTTCTAAAGTCAAGCCAAAGGAGATAGGTGCCTTCAGGTCTTACCAGTTCAATTTCAGGCATTTTGTCGGACAAAAAAATTTCAACATATTTCCTGTTGCCGTCTATGTATTCCATTAGGGATTCCAACCAGTATTCACACGAGGAGTAAGCGGTTTTCAGTGCCGTAATTCCGAAAATATTTTGGTGTATAGAAAAAGTGTTCAGGGCTGTCTGTATTTTTTCCCTAAGTTCTTTATTTTCAATAAGCATGTACGAGGTGAAAAGCCCGGCAAGGTTAAAAGTTTTGCTGGGTGACATCAGTGTTATGGTGGATTCTGAGATCTCAGTAGATATTTTTGCAAGAGGTGTATGTAGACTTCCCGTGTATATAAGATCAGAATGTATCTCATCTGAAATAATTGTTATCCCTTTCTCAATACATATTTTTGCAAGTCTTTCCAGCTCGTGTTCTTCCCAAACTCTTCCAACCGGGTTGTGGGGACTGCACAGTATAATAAGTTTTGTTTTAGGACCTATTTTTCCCTCCAGGTCATGGTAGTCCATCCTATATTTTCCATTGTCAAATATAAGCGGGTTGTAAACAATCTTTCTTTCCAGGGACTTAATGGTGTTAAAAAAAGGGTAATAAACAGGCGGCTGAACTAGAACCTCATCACCCTTCTGGGTAAGCGAGTTTATTATAAATGCTATGGAGGTGACAACCCCCAGAGAAGTAATGATCCATTCTTTTTTCACTTCCCATCTGTTTCTTCTGCGGTTCCAGTCAATTATTGAGTTGTAGTAGGCATCGTCGTGCAGGGTGTATCCGTACACCCCGTGTTCAGCTCTTAGCTTCATGGCTTCTACGAGCTCTTTTGGACTTTGGAAATCCATGTCGGCTACCCACAGGGGAGTAAGCCCTTTTTCACCGAAATATTTTTCTGAAAAATCTACCTTGGTGGCATTTGTTCCAGATCTATCTACAATTTTATCAAAATTAATTATCGTCATGCATTTCTCCTTTTAAACTAATTTACCAGTAATAACGTCTTAATGTCGATGTATATACTAATTTTACTACCGATTTTACGACTTTTCAACATTTAATTTTAAATGGCTCAGCTTGTAAGATTATGAAATTTATGTTAAAATTAGAGGAATGAAAATTAAAATCAGGAGGATTAATATGATAAATTTACTTAACTTGAACGATACTGAACTGGAAGAACTATTGCTTGAACTTGGAATGAAAAAATTCAACTCGAAGCAGGTGTATACTTGGCTGCACGAGAAGATGATAAGACACATAGACGATATGACGAACATCTCCAAAGCAAACAGAGCAGCTTTGATGGAAAAGGCATACATACCGTACTTGAACACTCTAAATCATCAGGTATCAAAGAAGGACAGGACTGAGAAGTTTCTTTTCGGACTGGAAGACGGCAATACAATAGAGACGGTTTTGCTAAAGCATAAAGATAGGAACACAATATGTATCTCTACCCAGGTCGGGTGCCCGGTGAAGTGTGCATTCTGTGCTACCGGACAGGATGGGTTTGAAAGAAACCTAAACGTAAATGAGATATTAAACCAGGTCTACACGATAAACAGAAGACTTGTAAAAAAAGGTGAAAAGATAAACAACCTAGTATTTATGGGTATGGGGGAGCCGCTCTTAAACTTATCCAACCTGATAAAGAGCATTAGGATACTTTCTGATGAAAAAGGGCTGAACATATCTAAAAGAAGGATAACTGTTTCTACTTCCGGGATAGTGCCTGGTATAGAAAAACTACTGGAAGAGAAACTTCCTGTGGAGCTGGCTATATCGCTTCATGCCGTAAGTGACGAAAAGAGGGATCAATTGATACCGATTAACAAAAAATATCCGTTAGAAGATCTTTATACAACTTTAAAAGAGTATCAAAAGGTTACAAATAGAAGAATAAGTTTTGAGTACATACTGATAAAAGATTTCAATGTAAGTCAGTGGGATGCAGAAGTTTTGGCGGATTTTATGCATGAGTTTGACCATATATTAAATCTAATACCTTATAATCCTGTTGAAGGAAGTGAGTTTGAAAGGCCAAGCGACAAAAAAATAAAGAGATTTTATGGTTACCTAAAAGATATGAGAAAAGTAAATATAACCATAAGGGAAGAGAAGGGCAGTGACATAGATGGTGCCTGCGGTCAGTTGAGGCAGAAATCAAAAGTTAATTAGAGGAGTAAGTTATGAAGAAGTTTTTAAAAATTGCAGTAGCTACAGGTCTTATTTTAGTGTTTTTAGTAGGTGGTCTGGCTGCTTATCTCGTTGTACAGGCTTATAAGGGGCTTCCTGATATAAGCAAACTCGTAGAAGAATATAATCCAGCTATTCCAAGTGTAATCTATGACAGCAACGGTGAAGTAGTTGATATGATATACAGGGAGATAAGAGACCTTGCAAGTATAGATGAGATACCAGAACACACCCAGAATGCTTTTTTGGCCATAGAGGATAAGAGGTTCAGAAAACATATGGGAATAGATCCTATAAGATTTACAAAAGCGATGATGGTGAATATAGCAGCCATGAGAAAGGCTCAAGGCGGAAGTACTATTACGCAGCAGCTGGCAAAAAATGCGTTTTTGACCCATGAAAAAAGTGTTCTTAGAAAGGTCAAAGAGGCCATCATAACAATAGAGATAGAAAAAAAATACACAAAAGATGAGATACTTGGCAAGTATTTAAATGAGATATATTTTGGTTCCGGTGCATACGGAATAAAAACTGCAGCTAGAATTTTCTTCAAAAAAAACGTCAGTGAACTTAGCCTTGCAGAGTCTGCAATGCTGGCAGGAGTACCTAATAGGCCCAACAAATACAATCCTAGGGTCAATCTGGAAAATGCGGTAAAACGTGGTCGTCTGGTATTGAAGCAGATGTATAAATTTGGCTTCATAGGAAAAGAGGAATACCAGGATGCCATTGAAAAAGAGTTCGTACTTGACACTGACCTGAAAAGAGGGCAAAAGCTCACATTAAATACAATTGTGGTAAACAGTAAAGGTTCGAAAAAAGACTACAAGGCGCCTGCCTTTACCAATATAGTCAGCTCCAAGATTTTTGATATGTACAGCGAGGAGGAGATATATGAGGGCGGCCTAAAAATCTACACTACCCTTGATCTGGAGATGCAAAAATCAGCCAAGGAAGCCTTTGCCAACTACTCCTACCTGAACAGCGTTAAAGAGCTGCAAGGAGGGATGATAACCATCGATTCCAGCAACGGTTATGTCAAGAGTATAATCGGAGGAAAGGATTTTACCAGCGGGAACTTTAACAGGGCAATCATGGCGCAAAGGCAGCCAGGATCGGCCTTTAAACCCTTTGTTTATTTCACTGCCCTCAATAAGGGGTATCAGATGAACGAGGTTATAGAAGATTCAGAGGTAAAATACGGTAGCTGGGAACCCAAAAACTACAGTGAAAGGTTTAGAGGGAATATGACCATACTAGAGGGTATGGAAAGGTCGATAAACATAGTGGCTATAAAACTGCTTGAAAAAATAGGCATAAGGAATGTTATAAATACTGCTAAGAAAGCTGGAGTAGAATCAGAGATACCGCACAATCTTACAGCTGCTCTTGGTACAATGAGTACGAGTCCTTTTGAACTGGCGAAAGCTTACGCCCCTTTCTCAAACGGCGGGTACAGGGTAAAGCCGATTTACATAACTAAAATAGAGGACAGGTACGGCAGAGTAATATATGAAAACGATATTGAGAAAAAGAAGATATTCGACACTAATAAAGTATCCCTTATAGTACATATGCTGGGAAATGTTGTAAAAAACGGTTCCGGTAGGGGTGCCCGTGTAAGGGACAGGGAAGGCGAATATATACAGCAGGGTGGTAAGACAGGTACCACAAACGAAGGAAGATCAGCCTGGTTTGCAGGGATAACTCCTGAACAGGTGACGGTTCTTTATCTGGGATATGATGACAACCGTGCAACAGGTAAAGGATTTACCGGCGGAGGTGTAGCTGCACCACTTTGGAGGTCATATTACCAGATCATGTTAGACAGGGGAATATATGTACCTGGAAAATTTGAGTTTTTAGAAGATGCAGTTAAAAATGGGGAATTGGTGTATAAGACCATTGATTCTAGAAGCGGACTTCTAGCTGATGAAAGCTCGGTTAATAAGAGACAGGCACTTTTTGAAAGGGGATATGAACCTGTTGAAAAATCCTCCAAGTTTAAACAGGGCCTTGACGGGTTCTTTAAAAGGGAAGTAGAAGAAGAGTTTGAAACGCAAGAGGACTTGGAAGAATTAGAAAAAGATATAGAGCAAAACCAGAAAAATCTTGAAGTCGATGAAATATTCCACGAAATATTTTAAATAAAAAGGGAAGCTTTTATAAGCTTCCCTTTATCTATTAAGGTAGAGTTTTATATCATTGAAAAAATTAAAAAAGTCCTTTTCAAAATCTGCATAGAACTCTTTTAACTCTGAAACAGATTCATAGATATTATTTTCTCTTTTAAACCTGGAGCTGACCCCGTAAAGGACCTCTTCTATGAAATCAATATCCTTATAATTGTAGAGAGAATTTTTCGACTTCATATACCTAAAAGCCGGCAAAAACTTCTCAGGAAGTATTTCACTGTTTTTATCCAGGAGTGTGTAGATTTCTTGGGTGTACAAGTATAGATCAACAGTTGAAAATTTGTCCCAGTTATTTGCCAGGAAATGGTCGTAAAAAATATCTACAATTACACCTGAATAGTGGCCGTATTTTTTCAGCTTTCCTCTACTCTGTATGAAAAAACAGTTGGAGTTTGAAAAACTGTCGATCTCCCTATGCAGTCTTATGCCTGCTTTCACTCCGTTAGAGAAGTCCAATAAGTCTAAATTGCCACGGACATAATCTCCTATTAGGTTTCCCAGGTGCTCGTCGGATTCTTCAGACAGGATACTGTGTACCAAATAATTCACAGATACCAGATCCTATTTGTTAAACTTAGGCTTGATAGCCTCTTCTTCATCGTATCTTAAATCCAGCATCTCCGATACTTGATCTTTATGAGATATTTTTACAGTCTCGTCCTGGTAAAATGTTCTTCCTTTAGGAATTGATACAAATACACTCTTAGTTGGATTTAAAAATTGAGCTTCTTTTAGATATATTGCTCCACTTATAAAGTCGAGGACTCTCTGGCTAAGCTTCTCATCTAGATCCTCTAAGTTTATGTGAACGATCTTTTCATCTTTTATGTAGCTAACGATTTTCCTGCAGTCATCCAATTTTTTAGGTCTTAAAAATATTAGTTCGTACATACACCTCTACCCCTTTTCAGTTTAATATTGTTATGCCGTCTTCTTGTAAATTTACCAATTCGGTTTCCTGAATAAACATATCATCGTTTATAATTGATTTACCCTGCAGTATCCTGTTGTGCAGCTCTTCGAGTTTATCGAGAACAATTTCAGAATAAGGTGAGTTTTCTGAGTTTCCCTTGGGAATATATGCCAGAAATTTATCTAGAGTCAGATCCATTTCAGGCTTTAACTCATGCCCTAGAAGGGCTATCGTGGAAAATTTTATACCCTGGTGCACAAGTACTGATTCACCGGCACGTTTGAACCCCTCTTCTGGATCATCAATGGCTTTGAGTATATTTTCCACCTCTACATACCGATTGCTTGTATTTATAGATTTAAGCCAAATAAGTTTCTCAAAACTATATAATTTGAATTGTGCCTCAACCCTTCTTAAATGATAGAAAGGCAGTGTTAAGAGGTCCAGGCTTTTCATATCAGTATAAAGCAGTCCGTCTACATTAAGAAGCTCACACAGCTCTATAGGCATAGCTACAGAAAGCTGTCCGCCGTCTGTTATACCGGCCTCGTTTAAAATTTTGTCAGTCAGCTCAAGATTCATTATCCTGTATCCCTTGGGATTTGCGGTCAGTTTCTCATAGAGTGTACTCCGGAAAAATTGAGCTCCTTGGACATCGTTGCTAAAATTGTTAATAGGCAGTACAGCAAGTATTACAGGCGGGTTGCCTGGACTTGTCTTTAAAATCCTTTCCTGTCTAACACATCCAAACATCATTAGAGTGAAAAATATTATCTCCAAGAGTATAATTTTTTTTTTCATAGGCATTGACCTCTATCAATCTTCTAACTTAACAATTCCAGGAGTCCTAAAACTCTTCCCCTCATAAGTTGCTATTGAGGCATCTTCGCCTAGGTAGTCCGACACAACAGCCCTACCGACTTTTCTTTCCTCATATCCCAGGAATTTACCTCTGTATTCGATCTTGTCGCCAAAACTATAAACATCCAGCTTTGTACCTGGTTTAAGGTTACTTTTCATGCCTGAATTTATGTATATTTTACCACCTGTGTATTTGACCACAGCAGCTGACCAGGGTCTCTTGTCCACAGTTTCGATTATGTTGTCCATTACCTTAATTGCAGCTGCCCTAAAAGCTTCCTGTTCAAGACTCTCGTCGTACCCGCCGCTGCTGCCTACTCCCAGAGTTGTTCCATATTTTATGCTTGCCAGACCTTCACCAGTTTCGCTAAAAATTATTTCCCCGTTTCTAACGTTTATCATTTTCACATCAACAGAAACTTCAGCAATCTGTTCCTTAGAGCTGGATATAAGTTTCTTTTTGCCAACTGTGTTTACACCATATTTTGTAACGGCGCCAGTTATTATATAGTCTGCATCCAAAAACTGCTGCTCGGGGGATATGCTCCCCTGGCCAAGGGTGGCAGAAAAATCGGTCTCCTGTAGAAGTTTGTCAACAGCATCTCTTTCCAGTACAGTAAACCTGCCTGTTTTTGCCAACTCTGTTACGAAGACATCTGTCACAGAATTCCCAAGCCTCCTGTCACCAAACCTAGTTTCATTTTTAAAACTTGCAATTGCAATTCTGCGCTTGGGACCAATAAGAGATTTATCAGTTTCATACTCCCTCAATTTTGATATTTTCTCATCTTTTCTAACCTGGCTCCTAGTTTGCCCGCAGCCTGTAAACAGAAAAACGAGTAAAAATACCAGTGTTAAACTTTTTAACTTACCCATTTAACCCCTCCTAATTTTAAATGACATATATAGCAAAATTTTAAAGATTGTCTACAACTTGCTTTATAATTTCATCTATTTTCGCATCAGTATTGAAGCCAGCTGCTTTTACGTGCCCGCCTCCTCCAAATATGGATGCGATTTTATTTACATCGGCACTTTTTGACCTTAAGCTGCCTTTAATTCTTCCATCTGCTTCCTCCCTTAAGAATAAAGCCACTTCTGTGCCCTCATACGACCTCAGTATCTCTACAAGTCCCTCTGTCTCTTCTTTGGATCCTCCAACACTTTTTAAGGCATCCTGTGTAAGAAAAAAATAAGTCAGTTTCTTTTCATCTATAAATTGAAATCCATTGAGCGTTAAGCCCATAAGTTTTAGTGTAGACATAGATTTAGTCTGAAAAAACTCTCTGACAACCTTACTGGTGTCCACCCCGATATGCTTTAATTTTGAAGCAATAATAAAGGTATCCGCACTGACGTTGTCATGGGCAAAGTTTCCTGTGTCGTTTACTATCCCGGTATATATGGTTTCAGCCATATCAAGATCTATGTGTATATCAAGTTTTTTTATGAAGTTATACATTATTTCGGATGTAGATGATATCTCCTGCACATAGTTCAGGTTTCCAAAAAGTGAGTTGCTGGTATGGTGATCTATATTTATTATTTTAGCTTTCGGGTCTATAATGTCGTTTACCTTACCCATTCTCTCCTTTGTGGCACAATCTACCGCTATAAAGATGTCATGCTCATAGTTTTCCATAGGGTTGTAAACTTCCACCAATTTGCAGTGCTTTAAAAACCTTAAGTTTTTTGGAACAGCTTCCTCAAGGACAAACCTTATATTTTTATTACTCAGAGCCCCGTTTTTATCCTTTAATTTTTTCACTGCCAGCATCAGGGCAAGACCGCTTCCTATGGCGTCTCCATCCGGACTTACATGTGAGCTGATAATGATATTATTTGCGCTTTCTATTTCACCGATAATCTCTGTAAAATTATTCATACTGTTTACCCTCCGTTAAATAGATATTATATTAATCCCGTTTTTTAGAAGCAGTTCTGCAGTGAGTCCGTTGCCGCTTATCAGCTTAGATGAGAATGTTCCATCATAAATTGAACCACAACCGCAAGATGGACTTTTTTGTTTTAGTACAGCTATCTCAATCTCGCAGTTTTTTACTATATCCAGCGTTTTTTGGGCTCCTAAACGAAAGTTTTCTGTGACATCTGCTTCGTTTTTTGTAATAACTTTATTTCCAGATATTTCTGCCGGGACCCTGGGAATTCCAAGCCCACCCAGTACTTCTGGACAGGCAAGTTTGTATTGGTAGTTTTTTAAAATATCTGTAAAAAGCTTAGATGTGCTGTTGCTTCCCTTATAGTTGCAGTCAATGCCCATTAAGCAGGAACTTATTAAAATAGGCTTATCGTATTTGTATTCTTTTATTGAACCTGCATCACCGTTCAGGTGCTTGGCTATCTCTTTTTTGTCGTAGAAAATATCCATAAGCGGTATTAGGACAAAATTTCTCCGAAAATATCTCGGATGGGGGATGCTGAGTTCGGGCAGGTCTATTTTTAGGGTGTTGTAGAAGATTATATCTATATCAATACTTCTAGGCCCCCACTTCACCAATCTTTTACGTTTTAAAATTGCTTCTATCTCGTTTATTTTTTTCAGCAGCTCATAAGGAAGAAGTGCCGTTCTAAGTTCAACGGCACAGTTAATGAAATAATCTTGATTTTCATATCCCCAAGGTTCAGTTTCGTAGAATTTAGAAACTTTTGTAACTGCTGTTTGTGGAAGTTTATCCAGTTCTGTTATTGCGGATAAAAGATTATAAAATTTATCCCCTATATTTGACCCTAGGCTGAGATAAACTGTATTATTCATAATCAGACCTCTTCCTGACCATTTCCACACCAACAAAATCAAAATTTCCGTTTATTGGAGCTTCTGGTTTTCTAATTCTTACCCAGATCTTATCAATATCAAATGAGAAAAGCAGGTTTTTTGCTACTTCACTGGCTAATTTTTCTATAAGTTTAAAGGTATTTTCAGTTGTAGTCTTTTTAACCATTTCATATACTACGGCATAATTTATGCTTTTATCCAGGTTGTCAGATTTACCTGCGTTATCAAGGCTGGTATAGATGTCTAAATCTATATAAAAATTCTGTCCCAACTTATTCTCTTCTGCAAGGGCGCCGTGATAGGCATAGAATTTCATATTTCTAAGTATTATCTTATCCATTTTAGTATCCTTTCTAAAAATAATTTCCAGGTTGTTTATTTATTAAAAGGTGAAAAACCTTCACCTAAAACCTCATATACTTCAGAGATGATCACAAAAGCATTGGGGTCAATATCCTTTACCCATAATTTTAATTCATATATTTCTCGGGCCTTTAAAACAGTTATAATGACATTTCTATCCATATCAGTGTAAAGTCCTTTTCCAGATAGGTAGGTTCCACCTCTGTTAATTTCTGAAATTATAACATCTTTAATTTCCTGGTGTTTGTCACTTATTATATACACCATCTTAGAGTAGCTTATACCCTCGAAAACCTTATTTATCAATATTCCGGTAGTGTATAAGGTAAGTACAGCATACAATCCTTTTTCAAGGCCGAATATAAGTGAGGCGCTGATCAGGACGAGGATATCTACTGTCATAAGGGCGTATCCAACAGGTATATGTATAAATTTATGCAGCATCTGAGCTATTATATCAGTTCCGCCAGTACTGCCGCCAAATTTCATTATAAATCCTAGACCTATACCGGCAATAACTCCTCCAAATATAGCACCTAGCACCATATTCCCGCCAACCGAAAAATCGATTAGCTTGTCGGTATTCGGAATGAGAGTTCTAAGTAAATCTATGTAAAAGGAGAGCATCACGGTACCAAAAAATGTTTTGAAGCCATAGATTTTTCCAAAGACTTTCATTCCTGCTAGGTATAGCGGGATATTAAGAAGCAGCATTGTGAACCCTATATTAAATCCGAACATGTGGTAGAATATTATGGCTATACCCGATACACCGCCTGCAGCTATTTTTGAAGGAGCCAGAAACAGTCCCTATTCCCACAGCTGTAATTAAGGCTCCGAAGTTGATGACAAGGTAGTCAAGCAATAAGCTGCCATATTTTCTGTACATAAATCCTCCTAATCATCAAACCCGTTTACCAGGCGTTTTATATCTTGCATAATCTTTTTCTTTTTCTTCATTTTTTTCTTCTATTAGTTCTTCTATCTCTTGTAGAGCCTCGCTTTTTTGTTTGTATTCAAAATCCGGGTCATACCCTAATCTTTTTAGATCTCAGACTCATAGTTATAACTTCAACCATGGCAGCGGCATTTCTTCCAGAAGAGATATATAGTTCAGCTTTTTTTACAGGTATTCCCAAGATTTCTATATTTGTTTCCAGGTAGTTTGTTTTAGTCAGGTACTCGTCTTCAGATAACTCCTTCATTTCTATTATGAAATCAAGCTGTTTGGTCATCCTAACAGCTCCTAGTCCGTAGAGTGATTTTATATCTATTATTCCAAGACCTCTTATTTCCATAAAGTAAGGTAGTTTTTCTGCAGACCCTACGACTTGGTTATTAGGATGTTTGGTAAATTTAACCATATCATCTGCGATAAGTCTGTGTCCACGGTGTATAAGTTCGAGGGCGGTTTCACTTTTACCTATTCCACTTTTTCCAGTTAAGAGTACACCGAACCCAAATAACTCAACATACACTCCATGCATGGTGAGTGATGGGGCAAAATATATTTCTAAGAACTCGTTTATATCAGAGATAAGTTCTGTTATGTTTTTATCAGTAGACATAAGAATTTTATTTTTAGCAATAACCTCGTTAAGGAAATAATCTGGAATATTGTTTACCCCTGACAGTATTATTGCAGGGAAATCATGATCTAAATATTTTGACAGGTTTTGTTCACGTTTTTCTTTCGGTAGGCTGTCTAGGTATTTGAACTCAGTATCAGCTATCAGCTGAAGCCTATTTTCACCGCCCTCTTCCAACACATCATAAAATCCAGAAAACTCAAGTGCCGGTCTGTGGAGACTGGTATTCAATATTAAATTTTCATCTAAACTTTCCAGCCCGTTTATAACTTTTAGATCAAATTTTTCTTTTAACTGGAGAACTTTTAAAGTTTTAATAAAGCCCATATTTTCGACCTCTTTCTTATTTTCTCTATTCTCTCTTATTAGTCTTTCAGTTTCCTTTAAAAAGTAACTTGCAGAATCTACCCCGGTCATTTTCAGACGCTGGTTTATTGCAGCAGTTTCTACAATTATAGCTAGGTTCCTTCCTTTTCTTACCGGGAGGGTTATTTTGGGTATGTCTACACCGAGTATATTCATATACTGTTGGTCTATACCCAGCCTATCATAAAATTTCTTTTCCTGCCATTTTTCAAGATTAACTACCAGATTGACCTGTTTTGATTTCCGAGTGGCTCCTATACCGTAAAAATCGATGACGTCAACTGTGTGTCCCTTTGTTAGGTTGAGTATGAATTGTTTGTTTTCATTTTCTTCGGCAAAACCGTTGGAGCCGATCACCTTGTCTTCCTCCTGCCTTTTCAGTATCAGAAGGCTGTCTGATACAAACTTATGGTTCTTTTCAATCAGTTCTATTGTTGTACCTATTTTTGCCTCCGAATATCCGTAGATGAGGACCCCCATACCAAATATTTCAAGAAGCGTAAATTTATTTAATACTATTTCCGGCGCCAGCTCGCTTTCTAGAAATTTTTTCAATCTGCTTATAAAAGATTCTGTTTTAATTTTTGTGTATAGCACAGTTTTATTGCATCGTTTGGCATATTCGATGAAAAGCTCATCCACTTGAGTTTCGTTTGTAACAACAGCACAGGGAAAATGGTATGAAAAATATTTTTCTAAAATATCTCTTTTTAGAGCTTCGTCAAGAGTATGAAGATATTTCATCTCTTCCTTTCCAAGTACGTGTATGGAGCTGTCTACTTCAGGGATATCTTTCATTGGAAATCCAGTCAGTTCCGCACCAGGCCTATGAACAGCTGACAAAACAATCTCTTTTTCAAAACTTTCACCGGTGCTAAGTACGTCTAGTTGGAAATTCTGGATAATTTGTTCGACGTTTACGCCTTTTTCCATAGTATTACCTCTCTCTCAAAATAGGACTATATCTCTTAAAGCTCTTGGCAAGTTTCAGAGCCTTTTCTTTTGATTCAAAATAGTTGGAAATAATTATATAGAATTTTTTAGATTTTCTGTTGACCTCTACTATTCTGAGGTCAAAATTATTGAATTTTTTTTGAAAAGTCATGGCATTTTCAACATTTAAAAAAGTAGCTATTTGCAGGTAGTAAAGCTGAGTATCCGGCATGAATGCAGCCTGATTTTTTTTTCCGAACAAGGAATGGTCGCTTAAAAACTTGCTGTAGTACTTGCTGTCTCTGTAGAAGCCCTTTTTTCTTATATCTATGTTTTTGATGATCTCACTGGTACTTATGGCTTTTTTGTTTTCAGTTTCAATGTGAAGTTCCTTTACTTTAAAAAAACAAAAAGCTACGATACTTATTAAAATTATATTTATAAAAAAGGAAAACAGTCTTCTAAGATTCAAACCTTACCCCCTCCTTAAATTTTGAAACAAGGTAGAATGAACCGCAGACAACTATCAATTTTTTATCCATTGAGACTGCTTTTTCAAAGGCCAGATTTAAATCTTCTACCACTTTGAATTCGAAATCGATGGAGATTCTGCTGTGGAGCTTGGCAGCACTCAGCCCCCTGTTCACACCTTCCAGAGAAGTCAGGATGATATCATCTGAAAATTCTGTAAACTGGGATACAACCGTGTCAATCTCTTTGTCTTCTAAGACGGAGCATATTACAGCGACGTCCTCTTTTTTGTATGAACTCAGTATATTTTCTTTTAGTGCTATGGCTGAGTCAAGATTGTGTGCCCCGTCTAAAATAATCAGGGGTTTTTTGCTGACTATTTCAAAACGACCGGGCCATTTGATTTTACTGACTCCGGATTTTATAAACTTTTTATCCACACCGAGGTACTTTAAGGCACCGTATGCGGCCAGGAAGTTGTCAACCTGAAAAGCCCCGTACAAAGATATATTGTAGGTATCCATTCCCAGATCGACTAATGTGTGGAAATTTTCATTATCCAAAGTATATGAGTGATCGCTGAATTTTTCCAGTACGTTTGTGTACAGATCGGTCTTTTCTTCTATGGCCTGCAAAACCTCAGACTTGTTGTCGGCAAAAAACACCGGCCTGCCAGGTTTTATGATCCCTGCCTTTTCCCTGGCTATCTCCAAGAGATTATCCCCCAGGATGTTGATGTGATCAAGTGAGACGTTGGTTATCACGGATAATACGGGATCCACGATGTTGGTGGCGTCATATTTGCCCCCGAGACCGGTTTCTAAGACCACGTAGTCGCAGTTTTTGTCAGAGAAGTATAAAAACATCATTGCAGTTGTCACCTCGAAAAAAGTTGCCCTGATGTTTTCTTCTGAGAGTTTTTCCTTTACTATTCTAAAGTAGTGGCAGACTTCCTCGTCAGATATCATATCTCCGTTTAGCGTAATTCTTTCGTTAAATTTCATTATGTGTGGCGAAGTGTATTTGCCAACACGGTACCCGGCTTCAATCAGTGAAGACTCTATTATTGAGGCAGTAGAACCTTTACCGTTTGTACCGGCGATATGTATTACTTTATAGTTTTTTTCAGGATTATTAATTGATGAACAGATTTTTTTTATGTTGTCAAGTCCCAGCTCGATTCCGAATACCGAGTAGGAATACAGCTCATCTAGAACTTTTTTAACTTTCATTAAAGCACCTCTTGGTTAAAATGTATGTGTAAAAGTAGATTTTTTTACAGAAAGACATAATATCTAATCTATATAGATTAAGAAAAGCGCAATGGATAAATCCATTACGCGTCTAGTTTTTCTAATATCTGGACAACAATGTCCTTAGAATTTTTGGATGCAAGTTTAACAAACTCAGCGAAGTCAACTTTTGCATCGTGATTTGCTTTATCAGAAATAGATCTTATTACCACAAAAGGAACATTAAATAGATAGCATACCTGTGCAACAGAAGCCCCTTCCATCTCTGTACATTCACCGTTGAAAGTTTCTTTTAACCAGCTTAATTTGTCTGAGCAAGCTATGAACTGGTCTCCGCTCAGTATTCTGCCACTTTTCACCCTTTCAGGAGTAAATAGGTCATAGGCTACATTTTTTGCAAGTTCAACAAGACTTTCATCTGCTTTGAAAAAGGACTCTTTCATTCTAGGAATCATCCCAGGTTCTATTCCAAAAGAGGTTACATCAAAGTCATGTTGTATAAGTTCTGTAGATACCACGATGTCCCCAACTTCTAAGTCAGGGTTTACAGCACCGGCGACACCGGTAAAGATAACTTTGTCTACCTTGAAATGGGACACTAAAAGAGTTGTGCATACTGCGGCATTTACTTTACCAATTCCTCCTTCTACAAGGACAATATCCTTGCCGCAAAGTTTACCCTTGAAGAAAGTAAGGTTTACAATTTTTTCTTCTTCTATATTTTTCATAAGTTGTATAAGCTCTACAACTTCTTCATGCATAGCTCCGATTATTCCTAACATAAGTACCTCCAAAAAATAAAATTTACATTAAATTATATCATATATAAATACCTAAAGCAATAATTAAGGGCTAAATTTGACTTTGTTGACTTTTTAATACAGTAAAAGTATAATAATATAGAAACGGAGGGAGTATAATGAAAAAAGTTTTATTGTTGATACTTGTAATTTTATTGGCCGCTTGCTCTACTATAGAAGAAAAAAGACAAAAAGAAGCTGAAAAGGCGCTTGGTTCAGAAGTTAGCTATGAAAAGATAAAAAGTTATCCTGCCTGGGTTATGAGGCCCTTGTACGATGAAGGGATAGCAGGGGTCGGTTCTGCTGATATCAGTGAGGCCGGATTTGATTTTGCCAGAAAAGAAGCAATGGCCAATGCCAGGTCAGAACTTGCTTCTAATATTGCTGTAAGGGTAAATACACTTTTTAAGTCTTATGTCAGCAAAAGTGGTGACGCAGAATTTTTGGACGTGGAAAAATCAAGTGAAAGCATTTCAAAGCAGATAGCAAGTCAGGTACTTACAGGTTCGCATATAAAGGATACCTGGATATCACCTGAAAATGAAATTTTTATGCTGCTTGTAGCAGACTATTCGAATATTTCAAGTGCTACAAAAGATGCCATAAAGTCTCAATCTGATTACGGGGAAAGAGCTGAAGAAGCTGAAGCTGAGCTCGATATGGAAATAGAGAAGGCAATTTTAATGAATGAAGAATAGATCCTAGTTGGGCAGTAGGTTTACTATTGCCCTTTAATATTAAAGGGGATGGTAATAATTATGAAGTACCTTGTATTTATTATGCTCATTGCAGGTAGTTTGAGTTTTGCCGGCGGATGGGCGATAAACGAAAAAACTTACCTCGAGGGATTTTCAGAACTGGAAGAGAAACAGATAATATCTTTTAAAGACAGCGTTAACAGTCAGCCTATACATGGTGCGACGGTAGAGGTTTTTGGAGAGCTTATGTATTCAGATAAAAATGGTTATTTGAGTTTGCCGAAAGACAAACTTAAGGGTGTGTTGCATGAATATATACCATTGAAGGTGAAAAAAGCCGGTTACAGGGACTTAAATGACCTTCTTGAGATAGAGCTTGAGAGCGTTACAAATAAATTTTTCCTTATGGAAAAGGGGAGTACCAGCTATGGGGAGCTTCTTGTTGTAAAAAAAGGCTCCGGAATAGTTTACCTAAACGGAAAAAAAATATCCGGAGGGAAAAGTATCAAAGTGCCAAAGCTTGCCTATGGGACTTACCGTCTGAAAAGAGTTTCGGGGAAAACAGTTGTAGAAAAGAACATAAAATTCGACCAAAGCAAAAAAAAGGTAGAGCTTTAGAAAGGGGATACCTATGAAAAGAACGAGCAGTTTAATTCTAATGCTGTTTCTACTCTGTGTCAATACATATTCAAGTGAATTGGCAGGCTACGGTGTGGCCAAAAATCTACAGGATGCCAAACAGCTGGCAATGGCTGACCTTTCAAACCAGATAGAGGCAGAAGTGGAGTCTGATTTTTTTAAGATAAAATCCGTAAATAACGGGTATTTCGAAGAATCGAAAGAGGACAGGTTAAACGTGCACTCCAAAACCAAAGTATACGGTGTAGATTATAGGATTAAGAAATCTTGGTTCAGAAAGAAGTACAGAGTGTATGCTGTACTGTCGGAAGATAAGGTGGATCTATATGAAAAAAAAATATCTGAACTGGCATATGCTGTCAAAAGTGATTATAAAAAGGCCAAACAAATAGAGGACCTGCTTCTGAAGAGAGAGTATATAGAAAAGGCTCTGGAAAACAGAGAAAAATACAGCTCATACAGTAATATTGCTTTTTTACTTGGAAGTAGCAAAATCTACAGGCTTGGTCTTAGTGAACTGGATTTGAAGAATTACCTTGATGAAATAGGCGCTAAGATAAACGGTAAAAGGGTAGTTTGCGTAAGGGTTGAAGGAGACTTGGAAAAAGATCCCAAATCGATACTCAAGAGTGCAGTAAAAAAAATGATAGTGGATATATCTAAGGATAGAGGTGACCGATTAATCCTAAGCGAGCTTGAGGACGACAAGGTAAACACCGTGGTCACTGTAGAGGTAAACTCTTTTCACATAGACAAGAAACCAGAAGTAATTTACAATGAAAAGCTTATAAGCAGTGAAAAATACCTAGCTTACCTGACCTTTAGTCTGAATATATACAGCAACTCTCTAAAAACAGACCTTTTGGATATTTCGATCTCATCAACGGGATATGATTTAGCAGAGGGGAAAACAGCTTTGAATAAGGCAGTGTTAAATGGGGTAGATAAGAGTAGGCACAGTGTAGAAGAGAGCATATTAAAAGAAAAATAACTTATATAAAATTTTATTTAAATTTAAAAAAAGACCGATAAACTACCCGGTCTTTTTTTATTCCAAATTTTCATTTAAAAGGGTCATGTGGATATGGTCTTCCCACTTTCCGTTTATTTTAAGGTATTTTCTTGCAAGTCCCTCATTTTTAAAACCGCATTTTTCCACAACAGCCATAGAAGCTTTGTTTTCAGGCATGATGTTTGCTTCTATTCTGTGAAGTCCGAGATCGTTAAATGCGTAATCTATTATCCTCTTGACAGCCTCTGTTGCATACCCTTTATTAATCTCGTTTTTATCCAGTCTGTACCCGAGGGAGCAGGAAAGCATGCTCCCATGAAAGACATTATTTAATGCAATTGACCCAATAATTTTCTGCTTGCCGGTCTTAAAAATCCAAAACCTATAACATATGCCTGCCCGATAAAGCTTCTCGCTTCTTATTATATCCATTAACTGGTATTCCAGTGTAAAAAAGTTTGAAGGCTTAGGAGTCTCCCACTTTTTTAAAAAATCCCAATTTCTTGTAAAATAATTTAAGATAAGATTGACGTCGCTTACTTTTGCCTTACGCAGGGTAAGTCTTTCGGTTTTCAGGACCATCCAATCACCTACTTCCGGTTAAAAGTCGATAATTCTCATAAGATATTTTAAGTATTTTATCTTGTGCTATTCCCCTTCTGTCTCCTATATACCTTGCCAGTTCTTCTATCATCCCGGGATTTCCCCTTTCACCGTTGTATTCCCAGGGACCGTCACTTTCCAGGCATATATTTTCTATGGGGATGCTGTCTACGAACTTTGAGTACTCCCTGTTGAACATAATATCCGGGCTTACTGATATCAGATACGAATTGCTGATGATTTTTTCTAAGCTGTCACAATCACCCTCAAACCAATGAAACAGAGCTTTTTTAACTCTATGTTTTTCCAAAAGTTGGAGTGCTATGGGAGCCGTGTCAAAAACTGCGTGCAGAATCAGCGGCAGATCGTATTTTTTCCCAAGCTTTATAAAGCGCTCTAAAATTGAGGTGGAGTGTGCAAGTACCTGCTCCCTTTCCGATTGGCTCAGTTTATCCAGGTAAAAATATGGAAGGCCCACCTCTCCTATTGCGCTGATATGTTCCAGGTTGTCTTCTATTAGCTGTTCCACTTTATAATACTCGTTGAAGTGATCAGGATATTCAGGGTGTATACCCAATGATATTTTTAGCTGGGGATAAACTTTTTTCATATCCAAAAGTTTTTTGCTGGACTGGTAATTTGTCGCAGCGCCTAAAACTATATAGTTTTTATTCTTCAAAAATCCTTCAATTTCTTTTTTTTCAAATTGATCAATATGGCAGTGTATATCAACTATATAACTCAATTTAGCCTCCTAATACTCAAGGTATCTCAATATCTCTTTTTTATAGGAAAGGGCCTTTTCTGAGAGAAGGAACTCTCTATCCCTTGGTTTGTTTTCACTTATTTTAATCTCTTTCAGAATTTTTGCGGGTCTGTCGCTTAATATGTATATCCTGTCAGACAGGAACATAGCTTCATCTATATCGTGAGTTATAAACAGCACAGAGTGCTTTAATTTTTCTAGAAGCTTCAGCAACCATTTTTGCATTTTTACCCTTGTGATAGCGTCTAAGGCTCCAAAGGGCTCGTCTAAAAGCAGGATACTGCTGTCCACTAAAGCCGTTCTTATAAGGGCTGCCCGTTGCCTCATTCCACCGGAAAGTTCATTTGGGTATGACGCTTCAAACCCTTTTAAGCCGAACTCTTCTATGAGTTCGGTGACTTTGTTTTTTGCATTTTCATTTTGAGTTTTTTTCAGCTCAGAAGGCAGAAGCAGATTCTCAAAAAGGGTCCTCCAGGGGAATAGAAGGTCTTTTTGGGGCATATAGGCAATCTCTTTTTCATATTTTTTTATATCAATACCTTCCATTTTAATTTCACCAAAAAACTCTTTTTCCATAGAAGTAAGCAGCTTAAAAATAGTACTTTTCCCGCAGCCACTTGGTCCGATTATGGAAACAAACTCCCCGCACTTCAGGTTTAGGCTGATATTGTCTAGTATTTTCATGTTCTCGAATGATTTACTTAAATTATTTATCTCTATTTTCAAAATTTACAACCTCTTTTCATAAAAAGAATATCATAGCTATGCTATGATATTCCGTTGTATATATTATTTTATAAAATCATTTGTAAATGCTTTTTCAGTATCGATCTCTTTTTCAATTAATCCATTTTTATAAAGCCATGCAGTATACAGGTCCCAAACAGATTTTTTCTGTAGTCCCCACAAATCTGCGTCAGATTGATATTTGTCTGCAAGGAATTTTTGACTCTCAAGTACAAGTTCGGCATTTAGCTCAGGTGCATTATCAAGCAAAACTTTAGCACTTTCTTCAGGATTTTTAATTGCAAACTCATATCCTTGTTTAGTGGCTTTCATAAATTTCTCTACAAGCTCTTTATTCTCAGATATATTTTTTTCGCTTGTTATTATAATCGGAGTGTAGTAGTCTAGTTCAGGCGCAAAATCTTTAAGACTGATATAGTCTATGTCGATGCCATTTAACTTTGCTTCTACACCTGTCCAACCAGCAAATATCCATGCAAAATCTATGTCCTTTTCACTTGACGCGAAGAAGTCAGTTGCCCCGCTGCTCAATATATCAACTTTCTCTACATCAGCACCTACAGAATCCATAAGGGCCTTGAAAGTGGCTTTTTCTATAGGAGATCCCCAGCCGCCGTATTTTTTACCCTCAAAATCACTAGGGTCCTTGATGCCTTTTGTGCTTAGAGCCGCAAATCCGGATGTATTGTGCTGGATTACTGATGCTATGGAAACAACAGGTACATTTTCAAGACGAGCAAAAGTTACAGATTCTTGGTAACTTACACCAAACTGGGCTTTGTCAGTAGCTACAAGTTGTTCAGAAGTACCGCTGGAAGGTTGGATTATTTCTACATCCAAACCTAAATCCTTGTAAAATCCATTATCTTTAGCCACATAAAGTCCAGTGTGGTTTGTGTTAGGAGTCCAGTCAAGCGTCACTATAACTTTTTCTAGATCCTGTTTTTTGGGTCCACATCCGGCTAATAGAAATATTGTAATAAATAAAACCAAAGCTTTCTTCATTTTTTTCCTCCGTTTTTTAATTTTTATTGTATGGCATTAACAGTCCTTCAAACACTTGGACAATTTTAAACATAAAAAAACTTAAGGCTACCACTATAAAGATGTCTGCAAAGAGTTCATCAGTTTTAAAAGAACTGATAGCTCTCGTCATAAATATACCCAGACCGTTTTTAGCGCCAAGCCATTCTCCTATAACAGCCCCCATTATACTGTAAGTAGCGGATATTTTTAGCCCTGCAAAAAATGATGGAAGACTTGCCGGGACTTTTAGTTTGAAAAAGATTTGAAGGTTATCGGCCCCCATAGTTTTCATTAGGTGAACCATATTTTCATCTACCTGATCCATTCCGTCCAAAAAACTGATCAGTATAGGGAAAAAACATATGACAACCACAATGATTATTTTTGGCATCACTCCGAATCCGAACCATATAAGTATAAGAGGTGCAATGGCTATAAGTGGTACGGTTTGCGAAATCAATAAAACAGGGTAGAGTATTACTCTTAATTTCTTAAAACAGTTCATAAGCTGTCCAAGAACAATAGCTAGACTGATAGCTATTAAAAATCCCAAGATAGCTTCGAAAAAAGTAGTCTGTGTATGTTTCCACAAAAGCTCTCGTTTTGTAAAAAGTGCACTTAAAATTTTAGATGGTGCTGGGAGTACGTAGTTTGGGATATTAAACTTTAAACTTATGAGTTCCCATAATATGGCTAAAAATGCAATAAATCCTATTTGTAAACTCCTATCTCCTATGCTTATTGATTTTCTCATCCATACCTATCCCATCTTTTTTGTAGTCAATCTTTATGACACTTGCAATACGGGTTGCCCCCTCTTCTACACAGATTTTTTGGGCATCCTTTACTATTTGAAGCAGACCGTCCATGTCACCTTCAATGGTTGTTTCCATAGGCCCGACTTCGTACTTGTAGCCGCTTTCTTTAATTCTTTTAATGACCAAGTCTATAGTTGAATACAGCTTGGCTTCATCCTCGATCATAGGAATTATCTGTAAACTTAAATTAATTTTTTCCAATTTTATTCCCCCTTGTAAATAAAAAAACTGTCCACAACAAATGCGACAGCCCTTAATTCCTACGCTGGCATTACCCAGATCAGGTTTAATGGTCGAAGCTCTTGCTTCCTCTCAGCCGATAATTCCAGCTCCCATCTGTTTTTTATAGAAAGTATATCATATATTCGTGTTTTTTTAAAGTTAAATTACATAAGTATCCACCTGCTTTATGTACTTATTTGAAAGAATAAGCATAAAAAATAGTTGTCGGAACAACTAGATTATGCTATTATAGTTTATATGTTAACTTAAAAAAAGGAGAAGGTATTATGGAGAAAAACAGTAAACTTTTAAATGGGAAAATTTCAAAACTTATTTTCGAATTTTCAGTTCCGGCAATCATAAGCAGCCTTGTGTTTGCACTTTACAATATCGTTGACAGGATTTTTATAGGAAGCTTGGGAACTTATGCCATAGCAGGTGTAAGTGTAACCTTTCCGATTTTTACAATATTCATAGCTTTTGGTATGTTTGTAGGACAGGGTGGAGCTCCGCTTATATCAATGAATCTTGGACAGAACCAAAAGGAAGAAGCTAATCGTGTATTGGGAAATATCTTTTTAATGTTTGCGATCATAGGCATATCAATGACGATCATTTTTACCCTTTATTTAAATAAGCTTTTGATTTTATTTGGAGCCAGCGAAAACACTCTGCCATATGCGAAAGATTATATGAGTATAATAAACTTTAGTGTGTTTTTCAATTTCATAGCACTTGGAATGAGCAATCATATAAGAGCTGAAGGTAACTCTAAAAAAGCAATGATAACTATGTTGACGGGAGCATTATTGAATATAGTTTTAGACCCTATTTTTATATTTTATTTTAAATTGGGTGTCAGCGGAGCGGCATATGCCACTGTTATTTCAAATATAGTTTCATCTATAATGGTAATATTTCATTTTACCAAAAGCAATAAAAGTGTACTCAAGTTAAAATTAAATTGTCTAAAATTAGAAAAAGAAATAGTAAAGGAAATATCTAGGATAGGTCTTTCCCCGCTTTCTTTACAGATGTCAGCAAGTTTGGTTGCGGTAGTTGCAAATAAGAATCTTTTGAAATATGGGGGCGACGTGGCTGTAGGAGCTATGGGGATTATAAACAGCGTTTACCTTTTTATGGTAATAGTTGTAAACGGTATAAATCAGGGTTCACAGCCAATTATAGGTTTTAATTATGGTGCGAAAAGATATGATAGGGTAAAAGAAGCGTTTAAAATAGCTATATTCTCAGCAATTTCTTTGGCGAGTTTAGGATTTGTAATTATAGAATTTTTCCCGGGAGTAATTATTTCTCTTTTTAATAAATCTGATTCCGCTCTCATGGAAACAAGCATAAATGGTATAAGGATATATCTTTCGATGATTGTTCTAGCAATGGTTCAGATAATAGGAGCCAGTTATTTTCAATCAGTTGGGTACCCTCAAAAGTCGATAATGCTTAATTTGTTAAGACAGGTATTTCTGTTTATACCGTTACTTTTAATTTTACCAAATATATTTGGCATTAACGGTGTGTGGTTGACTGGTGCTATAGCTGATTTAATCTCGTTTTTAGTAACCATATATTTTGTTAACGGAGAGATGAAAAGATTGGAGAGAAAGCAAAAATTCAAGCTTTCTCCTGTATAAAGTAATTAAAAAAAGCGGGTGTAGTTTACCCGCTTTTTTTAATTACTTTATTAATTTTTTAATGTCGTTTGATATAAATTGTGCTTTAGACCCGAATATTGCTTGAACTCCGTTAGATCCAACTTTTAATACTCCTGCAGCTCCTAATTTTTTTAGTTCCCCGTCGTTTACGGCTCCAGAATTCTTTACTTCAACTCTAAGCCTTGTAATACAAGCGTCTACAGAAACTAAGTTTGATTTACCGCCAAGTGCGTCCATAGTAAGTACAGCCAGCTCATGGTTGCCCAGGTGAGTAGAAACTTCCTCTTCTAAATCTTCTTCTCTTCCTGGTGTTTTAAGATCCCATTTTCTGATTGCGAATCTGAATCCGAAGTAGTAGATAACCGCTAATACAAGTCCAACAGCTATAACAAGCCACCACTGGGTTCTGTTTGGCATTACACCGAAAACGATATAGTCTATAATCCCACCAGAGAATGTCATACCTATTCTAACGTTTAGCATATTCATAAGCATAAACGAAGTAGCTGCGAACAAACAGTGGATTCCGAATAGAACCGGTGCAACAAATAAGAATACAAATTCAATTGGCTCTGTTATACCTGTTAAAAAAGATGTAAGTGCAGCTGAGAAAAGTATACCTGCAGCGACTTTTTTCTTACCTGGTTTAGCTTCGTGGTACATAGCAAGTGCAGCAGCTGGAAGTCCGAACATCATGAATGGGAACTTACCTGTCATAAATTTACCAGCACCTTGATAAGAATCACTTGTAAATCCAGCAACCCCGTCTTTTAACATCTCAAACCAAATTCTGTTGTCCCCTCTCACAACTTCACCAGCTTGGTTGATGTACTCACCAAATTCAAACCAGAATGGAGAGTAGAAGATGTGGTGCAGTCCAAATGGGATAAGTGCTCTCTCAGTTAAACCAAATATAAATGTCGAAATATTTGTGTTGGTACCATTTGCCAGGTAAGACAGTTTGAATAATCCGGCTTGTATCGGTTTCCAAACAACAGGCATTGCAAGCCCAACTACGAAAGCCGCAGCAACTGTTACGATAGGCACAAATCTTTTACCGGAGAAGAACCCTAGGAATGGAGGCAGCTCTATGCTGTGGTATCTGTTGTAAAGTGTAGCACCGATTATACCAGCGATAATTCCTCCAAACACACCTGTCTGAAGAGTAGGAATACCAAGAACCTCAGCATATGCTGTATTACCTTGAGCCAGCATTTCTGCAGCGTTTGTCATATTCCCCATAGTGATATTCATTACAAGCAGCGCAACTATTGCAGCAAGTTCGGCAACTCCTTCACCAGCAGCAAGCCCTATTGCTGTACCAACTGCGAAAAGTAAAGGCAGATTAGCAAATATAACTCCCCCAACCTGTTCCATTAAAGGGATTCCTAACTTGTTACCAAATGCCAGGAAAAGTCCTGCGGCAGGAAGTAGAGCAACTGGTGTCATAATTGCTTTACCGATTTTTTGAAGATGAGTGAATGCTTTCATTAATAAAAAACCTCCTTAAAATAAAAACTGATTAAAATACTTTATACCGTCCGTTCTTTACATTTATTATTTCAAGGTAACCTTCATTAATAGGTCACCAGGCATAACTTTACCGCTCATAGGCTCTATTTTTTCAACCAGTTCCATAGAAGATATGATAACTGGAGTTCTGTGTGATTTGGCCTGATTTTTAATATAGTCCAAATCATACTTAACCAAATTTTCTCCTTTTTTTACACTCCCTTCGCTTATCCCGACTCTCTCAAATCCCTTACCGTCCAGATTGACAGTGTCGATACCGAAGTGGACGATTAACTCAAGTTCTTCTTTAGTTTCGAAAGAAACTGCATGGTTTGTATCGAAGATGCTTATATCCTCTGCATCACAGGGAGCGGATATAAATTCGCAGTCGTTTGTTGGTATTAATCCAACTCCATCTCCTATAAGTTTTGATGAAAAAGCTTCATCTGGAATTTCAGAAAGATCGATGATCTCTCCAGCTATAGGTGCATAGATCTCTAAAACCTTGCTGTTTGTTTCTTCGCCCGCACCTTTTTTTAAAATTTTACTAAAAAAACCCATATAAAACCCTCCTTAAAATTATGTGTTAATTTTAACCGCTGCAATCAGATTCTTTAGCGAATAGCTCAAAAAAAACCCTTCGTTTAATTTCGTTTTTTTTGAAAAAAAACGAACCCTGTGTATGGTCAGTTTAGATCTAACAACGTATAGACAGAATATGTCCGATTATTTTTTTTGCTGTTTCTTTTGCAATAATATGATACCTTTTTTGTTGTTTTTTGTCAACGGTTTTTGTAATTAATTGACCCTTGAAAGGGTAAAAAATGATCAAGTGTGCATTTTTACCTTTATTTTACAAGGTTTTTTCATAGATGAAGTTTTAAAAAAAACGCAAAAGGATCAAAAAGCTAGAGAATTGACAAGAAAAGGTTTATAGGATAAAATAATTTTAAGTGTATACTATAATTGAGTTGATCAGAAAAGAGGTGTGGCGTGAGGAAAAAAGAGAAGCTGGAAAAAGAAAGGTACCAAATCATTAAGCCATTTTTAGACAGTGAAAAAAGTTTAAAAAAAATAAGTGAGGATGAAGATATCTCGTACAGCACCCTCAAGCGTTGGGTTAGTTATTATAAAAAAAATGGTATTAATGGGCTCAAAAAAAACATCAGAAAAGATAAGAATACATATAGAAGTGTAGATAAAAAAACCATAAAGTATGTGGAAAAGGTCTACAAAGAGAACCCGGATATAAAGATTCAAGATCTGTATGAAAAAGTGGTGAACTTCATAAAAAAAATGGGCGGGAAAAAAGTCAGTTATGACACAGTTTACAGGATAGCCAACAAATTGGACCCCTTTGTAAAAAAATATGCAGAAAACTATTCATTCAAAAGCAGTGAATCCAATGAAGTTTTTGGGTTTACATCGTCTTTTTTGGATATAAAAATACTGGATGAAACTTCCGATGAAATGAGAAACCCGTATTTGAACATAGTCTACGACACCTATTCGAAGGCTATCTGCAGTTATTTTATAAGTTTTGAACAGTTTTCCTTGGATGAGGTACTGCAGCTTTTTAGAGTAGCTATTTTAGACGATGAACTCAATTCATTTAAAATATACGGTAAGCCGAGAGAATTTGTTATAAACAATATCAGAATTCAGGAAAGAAAAAGGCTGGAAGAGATAAAAAGGGATCTTGATATCGAAATAAATTTTTCTTCCAATGAGGGAGCGATGCAGGAGTTTTATATAGATCTTAATGAAATTTATTTAAAGGATATTGTTGAAACTGAAAAAATTAACTTAGATTATACGCTACTGAATTTTAAGATAAAAGACTATATAGAAAGTGTTCATAATTTTAGGACCGAGGAAAAGTGGGCAAATGGTTTAAAAGAGTTGAGGGTCATTCCTAATAAAAATATGCTGGATATGCTGCTGAGCAGGCTTAAAAGTGATAGAAAAATTCAAAATTACGGGGTTAGATTTCAAAACTTATTATATAATAATGATGAATTTGGAAAATATATAGGTGAAAATGTAGAACTTGTATATAATAGTTTTGATGTTAGTAGTGTCAAAGTATACAGGGACGGTGTATATCTTGGGACGGGATACTGCAAAGAGCTTTTGGGGATACAACTGAGCCTGTATGAGCTTATGTGTATTAAGCGTTATATAAGTGTTAACTATTATAATAAAACTTTCAGTTCCTCTATATATATAAAAGAGGTAATGGAAATGGTAAAGGAGAAATACCTCTAGAGTGGGTCAGTAGATAAAATTTAGTAGAATGAAAAAACAGCTGGATAATTATCCAGCTGTTTTTTATGAATTTATAGCTTTTAAGATTTTTTCAGGAACCATTTTACATTTTTCAAGTGAAACTGCACAAGGTGCAAACCTTATACCTAACTTCAATGGTACCACAAAAATATTGTCTTTTTTTAGTTTTTCTGCTACTTCATCAGGATTATCACAAGGCATGCTTATGAAGAAACCAGATTTATATGGACACATTTCAAGTCCGATTTTTTCAGCTTCTCCAAGAAAGGCTTTTGCACGATTTTCTAAAAGTAATCTGAATTCCTCTCTTTCGGCATCGACTTTCTTTAGTAAATCTGCATCAGAAAATATATTTGCAAGGACTTGCATAGGTGCTCTAGGACTGTTAGACCAGCTACCTCTACTTGAGAATTGGCATACATATTTAAACTCTTCGGCAACATCTTTGTCGGCTGTAATACAGATCATAGCACCACATCTCATACCGTAAAGAGTATATCCTTTAGATAAACTAAAGGCAACTATGCTTAAAACGTTTTTAGGAAGTCCTCCTAAAAGCTTCATAAAATCACGTGAATCTTTTCCGGCGAAATCTATATAAGCCACGTCGCATAAAAGAGTTATTTTTTTAGTTTCATCTTTTGCAAATTCACGTATAAGCTTGATTACATCTTGCCACTCGGAAAAGCTAAGACTAAATCCAGTAGGGTTATGTGCAGGAGTGTTTAATATTATTAGTATTCTTTCCTGTATTTTAAGAACCTCTTCTACCTTTTCTTTAAACGAATTTATATTAAAATTCTTTTTTTCGTCAAAAAGTTTAAACGTATCTAGATTTCTACCATTTTCTTCTACCAGTGTTTTATAACCACTCCAATACCAGTCAGAAGTTATAACAGTATCTCCAAGCTCGGAATAATTCCAGATAGTGTTTCTGATAGCACCTGATCCACCAGGTGTTGCTACTGCTTCTATGTAACCTGCAGGTGTTTTATCTCTGAAAGCTGCTTTTTTAACAGCTTCTATGAATTCTGCTGTACCTGATATAGGGGCGTATGCAGCTATTTCAGCATCGCTTAAATTTCTAAGATTTCCCATAACAGATTCCATTAAAATAAGTTTTCCGTTGTCGTCTAAAAATGCTCCTATTGTAGAATTGATTACATTTTCAAAACCATGTTTTTTAACAGCTTCTTGGGCAGCACGATTTGCTCCGAAAATTTTATCTTCAACGATAGGTCTTTTAGAATGGGGTGCAACCATGGAAAATGACATAAGTACTCCTCCTTAATAACAATAAATTTTGCAACTAATTATATCATGTTTTAACATTCATTTAAAAGTTAATTAATTTTAATAAAAAAAGCTGGCCTTAAAAGTCAGCTTTAGATATTTACAGCAAACAAAAAAGCAGAATCCCAGCTCGAGAGAGCTGGGAAAAGTCTAGGAGTCAATTAATTCTGAGAGAATAATTTGACTATATGTTGAAAAAAATTAAATGCATAGTTTATAATAACTCTTTTATCTCGCTGGCAGTGTCAAGAGAAAGTGCTTTTTTTGCAAATTCCTGGCACTTAGCACTGTTTGCAGCAATAACATTTTTCTTTATTCTAGGGATAGAAATTGCGCTCATAGAAAGGGCATCAAGTCCTATACCGATTAGAAGATCTGTAGCATCTTCATCACCTGCAAATTCACCACACATAGAAACAGCTATTCCTGCTTCATGTGCACCTTCAACAGTCAGTTTTATGAGTTCAAGTACAGCAGGATTATAAGTATCGTAAAGCTCGGAAATCATCTCGTTACCCCTGTCAACAGCCAAAGTATACTGGGTAAGGTCGTTTGTACCTATTGAGAAGAAATCTACTTCTTTTGCAAAGTACTTAGCTCTAGCAGCTACTGCAGGAGTTTCTACCATTATACCCACAGCAATATTTTCGTCAAAATCTAATCCTTCTTCTTTTAACTCAGCCTTGCACTCTTCAAGAAGTTTTTTAGAGTTTCTTATTTCATCAAGTGAGATTACCATAGGAAACATTATTTTTAGCGTACCAAATGCAGAAGCACGTAGTAATGCTCTAAGTTGAGTTTTGAACATATCTTTTCTGTCAAGGCAAACTCTAAGAGCTCTGTAACCTAGGAATGGATTCAATTCCTCTGGTAATTTCATATATGGAAGTGCTTTGTCCCCTCCGATGTCCATAGTTCTGATGGTAACCGGTTTACCTTCCATACGTTCCACAACAGTTTTATAAGCTTCGAATTGTTCGTCCTCGGTTGGCTGTCTGTCATTGTTCATGAACAGAAACTCTGTTCTGTACAGACCAATTCCTTCAGCACCGTTTTTCAAAACTCCATCAAGGTCAGCAGGACTACCAATATTAGCCCATAGCTTAACTTCATGTCCATCTGTTGTAATTGGTTTAATCTCTTTTAATTTTTTTAGTTCCTCTTTTTCGTCCAAGAAAACTTTTAGTTTATTTGTATAAGCTTCTACCTCATCAGAGCTTGGCTCTATAATGACGTCCCCTTCAAGAGCATCTACAATCACTTTTTCGTTGTCTTTTAATACACCTAAAATATCTTTTGTTCCTACTATTGCAGGCAGTTCAAGAGACCTGGCCATTATAGCTGAATGAGCAGTTTTACCCCCGATTTCAGTAACAAAAGCCAGCACGTTGTCTAAGTTTAGCTGTGCGGTATCAGAAGGAGTAAGGTCTTTTGCGACTACTATAGTATCTTTTGGAAGAGCCCCTAAGTCGAATATTTCAACCCCTAAAAGGTTTTTCAACCATCTTCCACCGATATCTTTTAAGTCAGCTGCCCTCTCTCTCAGATATTCATCTTCTAAAGCACTGATCATGGCACAGTATTCTTCGATCCCCTCGTTAAGTGCCTTCTCAGCAGACATCCCCTCGTCTGTAATTTTGTCACTTACTTCTTCGAAAAGGTCGTCATCCTCTAAAAGAGTTATGTGACCTTCGAAAATTTCAGCCTTGCTGTCCCCTAATTTTTCCCTTGTTTTTTCAGCAAGATCTTCAAGTTGAGCTTTTGTTTTGTTACGAGCTTCTAAAAGCTTTTTTATTTCAGCCTCGGAATCGGCTATTTTTCCCTCGTTAAATACCAGTTCCACCTCTTCGTAAAGGAATACATTCCCGATTGCAATCCCAGGTGAAGCTGCTATACCTTTAAGTGTTCTACCCATATAAATATAGTTTACCGGCCGTAGCGGATAAACTTTTCACCCCCTAAAATTAGTCTTTTAAAGTTGCAAGTAACTCAGATAATTCAGAAACTGCAATTTCTGCTTGTTCCCCTTCAGCAGAAACAGTTGCTTCGTGTCCGTGTTTTAGACCTAATGATAGTAATTTAAGAAGTGAAGTCCCTTTTACCTTTTTTCCATTTCCTTCAACGAAAACAGCTGCGTTGAATTCTTTTGCCTTTTTAACGAATACGTTCCCTGGTCTTGTGTGAAGCCCCGATTCATTTGTGATTACTACAGTTTTACTAAACATAATACTACCTCCTATTTTTATTAATCTTAGTTTTATATATTTGAATTTTAGTTTCAAGCTACATTTTTTCAGATATTTCCTTATAGAGTTTCTGTACCAGAACAGGTCCGACCACCAAGTGATATTCTCCGAATATCTCGATCAGTCCTTTTACTTCCGGGATATCTTTGGAAATATTTGCATCGCTTAAAAGTGAACTGTCTTTCAGCGATATTCTAAGGCGCACAGCACAGTGGCTGATTGAGTCGATATTATCCAAGCCTCCTATATAAGAAATTATTTTTTCGGCTACGGATTTTTCATTGTTTTTCATTTTCCCTACCCTCCATAAAGTTTTTTAGATGAAGGGTCAGATAAGCTTTTTCACTGTCTGTAAAATTGAAGTCATAGGATTTGTCGAGGTGAACTCCCACTTTAATGGCGCATTCAAAAGCCTTAGGATAAGTATGCTTTAAGAAGTTAAGCAGTTCCGTATCGTCGGCAAGTATCTCAGCTTTAGTAATCATTCTGTCGCAGAGATCTTTTAAATGTCTTATTAATCTTTCGTAATGATACGGGTAGGATTCCAGTCTTGTCTTTAAGACTTCTTCTATTATGTCGATTACCTCGCCTATAACCATTGTTTTTTGAAGTGTTACACTCATAGATTGCTCGTCTACCGAGTTTTTTAAATTCAGTGCTATAAATCCTGCTTCATCTTCAGGCATTTCCACTTGGAGCTCATTTTTGATTAATTTCACTGCATAAAGCCCTACTTGAAACTCATTTCTGTAGAGTGTTTTAATCTCGTCCAAGAGAGTGTTTTTTAGCTCCATATTGAATTTTTTTCTTTCAAATGAAAACAACATGTGATCAAACAGGTTCATATAGGACTGTTTACCGAATTTAATGTTGAACTTTTCATTTGCGTAACGTTTTACATCATCTAATATTTTTATGCACTTTAGAACCTGACTTTTATAGGTAGTGTCGGCGTTCATTGATTCAGTTTGGTCCAAGCTGAAAACTTTTTCTATCTTTTCAGGAAAAACTTCGTCGCCGGATTTCTTTCCAAAACCGATTCCCTTGCCCATTACAAGTTTTTCTTGTGTTCCACTTATTAACACAACGTTATTGTTGATAACTTTAATTATCTTCATATTGGCTCCTTTTATGTAAACAAAAAAACCTACGTTAAAGCATAAATACAATCCCCTACTAAAATATTACCACATAATAATCCCAAGTGTAATATAATTGAATTCTAATTTATGCTCCAACATAGGTTTTGCCTAATTGAATAGTAACAAGCCTACAAGAGTCGTGTTTGTTATTTGATTTTATAGATGTATAATAACATGTTTGTATAGTGATGTCAAATATTTTTTCAAAAAAAACAACAAAATTAATCATTATAAAAAAACTCTGGACAACTGGGATTAAAAGTGTATATTTTTAGTATAAAAACTCAATGTTTAACTTCTTTATATTTGTGACATTTATGGCGTAGATATTGGGGTGTAGCAGAACTGATGTTTTAAACTGCGTGTGTGAAAATAATGTAAACGTGAGACTGAGATGAGTTCAGAATAGTTTGATAAATTTGTAGATATATTAAAAACAAACAAAAATTCAGGTCAATACTTAAGCAAAAAAGCATAAGTTTTTCTGAAAATCAGAGTTTTATGTTTTTTCTATATCTAAAATCTTATTTTGATACACATTTATAAATTTAATTTTAAACTTGAATTAAATTTGATTTATTTTAAAAAAACACTTGACTTTGTTTTATCTTGAGGTTAAACTTGTAATGTAAATTTTAAAATCTTTTTTAAATCATTTTATCTAGTTTGCATTATTTTTTCTTTTCATTATTATTTCATTTATTTCATTTATATAATTTAAACTTATTAAAACTTTTATATTATTTTTTACAACTTTATATTTTTATATTCCTTTTAAACAAGTTAAAACTTATTTCCTTTTCATTTCAAATTATAAATTTCATCAAAAAAAAATACATTGTCAAAAATGGGCTGCCGTACATCAGATATCAAAGAAACTAAATGTACAGAATTATAAAAAACTTTTGCTTTAAAGACCTCAATATAACTATATGTAATTTCGATATTCATCCCTAAAAATAATTGAAATTGAGGCAGCCCATTTCTCTATATATAGGATATACATTTAATTTCATCAAATTCATTTAAAATAATACAGTTTTTTGCATTGAATTATACATAAATGATCTTTTCTAATTTATTTTAGTTCCAATAATTTTATACAAACATACGCAGGAAATTTTAAACTATATCAAGTCATTATGTTGAATGCGTGAATTATTTAAATTATCAAGATTTCTTTTGTGGGGAAGAGTTTTATTCGCGTCTATCCGTTTAGTTCATAACTATAAGAGGTGTCAAAGTTTTAACAGGTCAAGTGGAAAGCTGCTACTTTATCCTTTTCTTCTCTCCTGTTAAACTCTTCAACGGCATTTTTAGAATCCGTGTATACAAGCTCAATATTTCTTTTTTTGAATTCTTCTATTACCTTAGGAGAAATTTTCATACATCCGTAATACCCGCTACCTACTATTACAAGTTTAGGGTTTGTTGTTAGGATGCTGCTTATATCTTCTATTTGAAGAAAGTGTCCCTCTTTTCTCCACCAAGAAGATTGTACTTTTTCCGGAAATATTATAAGATCCGATTCATATGATTTTCCATCTAAGATCATCTTCCCAAAATCATATTTTTCAATTTTCATTATAATCCCTCCTATCTTTAAATATTATACTACAAGGAAATCCAGGTAAATTTTTATATTACTATTATAAGAACTTGTTTTTTATCTGATTTTTAAATTTGAAGGGTGGAGTTTAAATTGATAATTGTGGAGAAACAGAAGTTTAACACAAGTGAGGGAAGGTTCAAAATCTACGGGATGCTAGAAAAGTTTTTACAACGGCAAATAGAGGTAAAGATATTTGTGAAGGGTACCGGTGCTCAAATTTACGGATTTTTAGAAAGTATGGAGATTAAAGGGCATAAGAGTAATATGGTTTTTTTGTATTTTAAAAATGGCGGCGAAATATTTTTAGATTTAAATAATATCGATAGCTTCTCTTACTATGGTCCGGGCTCTTTGGCTGTAATTTTAAATGGCGGCGACGAGAGTATGGTTTTCAGACCGCTTGGAGGAGATGCAAAATAAAAAGAACTCAGATATATATCTGAGTTCTTTTTATTTATTGTTAAAGTTATAGTTTAGGCGTAATAAAAGGTCTTCTTCGTAGTTACCGAATTTTCCACCAAACAAGTTTAATCCGCCCTTGTTTTTTGCATCTTCTTTTATACCAATTTTAAATGAGATAAATGGGCTTTTCAGCAAGTCAAGTTCACTCAATTTAGTATCGGAAATTTTAACTCCATCTATATAGGAGCCTGTCTCATCTACCTTCCAGCATTTTAGAATTCCATATTGTACATTGTGATTTTCCCACCAGGTAGGAGTGAGTCTCCCACGTTTGCTGCTTGAGCTCGCCGGATAAGTCCAGGTGCCTATTTCTATGTCGTTAATCCAAATGGTTATGTCTGAAGGGTTGCTCACTTTTGACAGTGTAGATTCAGAGCATACTTCCGTGGAAAGTTCTATAGATTCAAGCACTGCACCATAAGGGATGTCATTTGGAAAATGATATTTTAAATAACCGCTGCCAATCCAGATAAGCTGTGCATTGACTCTTTCTGGCAGGTAAAAGCTTTTAACATCATCATAAAGACCGATTGGGCCATTTTCTGAAAGTATCCCGCAGGCAGGTTGGACCTGGCATTCGACGAAATGACCAATTGGCATAGAGATGTATTTTGTATTTTCATTTTTTTTATTTTCTTCTCCGCTTGCAAGAGTTAGTATAATCTTGTCGTAATTTAGGTAACATATTTTTTGAGAACCCCTTATTCCAGGCTGTAATTTAGAATAAATTAGGCCGGCTTCCTCCAGCTTTTGTACATTAACAGTAGCAGTTGATAATGGTATACCAAGTCTGGAAGCGATCTCGTTTATGTTAAGTTGCTCTGATTTTATAAGTTCTAGTATATCGATTCTAACTTGGTTGGACAAGCTTTTTGCTATTTTTCTAAAATCGTGTACGTTTAACTGCAAAGTCTCTCTACTCATGTTCAACTCCTTGAGTTATATTTCCTTTTTTAAACATTATACACTTTTTTAGTTCAAAAAACAATCATTAAAAGCGATTTTGGATACTGTTTTACATAAAAATAACCCAAGTGTTGCCGGTGTTTGAATCAAAATATTTAATTTCTTGTAAATACACAAAAAGAATTTTTTGATTTAAAAGACTCTCTCTATGCGGCTCTTGTTTTAAACCTATGTGAACTCTGTGCCCTAAAAATTTTTTAGATAAATTCAGTGTTTTATCATATAGTCAAATCGCAATTGAAGTTAGAATACTCAAAACAAGTAAGTTTAAGTAGAAACTATATGTTGGAAGATATCAAAAAATTAAACAATATTTAAGATTTTTGAAACTACAGAATTTAGATCGTTTTTTACTGTTTGGAGTTTATTTGCGTCTATATGGCTAATTTTTTTAGAAATTTCGGTGAAGTCAAGCTCCTGCAGTTGATCTTCTCTTATGGAAGCTGCTAATTTTTCTGATTTCAATAATTCTATCATAAAGCTGTCTTCTAAAACTCCCTCTCGTTCTATGAGAAGGAGTTGAGTATGACCGATTAGTCCTTCTGCGATACTGCCCCAACCGGCTTTTATGATAGCTGCATCACAGGCAGCCATATAGTTCTGGGTGTCTAATGTGTTGTGTGGAAGTTTCACTAGTTTGGAATCACTCTCTATGTTTATTCCCTCTGTATAGAACACTGTTCCGTTATAATTTTTTAAGTTTATTTTTTTAGTTCTGCAGATTTACCGCAGCTTATAAAGATGCTGTGTCCGTATTTTGATCTTATATATTTGATCCTGCTAGGATCTAGCTCTCTGCATACGAGACCTGCTGGATCGGTATTGCAGTTAAGATGTTCTGTGTCTAGGTGTAGCTTGTAGTTTATGAAAAGATCCAGTTTTTCGTAGACTTCTTTAAAAGTTGTAATTATAGACTTACTAAGTCCGATATGGGAATATTGATTGAACCAGGTGAAATTTGATATTCCGATAGCTTTTTTATTGAGTTTTTTTGCCACCAAAATTCCTATCGGGCTTATATCTGTAACAAAAATTTCAGGTTTTATGTTTGAAAGTTTAGTTATTTCGTTTGACACGAGGTGATCCCAAGAGTTTATGAAGTCTTGAATACTTGTCTCCATAGCATCCTTGTCAACTTGTAGGGACTTTTCCCTGTTTATTAAGCCTATATCTGTATTGAGATCACTGTAAACGACTCTCCCTTTAAACTTATCCAAATATTTTTTTGCGAAATCATTTTGAGTTTTTTGGCATGCCAGATATATATTGTGATCACTCTTTGATAGTATTTCTTCAATTAAAGCCAGACACCTCGTCATATGACCGAAACCGTGGCTTGATACATAAAAAGCTATGTACATAGCTACCTCCCTGCAGTATTTTATTTTTTATATGAAATTAAATAGGACTGCTTGTTAGCAGTCCATTTTTAATCTTAACAGCAACAATTATTTCTTTCCTTTCTCGATTTCACACATTTCTCTTTCTTTTCTCAATTCTACATATTTCTCATTGATTTCCTCAAGTTTGGAAGTGAAATCTTTATAAGTATGTCATTTTTCTTCAGCATAAGCTTTTTCAAGGTTTTCCTCCAGCTTGTACATTTCATTCAAGCACATTCTGATTTCGTTTGCCAACTCTTTTCTTCCCACTAAAATCCCTCCTTGACAGTAAATGATTACTGATTTTTTATTGAAATGACGACAAAAAATATCTAAAAATTAATTCCCAGTGGATTTATATATATTTTTTCTTATTTTTTTCTATTTTCCTTTTATTTAATAAAAATTAAATAATATTCGTTTAACAGGAAGTTTTCATGAAGTTAAGCTAAGTTGTTACCTGTATTTAAAGCAAAATATTAAATCTCCTATAAGTTTGTAAAAAATTATTTTTTAGTCACGAATTGCAGAAATTGACACAAATATAAAACCTTGGTCACAGAGTGAAACAGAGAAAAAGAGTGAGTTTCACAGAGTAAATAAATCAGTTAGCAGCTAATAATGAATAAATATTTATTCACTGTTCTCTATAATCTATAAACTGAGCATTTCTCTGTGCAGCTCTTAGTTTAAATCTCTGTGTAATTCTTTGGCCTAAGGCATGTAGTGATTTATTGCAATAATTTTGAGTAGCAACTTGAGCTAAGTTATGTACTTTTATTATTGGGTGCCTGGATATTTTTCTCTTTAAAAGTATCACGGTTCGATATGAGTATCCTAGCTACAGAATAAACAGGTACTGCAAAAAGCGCCCCTAATACACCGAAAAGAGTAATTGAACTTAAAATCAAAAATATTATTACCAGAGGGTGTATGTTCAGTTTTTCCCCTTGAACAGCAGGCCTGACAATGTTTCCTTCCAAGTACTGTGAAACTACAATGACTATAAAAAGTTTTATCAGCATAAAGGCGTTTACGGAAATTGCCACGAAAATAGCGGGCAAGGTGCCGATTATAGGTCCAAGTATCGGTATCAGAGATGTCACAGCGCATATTAGGGCCAGTGCAAATGCATTGGGTAGCTTTATTATAAGATAACCGATAAACATCAATATACCCAAAATTATCGCGATTATGATCTGGGTATTTATATAGTCAGAAAGAACCTGGTCGATTTCGGACAGATTTTTTTCAACTTTATCTCTGTTTTTACCTGGAATGAATTTTACCAGAGCATCATAGACCAACTCTTCGTCTTTTAATAGGTAAAACAGTACAAACGGTATAAGGATTATTATCATACCAAGATTTTTAAGGGAGGAAAAAATTCCCATAAGATTATAGTTGGCCAGTTTTTTTGCCAACTCCTGCATTAAATAGATGGACTTTTCTTTTATATCGAGCTGTGATAGGAATCCAAGGTGTTGATTTCCTATGCCTGTTAATTTATCCAAAAAATTTTCACTGATTTTGTAATTTTGAGATAGATAGTTTATGAGTTTTTTTATCTCTATATATACTATATTTCCGCCAAAATAAAATATGGATACCAGCACCCCGATCACTATAATGAGAGATAAGAGTATCGAGGTATTTTTGTTTTTTATTTTTGAGTATATCCAGCGAACCATAGGTCTCAGAAGATAGTATAGAAAGCCCCCCAGCATAAGCGGGAGAAGGATAAAAGAAATTACAGTTCCCAATGGTTTTAAAACATAAGAAACCTGATTTGCCAAAAATATTATAGCCAAAATCAAAATAGTGCCGCAGGCAAGGCGAAAAAATTTACCCTCAAACATATGTATTTCCTCCTATCTTTTGATATACGACTTATTAACTTTGTCTTTGTACAGAGTTTATTTATTATAGCACAGGTATAAAAAAATAACAGCCCACAGGGCTGTTAAATGTTAAAATTATTGAAAACTTACATTTTGAAGCAGCTTGAAGTATTTCACCGTTTCTAACTTGTCTAAGGATATCTATCAGCGTCCAGTCTAAATCGCCGTCACCTTCTATTTTTTCAACCAGTTTTTCATACCCATTAAGTGTGTGCATATTTCCAGATAGAGAAAAAACTTTTTCTATGAACTCTCTAATGCCCAGTTCCTCGAAAATAAATTCATCTTTTCCTTTTCTGATTGTTAAGTCGCATATTTTTGATTCAAAATCTTTTTCTGAGAATAATTCTGATAATCTTTCGAAAAAAATCAAACGTTCCTTCTTTTTCTACATATTCCAGTAGTTTGTAAGGTTCCGTTTTACCAGTTTCCTTGATAGTACCACTCATTACAAGCATTTTCACCAACTCCTCTTCAGATTTATGTAAATAGAAAAATATACCTTTTTCAATAATAAGTTTATCCCAAAAAAAATCATTTGTCAAAATAGAAATTTAAAATAAATGTGTAAAAAATTTGTAAGATAATAATGTTAATTGGGATATATATTTTAAAATAAAACGCTCTATAAGATGCTGAATCAAAGATAGTGTAAAATAATATTCGCAAAAGTTCTTTTGGCAAAAAAGAAAGCCATTGATTACTCCGTATAGATTAAGCGACTAAACAAAATCTTAAAAGGAGTTGGTAATCAATGGCTAATAGTAATTCTACCCCATCTTTTCATGAAATGCTATTAAAATTTATCGGAGAGGCTGATCCAATGCTTTCTATGCTTCAATGGCTTTGTGATGAAATGATGGAGGCTGAACTTAAATCTAAAATTGGAGCATCAAAATCTGAAAGAAACTCTAAGCGCACAGCTTATCGTTCAGGATATCGTTCAAGAAGATTTGATACTAGGATGGGTACTATGTATTTAATGGTTCCCAAGCTTAGAAAAGGAGGGTATATTCCTTTTTTTATCAACGAAAAAAAGCGCTCAGAAGTAGCGCTGCTTAATGTTATCCAAGAAGCATATATCAACGGAGTATCTACACGTAAAATTGAAAAATTGGCTAAAAGTCTTGGTATAGACTCTATTTCTCATGGCAAGTATCTAATATCACACGTGAATTAAATGAGCAGGTTGAGGAGTTTAGAAATAGACGCCTAGACAAAACTTATCCTGCCATTTGGGTAGATGCGCTTTACGAAAAAATTAGAGATGGTAAAAGAGTTAGAAACATGGCTGTTCTTGTGGTATCGGCTGTGAATATGCATGGCAGAAGAGAAATTTTAGCCATCGAACCAATGATGGAAGAATCTACAGAAACCTACACAATTCTTTTTGATAACTTGAAATCTAGAGGAGTGGAGGACGTGTGGTTGATTATTTCTGATGCGCATAAAGGTCTTATGAAAGCTACGCAAAGCTCCTTTAACGGAAGTTCATGGCAAAGGTGTAAGGTTCATTTTATGAGGAATATATTAGCACATATCCCATCAAAAGAAAAAAAGAGCTTTTCTAGCAAATTGAAACAAATATGGCTTCAATCAGACTACGAAAGCTCTAAAGTCTATGCTTTTAATTTTATGGAAGAATACGAGAATAAATACCCAAAGGCAATTCAATGTTTAGAAGAAGGCCTAGAGGACTCCCTGCAATTTTATCATTTTCCAGAAATAGATTCTAGAAAAATTTCCTCAACTAACGTCCTTGAGCGCTTAAACAGGGAAATCAGAAGACGCAGTAATGTTGTAGGGATTTTTCCAAGTTTAGACTCATATATCAGATTAATTACTACTTACATGATCGAGTACAGTGAGGATTGGTCAGTTGGCAGATCGTACATTAATCCAAAAGTAATAGAAACAACTAAAGAAAATAGAATAAAAGTTGCCTAAATCTTAACATGGGGTATCAGTGAAGTTTTTGCGAACTTATCTTGACACAATCGAATCAAATGATTATTATCTTCTATATAAATATACTTCTATAATTATACTATTGTTCCTCTTTTTATTCGAAAATATCAATATGTTTTTCGGAAATGATAAATGCACTCACTTTGAAACTGACTAATAATTTGTTTTAAGTATTTTTGAGTTTAGTAGGTCTGGGAATTTTGATTGATGCTTTAAGAGGAAAATTAAAAGAATGGGGGTAAAAATAAAGTAAATGCTCCAATATCAGGAGGTGTAGGAAAATGGAAGTGTGTTATTACAGCAATAGGGGATTTGTGAGGAAAAAAAATGAAGACAGTCTGTTAATAGGCGATATGATGATAAATGAGGGGGATATGGAGTTTCCTAAAGTTGAATTTGTAGAGGGGGAAAATATAGTTATTGCAATAGCAGACGGAATGGGTGGACAGGCAACAGGTGACATAGCCAGCAGGCTGGTATTGGGAAGTTATATAGGAAAAGCACCTGCCTTAAGCAAGGAATCAGATGTGAAAAAATCATTGAAGGCGGCTAAAAAAAGCCTGGATGTTTATGCACAAAAAGATCCCAGCAGCTTGAATATGGGTACAACTCTATCGGGCCTTTCGTTTTGTGGTGATTATGCCTATGTGTTTCACGTTGGAGACAGCAGGATATACCTATACAATGATGGTAGTATAAGCAAGCTTACCACCGATCACACGATGGTACAGCGTGTTTTTGCTAAAAATCCCGATTGTGACGAAATCATAAGGAAACACCCGATGAGAAATATAATAACCTCATGCTTATTGGGGAATAAAAAAGAAAAATTGGGAGAGTACACTTTAAAAAAAATTGACTTGGAGAAAGAGATGATATTTTTTCTTTGTACAGACGGTGTGTGGGAACTACTGTCCAAACAGGATATGGAAAATATTTTTTCAGGGATAGGAAACTTAGAAAGTATGGGAAGAGAGCTCGTAGAAAAGATATATGACATATCAAAAGATAATATGAGTTTTATACTGGTGAAGGTTTAAAGTGAATTAAAGCTATATAGATGGAATTATTTGTAAATGATGTATTTTTTGATATATTTGAAAAAAACTTTTGACAAATTTTTGAAATATGATATAATCATTCTTGTCCACGCGGGGGTGGCGGAATTGGCAGACGCGCTAGACTTAGGATCTAGTGTCTTTGACGTGAGAGTTCAAGTCTCTCCCTCCGCACCATTTGAATACAAAGCAGCCTATGAGGCTGCTTTTTTTAGTTTTAAGTACCTCCAAGTTAGCTGGGGTATTTTTTTTTACATTTTTTTAATAAGGAAAGTTACTTGTACAGATGTTTTTATAAAATATTGAATTTCTTGCAAGTACATAAAAGCCTTTTGGGTCAAGAATCGCACAAATAAACACCAATAGAAAATCAAAACCTTGGCCACAGAGTTGCACAGAGGAAAAGAGTGAGTTTCAAAGAGAAATTCTAAAAACCTTTAATTCTTTATATTTTTAATGAGTGGTGAGATTAGTGTGATTTGTGACAAAAAATGATTTTGATTTAAAGGGTTCTCTCTGCGAAGCTCTTGTTTTAAATCTCTGTGAAACTCTGTGTCCAAAAAGGTTTTTAGATAAATTCAGTATTTTATCGTATAAGTCGAATAGCAGAGTGACACAATAAAAGAGGCCCTTGCGGGCCTCCAACGATGGACTGGGAAGTAACTATAATACTAAGTAGAGGACTATCTACCTATATATATTATAGGCGATAAAAGTTGTGAGTATGGGTTAATTTGATAAATTATTTTTAATTATTTACCTGTGAATTGGAATAAGAGTAAATAGAGTGGATTATTTGCAAATAATATCTTTTTGGATTAATTTGAAAAAAACTTTTGACAAATTTTTGAAATATGATATAATCATTCTTGTCCACGCGGGGGTGGCGGAATTGGCAGACGCGCTAGACTTAGGATCTAGTGTCTTTGACGTGAGAGTTCAAGTCTCTCCCTCCGCACCATTTGAATGCAAAGCAGCCTCATAGGCTGCTTTTTTTATTTCTTCTATGTTTTTGTGTAATCCTAATAAATTATAGTATCTTTAATATAAATTATTCAATGAAGTGTATAAATATAATTAGCTGCGATCTTAAAATAGAAAGAGTTTAGGAGGTATACCTCCTAAACTCTTTCTATTTTTCTATTAAGATTAAAACAGCTGTTTTGTTGGTATGTTTGAAATTTGATCTCAAACTTCTATAAGAATCGACATCACGGTTAATTAATATATAAAATAAATTCAGTTACAATATCAAGTTATCGAAAAAATAAATATTTAAAAGTTTATCATATGATAACGCCGGTAAAAATAGAAATAATGTAAGTCTACTAGATAACTTTTATGGTTTAAATAAATTAAAAAATCATTTTCAAAAAAAAGGAGAGAAAATATTTTTGGGGTATAGAGTGATAATGATTATAAAAACAGTCGAAAATGTCGCATAAAATATTTAATGCTGTTTTGAAATATCTTGATTATGGTGAAGCTCATGCACTGCTCAAGCATCATAAAATTTAATGATATATGATAGTTTGCAGAGAGGGGCTCAACAAGGTGAAGGCGTAGAGGAACTAAAAAGGTTTAGTGGAACTTAATTTAATAAAAGATCAGTTGAAGTATTTACTGAGGCAATCAAGTAAATCTCAGGTAAATAGATAAATTTTGTAAGCTAATTAAAAGAAACAGGGGGTGTGTAGTTTGAAGACTAAAAAAGTGATACACAATATGTTTTTATTGTTTATTTTTGTTTTTCTGTCATTTTATCAGGCGAGTTATTCAGCAAATACATCCACGATTCAGTTTGCGATTATTGTCCCGATAAACCCTGAATACGACTCTAACTCACTCAAACATCTGGATTCAACAATGATGGATGTAATTTTTCCAAATGGAAGCTATCCAAGTCCTGCAGAACCAGATGAAGTAGCCAAAACCTACGATACGAGTTCGAAGGAATATGAAGATTATCTGGAAATATTCCAGACATATTATCCGAATTATGATGCGGCGGATGATACTACATATAAAATGCTTGTTGGAGAGGATGGGTACTATTACCCTACTGTGAGCCTCCAGATAGGAACTGGTACTGTAGAAGATATAATAACCATGGACCAAAACTTACAGGACTATTACCTGGTGGACGAGACAGGTCAGCTGACTACCGACAGTGGAACAGCTTTTGCTAGAGTTTACAGCTGTGTGATAGAGTCAAATAACGTTGTAATAAACAGAACCAATTCAAACGTGAAGTACGAGATCGCCTACCGTACCGTTGAAGAGGTAGACGGCGTGGAGATGGACGTTCAGAATATAGTCCAGTCCGAATCCAGAAACTGGTTATGGCTTGATGACGACAATTTGACCGACCCAAACCTGGAGACAGGGGATTACACCACAGTTGTAAATGCAATGTCGAGAAGTTATTTCGATACTGAACCAGTGTACGATACAAGTTCAAAGACTTATACATATGACTACCACCAAGACTTGGGAACCTTGAACATGGTTCCGATAAATCCTGAGGGGGATTCGGCCTACTACTCCCTTATCGAGCAGCCCAGTGGGATGTCGGCAAGTCTTGTGGACACCATTTATCCAGTAAACAACACCAGCGATTTTTACGCTTTGATAGAGGGAAGGCTTGTGTCTACAGATGCTGTGTATTACGCTTTTGTGGATACGGGGATAAACACCACAGATTATTCACTGGGAAGCATGGATATAGAGGTTTACAAGTCCGACGGAATTTCCGGAAGCTACGACCAGACTGCAGCTCCGCTTTTTAGCAGTGGAGAAAGTGGACTGGGAGGTCTTGTGCATAATTTTTCATTTGAAGCTTCTTATGAAACCCTGCTTCAAGCATTGGATGACCCAACACAGGGAAGTTTTGACATAGTTATGAGGGGTACGTCTGACAGCAGCACCATTGAGAAAGTGTTGGACGACATAGTATTGCCTGTTGTAAGGGTAAACAGTGTATCTGTCTATAATGAGATAACTGAAGCGCTGTGGACATCGTTGGGATTTAGTACAGATGAGGTCAGTTCTTATTCCAGTGCCAATTTTACCAATACAGGGGACTCGCTTATAGGGCTTGATAAGGGAGTAAAGGAGGAAACTATGCAAAGTCGGGCGACACTGTAATTGTAACCGCTAACTATGATGCGGTAATTACACCTGAAAAGTACACATTTGATGAGAGCATAAGCCTGCTATTGAACGGGGTAAGCTCAAGCCCGATCTACACTGAATACGACCCGAGCTCTGGAAACTACAAATATGTTTTCCAATTAAGCAACTTCGTTGAAAACGGTGCCGCCTATATTAACGCGGGCAGTACAGATGAAGACTCAGAGAGGATAAAGGTTTTATATATTGACAACCAAGACCCTGGCGGAGAAGCAGCTGCATCCACTGAAGAATATATAAACGACAGCAGTTCTTCGATAGTTTACAGCAGTGATGAGGAAGGAAGCGGGAGTTCTGAAGAAGAGTTGACTACTGGACTTACCGGGACAAGGGCCTACATAAATATTTTTTCTTACAGCAGCAGTGAATCAGACATCGATGCCGCTGATCCTGATATAGTAGGTGAGCCTCATAATGGGAGCAGTATATCGGATGTCAAATACTATAGAGCTGTTTTGGAAAACAACAGTTCCTTTGATGACGTTATATCGCCGGATGTTTCTGGACATACAAATGACGGCGGGTATCATATACACAAGGTAATGGCTGTTGATAAAGCCGGAAATGTTGAGACTAGCAATAAAGTTTCTTTAGCGAGCATAGCACTAGAGGTTGATTCCAGCGGGGCTGTATCTGACTATTATGTGGATACAATAAAACCAGTGATAGATACAAGCCTGAAAAAAACCGGAGACCTCTACCCTGAGTTAGAGTCCGCATTTGGACTTCCGGATGAACTCCCGTTTAAAAACGGTGATGATGTAGAGGTAAGCTGTATTGTAACGGACTACAATTTGGATACCTACAGTATAGCTGAGAACGGGATAAGCTTGACAGATAACTTCGGTTTCCCTGTTTCAGATACATCTACATTGTCTTTTACAGTAGAAAATTTAACAACAGACGACAGTGGTACTGGCTACGCTTTTTTCACTATAAATGCCATAGACAAAGCAGGAAACACTTCGACAGAACCGGTATCCGGCCAGCTTTTAAATACACCTCCTTCCAATGTTACTCTTGAAAGATATGAAGAGTATAGAATAGATTGGATGAACTCCAGCACAGGAATATCTGGATATAATAATTTGGAGGACCCGACAGAAAATGGGTACAGCTTTTCTAAAGGAGCTTTATTTTCGGGTTCATCAAAACCTGATATTTATGTAACCGGTGAATATTACGGTGAGATAGACAAAGACGGCAGCGACATGGTACAGTTGTTTAGAGTGGATTTAAACGGCGAGACAAAATACTATAATCACGGCAAATTGAGCCCCGGGCAAAGTTCTTTGAATTTGAACGACATTAATACTAATGATGCAAGCATAAATGATTTTTACCTTCAGGCGAATTCTAAAAATACAGTTAAAGTAACCCCGTATGGTGCTTCGGGTGTAATAGGAAATGAATATACAGAAAGCATCGTAATAGATACTGACATCAATTCAGACAGCAACATGATGTCCAGCGGTTCATACCTGAGCTCATCTGGAAAATACAGCTTTGAGCTAGATTTTAGCCAGGTATCTGAGCTTTCAGGTTTGAAAGCTTACAAAGTAAGTAAAATTACTGCAAAAAATGGAAGAAGTACGATAACAACATATGACAATAGTTCCAGCACAACTTACACAAACCTCAGCACTGTTCCTAGCACGATACTTAAAGCATCAAATGTTTCGGATACTATACTAATTGATAAAGGAAACCTCGTTCCAGGATCAAGATCAACACTTTATGCAGATGTAGTAGATGCTCTTGGATCTGAAAAACAGGTTAAATTCACACTGCTCGTACCGGAACCTTCAATAAACTTAAAGGCAAAAACAAAAAGCAGCAGCAGAGTGAGGTCAAGTGGGGTTAAAGTTGTCGGTGAAACTATTGATGATAGGGGATTTGGAGTTGAAAGTGTAGAGAATTCGGGATACTAAATAGAGACCCAATGTATGAAAAACTCATATGACGATTGAAAAGTATCGTCTGGACATTAAGAAATAAAAACCACTACATTGAGGAGTGAAGTATAAAAAGCGGCTAGAGAAATCTACCCGCTTTTTATATTCTTTTATTGAGAAGGTTGTTTATTAGTAAAAATAAGATAAGTATTAATAAATTTTGTGAAAAATGGGATCAGTTAGCCCAATAAAAAAGCCGGAATCCCGGCTCTATGCAATGTGCTTTCTTTTCTTGTCTATTATTTTATTTTTCTCCTTGATAAGGAGTTCCTTCATTTTTAACTTGGCGTTATCGATGGCCTTGTACATATCTTCATTTTCTGTTTTAAGAATATAGTTGTGCCCTTTTACTTTCGCCAAGGCTTCAACTTGGAAATTCCTTTTTCCGGTGTTGCTGAGTACTATCTCCAGTTCATCTAAATGATCAAAGTACTTGTTGATGTTTTTAAACTTTTCTCTGACGTACATATCAATTGCATTGCTAAGTTCTAAGTTTACTCCTCTAACTATAGTATTCATAAGATCACTTCCCTTCGATGTAATATTCCTCTTTAGTAATATGAGTATAGTCTGAAAATCTTTGAAAATCAAGAGCTCCAGGTGAAATAGCCTCTCGAGGCACCATTGCATTTCAAGGAGATTTTAGAAGGCATTCAGCTTAAATAGTTGAGTTAAAAGTATGAAAAACAGAGAATTTGATGTTGACAAAGCAGATTAAAACAGATAAGCTTAGTAGTGAAAGCAAAGAGTTAAACAGTGCAGAAGAGGTGAGCTTAGCGGTGATAACTATAAAAGAAATAGCAAAATTAGCTGGGGTGTCCAGGGGAACAGTCGACAGGGCACTGAACAACCGTAAGGGGATAAGCGAAGAGGTTAAAAATAAGATACTTCAGATAGCAGAAGAGCACAACTATGTTCCAAATAAAAATGCCAGAAAATTAAAAACTCTGGAAGAGGAGAAAATTATAGGAGCGTTATTGTCGAAAAAATCTGAGATCTATTTTAAAAGAATAATTCAGGGGATAAACAGCGCAAAAAACAAAACAGAAGATTCGAGGCTTAGAATAGAGATAATTTCGGTGGACAACTTTGATTCACAGGCTATACTGGAAAACCTAGAATATTTCAAGCAAAAAAAGGTGGACGGACTTTTGACTGCCGTGATGCATTCAGAGGAGATAGCCGCCAAGATGGATGAAATAGTAGAGACTGGCATACCGATAATTACCCTAGTAACCGATGTTAAGTGCAGGAGACTTGTTTTTTTTGGTGAGAATGCCGTTCAGAGCGGGGAAATTATGGCCAGTTTGTTTTTAAAAACAATGAAAGATGAGATGAACTTATTAGCTGTAATAGGTAACCCGAAATTCTCAATTCACCAGGAAAGAATGACTGCCTTTGAGAAATTTATGGACGACAGGGAAATAGCTTACCAAGTGAAAAACATTATTTACAGTGACGAGGAGTACGAGCATTCCTATAAAAGGATTGGAAATATTTTGAAAAAAAGCAACGATATAAATGCCGTGTATATGTCAACAGGTGATGCAAAAGCTTTGATGGATGTGCTTAAGGAGCTTGAACTTAAAAAAAACATATTCGGGATAGCAATCGGGTATGAAGCGGACTCACACGGAAAATGCTTGTCGGAGGGGTATCTAGGTTTTGCCATAGATTCCAGGCCTGAGGAGATAGGATACAGGGCGTTTAAAGCTATTTATGACTATCTTGTTTTCAAAGAGGTCCCAAAAGCTGAAAAAAATTACATAGAAACCAGCATAAAAATATCGGAAAATATCTAATATCCCATACTCAAAAAATTATTGAGTACGGGGTATTAAATATAAATTTTTTTTGTAGGATATTTTAATCTTATATAGTATACTTATAGCAAGTAAGAGTTATCGAGCAGAGGTTCGAAGTTCTTTTTATTTTTAACCTCGTCGGTGCTCGAGCACGTAAGGGTTGCGTGCTTTTTAACTGTGCACTAGTGATATTTTTAAGGGGGTGTAGGAGATGAGTATATTTATAGGAATAGTTGCGCTTGTAGTTTTAGCTTTAACAGCAGAATATGTACGTAAGTAGTTTAGGTTAAAAGTTTTCAAACTTCAAGTGCTCGAGCACGGTTGTTGAGGGGTGTTTTGAAGTGAATAAATTTTGTATTGGAGGTGGAGAAAATGCTTATATTTATGGGAGTGGTTGTACTTATAGCACTGGCTTTGGCAGCAGAGTATATACATGAATAAAATAATTTTTTACAGCATTAAGTGCTCGAGCACTTTTAAGAAGGGGCGTTTGTTTAAGGATAATAAATATGTTTTGACGGGAGGTGTAGGAGATGCTCATATTTATGGGAGTAGTCGTACTTGTGGCATTGGCTTTAACAGCAGAATATATACATGATTAGTTTTATTTTATAGTGCTCGAGCATTTAATTGTTATATTGGAGGGTATAAGAGATATGAATAAAAATGTGGATAAGGGGTATTTGGAAACTGAGTACTGGAATATCACAAAAAAGTTTAGAATGGAGGTAGACGGCTATAGATGCGCTATCTGCGGCAGCAGTATAGATATAGATGTCTACCACAATACCTATGAGAGGCTTGGAAATGAAAGATTGTCGGATGTAGTTACACTCTGTAAAACCTGCCACAGTGAATTGTGTGAGTTTTTGGATGAGGGGGTAATTTCTGCCAAAAGTTTATTTGAAGATGTTTTTTATAGCAAAGCCTGTTTTTGTGATCAGGGTGTAGAAGAAATATTTATAAATAATTATTTGGATGTAAATCACAGGGATGTGAAGAAAACTGAAGAAGTATATTTAGGTGTTTTGGAAAAGCTGGTATCCTCTAAAAATTTTAAATATATCTCTAAGTGGCTTAAAAGCTACAGAAAATTTGTAGAAGGAACCTGACTAAAACTAAATTTTTTAAATATTAAAAAAATGAATATAAGATCTAATGTATTATTATCGGCTTGCAATGCAGGCCACAGTATGCTATTTTGACTATAGCGGTTTATTTTAATTTAGGAGGAGTTTCATGTTAAATAATATTTACTCACAGTTTGTCTACAAAAGGACTAATACCAGCGGGAAAAACAGTATTGCACTTATATCGTATTTTATTTTTTCTTATGTAGGGATAGCTGTGATATCTTTGGGTGCTATGAAGCTGGAGTTGGCATCTCATTTTGGAATCGAGACATCTAAACTGCAGTATATACTTACCCTGTTTTCTGCTGCAATAACAGTTAGTGTAGTTACAAATAAATTCTTCTTACAAAAATTTTCTTTGAAAAAGAACCTTATATTTTCTAGTTTTGCAGTTATATTGGGTACTTTGGGGCTGACATCGGTACAAAATATAGTTCTTTTTTCAATCTATATTACGCTTGCAGGATTGGGAATAGGTCTATATACGTCTTTTGCGAACTTTATGATAGTAAACCTTTATGATGACAATAGGTCTGCAAAATTGGTGGTTTTACACGCATGCTACTCGGCATGTGCAGTGCTGACTCCGGTACTGGCAGCTTTTTTGATCAACAGAGGGTTTTCTTGGGTCGTGGTATGCAGGGCGTTTCTACTAATTGTATGTGTAAGCATGTTACTGATCTTTAAGAATGATTTTTCAGCTATTTCATATGAGATTGAATCTGAAAGAAAAACTCAAAAGTTTAAAATTAATGGGTTGGATAAAAAGGTTTACCTGTCTTCTTTGGCTATATTTTTATATACTTTTTTTGAAGCTATAGTAAACTATTGGATTGTGGAGTATCTTGTTTTATCCGGAGTGGAGTCGCAAATTTCAAAATTGGGGATATCTTCGTTTTGGATTTTTATGGTAGTCGGAAGAGTAGTTATAGCTAATATAATGCGTTATATTAGGCTTGAAAACTATATAAAAACTTCTTCGATTTTAGCTGGTTTTTCACTGCTTGCTCTTCTATTCACCGACAGCTTATACCTTTCATTTTTATGTATAGGTTTGTCAGGAATGTTTTCAGCTGCCCTCTATCCGTCGATACTTTCGTTTGGAACACAGGGTAAAAAAACAGTTGATCCTTCAGTAATGACCACGATAATTTTATCAGGTTCCTTTGGTGTGATCTTTTGTTCTCCTGTTTCTGGAGCCTTGAATGAAAAATTTGGTGTAACAGCTCCTATTGTGTCAGGTATAATTGCTATTTTTTTAGTGTTTTTTGTGATAGGGGGTGCAAGTACCAAAAGAAGTCGGGAGTAGAAGAACTTTACGGGATTTGTGTGATAAAAATAAAAGTGATGAATATTCAAACGCTCTGAAATTTCAGAGCGTTTTTTTAAATAGAAGTTTAGAGCATTGCGATAAAGTACTGATTTTATATAAAAATAATTTTTTTTACAAAGAGTTTCACAGAGAAAGTCATATAAATCAAAAGAATTATAGAGCTTATTAGGTTAGTTCCGCGGAGCAAAATTTAAATAAAAAATGAGTAAATAAGCTATTCAGATAACTTATTTACTCATGAAATCAAAATAATGTTCTATGATGTTGCAAAGAAGTTTCCCTTGTATATTTCAGTTCCCATCTCGTATAAGAGAGGCTTTATGCGCTTGACACTCTTTTCGTCGGTAAGGATCACAAGGTGGTCTCCAGATATAATTCTGGTCGATCCACGGGGTATAAATTCATCTCCCTCTCCTCTCCTTATTCCAACAATAAGACATTTTTCAGGCCAGGATACTTCTGATATAAGTTTAGAATCAAGGTATGAATCCGCAGTTATCGGTACCAAGATAGTGATTTTTCTTTGCTCATCGCCCTCTTCAATTATCTGTTTGCTTATCATTTTTTTATACAGCAGATCGTAGATAGGTCTTGATTCTATAAGCTCTGTAAATATATATGAAACCATAGACACCACTACCAGGCTTAAGAGGTGATGGAAAGATCCTGTCATCTCAAGGATAAGCACGCTTCCGGTTATTGGAGCTCTTACAACCGCAGTGAAGTATGCTGCCATACCAAGTATAATAAAGTGTGTTGTGTAGATTGGCTCAAAGTTGCCGGTAAAAGTAAGCAGTGTTCCGTAAATTTTTCCAATGAGAGCCCCCAAAACAAGCATTGGAAGAAAGATCCCTCCAGGTACCCCTGAACCGTAACAGATAAGTGTAAATAAAAATTTGATTACAAGAATTATAAGCAGAAATCTTATGGAAAAATCTGATTTGCTTATTTTTTCTATTATATGATGCCCACCACCGGTAACATCAAAAAGAAAAATACTTAGTATAAATGATGTTATTATAGGGATAGCAGTTTTTAAAGTAGAGTTCATCTTTGATTGATTGTATAAGTCTTGAAATTTTAGCAAACCTATATTGAAAACTTTACCCGCTATACCCACCAATATTCCAAACACTATGAGGGCGGGGTATTTGGAAAGGGCAAAGTAGTGATTTATCTCAAAATTAAATACCGGATGAAGTCCGAAAAAATTCCTGGAAACAAAATCGGCACAAACGGATGCAATCAGGACACAGGTAAGCAGTACAGGAGAAAAATACTTATGCAGTTCTTCTAAAGAAAATATAACTCCGGCAAGAGGTGCGTTGAAAGATGCAGCAAGCCCTGCACTTGCTCCGCTGGTTATAAGGTATTTTTTCTCAACTTCACTCCTCTTGAAAATTTTTGTAATGCCACTACCTATTAACGAGCCCAACTGTACCGAAGGCCCTTCTCTACCAAGGGAAAGTCCGCTACCGATGCTAAGTAAACCGCCAAAAAATTTCCCCAGTAGTTCAGAAAGCCAATTAAAATCCCACTGTCTTAAAAGAACTCCCTTGACTTGAGGTATCCCACTCCCTTTTATCATGGGCATCTTTTTTATTAATTTGGATAACAAAAAGGCAACTGCTAAAAACGTTATAAAAGTAAAAGCTGCAAGCTTGATATCGCCAAGGTGTATTTTTTCGAAAATATCATGGCGCTTTGAGTTTAGCAGGTTTAAAGAAAGTCTATAAAGAACCACAATAAATCCGCTTAATATTCCCACTGCACCGCCGAACATATAAAGGTGTAGATAATCTTTTTGCCAATGTGCTATTGATTTAGATATTTTTACTTCTTCCATAACCATTCTCCTCGTTGTACAAAACCTAGATTGTCAAATAAAATGCAACAGTATAAATTTCCGCAGAATACTTATTTTGGCATTTTTAAATTTAAACATTTTATTAATTTAACTCAAGTTACTATTGCGATAAATTACTGAATTTATTAAAAAACTTTTTTTCGGACACAGAGTTTCACAGAGGTCTAAAACAAGAGCTACACAGAGAAGAGCTTTAAAATCAAAGACATCTTTTGTCACGAATTACACAAATCTCACTAATGATTCAAGAACTGAAAACTATAGGTTTTTAGCATTTCTCTGTGAAACTCACTCTTTTCCTCTGTGCCGCTTTGTGTCCAAGGTTTTGATTTTATATTAGTGTTTATTCGTGTGATTCGTGACCAAAAAGTTTTTTATGTCCTTGTAAGAAATTCAATATTTTATTACAGGTAGCAACTTAGGTTAATTTATTATTTATAGAGCAAGCCGATTATTTTATTTTTTATTTATTGAAATGATTCTAGAGATTCATTATATAAATCAGTATTTATGTTTTTTATTAAAATTTAAGAAATAAAAGTAGGCACTCTAAAAAAGCATAACAAAAAAAACAGATTAATTCAATGGCCGTAGGGTTTGTTAAATGGTGAAAGATGACGAAAAAACAGTGAAAAACTAATCTTAAGTATTTATGTAAAGAATTACTTAAAATGTTAATCCTAGATTTAACAAGACTTTTACAAGTTTTCAACATATTGAACCTGTGTTGTTATTGTTTAAAATTTAATATGTTTTTTAGAATTATTTTATAATTTTTTTGATTTGATAAAGAGTTTTTTAAAAAAGTGAAATGGAAAAATATAGGTGCCGAATAATTTTGGATGAAGTCCGCATAAATAAATCAATAAAGAATGCGATTTACTGTCCTTGTTTTATCACCAGAAAAATCATAGATTTAAACCCAATATTTCGAGATCTTAGATTTAGTAATATTAAAAATTATATAAAATGTCGAGTTTTATTAAAAATATAGATTAACAAAACTAAAATTAGATTTTACATTACCATTGTTAAAGTGTTATAATAAATTTTGTGTTATTTTCTAATTTATACTGTAAATAGTGTTTGAAAAATTAATTATTTATAAATAGGAGGAATCGTATGCTGGAAAAGCTGATTAAGGAAGAGGGGGTTATCTTTTTAAAGGGAGGAACTTCTGAGGATACAATAAAGAGCCTTGTAAAAAGAGCCAATGAACTCGGGAAATTGTCTGATGCAAAGTTGTTTGAAAGAGGGGTATTTGAAAGAGAAGCTATACTAAGTACGGGAATAGGCCTTGGTATAGCTATACCACATGCAAAGCTTAAAGGGGTAGATGATTTTTTTATAGTGGTGGGAATAAATAAAGATGGCTTGGAGTGGGACTCTATCGATAGTGAACCTGTAAAAGCTGTTTTTTTGATAGGCGCACCTGAAGGAGAACAGAAAAGGTATCTCAGAATTTTATCGAAATTGATACTTTTGGCGAAAAATAAAGTCAGGAGAGATATCCTTTTCGGTGCGACAAGAGCTGAAGAGGTAGTTGAACTTTTCTAAGAATTCTAAAGTCGGGAGTAGTATAAAATGGAGCATAATTTGTTAATTGTATTGGGTTTAATATTTATTATAGCGTTTTTTAATAAGAGAATTTCAAATTTTTTACAGATACCTGAAGTAACTGGGTATGTGGTATTAGGTGTCATTTGTGGAACTATATTGACATTTATAATGGGTCATGATAACTTCGAAGAAATGATAGAAAAGCTTCATATAATACCAACGATAGCTCTAGGTATAATAGCTTTTACAATAGGAATAGAATTAAAAGTTGACGTTTTAAAAAAGCTTGGGAAAAGTATATTTTTAATCGTTATATGGGAATGTTTGGGAGCGTTTGTTTCAGTTGTAGTCTTACTCAAGATATCTGGGTTTGAGACTTACAAATGTTTACTTTTTGGAGCCGTGGCTTCGGCTACGGCTCCGGCGGCTACTGTTGCCGTAATAAAGCAGTATAAGTCAAAAGGGAATTTTACTTCAACCATACTAGCCATAGTTGGGATAGACGATGCGATGGCTCTTATAATATTTGCTTTTGCAATAAGTTTTTCAAAAGCACTTATAAAAGGAATAAGAGTAGACATACATGCCATACTCATATCGACAATTTTATCAATAGTTTCAGCTGTTGCTTTAGGCGGGGTCCTTGCGGCTATTTATCTAGTTATGCTGAAAAAAATAGTGAATACCGAGATAGTGCAGATGCTTTTGGTATCCTTTATACTGCTGCTTTTGGGAATATCTGAGGAACTTCACATTTCAGAACTTTTATCAATAATGAGTTTTGGTGCTGTGTTGACAAACTTTTCAGATGTATTGACATTAAAAAGTGAAGAGATAATGGAAAAATTTACAGGAGTGTTTCTAGGTTCGTTTTTTATTCTTGGAGGAGCCCACTTGGATGTTTTGGCAGTTGAGAGCATATTTTTAGTAGGGTTGATATATTTTATAGCCAGAACTATCGGGAAAGTCGGTGGAGCAAGCTTCGGTGCTGCAATAAGCGGCAGTTCTGATATAGTGAAGAAATATGTTGGATTTGCCCTTTTACCACAGGTTGGAGTAGGCTTGGCACTGGCATTATCAATAAAGAGGACATTCGGGCAGAAGATTATGAAAGCAGGGCAGGAAATGCTTGTATACGGTGAAAAAGGCGTAGAGGTTTCTTATATGATTCTCAACATACTGTTGTTTACAACACTTATAACTGAAGTTGTGGGGCCTATGTTGACAAGATATTCATTGAAAAAAAGCGGAGATATAAAGGAATAGGAGGCATAAAATGTATTTTTTATACGTAAAAATATTGGAGAAGGATTATAAAGAAAGTGTTGTCTTGGCTTTGGAAGGTGTAGGAATTGATAAAGCCTCGTATTTTGAGGCCAGAAATCTGGATAAAGACCTTTCTGAAGAACTGCCTCTTTTCAAAGGGTTTTTTATAAGTGAAGAGGAGAAACAGAAAAGAGTGGGGATAGTAATGGCCCTTTATGAGGAAAAAAGTCAGGTAAACGAATTTTTAAAACTCTTAGAAGCTTCGGGACTGGATGTAAAAAGCGGTGAAGTAGTGAGGGTTGCTACTTGGGAAGTAAATAATATTGTTTAAAAAACAATTACAAATAAAAAGGACAGTATATACTGTCCTTTTTATTTGTCTAGCTAAATGCTTTGTCTAGTGCCTGTTGCAGATCAGCTATAAGGTCGTCAGCTGTTTCGATTCCCACAGATAATCTTATTGTTTCTGGTTTTATACCTACGTTTTCCAGCTGCTCATCGCTTAATTGGGCATGAGTCGTACTTGCCGGATGGATTACCAATGATTTGGCATCTGCAACGTTGGCCAGATGGGAAAACAGTTTCAAATTGTCTATGAAATTCTTAGCGGTTTCTCTTCCGCCTTTTATCCCAAAAGTAAAGATAGAACCAACACCATTTTTGAAATCCTTATCAGCAATAGCTTTGTAAGGGCTGTCGTCTAATTCCGGATAGCTTACCCACTCTATCTTGTCATTTTCAACTAAATATTTTACGATTTTTCTTGCATTTTCAACGTGTCTTTCAAGCCTCAGTGAAAGAGTTTCTAATCCCTGTAAAAGCAGGAATGAGTTGAACGGGCTTATAGCAGCTCCGGTGTCTCTTAAAAGTTTTACTCTGGCTCTCAATATAAATGCAGGGGCTCCCAAATCAGAGTATTTTAAATTTTTATAACCTGGATCAGGTGTGTTGAAATTTTCAAATTTTGAATCTGACCAGTCAAATTTACCTGCGTCAACTATAACCCCACCAATACTTGTACCGTGCCCCCCAAGGAACTTTGTTGCAGAGTACACAACTATATCTGCACCGTGTTCAATAGGCTTAAAAAGGTATGGAGTGGCAAAAGTATTGTCAACAATCAGCGGAAGTCCGTTTTTATGGGCTATTTCAGCAGCTTTTTTCACGTCGAGAAGAGAAGCATTAGGGTTTCCTATAGTCTCGATATACACAGCTCTTGTCTTTTCTGTTATAAGCCCCTGTATTTCATCAAGATTATCCGGATCAAAAAACTTTGTAGAGATTCCGAAATCATTGATAGTATTTGCTAAAAGATTGTATGTACCGCCGTAAAGATTTTTTGCGGCAACTATTTCATCACCAGATTTTGCAACATTTAAAATCGAATATGTAATGGCAGAAGTCCCGGATGCAACGGCAAGTGCTCCAACAGCTCCATCAAGTTCTGCTACTCTTTTTTCTAAAACATCTGTAGTTGGATTCATAAGCCTTGTATATATGTTTCCTGCTTCTTTTAGAGCGAAAAGATTTGCAGCGTGTTCAGTGTCTCTGAAAACATAAGATGTAGTCTGGTAAATAGGAACAGCCCTAGAACCCGTTGCTGGATCAGGCACCTGACCTGCATGTAGTTGAAGTGTTTCAAAACCTAATTTTTTTGACATAAATGTACCCCCTCAAAATAATTTTAATAACAATAATTATAGATACGCTAATAAAAAAAATCTCCTTTCTGAAAGTACTTGAAAGGAGTAGGGATTTTTTTATCCATACCCATCTTTCAGAACTGTCTGCTGGAATTGGCACCTTTTCAGAATACTGCAGGTTGCCGAGGTTTCTTCGGGCCAGTCCCCTCCACCTCTCTAGATGAGATTTAATTTGTTAGAGTGATAATACCATTTCTGACTAAAAGTGTCAACAAAAATACAATTAATTTTTTTTAATAAAACCGAAATAATACTTACTAAAATTCGGTTATATCTTTTGTGGCTAGAAAAACTGGAAAACAGAGGATTTTTTCAATTAACGCTGTAAATGTAGTATAGTCTGAGTATCTGTGTATCAAGACCGACATTAGGGTTTGTGTAAATTTATAAAATATAATAACATATATTCACTTGAATATTCTAGGGAGGATTTTATGGGAAACAATTATGACATTACAGAAAAAATTCTTATATATGTTAGGGATTCTGTAATAGTCTTGTCGATAGCTATAATTTTAGTGGGATTTTTTGGAGCCGTAGGCGAGAATATATGGTTGGGAAAGCTGGGGAGCGAGGAATATAAAAAACAGGGATTAAAACAAAAAAGTGTAGTGCCGTCCATTATGTTTTTTTTCCCTTTGCCGTTTACGACTTATACCTATGTGTTTTTTAGGGTTATTTTTGGAATGAAGACTTCAGAAAACCTGAAAAGTTTTCTTGGGAAAGAGTGGAATAGGATAAGAAAACTAAGGATAAAGTTAAAATAACTCAAGTTTCTTTTTAAAAATTATTGTCATGAATGTTTTACTTCCGCTTGTCAAAGAGTGATACAGAGAAAAAAATGAGTTTCAAAGAGAATGAACGGAAACCAGTGGTTTTTTACTTTTTAAATAATTTGTCAGATTCGTGATGAAGAATTAATCTTTTGGCTTAAAAAATTTTCTCTGTATGGCTCTTTTTTAATCTTTGTGAAACTCTGTGGACTATAAATTTTAATCACAATGAATAATTTAAGTTAAAATTGTGAAAAATGATTTTGAAACACAGCCGAATAGTTGTATAATCTTTAATGGGTAGAAATTCACCAAAATAATCGTGAACAAAAGCCGAGATGAAAAAATGATTTGAACTACAAGATTGAAGGGGGATATAAATGAATAGGGGGATATTGTCGAGTCCATTGGATGAACTCATAATATATAGAGGTATATTAGAAGATGAAGTGATAAATATTTTAAAAGAGCTTTTTGTAGAGCTAAGCAGCTCAGGGATGCCCAGTGAGAATGCAAGAAAACTATACTTTAAACTGGCTTCTGAAATAGTTATACTTGCAGAGAATCTTTCTTTAAAGGGGGATATCCTGGCAGCTTATATAGTCTATAAAATAATGAGAGCGAAAAATGTTTTTGCAGTTGCCTGTGAGAAAAATGGTGGCGAGGTATCAAGCTCGCTGGCGGAGCTTGTAAAAAAGGATTTGGAGATATTGAGGAGCATAGCTTTTTATGATTTTTCAAATTTACTGGTAAAAGACCCTGTTATTAAAAGGTATAAACCTATGGGGCAGAAAAGTTTTTCAGATGAAATTTACGAAGTCACAAATAAATTCAGGGATTTAGATGTAGAAGAGTTTTACTCGATTGTTGTGGATATGTATAAACAAAAAGGTGTGGGGAACCTGTCAGAAAGTCCTGTCTTCCACTGGGCTAAGGAAGAAGGTTTGCTTCCTGTGGAAAATTATGATGATATAAAATTTGACGACATTATAGGTTATGAGCACCAAAAAGAGATAATCGTAAAAAATACCGAGGCGTTTGCTACAGGGAAAGTTGCAAATAATATGTTGCTTGTTGGGGCTCGTGGAACAGGAAAATCATCTTCTGTGAAAGCAGCGCTTAACAAGTTTGCTCATACGGGCTTAAAACTTATAGAGATATCAAAGTCTCAAATTGTGGATCTGGGGAACTTGATAGAAGATATAAGGAACAGAGGCAAAAGATTTATAATATTTATAGATGATCTGTCTTTTGAAAACTTTGAAGTGGATTATAAGCAGATGAAGTCAATATTAGAGGGCGGAGTTGAAAAAAGACCTGAAAACATCATAATATATGCCACTTCAAACAGAAGGCATCTTGTAAGTGAAAGCTGGAGTGAAAGAAACAACGAGGTCCACGAAAATGATGTTTTAAACGAGAAGTTTTCTCTTTCTGACAGATTTGGAATCCGTGTAAGCTTCTCAGCACCAAACCAGGAAAAATATCTGGATATAGTGAGGGGAATAGCTGCTAAAGATGGAATAAGCTTAGACGATGAAACTTTGAAGAGAAGGGCTATTGAGTGGGAAATCTCTCAAAATGGAAGGTCTGGAAGGACTGCAAGACAATTTATAGATTATATAAAGGGCTGTGAATAATTAACAGCCTTTTTATATTACCGGAGGTTAAATACAGATGAAAAAAGCAATTGTTACAGGGGCAAGCAGCGGAATAGGAAGGGCCTTTGCGGAAAAACTTGCAGGAATGGGCTATGATCTCATACTGACAGGTAGAAGAGAGGAGGTAATAAGAAAAGTTTCAGATGATATAAGTAAAAAGTATGGAGTGGAAGTTCAGGTTGTGATAGTGGATTTTTCAAACCCGGCTGAGGTCGATAAGCTAATGTGGATTATAGAAGGGTTGGACGAAGTGGGGGCGCTTGTTAATAATGTGGGGTTTGGAAATGAAAGAAATTTTTTAGAAGACGAGTATGAAACACAGGAAAAGATGCTGACAGTGCACCTAAACACGACATGCAGGATATGCCACTCAGTGATAAAAAAGATGCAAAGTGGAAGTTTTATAATAAATGTTTCTTCTATGGCTGCTTTTACACCTGCTGGGTTCAACCATTTTTACAGTGCTACAAAAGCTTTTATAAACACATTTTCCGAGGCCCTCTATGTGAGTCTCTCCGATAAAGGGATAAATGTGCAGTCGCTTTGCCCGGGTTTCACTAGAACAGATTTTCACAATAAATTGGGTATGGATGAGAGCAAATTGGTGAACAGGGGTATGGTCAGGTGGATGAAGGCTGAAGATGTTGTGGAAAAATCTATGGCTGCCTTGGATAAGGGGAAAGTGATCTATATACCTGGGTTTTTAAACAAGTTGATGTACCGCATCCTGAAAATGATTCCTAAAAAATTGTATTACAGAATGGCAAAAAAATTCAGCATACAGTGAGTTGTTGCAAAAGGGCCCAACAAGGCTCTTTTTTAATTAAATAATCTGCTATCTGTATTAAAATAAAAAACCTTGGCCACAGAGTGGCACAGAGAAAAAGAGTGAGTTTCACAGAGAAATTCTAAAAATCTCTAGTTCTCTATATTTTTAATGATTAGTGAGATTCGTGTAATTCGTGACAAAAAGAATTTTTCTGATTTAAAGTATTCTCTCTGTGCAGCTCTTGTTTTAAAGCTCCCTGAAACTCTGTGTCCAAAATTTTTGAATAGAATTTACCGCAATAATTTTAAGTATAAGTTATGTTGCAGAGAGAAAAAAGCACCTGTAGCCAATGTAGTAGAATAGTATAAGGAGGTGCATTTTCTATGAAAAAAACCTTGATGCTCACAATGATTTTAATCATAAGCTTATTGAGCTTTTCAAAATACAGCCTGGAAAATTATGAAAAAAACATTTTTTCAGGTGGAGTGCCTAGGGACGGGATACCGTCAATAGACAATCCAAAATATGAGGCAGTCAAAAAGTCAGACAGGTTCCTGGATGACAGGGATCCAGTTTTCTTAGTAGAGATTGACGGAGAGGTAAAGATTTTTCCGCAAAAAATACTTGTATGGCATGAAATAGTCAATGATGTTGTAGCCGGAAAAAACATTAGTGTGACCTATTGTCCGCTTACAGGAACAGTTATAGGGTATTTCATAGGGGATACCACACTAGGTGTATCTGGGAAACTGGTTAACAGCAACCTTATCATGTATGATAGAAAAACCAGGTCATATTTTCCTCAGATTTTGGGCAGGGCAATAAACGGAAGCAGAAAAGGGGAAACTTTGGATAGCTTCAACATATACTGGAGTACATGGGAAAAAGCAAAACTGGAGTATCCGCGGGCTAGAGTGCTATCGTTTAAAACAGGTTATATAAGGAACTACCGTAAAGATCCTTACGGAGATTACTTTGATCCTAAAGCTTACTATAAAAGAGGTGGGGCACTTTTCCCAATTATGAACGAAGATAAGAAATACAGTGAAAAAGAGTTGGTGTTGGGGATAAAACTGGATGCTGACATAATTGCAGTTCGGAAAAAAAGCATAAGGAAGAAAAAAGTTATGAACATAGAAGAGGAAAAAGTTATACTTGTATATGATGACGGTATAGAGGCTCCTATAGCATTTCTCAGCACTTACAAGGGTGAAAACCTGGAGTTTAGACTCGTTGGAAGCAGGATATATGACACTAACGGCAAGTTATGGACAATTGCAGATATGAGAGAAAAGCTGGAAGAAGTTTTGGCTTTCGAGTCATTTTGGTTTGCATGGTCTGCATTTTATCCTGAGACAAGGGTGTATGAGTAGAGGTGAGGAAATTGAATAAACTGAGAAAAATATTAGCAAACAGAATGGCATTCTGGACAGGCATGATTGTATCGGCATTTTTCTTTTTCATGTATTTATACAGTATAGGTGATTTTGGGTTTGGATTTATACCTCTGTCATTTGAATTTATGCTGGTGGAAGGATGGCCGGAAAAAGTCTTTAAAATGAGGGCGCCGTTCTTGTGGGAAGCAATAGGAATATTTTACATATACGGAGGGGTAGCTATATCCCTTTCTATTCCCAATATTATGCTGGCACTGCTGCTTTCAAGTCTGGTATTTTTAAATATAGCAATAGTCGTGTACACCTACAAGCTCCCTAAAATCTGCAGACTGGAAGGAAGCAGTAAACCGTTATTGGGAATAATACCGAGTTTCCTAACTGGTTTTGCCTGCTGTGTGCCTACCTTTATAATAGCGGCTGCACCTATTTTGGGAAGCCTTACAGTTTTTTTTGTTAAGCTGAGACCGTATCTTATACCGATTAGTATACTTATAATGGCCTGGGGTGCTGTAAGTAGTATAAAGAGAATACCGGAAAATATCTAAAAAAATCTTGACTAAAAAAATATGAATTATTAGAATACAAGTACAATGGATAGAAATTTAAGATCGTACTTAGTTATAGACGGGAGGTTAGCTGTGGTAAAAAACGGTGTAGTAAAAGAGGTATACAACGGATATATAAGGGTAAAAGTATATAAAACAAGCTGCGGCAAATGTCAGACCTGTACAGAGGAGGGGCGAGGCGTAGAGGAGATAGATATAAAAACCAAAGGACATTTCCAGGTGGGGGATCCTGTGAGGTTTGAAATAGAAGATAAATCTATTTTCGGTATGGGTATATTGGTATACATAGTGCCTGTGTTCTTTTTCTTTGGAGGCTACTTTGTGGCGAGTTTATTTGGAGTAGGAGAGGGCGGCAGTATACTTGTAAGTTTCTTGAGTATGGCGCTTTGTTTTGTGGCGATACATCTATTTGACAAATATCTCGGTGAAAAATTTTTAAACAGAAAAATAAAGATAAAATAAGGATCGGAATTTAATCCGCTCCTTATTTTATCTTTATTCAACTCAAGTTGCCAATTAGAATTATTGCGATAAATTACCGACTTCATTCAAAGGCTTTTTCGGACACAGAGTTCCACAGAGCTTTAAAACAAGAGCTGCACAGAGGAAACCTTTAAATCAAAATTATTTTTTGTCACGAATTACACGAATCTCACTAATCATTAAAAATATAGAGAACTAGAGATTTTTAGAATTTCTCTGTGAAACTCAATCTTTTCCTCCGTGTAACTCTGTGTCCATTAGTGCGATTCGTGACCCAAAAAAGTTTTTATATACTCGTAGAAGATCAATATTTTATTAAAGTTAGCATTTAGCTTATTTATTTTAAAAAGTTGGAAACCCCTGTCATAATCATTTGAGAAGCAATGGCTGACAGTATAAGCCCGCTTATCTTAGACATAACCTTAACGCCCTGTTTGCTTATAAGCTTCTCCAAGGTACCGCTTATGTACAGAAGAAAACCTATTAAAAAGAGTGCGGCTATAATGGCAGATACATCAATTAATTTGTATACTCTGCTTGCAGTTTCCGATGACATTACCAGTATGGTACCCATAGTGGCTGGACCAACCAGTACAGGCGTTGCCATTGGGACAACAACTATATCATGCGGGTTTTTATCAGTGTCTGTACGTTCACGGTCCCTTCCGTTAACAAGCTGTATTGCGGTCAAAAGGAGCATTATACCTGTACCTATCCTGAAGGAGTCAAGGTTTATACCGAAAAGGTAGAAAATGTAATCTCCGGCCAGGTAGATCAGAATAGTTATTGCAAGAGCCGCAAGTATGACTTTTACAGCCAGCTTTTTTTTGAGACAGCTGTCATATTCCTGAGTCATAGAGACGAATGTAGAGAATATAAAAAACGGTGTGAATATGAAAAATATTTTTAAAAATGTATTTAAAAAATATCCAGTCATTTTAAACCTCCTATAAATTTTTTGATAATTTTAACATAAAAAAAGATTAAATAAAAGTTAAATTTTTATTTGAAAACAGTTTTTTTTCTTAATGTTTCTTTGAATTCAATTTTTAAATAAAAAATATTGATAAAATTTTGAAATAATATAAAATAAAAAAAAATTAATTTGACAAGAGACGTAAAATTTCATTATAATGAACAAGTTACAATTGAATAAACACGTAAATGCGATGAAGAGGAGAGTAGTTATAGAATGTAGTTTCAGCGAGCTGGGGACGGTGTAAGCCCGGTAACGAAGTCTATAATGAAGAACACCTTGGAGCTTCTAACCGAAAAGATAATCACTTAGTAGGCTTAGACGTGACCAACACGTTATAGTTGGCGGGTATCGAGTACTATGAGAAGTATTTCCGTACCTTGAAGAGTAAAAACAGTACCCTTGTACTGTTTGATAAAGTTGAATACACTCTTCACAACTATAGTTGTGAAGAGTTTTTTTTATGCCTTTTCAGGCTATAAACTTAGAAAAATATTTATCAAAATAAAAATTCATTTTAATTGATTGGGGGTTTCAAATGCAAAGAATTTATTCTAAAGACATTAAATCGTATGAAGGTGAAAAGATCCTAGTTAAAGGATGGGTACATAAGATCCACAGCTTGGGAAATGTAAGCTTTGTACATTTGAGAGACAAGGATGGTATAGTACAGCTAGTAGTAGATGACAAGGAAATCGTAAAAACACTTAGAAATGAAGCAGCGGTTTCGGTTATTGGTACTAGAGTAGAAAACCCAAAAGCTCCAAACGGAGTGGAAGTACTTGTGGAAAACCTTGAAATTTTAGGAGTTCCAAAATATGAGAACCTTCCTTTTGATATAAACAAGAGAACAATAAATGCTAAGCTGGAAATTCAGCTTGATCATAGAAGTATGAGTCTTAGAAAACAGAAAGTAAGAGCCGTATTCAAAATACAACAGGAAATAGAGGAAGGATTCAGATCTTACCTTTTACAAAATGATTTCTCGCAAATACATACTCCAAAGCTTATTGACTCTGCAACAGAAGGTGGAAGTGAGATGTTCTTGGTTGACTACTACGGGAAAAGATCTTTCCTGGCACAGAGTCCGCAGTTTTACAAGCAGATGATGGTTGGATCAGGATTTGAAAGAGTCTTCGAAGTAGGGCACGCATACAGGGCGGAGCTTCATAACACTTGGAGACACTTAAGTGAATATGTAAGTTTAGACGTGGAAATGGGATTCATACAAAACGAAGAGGACATAATGGACTTAGAAGAGGGGCTTTTAGAGCACATCTTCAAACACCTGAACAAAACATGCAGCAAAGAACTTGCAATGTACGGAATAGAACTTCCTGAAAAACTTGAAATACCAAGGTTGGCACTTTCTGAAGCACAGGAAATTATCCTTGAAAAATACGGGAAAAGATCCCCTGCAGGGAATCTAGATGCAGAAGGAGAAAAACTATTCTCACAATATGTAAAAGAAAAATACAACAGTGATTTTGTATTCTTAACAGAATACCCAATTGCAAAAAGACCAATGTACACAATGCCTCATGAGAGTAAAGAAGGGGTAACTAGAAGTTTCGACCTTATATACAAAGGACTGGAGATAACTACAGGTGGTCAAAGAATTCACGATTACGATATGCTTATAGACAGCATCAACAGCTTCGGAATGCTGCCTGAAAACTTTGAATTCTATACAGAAAACTTCAAGTACGGTATGCCGCCGCACGGTGGATTTGCCATAGGTCTTGAAAGACTTACAATGAAAATACTTAATTTAGACAACATAAGAGAAGCAACACTGCTTCCAAGAGACTTAAAAAGAATAAGACCGTAAGGGGGATGATATAATGAAAGTAAAAGCAGATGAAGTTAAATACATAGCAAAATTAGCAAAACTTAAGTTCACAGACGAAGAGGTAGAAAAGCTGACAAGTGAATTCGAAGCTATCTTGAGCCACTTTGAAGCCATAGACAACTTTGATTTGGACGATGTTTCACTGGACGAGTTTGATAAAGTAAATACTGATTTTAGAAAAGATGTGGTTGAAGTTTTTGAAGACAAAAAGAAACTCTTCCAAAATGTAAAGTCAATGCGTGATACTAGTATTGAAGTACCAAAAGTGGTTGAATAAGGGGGAGCTAGATGAGAGTAGAAGATATGACAGCCGTAGAGATAGTAAAAGCGGTTAAAAGCGGAGAAGTAAAATGTACAGAGCTTGTTAGTGAGCTTTTTGCAAGAATAAAAGATGTAGATAAAGAGGTACAGTCTTACATAACTTTATGTGAAGATACGGCTATGGAGCAGGCAGAGCTTGTTGACAAAAAAGTAGCAGCAGGTGAAAAACTTGGGAAGCTTGCCGGTGTACCTATAGCAATAAAAGACAACATATGTACTGACGGAATAAAAACAACTTGTGCATCTAAAATGCTGGAGGATTTCATACCTCCATATGATGCAACTGTTATAGAAAAACTAAAAGCAGAAGATGCTATAATCGTTGGTAAAACTAACATGGATGAGTTTGCAATGGGTTCTTCCACAGAAAACTCTGCATTCATGGTAACTAAAAATCCGAAAGCTCTTGACAGAGTTCCTGGAGGGTCGTCTGGAGGTTCTGCAGCAGCAGTTGCTGCAAAGCTAGCACCTATTTCACTAGGATCTGATACTGGTGGTAGTATCAGACAGCCGGCTGCATTTTGTGGTGTAGTTGGATTAAAACCAACTTATGGAGCTGTATCAAGATTCGGTCTTATAGCTTTCGGATCATCACTTGATCAGATAGGGCCTTTTTCTAGAAATGTAGAAGATGCTGCCCTTTGTCTTGAGGTAATTCAAGGACACGATGCAAAAGACAATACAAGTGCTAATGTAAAATATGAAGAATATGAGTCAGAATTGGCTAACGGTGTAAAAGGTATGAAGATAGCTGTAGCAAAAGAGTTCTTCAAAGAGGGGCTTGATCCTAAGATACAAAAAGCCTTTGAAGAAAGCATAGAAAAGTTCAAAGAGCTTGGAGCTGAGGTAGAGTACATCTCTATGCCGATAACAGCCGAAGGACTTTCGCCATACTACATAATCTCATCTGCAGAAGCAAGTTCTAACTTGTCTAGGTTTGACGGTGTAAGATATGGTTATAGAACAGAAAACTTTACAGATATAAATGAACTTATGGTAAATACCAGAACAGAAGCTTTTGGAAAAGAGGTAAAAAGAAGAATAATGCTGGGAACTTATGCACTTTCTTCTGGTTACTATGATGCTTACTATAAAAGGGCACTTAAACTTAAGAAAAAGATAACAAAACAGTACCAAGATATATTTGAAAAATATGATCTTATACTTAGCCCTACATCACCTGTACTTCCATTTAAAATAGGTGAAAGAACTGAAAATCCACTTGAAATGTATCTTGCAGATATATACACAGTTAATATAAATATAGCTGGTGTACCTGCTATATCTCTACCATGTGGTGAAGATGAGAACGGACTGCCTATAGGAGTACAAATAATAGGTCCTCATTTTGGAGAGAAAAAGATATTACAAGCGGCAAAAGCGTTTGAGGGGGTGTGCTAGATGGCGAGCTACGAAACTATAATAGGACTGGAAATACACGTCGAGCTAAAAACAAACACAAAGATATTCTGTAACTGTTCCACAGAATTTGGAGCTGAACCAAATGCAAATACTTGCCCGGTTTGTCTTGGACTGCCAGGAACTCTTCCGGTTATAAATGAAGAAGTTGTCAACATGGCTGTCAAAGCAGGTCATGCAATAAACTGTGACATAAATCAGCTGAATAAATTTGATAGAAAAAACTACTTCTACCCGGATCTTCCGAAAGCATATCAAATATCCCAGTTCGATATGCCTATATGCATAGACGGAAATGTAGATATAGATACTGAGAACGGTAAGAAAAGAATAAGAATAAACAGGATACATATGGAAGAGGATGCCGGTAAACTTGTTCATATGGAGTACGAGCCGTTTACCCTTATTGACTATAACAGGGTAGGAGTACCTCTAATAGAGATAGTAACAGAACCGGATATACGTTCTATCGACGAGGCAATAATATTCTTAAAAACACTTAAAAGTATATTGGAATACTCAGAGGTTTCAGATGTTAAGATGGAGCAGGGGTCACTTAGATGCGATGCCAACATATCACTGAGAAAAGTCGGGGATACAAACTACAATACAAGAGTAGAGATCAAGAACCTGAACTCATTTAAAGAGCTACAAAGAGCACTTGAAAAAGAGGAAAAAAGGCAGAAAGAGCTTTATGTATACGGGTGAAGAACACAAAATAGTACAGGAAACAAGACGTTGGGATGCCGCTAAGGGTAAAACTATTCCAATGAGGAGTAAAGAAGAAGCTCATGACTACAGATATTTCCCTGAACCTGATATAGTTCCACTGTATGTGGGGGACGAAATAGTGAAAAATGCAAAGGAAACACTTCCGGAACTGCCTCAACAAAAAAGAGAGAGGTTCCTTGCAGAGTATCAAATCAGCGAGGAAGAAGTGGATATACTGATTTCGGATAAATTTATGTCAGGATACTACGAAGAACTTGTTATGGCCAGCGGAGACGCAAAAAGTGCTTGTAACTGGATGTTAAGAGACGTGGTTAGAGTGCTAAACGACAAGAAGATAGAGTTCAGCGAGTTCTCGGTACCTTCTAAGGACCTGGGAACACTTATTAAAATGATTAAATCAGGTAAGATAAACAGCAGCGCTGCTTCGAAAGTTTTCCAAGAAATGGTTAAAACTGGCAAGACTCCTGAAGTAATTGTTGAGGAAAAGGGACTTATACAGGTAAGTGATACCGGAGCTATAGAAGGAATAGTAGATCAGGTACTGGCAGAAAACCAAAATGTTGTAGAACAGTTTAAGTCTGGAAATGAAAAGGTAAAAGGATTCTTAGTTGGGCAGGTTATGAAACTGTCTAAAGGGAAGGCCAACCCTAAAATGGCATCAGACATACTGGATAAAAAACTTAAATAATACAAGCCGTCAACTTTTTAGTTGGCGGCTTCTTACTTTTAGGGGGTAAATATTAAAAATAAATTGAGGGCTGTTAACTATTTTCGTTTCATATAACCTGATTATGTAGTTAAATATTTAAAAAAATTCAATTTTCATTTAAATAAGTTTAAAATAAATAAAACTATATAAAAGAGGAAATAAGAATCTTATTTGTAAAATTCAAATGAGAAAGTGAATAAAATATTGAAATGGGAATGATTGACATGAAGCTAAGAAAAAAATTTGGAATTATATTGGGGATATTTTCAATAGTTTTTGGATTAATAATGTTTGAGGTTTTAGTAAAGCATTACAGTGAGCATTATGCTGAAAGGCTGAATTGGGAGTATAAAAGACTGGAAAATGCTTATTGGTACAAAAATAATATTGAGAAAAAAGTACTCAATGATTGGGCTATGTGGGATGACAGCTACAAATTTATAGAGAAGCCAAATCAGGAGTATATAGATTCGAATTTAGGTTGGGAAACGTTTGAAAATTTAGATATAAACTATATGGTTTATATGGACAAAGAATATAATGTTGTATACTCAAAGTATTTCAAAAATGAGGAAAAAAAGCTTGTTGATGTACCTGAAAATTTGTTGAAAAAAATTCAGAATTTCAGAGAAGACGGCGATATAATTTTGAAAGATGACGGTACACCTATAGTTGGATTTATAAGAGGTATAGTTGACAGTCATGGTGTGATGGATGCAAATGGTTTTTTATTTATGGGATGGGAATTTTCGGAAAATCTAATCTCTGGGATGGTAAATGATTTGCAGATACCACTGGATATAAAATTTTTAAAAAAATCTGGTAATGATGCCATGGGACTAGTTAAGTATATGAGTTTCAAGGTCTCTGATGGTGAAGATTTTTTTGTAAAATTTAGTGTCAAACCGGAAGTGAAAAAAAAGATAAGAGCGACGTCTGCTAAGGTACTTGGAGTGCTTTTATTATTTTTTACATTTACAGGACTTGGTTTTTCTCGTACTATGAATACTTTGGTGTTTTCAAAATTGGAAAAGTTCAGCAGTGATGTCACAATTATGAGTGAAAAGGAGGAGTTTGACAGGGAGCTTCACTGGGACGGTGATGATGAGATAGGCAAACTGAAGTCGGCTGTAAATAACCTTAAAAATAAGCTGGATTTGGAAAGGAGAAACTATCGTAATTTATACCACAGTAGTTCAGCAATAAATATAGTTTTGGATAAAAACCTGACTGTAAAACATGCAAGTAAAACATTTAAGAAATTAAGCGGATACAGTGAAAGGGAAATTTATGAAACTAGTTTTTTAGATATTCTTTTAGGAGATAAGAACTTGGTTGAAAAAAAACTTTTGACGTTTTTTAAAGATGGGGTAGGAAATAAGTTGAAAATTAACCTTGAGACCAAAAACAAAAGGAAATTCAATTTTTTAGTCACTGCTTCTAAAATAAATTCTCCAAAGACATATGAGGAGATGCTGCTTTTGACATGTATTGACGTCACTGACTTAAATCAACTGAGGGAAAAGATAAGGGAATATTTTACATACGATAAGTTGACCGATGCGTACAATAGGGAGAGCGGCTTGAGAATGCTTGCGGAAATCTTGGAAAAAGATGGGCAGCTCAGTGTGGCAGTGTTGGATGTGTCCGGGCTTAAAGATGTGAATGTGGTATATGGACAGGCAGAAGGAGACAGACTTATAAAGGATTTCTCTGAAATTTTAAAGCATAATATCAGGCAAAGTGACATTGTGTGCAGGTTAGGCGGCGGTGAATTTTTGGTGGGATTTCCAAGAAAAGATTCCAGCTTAGTTGGCAAGTTCTTAAATAGGATAGAAAGCGAAGTGGAGAGTTTTAACTGGTCCAAAAAGAGAAAATATAGGATTTCATTTTGCAGGGGCTATGTGGAATGTGAAGCAGGGATAGGGATTGATGAACTGATTAAATCGGCGCAAAGAAGATTGGACTTAGATAAAAAGAGTAGAGTACATGATTTTAAGGAAGAAAGAATGTTGAGAGACCTGAAAGAAGCCATAGCACAGGAGCAGTTTATTGTATATTACCAGCCTAAATTGAATTTTGAAAACAGAGCACGTATAGGAGTGGAGGCGCTTGTAAGATGGGAACACCCCGAACTGGGTATAGTACAGCCAGGTGAATTTATACCATTGGCTGAAAAATATGGATTAATGGGTGAAATCAGTAAGATTGTTATAGAAAAGTCATGTAGAGATGCATCGGAGATGAAAGAAAAGTTTGCTATATCTCTTGCAGTGAATATATCGCCTCAACAGTTTAAAGACAATAAATTTGTGGATGACATAAAAAAACTTGTCAGTAAAAACTGTAAAACTTGTATATTAGAACTTGAGATAACTGAAAATACTGTTATGGAAGATGTGGACGCAAGTATAGGTAAAATGAATGAGTTGATAGAAGAGGGGGTAAGTTTTTCAATAGATGATTTTGGTACAGGTTATTCATCGCTGAGTTA
>CAXXCR010000005.1:0-10392 GCA_963668015.2 uncultured Ilyobacter sp. | reverse complement strand
GAAATCTAGAGGAGTGGAGGATGTGTGGTTGATTATTTCTGATGCGCATAAAGGTCTTATGAAAGCTGCGCAAAGCTCCTTTAACGGAAGTTCATGGCAAAGGTGTAAGGTTCATTTTATGAGGAATATATTAGCACATATCCCATCAAAAGAAAAAAAGAGCTTTTCTAGCAAATTGAAACAAATATGGCTTCAATCAGACTACGAAAGCTCTAAAGTCTATGCTTTTAATTTTATGGAAGAATACGAGAATAAATACCCAAAGGCAATTCAATGTTTAGAAGAAGGCCTAGAGGACTCCCTGCAATTTTATCATTTTCCAGAAATAGATTCTAGAAAAATTTCCTCAACTAACGTCCTTGAGCGCTTAAACAGGGAAATCAGAAGACGCAGTAATGTTGTAGGGATTTTTCCAAGTTTAGACTCATATATCAGATTAATTACTACTTACATGATCGAGTACAGTGAGGATTGGTCAGTTGGCAGATCGTACATTAATCCAAAAGTAATAGAAACAACTAAAGAAAATAGAATAAAAGTTGCCTAAATCTTAACATGGGGTATCAGTGAAGTTTTTGCGAACTTATCTTGACACAATCTTTTTTATGGCTATTTTACCAAAAGAACTTATATGCTCTGAGGAGCTGGGAGGTTAACTGGGGTCAGCTGAGCGCAGTTTATGAATATACAGAAGAAATCAAAAAGATAATGTATACTACAAATGTGATAGAAAATGTTCATAGGCAATTCAGGAAGGTCACAAAATCTAAGGGCGTATTCCCGACGGATATGTCACTTTTAAAACAGATTTCCCTTGTTATTGTTGATCTTGATAAAAAATGGGCACGTGGAATTAAAAGAGGTTGGGATCAAATATTAGGAAAATTGGCAATTAAATATGAAGACAGACTCTCAGAATATTTATTCTAGAGAGCCTGCTGGTTTTTCAGTAGTCGAGATTTAGGCAAAAACACAAAGTTTGTTACATTACCTCTTCTGCACCAAAGACGGACTTTTTTAAGAATATACAACTTAACGTATAAATTCCTGATAATTCTTTGAGGTAACAAGTTTAAAAGGTATCCAGGTTTTTTCAGGTACAGTTATCCCAGTCGAAACTTTAAATGCGATATCTAAAGCTTCGCGGGCTTGAGATTTTGAATCTTGAAATACAGTTGCTTTAAGGCGCCCATTCTTTATTTCATTCAAAGCCTCATCTGTAGCATCTATACCAACAACAATAACCTCTTCTAGTTTTTCATGTTTTTTAAGTGCTCTTATTGCACCTATAGCCATTTCATCATTATTAGCAGCAATAGCATCAAATTTTTTTCCAGAATCAATCCAATGCTCTACTATACTAGAAGCAAGTGGAGTTATCCATTTTGCAGACTGTTTATCTACTATATTTATTCCTGGATATTCAGATGCAACCTTTTCTACTCCCTCTGTTCTAATAAGTGCAGCATTATCTCCCAATTCTCCAACTAAAATTACAATATCGCCTTTCCCTTCTAAAATTTTGATAGATATTCCATCTGCATAACTCCTGAAGTATTTTCATCCGATCCAACATAATAAATTCCATAAGGGTGTTCCTTATTTAGCTCATCTGGATATTTATTTATATATACCCCAGGGATGTTTGAATCTATAAGCAGATTAGTTATTCTAGTTGTATGCATTGTGTCCACAGGTAATATAACAACAACATCGACACCTTCTTCTATTAAGTATCTTACCTGATCTTCCTGCTTTTCTCTATCTTCCTTAGCATCCATATAAATCACTTCCATTTTATCACCGTAGTTATTTTGGTATTCTTTCATCTCGGTGAGGATATAACTTATAAATTTATTTTCAAAGTTTGATATTGTAACCCCTACCTTTATAGATTTATTTTCTATTTTTTCCGAGCAACCACTTATTAATATACTTATAAAAAGAAGCTGAAGAAAAATATAAATAGAAATAATTTTTTAAACTTTGTTCTCATAACAATTTCCTCCTTAATTGATAATCCTTTTTTTCAAATGACTAATTTTAATACTTGTTTCTTTAAAAATTTAATATATAAAAATATTTATAAACCCATTTATATCAAAAATAGAATAATGTTTTTACTTTAAGACTTTATAAGCTTCTATTTTCTGTACAAATCCTCTCTTGTTATCATACACCTTATACTGCAATTTTTAATAATATCTTTTAAAAAATACTTAATTTTTCATGTCCACACTTATATACTAACATCAAATATAGTAAAATATATATAGTAATGTATATTTTACTATACTATATAAAAATTTTATATACATCGGAATATAGAAAGGATGGTTCTAATATGCAATGCTTTGTTAATAAAGATTTTATACCTATTTTTCAAGATAACAAAACTCCTAAACTTCTTTATGTATGTAAAGCTGAGGCAGACCTTACAAAACTCCCTTGTGTCATGCAAAGGCATGAAGATCGTCTAGAAATTCTTTTCATCAGAGAAGGTAAAGGGATTCATACTATTGGCGGGAAACGGTACCACACAAAAAAAGGAGATATTCTCATCTTTAATAGCGGGGTCCTCCATGACGAGCGGGCAAATCCAAACTCAGAAATGAGTGTATATAATTGCGCAGTAACCAATCTTAAACTAAATGGTTTGAGAGAAAACTGCCTATTATCAGATGAAGTAATTCCGGTTTTACATTGCGGAGCACTTAGGCAAGATATAGAAAATATCTTTAAGATGATGCATTCTCAAATTTATTCGCAGGAGACCGGAGCCGAAGAAATAGCTCATCATCTACTGTGCACTCTTATTTCTGTGATTTTACATCAAATTGAGAAACCTAAAAGTCAAAAAGAAATCAGTGAATACTCTATAGGAAAGCATATAAAAACATATATAGATGAACACTGTTTTGAAGACTTAAATTTAAAGAGTATCAGCGAGAGTTTGAATATAAGCTGTTCTTATATGTGCAGCGTTTTTAAAAAAACCACCGGATATACCCCTAACCAATATATCATAAATCGTAGAATTGGGGAAGCTCAGACTTTGCTTATAAATAGTGATGACAATGTTACTGAAATAGCTTTTAAGGTGGGATACCATGACTCTAATTATTTCAGTGCTACATTCACAAAACATGTGGGAATGTCTCCGTTTAAGTATAGAAAACGTTGGACAAATTATTAAAAATAAAGCACCCTCGGGTTTAATAAACCCGAGGATATTTTATTTTTAAGTAAGATTTTAAAGATTTTATTAAAAAAAGTTTTATAAAACACTCAAAACAAGGGTTTATTTGGATCAAAATAAAGTTAAATTCTTAAGGATATTATTTTAAAAAAAAAATATAATTTATATTGATGATGTAGATTGTATAAAAGTATATAAATATAAAGAAAGGGGATTTTGTTATGCAATGTTTTGTTAAAAAAAATTACACATCAGTGTTTCAAGAGGAAAAAATGTCTAAACTTTTATATGTATGTAAGGCTGATGAGGACCTTACAAAATTACCTTGTGTCATGCATATGCATGAAGATAGAGTGGAAATTCTTTTTATCAGACACGGTAGAGGGATTCATACTATCGGTGGGAAACAGTATCACACAAAAAAAGGGGATATTTTAATATATAATAGCGGTGTTCTGCATGATGAACGTACAAATCCCAATTTTGAAATGAGTGTATACAGCTGTGCTGTCAGTAATTTAAAAATAGATGGATTGAGAGAAAATTGTTTATTGTCAGATGGTGCAAATCCTGTCTTGTGCAGTGGAACTCATAGAGAAGACGTAGAAAGTATTTTTAGAATGATGTATTCCCAAATTTATTATCAAAATACAGGTGCTGAAGAGATAGGGAATTATTTAGCACAGTCTCTTATTTCTATGATATTAAACCAACTCGACATACCCGAGGAAAAAGAAGAAACCACAGAACATTTTATAGGGGAACGCATAAAAAAATTCATCGATGACTACTATTCTGAAGAATTGACTTTAGAAGTTATAGGTAATAAACTGCATATAAGTCCTTCCTATATGAGTAGTGTTTTTAAGAAAACTACTGGGTACAGTCCGATACAATATATTATGAACAGAAGAATCGGAAAAGCTCAGTCTTTGCTTATCGGAACGGATTACAGTATCACCGATATTGCATTTATGGTTGGATACAGCGACTCTAATTATTTCAGCACTATTTTTACAAAAACAGTCGGGATGCCTCCGCTAAAATATAGGAAACGCTGGATAAATTTTGTAAGTTGAGTTGCTGTCTGTATTTAAACTTTCATTACAATCTTATTTTTTAATATTCTTAGACGAGTAAATATTATAGATATTATAAATATATGTTAGCTTATTTTCGAGAAATCAATCCAATGGAAGAAGAAAGATCAATCAACTAACTTTCTTCTTCCTCCTCTAAATAATGTAAAACTAAAAAAATGAGTTTGAATAAAGTGAAAGGATTTTTAAGAAATTGGAATTCTGCTTATATGAACTTTAAAGCAGAAAAGAAAAAAATAAGTAATGAAAAAATCGCCGAGAATTTATTCACGGCGATTTTATTTTAATTTATTATGCAGCTATTCCCGCAGGAGAGAACAACCAGTATAGTCCAATTATCAAAATAAAAATTCCAACACAAGATTGTTTTGCATACTTCCAGTGAGTAATATCAACTTGACCTGTATATTTTTGCTCGTAAGGAGTTTCCCTTGGAGAAAATTTACTTACAACTATCATTATAAGAATTATAATAGGGAAAGATAATCCTAGTATGTGCAGCCAGTGTACCGGCCATCCAGAAAAATTATAAGCCGCATAAAATACCAAGTGGAAAATTATCCCGATTTTTGCTGACTTTGCAGAAAGTCTCTTAGTGAAGAACCCTACTGTTACTATTGCTGCTATTGGTATACTGAAGTATCCCCAAGTTTCCATTAGGAATGTAAATAATCCAGATGGAGCATACATTATAAATGGTGCGATAAGCATTGAAATTATCGCCAGGAATGTACCGAGTTTTTTACCAATTTTAACTAAATCTTTATCTGTTATCTCAGGGTTGAACATTGGTCTGTAAAGGTTTATACAGAACATCGTTACAGTACTGTTTAGTATTGAGTTGAATGAACTAAGTACTGCCCCGAATAGAACCGCTCCAAAGAATCCGGTAAGAGCTGTTGGAAGCACGTCCCCGATAAGTGTCGGGTAAGCCATGTCGCCATTTTCCAGATTCGGATAAAGATGGAAAGCTATTATACCGGGCATAACCAAGAAGAATGGCCCAAGAAGTTTTAATAAACCTGCAAATAAAACACCTTTTTGCCCTTCTGCCAGGTTTTTAGCAGCGAACGTTCTTTGCACTATAGCCTGGTTTGTACACCAGTAGAAAAGACTGATAAACATAGCCCCTGTAAATATTGTTGAAAACGGTATCGGGTCAGTTGCCCCACCGATAGAATTTAACTTTTCTGGGTGCTCAGCTACAATCTTTTGAAATCCTGCCACTACACTTCCATTACCTATTTTGCTCAGTCCGAAGAACGGAATTGATAATCCACCAAGCAGCAGTCCGACACCGTTTAATGTATCCGATACCGCAACGGCTTTTAATCCTCCGAATATAGCATATATAGATCCAACTATACCTATAGCCCACACAGTGATCGTAAGAGCTGTGAACTGTGATACCCCTAGTAGCTCGGGTACATTGAAAAGCCCGGTTAGTATAAGCGATCCAGAGTATAGGATTGTAGGAAGGTAAATGATGATATAAGCACACATAAACAACATTGTTACCAATTGTCTAGTAGATTTGTCATAACGTTCTTCCAAAAATTCAGGAATAGTAGTCAGACCACTTTTCAAGTATTTTGGCAACAGTACTAATGCTAGGAACATAAGACCAAAAGAGGCGATTATCTCCCAAGTCATAAGCACCATAGAGTGTCTGTAAGTTGCTCCACTCGTACCAACCAACTGCTCTGTAGAGAGATTAGTCAGCATCAACGAACCGCCGATAACCACACCTTTTAAACTTCTTCCACCTAGGAAATACCCATCTTGAGTATCCAATTTTTCATCTCTCGTTAAAAAATACGACCCTACTGCTACGAGTCCAGTAAAAAATATAAACGATATTGCTGCAAACATTTATATACCTCCTAATTTTTTTAAAGTTCAAAACATCTTGAATTTTTTAACTTATAAAAAAATTAACATTGGGTGTTTATATAAAGTTTTCAAGCTTATGAAGTTTGATAAATCAAGTATGACTTTTAAAAGCAATTTTTGATCTATGCGCTTAGAATACTACGATTTTTGTCAAAAGTCAAGCTAATTCCGATAAAAAATGTTTCATTTTAGTTGTTTGCATTCGTAAAAAGAACAATAAAAAATCAAAAGCTATACCTTTAAAGGTGATGTTATGTAGCTACAATGTTTTTGTTTAAACAATATACAAGTTTTTCAGTTGAGAATATAAATTCTTAAATTTAACTCAAGAGGCTACTTAAAATTATTGTGATAAATTGCTGAATTTCTTACAAGTACATAAAATACATTATTTATTCACGAATTGCATAAATGAATACAAATAGAAACTAAAATCAAAACCTTGGTCACAGAGTGACACAGAGAAAAAGATTGAGTTTCACAGAGGTTAAGCAGGAACTCTAGTATTTTCATAAGATTTTTAATCATTCGTGAGATTTGTGTGATTCGTGACAAAAGATGGTTTTGACTTTAAGGATCTTCTCTGTGCAGCTCTTGTTTTAAACTCTGCGGCCTAAACAATTTAATATTTTTTAAACAGGTAGAGGCTTAGATTAAATTTGTTATCTTAAATTGTGTTTTCAGTAAATTTTGACTTCGGATCGCTTAAAATTAAATATTGATACAGGTAGTTTTTAATGCAGAAAAGTAATATTTTTAAGTTTTTCAGAAAAAAGATTCGAAAAGAACCTGAAAACGTAATGTTTTTGACCGAAGGTAAAGTTAGATATTTAAGGATATTATGCCCTAAAAATTATATACTTATAACACAAAAGCAAAACATCTTGAATTAAAATAAAACACTGAATAGTTGTGTGTTTGTAATGTATACAGCTATAAAATATTAAAGGAGGGATTTAACATGGCATTAAATGGAGAAAAACTAATCAAAAGACCTTTGCGTTGGGCGATGGTAGGTGGAGGGCGTACTAGTAACGTAGGGTACAAACATAGGATAGGCGCTCTAAGAGACAATACAGCATATGAATTAGTAGCAGGAGCTTTCGACTTAGATGCTGAAAGATGTAAAGACTTTGGAGTAAACATAGGAGTTGACGCTTTACGTTGCTATACCGACTACAAAACTATGTTTTCAGAAGAAGCCAAAAAAGAAGACGGGATTGAAGTAGTTTCAATCGCTACTCCTAACGGAACTCATTATGAAATTACTAAAGCAGCCTTAAATGCTGGTCTTCATGTAATATGTGAAAAACCGCTATTCTTTGAAGTGGAGCAGGCAGAAGAGATAAAAGCTCTAGCAGAAGAAAAAGGTAAAATCGTTGGTGTGACTTATGGATTCGCCGGACACCCGCTTGTATACCAAGCACGTAAAATGGTAGAAAACGGAGATTTAGGAGATATCAGGGTTGTAAAAATGCACTACACACACGGTTTCTTCGGAGAAGATATAGAAAAAGACAACGCTGGAGCAAAATGGCGTGTTGACCCTAAAATATCGGGACCAAGCTATGTGTTAGGAGATATCTCGACTCATACTTACTGTATCTCTGAGATGATGATGCCAAATATGAAAGTAAAACAAGTTCTTTGCGACCGTCAAAGTTTTGTAGAAAGTAGAGCTCCGCTAGAAGACAACGCTCAGTGTCTAATTCGTTATGAAAATGGAGCGGTGGGAACTATGTGGGCATCTGGTGTAAACGCAGGTTGCCATAGATCTCAAGGTATCCGTATAGTAGGAAGTAAAGCAAGTATCGAATGGAGAGATACTGAACCAAACAAACTTTATTATGAAGTACAAGGTCAACCGAATCAAGTTCTTTTCAGAGGAATGGGATACCTTTCTGAGGAAGGTTTGGAATATGAAAGATTGGGAGCTCTACACGAAGAGGGGCTTGGAGAATCTTGGGCAAACATATACCTTCAATTTGCCTTAGCTATTGATGCAAAAGAAAGAGGGGACGAAGAGTTCTTAAAAGACTTCCTATACCCTGACATCAACTTCGGACTAGAAGGAATAAGATGGGTATCGAAATGTGTTGAATCAGCAGATAAAGGTGGAGTTTGGGTAGACTATAAATAAAAAATAATTAGGAGGTAATATAAATGGAATTAGCTATATGTACTGACGTATACGCTGACTTATCTTTCACGGATATGTTGGATAAAGTTAAATCATTAGGTATTGATGCAGTTGAAATGTCAGCTGGAGGTTGGGGTGCTAGAAAGCATGTCGATACAAAAGAATTATTAAATGATGATAATAAATTAAAAGCTTTTCAAGAAGAGTTGAGCAAGCGTGGTATGCGTATCTCTGCATTAAACACGTCTTGTAATCCAACGTGGCCATCAGAAACTGGAAAACAATATGTAGAAAGTATGTATGATTGCGCGGTTCTTGCTGGTAAATTAGGAGTTAAAAAACTTGTTGCAATGGCAGGTCTTCCTGCAGGAGCACCTGGTGACACGATTCCAAACTGGATTACTTCTACTGTATCATGGCCTGATTTTATGAAACCAGCTTATGAATATCAATGGGAAGTAACTATCAAGTTCTGGAAAGAGTTTGTTGATCACTGTAAAAAATGCGGTGTTGAACAAATAGCAATTGAAGAATTCCCTGGTACTATGGTTTGGAGTGCATCTACACTTAAGAAACTTCGTGATGCTGTTGATCCAATGATCGGTATCAATTTAGATCCTTCACACATGGTAGCTCTTGGGGCAGATCCAATTGCAGCAGCGCGTACATTAAAAGGTTGTATTTATCATGTACATGGTAAAGATGTAAGAATCGAGCGTGGAATTGCAGATGTTGATGGTATTCTTGAACCGCGTCCGGTAGAAGAATGTGCAGAACGTACTTGGAACTACGTAGCAGTTGGTTGCGGAAAAGACCTACAATGGTGGAAAGAGTTCTTCTCAGTACTTAGCATGTTAGGGTATGATGGGGATGTATCTCTAGAGATGGAAGACCTTACAATGTCAGTAGAAGCAGGAGTAGAAACATCAGTAGATGCATTAAAACAAACTATCAGCAAATAAAAAAGTCGTAATTCAATATTTGATTTTGGTTAAAAACAGATTTAGCCGTTGACATCTATTCAACGGCTAAATTCTTTGGAAGCGGGATTTCAAACTACATTCGCAGTATACTTAAATTAAAAGTAAGGATAATTTACCCTATATTATAAAAGAAGTTTTAATGGTAAACTTAATGTGGTGCTAATGTACTAAAAATAAAAGGGAGGAATTAGAATTGAAAAAGAATGTATGGTTAATCTTAATTATGACAGTTTTGTTGGCTTTTACAGGTTGCGGAGAAAAAGAGGATGACAGTAAAATAAAAATCGGTGTTGCAATTTCGACATTTGACGACCAATTCATAATATCAATGGTTGATAAAATGAAAGAATATACGACCGATAAATATGCTGGGGAAATGGAGCTTACTTTTGTTGATGCAAAGGATGATCCCGGTAAACAGATGAACCAAATAGAAAACTTCATCGTTCAAGGAATGGACGCTATAATATGTATTCCTGTTGATGCAGATTCTACAGACAGTTTATCGCAACGTGCGATAGAAGGTGGGGTCCCTATAGTTTATACTAACAAACCACCTAAAACTATCAAAGACGGAGTTTGGTCTGTTGGATCTGCCCAAAAAATATCTGGTGTTATGCAGATGGAATACCTAGCTGAAAAAATGGGAGGAAAAGGGAACGTAGTTGTTCTTATGGGAACTCTTGGACATGACGCTCAGATAAAAAGAACAGAAGGATTTGAAGAAGTAATTGCAAAATACCCTGATATAAAAATCATAAGAAAACAAACAGGTTTATGGCAAAGAGCTATGGGAATGCAAGTTATGGAAAATTGGTTAAGCTCGGGTGAAAAAATCGATGCAGTAGCTGCAAACAACGACGAAATGGCAATAGGTGCAATAAGTGCTATAGAAGCTAATGGAATGGGCGGAAAAATCTTAGTTGGAGGAGTTGACGGTACTCTAGATGCTCTAGATATGTTGAGTAAAGGTAAAATGACTGTTACTATCTTCCAAGACGGAGAAGGACAAGTTACTGCTTCTGTAGATGCGGTAAAGAAAATCTTGAGCGGGGAAACTGTAGAGCAAGAAATCAA
>CAXXCR010000004.1:0-36288 GCA_963668015.2 uncultured Ilyobacter sp. | reverse complement strand
ACTACAACACTTATAATATTAGGCATATAAAAACTTAGGTAGTCAAAGTATAACTTTTTTTACTTTTTAAGTCAAGAATAAAAAATTAAAATGATTTAATTGATGCTTTCAATAATGATCTGGAATATTAGTTCCAAATTTATTTTGAATTAGGTATTATTAGGCTGAAAGATTATGAATGAGGAAAAGTGGTGTAAGTACATAGTTCACTATGTGCTTTTAAATATATGCTTGTATTTCTTAATAAATAATTTAATATGTGTATTTTTAATGATTTAGAATTTTTTTAAATCTAAAAAATTTATCAAATTCAAGGGAGAATTTTATTGTAAACTTCTTCTACATTTCTAATATCCGAAATTTTGATACCACTTCTAGATGCCCCATTTTGTGTTCCGGTTGCTGGAGTAGATAATACGATTGTTCCCAGGCCGTATTTTTTCTGAAGGATGCCTTTTCTCATATTGGCTTCTGTAATGTTTTTGTACTTAATTACTTTATTTTCGATAGTCCAAAATCCTTCGGAGTACTCCAGACGATCTGCGTAAAATGAATATCTTGTTCTGGAATAAGTTTCTTTCTGTTTATAGTAAGATATAGCTGGAACAGTAAAAAAAGCTAGGGCTCCAAAAAATATGAAAGTTGAACCTGGTGGAAGATAGAGTCCTATCATATGTACAGCAAATCCGCTAAATCCACCGAGAAATCCACATGCCCAAACCGTAAGAAACAAATGAATTGGGATAGTGCTTATGATCGAAACCCAAGGTACAAAAACAGCTTGTGTAGTAATTATTAGTTCATCAACATCGGGCATACCCTGCTTAAATTGGATTTCAGAAGAGGTTGGAGCACCGCATTCTTTACAAAATTTTGAATCTTCACTAATTTTAATCCCGCATTCTCTACAAAACATAAAACCTCCTAGCTGCTTAAAAGATAATTGAATAAGATTGTTCTCTAAAGGAATAATTAAATCGTTAGTTTGCAGTAAGCTTGTTATCACAACTTTAATAATTATGTTATTGTATTTAAATGAAAATCTCAATTTATTGCAGGGCATATTTATAGTTCAGCTATAAAATATAAAAAATATTTGAAGATAAACTCTTTTAATATTTTCTCAGAATCTTTTTTGATAGCATTAGGATAAAATATTGATTTGTTGTATACCTATAAAACCTTTTTTGGGTCACGAATCGCACTAATGGACACAAATACAAATAAAAAACCTTGGTCACAGAGTAAATAAATCAGTTAGTAGTTAATAATGAATAGAGTATAGTTAAAATATCTATTCAGTGTTCTCTGTAATCTATAAACTGGGATGAGGTTTTCTCTGCGTAGCTCTTATTATAAATCTCTGTGAAACTCTGTGTCCCAAGAAATGTTTTTAAATAAATTCAGAAATTTATAGCAAGATTCACTTGACTAAAAGTACTATCGGTGTTAGGATCGGTCAAGGATAAATGGAGGTTAAAATGTTTATGGAGAAAAATTTCTATAAAAAACTTATAAAAATTGCTGCACCAATAGCAGTGCAAAACTTAATAATGTCTTCCATAAACTTGGCAGATGTATTCATGATAGGAAAGTTGGGGGAAGCTCCCTTGGCAGCACTCGGGCTGGCCAACCAGATAATGTTTCTTTTAGTTTTGCTTTTGTTTGGAATAAATTCTGGGTCGGGTGTGTTTATAGCACAATTTTGGGGAAAAGGAGATACAGCAAACATACACAAAGTTTTGGGGCTTACTTTTCTTGGGAGCATCCTAACGGTGATGCTGTTTTTTATGGGGAGCCAATTTATACCAGAAACCCTTATAAGAATTTATTCGCCTGACCAAGAAGTGGTTGACTTAGGTGGAACATATTTGAAAATTGTGGGTTGGTCATATATATTTACAGCAATTTCTTTTATATTTTGCATACAACTCCGTAGTGTGGGAGTGCCCAAGCTGGGTATGTATTCCAGTTCTTTGAGTCTATTTGTAAACGTTACTTTAAACTATATACTTATTTTCGGTAAGCTTGGATTTCCTGCCTTAGGTGTAGCCGGTGCAGCCATAGCGACTGCCATAGCCAGGCTAATAGAATGTGTATTTGTGGTTGGGATAGTATATTTACAGAAATATCCGTTGGCAGTTTCTTTTAAAAATATGTTTGGATGGGATAGGGATTTTCTTAATTTATTTTATAAGACTACCTTTCCGGTAGTGATGAATGAGATGTTATGGGCATTGGGAATAACTACTTATAGTATGGTATACGCCAGGATGAGCACTACAGACATAGCGGTTATAAATATTGTAGGAAGTATAGAGAGGATAGCCTTTACAGGATTTATTGGCGTTGCAAATGCTGCGGCAATTATGGTGGGGAATAAAATAGGCGAATCAAATGAAGAAAAAGCAATAGAATATGGGAAAAAACTTGGAGAAATATCTTTTTTACTCGGTGCAGCTATAAGCCTTGTCTTGCTTGTATCTGCCAAGGTAATACTTGGATTTTATGAGCTGTCATCAGAACTTATGGATCTTAGTTTTTATACCCTTATGGCGCTTTGCCTGGTTCTACCATTTAAATCCTACAACGGTACTGCTATAGTAGGCATCATGAGGGGAGGCGGGGATACTAAATACTGTCTTATTTTAGATATAGCAGCGCTTTGGTTGGTTGGAGTTCCAGTGGCAGCTGTTGGAGGCCTAAAATTTTCTTTGCCGGTGTATGCAGTGTACCTCCTCACAGCTTCTGAAGAATTGATAAAGTTTTTCTTTGGAGTGAGAAGAGTAAAGTCTAAAAAATGGGTGAGGAACCTTGTAAAAAACTTAGAAGATCCGATTATTGAGAATGAGGTAAATATATAGTTTGTAATATAAAAAAGCTTCTTTTCAAGTTAGTATATAAATCACTGAAAAGCATCATAAAAATATGGTGCTTTTTTCTTATACTTAAGTTTTTCATATATATCATTTCTTCAGTACTTTTTTTGCTTTTATCAAGAAAAATAGAATAGAGCTATAAAAAAAATCAAAAGTTATTTAAAGAAAAAGGAATCAACTCAAATAGCTGACCCCTTTTTCATAAAAATTTTTAAAATTTTATACAGTTTTGTATCAAAAATAAAGATTTAACTGATTAGAATTTATTACCTGCACCTGCTTAATTAAGAATTACTTAAAACTGTTGTTGGTTTAGTTTTACGGCAACTTTTTTCAGAACTATATGAGTAATTTTTGTAGTGCACTTTGAAAAATATTGCATAAAGCACCGGTATTACTCCAAGTGTAAGTATAGTTGCAAATACAAGCCCGAAAATAAGTGCTACCGCCATAGGCTTCCACATAGTACCTCCGAAGAGCCATAGAGGTATTAAACCGCATAGAGTTGTTACTGTTGTAAGAAAAATTGGTCTGAACCTGCTTTGTGCCGCCATAACTACAGCATGGTTAGGTTGTAGGTGTTTTTCATTTATCTCTATGTCAATCTGATCCAAAAGAACTATTGCGTTGTTAACCACTACTCCGGAAAGCGAAACAAGACCTATTATTGCGAAAAATCCAAAATTCTGTTGTCCCACTAAAAGACCTACAGCTACCCCCAAAATTCCCAGTGGAATAGTAAGTAGTATGATAATTGGTTTTCTAATTGAATTGAACTGGGCTACAAGAAGCAATAGTATAAATAGTCCTGCATACGGCAACTTCTCACCTAATGCATTGCTTTGCTTATTAGACATTTCGGTTGTTCCACCTATTGAATATTTGTAGTTAGCACCTTCGGCACTAGAAACAAGACCTGTAGCTGTCTGAATTTTTACTTTCTCTCCTTTTTCAGCTTCCCACTCTTTTACTTTTTCAGCTATCCAAGGCGACATTATTGAATCTATCTCATTAGAAGTGTGCCCATATGCCACATCTCCCTGAACCGCTATAGTATATACCCTGTCTCTTTTATAGATATACCCATAATCGAAATCCAGCTTTATGTCAGCTATTTGGCTTAGGGGAACAAAAATACCAGTTGATGAAGAATATATAGTAATAGTGTCAAGCATAGAGAACAGTGTATTATGCGCTTCATTTGTCCTCAATACTATCGGTATTGATTTGTCTGTAATTGGAGAATGAGGTTCTCTATAAGTACCTACCTGCATGCCATCCAAATTTGTCGACAGGGCATTTGAAACATCTTCTGTACTAAGCCCAGCCTTTTTAACTCTTTCCTGGTCTATGTTTATAGTGAGTTTTTTTGTTTTATTTTTCCAGGAATTAGCTATATTTTGGGTTATAGGTATAGATCTGAGTTTGTTTTCAATGATGCTTACTTTTGAAAATAGATCTTCTACGTTTTCTCCAGACAACCTGTACTCTACATCCTTTTCTGCACTTGGCCCCGTTTCGAGCTTTTTGGTGGAGATGTCGATATCTGGATAAAGGTTTCTCATATGTTCATCTAACTCTTGAGCAAATTTAGGTATTATCTTATGATTAGTAGTGTTGTATATAGCATAAGCATAGTCAGATGACGGTGCCTCAGGCGAATAAGAAAGTATAAATCTTGGGGCTCCTCCTCCGATAAAAGTTCCCCAGTTTAAGATACCATCTTTTTTATACTCTCTCATAGTGAAGCCGCTGATAAGATCTTTTGCTAATCCTACAGAAACCTGTTCATCATCAACCTTGAAGTTTTCCTCTATATATTTATCCAGGTCTTTTGCAACTTTCTCTGTTGTTGCTATAGATGTTCCCTTTGGCATCCTTATAGTTGAAAGCATTATTTTTTTATCGGATTCAGGCATAAACTCCTTACCGGTAAATTTGAATAAAAATATACCCATGCAGAACATACCAGCTGCAAATAGAACTGTTATTGTTTTGTTCTTAAGTGCAGCAATCAGTATTCTTCTATAGATTTTGTAGACAAAACTTTTATAATCATGCTTTTTTTCACCAACTTTTAAAGATGTGAAACATAGTAACGGCACAAGTGTCATTGCTACTATCCAAGAAGATAAAAGGGTGAATACAACCACCTTGGCCATAGGTCCTACAAATTCTCCCATTGATTCCTCTATAAGGAAAATAGGTGTAAATGCAGCCACTGTAGTAAGTGATGACATAAGAAGAGGTATCTTAAGCTGTCTTGCTGATTTCAAACAAGCATCAAGCCTGGATTCTCCTTTTTCCATAGCCACCATAATACTTTCACTCATCACGATAGCATTGTCCACAAGCATCCCCAGGGCTATTATCAAACCTGCCAGAGACATTTGGTCTAGATTTACTCCAAAGTGTGGCATTATAACAAAGGACATTGCTATTGATGTAGGGATAAGTGATGCTACTATAAGACCCGTTCTGAGTCCGAGCGAAACAAGCATTACAAGAAGTACTGTAGCCACTGCCTGTATAAGATTGCTTACAAAAGAGTTGGTTTTATCAATAACCCTTTGAGGAGAATATGCTACGAAATCAAAATTTACTCCAATTGGATATTTCTCCTTTAAACTTGTAATAAGCTCCTTTAAGTGTTCCCCCAGTTTTGTATCGTCTGAACCATCTTTTAGAGATACGGCTACAGCTATAGATTTTTTTCCATTAAATCTAGTCAGGTATGAAGAAGGGTCAAGGTAGCCTCTTCCCACCTTAGCTATATCCTTCAGATAGATTATTTCATTGCTTCCGGGTATATTAATCACTGTATTTTCGATGTCTTCTATGCTGCTGAAATCACCGGTAGAATTAAGTATAAGTTCATCATTCCCCATTACGATATTACCAGATGAAAGCATTTCATTTCTACTTTTTATGGCAGTTTCAATATTCTGTGGAGTGATTCCAAGCTGTGCTAATCTGAATTGATCAAAATTTATATAGATCCTCTCACTTTGGTCACCGTAAAGGTGAACTTTTCCCGCTTCAGGCACCTTTTTTAGTATCTGGGTTCTCATATTTTCAGCTATGCCTGCCATCTCGTGATAGTTATAACCGTCTGCAGTTATCATTATTACAGAACCGAAAACATCACCGAATTCATCATTGACGTTAGGCATACTGGCGCCTTCTGGCAGATACGGTTCTATATTGTACTTTACCTTTTTTCTGAGTTTTTCCCATATAGGTGGGAGGTCTCTGTATTCCGGCTTTATGTTTACATAGGTTGTGGATAGCCCTGGAGAATTCTTGGTATCCACATAGTCGAGCTCCTCTATGTCCTGAACAACTTCTTCCACCATATCACTCACCAGTTCCGCCATTTGAGTAGCGGTTGCACCAGGCCACCTGGTAGTTATTGTAGCAGTTTTTATGGTAAATGGAGGGTCTTCACCCTTCTGCATATTTTTAAAAGTATTGATTCCTGCAAAAATAACAAGGGCGTACAGAATTATTATGGTCACCCTGTTTTTTATGGAAAAATTAGTAATATCCATCTAATTTTCCTCCTTTGAAGATATACTAACTTCCTGCCCTTCCACTATCTGGGTAACGCCAGAAGTTACAATATAGTCACCTGGATTAACCCCGTCTAATACCTCTATTCCATCCGCATATGTTTTTCCAATATTAACAATAGATTTTTTGACTATACCCACACCGTCTTCTATGTCCGTTACTGTATACACGTACATTTTATCTGATGGATCCTGGTCCAAAGCACTTAGCGGAATAACTGTTTCCCCTTTATTGCTCTCGTCGTTAGAAAAGTCAAAGCTCACTTTCGCAGACATTCCCGGTTTAAGAAGATCATCTTTTTCAATAATTCTAATGTTAACAGGAAAACTGTTGCCGTAAGCTGTGGATGAATTACCTATTTCTACTATTTCCCCTCTGTAAATTTTTCCAGAAACAGCGTTGACTTCTATCTGAACTTCCTCTCCTTTTTTCAGAAGTCCTATAAGGTTTTCTGGGATAAAGGTTTCCAGCTTCATTTCATTCCCAATGCTTATTGTGTATACAGGTGTCCCCGTTGCAACTGTTTCGTTTACCTCTTTGTCTTCAGATACTATATAACCATCTCGAGGGGTGATAAGCTTGGTATAAGAAAGCTTTAACTCGCTTTGGGCCAGCTGCATTTCGCTTGCCTTAAGGTTTGCCACGGCAGATTCCTTGTATGCAGCGTACTGAGCAAGCTGTGCCTCGCTTACATCTTTATTTGCCTTGGCTGCATCATAATCACTTTTCGACACATTGTCGTCGTAATAAAGCTTCTCAATACGAGAATACTCATTTTTTGCATTTATGAATGAAGCTTCTGCACTTTTAAGCTGTGCCTCGGCTTGTGCAAGCCCAGCTTTTGTACTCCTGAACTGAGCCGTTGCATTTTCCTTTTCAAGTGTATAGTTTTTGCTGTCAAGTTCTGCAAGAAGCTGTCCGGCCTTTACGTAATCTCCCAGCTTAAAATATTTTTTTTCTATTGTACCATCCACTCTAAAACTCATTTTAGATTCTGTTTCAGAGATAAGATTTCCAGAAAATACCCTGTTGTATTCTTTGACTCCATTTTCTGCAACTGTGTATCTAACATATCTAGGATTTTTTTTCACTACAACTTCTTTATCTTTTTCATTACCGCACCCTGCCAAACTCAGTATGGCCAGTGCGCCTATTAAAATTTTCTTCATCTATTTAGCCTCCTGCTTCGAAGTAATTAAATCTTTAAACATCTTCTTGATTTGCTCTTTTTCACTGCTGTTGTATTCAAAGTAATATTTACCGCTCAATTTTTCCAGTTCAGAAATTGAAATGAAAAGATCATATTTTACAGATGCAGCTCTTTGCTTAGCCCTTATAAAGCTGTTTCTTGCATCGAGCATATCTGTAACTGTTATTTTACCCTTTGCATAAAGATCTGTCTGCAGATCTAGATTTTTTTTGGAAGCCTTTACAGATTTTTCAGCAAACTTCATCTTTCTTATATTTGTAAATACCACTGCATATTGGCTGGAAATATTTTTTGAAATTTCAGATGTAAGTGTTTCTCTGTCAATTTTAAGCTGTTCAAGTTCAGCCTCTATCTGCTTTTCTGTATATTTTAACTCTCCGCCTTTGTACAGAGGTAGGTTGAATCCAACACCGATAGTCCAATGCTCTTCAGAATCTAACTCTTCAGAACCATCACCCCAAGGCTCGGCTATATCTTTGTTGTAGTTCGCATCTGCTGTTATGGTAGGTACGTATCTTTTTCTTTTTGCAGATTTGAGTTTCCTTTCGCTGGCTTCTATCTGTGAATCCAGTTTTTTCAGTTCGGGATAATTTTCTATCCCCAGTTGTATGAAGTGTTTTTTTAAACTTTCAAACTTCCAAGGTTTGTTTAGCTCGCTTTGAGATTCCTGAAAAAGTTCTAAGTTGAGAACAGCTTCAATTTTATCCTCACTCAGGGAATAATAGTTGTCCATAGGCATATTTAGAACCCTGTTAAGTCCTGCATTCCCAGAGAATATACCGCTTCTTATGTCTTCTAGGTTTGTTGTTGAGTCCGCAAACTCACTTTCGAAACGATATACATCTTCAGGTCCAGAGCTTCCTATACTGTACTTTGTTTTTGCAAGGTTTAAATATTTTTTTATAAGGGTACTGTTATATTTTTCTATTTCAAAATTTGAATATGATCTCAAGATGTTAAAATAGGAGTCCAGAAGGTTTTTTATCTGAGTCAGTTCTTCCTGCCTAAACTCCTCTTCTGCTGCATTGTAAAGTTTTTTCTGGATATCTATATTGGAAAAGGTGGTTTCATCATACAAAACCTGTGTTAAATTAATTCCAGCTTTAACTGTATTCTCAGAAGTAGTAGGATCTGAATCAGCTCTTATTGAATCAATTTTTTGATAATCAAGGGATGCGGAGATATCGGGTTTTTTAAATGATTTAGCGATATCGACATCATATTTGCTGGCAAGAACTTTTTTGTCCTTTGATTTAAGGTCGGTATTTTTTTCCAATAGCTTCTCAAGTGCCTCTATTACGCTCAGTTTAAGCTTACCCATTGAAGGTTCATTTACCAGGTTTATTTTTTCTGACAAAAGGTCCCAAGGGTAAACATCTGTATTTTCTGCTACGCTGTAGTCTACAAGAATATTTAGATTTGTAGAATTCAGTCTAGTTTCGAGCTCTGAAAACTCCCTCTCCTCATAATATTTCAAAAGGTTCACGGCAGCTACACGGATTTTTCTCTCTTTTTCTTCTTCTACAGGATATCCCATTAGCACACCGGAATCATTGTTTTTTTCAAATGAAAATGAGAAACTAGGTATCCCTTTTTTTGATGCCTTTTCCAAGGCTTTTTTCAGAGGATCTGTATTTTTTGCTAATACAAGAAGAGCGTTATTTTTATATATGGTACTAGAGATTTTTTCAGGAGATTGCTCAAGGCTTATTGTGGCTACATCTTTACCATTGAAGAAATCTTCCTGTATAAGCCTTTCTTTGTAGAGTTCTGCTGTGTTTTTGAATTCGTCGGAAAATATTATCCCCAGTTGCATTATTTCTTTTAGATTGTTTAGGATCATTACTGCTTCCTCTAGATCATAATCAGTTGTGATTGCATTTAAGTTTTTCACTCGTTCGGTGTCGGGATAGGTATGGCAAAAAGGTGCGATAAGCAGTTTTTTAAATCCATCTCCACCTGAAAAATGACTGTACGGACTAGCGGTAAGTGATATAACGGCATCTATGTCTGCATCATTTTCATATTTTTCAATAAGTTCTTTAAGATTTGAATCGTTTTTTTCAACGACCTTTTTTATTACCGGTTCAAATTCAGTATTTTCAAAGTTTTTACTCAATTCTGATTTTAGAATTGCTTCTAAATAATTTTTGTCTTCCTGAGAGATTTGGTCGTGGATAAGTCCTATATTTATAGTTTGGGCAGATGCCAACGTAAATATACCAAACATCAGAAAAAATAAAAGAAAATGCTTTTTCATTATTACCTCCTGCGGACTATTGTGTAATCAATTATAGGTTTGGTGTAATATCAAGCTTGATCTCAGATAGAGGTGCTCGCACATAATTACACCAAACCTTATGTCTAGAAACTGTCAGATCTGTGGCCATAGCCTCCGAAAAGGTGATAACACGCTACCCTCGATAATCTATCCTTGTCACTTGTATCAGAATTATTTTCTGCACTTGCAAGAACATATGAAGCCAAAAGCATCCCGCAAATTAAAAGTTTTTTCATATATATTCCTCCTTAAAATTAATATAATATTTATCGATGTTGCGACTAAAGTTACCTAGTTATAATATTTAGAAACTATCAGATCTATGACCGTAGTCTCCGAAAAGGTGATAACGTGCTACCTTAGATAATCTATCGTTGTCACTTGTATCAGAATTATTTTCTGCACTTGCAAGAACAAATGAAGTTAAAAGCATCCCGCAAATTAAAAGTTTTTTCATATATATTCCTCCTTATAAAATTGTTTATACAGCAACTGTTGACGTATGAATTGTTGATATGTGAACTAATCAGCCAAAAAAAATCAATCCCTTAAAATTTTAATTTTATAACCGTTTGGATCATTGATACAGTAGTAAAAGGGTTCGTCTTCACTTGTATCTATTGAACTTGGATTGTATCCATTTTCTTTATGGAAAAGGTATGATTGTTTCAGGTCAGGGACCGTGAAACCTAAATTAGTAAATTCAGTCATCAAATCAGAACTTTTTTCTTGGCTATAATCATAAAAAAGTTTTATTTCAATACTTTCAGATTTGTCACTTAAATATGCTACAGAGTACTTGTTTTGTGGGAAATCTTTCCGCTCCAATTGTTTTAAGCCTAATGCATCAGAATAAAACTTTAATGATTTTTCTAAATCGGATACTTTTATGCAAGTGTGAATTAAACTATACATTGTTTCAACCTCCTAACTATATGACATTGGGTAAAAAATGTAGAAACCTAAAAAGAGATCATCCGTTCCCGAACTATCTACTCTGTTAATATACACGAATTAGAAATATAAATCAAGTTTTTTCTTAAAAAAATTTAAATTTAAAAATTAATTGTTACATTTGATTTTGGGGTGTAGGACATAAACAGCATCAGACAATTTTTTCATTAACTTAACTCAACTCAAGCTTCTATTTGGAATTATTACAATAAATTATTGAATTTATCTAAAATTATTTTTTGGCCACAGAGTTTCACAGAGAAAGGCTTTTAAATCAGAAAAATTCTTTTTGTCACTAATTACACAAATCTCACTAATCATTTAAAAACTTAAAAACTAAAGCTTTCTAATCATTTCTCTGTGAAGCTCACTCTTTTCTTCTGTGCCACTCTGTGACCAAAGTATTTATTTGAATTTGCGCCTATTCGTGACCAAAATAGGTTTTTATGCATTACAAGAAATTTAATATTTTGTTTTAAATAAAGGTAGTAGCTTAGGTTAAATTATTTACAATTACAAATTATGAAAGGGTTAATGAGCTTTTTTCAAAACTTACAACCCTTTTTTCAGTCTTATGTTTTATTTATCATCTTAAAATGTTTATAACTTACTTGATAGGGATATAGATGTCTATTTCTGAATTAGAATCTCTTGGGCCCTTAAATCTGTTTGAATCAAATAACTCAAATGAATAATCTCCAGATACTTCATATTCTGAATTAGGGAGATACTTCCCGTAAATATAATCATAGGTTTCCTTTATAAAAGATCTATTTTCCGAAATAATGGCTCCTTTATGAGTGAAAACGAGATACTCTGATTCAGGAAGTTCTTTTGTTGTCATACATCAGGTATATCGTTTGTGTCGCTTACTTCAGTACAAAAACAAGTGTTAAAGCTTAAATTGTTTGCAGTTTCGCTTAGAAGTTCGAAATAAACTTCAGGATTTACTTTGTTTCTAATCTTTTCATATCTACTCATGAATTCTTTCCAAACTATTGGGTTTTCAACATGTGTATGATGATAGTTGACCTTTTTTTCTATTCCAATTAATTTCATTGGTTTTCTGGTTATTGTTTTGACCTCCATATCGACAGCTCCTTTTTTATTAATTAACCCAAGTTGCTACTTGAGATTTAAAAATGTATAACCCATTAGAAATATTAGAATTTTCAATTCAAAACACCTAGAAGTTACGCTATGAATTGATTTGGGCATTAATCTGTTAATTGAGCTGCCTACAGTTTCTATTAATTTTCTTTTGAGATGATCTATGAAAACTTCGCTTTGACTTTTTGAACGCTTTGAATTTTTACGTCTCATTGGCGAAAGATGAATATCCACATCTCTCAATATATCCTCAAGAACATAGTCATTGTAAGCTTTATCTGCATAGATAATAGAGCTTTTAGGTAAATCAAAATTGAACTCCCTAAAAGCTGTAATATCTGCAATTGAGCCTGGCAGTATCTTATATTCGACGGGTAATCCTTTTTCATTAGTCATTAGATGAAGTCTAGTTCCGAAAAAAATTTTCTTTTACTAGAAACGTATCCTCTATATAAATCATGGTCTAAATAAATTTTACATCTTGGGATTCTAAAATTATCACATACAGCAATAGGAAAAGAATCTATCATAAATTCTTTGTTTTTAGATCTATTCTTGTTGTATTCCATAATAATATCCATGATTTTACTTAAAGTAGAGCCTAGTTTTGATAGTCTTCTGGAAAATCTGCTTTTAGAAAGAACGTATTCAAAATGAGGGTAGTCTTCGAAAAAGATTAAAGTCTTTTGAAAATTACCATTGAAATATATTCCAGCAATTATAGCAGTTGTGATGACTTCGGCATCTTTCATCTTAGTTTGTGAGCTTTCTTGGTGCCCAATAAGCTTAAGAATCGATTGAACGAATTCTAATATTTCATTGATTGTATTTTTCATATTATGCACTCCTGGAGTTGTATTTTTACAAAAAGTTTATCACAGAATTAATAAGGTAGCAACTTAGGTTAATTAAAGTTAAGTCCATAAAAAAATCATTTTTATCATATAAGAGAATTTTTTCGTTTAATTTTCTATACTTTCCAGGTGTAATACCAAGATATGTTTTGAAATTTCTAGTAAATGTTTCTTGTGAATCAAAATGATAACCTAAAGCAATTTCAAGAATATTTTTATTCGTATTCTTAAGCTCAATCGCAGCTTCGCTTAAGCGTCTTCTTTTAATGTATTCAAAAACTGAAATACCTATTACAGATCGAAAAATTCTACTGAAATGAAAGTATGAAATATAGCAATTTTCGGCAACTTCTTGCAATGATAAATCTTTTTTCAAATTTTCTTCATGTAGTTAATTGAATTTTGAATGCATTCTTTGTAATTTATTACTATTCACCCCCCGGGTACAGTAATTATACTATACATTTTCCAGATTTTTTTGACTAATATTGCTAATATTAATTAAACATAAATAAAAGAAAAATTAAAAAAATTATGTAAAGTATTAATAAGAAAGAGTGAAAAATTTTAAAGATGATATGTAAAAAAAACAGTGGATTGCTAAAAAAAAATATGATACTCTACTCTTTGCAGAGCAATAAATATTGTTTGAATAATAATTTTAATTAGAATAGGAGTATGTTATGGAAGGAATAATTTTTAAACTTTGGAAATTGGGTATAACTTTGGGAATTGCTCTTGGATTTTTCATAATCGGAAAAATTTTCAATAAAGCCCTGGAAAAATTTACTGTAAAAAATTCTCTTACCCGTATAAGGTCGAACAGAATAAAAAGGTTCATGGACACATTTTTTTTAATCCTGTTTATAATAACAGAGACATTGATACTGGGGTTTAACGTAAGAGATTTTTTTGTCGGGATGGCTGCGGCATTTACCATAATAGGGACAGCATTTTTTGCTTCTTGGTCAAATCTGAGTAACATCTCGTCTGGAATAATCATATTTTTCAGCTATAAGCTTAAAATCGGGGATAGAGTAAAACTTGTTTACAATGAGGACAGAGTAGAGGGTGAAATACAGGAAATGAAGATGTTTTATATAGAAATATTAACTGACGAGGGTGATTTGGTTAACTATCCAAACAACTTGCTGCTACATAATGTGGTTAGAATTGTCAACAGAAATAGCGGGGAAAATGAAATCTAGGAGGCGGTCTTATAAAGGATAGATTTAGTATAGGTGAGATGTCGAAGCTTTTTAATACTTCGGTGAAAACCCTGAGATATTATGATGAAATAGAACTTTTTAAACCTATAGAGGTGGATCCTAAAAGCGGATACAGGTACTACTGTACAGATCAGTTTGAGCAGTTGAATACCATAAACTACTTAAAAGTGTTGGGAATGCCGTTAAAAGTAATTAAGGCCCATCTCGAAACTAGGGATATAGGGCATATATTAGAGCTGCTCGAGTCTCAAAAGGAGGCAACTCAGGCTAAGATAGAAGAACTGCAGAAGATAAAGAGAAAGATAGAAAACAGGATAGACCATATTAAGTATGCCAGAGATTTCAAAGATATAGGTGTTGTTGTGGAAAAAAAATTAAAAGCCAGAAAGGTTGTTTTTTTAAAAAATCGGATAAAGAACAATGCAGAATTGGAGCTGGCGATAAGAGAACTGGAAAATACGTCAAACAACAGTTCTTCGATATTTATTGGCAAAGTGGGGCTGACAGTTTCACAAGAAAACCTGGAAAAAAAGATATTTAACGAGTATGACTCAATTTTTATTATCCTTGAGGGAGATGAAAATGGGGGAGGAGTTTTGAAAATACTTCCAGAGGGCAGGTATGTATGCGTAAGTTTTCAGGGTTCTCACGACGAATCCAGAGCCTTCTATTTAAAGGCCTTGAAATATATAGAGGAAAAAAATTATCAGCTGTTTGGTGAGGCTGTGGAGATAACATTGATTGACTTTGCTTTGACTAAGAATAAGAAGGAGTATCTGACAGAGGTACAGATAAGAGTAAAATGATTGACTCTCCAGTAACGGGATAGTTTACAATAAGTGAAAAAGGAGGTCGATTAATATGATAGGAACACTAGTAAACACTGGGACAATTATTGTTGGGACCTGCATAGGAACGGTGGTGAAAAAGGGAATAAAAGACGGGTATCAGAAAACGGTTCTCCAAGCTGTGGGGCTAATATCTATTACACTTGGGATAAGCTGGATGAGTAAAAATATGGCAAGCAGTACAAAGCCGCTTCTCTTCGTATTGAGCTTGATAATAGGAGGGGTGCTGGGAGAATTTTTGAAAATAGAAGACAGGGTTGAAAGCTTGAAAAAGAGGTTTGATTCAGGCAGTGAAAATAACATAGTAGACGGGTTAGTCACTGCAATACTTTTATTTTGCATAGGAACCCTTTCGATACTGGGGCCAATTGAAAGCGCACTAAAAAATGACCACACACTGCTTTTTACAAATGCCATATTAGACGGGTTTACATCTCTGATACTGGCTTCCAACTTCGGCATCGGAATAATCCTTTCTGCTTTGGTAATATTTTTATGGCAGGGCGGGATATATATGTCGGCTGGATTCATAGCACCATTTATAACCCCTGAGCTCATGGGGGAGGTGTCTATAATAGGAGGGATACTCATTATGAGTACCGGCTTGAATATTCTTAAAATCACAAAGATAAAAACTTTGAATCTTCTTCCGGCACTGCTTATCCCGGTAATATATTATCTGGCCTTGGTGAAGAATATTTTTGAAAGAATTTTTTAATGTCTAAATTAAGAGTTGTATAACAAAAGAGCGTTTTGTGACCTTAGATGCAATTGCACAAAAGTGTTTAAATAAGGTATATTTTAAACGATTAGAAGAGAGCTATTTAAGCTCTCTTCTAATCGTTTATTACAAAAAATTATAATGCTGTCTTTAAAATTTCCTCAGCCACTTCCAAATTTAAATCCCCTGTTTCTGATAGAGCTGTCATACCGTGTTTTTCCAGAGATTTTATGATTTTTTGGATATCAGACTCAGATATATTATAGTCTGAAAGCATAGTACTTATCCCGAGACTGTGGAAGAACTCTTCAGTTTTTGAGATAGCCAGGTCTATCTTTTCCTCTTGACTGCCTTCTTCTATACCCCAAACTCTTTCGGCAAACTGTAGCAGCTTATCCCTTTTCTTCGCTTTTCTGACTTTCCATGAAGCAGGCTGTACAACTGCTAATGTTTTAGCATGGTCTATGCCGAACAAGGCTGTGATCTCATGACCTATCATATGGGTTGACCAGTCCTGAGGAACCCCCGCACCTATAAGGCCGTTCAAAGCCATAGTAGCGCACCACACAAGGTTTGCCCTGGCATCATAATCTGTAGGTTCGTCTATAGTCTTTTTACCAATTTCAACAAGGGTATGCAAGATACCCTCTGCAGTCCTGTCCTGAAACCTTGCCTCTGCTGGGTAGGTAACATACTGTTCAACTGTGTGAATAAAGGTATCCACAATGCCGTTTGCCACCTGTGTTGATGGCAGTGTGTATGTCAGAGTAGGGTCGAGTATAGAAAATCTTGGGAATATCTCATTGCTGAATACTGGGAGCTTGTCCTCGTCGTTGCTTATAACGGCGGCATTGTTCATTTCAGAACCAGTTGCAGGAAGTGTAACCACAGTTCCGATAGGCAGGACACCCTTTATCGGAACAGGCCTGAATCCAAACTTTAGCAGTTCCACTTCTTTTCCGATGTAATCATCAGCAACAGAAGCTATGGCAATAAACTTGGTACCGTCCATCACGGAACCTCCGCCTACAGCCAGCAGAAAATCAATTTTTTCTTTTCTTACTACCTCCACGGCTTTCATAAGGGTTGGAAATTTTGGGTTGGCTTCTATTCCTCCAAACTCAAATACCTCTCTGGGAGATTTTCCCAATTCCGCCTTAACTTTATCCAGTGTGCCGAACTTTTTGACGCTTCCCCCGCCGTAAGTTATAAGCACCTTGGCATTTACAGGTACAAGCCTGTCGAGTTTTTTCATCTGATCCTTACCGAATACAATATTAGTCGGGTTGTAAAAATTAAAATTTAACATTTAATCCTCCTTGTGTGTATTTATTGTAAAAAGTTAGTATTATAAATTTATTTGTCCTATTTGCATTTGAGGTCCTTTTTACCAATTATTATGCAGTGCCCCTTGTCTTCGTCATATCGTTTTATCTGGTCCAAGATTTCTAATTTAGCCAAGGAAAGTTCCCTATTAAGGTCGACATGTTTAATAAGTATATCCTTTCTCTCGTCTACGGTATCAACACCGCCCTTTTTTAGTGAGATGTAGCATTTTATATCCTTCAGGGACATACCGGTTTTTTTAAGGTTTAAAAAGAACTCTATCCACATAAGATCGTTATTTGTGTATGCCCTGTTACCGTTTTCATCCCTTGAGATATCCCTGATAACCCCGTTTTTTTCATAATATATGAGTTTGGATTTTGTTATGTGAAAATGCTTTGCTACTGCATCAATAGTCATTTATAAAACTCCTTTCATGCGTCATTATTAATATAAACCTTAAGCCGTAGTTTAATGCAAGGAATTTTATTAATTTCACTCAATTTTTTTTAAAACAATATTATAGTATTACTGTTAAAATATAAATTTCATTTTTTATTAGTGCGATTTATAACCAAAAAAGGTTTTACCTATTTGCAAGAAATTAAATATTTTATTAATGATACCAACTTAGGTTAGCTATGAAAAATCTGTGTAAAAGCCCTCCACAAGACTAGTATATCTGTTATAATTAATCTTAGTACAGAATTTTATAGGGAGGTACCATTTGGAAAAAATTTATATGATAGATTCAATAGGATCATTTTTTGCCCCGTATAAAAAAAATAAAGTTAACTGGTCAAAAATACCATTCCACCATATTGAAGAACAGGGAGTAATAACGGATAAGGCGGAGGAGAAAATAAAAAAAAGTTTTGAAATCTATATTGAGATTGTAAAAAAAATGGGGTACAACTCAATTTCAATGGACGAACTGTGCTATATGGTGAATTTTGATTTTTATAAACCTGAGCTGAAATCTCAATTGAATAAATACAGAAACTTTTTTAAAAGCCTTTTTAAAATAGCGAACGATGCAGGGATGGGTATATTTATAAATACGGATATTATGTTTTACAATGACGATATAAGAAAGCTGATAGAACAGGGTAAAACAAACGAACTTGAGTTGTTGAAAACAGCCATTGCAGATGTGTTGGATTCTTTTTCGGAAGTATCCGGGGTTATTTTTAGGGTAGGCGAATCAGACGGGATAAAGACACGTGGAAAATTTGCCAGCAGTCTCTATCTAAAGACAAAAAAGCAGGTAAATTTATTCATAAAAAGTTTGCTGCCGATATTTGAAGAGAGGTCCAAACACCTCATCTTCAGGACCTGGACTGTGGGTGCATATAAGATCGGCGACCTCATGTGGAACCCCAAAACATACAGGGATGTTTTCAAGGGGATAGACAGCGAAAACTTTATTATATCCATGAAATTTGGGGAGAGTGACTTCTTCAAATACCTGGACTTAAATCCCAACTTTTTCATTGACAAAAAGAAAAAATTGATAGAACTTCAGACCCGTAGGGAGTATGAGGGGTTCGGAGAATTCCCGTCTTTTGTGGGGTGGGATTATAAAAAATACTATGACAGATTAGAGGAAGAAGAATCAATTCAGGGGATAATGGTGTGGTGTCAGACGGGTGGGTGGTCTAAGTTTAAGAACTTGACGTTCTTAAAGGGGTCATCATTTTGGAACGAACTGAACACCTACGTTACCATACAGGTTTTTAAAAACGGTAAAAGCGTAGAAGATGCAGTTGCAGAATTTGTACCTGAGATGCCAAAGGAGAAGTTTCTTGAGTTTCTGAAAATATCGGACGAGGTCGTACGAGAACTTCTCTACGATCCCGGGTACTCGCAGCTGGAGCTATATTTCAATAAGGTGAGGATACCACCCATTATACATATTTTTTGGAACAACGTTACAATAACAGACTTTACCATACAGTTTTACAGGGCTTTCTGCACAGACTATAATACTTCTCTTGAAAAGGGGATTAAAGCGTTGGAAAAAATAGAAAAGCTCGGGGGATTATCTATGGAAATAGGGTTAGAAGATTATAGGTATGATTTTCATCATGACACGTTTTTTCTGCTTGCAAAGGCAAGGGACTTGATATATAAAGACTCTATCGAGGGTGAAGTGAAGAACTTTAAAAAAATGGTGAAAAAATACAAAGTGCAATATCCTGGTTCGTATAATTTTTACGTTAAAATTGATGGTGGAAAAGCTAAAAGTTTGTTGGCGTTTATGCTGAAAACGTTGGTACGCAAAGACAGGAAATACAGGATAATCGACAGGGTGTTATTTAGTCCATTGAGTACACGGATATATATAGGTTTATACAGAGTTGCCAAGAAAAAATTCCCCAAATTTTTAAATAAACAGGCTATGCCAGTTGAAATATTGTTTAAGTAGAGTAGATTTAAATTAATAAAAATGTAACTTAGAAATTCTCTTAGGAGTAAAATTAACCACTATTTAAAGGGGTGAATAAGCGCTTAAGGGAATTTTTAATTTAAAATAATTGAAAATCTAGTTTTTTTCTCTTATCAGAGTTTTTACATGAAAATTGTACTGTATTCACAGCGAGGATATATAATTTGTACAAATATCAGATTACTACGAAAATTAGGTATCTTGATTACAGGTAGTAAAGATAAGGGGGGGAAATGTTAAAAGTAGACTTGCATGTACATTCAAAACACTCTGACCATCCTTCAGAATGGTTTCTACAAAAATTAGGGGCTTCGGAATCCTATACTGAACCAGACTACATATATGAAACTGCAATTTCAAAAGGGATGGATTTTGTTACAATAACCGATCACAATAAAATTGATGGAGCTGTGTATTTAAAAAATAAATATCCGGACAAGTGCTTTATAAGTGTAGAGGCCACAGTATATTTCCCGGAAAACGGCGGAAAGGTGCATATATTAATTTACGACATAACAGAAGAGCAGTTCGAAGAGATAGATGTGCTCAGAAAAGATATATACAAGTTGAGAGACTACATAAGAGAAAATGACCTTGCTCATTCGGTGGCACATGCTACTTATTCTGTAAACGGGACACTAAAACCCGACCACGTTGAAAAGCTGCTGCTTTTATTCGACAACTTTGAAATAATAAACGGTGGCAGGGGAGAAAGAAGCAATAAATCTTGGGAAAACTTTTTAAATACTCTTACAAAAGAGGATATAAAAAAATTGAAAGAGAAGCATGGGATAGAACCATATTCAGACACTCCCTGGATAAAGGGACGTACTGCAGGATCAGATGATCACGCCGGGATATTTATAGCCAGGGTACATACAAGTTCGGAAGGCCTGGACATAGAAGATTTTATAAAAAACTTAAAAAACAAAAAAACTTCAGGATACGGAAGGCACAATAACTATCAGGGACTGGCATTTTCTATTTATAAAATTGCACATGACTATGCAAAGCGTAAGGGAAACCTGTCGGATACTTTTATGAACCAGATAAACCAGCTAATATTTGAGGAAAAGAAAACCGGGTTAAAAGAATGGTTTAAAATAAACAGATTGAAAAAAGAGAAGAAAAAAGGTAAAAAAATAAAGGGTCTTGTAGCGGATCTCATGGAAGAGCTTCAAGATGAAATGGATATTGAAAAGAAGCTTGATATTGTGTACGACAAGGTAAGTGCAATCAGTGATGAGTTTGTAAATTTAGTGGTAAAGGCCATAAAAAAAGACTTGAAAAAAGGAAATTTTCATAATGTTTTAAGGGACATATCGTCTGCAAGTATGGGAATCTTTCTATGCTCACCATTCCTTTCAACATTTAAGATAATGTTTGAAAACAGGGATATAATGGACGAGCTAATAGAACGTACTGGAAAACTTGAGTTGAAAAAGAATAAAAAAATACTTTGGTTTACTGATACAATAGGGGATCTGAATGGTGTGTCTGTGACTCTGAAGAAAATGGCAGAGGTGTCCAAGAAAAAGGGGAGGAAGCTTTCGGTTGTGTGTTCTGTTACCGATAAGAAAAAACTGGAGGAACTGCCTAAAAATGTAATGAACATAGACTATATTTCCTGTTTTGATATCCCGTATTATGAGGAGTACCAGATGAAAATTCTTCCTATATTGGAAACCTTGAAAAAGGTGTATGAATACAACCCAGATGAAATATATATATCTACACCGGGAACAGTTGGAATGATGGGGCTTATGCTAGGAAAGCTTTTAAAAATCAAAACAACGGGTATATACCATACAGATTTTACCATGCAGGCCAAAGAGATAACAGACAACGCATCGCTTATGAACATGCTTGAAGGATATACAAAATGGTTCTTTGGAAAAATGGACACCATAAAAGTTCCAACAAAGGAGTACATAGGGCTGCTTTGTGACAGAGGATTTGATCCGGAAAAACTAAAAATATTTTCAAGGGGTATAGAAACAGATGTGTTTTCCTCTATAGATAAAAATTCGAAATCCGATGAAATTCAATTTTTGTATGCAGGAAGGATATCAAAGGATAAAAATATAGACTTCCTTTTGCACCTCTTTGTAAAAATATCAAAAAAATATAAAAATATAAGGTTGAAGCTAGCAGGTAACGGGCCTCACTTAAAGGAGCTCACCGAAACTTATAAAGGGTATGGCAACATAGAGTTTTTGGGAAAAGTAAATTATGAAGAACTGCCAAAAGTGTATCAAAACTCCCACATATTTTTATTCCCGAGTATTACAGATACATTTGGGATGGTTGTGTTGGAAGCACAGTCCTGCGGGGTACCGGCAATAGTTTCTGATATGGGAGGGCCGAAAGAAATAGTTGATGACAGGAACACCGGATTTGTAGCCAAGGCACTCGATACAGATGACTGGCGTGAAAAAATAGAAAATTTCATAAGGATGGTAATGGAAAAACCTGAAGAGTATAACAGAATGCGTGAAAATGCCGCTGACATGGTAAAAAGAAATTTCAGTTGGAATAGGGTTATGGAGGATATTTTTGACAAATAAAGTAATTGTGTATACTTTAGAGAAAGTATTGAATTTCTTGTAAACCTGTAAGACCTATTTTGGTCACGAATTACACGAATGAACACTAATATAAAATTAAAATCTTGGCCACAGAGTTTCACAGAGTAAATAAATCAGTTAATAATGAACAGAAAATAGTTAAAATATCTATTCTCTATGAAGATCTTGTTTTAAATCTCCGTGAAACTCTGTGTCCTAAAAAGTTTTTTAATAAATTCAGTAACTTGTTATAATGAATTTGAGTCATATTAATTGAAAGAGTAAAAATTTAGAATAAGTAGGGGGAAAAATGAAAATATGTGTTGCGGGAACAGGATACGTGGGACTTTCCAATGCTATTTTGTTGGCTCAGAACAATGAAGTGGTGGCATTGGATATTGATAAGGAGAAAGTCGATCTTATAAACAGTAAAAAATCCCCAATTATAGATGCTGAAGTTGAGGAATTTTTAGCAGAGAAAAAATTAGATTTAACTGCTACGACGGACGCTTATGAAGCTTATGAAGGGTCGGAATACGTCATCATATCCACACCGACAAACTACGATGAGGAAAAAAATTATTTTAATACGAGAACAGTTGAGGCTGTCATAGCAAATGTACTGGCAATTAACCCGGATGCCACAATGGTAATAAAATCAACCGTACCTGTTGGGTATACCGAAAAGGTAAAACAGATGTTTGAAACAGAGAATATAATTTTTTCACCGGAATTTTTGAGGGAAGGCAAGGCTCTGTATGACAACCTCTATCCTACAAGGATTATTGTGGGTGAAAAGTCTCAGAGGGCAAAAAAATTTGCCGATCTTCTGGCACAGGGAGCACTCAAAGAGGATATCGATGCTTTGTTTACAGAATCAACAGAAGCAGAAGCGATAAAACTGTTTTCCAATACCTATTTAGCAATGAGGGTGGCGTATTTTAATGAACTAGACACCTATGCTGAAGTGAGAGGGCTGAATACAAAGGATATTATAGAGGGGGTCGGCCTGGATCCGCGTATAGGCAATCACTATAACAATCCGTCTTTTGGCTATGGTGGGTATTGCTTGCCAAAGGACACAAAACAATTGCTGGCAAACTATAATGATGTACCAAATAATATTATAGGGGCTATAGTAGATGCCAATAGAACTAGAAAAGACCATATTGCCGAGATGATTTTGAAGAAATCCCCAAAAGTGGTCGGGATATATAGGCTTACAATGAAAACTGATTCAGATAATTTTAGGGACTCTGCCGTGCAGGGTATCATGAAAAGGATAAAGGCAAAGGGGATTGAAGTGGTGGTATACGAACCTAGTCTGAAAGAGCCTAGTTTCTTTAATTCTAGGGTTATAGAAGATCTGGAAGAGTTTAAAATGGTTTCAGATGTCATAGTGACGAATAGGGCCTGTGAAGCACTTCTTGACGTAGAAGAAAAAGTGTACACGAGAGACCAGTATAAAAGGGATTAAAGAAAACAATAGTTATAGGGTTTAAAATTGATTTTGATTTGAGAAAGGAAATTGGTTTTTATCTTGTAAATTTATGTATCTGGAAGAGGAACTGGGAGGAAAACATGGAAAAAATGTCTAAAGTTATTGATTGTAATGCGATTGATTGTGTGTACAATAAAAACAAACAGTGCCATACAATGGCCATAAATATTGGTGATTTGGAACCGATGTGTGATACTTTTCTCCATAGCTCGAAAAAATGCGGATACGACGATATTATAGGTGGTGTTGGTTCCTGTAAAGTTGACGGATGTGCTTACAATAAATCTTTGGAGTGCACAGCCAGTGGGATACATATGGAAAAGACAGGTTCTCATGTAGATTGCACCACTTATCGTTCTAAATAATAAAAAAACTCTCTTCCAAAATAAAAAGAGGTGGCATAATTATGCCACCTTTTAATATATTAGCTATAAACTGTATCCATCAGGTAATCTACAATTTCTTCTTTTTTTAAAGTTTTTACAGATTTATCCAAATTTTCAGAATTAACTATCTGGAGCAACTCTTTTTTTGAAAGCTTATCCAGCCGGAACTTTGTCCTAAATGTGTCCAATGCAGCTTCTAATAGAGGCCCACTTGCTATTTTTTCAACTTTAGCGTACTCCAAATTTAAAAGTTTTTCCCCACAACCTAAAAACATCACCTTAATCTTGCTATCACTTAATGCTTCTAAGATTAAGCCGTACTTCCATTCAGGTTTTAAGGGGTGCCTAACCATTTGCCCTTTTTTATACAAATTTCATCACCTCTTAAAATACCTAAAAAACATTAGATATTTAAATAAAACATCACGATACTAAAGAAACCCTACATAAAATTTTAACATAGGTAGCGGTATAAGTCAAATTGAAAAATGAAGGAGATTATAAATAGAAGTGATTAGACACAGAAAAGATTAGGTTTTATTATGAAAGTTAAACAAGCTGAAATTCTTTTCATATGCAAAAAAATGTAGATGGTATTTGCAATAAAAAAAGCACCGCCCTAAAAAAGCTGGTGCTTTTTATAATTATTTATATAGAACAATAAGCGAGTTGTCCAAAACCCTAAATGTGAATGTTTCTGTTATAAAAAGTTTTATCTCTGTTTCGGTATGTTCTTGATAACCAACTGAAAAATCCTCTCCTATGGAAAGCTCAATGTTTTCATTGTCGAATGGAAGTAGGATAGCTCCCTCTATGCTGCGGCTTAAAATGACTTTTCCACCTGTTAATTCTTCTATTCTTGAAACAAGAGATATTTCCCGACCTATGGAATTCAACTTATACCATAACTGTTCACTGACTACCAATGAGTAAGGTTTTGGTGCTATGAAACTTTCAAGTATCATAATCCCTTTAGAAACATTGGCAAGGATCTCAGACTCTGTATCTCCCAAAGCGATTACTTCATGGGCAGAACTCTTTTCCAACCCTTCAATTCCTGCTTCTTCTAATCCACTGTAAACAGCCTTTTCTTCAAAAAGTGCAATTCTTTTTACGGCTTCATCCAGAGAATCCATATTTATGTCTTTTGCCCCTCTTTCGATATTGTCTAGTTCCCAGCGGTTCATCTTAAAACTAACCCTGGGTTCTATAAGAGGCTTAACGTTGAACACTCCATAATTTAATAACTCGTCATGGTGTACGTTTATTCTCCCTTCTGTAACTGCAGAGTGTTCCAACCCGTTCGGGCCGTCAATCCTTGCAAATTTTCTTGCAGAAAGGTAGTGCATTAAAATTTCTTTTGCCCTGTTGTCTATTTCTGCCCAGGCTTTAGTAGAAATTGGTGCGAGATCCCTCTTTAATATATCCATTCAAAATCGACCTCCTAATTATTATTTCATATTCCCTATGTTAAGCGATGTTCCTGAACCTTGGTTTTTTTCCTCACCGGGTGCTTCGCGTTCTTCTTCGATGCTTGTAACAGGCATTGAAGAGAAGAGGTAAGTTTTCAGTTCTGCATCCCAGGCATCCATATTCCTTCTGAGCCATTCCAAAAGCATTGTTGCATGCTCGATCTCTTCATTTCGATTGTGTTCTAAAATCAGCTTTAATTCCGGATCAGTGGCAAGATCGGCTCTTTGGTTGTACCAGTCAACAGCTTCTAGTTCCTCTTTCAGGCTGTTTATAGCCCTGGTGATATTTTTAGCAGAATCGCTTAAAAGTTCGAAAGGTTCGTGATATTGATCAGCCATTTTTACACCTCCTGATTTTCTTAATGACACTCTACAATATTCTTTTCTGAATAAAAACAATATTCCTTTAAAATCTTAGCATATTTGTAAATTACCCCAATAAAACTAAGGTTTACCGACTGCGGGATATGTTAAAAGATAAGTCATTTGATAGCGTAATTTAAAGCTAAATAACAGCCTATTGAATGAGGGTTTATATGATTATTTTTATTGCTTTTTCGGAATGAAAATTAAATTTTAAGTGACTTGGCCTGCAAGCATGATATCTTCTCTTGTAGTATTTTAATACTATAATTAGTTTTTAATTTTAATTTCTACTGTATATTTTATATTAAATAACTCAAGTTGTGACTTAGAATTATTACAATAAATTACTGAATTCATTACAAAACCTTTTTTGGACACAGAGTTTCACAGAGATTTAAAACAAGAGCTGCACAGAGAAAATCCTTAAAGTTAAAATCAGATTTTGTCACTAATTATGATAATCTTAATAATCATTTAAAATCGAAAATACTAAATATCTTTAGACTCTCTGCCAAACTCACTTTTTTCCTCTGTGCAACTCTGTGGCCAAGGTTTTAATTTTATATTAGTGTTCATTCGTGTAATCCGTGACCAAAAGTTTTTTATTTATTTGTAAAAAATTCAATACTTTATTACAGGTAGCAACTTAGGTTAAATACTTATTAAAACAAGTGTACTGTTTAAAATAAAAAAATCCCACTCTTGATTACTGAAGATACTGTCGTATTAAAGTAATCAAGAGAAGGATTTAAAAACACAAAATATTTACATTAACAAGAAAAACTAACAAGTTTTATAAATATGATATCTTAACAGTAAACTAATTATTATTTTTTACTTCTATTTGTGCAAGTGATAATCTTGCAACGGGTATTCTATATGGTGAGCATGAAACATAATCAAGCCCTATAAAATGAAAGAATTCGATACTTTTTGGGTCGCCTCCATGTTCACCGCAAACACCGAGTTGAATAGAGGGCTTTTCCTTTTTAGCCAAGAGGATGCTGGCTTGCATTAATTTTCCCACCCCTTTTTTATCTATGGTTTGGAAAGGATCAGCATCTATTATTTTCTTTTGTTTGTAATCACTTATAAATTTATTTGAGTCATCTCTCGAAAAACCATAACTTATCTGTGTAAGATCATTGGTTCCAAAACTAAAAAACTCAGCTTCTTTTGCAATTTCATCAGACGTAACACAGGCTCTGGGCACCTCTATCATAGTTCCGAGTTTATATTTAAGTTTTGTGTCTGAGTTTTTAAATATGTCATCAATGGAAGTTATGATCCTTTCTTTTAAAAAACTCAGCTCGTTTGCATCAGTCACAAGAGGTATCATGATTTCAGGTTGCACATCTACACCCTCTTTTTTTACTTGAATTGCAGCAAGCATAACAGCTTTCACCTGCATTTCATATATTTCCGGATATGTAATTGCCAAGCGGCATCCTCTGTGCCCTAACATAGGGTTTATTTCTTCTAAAGTTTTAACTCGATTTTCTATAGTTTTAACATCCCTCCCTGTCAACACGCTCAACTTTTCTATCTCTGATTTTTTCTTGGGCAAAAATTCATGTAGAGGTGGGTCTAGCAATCTCACTGTAACAGGTTTTCCGCTCATAGCTCTGAAGATCCCTTCAAAATCTTTCTTTTGCAGTTCTAGAAGTTTTTGAATAGGCTTTTTTCTTTCCTCTTCGTCACTTGCGATTATCATTTCACGTACAGGCCAGATTTTATCCTCTGCAAAGAACATGTGCTCAGTTCTGCAAAGCCCCACTCCTTCTGCCCCAAATTTAATGGCAGTTTCACAATCATGCGGTGTGTCTGCATTTGCTTTTACATCCAATTTTTTAATTTCATCTACCCAGCTCATAAATTCTTGAAAGTTTTCGTCAAGTTTTAGATCTTTCTTTTTGATCTCCCCTAAATAAACTTTACCTGTAGAGCCGTCCAACGATATAAAATCTCCTTCTTTGATAACTTGATTATCTATTGTAAATTCTTTTTTCGTCTCGTCTATGGATAGTTCACCACATCCGCTGATACAGCATTTACCAATTCCTCTGGCGACAACCGCTGCATGAGACGTCATCCCGCCCCTAACAGTTAGAATTCCGTCAGAAATATACATACCTTCGATATCTTCAGGTGAGGTTTCCAAGCGTACGAGTATTCCGCTGCCGGCTTCCTTTAATGTTTCTGAGTCAAAATACACTCTTCCGCTTGCAGCGCCTGGAGATGCTGCAAGTCCTTCTGTTAATATTTTTCCGTTTTTAAGTGATTTTTCTTCGAAATTTTTGTGTAAAAGCTGCGTCAAGCTTGAGGGTTCTATTCTTAGAATAGCCTCCTCTTTGCTTATGATGCCTTCAGAAACCATATCCACTGCAATACGTATTGCGGCTTTTGTGGTTCTCTTCCCTGTCCTTGTCTGTAAGAGGTACAGTTTTCCTTTTTCTATAGTGAATTCTATATCCTGCATGTCTTTGTAGTGGGCTTCCAAGATAGAACAATTTTTTAAAAATTCTTTATAAATCTCAGGCATAATTTCTTTGAGTGATTCGATTGATTTAGGTGTTCTTATACCGGCGACTACATCTTCGCCTTGAGCGTTCATTAGGAATTCTCCAAATATTTTTTGCTCACCAGTTGCGGGATTCCTTGTAAATGCAACTCCGGTTCCAGAACTCTCTCCCATATTCCCAAAAACCATTGCCTGGACATTAACAGCAGTACCTATTTCATCTGGTATATCGTTGATTTCCCTGTATACTATGGCTCTCTGGTTGTTCCAAGAATCAAATACAGCTTTAATTGTAAGCATAAGTTGATCGATGGTATTTTCCGGGAAATATTTTCCGGTTTCCTTTTTATAGATAGTTTTGTATTCATTTATTAAGATTTTTAAATGCTCTAAACTTAATTCATGGTCGTGTTCACAATGATTTTCTTTTTTTAAATTTTCCATGATTCTGTCAAACTTGTATTTGGGGATACCCATGACTACGTCGGAAAACATCTGTATGAATCTTCTATAGCTGTCGTATGCAAACCTTTCACTACCGGTTGCTTTGCACAGTGCTTTTACAGTAGTATCATTTAACCCCAGATTCAAAACTGTATCCATCATTCCCGGCATAGATACTGCCGCCCCAGACCTCACTGAAACTAACATAGGGTTTATTTCCCCGCCAAATTTCTTCCCTGATTTTTTTTCAAGTTCATTAAGCTTATTATTTATTTCAAGTACTAATTCTTTCCACAACTTTTTATCATTTTGGTAGTATTCATTGCAGGCTTCAGTAGATATTGTAAAACCAGCAGGAACAGAAAGGCCTATATTAGTCATTTCAGAAAGATTAGCCCCCTTCCCTCCTAATAATTTTTTCATTTCTTTACTGCCTTCTGAAAAAGTATAAACAAATTTTTTCATATACCCCTCCTTGGGATCATCACAAATCCATTTAAAAGAAATCATATTAATATCTTATACCCGTTTAAAAAAATTGTGTTGAAATCCTATAACTTATTAAATTTTGTGTGTGTCGAAATATAACTTTGATGAAATTTTTCTTCTTATAAAATGTTTGTAAACATATTTCCCTTTGTTTATTTCTTTTTCTCCATTCCAATCAGTTTCAAGTTTAATCTTTCTCACCTGTTTTTTGTTTAGCATATTTCTCCTCCTTTTTATAATTACTCACAGTTTTAACTACCAAGATGTTTTATTAAATAAAATTTTTATTGTGTATGAAGATTAAAGCTTGTTTTCGTTGATTATATTCATTACAACGGTTGCTGTTTCTTCTATGGATTTATTGGATACGTCTATAATAGGACAAGACAGTCTTCTCATTATTTTTTCAGCATACTCCAACTCATCTATTATTCTGTGGATAGATGTATAACTTTCCCCGTTTGAAAACCCTATAGTTTCAACTCTGTCTTCTCTTATGGAATTTAATTTTTCTATAGAATTTGTAAGTCCGATTATTTTTTTAGGGGATATTTTAAAGAGTTCCTCAGGTACCTTTATTTCAGGAACTAGAGGTACGTTTGTAACTTTTATTTTATTTTGGTTTGCCAGATATATACTTAAAGGGGTTTTAGATGTCCTGGATATTCCTACAAGCACTAGATCGGCTTTTAAAATTCCCCTGGGGTTGCTGCCGTCATCATATTTAACTGCAAATTCAATTGCAGATATTCTCTTAAAATATTGTTCGTCCAATTTTCTGTAAAGTCCAGAATTTCTAGAGGGACATACATTAAACTTTTTTTCAATAATATCCATAAGCGGATTTAAAAAATCAATTTCTGTAATATGGTTTATTCCCGAGAAGTTTTTTACTCTTATTGAAAAATTAATATTTAAAAATGAGTGTATTATGAGACTATTCTTAGGAGAAATGGTCTCAAATATATTTTCCAACTCATCTATATCCGAAATATAAGAATAATCTATTAGCTTTGCTGTGTTATTTTCAAAATTATCCAGCACAAATTTTATTAAATTATTAATATTTTCACCGCCTCCATCTGAGAGGATATATATCTTGAGTTCCTTCAAAATTTCACCGCCTATTTTTATTTATGCTAATCTGTTAAAAGCATTTTTTATTAGATAAGATAAATCCTGATAAACATCTAACGACAATTTTTTTGTAAAAAAAACTATTTTAAAACATAATTTCTTAATCCTATGATATTATAATGTTTAAAAAACTCTTTTTCAATAATAAATAAAAAATTAACTTAATTTTTTATTTTTTTATCGTTTAGATACATTGTTTATTTTGTTTTTATGTTGTTTGGTATTTTTTTAAATATTTAGTAAAATAAAAAGTTAACATTAATTCTGGTAATGTCTTTGTGTAAGTAGTCATTTTTTTCTGTAAAATTTTTTCCTTATAAGCTGAAATACAAAATATATCAAAAAAATATAATATGTTGTTATTGCAATATGATTATTTTTAGAGTAGACTTGGACTAAGAAAACTTTTTTGAAATTAATTGTAAAATATCTGTAAATGTCTTCAATTTCATTGTATTGATTAAAGGAGAATGATAACTAATGAAAAGACAGATGAAAAGCACAAAATTGATTCAAAAATACGGGTTGGAGGAAAAAGTGGAAAAATTATATTTGCAATTATGTGGGAAAAGGTATAGAGAGCATTGCGAGCCATTGGATATAGAATTGGAGTTTGAGGCGAAAAAGCTTGTCCTAGAAAAAACTTTGATTTATAAAAAACAGAAAATGTCAGAATTAAGTAAAGAAAAGTCCGATCAAATTTGTGATGCATATCAAAGTATTTCTACAAAAGATTTAGGCCTGCCTTTGATAGAAGAAATTTGCCAAGAATGCATCCATTATACGCATCATGTTGAAATGTTGTCTAAAGAAATCGTTGAATTGGAGAATTACAAAGATATTATCAAACATGATTATGAAATTTTAATGTTTAATTCCGGTTCACATTAATTTGAATAAAAGTTAGCCGCTATATTGGGATAAAAAAATGGGGGTCAGAACAATATAAATTATTTGGACTTACCTATTTCTTTTTACGCCAAGTTAAAGTATTTTAAAATTCACTCTCAAAAAGAATGCAGCCTTTTTGTATTATAGAAGATTTCTATATACTCAAAGACTGCATTCTTTTTATTCATCGGGTATTCCTCAAGGAGATCGTCTATTCAAAGATTCTCAGTTAATTCTCTGCGAAGCTCACTCTTTTCTTCTGTGCCGCAATGTGACCAAGGTTTTGTAGTTATTATTTGTGTCCATTAGTGCGATTCGTGACCAAAAAAGTTTTTATGTACTTGTAAAAAAATTAATATTTATCGTTAGAAAGGACTACAGGTCAATCAAAAGTATTTTAATAATCTTAATTTAAGAATGATAAAAAGTGAATGAATAAAAAAAAGAAGGCTCCCACAGGAAACCCTCTTTTTTTATGATGCTATTTATTTTTCTATTTCAGATATTTTTACCGGTCTGCCTTCATCTAAAGATTTTTTAGCAGCTATACCTATTAGCACAGGTTTTAATCCGTCTATTCCACTTACCGGAGTAGGCCTGTCTTGAGCTATTGCAGTAAAAAATGATTTTATCTCGTCTACAAATGACTGCATATATCTTTCCAAGAAGAAGAATTGAGGTTTTTCAGAGACTACACCTTTATTTGTTGAAACAACAGCCGTCGAATCTGTGTCGTTTGATACAGCTACCATACCTTTAGACCCGAATACTTCAGCTCTTTGATCGTATCCGTATGCAGCTTCCCTGCTGTTGTCGATTACAGCGATTGCACCGTTTGCCAGTTTTAAAGTTATTACAGCTGTATCTACATCTCCTACTTTTCCGATCTCGGGATTTACCATAGATCCCCCTGCTGCGAACACCTCTACAACTTCGCTTCCAGAAAGGTATCTTACCATATCAAAATCATGGATAGTCATGTCTACGAACATCCCTCCTGATACTTTTACGTATTCTACCGGCGGAGCTTGTGGGTCTCTGGAAGTAACTTTTATGATATGCGTATCTCCTATTTCACCAGCTTCTACAACCTCTCTTACAGCCTTGAAGTTGTGGTCGAATCTTCTATTAAATCCTATTTGAAGTTTTACCCCCGTTTCTTTCTCAGTTTCTAAAACTTCAGCTATTCTGTCTAAATCAAAGTCGATTGGTTTCTCACAGAATACGTGTTTTCCCGCTTTCATAGCCTCAATTGAGATCGGCGAGTGTGTGTCTGTAGAAGAACAAACCAGTACAGCATCTATCTCAGGGTCGTTTAGAATTGGTTTGTAGTCGTTGTAAACCTCTTTTATTCCAAGACTTTCAGCAAACTCTTTTACACCTTCAAGCCTGACGTCCGACATAGCTTTTACTTCTGCATTTGCAACGTGGTAAGTGATACTCTGTGCGTGGACTCTTCCTATTCTTCCAGCTCCTATTATACCTACTTTAAATTTTTTCATTATTGGCTCCTTTTGTAAATTTGATAAGTGTATACTGTATGTCGACTTTAGTTTTTTAGAGTTTAAAGATACTCGCCTAGATCTTTGCTTAGTCTTTCTGCTACTTCAAGGGCATCCATTTGCCAGTGTTTGGCGCTTACAAGTTCTACAGACCACCAACCTTTGTAACCTGAGGCTTTGATGGCGTCAGCGTACTCTTTTAATGGGATGTCTCCGTCTTCGAAGTAGTAGCCTCTTAAGTAGTTTTCATCCATTTCACCGTCGGCACCTAAAGCTCTACCGTCGCAGAAGTGAACGTTGCAGATAAGAGCCGGGTCCATGTTTGCGATCTCTTCAAAAGTAGTTTCACCGCTGGCATAGAAGTGCCATGTGTCAACAACCATACCAAGGTTTGGCATTCCAACTTTTTCAATAAGAGCCATACCGTTTTGCAAAGAGTTAAACGGGGACCATGCAACAGCTTCCAATTGGAATCCTACACCGTGTTTTGCACCGATTTCACAGATTTTTTTAGTGTTGTCAGCGGTGATCTCAAGGATTTCGTCCATAGGTCTTCCGTCAAGTTCTACCAGTGGAACCAATTGAATGTACGGGCAACCGATAGTTTCTGCAACAGCAGAATATCTTTCAGCTTCTTCAAGCATTTTCTCAAGAGCTTCTGGCCTCGGGCTCTCAATATGGCAGATGTCGTTTATACATACTGCAGTAAGATCACGGTCTTTTAGTTCTTTTGCAAGGTCTTCAGCAGTGAACCCTTCAGCCAAATATTCATCAAGTTTTGATGCAACGATTTCAACACCGTTGAAGCCAGTTCTTTTAGCGATTTCTAAAGCAGTGATAAGGTTACAACCGAATACAGATTTTGTGTGTAATGCTTTTTTCATTTTAAATCCTCCATTTCATATTTTTTGTTGTTTTATTTTAAAGTTTTCCATTATAGCCGGATATTTTATAAGGCACCGCTTGCCCCGCAGGAATCTCTGATTATCAATTTCGGAGTAAAAACATTTTTGTTATTTTTCTTGGGTACAACTTCCCTATTTTGAATCAGTTCCAGCAGTCTCTTACAGGCGGAAATTGACATCTCGTTGATGGGCTGCTGAACAGTTGTTAATTTTGGGTTAATATACCTTGAGATTTCGATGTCGTCGTATCCTACAACTCTGACATCCTCAGGTATACGCATTCCTGATAATTTTAAAGCTTCAATAACTGCAAACGCCATTAAATCATTTTGTGCAAAAATGCCGTCAGATTTTTTAAACTTTTCTAGGTTGTTTTTAACTAATTCGCTTGTCACGGCAAAATTTTGTTTACCGTTGTACACCATATTTTCATTGAATTTTATCCCTTTTTCCTCAAGGGCTTTTTTATAACCTTCTGTCCTCAAGTCAAACTGAGTGCCGGTATTGTTTATTGTAATTATATTCTTGCATCCTAGATCCAGGAGGTGTTTGCACGCCATATACCCTCCTTTGATGTGGTCCACATAAAACCCATCGACATCATTTAAATCAGAATCGATAAGCTCATGAAAGAATACAAAAGGTATCTTGGAGCGTTTTAGGAACTTCAATGTATCAGCATCGACATCGGTATCAGCTATTAGCAGACCGTCTAATTTTTGCTGATTTACAAGACGGATGATGTTATTTTTTTTGGTTGATCTGTTTTCCAAAATTGACACTATAAGATCTATATCATTTTCTTCCAGCTGTTTTCTCAGTTCATTGTTTAAAATCATATAGTATTGAAAAACATCAAATGAGTCGTAATTTTTGGGATAGATAACACCTACGATCCCTCTCTTTTTTGTCATAAGACTCCTGGCGTTTGAGTTGAATTCAAAACCCAAATACATCTGCGATTTTTCTGATCTTTTGTTTTGTTTCGGATGCCACTAAATCGCTTCCGTTTAAACTTCTGGAAACTGTAGACGGGTTTACACCTGCAATTTTTGCGATATCTTTTAGTGTGACAGACATTTTAACCTCCTTTTGCAAGCGCTTGTAATTTTGCGAAAAAATAAAATTATACAAATACATCTTAAGTTTTGGTATAAGCTATAAGTCCAAAATATTTTAGACTTATGACTTATACCAAAAGGAGCCAAAGTTTGACTCCTTTTGGTGAGGATAGGCAACTTTATGAATTTTACATAAAGTCTTTGTAGTTTTCTGGTGTAACAAGTTTGAATGGGATCCAGTTGTATTGGTCAACTGCTTCACCTTTAACTGATTTTACAATAGCGTCGATACCACCTTTTGCTTGCCCTGCTCCGTCTTGGAATACACTTGCATTAAGTTTACCCTTAGACATAGAATCGATAGCATCTGGAGTCGCGTCAACACCAAGAACTAAGATTTTTCCAAGAAGTCCGTTTGCTTCTATTGCGTTTAGAGCTCCTATAGCCATTTCGTCATTGTTTGATAAAACAGCGTCGATTTTTGTTCCACTAGCAATCCAGTTTTCCATTACTTGCATAGCTTCTGATCTTTGCCATTTTCCTGTTTGTTCTTTTACAACTTTCATTCCAGGGTGTTTTTGCTACGATTTTTTTAACACCATCAGTTCTTTTGATTTGGGCGTTGTGACCAAGCATACCCATTAAGATAGCAACGTTTCCTTCTCCGTTTAATTTTTCTGCAGTAAATTCTCCTTGCATTTCACCAGCTTTTATTTCTTCTGAACCGGTAAAGAAAGCACCTTCTGGGAAAGTACCTTGTGCTACACTAGCAGGCATTCTGTTTACGTATGAAATCTTAACTCCTTCAGAAACACAAATCTGAGTTATAGGTCCTACTGCATCAGTATCAACTGCGATAACGATAACCCCGTCCATACCTTGAGTTACGAAGTTTTCAACCTGAGCAAGCTGTTTTGCAGCATCGTCTTTTGCGTCAACAAAACTTATTTCCACTTCTTCGCTGTAATTGTTCGCAACATAATCTTTCATTGCATCAACCATGTTGATTAGGAATTGGTCGTCGAAACTCGAAACAGCAACTCCTATTTTGATTCTTCCATCCTCTTCTTTTCCACATCCTCCCATAATGAAAAGTGTTAACGATAGCATTAAAGCAACCATGATACGAACTAATTTTTTACTACTCATAAAATCAAATCCCCTTGTATATTTTTATTTCATAAATGCCAGAGGCAATATATGCGTTTTTTATCTGGGTGCCGTCCGAATAACGGCACCGCACCAAAGTTTTAGAGGAGGAGTTAAATTTTGATAGATTGAATTGTTCTGAAACTATGCTTCGAACATGAGTTATCAAATTTTGATCACACACTTCACGGGGAAGGTGAAAATGTGATCGCTCCTCTTGGTAACGATTATAGTTTTTATTGAGGGAAAGAGCAATGAAGAAGAAGAAAAAATAAAAAAAATTTTTTCAACAGCTGTTAAACCCTTGAAAATAGAAGGGTTTTTTAGTTTTTTTGAAAAAACAACGGCAATAGGTATTGACATTTTATTAATTTAGTATTATTAGAGCAAATTTGAAAAAAATTATTTTGGTTGTGTTGGGATGGTTAAAATTTCCTCAAAACAGAACACGGAGGTTTTTGAT
>CAXXCR010000003.1:0-107729 GCA_963668015.2 uncultured Ilyobacter sp. | reverse complement strand
CTGACAATGGCTCTACACAATCATCAATTACAAATATAATATGTCAAACCCAATGTTTAAAACAGATTTGTTCCCGAATATTTCTATAACTTCACTATCTTCAAACATAGAGGCTCCTGTTTTTTGTCTGATATGTCCAAATAGTGATCTGTGGAAATAATCTCCAACTTTATCTCTTATTGCAAGGTCAACTTTCCACACCAAATACCTTTTGGGTCAGTAGCTGTTATAAGTGCTTGGCTTTCTACTTCACATACGTCTTTTCCTGAAATCATTTTTACATATAGTTCATTCTTTTTCATATATACCTTCACTTCCTTTTCTTTTTTATTTGATTAGGTTAGTACAAATTGTTTTTAAAAAATCAAAATTTTCTATTTAATTTCAAAAAATTTCAAATTATTATATTAACACTATACACTATTTATAATAATTGTCAATACCTTTTTAAACTTTTAAGATCCCCTCTAAATAAGTATATTATCTTTTCTCTCTTAATCCCCGGTACATTTTCATTTGAAAACTTTACTTAGTCTATCTATCTTAAAAAATACCACTTATTCTTAGCATAGATCGATTAGATTATACCTATAAATCTTTAAACACCATAACAGTCCAAACATAATAATCATATTCTTTTAATTGCTATCTGTTTTTAAAATAAAATATTGAATTTCTGAGAATATTTTTGCACACAGAGTTTCACAGAGAAATCCTTAAGTCAAAAGATTTATTCTTTGTCACGAATTACACGAATCTCACGAATGATTCAAAACCTTGAAAATTAAAGATTTTTAGTAAGCCTCTGTGAAGCTCACTCTTTTCCTCCGTGCAACTCTGTGACCAATTTTTTGACTTTCTATTCGTGATAATTAGTGCGATTCGTGACCAAAAAAGTTTTTATATCCTTACAAGAAATTCAGTAATTTATCGCAATAATTTAAAGTAACAACTTAAAATTAAATTATTTAAATATACCTTATTAAAAACCTTTAAAGTAGTTTCTAAGCATTTTATTTCTTTTTTTAGTAAATCTTTTTACTAATAATAACTCAAATTCATCTTGCTTATTTTTTCCTTCTTTTTTGTCTTCTACAGTTGAAGTACTCGGGCTTATAAATACCATATCATCAACTTTTACACTATCAGCTTCTTTATTCTCACATTCTAAGTTTTTAGAAACAAAATTCTCCATACTCTCAATAACTTCTGATACACCATATTTTTTTAATTTATTCAATATTTCCGAGGCTTCTATTTTACTCACGCAAGTATAGTCTTCCCCCATTTCAATACCGTATTCCCTCTTAGTACGTGTTATAACTGATTTTGCCGACCTTTTACTTTTGTAACCTAATTCAAGTAGCATCCTTATAAGATCATATCTCCTCATTCTATTACCTCCAATTTAATTTTGTAAACTCATAAATAAATTCTATTTAATTCCTTAAAATAAAAAATAGAGAGTGATAAAACGTTTAAATAAAATTATTTATAAAATATCCTTGGATAAATTTATAAAATTTTATAAACGCCTTATTACCCTCTCAATTAAAAAACACTTTCTAATCTTTTTTATATAAACTGACTAAAATTTAATCTTAAATTTATCTAACTTCTTTTTATTATCATCCTGTATAAGGGAACTTTTAAACATTTTGGATTATACATCATTTCAAATTTCAAGTCAAATTTTTTTATCCATATAAAAAAATATTTAATATCTAGCTTTTATAATTTAAGATTTATCGCAGTCACAATTAATCTTCAAAGTAAGAGTTGAATTTTTTTTCCATTTGTTTCCGAGAAGAACTTATAAATAAACTTTGTATTACCTCTCCATCATCCGATAAAAAGCTTAATTCATGATGAAGAATTACAAATCCCCATACCAAAAAACCTTTTTCTTCCATTCATTATAATTGATTTCGACTTCTGAATTCTTCCTAAACCAAAACTAGATAAATATTTACACCACTCCTGAAAGTCTAATCTAGTAAATATTTCACATAATGAGTTACTCATCTTATCTTCCCCCATTTTAAAACTTCCTCTTTAACCGATATATAGATTATACCACATAAACTAATTTAATCGAAATAATATATAAGTCATTAAGGTCTCAGATTTCTATTTTCATATTGACAAACCATAAAGGCATATATAAAAAATGGACAGCACTACTAGATTATAAGTAGGCCCTGTCTCCTAAAGTGCTTCGATAAAAATTTTTCATATTTAATTTCCTGTGCAAATAAATTATAATTAAAAAATTTATTTTTTTAACTTTATTGAGTAATTCTACGACTAATTAATGTATAAACTTAATCTCTCTTATACAAATATCAAAATGAAACACCTCCTAGGAGGTGTTTCTGCTTTTTTGTACTTGATATATCAATATTACAGAGACACCCTTCTCTGTATCCTAAAAATTTTCTTTCTTCCAGACAATTGTTAAATTTAAAATCTACACCAACAAATTCATTAACTTAACCCAAGTTGCTACTTAAGATTTAAGAATGTATAACCCATTAAAAATATTAGAATTTTCAACTCAAAACATCTAGAAGTTACGCTGTGAATTGATTTAGGCATTAATCTATTAATTGAACTTCCAACAGTTTCTATTAGCTTTCTTTTGAGATGGTCTATGAATACTTGACTTTGAGTTTGGAACGTTTGAATTTTTACGTCTCATAGGCGAAAGATGGATATTCACATCACTTAATACGTCCTCAAGCCATAGTCATTATAAGCTTTGTCTGCATAAATAACTGAGTCTTTTGGTAAATCAAAATTGAACTCTCTGAAGCTGTAATATCAGCAATAGAACCTGTAATATTTTGTATTCAACAGGTAAACCTTTTTCATTGGTCATTAGATGGAGCCTCTGTTCCGAAAAAAAATTTTCTTTTACTAGAAACGTATCCTCTATATAAATCGTGGTCTAAATAGATTTTGCATCTTGGAATTCTAAAATTATCACATACAGCAACAGAAAAGAATCTATCATAAATTCTTTGTTTTTAGACCTATTCTTGTTGTATTCCATAATAATATCCATTATTTTACTTAAAGTAGACCCTAATTTTGATAGTCTTCTAGAAAATCTACTTTTAGAAAGAACATATTCAAAATGCGGATAATCTTCAAAAAATGTCAAAGTCTTTTGAAAATTACCATTGAAATATATTCCGGCAATTATAGCTGCTGTAATGACTTCAGCATCTTTCATTTTAGTTTGTGAACTTCTTTGTGTTCAATAAGCTCAAGGATTGAATGGACAAATTCTAGTATTTCATTTATTGTATTTTTCATTTTATGCGCTCCTGAAGTTGTATTTTAAGAAAAATTTTATCATGTTATTACTAAAGTAGCAACTTAGGTTAACTTAAGTTCCTCTCTGTAAATATTGAATTTCTTGTAATTACATAAAAAACTTTTGGTCACGAATCGCGCAAATAAACACCAATAGAAAACCAAAAACCTTGGCCCACAGAGTTGCACAGAGGAAAGAGTGAGTTTCACAGAGAATGATAAAAAACTTTAATTCTCTATATTTATAATGAGTGGTTAGATTAGTGTAACTCATGACAAAAAGAATTTTTCTGATTTAAAGGGTTCTCTCTGCAAAGCTCTTGTTTTAAATTTCTGTGAAACTCTGTGTCCAAAATAGGTTTAAATAAGATCCGTAATTTCTTCTATAATTTAAACTATCACTTAAGTTAATTATCATAAAAAGGAGCTGGATAATCAGCTCCTTTTTATCGTCCACACAGATATTAATCATAATCTTGGTACCTAACCAGTTTCTTGAACTCTTCATACCTTTGGAATCCAAAACTTCTTTGAGCTCGATATTTGAGTATATTTCTCCGTGCTCATTTTTCCACTTTTCTACCAGCTTTATTTCTTTTTTTGTAAACCCATAATACTTAAGCACAATTAAATTCGCCTTATTGATGTTAAAAGATTTTCTTTCTCCTACACTTCCAACCTCTAAAACTTTACTCAGCTTTTCCACGGTCTTTTTCCCTATGCCGCTCACCCTGTCTAAGTCTGCGATCTTTTCTACATACCCAACCGTACTCCTGTATTCCAAAATTTTCTTTGCAATATTCATGCTTATGCCACGCCTGAGAAGTTCTTCCTCTGTAACTAAGTTGACATCCAATATTTGCATAGTGTTTTCACCCTTAAAATTTTCAAATTCAAGCTTCAGATTGGATTCTACTCGTTTTTTTCTATGCGCTTCCAAGCGACCCTTATGTATATGGTAGCTGAAAATAATTAAAATTAATGCTGCAAAAAAAATACCTATTTTTTTATTTTGATCCATACACATCACTGAGTCCTAAAAATGTAAACAATAAATTCTGTCTTTACTTTTTAAACAACTCCAATTTTTTGGCTAATCTATCTTCCATCTCTTCCACATATTTTATAGGGTCTTTTGGATTTACCATCCTTATTATTTTGTCCCTTATTTTGCTTTCAGCTGTTATAAGCTTTGTTATGGCTCCTCCGCCCAGACCTATCGTACTCTGGTTCTCCTCTATCATCTCTATATTAAATATAGATTCAGTGCCATCCTTTGCATAGCCTATATTCTCCCCCAGTCTATGCTGTTTTTCTGTCTGTACATATAATACGGTTTCATTCCTTTTTTATGAATTATCTCCGTTATTTTTTTGTCTATAAGCACTGCATCCAAATCTTCTCTTTCGAATTTATCCTTATAGAGATCTGAAGCCTTTTTCAAAGCCAGAACATGAACTGTCAGGTTTTCCATATCGTACTCCGCCACCTGGTCAAGAGTGTTTAAAATATCCCCTGTACTTTCACCTGGCAAACCTATAATAAGATCCATATTTATAATAAAACCTATTTTTTTAGCCTTTTCAAACATATAGTCAAATTTTTCCCTGTCAAATTTCCTATTGAGATTTCTAAGGGTTTCCTCGTTGAAAGTCTGAGGATTAAGGCTTATTCTATCCACACCGTATTTTTTCATGATCTCCAGTTTTTCATCATTAAGAGTGTCCACCCTACCGGCTTCTAAGGTAAATTCCTTGATATCCTCCAGGTCAACATACTCTCTAACTGCAAAAAGAACCCTCTCCAAATCACTCTCTGTGAGTATGCTCGGGGTTCCTCCTCCAATATATACCGATTCCAATTTATGCCCGCTTTCTTTTAAGCTGGCTCCTGTAATTTTTATCTCATCTATCAATGTATCGACAAACTGACCATAATATCCGCCAAGTTTACCCTTTAATTCATATGAAGCAAAAGAACAATATCTACATTTTGTAGGACAATACGGGATACCTATATACAGGTTTATATAATCCCTGTTCAGATATTCCATCTCTTTTTTTACAACACCTATTAGGAGTAAAGTTTTTTCACTGGACACCATATAAAGATTTTCCAACAGCTCCATTATTTTGTCATAGTCAAAATCTAATGCCAACAATTTCCTAACCAGCTTGGTTGGTCTTACCCCAGTAAGCCCTCCCCAAGGGTACGTTTTTTCATAAAGCTTTAAAATGCCGGATTTCGTCATAGCCACTTTCTGGTCATCCAGCCTGTCCAGATGATTTTCACATGACACACTTACAGACCTGCCATCCATCTCTAAAAGCAGTTCAAGCATATCATCCTCTCTCAAAGTAGATATGCTCAAATCCTTCCCCCTGGCTTCAGGAGCCAATATCCTGCAAAACTCGTCTATACTATTTTCTGTTATATCAAAATCAGCCTTGATTATTTTAACCGCCACCTTCTATACTAATTTAACCTCTCATGACCTTTATCATATCAAACATCGGTGTCATAATTGAAATAACTATTACACCTATTACCAGTCCCAATACCATTATTAAAATGGGTTCGATAACAGATGTCACTGCCTTTATCTCAGATTCCACCTCTGAATCGTAAAAATCTGATATTTTAAAAAGCATTTTGTCCAATGCTCCAGTGGATTCCCCAACAGAAATCATACGTGATACCATCAAAGGAAACTCTTCGCTTTTTTCTATCTCTTCGTGCACACTACCACCGTGTATAACCGCTTCTTTTATACTGTCTATAACTTCAGATATAACCTCGTTCCCGACACTTTCCTTAAGTATATCAAGTGCATAGATTATTGATACTGAACTTCTCATCAGTATCCCAAAAGTCCTGCAAAATCTTGAAATTGTACTTTTCTTAATAAGAATACCAAAAATAGGCATTCTTAGTTTAAACTTATCAAAATGATAATTACCAAACTTTGTGGCTATAAAAGCGTTAATTCCAGCTGCCATAGCTACAATTAACACAATACATATATACCATTTTTCCTTAAAAAATTCCGCACTATTCAATAGAATTCTTGTCAAAAGCGGCAACTGTGCTCCATAACTGTCAAAAATTTCTATAAATTTTGGCAGAACATAACTTATTAAAAACACAACTGTCAAAACTGCAAAACCTGCCATAAAAGCTGGATATACCAGAGCAGATCTAACTTTAGATCTGTTGCTTTCAGACACTTCCATATAATTCGCCAAATTGCTCAACACTTCATCCAGATGCCCAGAAGCTTCTCCACTTTTCACCAGTCCTACATATAGCCCTGAAAAAACTTCAGGCTGCTCGGCCAAGGCTTCAGAAAAACTTTTCCCCTGGTTTAAAGAAACCCTTATCCTACCTATGCTCTTCTTAAATGGTCCGCTTTTTACCTGACTTTCCAATATCTCTATGGAATTTAAAAGAGATATACCTGAATTTATCAACGTAGCCAGCTGAACCGAAAAATGAACCAGATCTTTTGAACTTACCTTTTTAAACGAAGAAAATATATCCTGGTTTAAAAGCATATTGTTGCTGTCTGCAGAAATAAGTATATACCCCATTGCTTCCAACTTGGATTCTAAATCCTTTCTGTCTAATGCTTCTATTTCTGCTTCAATCGGGTTCCCGTCATAATCTCTGGCCCTGTATCTATATTTAGGCATTTATCCCCCTTAATTAAAATACAAATTGACTGTTTCTAGCTCTTTTTTTGAATTCCTCCAAGCTTATATATCCACCTTCCACTAATTTTTTCAGTGAATTTTCCATACTCAACATTCCGTACCTTGCTCCAGTTTCTATCGTTGAATATATCTGATGTGTTTTTGCTTCCCTTATCAAATTGGCCACCGCAGGTGTCCCTATTAATACCTCGCAGGCTAGTTTTCTGCCTTTACCGTCCTTTGTAGGTATCAGCTGCTGAGAAACTACACCTCTCAATGAAGTTGATAACTGCAGTCTTATCTGTGCCTGTTGATGTGTAGGAAAGACGTCTATTATCCTGTCTATTGTCTGTGCCGCATCATTTGTATGAAGTGTAGCAAATACAAGGTGACCTGTTTCAGCTGCTGTTATCGCGGCTTTTATTGTTTCCAAGTCCCTCATTTCACCAACAAGTATTACATCCGGATCTTGTCTCAAAATATACTTCAAGGCAGAAATAAAGCTCACTGTATCGCTGGCTATCTCCCTTTGTTCCACGAGCGACTTTTTATGTGGGTGAAGATACTCTATAGGATCCTCTATTGTTATTATATGGTGGTCTTTTTCTACGTTTATTTTGTCAATAAGAGACGCCAAAGTTGTCGACTTACCACTACCTGTAGGACCAGTTACTAGAACCAACCCATTCTGATGGTTGGCCAATTCAACTACACTTTTTGGAAGTCCAAGCATATCTAAAGGTGGGATGTCGGCACTTAAAGCCCTCAGTGCAACTCCTATTGTTCCTCTTTGTTTGTGTACATTTACCCTGAATCTACCTATATTTGAAATACCAAACGAGAAATCCAGTTCATTTTCTTTCTCAAATTTTTTCTGCTGATCTTCATTTAATATAGAGTATGTCAACTGCCTAACCTTGTCAGAGCTCAATATCTCATATTCATTATCCTCAACCAAGCCACCATTTATTCTATAAACAGGCGGTTTTCCCACAACAAGATGTATATCAGAGGCATTCAATTCCACTGATTTTTCCAATAATTTTGATATATTCATTCTCTTACCCCCTAAAATAAAAGTAGACTGTAAACACCAAAAAAAATCCTAGCTCAATATCAACAATACTAAAACTCCAAGTACAATTCTATATACCCCAAAAAATTTAAAATCCTTTGATTTAATGTAGCTCATAAATATCTTTATCACAAAGAGTGCCACCACAAAAGAAACAATAAATCCAATGGAAATTATCTGCCACTCAAGATAAGAAAAACTTATCCCCAGTTTCATTATTTTTAAAAGGCTTGCACCAAACATAGTTGGAATGGCAAGAAAAAATGAAAATTCTGCAGCCACTGCACGGCTAAATCCAAAAAACATTCCCCCTATTATTGTAGAGGCTGATCTTGATGTCCCAGGTACCATTGCAAGACATTGAAAAACTCCTATTACAAAAGCTTTTTGGTATGTCATCTTAGACACATTCTCTAGTTTATTTTCATTTTTGGAAAATTTCTCTACAAATATCAAAATCACACCATAAAATATAAGGGCTATGGATACTGTTTTATAGTTAAAAAGTTTTTCACTTATATAATCATCAAAAAGATACCCCAAAACCGCCGCCGGCAAAAGAGCCACAAAAATTTCAGACAACAACTTCCATTTACTCTTAGACTCAGCTTTATCTTTAACAAAAGGGTTTAGGTCATTAAAAAACAGTACCACCACTGAAAGAATTGCTCCAAGCTGTATTATCACTTGAAAAGACTCGATGAAGCCGTCAGTAAAATTCCTCCCATGACCCATATTCAAAAAAGAGTCCACTATTATCATATGTCCTGTACTGCTAACAGGTATAAATTCAGTAAGTCCCTCGACCATGCTTATTATGAAAACCTTTATAAAAAGTAATAAATCCATGCTTCCCCCCATAAGATCAAATTTTACAAGTAAGGATCTTCTTTCATTAGATAATTCTCAACGTAATCCATAACCCCATCTTCTAATGAATAAAATTCCTCCGTATACCCTGCTTTCTTAAGTTTTTCCATGTCAGCCTTGGTATAGTACTGATATCTACCCCTAAGGTCTTCAGGCATCGGAACAAACTTAATTACATCTTTAGCTTTTACTTCTTTTTCTTTTTCAGATGCTTTTATTACGTTGAAAGTAAGGTCATAAAACGCCCTCTCTTTTCCAGTACCAAGGTTGTATATCCCGGATTTATCATCAGAATTTAGGAAAAAATTCATAACTTTTACAACATCTTTTATATATACAAAGTCTCTCAGCTGCATCCCGTCTGCATACCCGTCTTTATGCGACTTAAATAGTTTCACATACCCGTTTTCAACATACTGATTGAATGAATGGAACACCATCGAAGCCATTCTGTCTTTGTGATATTCTTGAGGCCCATAAACATTGAAAAACTTTATTCCAACCCACTGTTTAGGTGTTTTTTCCTGCTTTAATGCCCATACGTCGAATATTTTCTTAGAATATCCATACTTGTTCAGAGGTCTTAAAGCCTTGTGTCCTTCAAGGTCTATCTCATCATTGTACCCTTGCTCTCCCATTCCATAAGTCGCTGCTGACGATGCATATATAAAATTAATTTGTCTTTCCGTTGCAAAATCCCATAATTTTTTTGTGTACTCATAATTGTTTTTCATTAGGAAGTCTCCGTCTTTTTCCGTTGTCGCAGAACAAGCTCCCATATGTACTATTGCTTTTATTTTTTCAGCATTCTCTTCTACTTCCAGCCACTCAAACAACTCGTCCCTGTCTACCCAGTCATAATAATCCCTTTTTGCTATATTTTTCCATTTTTCCTCTGTCTGCAATTTATCAGAAATTATTATATCATTTATACCGTTTTCATTTAACTGCCATACAAAGGCACTCCCTATAAATCCTGCTGCACCGGTTACTAATATCATCTAAGTCGCCTCCCTGATTTTGATAATAATTTATCCTTTACTAAATTCAATTTATACTATCACCGTTAAAAACTATTTAAATCCTGTAATAACCCCGATTATTTTAACACTTTTTCTACAAAGTTTCAATCAGTGTTTTCCTGGTCTCATTTCTTTTCTTCAATCCTTCATACACCGAAAAAGGGACATCTACGTCACCGATCTGTATACCCTCTCGGTTTAATCCATGGAAATCGGATCCTCCGGTTTCCAAAAGCCCCCTCTCCCTACATATATCCTCATAAAATTCAACCTCTTCCTTACTGTAACTCGGATAGTAGGTCTCCACAGCTTCCAAACCCTCATCTGCCAGTTCATCTATAAATTTCATTATTTTTTCCCGACCCATTTTTATTAATTTTGGGTGCGCTAGTGCTGCTATTCCTCCATTTTCCCTTATCAGGTGCACCGCTTCCTTTGGACTTAATATTGTCTTCGGAACATACGCAGAACCGCCTTGCCCTAGATACTGCTTAAACGCCTCCGACCTTGTATACACATACCCTTTTTTCATCATTGCATTTGCTATATGCGTCCTGCTTAGAACTGGTCCAGTGACCTCGGCTAAGACATCCTCCATCTTGAGCTCCAGCCCTCTGTCACATAGTTTTTTCAAGATCTGTTTTGCCCTAGTCTCCCTTTCAATTTTAAGTTCTCCCAATTTAGACAAAAACTTCTTATCACCAAGATCTAGAAAATATCCAAGAATATGCACCTCTTTACCAAAATGGTCAGTAGAAAACTCTATCCCGTTTATAAGCGTTATCCCCTGTTTTTCAGCCTCTTTCCCGGCTCTCTTCAAGCCATCTACACTATCATGGTCTGTAAGAGCTATTACCTTTACTCCTCTTTTTTTTGCCAGCTGCACAAGTTCTTCGGGTTCTAAAGTACCGTCAGAACACCTTGAGTGCATATGTAAATCTACCATATTTATCCTCCTAATAACTACTTTTACCTTCATAATAAATTATTGATCTGTTTAGAAGCTTACTTTCTTTTCCTTAATAGAAAGTAAGTATAGAAAGTCAATATTTTAAATTAAACTTTAATAATAGGCTATGTTTTACTCCACCCTAAAAATATATAAAAAACTAAAAAGAAAAGCCCACAAAAGTGGACTATTTCCATTTTTCTAAATTTGAAAAATACTCAGGATATGCCTCATACAAAGCTCTCGCATTTAAGTTTTTAAGTTCTTTCCTACTGAGTTTTTCCTTCTTTGAAATTACTGCAAGCTCAAGTATATTCTGAGATACCTTCCTGTTGTACCAAGCATTCTCATTGAAGAATGCCCTTCTTCCAAGAAGCGAGTTGAGAAGTTTTCTCAGCTTTTTAACCTGCTTTTTATCCAGATCATCCAGTTTAGCATAAGAATTGACAAGATCTTTCTCTTTATTGCTGAGCACCATGTTCATTATGTGTGATGACGGCGTCTCCAACCTAAGGTAAGATTCTCTTACCAATGTATCCAAAAATCCTTTAGGATCCTTTAGATTCTCATCTCTAAGTTTATACTTTTCTATAACTACCTTCTCTTCTTTGTCCTTTTTCAAAGAAAGTTTGCCTTCCCCAACTGTGAGTCCTGAACAAGCTGTTAATAGCATTATAAAAACTCCCAGCAAACCAAGCTTATAAATTTTCATCGTTTCAACTCCTTATTGTGCTCTTCCACAACATTTTTTATATTTTTTCCCGCTGCCACATGGACAAAGGTCATTTCTCCCTATTTTGTGAGAACTTCTCTGTTTATTTATCTCATCCTCACTTTCATTCCCGTGGGAATAAACCACTCTTTCTGTAGGTTGTCTTTTTACCTCCAACTCTTTCTCTGATCTTTCTCTTATTTTTATCTTAAACATATAAGATGATATTTCCTGTTTTATTGTAGCAAGCATTTTATTATAAAGTTCTCCACTTAATATTTTATATTCCACAATAGGGTCTTTTTGACCGTAAGACCTTAAGTATATACCCTCTTTCAAAGAGTCCAAAGTTTTCAGATTTTCTCTCCATCTGGCATCAACAACCTCAAGAAGTATGTATTTTTCAAGCCTTCTCATAATGTCACTGGAAATTTCTTCTTCCCTGGCATTATAGAGTTCAACAAGTTTTTCGTTGATTTTGTTTGCATATGTCTCAATGTCCATAGTTAGGTACTCTTTTTTATCGCTTATTTCATACCCGTAAAGGTCATTTATTTTTTCAGCAAAACCATCTATATCCCAGTTTTCTTTTATTTCTCCCGCAAGATTTTCATAAGCTGCATCGTACACACTGTCTCTTAGCATATTTAGAACTGTATCTTTAAGATCTTCTCTTGCCAAGGATTCATTTCTGCTGGTGTATATAACCTCTCTTTGCTTGTTCATTACGTCGTCAAATTCAAGCAGTGATTTCCTAATTCCAAAGTTTCTAGACTCCACTTTTTTCTGTGCGTTCTCTATAGCCTTAGTTATAACTTTATGCGTTATAGGCTCACCTTCTGGGAATCCAAGCCTCTCCATTACATTGGCAACTCTATCAGAACCAAACAGCCTCATCAGTTCATCTTCTAATGAAAGGTAAAATTCACTTGCACCAGGATCACCCTGTCTTCCGGAACGACCTCTTAACTGGTTATCTATACGTCTACTTTCGTGTCTCTCTGTACCCAGGATAAACAGCCCACCGAGTTCCAGTACTTCAGTTTTTTCTGACTCACACTGTCCTTTATATTTATCAAGCACATCTTCATAACCTTCAGCATCTCTCGCTCCAAGCTCTCCTACTGCCATAAATTCAGGGTTTCCCCCTAGCATTATGTCTGTTCCCCTTCCTGCCATGTTAGTGGCTATTGTAACAGCTCCTTTTCTACCTGCCTGAGCTACTATTTCAGCTTCTTTTGCATGGTATTTTGCATTAAGGACATTATGTATAACACCTCTTTTTTTCAGGTGTGAAGAAAGCATCTCAGAGTTGGATATCGATATGGTCCCCACTAGAACCGGCTGCCCTTTATCATTTAACTCGACGATCCTGTCCAGTATAGCGTTTACTTTTTCAGAATGAGTTTTATATACAAGGTCAGCCATATCGTCTCTTATAACAGGTTTATGTGTAGGTATAACTATTACCTCCAGCTTGTAAGTGTGGGCAAATTCTGCCGCTTCTGTTTCTGCTGTCCCTGTCATACCAGAAAGTTTTTTGTACATTCTAAAGTAATTTTGAAGTGTTATGCTTGCAAGGGTTTGATTTTCTCCCGCTATGTCGACGTTTTCCTTTGCCTCTATAGCCTGGTGAAGTCCATCAGAATATCTTCTTCCTTCCATAGCCCTTCCTGTAAATTCATCTATTATAATTACCTGTCCGTCCCTTAAAAGGTAGTCCCTGTCAAGTTCAAATAGTTCCTTTGCTTTCAAAGCCTGGTTCAGGTAGTGGGTAAGCTCTATATTTTCAGGGGCATACAGGTTTTCCAACTGCAGCGTCTTCTCTACTTTCTTTATACCCTTTTCTGTCAAGACGATTGTGCTTCCCTTTTCGTCTACCTCATAGTCTCCCCATTTTTCATCAGGGATCTCTCCTGACCTCTTTAGCTTAGGATCCTTTATTTTTTCTGTTTCGTAACTTCTAACCAGCTGTCCTGCAACCTGGTTGAATATCTTGTACCACTTCGTAGTGTCTTCTGCAGGACCGGAAATGATAAGAGGGGTCCTTGCTTCATCTATAAGAATGGAGTCAACTTCATCTACAATGCAGTAGTGTAGCTTCTTTTGCACCTTGTCTTCTATTCTTGTGACCATATTATCCCTTAGGTAATCAAATCCAAACTCGCTGTTTGTCCCGTAAACTATGTCACATTCATATGCCTCTTTTCTTTCCTCCATCGGCATATTGTTGTATATTACTCCAACTGTGAGCCCCAAAAATTTGTATACCCTTCCCATGAGGTCGCTGTCACGTTTTGCAAGATAGTCATTTACGGTTACAACGTGTGCGCCCTTGCCCTGTAAGGAGTTTAAATAAACCGCACAAGTTGCCACAAGGGTTTTACCTTCACCTGTTTTCATCTCGGCGATTTTTCCCTCATGAAGAACTACACCACCGATAAGCTGCACATCAAAGTGCCTCATACCAAGGGATCTATTTGCCGCTTCCCTTACAACTGCAAAAGCTTCCACCAATATGTCGTCAAGAGTTTCTCCATTTTCAACTCTTTCTCTGAACTCTGCAGTCTTTGCTTTCAGCTGCTCATCTTTAAGTTTTTCAACATCTGGTTCAAGCTTGTTTATCTCCTCTACTATTTTCATCATTCTTTTTATTTCTCTGTCATTTTTAGTACCGAAAATTTTCTTCATCACTGTGTTAATCATTAGTTGCTTCTCCTTCCGTTTCCTACATTTTAAGCCTATACTATTTTATCACATAAAAATAGCCACAGTCAATCAATGCAGCAATCTTTTACCCTCTAGAAACATACTTTTTTGACGCATAAAATACTAAAAGGGACTAAAGTCCCTTTTAGGAAATCATATTTAAAAATTCTTCCTCACTCAATATTGTAATGTTTCCAAGCTCTTGAGCCTTTTTCAATTTGGATCCAGCCTTTTCTCCAACTATCAGATAATCCAGTTTTTTGCTGACACCACTTAGGTTTTCTCCTCCAAATTTTTCTATTACCTCTTTTATTCCGTTTCTTGTATAGTGTTTTAATTTGCCAGTTGCCAAAAAAGTTTTCCCTTTGAATTTTAATTCTTCTCCGGTCCCCTCTGAACTTTTTTCCTGAAAATTAACTCCGTAATTTTTCAACCTGTCTATCATTGCCAGATTATCCTCATTTTTAAAGAATTGGTATACAGAATGTGCCACTTTTTTACCGACTCCGTCTATTGTAAGTAGTTCCTCCTCACCCATCTCCATCAGCCTGTCTATATTTTTGCTTTCTACGGACAAAACATTTGCCAGATACTTACCTACGAATGGGATCCCAAGTGCATAAAGCGTCTTGGAATACTCTCTTTTCTTACTCTCTTCTATTGAGAGTATCAGGTTTTCCACACTTTTTTTCCCCATTTTTTCCAGGTTTTCAAGTTCCTCCCTGTAAAGGTGCAGATCATATACATCACTTACATCTTTAAGTTTTCCTATCTCTATGAATCTCTCAACTATCTTTGTTCCTAGACCGTCTATATTCATCGCATCCCTTGAAACAAAATACTCTATCCTTCTTTGTAGTTTTGCAGGGCACCTGTCATTCATACATTTCAGGGCTACCTCACCGAGTTTTCTCTCCAGTTCCCCGCCGCATACAGGACATTTTTCCGGCTCTACTATCTCACGTTCTTCACCACTTCTTGCCTCTTTTACAACCCTTACAACCTGAGGGATTATCTCAGCAGCTTTTTCTATGAATACCTTATCTCCTATTTTTATCTCTTTTCTCTTTATCTCGTCAAAATTGTGAAGGCTTGCCCTTCTTACCACACTTCCAGATACCTCCACCGGCTCCAGCTCGGCAACAGGGGTAACCGTCCCCATTCTTCCAACCTGGTAGCTTACATCAAGCAGTCTTGTACTCACCTGTTTTGCCGGAAACTTATAAGCAATGGCCCACCTCGGGCTTTTAGTAGTTGCGCCGAGCTTATCATAAAACCCTAATTGGTCTACTTTTATAACCATACCGTCAGTTTCATAGTCTAGATTTTCCCTGTGTTCCTCCCAGTATTGTATCCTTTCTTCCAGCTCGTCTATACTTTTACAGACATCGTATATCCCCGTGGTTTTGAATCCAAGCTCAGCTATATATTTCAAACTCTCGTTGTGTTTTGCTACCCCATGCTGCTCGCTGTCCACCAAATAGTAAAAATAGCAGTCAAGGTTCCTCTGCTTTACTATCTCAGAATCAAGCTGTCTCAGTGTCCCGCTTGCAGCATTCCTCGGGTTGGCAAAAGGTTCTTCCTCATTTTTCACCCTTACCTCGTTGAGCTTTTCGAATTCACTTAGCGGCAGAACTATCTCACCCCTGACTTCGATATCCACTTCATCTTTCAAGAATCTAGGTATGCTGGATATCTGCATTATGTTCTCAGTTACATCTTCCCCTATGCTCCCGTCGCCACGGGTAAGACCCTGTACCAGTACTCCTTTTTCGTAGTGCAGGCTTATACTGAGACCGTCAAGTTTGAGCTCCAAAACATAGTCTATATTCTGCTCTGAACTCAAGATTTTTTTTACCCTGGTATTAAAATCTTCTACATCTTTTATATTATAAGTATTTGAAAGGCTCAGCATAGGTTTTTTGTGGACTACCTTTGTAAACTTGGTCTCCTTCAAGCTGGAACCCACTATTTGGCTCGGCGAATTCTCATCTTTCAGTTCCGGATATTCCCCCTCGTAATCTTCCAACTCTTTCAACAATTTATCATATTCATAGTCCGATACAATACTCTCATTTTTAACATAATAAAAGTAATTGTATCTCTCAATTTTTTCCCTCAGTTCCCTCACTCTGCTTATGATCCTATCATCCAAGATTTTCCCTCCTAATATTTTTTCCAAAAAATATTATATCACATATCTGCCTCAAATATAAACTGATTTAATTTCAAAATCTATGAGCAAGCTATCTTTAAATTTCAACTAAAATTGTTCCTTGAAATTTATCAATAAATTACTTAATTTATTACAAAACCTTTTTTGGACACAGAGTTTCGCAGAGATTTAAAATAAGAGGTGCACAGAGAAGATTATTAAAGTAAAAATCATATTCTGTCACGAATTACACTAATCTCACTAATCATTTAAAACCTTAATAGCTAAAGATTTTTAGCCGTTCTCTGTGCCACTCTGTGAACAAGGTTTTGTATTTGAATTTGTGTCCATTAATGTGATTCGTGACCAAAAAAGGTTTTTATGTACTTATAAAAAATTCAATATTTCATTACATACTTTTTAGTTACTTTAACTAAAAAGTATGCTTGAATCATTTTAATGTCTTTTCAAACTACTACAATTTAAAATCTCAGTTAAAGCATTGTACAAAATACTTAACTTTTACCGTGACATGTGATATACTTTATTCTAATTTTGATATAGTATAATCTTAATTTATTAATACATTAATATATTTTATTCGGGAGGAAGAGATGAAAGATAAAATATTGGTTTTCGGACACAAAAACCCAGACACAGACTCTATCTGTTCTGCAATAGCTTATGCAGAACTTAAAAAATTACAGGGGATGGATGCTCGTGCAGTAAGACTTGGAGAAATCAGCAAAGAAACTGAATTTGCCTTAAAACACTTCCAGGCCAAGTTCCCTCCACTTATTGAAACTGTACGTCCTGAAATAGGAGACCTGAAATCTATCCAGCCGGAGATAGTAAAACACTCTGATTCACTTCAAAAGGCGCTTGACCTTATGATGAAGAAAAACCTTTCAAGTATACCTGTCATAGATGAAAAGGGATACCTAGAAGGTATGATTTCTATATCTGAAATAGCAAGCACTTATTTGGAATTAAACCAAGAGGACATACTTTACAGATTTAAGGCTACTTTTGAAAACCTTAAAGAAGTTTTGGAATCTGAAATAATCAGCGGAACTTATCCAAGCGGCCCTATAACAGGTCACATAAAAACAGTTTCAGACATGGACACGATTTCAAATGGGGACATACTTATTACTACTACTGATTTCAATATCGACAAAGCTATCCAGGCTGGTGCTAGATGCATCATAGTTTGTACCGACTCAAATGACGAGGTTATACCTAGAGCCGGGAAAGAATGTGCGATAATGAAAGTCAACAAATCTTATTTTAAAACATTAAAGCTGATAACTAAATCCATTTCAGTTTCAGGAATATTAAAAAATAAAACTTTTTTCCAGTTCAAACTGAATGACTTTATCGACGAGATACAGGACATAATGAAGGAAGCTGACCAAACTCACTTCCCAGTAGTAAATGCGGAAGGAAAAGTTTGCGGTTCTATTCACTCGAAAAACCTTATCAGCTACAACAGAAAAAAAGTTATCCTTGTAGACCACAATGAAAGAAGCCAGTCTGTTGACGGTGTAGACAAGGCTCAAATATTAGAGATTGTTGACCACCATAAATTCGGTAACTTTGCAACCAACGAGCCTCTTATGATAAGAGCTGACTCTGTTGGATGTTCATCTACAATAGTTTACAACCTTTTCAAGGAAGCTGAGGTTGTTCCTTCGAAAAAAACATCTGGTCTTATGCTCAGTGCTATACTTTCAGATACACTTCTTTTCAAATCACCTACTTGCACTGAAAAAGATATCGTCGCTGCAAAAGAACTAGCAGAAATAGTTGAAGTTGACTATAAAAAGTACGGTATGGATATGCTTATAGCCGGCACATCACTTGGAGACAAAACTCCTATGGAGATCATAACTCTGGATATGAAAGAATTTAAAATGGCGGACTCGCTTGTTTCCATAGCTCAGGTAAACACTGTTGATGTACAGGGGCTTTTAGAGAAAAAGGGAGATCTTTTAGAGGTTATGGGTCAAAGGCTTGAAGAGAACTCTTACAATGCTTCGCTTTTACTTATAACAGATATAGTAAACAACGGGTCAATGGTTATATCCATCGGGGACAAGGCGGACCTTGTGGAAAAAGCATTTAAAGTGAAATTAGAAGATGATATGGCTTGGCTAGAAAGTGTAGTTTCTAGAAAAAAACAGGTCGTTCCATTTTTAATGGCTGCAAGCCAGATGTAAAAAAAGGATGGTGCCAAATTGGCACCATCCTTTTTTAATATATCGTTATAATTTTTTTCTCTTCTAAATACTCCTTGACCCCTATTATTCTCTGGTTTCTAGACCCCCTATAATAGAGTTCCGGATCGTACAGTTCTTCTATAAATTTCCCGTCAACCAGGACATCTATATAATTAAGACACTCCCACCTGGCCGAACAAGACTGATTTTTATTTCTGTTATTTTCCAACTCTTCTATGCTAAACCCTGTGTAACACCATATAGGTTTCCCCGTTCTCTGCTTCAACTCCTTCAAAAAAGGCAGAAGCTCCTCTGCAGAAAACATAGGGTCTCCTCCGCTAATAGTTATACCATCCAGCATAGGGTTTGAATTTATTTCGTCTATAATTTTTTCTAGCGATTCTCTGTCCACTTTGCTGCCGTTTTCGAATCCCCAGGATTCCTCGTTATGGCAGCCGGGACAACTGTGCAGGCATCCAGAAAAATATATGGAGTACCTGAACCCTGGACCGTCTGCAGTTGTTTCTCTGTATATCTTAAGTATCCTCATTTACTTCCTTTCCAAAATAGCATAAACTCAACAGCTAAGTTAAACTGTTGCCTATATCGAATAAAATATTGAATTTCCGTACTTTCTTTGGTCAAGCAAAGAAATGACACCCATAAGATTAATGAAACTTGTAAAAATAAATTTTACAAGGACTAGAAAATATATCCGTTTCTCTCATTATTTTCTAAGTCTACTCACTTCCGAACTAACTTTCTCTTGAAATATAGTCAGTGAGCCTCTTTATTTCAATGAAAGTGGATTTTAAAAGATGATTTCTTAACGGAAGTTTTTACATGGGTTAAGATTCAAATGCTTTGAAAGCTTTTGTTTCAGCCCATTTCGTAGAACAAGCGTAAAGAAACATAATTAATTTTACGTTAAGGAAATACAATGTTTGAGCGATAGCAAGTTTTGTATTTTTAGTAAAATTTATTATGTTTTAGCTTGGGCAAGAGTAGGGCTTAATTTTTCTTTGTTACTTCCTTTTCCTTGATGAAAAGGAAGTAAGATCCGTAATTTATTGTATCAAAATAAAAAGGTAAAATAGAGCTCTGCAGCTAATCCTGCAAAGCTCCATAAAATTAAACAGTTTAAATTCCAAACTCAACGCCTATCCTTATACCGAATGTTTTATCCTGTCTCTTTCCTCTGCTTGCTTGTATGAATTCCAGTTTTCCAAGCTTCCAACAAGGTATCCTGTTATTCTTCTGGTTCTGCTTACATTATCTCCGCTGCATTTAGGACAAGCTTCATGAATTATTCCCATGTATCCGCACTCTCTACATCTGTCAACAGGATGGTTTATTGACCCGTATCCCACTCCCTGTCTATACATCTCCCTAACTATTTTCATAACCGCTATAAGGTTTTTCTTTGCTTCAGAATCGAGCTCTATATACGTTATGTGACCTCCAAGTGTCAGCTGATGATACGGAGCCTCTCTCTTTATTTTTTCAAACGCATTTATGCTGTAGTGAACCGGTATATGGTTTGAGTTGGTATAGTATTCCTTGTCGTTGACTCCTTCTATTACACCAAACTTTTTCTTGTCTATCATTGTGAAACGTCCGCTTAATCCTTCTGCAGGAGTGCCCAAAACCGCATAGTTCAGACTGTGCCTTTGTTTGTAATCACTTGATATCTTATTCATTATTTTTACTGTTTCCAGGCCTATTTCCTGCGCTCTTTGGCTTTCTCCATGGTGTTCCCCTATTAACATTTTAAGAGCTTCCGCCAGCCCTATAAATCCAATTCCCAGGGTTCCCTGTTTCACTATATCATCTATCCTGTCGTTAAGACCTAGATCTTTCCCGCCTTTCCAGATATTATTGTTCAACATAAATGGAAACTGCTTAACTACAGCTGTTCTTTGGAACAAATATCTTTCATATAGCTGCTCCGCAACTAGTTTTGAAGTTTCCTCTATGCTTGAATAAAATTTTTCCAATGCATATTTTTCCACTTCATCTTTGTCTGTATATTTCTCCTCTGCATCTAATCTTGCTAGTATAGCCAATCTAGGCAGGTTCATAGATGTAAACGAGAGGTTACCTCTACCTATACTAGTTTTATCTCCGTTTACATTGTCGAAAACTCTGGTTCTGCATCCCATTGTGGCAACTTCATGTTTCCATCTATCCGGGTCACTCGGATCCCAAACATCATTTTCATTAAATTCTGTATCCAAAAACAAAAAGTTAGGGAAAAGTCTTTTAGAGGTTACTTCGCACGATCTTACAAATAAGTCAAAGTTTGTGGCCTTGTACTCCAGTTGGCCATTGACAGCAGCTTCTATGTCCCCCACAGCTTTTTCAAAGTCTTCATCGCTATAACTTACCCCATCTTTTACCTTTAATATCTGTATAGGGAATATCGGGGTTTCTCCTTGCCCAAGACCTCTTTCAGTTGCATCTAGTATACCCATTACAACCATTTTTCCTTCTGGAGATGTATCTGTCCCGTAGTTTACAGAACTGAATACTACCTGGTTTCCTCCTCTTGAATGCTGGGTATTCAAGTTGTGAACAAACCCCTCAAGCGCCTGGTAAGTCTCTTTTTTAGTGTCTGCATAGGCCATTTTAGCAGCCTTGAAAACCACTTTTCTGCTAAGCTCAAAATCGCCAACTTTTTCTGCTACAAACTTGCTCAATATTTCCAATTCAGCTTCACTGGTTTCTATTGAGTGTACATTTTCATCTATGCAGCCTTTTACCTCATTTTTGTCCAGCTCTTGGTCAAGTGCAAAATCTATATTGCTCACTATTGATTTTGCAAAATATTTTTTATATGATTTCAAAACTCCCGGTGCCAGGAAGAAATCCAATGCAGGAACTGCCTGCCCTCCATGCATCTCATTTTGGTTAGTCTGAAAGATTATAGCAGCAAGCTCTGCGTACGTAGAGATCGACTGCGGCTCCCTCATATGACCGTTTCTTGTGTCAAATCCGTCTTTGAATATCTCCTCCAAATCATACTGAACACAAGTAAGTGTTTTGCTCGGCATATAGTCCAGATCATGTATGTGTATCAACCCATCTTTATGAGCCCTTGAAAATTCCTCTTTCAGTAAAAATTTATGTGTGTAATCTTTTGCGACCTCACTTGCAAATTTCATCATCTGACCTGCAGGTGTGTTTCCGTTCATATTCGCATTCTCATTTTTTATATCAGTGTCTTCTATGTTAACTATCTCGTTATAGGTTTTTACGAGATCAGATTTTTTCTCCCTTTCGAGGGTTCTTTTTTCCCTGTAAAGTATATATTTTTTCGCCACCTCTGGATAAGATTTCATAAGATACTCTTCCACTATGTTCTGTATCTCCTCCACGTGGATCTTTTCAGCGGCTGTCTTCTCTATCTTTTCAGATATCTCAGCTTTGAATTCAGCTGGCACTTCCACGTTTGTCACATTCTCAGCAAGGCTTATGGCGTTTATTATCCTCTCCGAATTAAAATCAACTTGTTTCCCATCTCTCTTTACTACCTTCATCAATTTCTCCCTCTCTGTACTTTTGTTCTCTGCCCCATAAAAAAGAGTGGTGGCCACCACTCTATTTTCCGGTATGGCCGAAGCCACCTGAATTTCTCTCTGTTTCATTAAGTTCTTCTACCTCGATAAGCTCCGCCTGTGCCACTTTGTTCACCACAAGCTGGGCTATCCTCTCTCCCGGACTGACAGTATAGTCCTCGTTGCTCAGATTTACAAGTATAACCCCTACATCCCCTCTGTAGTCGCTGTCTACCGTTCCAGGCGAGTTCAAGACAGTCAACCCGTGCTTAAAGGCCAAACCGCTTCTAGGCCTTACCTGGACCTCATAGCCTTCCGGTATCTCCATTCTTATCCCGCTTGAAATCAGCTTTCTCTCAAGGGGCTTAAGGGTCACACTGTCTTCTATGTGTGCCCTTATATCCATCCCAGCAGAGCCACTCGTCATATACTTCGGGTGCTCCACTCCATTTTCGATAACTACCTTTATTTTTACTTTTTCCATTATTCCTCCTAATCGCACTTAGAGTATCCACAGCTTCTGCAAGAGTAGCATCCCCCGGAAATTTCAAGTTCCTCTCCGCATTCCGGGCAGATAACCTTGTTCTGCTCTCTGGCTTCTGCAACCAGCTTCAGCTTCTCGGCTTTTACATAGTCGTTCAGGCCTTTCTGCTGTTCAAACTCTTTCAAAGCATATAGTATTGCAGATGAGCACGTAGTCCCCTTGGATACATTTTCTCCTCTACCCCTTGACATGGCAAAAGAGTTGCAGGCGCTGATACCCTCTATAGCCTTTTCCAGCATGAAGATGTTCCCTCCGAGCCTCAGCATACCAGACATATAGATTGCTGTTGATTGGATGTTCTTTTCACACCCTCCCTGTCCGCTTCTTATTGCATATAAATCCTGTATTCTTTTCTGTTCATCGGAATATCCTATCATAAGTTTTAATTTTCCACAACCTATTCTCAGGGCTTTTGGGTAATAAACCGTATCGTCTGCTATCGGTTTAAGTTCACCCCTGTTAAGTTCATTTGTCTGCTCCTCTTCTTGTTCCCCTACTGTAAGTATGGCCTCTCTGGCACAACCGGACCTGTACACCGTTAAACCCTTAAGCCCGTTTTTCCAGGCCTCTAAATATACATTTTCAACCTCTTCCACACTTGTCTCATTGACCATATTAACTGTTGAAGATATGCTCGCGTCTATCCTTTTCTGCCAGATACCCTGCATTTTAACCCTCTCTATAGGGTTTAAATTCTGTGCTGTTACGAAAAATGCCGGCAGCTCCTCTTCATGCTCAATACCGTTTTTTTCCATATACTCTTTAGCTATAGGTACGTATACCTTGTAGTACACATCTTCTCCGTGCAGGCTTTCAGTTTTTCTGGTAAACGAGAAAGCAAAGTTGGGTTCTATCCCCGTAGACATCTGTAGCATTGTTCCTATGCTTCCTGTAGGTGCAATTGTTAAAAGCTGCGAATTTCTAAGGCCATGCTCTTCTACTGCCTTTATCGTTTCTTCACTTGCGTTTTCCTTTAAGAAAGGAGAGGAAAGCACCTTGTCTTTCTTAAATTTAGGGTAAGCCCCCTTTTCCTTTGCCAGTATTGCACTCTCGTTTATAGATATGTCTATTATAGTTCTTGCTATCTTTTCACAGAATTCAAGGGACTCCTGCGACCCATATCTTATTCCAAGGTGTATCAGCATGTCTCCCACACCTAATATCCCAAGACCGATCTGTCTCCAGTCTTTCACAGACTCCTGCTGCTCTTCCAGAGGGTGTAACGGGAGTCCTTCGTCCAACACATCATTTAAAGCTCTTACAGAGTTCCTCACTGTCCCTTCGAGCCTTTCAAAGTTAAATACTCCAGCTTCAACAAAGCTTGGAAGTATAAGGCTACCCAGCAAACAGCTACCTCCAGCCGGAAGCGGTTCCTCTGCACAAGGATTTACTCCGTCGTACTCAAACTCGTCATCCTCACTTAAAAGGTTCCAGTTACATATGTTATCCCAGAAAAGCACCCCTGGTTCTGCGAAGTTCCAGTTTTGGTATGCAAGTTCCTTAAAAAGCTTTCTTGCGTTTACCTCGTTTTCTATTACTTCGCCTGTGTCTCCAACAAAGAACTCTGTTTTGTATACCTTGTCTTCCTCCACAGCTCTCATAAATTTATCGTCTACCCTTACAGAAAGGTTCGCTTTTTTTATTTTATTCAAATCAGATTTAATTTTTATAAACTCGCTCACATCTGGATGGTTTATATCCATTGAAAGCATTAAGGCTCCACGTCTACCGTTTTGTCCTATTATATCTGTGGTAAGATTGTACAGATCCATAAAAGAAACTGCTCCAGTGGTCTCCCTGGCAGCATTCTTTACCTGTGAACCTTTCGGTCTTAGGTTGGAAATATCAACTCCGCATCCTCCACCGTATGAAAATGTTCTTGCCAGCTTTTTAGCGGCATCAAATATTGATTCCAGGTTATCCTCAGGCTTTTTTATCACATAGCAGTTTGAATAAGTTATTTTTCTACCCTCTATATCATTAAGGCCTCTGTTGGCAAGTATCCTTCCTCCGAATATGAACTCCTTATTGAGTATCATAGACTTCAGAGTCTCATTCCCGCCGGACACTCTTTCCAGCCACTGCTCAAAACTCTCACCGTCATTTTGGTATTTGTTTTCCCATATAGCATAACCTAATTCATTTTCTTTACCTAACCACTCATGTAAATTCAAAACCTCACCACCCCACTATATATAGTTATTTCCCGACAATCACACACACTATATTGTGTTCTCTTCTATTAATCACAATATATATTATATCTCATTTTTATAATTTTGTAAAAGGAAAATATTCTCTGCCAGACGTTAGCCGCCGTGTTTTTGGTGTCTAAAGCGATGTATTTTTTTTATATATCTAATAGATTAAAAATATATATTTTTACCCTTATCCCAGTAAAAAAAGCTGCGCAGAAGGCCGCTGTCTATAATTAAGAAAAATTTATGCTTTATAAGGTAATTTCTTTTTTTTAAATCAACATAGGATACTGACTTTGTTCAAAAAGCTTTTTTGGACACGAATCTCACTAATATACACGAACAAAAAGATTAAAACCTTGGTCACAGAGTGACACATAGGAAAGAAGTAAGTTTCACAGAGAATAAGTCGAAACTTTTAGTTTTTATATGATTTGTGCGATTCGTGTAATTCGTGACAAAGAATAATTTTTTTAATTTAAAAGATTTTCTCTGTGCAGCTCTTGTTTTAAATCTCTGTGAAACTCTGTGTCCCAAAAAGGTTTTTAAAGAAAATCAATAATTCATTGTGTCTTAAATAGCAAAATTTTAAATATTGACCGAGTCCTAGAACTATCTTTTCCACTTAACGAACTTATTTTTGCATAAAAAAAGGGCCGCTTAAGCGGCCCTGATATCTAACTTATTATTTTGAGTAAGAGAATCCAAGTGAGAATTCTGCGTTTCCGTCAACTTGATCGAAGTCTTCGTCGAAGATATCGTCAGTTGAAGCTTTGAATGCTTCGTATACTACTGCAGAGAAGAATGTTACTTCATCGTTTACAGAGTAAGAGTAGCTGATTTTTGGTGCAGCGTAGAATGTTGCATCTTTGTACTCTCCACCGTTTAATGAGAACTCAGTGTTGAATGCGAATCCAGCACCAAGATCCATGTTGTAGTTTAAGTAGTTTTCGTATGAGAAAGTGTGCTCTCCGTCATTTGCGTATGCGTTATAAAGCTCTACTGAAAGACTCCAGTTTTCTCCGAAAGAGTTACCTAAGTATAAGTTTGCTTCGTAAGTGTCGTTGTCATCGTCATCTAAAGCACCTAATAATTCTAAGTCTGTAGACATACCCATTATATCAGTTCCAGTTACATAAGTTAACTTTTTATCTTCTGTAGAAGCTGTTCCTGAATTATCTTCTTTTAAAACTAATCCTAACGATACCTCGTTTGAGAAAGTTTTTCCAGCTATGTCCATAGATGGTAATCTTCTTACTAATTTGAATTCGTCTTCTCTAGTTTCTCCGTCACCTTTTTCTTCGAACTCTTTACTTACTTCGAATGTGAAAGTAGTAGCTTCTCCAAGTGCCATGAAACCTTTTGCTACGTCAACGTCGATTATGTGAGCGTCTCCGCCACCTTCGTTTTTGTAAGTAACTTCTGATGTTGCTGAGTAGTCAGCCGCGCTTGCCACCGCTCCTACTAGTAATAGTCCTGCTAGTAAAGTTGAAAATCTTTTCATTAAAAATCCACCTCTCCCTATTTTTGTTAAATTATACTCATTAATATGAAGTATTTTATTACTCGCCCTTAGGAAATGAAAATTAGCTGCCGCTTAGAAAATACCAGCTTGTCTTTATACTGTCCATCTTCTAAATTTCCTCTAAATATCATTTCAAGACAAGTTTATCCCATAAATACCCATTATCATAATTTATTTTATCAATCTACCCATATATATTATGAATAGGTATTATTTTTTGGTACTTTTTAGACCGAGCTTTGGTCAAAAATCCTATTTTTTTGACACTGGTGAAGTTTTGTCAAAACAAAAAAGTTTAAGATTTATTTTTTTTTATTTTTTTTTAATTCTAGCTTAATCAGAAAATGCTTTGATTTCCTGTTAAGAAACAAAAATAAATTCTAATAATCTGCTTTTCATGATATAATGTGTGGTAAATTTTTTTGAAGGTGGTTTTTATGTTTTTACCTACAACTCGTGAAGAAATGTATAAATTAGGATGGGATGAACTCGATGTCATTCTTATTTCCGGAGACACCTATATTGACAGTTCGTACAACGGTTCAGCTGTTATAGGTAAGTTTTTGGTAAAAAACGGTTACAGGGTTGGGATAATCGCACAACCGGATACCAGCTCAGACAAGGACATCACCCGTCTCGGCGAACCAAAGCTTTTCTGGGGCGTCTCAGCAGGTGCCGTAGATTCAATGGTCGCCAATTATACAGCCACTAAAAAAAGAAGGAAAAGCGACGACTTCACACCCGGCGGTATAAACAACAGGCGTCCGGATAGGGCGTGTATAGTCTACACCAACCTAATAAAAAAATATTTCAAAAATGGGGTTCCCATAGTTTTAGGCGGTATAGAAGCCAGTCTTAGAAGAGTGGTGCACTACGATTTCTGGTCAAACAAGCTCAGAAAATCCCTGCTTTTCGATGCCAAAGCCGACATACTCTCCTACGGTATGGGGGAAAAATCTATGCTGGAACTCTCAGAAGCGTTGAAACTGAAAAAAGACTGGACGAATATCCGTGGACTTTGCTACATTTCACGCGAGAAAAAATCAGATTTTTTGGAAATTCCGTCTTTCGATGACTGCGTCTCAGATAAATTTAAATTTATAGAGGCTTTTGAAAAATTTTATATAAACAACGACCCTATCACAGCGAAGGGGCTTTGTCAAAAACAGGATACCAGGTACCTAATCCAAAATCCTCCTTCTATACGCCTATCTCAAGATGAGATAGATAAAGTTTACAATATGGATTTTGAAAGGAAAGTTCATCCATTTTACAGTTCCCAGGGAGAGGTTCGTGCACTTGATACGATAAAGCACTCCATAACAACCCACAGAGGCTGCTACGGAGAATGTAATTTTTGCGCCATTGCTGTACACCAGGGGAGAACCGTGGTGGAAAGAAGCGAGGCTTCCATCATGTCCGAGGCCGAGAATATTTTGCAGGACAAAAACTTCAAGGGATACATATCCGATTTAGGCGGGCCAACTGCAAATATGTATGGGATAGAGTGTAAAAAGAAATTGGAAAGCGGGGCTTGTACAGAAAAAAGATGCTTATATCCAGAACCCTGCCCGGCTTTAAAAGTCAACCACAGAAAACAGTTAAAACTCTTAAAAGAGATTAAAAGTTTGAATGGGGTAAAAAAAGTTTTCATAGCATCGGGGATCAGATATGATCTTATATTAAATGACGGAAACTGCGGCAGTTCATATCTGGACAACCTGATAAAAAACCATGTTTCCGGTCAGATGAAAATAGCTCCCGAGCATACAGAAGACAAGGTCCTTTCATATATGGGGAAACCCGGAAAATCCGTACTGAAAAATTTTAAGGATAGATTTTACGAACTAAACAAAAAAGCGGGCAAAAAACAGTTCTTAACCTACTACCTCATTGCAGCACATCCAGGCTGCTCAGAGCAGGAGATGAAAAAACTGAAAAATTTTGCCAGCAGCGAACTAAGGGTTAGCCCGGAGCAGGTGCAGATATTTACACCTACACCTTCTACGTACTCGACTCTTATGTACTATACAGAAGTGGATCCTTTTAGCGGAAAGAAAATTTTTGTGGAAAAGGATATAAATAAAAAATACAAGCAAAAACAAATACTTACAGGAAATGCAAGAAACACTAGAAAACCAAAATATAAAAAATAAATTATCATAAAAATTGGGGGTTAAAAATGAAACCAATTGTTGCAATAGTTGGAAGACCAAATGTGGGAAAATCGACCCTGTTTAATAAACTTATCGGGGAAAGATTATCAATAGTAGACGATCAGCCTGGAGTAACCAGAGACAGACTTTACAGAGAGACGGAATGGTGCGGTACAGAATTTGTCTTAGTTGATACGGGCGGACTTGAGCCTAGAAACAACGACTTCATGATGTCTAAAATCAAACAGCAGGCTGAGGTGGCTATGGCCGAAGCCGACGTCATTCTTTTTATAGTTGATGGAAAAGCAGGGGTTACTTCATTGGATGAAGAAATAGCCTACGTACTTAGAAAGAAAAACAAACAAGTTATACTTATAGTAAACAAGATAGACAACTACCTTAGGCAACAAGACGACATATACGAGTTTTGGGGCTTAGGCTTTGATTCTCTTGTTCCAGTATCAGCCGAACACAAAACAAACTTAGGGGATATGCTGGATGAAATAACTGATAAAATTAGCAACATCGATATGCCGGAGGAGGAAGAAGGTCTTAAAATAGCTATTATAGGTAGGCCTAATGCCGGAAAGTCTTCACTGGTTAACAAGCTTACAGGAGAGGAAAGGACAATTGTAAGTAATATAGCCGGTACAACAAGGGATGCTGTTGACTCTTCCTTCACCTACAAAGACAATAAATATGTATTAATTGACACAGCGGGGATTAGAAGGAAATCGAAGATAGAAGAATCTTTGGAGTACTATTCAGTACTTCGTGCAATAAAGGCTATCAAAAGAGCCGATGTGTGTTTTATGATGCTTGATGGTAAGGATGGTCTTACAGATCAGGATAAAAGAATTGCAGGTATAGCCCATGAGGAACAGAAACCTATTATAATAGTTGTTAATAAGTGGGATATCATTGAGAAAGAAACAAATACTATGAAGAAATATACTGATCTTTTAAGGGCAGATCTTCCTTTCTTGAGTTATGCCCCTATTGAATTTGTATCTGCTCTTACCGGACAACGAACATTAAAACTGCTTGAGCATGCTGATTTCGTATCAAATGAATATACGAAGAGAATCTCAACTGGTCTTCTAAACACTATTTTAAATGAAGCTACTATACTCAACGCTCCTCCTACAAGAAAAGGAAGGTTAGTAAAAATAAATTATGCTACACAGGCTACATCTGCTCCGCCTAAGTTTATAATTTTCTGTAATAACCCGGAGCTGCTTCATTTCTCATATTTGAGATATTTAGAGAATAAATTCAGGGAAGCCTTTGGTTTCGAAGGTTGTCCTATACAATTCATCGTGAAAAAGAAGGGTGAAAGATAAAAGAGCTGCCAGATGGCAGCTCTTCTTTTATAAACTAGATTAATTTTTTGTAGATAGCTATTAGATCTTCTTTTGTTGGTTGTTTCATTGTGTTGTTAGGGCTTCCACTAGCTAATGCATCTGATGCCATTTTGTCTAATGACTCTTCATATTTAGCTACATCTACACCTAACTCAGATACTTTTGAAGGTATTTGAACATCGCTGCATAATTTAGCAATTGCTTCCACACCTTTTTTAGCTGCGTCTAAGTCAGTAAGTCCAGTTGTATCTACTCCCATAGCTATTGCTACTTTTGCAAATCTTTCTGGGCATCCGTCAATTGCGAACTCAAGACAAGCAGGAAGTAAAATTGCGTTTGATACTCCGTGTGGAACATGGAAAATAGCTCCTATTGGTCTTGACATTCCGTGTACTATAGTTACTGAAGAGTTGTTGAATGCCATTCCAGCTTCTAAAGATGCAAGCATCATTTCGCTTCTAGCTTCCATATCTTTCCCATTTTCAACAGCTTGTCTAAGGTTAGCTGCGATTCTGCTGATAGCAGAAAGTGAGTAAGTATCAGTTAGAGGTTGATTTTTTACAGAAGTGTAAGCCTCAACTGCGTGAGTTAATGCATCTATTCCTGTTGCAGCTGTTACTTTTGCTGGAACAGACACAGTTAATTTAGGGTCATCGATTGCAATATCAGGGATTACATTCGGTCCTTTTAATAGCATTTTTACATCATTTTTAGTATCTGCTACAATTGTAAATTGAGTTGCTTCCGATCCAGTACCTGCAGTTGTAGGTATAGCAACCATTTTAGGAGTTTCATTTGGTATTACTTTCCCCATGTAGTCAGATATTTTTCCTGGGTTAGTTACCATAGCAGCAACTGCTTTCATTGTATCGATAGGACTTCCCCCACCTAAAGCAATTAAGAATTCACAGCTTTCATTTTTGTAGATTTCTAATCCTTCTTCTACGAAAACATCTTGAGTTTCAGCATTTGCACCGTCATAGATAGCGTAAGCTACCCCGTTAGCGTCTAATACTTTTGTTAAGTTTTCGATGTATCCAAGTTGAACCATCATTTTGTCTGTTACTATTAAAGCTTTTTTTCCAAGATCTGCTAGTTTTTCCCCCGCTAGCTCAAGTGCGTCTTCACCATAAAAAATTTGTGGTGGGCATAAAAATTGTTTTGCTTCCATAACCCTCTCCTTTCAAATACGTTTTATAAAATAAATTCAAAATTATTTAAACAATAAACATTCTATACTATTTTAACACACATTTCCTCCCTTTTGCAAACACTTTTTATGTTTTTATAACATCTTTTACCCTGTTTTAATTTTCACTTTCTTAATGCTTTCAGCTAAAAAATCATATATTCAATTTTACTTAAACAATTCAAGGTGCTACTTAAAATTATAGCAATAAATTACTGAATTCATCTAAAATAATTTTTAGGACACAAAGAAGACCTTTAAAGTTAAAATCATCTTTTTTCACGAATTACACGGTTCTTACTAGTCATTTAAAACCTCAAAAACTAAAAGTTTCTGTTTATTCTCTGTGAAAACCAACCTTTTACTCTGCGCAACTCTGTGACCAAGGTTTTTTATTTGCATTTGTGTCTATTCGTGTGATTCGTGACAAAAAAAAGGTTTTTGTATACCTGCGAGAAATTCAATACTTTGATTTAAATACAGCTAAAAATTTAAGTTAAGTAATAAAAAAATAGAGAGTGACTATAAGTCTCTCTCCATTTTTTTAGGATTTTGCAGCACAAGTGCTGCGATATATAGTTGTGTTACTTATTTAGGACTATTTCGTTTATGGGTTATAGTAATTTCAAACCCAATTTCATTCTGTGCATACGTGTGCAGGAATTTCTAAATTTTTATTTTACAGCACGCACAGAATCTCTTTCCACTAATACAGGTTTTATTCTTTTATTTATAAACTTTTCATCAGCTTCATTTCTCTTGTTCAACACTTTTATAAGATGTTCACAGGCCAACTTAGACAGTTCCTCTCTTGGTTGATGAATAGTTGTTATCTTAGGCTTGAAATATAAGCACATTTCAGAGTCATCATAACCAATAACTGATATATCTTCAGGAACTCTATACCCCGCATCGTTTAATGCACTTATTGCACCCATGGCCATAAGATCATTTTGAGCAAATATAGCTGTTATATCTTTCAGTAAATCTTTATTTTTCATAAGAATTTCATATGTTGATTCAAATGTAAAATTACCACTTATTATAAATTTTTCGTCCACTTCGATTCCATTTGCTGCTAATGCCTCTTTATATCCCTCTGTTCTTTGAAAAAACTCTTGACCACCACTCAAATAATTTGCAGTGAGGCAAAGTATTTCCCTATGCCCCAATTTAATGAGGTATTCCGTAGCCAGTTTACCACCGTAATGATGATCTGTTGTTATTAGATCAATACTGTCTTCACTACCTATCATTGGTACATAGTGCAGAAACACACTTGGAATCTTAGTTTGCTTTATAAAGTCGAAATCATTTTGGCTTATCTCCTCGCATATTATAATAAGCCCGTCAATTTTTTTTTGGTTAATCAACTTTTTTATATTACTCTCTTTTGTAAACCTATTTTTCGGAAAGGTTACTATACTGTCTAAACTTTCCCTTTCAAGGCTGTATCTTATGTCACTGAGTAGACTACTATGGTACAAATTTACTTTAAACTCATCCATATGCTCTGGATAAATTATACCTATGGTTCCGGTTCTTTTGGTATTCAAACTTCTAGCGTTGGCATTGAACTGAAAGTCCAAGTCATCGGCTATCTGTTTTATCCTTTTTTTTGTTTTTTCTGAAATTAGAGGACTGTCATTCAAACTTCTAGAAACAGTCGAGTGGACTAACTCCAGCTATTTTGGCAATATCTTTTATTGTTACCGACATAACGCACCATCCTTTGCATACGTGTGCATCATTTGGATTTATTATACAACATTTTCACTTTTTTGTAAACTCTTAAAATGAATTTTGTTGTCTTTTAAATATGTTAAATGTTCTATTACAGTCTTTTTAGTTTTTATTAAATGCAATTGTATAAAATCATAAGTAAAAAAACCTCTTTTTATTAAAGATTATTAATCTTTGTAGAGTTTCATTCTTTTTTTTACCTAAATTTTATATGCTATACTTATATTGAGAATGTGTTTCAGCTTTTTTATACAAAAGGGGGAAGTATCATGATTTCAAAACCAATTTTAAATGAAAAATATATAGAAATTCTTAGTATTTCTATATTTTTAAGTATCATGGCAATTCTTGTATTTTCAGCCTCTGTAATTACAACAAGCATAAGCCTGAAAAACAATCTCTTGATTTTTAACGGACTTATAGCTTTGACAACGATAAATTTATTCCACAAGGATTTGAGGTTTCTTTTGGATGAATGTATAGATGGAAATTTAATGCTTGAAGAGCTTGAAACAGTTCACTTTTTTCATACTATAATTATCTGCTTAAATGTAGTCTTTAGCATATTCAACGATATAACACTGCAAAAAGCGACTATGTTTCTAGTAGTACTTTCATTATACATAATTTCTATTTTTTCATTAATACATTTAGGAATGCGTTTAAAAAAATTCAACATACATTCTCTTAACCTCTACTCAGATTTTTTAATAGTTTTTAGTATCTTGTCACTAACAATTTATCTAGCTCCAGCGGCCAATCTCATAATAAATTTCGCATACCCGTTTTTGGCCCTTACATTTCATCACCTTGAAGATAAAATTTAAAGATAAAAAAAGGGATATACCCAGTGGGTATATCCTTTTTCATCTCTTATTTGCTGTATTCGATATTAACTAGGTTTCCAGTTTCAAATGATTCTTTAAGCGCATAAGCAACTTCAGTTACTTTAGTTCCGTCATATACTGATACATTTGGTTTTCTTCCTTCTAAGATACAGTTAACAAATTCTTGCAACTCATCTACATAAGCCTGTTCAAATCTTTCTAAGAAATCTTGCGAACACTCTTTTCTAACTCCAGTAGTATCCAATATCTCTACTAGGTTTTTTTGAGGTACATTAGCGATTCTTAGGATTCCTTCAGTACCAATGATTTCAGTTTCCACATTGTATCCATGAGGAGCTGTTCTTCCTGCAAATAGGAAAGCCATTGAATCATTTTCAAATTTCATCAAAGCAGATACATTGTCCCCGTCGTTATATTGCCCGAACTCAGGGTGAGCATAGCATCCTCCGATTGCCCAACCTTGTTTAGGCTCAGCATCTAGTAGCCATCTCGCTAAGTCGATGTCGTGAACTGCCATATCGATGAATTGTCCACCTGAATGAGCTGCAAATTTGATAGCTCCTTCTATTGCATGCTCAGGATCTTGGCTATACCCTCTAAATAAGAAAGGTTTCCCAATTTTTCCTTCTTCAATCATTTTTTTAGCATAAGCATATGAAGGGTCATATCTTCTCATGAATCCAAGCATGAATACTAGGTCAGAATGTTTTTCAACTGCTTTTTCAGCAATTTTACACTCTTCTAAAGTAGTTCCAAGTGGTTTTTCAGAGAATACATGCAATCCAGCTTCTAAAGCTTTTTCGATTTGCTCACAGTGTAAGAAAGATGGTGAGCATAAGAATACTGCATCCAACTCTTCATTCTTGATCATTTCATCGTACTCGGTGTATCCATAAGGTACACCCCATTTTGCCTGTACATCTTTAACTTGAGCTTCGTCGATAGCACACACTGCAGTTAATTCCGCTTGAGGAATTTTAAACGCAATGTTTTCCGCGTGTTGGCTTCCCAGTCTCCCAAGACCAACCATACCAAATTTGATTTTTTTCATTTCAATCCTCCTAAATAAGTATTTTAACAACTATATATCATAAAGTTCCCGGAGGTCTCCTATAACCTCCGGGAAAAATCCCAAACTTTATTAATTACTTAATCCTAAAAAGTAATTTTTTTATTTCACTCTCTTCTCAAAAGTCTCCTATAACCTCTGAAAGATCCTAAATCAATTTATTTCCCTAATCCTAAAAGTAACATTTTTTCTTTAGCTGCTTTTTTTACAGCTTCCATTGGTTCTTTGAAGAATTTAATTCTGTCGAACTCTTCTGGGTTGTTTTCTATAGTTTCTCTTAACTTATATCCGAAAGCCATTCTAAGCGCAGTACCGATGTTGATCTTTGCAACTCTGTACTTTACAAGTTTTTGTAGATCTTCGTCTACTATACCTGTAGATCCGTGGATTACTATAGGTATATTTGTAAGCTCTTGGATTTTGTCCAATCTGTCATATTGAATTTTAGCTGCTTGAGTCTGCATTCTATGTAGTGTTCCTATAGCTACAGCTAAAGCGTCTACACCAGTTTCGTCTGCAAATTGCTTAGCTTCTTCTGGTTCTGTGTATATAGCTGTGGCTTGTATGCTTGGGTCATCGTATCCAACTGATCCTATCTCCGCCTCTACAGTTACTCCTACAGCATGAGCCATTCTAACTATCTCTTTTGTGTTTTTGATGTTTTCTTCTAGCGGAAGTTGAGAACCATCGTACATAACAGATGTGTACCCAGCTTTGATCGCTTGTACTGCTTCTTCAAAAGTTTTTCCGTGGTCTAAGTGCACACATACAGGAACTTTTGCATTAGCAGCTACACCTTTTAGTATTCCACCTAATATATCAAACGGCATATGAGCTACCGCATCTCTGTTTGTCATTAGTATTACCGGACAATTTACTTCTTCTGCAGCTGCTACTATAGCCGCAGCGTCTTCATATCCAAATACATTGAATCCAGGTACAGCATAATCTGACTTAGCCGCATCCTCTACAATTTTTTTCATGTTAACTAACATAAAGATTACCCTCCCAATAATAGCTGCTACTAGCTAAATTATACTCTTGCTATTCTGTCTCCGTATTCTTCTTTCTTTTGTCTGATGAATTCTTTCAACTCTGCAACAGTAGGCATGTCGTCAGAACAGCTGTGGCTTGCTACTAGCATAGCTGCTGAAGCACTTCCTAATTCTAATGCGTCGATGATTTCTTCTCCTTCTAATAATCCGTATAAGAATGAAGATCCGTAAGCGTCTCCTCCACCGAAAGATTTAAGAAGTTTTACAGGGAATACTTTGATGTGGAAGTCTTCTCCGTCGTTAGTGTAAGCAGTAGATCCTTCTCCACCATGTTTGATTACTACTAATTGAGCTCCGAAACCGAACCATCTTTCAGCAACTTCTTTGTCTGTTCTGTCTTGAGTTCCAGTTAATTTTTCCATGAAATCGAACTCTTCTCTAGATCCCATGATTATGTCAGATTTCTCTGCAACTAGAGTGTAGTACATTCCTGTTTCAACTTCGTTGTTCCAAGAGTATGCTCTGTAATCTATATCAAACACTACAACTACTCCATTGTTTTTAGCGTATTCAACTGCTAAAAGCGTAGCTTCTCTAGATGGACTTTTAGAAAGAGCTGTTCCTGAGATTACGATCATTTTAGCTTGTTTGATGTACTCTTCTTTAACATCTTCTACGGTGATGTTAAGGTCAGCTACTCCGTCTCTGTACATAACAATGCTACTTTCAGTTGGGCTTTTGATTTCAGTAAAAGCTAATCCAAGTTTAGCTCCAGTTTTGTCTACTGCGATGTTAGAAGTGTCGATCCCCTCTTTGTCGAAGTAATTACATACGTATTTTCCGAATTGATCGTCAGACACTTTACCTATGAATCCAACTTTTTTTCCAAGTCTAGCCATACCAACTGCGATGTTAGCAGGAGAACCTCCTACGTATCTTGTAAACGTCTCTGTTTCTTCAAGAGGTACATAGATCTCGTTTGTGTTTAGATCGATTCCTATTCTACCCATAGGAATTACGTCTATTGGTTTTGATTGGTCAAATTTTAAATTGTTCATAACACTCTCCCTTTCTCTCAGAATTAATCTTTAATTGTTTATTTTAGATAAAACTTCACTTAGTCTGCTTTTTTATATTTTCCTTGCAATAGCTAATTTATTCATACTTATTTAAACCTTTTGATTCTTGCATAATTTTCTAAACATCTGTACCGTATTAAGTATTTATTGTATGGTTTTATTACAATAGATTTTACTCTATTTTTTTATTTTTGTCAATAATATATCTCTATGTTTTTTGCTTTTTTGGCCAAACTTTGTTTTTAATCACTAATTTTTGAACTTTATTCCAAAATTCAGTTTCCATACTAGAAAAGGCGGATAAAATCCGCCTTTCCTTATTATATAAGTGTTTTTAATTATTTATTGAACTTATGCCCCTATACCAAGTGGTGAGAACACCATATAGATTGCAGTCATAAGAAGGAATACCACAAGAGCCGCTGGTTTAGCATGTCTCCATGGAGTAATGTCAACCGCTCCACTGTCTTCGTGTACGAACTCTGTTTTTCTTGGTTTGTATTTAGATATTATAAGCATTCCTAGCACTTCGATTGGAAGTAATAGTCCCAAGATATGTAGGAAGTTAGTCTCGATGTTAGAAAGGTTGTATGCTGAATATAGTACAACGTGGAATAACATCGCGAACTTAGCCGAGAATGCAGAAGTTCTTTTTGTGAAGAATCCTACAAGGATGATTACCAAAAGAGGTACACTGTAGAATCCGTTCATTTGTTGTAAGAAACCGTACAATCCACCTTTAGCGTGCATGATAAATGGTGCTACGCACATTGATATAACCGCTAGTACAGTTCCTAATTTTTTACCGAATGATACAAGCTCTTGGTCAGTAGCTCCAGGCTTGAACACTGGTCTGTATAAATTTAACGAGAACAATGTTACTGTACTGTTTAATGCCGAGTTGAAAGAACTTAGTATAGCTCCGAAAAGAACCGCACCAAAGAATCCAACTAACGGTTTAGGCAATACGTCGTTTATTAGTGTAGGGTACGCCATATCTGCTGCAGGTAAGTTAGGGTATAATTGGAAAGCTATAACCCCAGGTATTACTAGGAAGAATGGTCCTAATAATTTTAAGAATCCAGCATAGATAACACCTTTTTGACCCTCTTCCAAGTTCTTAGCAGCAAAAGCTCTTTGAACTATAGATTGGTTTGTACACCAGTAGTAAAGGTTGTTGAAAAGCATCCCTGTAAACATTACCGCAAAAGGTACTGATGAGTCTGCAGCTCCGATACCGTTTAATTTTTCAGGTGACATAGTTGCCATCATGTTGTAACCTTCCGCTACACTTCCTCCACCTAATTTAGCTAGTGCTAGGAAAGGTATCATAAGTCCACCAATAAGAAGCCCAAGACCATTTATTGTATCTGATACCGCTACCGCTTTAAGTCCACCGAATATTGCATAGATAGATCCTACGATTCCTACTGCCCATACAGTGATCCATAGGGCTTGGAATTGCCCGATCCCAAACATTTCAGGAACGTGGAATAATCCGTTAAGTACTAACGATCCAGAGTAAAGTACTGTAGGTAGGTAAGTTAAAACATAGCTTAAGATAAACATTATAGTTACGATTTGTCTTGTAGCTGTATCATATCTCTCTTCCAAGAAGTCAGGTATAGTTGTGATACCACTTTTTAAGTATCTAGGCAAGAATACTAACCCCATCATGATAAGCGCTACTGCAGCTCCTGCTTCCCAAGCCATTACAGCCATCGATTCGCTGTATCCTTGACCATTAAGTCCAACAAGCTGCTCAGTAGAAAGGTTTGTAAGCATTAACGACCCTGCTATGATAGGACCAGTCAAGCTTCTTCCTCCCAAGAAATAACCATCTTTAGTTTCAAGATCTTCATCTCTCGTCATACGCCATGATACAAAGGCTACTAGAGCTGTAAAAAATAAAAACGACACTACTGCAAATAAATCCAATTTAACTCCTCCTCTTTATATTTTCACCTTTTAAAAGGTTATTGTAGAACATTGAGTTCTGTTTCAAATCAACTTGTGTTTATTTTACACTGCAACTGGTTGTTTGTCAATGGTTTTTTCCTTTTTTTGTCAAAAAATGATCTTTTGAGTGGTCTAGAGCTTCAATCGGCCAATAAAAAACCAGTTTTGATCAAAAAATAAAAGACAGTATCCTTTGATACGATCTTTTATAACACCAAAATATATGCAAAAAACTATTTTATTACCATTTTTAATATTTTTTCCAATTTAAAACCTAAAAATATAGTTTTTTGTTAAAAATTTCCCTCAATAAAAAAACCGGTTGCAGAATAACCGGTTTTTCTTAAATCTTGAATCGTATAATTAATTGCAACAAAAAAGACCCATAGATATTTACTTGGTATAATGCAAGTACGACCAAACATTAAAAGGATCTCTACAAGTCATAAATATTTTACCATTTTGGAAAGAGAAAGTATATTTGAATTTTTAACGCTTGGATTTCCCAAAGCTGAGATAGCAAGAAGAATAGGAAAACACAGGTCTATTATTGGGAGAGAAATTAAAAGAAATACTATAAATAGAAAATATAGTCCCGATCAAGCTTAGGAAAAGTATAAGTCTAGACAAGAAAACTTGAAAACAATATCCTCCTGGTTTATATTCAAGATAAGCAGGAAAATAGTTGTACGCCAGAGCAAATTGCAGTAAGAAGCGAATAAAAAAAACTATTCTAAATTTCATTTGAAAGTATTTATAATGCTATAAATAATAGACCAAGGAAATGTTTAAATTATAAAACGCCCCAAGAAATATTCTGGGGCGAGATATATCGTTGCATTTAATTGACAATCTAGGAATTATATAAAATATCAGTCTAAAGGTATCTCAGGTAAAGGTATGCTGTTGCAAGTATTAGGGTTTGGAAGCTTATTAATAGTCCAAACTTTAAAAATTTAACAAAACTTATTTTCAAACCAGCTTTACCAGCTGCACCTACCGCCACAACGTTAGTAGCCGATGCAAGAATAGTTGCGTTCCCACCAAGACAGGATCCAAGAGACAATGCCCACCAAAATGCTTTTACATTTCCAAGATTTCTAAAGGCCGGCTCCATAACGTGTATTATCTTTGAGAATGTAGCTGCATTTGCTACATTTCCTATTATAGAAGTAAAACCGGCAGACGCCCACAAGAGCACAACCGCTGCAAGCTTGAAGTTTCCTTCTGTAAGATGTGTTATCTTATCACCTAATAGATCTATAAAATGAATCTCTTCCACTCCCTTTATAAGCATAAATAGACCTATAAAGAAAAACAGGGTATCCCATTCAACATGTTTGAATATCTCCTCTGGTTTCCTCTTTGCTATGGTTACGAGCAGTATCGCTCCACTCAAAGATATTATAGCAAGACCTTTTTCAATAAAACTATTTAAGACAAATCCCAATATTATAAAAGCAAATACCGTAAGTGATTGCTTTAAAAGCGTCATGTCTTTTAAGGTTCTGCTTGGATCAAGCTCCATTATTTTTGCCTTGAGGTCCCTTGAAACCCTAAGCTGCTTTCCATATACTAAGTATACAGTCAAAATAAGAGACAGTAGTGCTATTATAGAAAGCGGGGCTGTATTTAATAAAAAATCATTAAAACCCAAATTTCCTTCATTACCTATAATTAGTTGCGTAGGATCCCCAATAAGAGTAGCTGAGCCGCCTATGTTGGCCGCCATAACTTCCGATATCAAAAATGGAAATGAATCCAAATGTAACTGATTTGCCAACAGTATAGAGACAGGCGCCATCAATAATATAGTGGTAACATTATCCAAAAACGCAGAACAGACGGCAGTCACTATGGACAGCAGTACTATAAGTGCAAATGGCTCCCCTTTGACTAGCTGTGCAATCTTTATGGCAAACCACTGAAACACTCCGGTTTCTGATATAAGGTGCACCACTATCATCATCCCCACTAGCAGGAATAATATTTCCAATCTAGAAGCTACCGCCTCTAGAGCTTCTTCCTCGTTTAATATACCCAATAAAGCCATCAACAACCCACCTAAAAGAGTTGCAAGGGCACTTGGTATTTTTTCTGTTATTATAAGATAAAATGTCACCACAAATATAAAAATACCCAATGCAAATTGCATAGTTCCTCCTAAAATCTAGCAAAGCTTCCATTTATTAAACATGCAAAACTTTCTGAATCAAATAAGATCTGACAATCATACCGTAATATTTACCATTCTCAACCACATATACCCTTGTATTCCCCTTTGTAACCATCAAAAAACCTATTTCCATTATTGATGCCTTTCTGTCAACAGTAATCGGGTTTTTTCTGTAAAGTTCAGATATAGTTACAGTCTTTTCATTTTTAAAATACTCTTCAAAAGGTTCACCAACAGTCATAAAACTTAAGTCAGACATAAGTGATGTATATTTAGGCATGCCGTATTCTATAAGCTCTCTTTCAGTTATTTCACCCAAAAAATTTCCGTTGTCATCCACCACAGGGAACCCGGTTACATTTTCCATCGTAAGTCTTTTAGCTACCTCTTCTAAGGTATCAGTCATCTTTACGGGAGTTATTTCAGAGTTCATTATATCCTCTGAGGTTATTCTATCTTCTATCTCTATATCTGACGACTTTATAATATTATATATATCAACAGAAGTTTCAGCCGCCCTTATCTCAGACAGCATATGAGATTTCCTCATTGCAATTTTTGTTATACCAGACATAAGTTTTAACATCACTTTATTTTTTAAGCTGGCTGCCGCTATAAGAACAAATATATCCACATCATCTTCGTTGTTGAATGTAGCCACTTTACTTTTAACAGGTTTTTTCAATACAGCCATTGCCACCAAGACATCATCATAAGAATCCACCCTTGCATGCGGTATGGCTATCCCCATACCTATTGCAGTGGGGATCTCTTCCTCTCTTATCATGACAGCCTTCTCTATACTGTTTCTGGACATGGCAAATTTCTTGTCATTATCAGATATTCTATCTATCATTTCTTTTATTACTTCTTCTTTTGTGCTGGCAGCAATATCTGTAAATAAAAATTTCGTATCTAAATAACTTGACAGTTTCATCTTTTCGGCCTCCTTTTTATTGCTTATAATTAATTTTAATACCTAAAAGCTATTTTGTAAAGAACAAATAAGAACCAAAGTTCATGGTCAGTATTTATCATTTTTTACACTTTTGTGTTATTAAACTATATCAACACTCTGTTTTTTATCGAAATTAATTTTAAAAAAATATGGCAGTTTTATAAAACTGCCATATTTTAATTTACCTTAGGGAAAATTGCAAACCCGTAAATCGGTCCCGTATGGGCTCCTATTATAGGCCCTATTTCAAACCTTCCCCTGTAATCTACCTTTTTATGTTTTTCTGCATAGGCTCTTAGCTTATCAGCATTTTCCAGTTGTTCTTCCATTCCTCCCCAACCTACATACATAGCTACAGAACCTTTTTTCAATTCATCTTTTATTAATTTCTGTAGATACTTCAGTGCACCTACTTCTCCTATAGCCTTCTTCTCAGTGTAGACCTCCCCATTCTCTAATTTGAAAACAGGTTTCAGCTGCAATACTCCTCCTATGAGTGAAGAGCTTTTCCCTATTCTGCCACCCTGTTCAAGATACTTTAAGTCTTCCACAACAAAAAACACCTTTGCTTTTTTCTGCGTTTCATCTATCCAGTCTGATATTTTCTCGGCGCTTTCACCATTTTGGGCCATCTTAGACGCCTCCAATACCAGGTGACCTGCTCCCATCCACACATTTTGGCTGTCCTTTATAAGAATTTCATTTTCCTTCCCCAGCATATTTCTGGCCACCTTCGCCGCCTGCTGGGTTCCGCTAAGTTTACCTGATATATGTATAGAAATTATCTTTTTATACCCCTTTTCAAACAGCTCCCTATAAAATTCTTCAAATTCTGCTGGAGACGGCTGTGAAGTCTTTAAAACATAGTCATCTTCTACTATCCTAGTCCAGAACTCTTTATTTTGAGCCTCAGATTTCTGCTTCAAATACTCCCCATCTTTAAACTTTATCTTAAGCGGTATTACATTTACATCATATCTTTCAATTAGATCTTGTGTAATATCTGTCGTAGAATCTGTCACTATTGCTATCTCAGGCAGCAAAGGATCCTTATTTTCTATATATATATAATAATGGCGTTTTTCCTGATTCCCAACAAACTCCTTATACGCCACTCCTTCTGGGTAAAGGAATCTATCTACTCCCTCATCAGCATCTCGACCCTTAACCACAAAAACTCTCAAAGTTTCATCTGTTATTGTCTTCGAATATACTAGAGATACTAGTTTTTCCAGGCTGTGAGACTTATATTTCAAATCACCGTCCACGATAGCCGTAAACTCTGATTCCTGTTCTCCTTGAGTGTCGTTCACTGATTTTATTATCTCTACAGAATTATTTCTGGCCAATCCTTGGGCTACTGATTCCAGATTTTCATATCTGTTTTTTATTGCGTAATTCCCTTCCAGCATCGATTTTGTCTCCAAAACAAAAATCTCTTTACTCGATTTTGCTGCTGCGGATCTGGCACTTGGAATTATTTTCTCGCTGTTTGGCAGCACAATTATTTTATTACAGTCTATCCTGGATATTACTTCCTCTATATCGGCCATACAAGGCTTCATATCGCTTCCGACAACTACAACTCCTGCTGCACCCTGTTTTATGAAAAATTCACCCATTTCATTGGTTTCCACAACTGCCAAAAAAGCCCTTTCAACTGCATTTTCATTGTTTATTATTATGTTGCTGGTTTTTAGAGCAAGGTGCTGCTCATGGTCAGATATGATTATGCTCCTGTGTTCCTGGTCCATATTTTCAACTTTTACACTATTTAGATCTCCAAGCTTACAGGCGATCTCTAAAATTTTTCCAGGATTATTTGTGTGTATATGTGTTTTTGTTTTTTTAAAAGTTTGAGCGCATATCATAGAATCCCCATACTCTGCTACCTCTTTTTTATACTGCTCAAAATCAAAATTAACACTTTCCAATATAAACTCAGTACAGTACTTGTACTTTCTTTCTTCTTGCGGGTATGAGTGTTCCAATTTATGTTTTCTAGTAGCCTGGCTACGCACTATTCTCTCCAGGTCATTTAGCATTTCTGGATCTGTTACAGATTTTTCAAATCCCTCCAGTATATAGTAGATACCCTTCCCGCCTGCATCCACAACTCCCGATTCCTTTAATTTTGGCAAAAGCTCAGGTGTAGTTTCAACGGCTTCATTTGCAATATCCTTCAAATTATGCTAGATAGTCTATAAAATCATCCTTGGTCCTGTCATATTTTTTAGCTGCCTCAGCAACTCTTTTTATTACAGTAAGCATAGTCCCCTCTACTGGCTGGCTAACAGACATATAAGCTTTTTCTTTAGCTACCGAGAAGGCATAGGATATATCTTCTATGCTTATCTCATCTTTGCCGTTTATCCCCACCAGAAGACCTTGGATTATTTGCGATAGAATAGTCCCGGAGTTCCCTCTGGCACCCAGCAGTATTGATTCAGTTACTATATCTGCAAGTTCAGCCATGTTTACTTCTCTGTCCAGTCTCAGAAGTTCGTTTTCAACGGATTGCAGCGTCATAGACATATTTGTACCGGTATCCCCATCAGGTATAGGATAAACATTCAGGTCATTTAGTATATCGGCATATTTAGAAAGCCACCTACTGGCAGCTATCAACAATTTGGTTATTCTAGTTGCATTTAAAACCCTTACCTCTATATTATCCATTCTTCCTCCAAAAAAACTTTATTTGGCCATGTTTTTGTAATTCTCTACTATTTTATCCCATATTCCCTGTTCTCTCAAAATATATTCTATAAATTCCCTGACTGCCCCTCTGCCGCCGGCATATCTAGATCTGAAATCCGCCAAGTTATATGCCTCCAGGACAGCATCTGAAGGAGCCCCTGTAAAACCTGATTTTATAAAGGCAGGGATATCATTTATATCATCCCCCATATAGGCTACCTCTTCGCAGGATATCCCGTATCTCTCAGTTATCTCTGCGAGTTTATCAGTTTTATTCTTTACCCCCTGGTAAATATCTTCTATTCCAAGTTCACGACAACGTTTTTCTACAATATCAGATTTTCTACCTGTTATTATAGCAAATTTCAGCCCGTACTTTATCCCCTGTGCAATGGCAAAACCATCCTTGACGTTGAAAGTTTTAGTTTCAATACCATCATTATCTATTGAAATTCCTCCATCCGTCAGTGTCCCGTCCACATCAAGGACCAAAAGTTTTACTGCTTTAGCTTTTTTATCCATAAATTTTCCCCTCTATTAAAATGTTGGCGGAGTAACAACCCAAAGAGCTTTTACCGTTTTTCCTGATTCGTTTTTAAATTTATGTTTTTGAGTCGACTTAAAGTAGAGGCTGTCACCCTCGTAAAGTGTGTGTTTTTTATCATTTATATAAACATCCAATGTCCCCTCGATAATGAAAACGAACTCTTCTCCCTTATGGTGGTAGTAGTTTCTACCGCTCTCTCCATCCGGACCTATCTCATAATAAATAGGCTCCATATGTTTTTCTATATCGGAAGACGTCAAAAGTGATATTTTCGTGTTGGAATCCACACTTTCAACCACTGACCTTTCATGCTTTCTTGTTACATCAGTATTCTTTTTTACCTCTTCGTCTTCTATAAGATAGCTAACCCTTACATCTAAAGCAGTAGCTATTTTTTTCAAATTTTCAATTGACGGCGAAGCCTTTCCCTGCTCTATTTGAGAAAGAAAGCTCGCAGAGAGATCCACTTTGGCTGCTAGATCCCTTAAAGAAAATCCTTTTTCTGTTCTGTTTTTCTTGATTCTGTCACCTAATCCCACTTTGTACCTCCCTTTAATTATTCAGTAATTTTTGAAGTTCAAACAATGCCGTTAAAGCAGTTTTTGTTCTTATTTTATTTCTATCGCCCTTAAATTTATACAAGTTAACATAGTAATCATCTTTTATTCTTATACCTATATAAACCGTCCCCACAGGTTTTTCTTTTGTACCCCCTGTAGGACCTGCTATACCAGTAACAGATATCCCCACGTCAGTTTTCAATCCTTCCAGCATTTCATTTGCTGTTTCACTGCTTACAGCGCCGAACTTTTCAAGTGTAGTCCTCTTCACCCCAAGACGTTCCACCTTAGCTTCATTGCTGTAAGTTACAAGACCCTCTTTAAAAACTTTAGACACTCCGCTTACCTCTATTATAAATGAACTCAGCAGCCCTCCTGTACAGGACTCAGCTGTCGAAAGTGTATAGTTTTTTTCTGCTAGTTTTTCTATTACTATTTTTTCCAGTCTCTGCATATCTTCCCCATATATATTCTCACCTATTCTGTCATATATACTTCTTTTTATCGCATCAACCTTTTCTTTATTTTTAGAATTTGTAAGTAGCCTTACTATTATTCCATAACTTTTTACCAAAAATTCGTAAAATATCCCGTCTTCTGTAAAAAGGTCGACTATGGTCTCCTCTAAGAACGACTCCGGGATCCCCCATACCAAAATATCTTTTATATATATCTCGCTGTCAAGCTGCTGTTCCGTCCTATAATGGTCCAAAAATTTTGGGAACAGGTGAAACAGTTCAGACGGAACTCCAGGGAATGCTGCTATACCGTCAACGTAGATTGAGGGTGCTATCCCTATCCCATTGTCTATAACATAACTACCCTCAGGCAGCATAACCTGTCTTTTGTTTCTTTCAAGACGCTGCACGGACAGATCTCTGTCCCTAAATTTTTCTTTCATTCTCTCAAACTGTTCATTGTGAAGCAGAAGCTCCCTGCCTGTATATTTTGCAATGGCATCCTTTGTCAGGTCATCTATAGTTGGCCCAAGTCCGCCGGATATTATAACCAGATCCGCTATTCTTTTCCCGTAATCAATGGCTCTGTATATCTCATCTATATCATCGCCAACACTTATTTTAGACTGTATCTCCACACCGTACTTGTTAAGCTCTTCAGCCATATAAACACTGTTTGTGTCAACCATCATCCCGTTTAAAAGTTCAGTTCCTACAAGTATGATAAATGCTTTCACCTAAAACCCCCTCAAAATATAAGACTCATCGATATTACAAGTAAAAAATTTGCTGCAATACCAGCCAAAAAATCATCCGCTACAACTCCTACTCCAGAGCCTATAAATTGGGATTTGTAAATCGGTCCTGGCTTTGATATATCAAAAATCCTAAAAAACACAAACCCCAGAACAATCGCCACCAAGAGTTCTGTAAAGTTAGCGGGGTTTACCAAAAACATTGTTGTTACATATCCTAATACCTCATCTATAACTACATTTTGCGGGTCCTTTTCACCATATATCTCTTTTTCACTGTAATCACATATATATACACAAAACAGAAAAAAAACTGCCAAAAATAAAAAATAAAATGAGTTATAAACAGCTTCTTCAGCAAATAATGATCTCATTGCATAAAGCAGTAAAAACAAAGGTATTCCGCCAAGTGTTCCAAATGTTCCCGGAGCCTTGGGTAGGTCCCCCAGGCCAAAGCAAGTTGCCATCTTCTTAACTGTTGTTTTTTTCATCTTCTCACCTCTAATATACTCCGCGATCAAAATTATACGGGTTGTATTCTCCAGTTCTGTCATTTATACTTTTAAGTATTTTAATGGTTTCATCATAAGTTTCAAACGTAAAATCCAGTCTAAGCTCATCCAATCCCAAGCTGTACACCCTGTCCAAAGCCGGTATAAGGTTCATTGCTTTATCAAAATAAACTTCTGTATTCCCCTGCCTGTTCTTTACGATCCTAAACTTGTCCCCGCTTTCATTTTTAACAGTACAGGTTCTGTCTACTATATCAGGTTCAATATACATTGACCTCAAAGCCCCGTAGATTACTATTCCCTTTTTCACCTTGTCGCTTTTAAGTTCCTTCAGGCTGTCATACCCCAACTCCGGAGATAGATAAGCCACATCAAGCTTATCTATGCCGGATATATACTCAAGGGCATATGAATTTCCTATATTCTGGTTCCAATCAACACTTACTCTGCTGTTTCTGTTTTCAAGTATCTGGTATAGGTTTGAGGCTAATTGGGAATCCAGATCGATCTTTTCCAAATTACCCTCTTTGGCTACATCGATGCCTTTATGGTATATTTTTTTTATCCCAAAGTCCAAGGCGGCCTTCTTCTGAGCTTCACTAGATACACAGACAGCTATCTCTGGGTTTACGTTAAAGTTGTTTTTAAATTCTTTTTTTACTATCTCATTAGAAGCCAGTTTCCTTCTATACGAGGCGGCTAAGTTTCCCTTTAACTTTTCCACTGCTTCCCTTTTCATTGATTTCAAAAGTTTAAACGGTAGGAAAGCATCCAGGTCCCCAGAAAATTTAAATTTTTGAAGGTAAAAGGTTGTTTCTCCCAGTTCACCGAGTTTTTCAGCCACTTTTTCCTTTGTTATACCTGACCTTTCCGCTTTTTCCAGGCAGGTATCTTCAGTAAGTTCCACGGACAGTTCGGATCCATATGCATTGTAAGTCTTCACTTTAAGTTTCGGAGGGCTCCCGATAAAAGCTTCTATGCTCGCGTAAAGTGGTATTTTTTTTTCGGATCTTTTCATATCTCTTGCCGCAAGGTCCATAATATCCTTTGAGTAAGTTTTATATACATACCTTGTTCCCTTTGGCAGCTTCCCGATTTTTACCTCATCATCAGGACCAGCCTTTTCTACTTTAGATCCCCCTGAAATTATTTTATTTATATATGTTCCGCCGAGCTTTTTGTGATTTTTCGATATGTAGGAAACCCCGTCTCCCAATGAAAGACTTTCTTCCAAGACTAGCTCTCCAGGCTTTGATACTGTGGCGACTCTGTAACCGAAATCTGAAGCGTATTCCGGGTTCATTATTTCTGTAGTTTTGTAAAAGTAGCCTTTTCCATATCCTCTGTTGAATATTTTTGGAGTATTCAAGTCAGGAGATTCCCCGCCTAATAATTTACTGTAGTATTTAACAGTTTCATAGACGTACTCCTCACTCTTCATTCTTCCTTCTATTTTAATTGATTCTATGCCTATTTCTCTGAGTTTTTCTATCTCTTCTCTTTCAAGCATCTGGTCTTTAGGGCTCAAAATATATGATTTTTTACAATCCTCACATATATACTCTTTTCTGCATGGCTGTGCACAAAGCCCTCTGTTTCCACTTCTCCCTCCTATGAAACTGCTCAAATAACAGTTTCCGGAATAGGATATGCACAGAGCCCCTGAAACAAATATTTCCAATTCTATATCGGTTTTTTCCCTTATACTTTTTATCTCTTGAAATTTAAGTTCACGTGCCAAGACCACCCTTTTAAAGCCTATTTTTTTAAGGTAATTTGCCTCGACGTGGTTTGCGACCGTCATCTGGGTGCTGCCGTGTATTTCAAGTTCTGGAAAATTATCCTTCAAAAAACTAAATACTCCAAAATCTTGAACTATAACTGCATCCAAGCCGCCCTCATACAGGGTTTTTAGATTTGAATAAACAGCTTCCAGTTCACTAGACTTCATCATGGTATTCAGTGTAAGAAATACCTTGGTTCCCCTGAAGTGACAATAATCTATTGCTTCCAAAAATTCAGCTACATTGAAATTTTCGGCATTTCTTCTGGCACCAAATCCCTTTAACCCAAGATAGACTTCGCCGGCTCCGGCTCTGACTGCTGCCTTTAGCCTCGACATACTGCCTGCAGGTGCTACTATTTCCATACTCTTCCTCTTTCTAAACTTTATCTAAAGATTACTAGCTATCTTTTCTGCCTCTAATATAGCTTTCTTTACCATATCAAAATTCACATCATATGGAAGATTCCACATTGTATCTCCCTTGTACAAGGCCCTATTTACTATTTTTGTGAACTCAACCTCATCCAGTTCTCCCATATTTAAATCGCATAAATTTACCGGAGCCCCTAGCTCTGCATACAGCTTAGCCAGTTTTTCAGCCTCATTTCTGTCGCCGTCTAGGACTTTTTGGACCAGGTTACCAAACCCGACTACCTCTCCGTGTAGGTTTTCTCTGTTTCTTCCAAATAAGACTGTAAATGCATTGTTTACTGCATGCGCTGCAACTGCCCTGCACGCCTCTCCGCCAACTCCGCCAACCAGACCTGCGCTGAGTATTGTGTGCTCTATCATACAGTCGACCTCTTTAGAATAAATGCCGTTTTTTATATCTGAAACAGCCTTTACCCCAAACTCAAAAATTTCATCATATATTTTTTTGGCTATATACATAGCTATTTCCAGTTCAACATTTTTCTCTGTTATACCGTCAGTAAACGCCTTTGTCTCCACCCATTTTGCAAGCGAATCCACCATGCCGGATATCAGGTACCTCACAGGTGCTGAACTTATTATTTTTTTATCCATAAACAGCATGTCTGGATTTTTGTGTATGTCATAGTATTCATAGGCAATTCCTTGCTCGGTATAAACCGCCGAGTGCGAAGACCAGGCTGCACAGGTAGCAGCTATAGTGGGAACTGTAACTATCTTGGAGCCTCCCTTGTAACCCGCTGCCTTTGTGGTATCCATAAGTTTTCCGCCACCTATACCGACTATGACATCTATATTCTTGGATTTTAACAGTTCTGCTATCCTGTCTATCTCAGAGTGGCAGCACTCTCCGTTAAAATAAGTCTGCTCGATATGAACATTTTCTACCAAGGAACTTAAGCCCCCTTGAATTTTATCCAATATATTTTCATCCAGTAATACAAGAACTGTGCCTCCTATTTTTTTTACTTCACACCCGAGTTCATGGATGTTGTCGTATCCTGATATATACCTCCCAGGAGATATAAGTAAATTAAGCATCTAAAAATCCCCCCATATATTAAAATCCATCGTTTTGAGCAGGTCACTTAAGTTTAAACTGTGGTTTTCCCCTACCTTCACTTGTGCACCTGCTATTCATGTATATCCAAAAATTTATCAGCACTATATTTTATACCTATTGCTCCAAGCGGTGCAGTCACTATAATACTAAGTACGGCTATAGCCAGTATAAGTTCTCCCGAAGCCACCCCCATAGAAAGTGGTATTGCTCCTATTGCAGCTTGAACTGTTGCCTTTGGTATATAAGCTATTGTACAAAACCATATCTCTTTTTTACTCAGCTGAGAACCTACAAGCGACAACCATACACCTATGCTTCTCCCTATAAGTCCTATAAATATGATGGCCAGACCTACCAGTCCAGCATCTAAAACTACCGAAATATTAACCGCTGCACCTATAAGTACAAATAAAAGTATCTCTGCCAGAACCCATATCTTATTAAACTTCGATGCCAGCCTCTTGGCCAGCTCTTCATTTTTTTCAAGTATTACAAACCCCATAGCCATTATACCCAAAAGGCTTGCTAGCGGGATGATATTCAGAGTTTCCAAGTGGTTGAATAAAATTGCGATTATCATAAAGATAATTACTTTTTTACTGTCCCTTATATGTTGTTTTTCATAAAACTTCAAGAGTAAAAATCCAAACATTACACCTAAAACTATCCCACAAAATATACTTGTGGGTATCTTCAGGAACAGTTTCACCATGCTTTCTCTTTCACCTAAAGTCAGGCTCAAGAAGGCCCCGAATATAGTTATTGCAAACACATCATCAACAGAAGCTCCTGCAAGTATAAGAGTCGGTATCTCCTTTTTTTTACCGTATCCTTTAGATTTCAGGTCCAACATTTGCGGAACAATTACCGCAGGAGAGACCGCTGCTATTATAAATGCCAATACCCCTGCTTCTACAAGCGGAATTCCTAATAGCTTATGTCCAACAAAAATAAGCACAGCCCCCTCTAATATCCCAGGAATAAACGACATCTTAACTGCCTGTTTCCCTATCTTATTCAAGGTCTTTTTATTTATACCAAGCCCCGCTCTTATAAGTATTATTATGAGAGCCGCCGTTCTCATCTCAGAAGACAGCTTTATGAGGTCTTCTGAAATAAACACAGTGTCTAAGAATTTTGAACTCACCCCCAATGCCTGCCTGCTGTAAGGTCCTAAAATAACCCCTGCAGCTATCATTCCAAGCAACGGTGGCAGTTTTATTCTTTCAAATACACGGGCTAAAAACATTGCGATTAAAACGACTATAGCCAAATTAAGCAGCATCACCACACCCCGTTTCAAATAAAATAGTACATCGTTCAATATATTTTAACACAGTATAATTTACCAGTCAATTTAATATATGCTCATTCTAAAAATTTATTTCATAATGTCAGAATAAAACTCTTGAACCATATTTTCAAGCTCTTCAAAGCTGCCGCTATTATCAATATAATAATCTGCCAGCTCTTTTTTCTGTGACAAAGGCATCTGCTTCTCTATTATATTTTCAGCTTGTTTTTTCGAACAACCATCCCGCTTTATAACCCTTTCAATCTGGGTTTCCTCGTCAACAAAAACCAACAGCACCTTTTCACACAAGTAATCCAGTTTCGCCTCATATAGCAGAGGGATATCCAGTATCAACAGCTTCTCAGACCTGTTTTTGTCAATCTCAGCTTCCAAGTTGCTTATTATCTTTGGATGCATTATAGAGTTTATCCTGCCTACATTTTCCTCGCTCTCAAACACTATCTCCCTGAGTTTTTTTCTGTCAAGTCTGCCATCAATTATTATCTCCTCACCAAATTCCCCTGCGAGTTCCTGCAAAACTTCTGCATTATCCGCCACCATCCTGCTTATTTCATCCGCATCTATAATCTTAACTCCCATTCTAGAAAATATTTTTGAAACTGTAGATTTCCCGCTTGCAATCCCACCTGTTAAACCTAATATCATAGCTACCTCCTTTTTTCAATATTTTACAATAAGTTTGATGTAATTTAAAGAAATTTATCTCTATATTCGATATAAATAATCAATCATACCCCATTCTATATTAGAAAGGTAAATTTTATGAAAAATCACAAGAAAAATAACTCAGTGTACCGTAGACATCTGAATTTCCCTTATCGTCCTTACGTTGTACTAAACGGACTTGCTTAAAAAATTAATATCATCAGAGCTATTCAGAATTTGATACCTGCCGAATGTAAATCAGATAATAAATTACTAATTTCTTGTAAGGATATAAAAACTTTTTTGGTCACGAATCGCACTAATTATCACGAATAGAAAGTCAAAAAATTGGTTACAGAGTTGCACGGAGGAAAAGAGTGAGCTTCACAGAAGCTTACTAAAAATCTTTAATTTTCAAGGTTTTTAATCATTCGTGAGATTCGTGTAATTCGTGACAAAGAATAAATCTTTTGACTTAAGGATTTCTCTGTGAAACTCTGTGTGCAAAAAGATTCTCAGAAATTAAATACTTCATACGACAAAGTGATGTTAGAAATGAATTTCTGCAAAATGTAAAAAGCTTTTTATTCATTCAAAACGAAACTCGTACAATGTTATATTTTTGTTCATATACATATATTTTTATTAAAATTTAAAGGAAATACCGCATATAATCTTAAAAAACTTTTATCGAATAATTAAAACTAAGACATTATCAGGAGGATCTCATATGAAAATAGCAAGTGGAAAACAGATGCAAAACTTAGATAAAACTGCTATAGAGACTTACGGCATCAGCCAGGAAATACTCATGGAAAATGCAAGCATCTCGGCCTACGAACTTATTAAAAAAAAATTAGACGTGTCCAGAGAAAGCTTTTTGATTTTTTGCGGACCCGGAAACAACGGTGGTGACGGCCTGGCGCTTGCAAGAAAACTTCACTCGGCCGGTGCAGATATAGCAGTTATACTTTTAACAGATCCGGATAAATATACCGGCAGCTCGTCATTGAATTATTCCATACTGCAAAAAATAGGACTCTCAATATATGCTGTTCCCGAGATAAAAAAAATAAATGATTTCATATCCCAATATACAGTTATCGTGGACGCCATTTTCGGGGTGGGACTGAACCGGAATATAGAAGGAGAGTACGGTGATATAATCGCCGCTATTAACCTAAGCGGAAAAAAAGTGCTGTCTCTTGACATTCCATCAGGGATAAATGGCAATACAGGTAAGCTTATGGGACAGGCTGTTGAAGCTGACTTCACCGTAAGCTTCGGCTTGCCAAAATTGGGCAACCTGCTTTATCCCGGATTTAAGTATAACGGCCAGCTCACAGTTTCAAATATATCATTCCCGCCTAAACTCTACAACGACTTGAAAACACAGATAAATACGCCTCTTATTTGTCCTGCCAGAGAACCGGACTCCCACAAAAATAACTACGGCTCTGTCCTTTTCATAGGCGGAGGTAGGCAGTACTATGGAGCGCCGCTTTTCAACTCTATGGGCTTTCTGAAATCTGGAGGAGGCTACGCAAGGCTTGCCTGTCCGGAGTCTATGGTACCCGTGCTCGCTGCAAGGTCAAGCGAGATAGTTTTTCACCCAATCCAGGAAAATTCCAGAGGAAACCTAGGCAGAACTTCCAGGGATGCAATATTGGAACTGTGCGAAAATATGCGCCTTGTAGTTTTGGGATGCGGAATGTCCGCAGAGGATGACAGCCAGGAGCTTATCAAGTCTTTGGTGCAAAAAATAAAGGCCCCCATAATTTTAGATGCAGATGGTATAACTGCAATTTCTAAGGATTTGAATATTTTAAAAGAGAGGAAGGCACTTACAGTACTGACACCTCACCTGGGGGAACTCTCGTCACTTATGGACACGGGTATAGAAGATATAAAGAAAAGACAAGTTGAACTCTGTAAAGAATTCTCTAAAAAATTCGGAGTAATATTAATGGTAAAAGGGGCACATAGCCAAATTTACTGTCCCGATGGGAGATGCTACATAAATTTGACAGGAAATTCATCTTTGGCCACAGCAGGCAGCGGGGATGTGCTCTGTGGAGTTATAGCAGCACAATATGTCCTGGGATTGGATCTTTTAGATGCAGTTAAAAACGGGGTATTTATTCATGGACTCTGCAGTGAAATCATTTCTGATGAAAAAGGTGAAGACGGGGTTATCGCAGGGGATCTTTTAGATTTTCTGCCAAACACCATGAAAATATTCAGAACCTCTTATGAATTGATCAAAAAATCTCATTCTATAGACATAATATAAAAAAGAGAGGCTTTCAGCCTCTCTTTTACATATGTTTTTCAACAATTTTTACTTTTGTAAGAGCTTCTTGAAGTAGTTTTTCCATAGAAGCAACATCTTTTTCCTCTTTCAGTTTCAAAAGTTTTTGTTTTGCAATCTCTGCATCTTTTTTAGCTCTTTCAACATCTAGATTTTCAAAGCTTATTGCTTCATCTGCAAGTATTAGGGTTTTTTCCCTGGAAACTTCTAAAAATCCACCTGAAACATAGTATATTTCTTCTTTGCCTTCAGACTTTATTTTCATCTCGCCAATGGCAAGTTCTGCAACAAGTGGGATGTGGTTTGCCAGTATCCCCATATCTCCCTCAGTTGTCCTTAAGATAACCATTTCAACCTCTGTATCAAGCATCATTTCTTGAGGAGTCACTATTTGAAGTCTGAAAGTTGCTGCCATATACTATTCAGCCCCTTTCATTAGTTCCCTTGCTTTTGCTACTGCCTCATCAATTGATCCTACGTATAGGAATGCTTGCTCAGGAAGATCATCATGCTTACCTTCCAGGATCTCTTTAAATCCTCTTACCGTATCTTTGATGGAAACATATTTACCTGACATTCCTGTAAACTGTTCCGCTACCGAGAATGGTTGAGAGAAGAATCTTTCGATTTTTCTTGCTCTGTTAACTGTAACTTTATCTTCATCAGATAATTCATCCATACCTAAGATGGCTATTATATCTTGTAGTTCTTTATATCTTTGTAGAACTTTTTGTACTTCCCTAGCTACATTGTAGTGTTCATGCCCAACTATTTGTGGGTCAAGAATTCTAGATGTTGAATCTAGAGGGTCAACCGCCGGATAGATACCAAGCGACGCAATCCTTCTTGAAAGTACTGTTGTAGCATCCAAATGCGCAAATGTAGTCGCTGGAGCCGGATCTGTCAAGTCATCGGCAGGTACATATACTGCTTGTACAGATGTGATCGATCCAGTTTTAGTTGATGTGATTCTCTCTTGAAGAGTACCCATCTCCGTTGCAAGGTTCGGCTGGTATCCAACCGCTGAAGGCATCCTACCTAGAAGAGCTGAAACCTCAGAACCCGCTTGAGTAAACCTGAATATGTTATCAATGAAAAGAAGTACATCCTGACCTTCTTGATCCCTGAAATACTCAGCGATTGTAAGACCTGTAAGAGCTACCCTTTGTCTTGCACCAGGTGGCTCATTCATTTGACCGTACACAAGCGAAGTTTTGTCTAATACTCCACTTTCTGTCATTTCGTCGAAAAGATCTCTTCCTTCCCTTGTTCTTTCTCCAACACCTGCAAAAACTGAAAGTCCTCCATGACCTTTTGCGATGTTGTTTATAAGTTCCATTATAAGTACTGTTTTCCCTACTCCAGCTCCTCCGAAAAGACCAGTTTTACCCCCCTTTTGGTATGGAGCTAGCAAGTCAACTACTTTTATACCTGTTTCAAGTATTTCAGTTTCTGTTCCCTGCTCCTCAAAACTTGGAGCTTCCCTATGAATAGGGTGGTATTCCTCTGATTTAACCTCTCCAGCTTGGTCAACAGGTTCTCCTAGTACATTTAAGATTCTTCCAAGAACTGATTTTCCTACCGGAACTGAAATAGCCGCCCCTGTATCTAAAACCTCTACTCCTCTTTGTAATCCGTCTGTTCCGTCCATGGCAACCGCTCTTACCATGTTATTACCTAAGTGTTGCTGTACTTCCGCAACTAAATACTTTTCATCTCCTAAGGAAATTTTTAGTGCGTTGTATATCTTAGGCAATTCATTTTCAAATCTAACGTCGACAACCGGACCTATAATTTGAACCAGTGTTCCTTTATTTTCCACCAAATTGCCTCCTTTACTTTAGAGTTTTTGGCAACGGGTTATTATCCCTACACGCCATTTTATTTTAGAGCTGCTGCTCCTCCAACGATCTCAGAAATTTCCTGAGTAATAGCCGACTGTCTTTCCCTGTTATATTGAAGTGTCAGATCTGCCATCATATCTTCAGCATTATCAGTGGCACTTTTCATAGCCTGCTTTCTGGCTGCATGCTCACTTGCTGTAGTTTCCAATATAGATTGATATAGTTTTATGTTAAGGTATTTAGGAAGTAAACTTGTGAGTATACTTTCAATAGAAGGTTCAAATATATATGTATCTTCTTTCGCCTTAACTTCTTCTCTCTGAATCGGAACTATTTTTTGACTTATAAATTCTGAACTAACAGCAGACAGGTATTTAGAATAAACTAAATATACCTCATCGAATATGTCATTCATGTAGAATTCCACAATATCTTCACCAATTTCTTTGGCTTTTTCAAACATCGTTTCAGGAATTAGTTGAATATATTCTGACTTTATGTCGTAATCTCTTTTTTTGCAATAGTCTCTTGCCTTTTTACCTATTGTTATTATAGAGACCTCCTTGTCAGGATTATCTTCTATAATTTTCGCCATCTCTTTTAGGATATTATTGTTAAAACTCCCACAAAGTCCTCTATCTGATGCCATAACAACAATCCCTATTCTCTTAACTTCTTGCTTGCCGTCGAATAGCGGGTGTTTTTCTCCACTTATTCCAGCAGAGATATTGTCTAGTATTCCGTTTAGCATTTCAGAGTAAGGTCTGGTCTTTTGCACAAGGCTTACAAACTTTTTATACTTTGTGGATGAAACTATATCCATCGCTTTGGTAATCTGATGGGTGGATTTTACTCCTTTTATCCTGTTCTTTATTTCTCTACTTTTTCCGCCAGCCATATAGTTTCACCTCGCTATTTGTAGCTTGCTTTAAACTTTTTAATTGCAGCCTCTAGCTTTCCTTCTAAGTCTTTATCCAAAGCTTTTTTCTCAAGGATTTCTTTTAATATTTCTGTATTTGTTTTAAGTTCCTTTATAACTTGCTTTTCGAATTTACCTACTTCTTCAACCGGAATGTCATCCAACAATCCCTTAGTTACCATAAAGAAAGAAACTACTTGCTCTTCTACTGAATATGGATTGTACTGTGCCTGCTTTAAGACTTCCATGATTCTGTGCCCTCTTTCAAGCTGGGCTTTCGTAGCCTTATCCAAATCAGACCCAAATTGTGCAAAGGCAAGCAATTCTGTATATTGAGCTAGCTCTAGTTTTACTTTTGCTGCTACCTGTTTCATAGCTTTTATTTGTGCAGCTCCACCAACCCTAGATACTGAAACTCCTGCGTTTATCGCTGGTCTGAAACCTGCATTGAATAACTCAGACTCAAGGAATATCTGACCATCCGTAATGGAAATTACATTTGTAGGTATGTACGCTGATACATCCCCAGCTTGAGTTTCTATTATAGGCAGTGCCGTAATAGAACCAGCTCCTAAGTCGTCTGAAAGTTTTGCTGCCCTCTCAAGTAGTCTTGAGTGAAGGTAGAAAACGTCTCCTGGATAAGCTTCCCTTCCAGGTGGTCTTTTAAGAAGTAGTGACATCTCTCTGTAAGCTACCGCATGTTTAGTAAGATCATCGTATATTATAAGTACGTGCTCCCCTTTATCCATGAAGTACTCTCCCATTGCAACACCCGCATATGGAGCAAGGTATTGAAGCGGAGCAGATTCAGAAGCTGTCGCTGCTACAACTATTGTATATTCAAGAGCTCCTGCATCCTCAAGTTTTTTAACTACTTGTGCAACTGTTGATCTTTTTTGCCCTATGGCAACATACACACATTTTACATTTTCTGATTTTTGGTTGATTATAGCATCAATAGCTACCGCCGTTTTTCCTGTTTGTCTATCTCCTATGATTAGCTCCCTTTGTCCTCTACCAATTGGAACCATCCCATCTATAGACTTTACACCAGTTTGAAGTGGTTCATGCACAGGTTTTCTGGCTATTATTCCAGATGCTTTTCTTTCGATGTGCATCATCTTTTCAGCTTTTATTTCACCTTTTCCATCAATCGGATCCCCAAGAGGGTTTACTACCCTTCCAAGAAGCGATTCTCCCGCAGGTACACTAGCTACCTCACCAGTTGCTTTTACTTCGTCTCCCTCTGCTACTCCAGAAGGGTCTCCAAAAATAACCGCACCTACATTGTTTTCCTCTAGGTTAAGGACCATACCCTTAATCCCGTTCGGGAACTCTAACAGTTCCCCAGCTTTTGCATTGCTAAGACCATAAATTCTAGCAATACCATCGCCAACCTCTACTACAGAACCAGAGGTTTTTATATCCAAAGATTTTTTATAACTCTCTATCTCAGCCTTAATTATGCTGCTAATTTCTTCCGGCCTGATCTTCACAAATGCTTGCACCTCCTACCTTACAATTTAGAAATTTTCTTACTTTACTATCAGTTTATCAAGTTGAGTTTTTAGACTTCCGTCAATTATCTCGTCACCGATTTTAATTATTCCACCGGCTATGATGCTTTTGTCTGTTTTTATTGTAAGGTTAACTTTCTTATTAGTCTTAGCTTCCAATGTCTTGATAAGCTTTTCTTTTTGGGTTTTGCTTGGTTCTACTGCAAATATAGCCTCTACGTCCACAATTTGGTTTTTCTCGTAGTATATTTTCAGATATTCTGCCACAATACCCCTGATATTCGAAAGTCTTCCTTTATCCACAAGATACCCAAGTATGTTTAAGGTAAACTCGTCGAAATTTCCAAACACTTTGTAAACTAGTGCTTTCTTATCATCTTTTTTTACAAGTGGATGATCTACAAAGTTTTTAAACTCTACATTCTTAACATAGGTTTCCATAACCAGGCTTAAGCTTTCGTAAAGTTCTTTTACATTTTTTTCTCCTTCGGCCAACTCATAAAGGGCTTTGGAGTATCTTTTTCCTATCGAGGCTTCTATCATTGCACTTCCCCTACCTCGTCTATAAACTGGTCAAGTAGGTCAGATTCTAACTTGGAGTTCATTTTTTCCTTTATCATCTCTTCAGCTAGAATAACTGCAAGTTTAGTAACTTCAGTTTGAAGTTCTTTTCTCGCCTGCTCTTTCATTTTTGTCATCTCAAGTTCTGCAGACTTCATCATTTTTTCTCTTGTAGAAGTCGCTTCCTTTAATATTTGCTCTTTTCTTTCATCTGCGTTTTTTTCAGCTTTGCTTATTATCTCTTGAGCTTCTTTTTTAGCAGATTTAAGATATCCTTCAGCTTTTTTATTAGAAGCTGTAGCAGCTTCTCTTTCAGATTTTGCCTCTAGCAACTCGTTTCTTATATGCTCTTTCCTTTTTTCAAGAAACCCATTTATCGGCTTATAAAAATACTTTTTGAATATGAACATCAATATAATAAAGTTTATTATCTGCCAAAATAGGTTAATGTCAATGGAAACAGCAGGCATAAATTCCTGTGACAAGTTTTCTACCTCCTCCCTAGACAGGGTCTATCTGTACTCTCTTAAAGGTTATTTTCATTTGGCTGTGGCCGCTTGGCAACCATCAGCTCATCACTCGTTACTATCCTAATAATTTAAGTAGTGGATTTGCGTAAAGTAGTATTAACGCAATAACTAGCGAGTAGATACCAGTTGATTCTGAGATCGCTTGTCCCATTACCATTGTAGATATTATGTCTGGTTTTGTTTCTGGTTGTCTAGCAATTGACTCTAAAGCCTTACCTGCTGCATAACCCTCTCCTATACCTGGTCCTAGTCCTGCAATCATTGCTAAACCTGCTCCTAATGCTGAACATGCTAAAACTACAGTCTTTGCTGTCAATAAATCCATATCCTAATACCTCCTAGTCTTAATTTAAATTTTATTTTTTAATTTCACTTCATAGTACTACGCTTCTACCTCTAAGGATCCTTGTATGTATACCATTGTAAGCATAGTGAATACAAAACTTTGCACTAATCCACTAAACAAGTCAAAATAAAGGTGAAGTGGTGCTGGGATGGCAGCTGGCACAGCTTTATATAAAAGCCCCATTATTACCATACCTGCGAACATATTTCCAAATAGCCTCATAGAGATGTTTGTTGGTTTTGCTAGTTCTCCTATAAGGTTCAACGGCAACATTACAGGTGTTGGTTCTGCCAGACCTTTAAAATACCCAAAAATTCCTTGTGTACTGATTCCTGCCCATAAAAACGTAAAGGTTGTTATAAGCGCCAGTCCAAGTGTGGTGTTTATATCTGCAGTTGGAGTTCTAAACAGAGGTTCAATAACTAAAACCCCGTCTTTCATAGAGAATCCTGGAATCGGGAAAAAAGAAATGATGTTTGCCACAAATATAAAGCTTATAAGCGTGGCGATGTAAACATAATACTTATTTTTCCATTTAGCTAATACTTGGCCCACTAAGAAATCGTAAGCCGCGTACAAAGTCTCCATAAAAGCTTGTCTCTTACCTGGAAGCATCTCCAAGTTCCTTACCCCCAGCCTAAACAGTATCGCAAACAAAGCCATAATAAACCAGGTTGTCGCCACTGTTATAGTTACAGGAAGTCCGAATTTTCCGTCACTCACCTCCAGTGCAAATGGAAAGTTGTGCGGAGCTGGTACAAAAAAAAGTATCTTTGGACCTTGAACCAAAGGTGGAGTAATAAATTCTATTGGTCCTAATCTCATCAGTTAACCTCCCTTCTCTTTTTAAATTTTGGAAATTTTAACTTTAAGTTTATTAACATATTGTATTACCGTATTTAGCAGCAAATTAAACTTTACATTTAAGAGTCCTAAAACTCCCCCAAAAAACAAATTATGGCCAAAGTACATAAGAACTACCAAAAAAATCCCATATATTAGGTATCTTTTTACGTAACCCACCATACTCACCCTAACAGGAGTCCCTGTGTTTAAAACAGCTTCTACATCCCATTTTATCATGTACAAACTCAATATAGAGATGAGGCTACCAAAAAAAGCACCTATGTATACAACTTTTTCTCTTATGACCAAGCCATAAATTAAAATTATTATTGATGTTATTATAGATCTTCTAATAAGAACTTTAAGATCTCCCACAAAAAATCCCCACCTATGTTAAAAAAGTATTTTATAAAACAAACAACACCTGTTCCAAATACCGAACACAAACACCATCCAAGCCTTGAACATCAAGGGCTTAAGCTGCTCTCATTTGAAATTATAGCACCTTCCAAAACGAAAGTCAATCACTTGTGTGAAATTAATATCTATTTCTTTATATAATTTCTTTCCTGTGCTCACTTGCTTTCTGTACCTCTAAAACGTACATTAATAATTAAAAAAGAGGCAATCGTTAAATGTCAATTAATCTTACGAATTCTTCTTTTTATATCGGAAATTAGCTTAATTTGTTCAAATGTTTATTTTTTAACCTGTACAAAGATAAAGTTTTTTGTCTTTTTTGCACTCCATATAATCACGTGTATGATTTTTATAGCAAATTGTGCTCAAATAATGCTCTTTGTTCTCATATTTTTAGTATATCATACTTTTTTTAATTTTCAAAGCAAATTTAACATTAACAAAACCTTTGTAAAGTCACTCCGAACAATGTTTTTTTTATTTTTGTTCTAACAAACCCATGTTTTGACTCTTTTTTTCTTGACTTAAACCAAAAAAAATTATATTTTACTCACAATCATTTCTTTTTCATAAGTATCTTGTACGCATTGTAAAAGGCGGAAACAACCCCAAGTAACAAAAATACGAACATTACAAAAACATTATCACCAATTTTTTTTGCAAAAAATCTGTAAGCAAATAAAAAAATAAGTATATTAAACGCCATAATAAAACCAAGGTATCCCAAAAGTGACATATAGTAAAAAAAATCATCGTATTTCCCCATTTAATTCACCGCCCTAAACTTTCTTTAGAAATCCTGCTAAATATAAATTCATATAATACACTGATACAAAAAATTATAAACATAGCCAGGATTCCCAGTCTCATAGTTATATTGATTCCGTAAGCTTGTTTTACCGAGGCTGTTACAGGAGAAACAAAGATGGCCCCCAAAGACCCACTGAACATAAGCGAGGTGGCAAGCAGCGAACTAACTTTCTTTTTCCCTAAAGTCCCCACAGACACTATAAGTGCATACATTCCCGAATAAAAAAAACCTGCCACAGCAGCCAGAATAAAAGAAAGCGATATGCTGCTTACTTCCAACAGAAAACAATACGCCGCCAAGGAACCTGCAGAAGTAAAAACCACCCTTTTTAACTCTCCTAGACTACTTGTATGCCTTGAGTTATAGAACCTACCCAAAGCCACAGCTACCCAAAATATAGATATGGCCAGTTTTGCCAACTCTTTATCATTCCCTCCTTGCACCAAGTACTCTACTATCCAGAAATTGAATACCATCTCGGAAAAAACATACGAAAAAAGGCAGATTATGGCCAGATAGGTCAGAAGCGGCCAACGTTCTCTCCCTCCATCCGATTCTTTTGGAGCATCATCTAAGTTTATTCCGATATCCACTTTAAACGAAAACATCATCACAGATGCTGGAAACACTATGGATAATATATAGAAAGTTTTCCAGGAAAATCCTGCTTTTACAAAAAATGCAGCTAAAACCGGTGTTGATATACAGGCGCAGGCATAGCAAAAATGTAAAAAATTCAGATTCTTAACCCTGTTCATGCGATTTAGATTTACCACCAGGTAGTTGGATAGGGAAAAATAAAATCCAGTCCCCAATGCAAGCACGGATAGGGAGCAAGTCAATACGGATTTTGTAGAAGATAAAATCAATCCAAAAACTCCTGTTATTATGAGAAAACTCGCAAAAATAATTTCAAGTTTCGGGCTTATCCTTTCCAAAAGATATCTATTTAGAAAAATTCCAAACATATTGAAAAGTGAAAAAAAACCAAAAATATACTGCAACGTTGAAGTGTCTACACCGAAGTTATCCGCCATCTCTATTTTAAAAGTCCCCAAGGATATAAAAATTATACCCACATAAGAAAACATGAGGTATGGTATGCTTTTCTGTTTTTTCTCTGCTAAACCCCTCATAAACTTCACCTCGTTCTACTTTTTCAGCACATAAAACACTCTCGATCCAGCCAATACATCATTTTCCTCTACCACCTCAATAGAAAATCCGGCTCTGTCTGCACAAGACCTTATTTCATCATGGGTGAATATCTTTTTGACATATTCCTCTGAGATCCGCTCATACATCCCATCTTTCGATTCTATGAAAAAGTTGGTATACACATAGTCCAGCCCCTCTTCATCCACCTCATGCTCCCAGACTATAAAAAGATCGTCTCTTTCATCCACAAAGCTTCCACCTTCAAACATATCATCCATAAGCTGTCTGGTAACCACGTCAAATATATATATACCACCATCTTTTAAATTTTTATTAACCGCAAAAAACGTCTTCTCAAGGTCACTTAAAGATTTCAGGTGGTTCACTGTGTCGAAAAGAGATATAACCGCATCATACTCCTGCCCACATTCAAGCTCCCTCATATCCTGCTTATAAAGCTGTATACTCTTGCCCTTAATTTCTATCTTTTTTTGAGCCACAGACAGCATCTCTTCTGATAGGTCAACACCACTTATCCTGTACTTGTCGCAGAGTCTTATCAAAACTTCACCCGTCCCACAACCTAAGTCAAGTATCTCTTCCGCTTTATCACAATAATCACTTATATATCTATCAACATATTCAGCCCACAAATCATAATCAGCATGCTCCATGAGCCTATCATAAATTTTAGAAAATCCTTCGTACATTTTTCCAGCTCCCTATAAAAATTTATCTCACAGGGCAAGTCCCTGTGAGATATATATCTAAGACAATTCTTTTTCTACTACAAGCGCAATTTCTTCTGCAACTTTATTTACTGTATTATCCTCTTTTCCTTCAACCATAACCCTGACTAGAGGTTCTGTTCCAGAAGTTCTCACAAGAACTCTTCCAGCACCTGCCATCTCTTCCTCTTTTAGTTTTATAAAGTCAACTACAGCTTTATTTTCTTTCCAGTGCTCCTTCTTTTCTTTTGCTACTTTAACATTAATAAGCCTCTGAGGCCACTGTGTGATACCCGAAACTAATTCTTCTATTGTTTTCTCAGACTTTTTAACAGCCTGTACAAGTTGAAGAGCCGTCAGCAATCCATCACCTGTTGTATTGTAGTCTAAAAGTATTATATGCCCTGATTGTTCTCCTCCTAGATTTAATCCGTGCTGCTTCATCTTTTCAAGGACGTATCTGTCTCCTACATTCGCCCTTATAAGATTTATCCCCTTTTCATCCAGGTAATTTTTCAAATCCCATATTACTCATAACAGTGGTAACAACCTGGTTATTGTTAAGACGGTTTTCCTTTTTCATGGATTCGGCTATAACAGCAACTATTTTATCCCCGTCGATCTCATTTCCTTTAGAGTCAACAGCCAGTAATCTGTCTGCATCACCGTCAAAAGCAAGTCCAAAATCAGCTTCATACCCTTGAACTACTTTTTGAAGTATGCTCATGTCAGTTGACCCGCATTTCACGTTTATGTTGGTTCCGTTTGGGTTGTTGTTTATGACAACCAGATCCGCTCCCAGAGCATTGAAAACTCTTTGTGCAATTCTGTAAGCTGCACCGTTGGCAACGTCAAGCACCACTTTGACACCTTTAAAATCGATATCCACAGTGGACATCAAGAACTCACTGTAATAATAAAATTCGTCTTCTCTGTATGTGAATTTACCAAGTTGATCACCTGGAACAACGTCTTCTTTTATTTTTTCCACGTCATCCATAAGTCTTTCCAGTTCAAACTCTACCTCATCAGGCAGTTTATAACCGTTAGACGCAAATATTTTTATACCGTTGTCCTTTGCCGGATTATGTGATGCAGATATCATTATACCGGCATCTGCTTTAAGTTTTCTTGTAAGGTATGATACTCCCGGTGTTGGTAACACTCCCACAAAATCAACGTCTACCCCCAAAGCATTTAAGCCAGCAAAAAGAGCTGACCTTATCATATATCCAGATACCCTTGTATCTGTACCAAGAACAACCCTTACATCCTTTTTTTCAGGATTGTTTTTTTTCAAGTAACATCCCAACGCAAACCCTAGCCTTGTTACTATATCAACACTAAGATCCTTATTCGCTTCCCCTCTTATACCATCAGTTCCAAAATATTTTCTTTTCAACCATCTACACTCCTTGCTATAATTTTTAAGTAAACTAAAACAGAAATAATTTAAATTTATCATAAACCTGAGAAAGTTATTTTTTCTATTTTAATCTTATAATTTCAGACAAATTTAGAAATGGACCACAACTTGAATGAATAAAGCTTCAAGCAACTACCCTTCTTATTTTCAGTTTTTCAGCCATAACTCCAATCACAGCACCAGATACAAGTCCTATACCCAAGAACACAAGCACAAATACAAGTACAGCTCTGGAATAAAGCTCTATCCCCCTGAAAAAGAAAACATAAACAAAAAATAACTGGCTTATATTGTGCACAACAGCAGAAGCAGAACTTATAGCCACCATGGAAAGTTCTTTCCTAAATTTATACAAAGAACACATCACCGAACTGCTTATAAGTCCGGCACATAAACTAACAAAAAATCCAGGGGTAAAAAGCGTCCCCAGCATAAGTCCTTGAATAAATATTCTAAACAACAAAACCTGGTACGCCATTTTATAACCAAATTTTTGAAGTGCGAGTATCCCCGCAAGATTAGCCAAACCAAGTTTCATCCAAGGAAAAGGTTTGGGTATGAGGCTCTCCAAGAGCGAAAAATACAAGGCCATCAATATAAAGCTTATAAGGTATGCTTCCTGTTTTTTATCTTTAAATCTTTTTTCTCTGTCCATACCTTCTATTTTAATTTAAAATGGCGAAATTTTCAAACTAAATTTTTAGTTTTACTCATTTCGCCATAATTTTTATATTAAACTCTTAAATTTGATTCCATTCCTAACAATTCTTCATATTTTTCTATTATAGGTTTTACCTCTGTATTTACAAACTCCTCCTGTTTGTTCAGCAGAGAATCCTACGAAGTTTGCAGGGTTAAGTATCTCCATCAATCTGTCTTTGTCTATGTTGAAATAATCGTCAGCAATTATTCTTTCTATTAAGTCATTATCCTTACCTTCAAGTTTAACTACTTTTCCGGCTTCCATAGAGTGAACTCTGATTTTCTCATGCAGCTCCTGTCTGTCTCCACCGTTTTTTACACCTTCCATTATGATGTATTCAGTTGCCATAAAAGGAAGTTCTGACATAATACGTTTTTCTATCATTTTAGGGTAAACAACAAGTCCGTCCATTATATTTTGCCAAATAACAAGCATAGAGTCTACAGCTAAGAACGCTTGAGGTATTGATAGTCTTTTGTTTGCCGAGTCGTCAAGAGTTCTTTCGAACCATTGAGTAGCTGCAGTCATTGCAGTACTTTGGTACATCGCCACTACAAATTTTGCAAGCGAAGATATCCTTTCACTCCTCATAGGGTTTCTTTTATAAGCCATTGCAGATGAACCTATTTGCTTTTTACCAAAAGGTTCTTCTATCTCTTTTAAATTTTGAAGTAGTCTTAAATCATTTGTAAACTTGTGAGCCGATTGTGCAATTTGAGCTAAAAGTCCTAATACCTCACTGTCGACTTTTCTATCGTAAGTCTGTCCGGTAACTAAAAACCTTTTTTCAAATCCCATCTTTTCTGCTACCATTTCATCAAGCTTTTTAACCTTTGAAAACTCGCCATTAAACAGTTCAAGATAGCTTGCCTGTGTACCGGTAGTACCTTTTACTCCTCTAAACCTAAGAGTTTCTTCTCTAAACTCAAGTTCTTCAAAATCCAACACAAGACTTTGAAGCCATAAAGTTGCCCTTTTACCAACTGTAGTCAATTGAGCAGGTTGGAAGTGTGTAAATCCTAACGTAGGCATATCCTTATACTCTAAAGAAAACTTAGCAATAGAGTCCATTACGTTAATAAGTTTCTTTTTTAATAGGTTAAGCCCATCTTTTATTTGAACGATATCTGTATTGTCCCCTACATATGCACTAGTGGCCCCTAAGTGGATTATAGGTTTGGCTGTTTTAGCCTGCTCACCAAAAGCATGCACATGAGCCATTACATCATGTCTGAACTCAAGCTCCTTTTGTGCTGCAACATCATAGTTGATATCATTGACGTACTTTTTCATCTCTTCTATCTGTTCGTCACTTATATCTAACCCCAGTTCTTTCTCGCATTCTGCAAGAGCTATCCATAGTTTTCTCCAAGTAGAGAATTTTTTTGTCTGGAGAAAAGTTTTCCAGCATTTCTTTAGAACCATATCTCTCAACAAGTGGATTGGAATAAACATTGTTTTGCAAATTGATTCACCCTTTCATCTTTATTATTATTTTAATATTAGATAAGTATATATTATCATATTTACTGTTTTATTTCAATTCGGTTTTAAGCACCGAGATAATCCTATGGATTTTTTTAACGAATGAAACAGTCTACTCTTTTTCAAACCTCACATAAAATGTGCTTCCCTTTTCATATTCAGAATCAAACCATATCTTACCGCCGTTGATCTCCACAAGCCTTTTTGACAACGAAAGACCTAGTCCGGTGCCCTTTTCACGACTGCCCTTTGCTCTTCCATATTCTTTAAATACATTTACTTTGCTCTCGTCTTTCAAACCTATACCCGTATCCTCTACACTGACAACCACAACGCTCTCCATCGTCATCGACAACTATGGTAATGCTCCCGTTCTCTCTGTTGTATTTTATGGCATTACTCAAGATATTGTTGAATATCTGGTATACCATAGACGAATCCGCCAATATATAAACCTTATCCTTTACCCTATCCATCAGATTTATCAACTTTATATTTTTCAACTCTATGAGCATCTCATTATTTGTAAGTACTTCCTCCAACAGCCCCTTGATCTCTACCTTCTCTTTGAACACTTCCATTTTACCGGCATTAAGCTTATTAAAGTCTAACAGGTTGTCCACCAGTTCTTTCAGCCTTATACTGTTGCTGTAAACTTTCTTTATCATTCCGAATATCTTTTCATCCAAGCTGTCATTGTTTATTATTATGTTCTCAACAAACCCTATTATAGCTGTTATGGGGGTCCTTATCTCGTGCGATACAACCGAAAGAGCCATGTCTGTTTTGATATTTTCATTTTTTAGCATCTCATTTTCAGATACCAAACCCTTCTCTTTTACGTACAGGTCGCTGATATCCAAGCCTACTCCATAAAAAAATTCCTCATCATTCATTTTATTTTAGAAACTGTTTCTCGTATCTTTTTTGTTTTCCCGTTTATCTTGTAAACCTCGTCGAATGAAAAATTTTCCTCTCCTTTTGATATACAGTTCAAAAGTTGACTTTCCCCATCTTTTAATATCTTATCCAAAAACCCCCTGTCTCCCAGGACTTTATCCTTATTTATACCAAATATATTTTCAAATCCCCGACTTATATATTTGTATCCGTCATCCCGCTTATAAATATAAGAAAACGCCGACAAAGAGTCGTTCAGCACCTCGAGAGAATTTCCAAAGCTCAATTCGTTTTCCAGAACCAGCATATAAAGATCTTTTTCCGGACCCCCAACCTTGCCTAGATTTTAACCTTAAGTACCTTGCCCTTATTCTTTTTTAACGGAAGGCTCAGTTCAGATTCACCTTGTCTCAGATCATAGAGTAACGCATCCTCGTTCATTATGTCAAAAATTGTCAGCAAGCTTTTATTTTTAACTTCCTTTCCATTCTCTACCTCAAGCAAAGCCAATGCCGAGTCATTGTAATCTTTTATATACATATCCGATATAAACAGAATTCCCCTTTTATTGAGATAGAACAGTTTTTCTATTCTGTCGCTGTAGCTACTCTCTAAATGCATTATCTCAAAATCTATCTCTTTATTAAGGTAGGTAACTATTTCAAATATTGAGGATACATAAATAAAAGCTGTTAAAATATAGAAGATTCCGCCACCGTTTAAAACATAAGCCACATATGTACATTCAGCTACCAACCTCAGAAAGAAAGCCGACATGAAGTACTGCCTCTTTTCTTTCAACGCATATCTGTAGATTAATAGAAGCTCCAAATAAAGCAATAGAGCTAGATGCTCAGTCCAATAACTGTGCATCAGCACCATCACTATAGCCAGGTTCACCAAAATACAAGCTGAAAACAACGCTAATATTTTTTTGTAGTTTGCTTTATCGTACAATAAAAATATAGCAAAAAAATATATAAATGCTTCAAATATTCTTATCAGGTGAAAAGTATAATTTTTAAAACTCAAAATAGAAAAACGCATCCCTATTGCAACTGCTCCCAACATGAGCAGCATAATATAACTCATCATAAAATAAAGGTGCTCTTTTTTATTGGATATTTTATTTGCTTTATACGCCATTGAAACTATAATTGAATAGAGTATAATACAGAAAATTTCAAAAAAATAAAACATATCAACTACTTCTAATTCTGGCCAAAATATTTTTGTAAGCATGTATGCAATAATGGCCAAGCCAACTCCTATAGAGTAATTTATTTTTTGCATTTCACCCACCTCTTTTTATGAGTTTTATAAGTTCTTTTAATTTATCAAGTTTCTCCTGAAGATAAAAAGCCAAAACTTCAACATCTTTTTCTGAACTTATATCCATTTCAATCTTAAAACTATCCCCCTCAAGATTTTCAGGGTAACTTATTTTGATTCTTTTATCCTTTAAAATGTTGTAGAGCTTTTTTAGTTTATCCATACTATCTGCCATAATCGGACCTATACAAGCTTTTCAATGCATAATAAGTTTGCTGGTATTCTGCTTTAGAGCCATACTCTATCTTTAACTCATCCAAAATTCCTCCAGCAGAAACTCCTTTAGAATTTTCCATCTCATAAAAAAATTCCAGAATCTTTTTCGTGCTGGCATATGTTAAGTGCAGATTTTTCTACTAATACTCTAAATCTTTTTAGCATCGGTTACTCCACTACTCAGTATAAGTTCTTTCTTATCCACAAAACTACCTATTTTTCTAGCATCATTATAACAGCATTCTCACCTGTATCTCTATAATAGGCTTTTCTTTCACCTATTTTTTTAAATCTAAATTTAGAGTACAGACTTATTGCACTGCTGTTTCCTTTGCGAACCTCTAAAAATATATTTTTATCAATGTCTTCTATCATATCTTCCATAAGAAGTTTGGAATAGCCTCGTCCTCTATATTTTATAGAAACAGCTATCCTGGCAAGCTCGTAGACATCCACGCTATCCATCAATATATAGTAACCTACCAGCTCACCTTCCCTAAAAATCCCCCTGAACTTGTACAGGCTGTTTTTAAAACTTCCCTTGAGTTCTTCCAAACCCCAAGGAGTTTTAAAGCTTTCGCTTTCCAGTATACTTAACCGAGCTAAATCCTCTACGCCCAAGTTTTTCAGACACAAATATTCTCTATCCATTACCTCAGTATCCCCATTCTATTTAAAGGCCAAAATCTAAAAAACGCCCTTCCTTTTAGTCTGTTTTCGGATATAAATCCCCACCACCTTGAGTCGTAACTACCGTTTGTATTGTCTCCAAGTGCAAAATAATAGTCCTCTTCTACCTCTGCTTCAACTCTTTTTCCTGCGAGAAGTCTTTCTATATTATCCTTGTTGTGTATAAAATCTAACAGCATTCCGGTCTTTTTCCCGTTTACGTAAAAAATCCATTTTTGGAAGTATTTCAGAAACAGCCCCTGGATTTTTCAGAAGGTATTCCTGCACCTCAACTATATCTATACTTCTGCTTTTGAACTCATCATTATAATTTCTGTCTGGAACTATCTCCAGTTTGTCCCCTTTTTTCGGCACAATCCACTCATTACCCTGTATCTCTCCTAGAGCAGTATACTCCCTGTCAAACTTAGTGCCGTTTAACTCAGAATTATTTATATAAAGTTCTCCAGATTTTATTTCTATTTTTTCCCCAGGTAGCCCCATAAGTCTTTTTGTGTATAAAACCTTGTTTTGTATAGGTTCCCTAAATACAATTACATCTCCTCTTTTGGGTTTTGAAAATTTATATACGACCATATTCCCAAACAGCCTGTCTTTCGGCATAATTGTAGGTATCATCGAACCGGTTGGAACCAAAAAATTACCCAAATAAAATTTCTGTATAACAAGAACAAGTATTATGGCAGTCCCCGCAGTTTCAATAAAATTAACAGATTTTATAACTGACTTTTTCGAAAACTCTCTCTTTAATTTGAACCCGTTTATAAGGGCTTGTGAGAACCTGTCTCTGTAGACCCTTATCCTACTCGAAAGCTCTTTTTCCTTTATCCATATAAATATTAAAAATGCGCTCAATATAAGGTAAAATATCCCGTTTATTACAAGTTTTGAAGTTTCCATCACCTGCTCCTTTCCTCTATTTTAAGTATCCGACAATCCATTATATAATATATAAGTAAATTTTTCTATATTACTGCTGAAAAAAATGAGACTTAAACATTTTATATTAATTATTTTTAAACAGAAAAAAACCAGGCTTTTGCCTGGTTTCTCTTGACATCTTATCTTCTGATTTCTTTGATTCTTGCTTTTTTACCAGAAAGACCTCTTAGGTAGTAAAGTCTTGCTCTTCTTACTCTTCCTATTCTCTTAACTTCGATTTTTTCAATCATAGGAGAGTTTACTGGTATAATTCTTTCTACTCCTATACCTGCAGCAACTTTTCTTACAGTGAAAGTTTTTGCTACTCCACCACCACTTACTCTGATTACTACACCTTCGAAAATCTGGATTCTTTCCTTGTCTCCTTCTTTTACCCTGTAGTGAACTGCAATTGTGTCCCCACCTTTGAATTCAGGTATGTCAGTTCTTAGGTAATCTTGTTCCACTAATTGGATTAATTTTTCTTTCATTTTTCCTCCCTAGTACTCTAAATATTCATTTAATATACATTATTAAAGCGGAATATCCGTGATTTAACCTGATTATTATATCACATTTTAAATATCGAGTCAACACAGTAAAAAAATAAAAAACCGGGATTTAACCCGGTTTTATTTTCCAAAATATCTTTTTAAAAGCCCATTGAATGCCTGTCCGTGTCTAGCCTCATCTTTACACATTTCATGAACTGTATCGTGGATTGCATCTAATCCAAGCTGCTTTGCCTTTGTAGCTAGTTCTTTTTTACCCATACACGCGCCGTGTTCTGCATCTACCCTCATTTGAAGATTTTGCTCTGTTGATTCATTTACAACTTCCCCCAAAAGTTCGGCAAATTTTGCCGCATGCTCTGCCTCTTCAAATGCGATCCTTTTATAAGCCGCTGCAACTTCAGGATATCCCTCTCTGTCAGCTTGTCTGCTCATAGCCAGATACATCCCCAACTTCTGTACATTCTCCCATAAAATTTGCTTTTAGTCCTTCTACAATCTCAGGATCCACGCCTTGAGCCACTCCGATTTTATGTTCATCTGCCCAAGCTAAAGTTTCACCCTCAACAACTGCTACAAATTTATCCGAACCTGCTTTGCACACAGGACATACTTCTACTCCTGCTTCTAATATTTCTCCACATACTGTACATCTTACTTTTGACATTTCTTGTCCTCCTTGTTTTCTCTTGTTTTGATTTCATTTTTGTTATGATTACAAATTTATTATAGCTTAGCCTTCTATTTTTGTCAACAATTTTTTATATAATTTTTCATTTTCCCTATATTTCAGTCCTAAAGCTTTGAATAATCAATGTTTTTCATACTTTAAATATAGGCTTTTAAATTTTTTTATCTATATTCCATAATCCAAACCCTGTGTTTTCTAATACCTGCGCAAACTTTTTGACCGTTTTTTGTTTTTTTTTTACTCAGCTATTGCTTTTTTTGAAAAACATGCTATACTCAGTAGTGAAAGTTTTCGGAATGTTTTTTACCGTTTCCGATCTATTTGTTGTCAAAAAAACAACCGATTGTATATTTTGGCCTGTATCTTTAATAATTCAGATATAAATTTTCTCTGTAATTTTTTACAGAAAAGTTATCAAGATATATTTTAATAAACACTGTATCTAATACAGTGTAAACCAAAGTAAAGAGGGGGATTGATTTTATGTCGATCAAAAAATTAGGACGTTTTGTTGTTTTCGCGGTTATTTTATCTGTACTGTTTGTAATGGGAGGATGTGGAAAAAAAGCTGACGACGGTAAAGTTAAAGTCGGTGTAGCAGTTGCTAGTTTCGATGACCTGTTCTTAATAAACATGGTTGATGCGATGAAGGCTCACGCAAAAGAAACTTATGCTGATGAACTTGAAGTAGTTTTCGTTGATTCAAAAGATGACGCTGCTAAACAGCTTGGACAAGTTGAAAACTTTATTACTCAAGGTATGGATGCCGTTGTTATAATTCCTGTTGATACAGACGCTACAGGACCTATGACAAAAGCTTGTATAGACAACGAAGTAAAAGTTGTTTACGTAAACAGAAAACCTGGAGACTTACCTGAAGGTTCTTACTACGTTGGTTCTGATGAAATTTCAGCTGGAGTTATGCAAATGGAATATGTAGCTGAAAAATTAAACGGTGAAGGTAACATTGTTATCTTAGTTGGTAAACTTGACAACGAAGGTGCACGTAAAAGAACTGAAGGAGTTAAATCTATCGCAGACAAATTCCCTGGTATAAACGTTATCAAAGAGCAAACTGGTTTATGGCAAAGAGCTATGGGAATGCAAATAATGGAAAACTGGATCGCTTCTGGAGACAAAATCGACGCTGTAATGGCTAACAATGACGAAATGGCAATCGGAGCTATCTCAGCTATCGAAGCTAGTGGAAAACTTGGAGAAATAATTGTTGCTGGTGTTGACGCAACTGCTGATGCATTAAGCGTTATGGATGCTGGTAAACTTGATGTTACTATATTCCAAGACGGTAAAGGTCAAGGTTCTGGAGCAATCAATGCTGCTTACAACGCTGTAAAAGGAAATCCTCAAGATCAATTCAACTGGATTCCATTCAAACCTGTAACTCCTGAGAACTACAAAGAATTCATGAAATAAGAATTTTATAACTAAACCTAGCCGCAGAGTAATCAATTACTCTGCGGCTTTTTTTATTTTTATCATTATTTAAATAATTTTAAACTCTATAAACTTCACGTAATATTATTCACTTTAACAGAATACTGATTTTTCAGTCTACAACATTTGTCATAAATTATATCAATTTCAGTGATCATTTAAAATCCAAAACCTAAAGTTTTTTAAACTTACATTAACTCAAGTTGCTACTTAAAATTATTGCGATAAATTACTGAATTTCTTGTAAGGATATAAAAACTTTTTTGGTCACGAATCGCACTAATTATCACGAATAGAAAGTCAAAAAATTGGTCACAGAATTGCACGGAGGAAAAGAGTGACCTTCACAGAGGCTTACTAAAAATCTTTAATTTTCAAGGTTTTGAATCATTCGTGAGATTCGTGTAATTTGTGACAAAGAATAAATCTTTTGACTTAAGGATTTCTCTGTGAAGCTCATGTTCTAAATCTCTGGGAAACTCTGTGTGCAAAAAGATTCTCAGAAATTCAATATTTTATCACAGGTAGCAACTTAGGTTAAATTAGACATAGTGAAAAATCTATTGAAAACTTGAGCGGTATATAAATTTTATGCTAATTTAATACTCCTAGATTGTCAAATTAAATGCAACAATATATCTCGCCCCAAAATATTTCTTGGGGCGTTTTCCAATTTAAACATTTCCTTGGCCTTTTATTTATAGCCTAAGCCGCTTGATTTACTTCTTCTTTTGTCAAATTTCTAAAATCAGTGCCTTTAGGAAAATACCTTCTTAATAAGCCATTTGTATTTTCGTTTGTTCCCCTCTCCCAAGAATGATAAGGATTAGCAAAATAACTCTCAACTTCTAGTTCTTTAAATCCTGAAAATTCTTTACCATTATCTGAAGTAAAAGTCCTTACATACTCAGGGGGAATATATTTAAAATTTTCTATCATTACCTGATTAAAAGTAGCTGCTTTTCTATCTGTCATTAATTCTGCGATGAGAAATCTAGGCTTCCTGCATACATAAGTCATTATAGCACCTTTTCTCGCAGTATCACTTTCGAAGTGGCCTATTTCACTCCTGTTATTTGCTTCATGAGGTCTTTCTGAAATCATCTTTTTACCCGGTATAATTCCCTTGTTTCCTTCCTTCCATTTTTTCTCTTTTTACCTTTTCTCGGCAATAACTCAACTGTATTAGGTAAAAGTAAACCTAAATTTATAGCATTATAAATACTTTTAAATGAAATTTTAAACAATTCCTTTGATTTACTTCTTCCCTCAATTTGCTCTGGTATCCATCCTTTTTCTAACTTGTCTTGGATATAGACCAATAGGATATTATTTTCAAGTTTTATCTTGGCTCCGCATTTATTTTTTCTAGATTTATACTTCTCCTGAGCTTGATGGGGACTATATTTTCCATTTATGGTATTTCTTTTAATCTCTATCCCAATACTGGACCTGTGTTTTCCTATTCTTCTTACTATCTCAGCTTTGGGAAATCCAAGTGTTAAAAATTCAAATATACTTTCTATTTCTAAAATGGTAAAATGTTTATGACTCATAGATACTCCTTTTAATGTTTGGTCGGACTTACATTATACCAAGGAAATATCTACGGGTCTTTTTTTGTTGCAATTAATTATACAATGAAGAAAGGATCCAGATAAAACCAAAAAGCCTGAGTCCTGTATTCTACAGGACTCAGGCTTTTTAGTTAATTGTCTATTTGACAGGGTCAAAACTAGGAAGGAAGCCTTTTAAATAAATATATCCTCTATTTAATTGTCTACTTACCTGGTAAATACTGTAACTATACTTTTTTGTTTCGTCCAATTCTATAAATTTAGAAATACAAAAATTTCCAAAAAATAAAAAAATGGCTCCCCGAGCCGGACTCGAACCAGCGACAATGCGGTTAACAGCCGCACGCTCTACCAACTGAGCTATCAGGGAACTTGTATAATAAGCTTGGCGAATACCTATCCTCCCGGGGCGTTGCCACCCAAGTACTTTCGGCGTTTAAGGGCTTAACTTCTGGGTTCGGTATGTGACCAGGTGTACCCCCTTAGCTATCTTCACCAAGCTATGGTTATATATATATTTTTTTTCTTTGCTGTTCCTTAGAACACTCAAAACTGTATAGTAAATAATCTTTTAGGTTAAGATTTCGTCATATTAGTACTGGTCAGCTAAACGCCTCGCAGCGCTTACACACCCAGCCTATCTACCTCCTAGTCTCGAAGGTGACTTATTGACATATAGTCAGAGAGTACTTATCTTGAAGTGGGCTTCCCGCTTAGATGCTTTCAGCGGTTATCCTTTCCAAACGTGACTACCCTGCTATGCCTCTGGCGAGACAACAGGTACATCAGAGGTCTGTCCATCCCGGTCCTCTCGTACTAAGGACAGATCTTCTCAATACTCTTACGCCTACAGTGGATAGGGACCGAACTGTCTCACGACGTTCTGAACCCAGCTCACGTACCGCTTTAATGGGCGAACAGCCCAACCCTTGGGACCTTCTCCAGCCCCAGGATGCGATGAGCCGACATCGAGGTGCCAAACTTTGCCGTCGATATGGACTCTCGGGCAAAATCAGCCTGTTATCCCCGGGGTAGCTTTTATCCGTTGAGCGACGACCCTTCCATTCGGAATCGCCGGATCACTATGTCCTGCTTTCGCACCTGCTCGACCCGTCAGTCTCACAGTCAAGCTCCCTTATGCCATTGCACTCTACGGTTGATTTCCATCCAACCTGAGGGAACCTTTGAACGCCTCCGTTACTCTTTCGGAGGCGACCGCCCCAGTCAAACTGCCCACCTAGCACTGTCTCCAGAAATTCACTTTCCAGATTAGAATTCCGATGTTATATGGTTGGTATTCCACCAACGACTCCGCTGCAGCTAGCGCCACAGCATCATAGTCTCCCAACTATCCTATACACATAACATCAAAACCCAATACCAAGCTACAGTAAAGCTCCACGGGGTCTTTCCGTCCTACTGCAGGTAACCGGTATCTTCACCGGTAATACAATTTCACCAGGCCTCCCGCCAAGACAGCATTCGAGTCATTACACCATTCGTGCAGGTCGGAACTTACCCGACAAGGAATTTCGCTACCTTAGGACCGTTATAGTTACGGCCGCCGTTCACTGGGGCTTCAATTCGGAGCTCTCACTCCTCCTCTTAACCTTCCAGCACTGGGCAGGTGTCAGCCCATATACATCGCCTTTCAGCTTAGCATAGACCTGTGTTTTTGCTAAACAGTTGCTCGAATCTCTTCACTGCGACCACCAAGCGCTCAAGTTCGCGTGTAACTATCACCCTTAGCGGCACCCCTTCTCCCGAAGTTACGGGGCTATTTTGCAGAGTTCCTTAGCGAGAGTTAGCCTGTCCGCCTTAGATTTCTCATCCTGACCACCTGTGTCGGTTTACAGTACGGGCACTTAAATTCTCAGTAGAAGCTTTTCTCGGCAGTGTAGGATTTGCACCTTCGCGCTTACGCGCTCCACATCACACCTCAGATATAACCCTACGGATTTTCCTATAGGGCCATCCTACATGCTTGTACAGGGACAACCGTCGCCCTGCGCACATACCTTCCTGCGTCCCTCCATCCCTTAAACAAATTTAAGTGGCACAGAAATATTAATCTGTTTTCCATTCGCCTACGCAAATCGCCTCGGCTTAGGTCCCGGCTTACCCAGAGAAGACAAGCTTTACTCTGGAAACCTTGGTCTTCCGGCGAGCGGGATTCTCACCCGCTTTCTCGCTACTCATTCCTGCATTCTCACTTCTGATACCTCCAGTACTCCTTACGGTATACCTTCTACGGCCTACAGAACGCTCTCCTACCAATGTACTATGTACATTCCACAGCTTCGGTTTATATCTTAGCCCCGTTACATTGTCGGCGCAGAGACTCTCGACCAGTGAGCTATTACGCACTCTTTAAATGTATGGCTGCTTCTAAGCCAACATCCTGGTTGTTTCAGAATCTCCACCTCCTTTCCCACTTAGATATAATTAGGGACCTTAGCTGGTGGTCTGGGTTGTTTCCCTCTCGACAATGGATCTTAGTACCCATAGTCTCACTCCCAATTTCTAAATCTACGGTATTCGGAGTTTGGTTGACTTCGGTAAGCTATATGCCCCCTAGGCCATCCAGTGCTCTACCCCCGCAGATAAACAATTGAGGCTGCACCTAAATGCATTTCGGAGAGAACGAGCTATCTCCTGGTTCGATTGGCTTTTCACCCCTAAACCTACCTCATCCCCCGGCTTTTCAACGACGGTGGGTTCGGACCTCCACTGTGTCTTACCACAGCTTCATCCTGGACAGGCTTAGATCACCAGGTTTCGCGTCCACAACATACGACTAATTCGCCCTATTCAGACTCGGTTTCCCTTCGGCTCCGTTTTTCTTAACCTCGCCGCATATCGTGACTCGCAGGATCATTCTCCAAAAGGCACGCCGTCACACATATAAAGTGCTCCGACCGCTTGTAAGCGCACGGTTTCAGGTTCTATTTCACTCCCCTCCCGGGGTTCTTTTCACCTTTCCCTCACGGTACTATTCGCTATCGGTCAGTAAGAGTATTTAGCCTTACGTGATATGGTCCACGCTGATTCACACCAGGTTTCACGTGCCCGGTGCTACTCGGGAGATGGTGCACTGTTTAGCGCAAGTTTTCATGTACAGGACTTTCACCTTCTACGGTCAGCCTTTCCAGACTATTCCACTAACTTGACTAAATCAGCTGGATATCTCGCAGTTCTCCAAGCTCCATTCCCACTACCCCGATACTGCAACGGCTGCATCCTTACACAGCATCGGTTTAGGCTCTTCCCCGTTCGCTCGCCGCTACTTAGGGAATCGTTTTTACTTTCTCTTCCTCGGGTTACTTAGATGTTTCAGTTCACCCGGTACCCTTTTTCATGCTAGCTCTTCAAACTAGCAGGTTGCCCCATTCGGAAATTCCAGAATCAAAGCTCGATTGCAGCTCCTCTGGACTTTTCGCAGCTTACCACGTCCTTCATCGGCTCTTACTGCCAAGGCATTCTCCGTACGCCCTTAATTTCTTAACCTAAAACAGACTTCTCAGTCTAACTCTCTTTATTATCTACTATACAGTTTTCAATGTCCTAAGTGTAATGCTTCTCAAATAAACAGGCGCCCTAGAGCACCTCTTTTAAAGAACACCACAACAAAATAGAGAAAGCAAGCTTTTGCTCCTTAGAAAGGAGGTGATCCATCCGCACCTTCCGGTACGGATACCTTGTTACGACTTCACCCCAATCGCTTATCACACCTTAGGAAACTCCCTCCCGAAGGTTAGGCCGTTTACTTCAGGTGCAACAAACTCTCGTGGTGTGACGGGCGGTGTGTACAAGACCCGAGAACGTATTCACCGCGACATTGCTGATTCGCGATTACTAGCGATTCCAACTTCACGAAGTCGAGTTGCAGACTTCGATCCGAACTAAGAACAGCTTTCTGAGATTCGCTCCACGTCACCGTATTGCTTCTCTCTGTACTGTCCATTGTAGCACGTGTGTAGCCCAGGTCATAAGGGGCATGATGACTTGACGTCATCCCCACCTTCCTCCTGCTCGTCGCAGGCAGTCTCGCTAGAGTCCCCAACTTAATGCTGGCAACTAACGATAGGGGTTGCGCTCGTTGCGGGACTTAACCCAACATCTCACGACACGAGCTGACGACAGCCATGCACCACCTGTCACTGCATTCCCCCGAAGGGGCACCAAACCATCTCTGGTAAGTTTGCAGGATGTCAAGACCTGGTAAGGTTCCTCGCGTTGCGTCGAATTAAACCACATGCTCCACCGCTTGTGCGGGTCCCCGTCAATTCCTTTGAGTTTCATTCTTGCGAACGTACTCCCCAGGCGGATCACTTATCGCATTAGCTTCGGCACAGGGGTTCGACCCCCTACACCCAGTGATCATCGTTTACGGCGTGGACTACCAGGGTATCTAATCCTGTTTGCTCCCCACGCTTTCGCACTTTAGCGTCAGTATCTGTCCAGTGAGCTGTCTTCACTATCGGCATTCCTACAAATATCTACGAATTTCACCTCTACACTTGTAGTTCCGCCCACCTCTCCAGTACTCTAGCCAACCAGTTTCCAACGCAATACGGGGTTGAGCCCCGCATTTTCACATCAGACTTAGTTAGCCGCCTAGATGCCCTTTATGCCCAATAATTCCGGATAACGCTTGCGACATACGTATTACCGCGGCTGCTGGCACGTATTTAGCCGTCGCTTCTTCTGCAGGTACCGTCACTTGCTTCTTCCCTGCTGAAAGCACTTTACAACCCGAAGGCCTTCATCGTGCACACAGAATTGCTGGATCAGACTTTTGGTCCATTGTCCAATATTCCCCACTGCTGCCTCCCGTAGGAGTAAGGGCCGTGTCTCAGTCCCCTTGTGGCCGTTCACCCTCTCAGGCCGGCTACCCATCGTTGCCTTGGTAGGCCATTACCCTACCAACTAGCTAATGGGACGCAAAGCTCTCCCCTAGCGCATATAGCTTTCATACACAGACGATGCCGCCTGCGCATAATATCCGGTATTAGCTGTCGTTTCCAACAGTTGTCCCGGGCTAAGGGGCAAGTTCTTTACGCGTTACTCACCCGTCCGCCACCGTACTATCACCCGAAGGTGAATTCCAGTCGACTTGCATGTGTTAAGCATTCTGTCAGCGTTCATCCTGAGCCAGGATCAAACTCTTCATTCAAATATATTTTATCCTCTTAACGAGGTATTCACCATAATCTTTTATATAGTGCTTAACTTTCTCTATTTAGTTCTCAATGTCCTTTTTTGCTGTGCCCTCTTCTTGAGCACGAGATTAATACTATCATACCCCCTGTTTTTTGTCAACAAGTTTTTTAAAATTATATTATATTTTTTTATTACACTTATATTTTTCTGTCTTTCTCCAACATTTCTATGAAACTTTCCACAATTTCCGGATCAAAATGGGTTCCCTTACACCTGCGAAGTTCTTCTATAGCCTCTTCATAAGTTTTCCCCCTACAATAAGACCTATTTGTAGTCATTGCATCAAAACTGTCTATAAGTGTAATTATTCTTACCAAATATGGTATATCTTCCCCTTTTAATTTATATGGGTAGCCAGTTCCATCATACTTTTCATGGTGCAGTTTTATAATAGGTACTACTTCTTTTAGGGTCTCAACACCCTCTACAATATTAGCTCCATTTTCCGGATGTTTTCTAAGTGATTGAAATTCCTCTTCTGTCAATTTGCTCCTTTTTACCAAAACTTCCGCAGGGATCTCGATCTTACCTATGTCATGCAAGTATCCCCCATACCTCAAAAGCTTATTTTCTTCACTTGAAAGCCCAAGAAAATTTGCAAATTTAGCACAGTACACAACAACCCTTTCTGTATGACCATATGTATATTTATCCTTTGCATTTATTATTCCTATAAGTGTCTTTATAGAACTTATCAAGTCAACATGCTTCTCTTCTATGTCTTTTTTCAACTCTTCTAAAACAGAAAAATAAACCTCTACCCTATTCCTGCTAAATGATTTAGCCCTGTACAAAGCATCATCTGCCATTTCTATAAGCTCTTTTTTATTCATAGCATTTTCAGGATAGTTTGCAACACCTAGAGAAATTGTCAATTTTCCTCCGGGCTGATATTCCTCTCCCTCAAAGCGAACTTCTTCTACACTTTTTCTGATATTTTCTCCTATCTTAACTGCTTCTTTTCCCTTTACGCCAGGTAGAACAACAACAAACTTTTCTCCTCCGTAACGTGCCGCTATTCCAGAGTCACTGATCATATTTTTGAATATTTTCCCCATTCCCCTCAGAACTTCATCACCTGAACTGTGACCATACATATCATTATAATGCTTAAAATTGTCTATATCTATAAAAAGAAGAGAAAGGGTTCCGTTATCTTTGATAGTAGTCCCCATTTTTATATCCAGGTAGTCCTGAAAAAATCTATGATTGTAAATACTAGTAAGCTCATCTATATTTATATGAGTGTTCATTTTTTCTCTGTGTTCTTTTTCTATCCTAGTATAATAACCAATTAGCCATGCAGTTAGTAGAAACACTCCTGCTAAAATAAGGTCTGCCTGGAACTTACCCTGGAATCGTCTTGGGAAAATCCATTACAAGTATACACAAAGTACAGAGTACAGCTACCCCTAACCCCCAGTTCATTCCAAATTGAATAGTTGTTGATAAAATCAAAAAGAAATACAGGAACCTATATTGTATAAGTTCATGCTTTGAATATGCTAGATAGGTAAATAAAATTAGCAAAGCAACGATCTCCAAAATATGCTCTGTATCTGGTTTTTCCAATTTTACTTCGACTTTGTTAATAAACCTCCACCCCTGGTAAACTAAAATCAACATTAAGGCCATTGCAAAAAATATAAACTTAGCCTCCATTTCTTTAATTGCTAATAAAGAAACCGATCCTAGCTTTCTAAAGGAGGTTAAGCTAAATACAGAGATGCTTGCAAAAAAAGAGATAGCAATTTTATAAATGCAGTCATCTCATTTATTCTTTTATTCTATTTTCCTCATAAATAGTCATATTTTCAACCTCATTGTTAAATTAAAGGGTCAGAAAATACCGGCCCCATAGCTTAATTTCTAAATTCTGATGGTTCCTCTGGATGATAAGCTCCCCAATGACATGCTGATGCGGAAACTACAAGTGCAAAGAAACTAACTAAAGCTGCTGCTAATACAAAAAGGCTTCTTTTCATGGATCTTCCTCCTTTTTATACTTTTATCTTTCTTAGAAAGATATCTAAACCACTTAATATAGTTTTACCCATTTTCACTAAGGTAAGAGACTGTCAGAGCAATCCTACTATAATCGAAAACGATAGATTTAAATAATTTTTTTAAAAAAAGAACTAAAAAAAAGGATAACTGCTATAAAAATTAATAGATTTTTTTTCTAAACTTTTCTCTGTCTGACTCCTTTATAGGTTTTGATGCGCTGTCAACGGGGCTGGATTTAGCTATAATGGTGTAGCTAGTTAATATTGACATAGCAAGCATAAAAGATATAATAACAGCAGGAATTTTTATCAAAGTAAACTTTGAAAGGCAAGCAAAAAGCACAAAAATAAAAACCCCTATTATCAAACAACGTTCAGCTGAGCTGGCATGACACCGCCTGAGTTTTTCCTGAGCACAAAAGCTACCACTGAAATTATGATGGCCTCTATCCAAACATGGAAAAGCATCCCAAAGATTAGTATAAGTATCAGGGACATAATTGGCTGAATTATGCTGTAAACACCATATGTCAAAACAGCCTTTTTTTTCTCATCTAAGTTTCCTTCTTGTATTATCATAATTGCCATTTATTCTGAAAACTCCTCAATTCCCATCATAGCTTTTCCTCTTTTTCAATTTTGTTATGAACAAAATAATAGATATAAATAACAGCAGTGAAAGATCACTTAACACAAACGCTGAAAGGCTTCCGCCATAAAGCCACTCCACAGAAAGTTTAAAAACTTTTGTATAAAAAATAGTTACTACAGTGTCTGAAAAAGCCAGTATCAAAGTGCTGACAAGTGCCGCACCTATCCCCTTGAAAAATTCCACCTTAAATATTCTTAAAAGAATAAATATATAAAGAAACAAAAATAAAATTGTATGTACTCCAAAACTTATTGGGAGTTTTCTTATAAGAGAAATAGCCGTCCCCAAAAAGATTCCAGAGTAAATTACCTTCATCATTTCCCCTTTTTTTCCTGCCAACAATTGCGCACCCTTTATCATAAGTATGCTTTCTGGTATCATTCTTATAATTAGTGCAATTAAATATTTTAACAACATTAAATCAACCTCCAATTCCTGAGCCTTTCAGTAAAGATGTTGCTTTTAGTTTACAACCTTTTAAATAAAATTTCAAATTATTTTATATTAATCTATTATTGTTCTGTTATTTATAAATAATTTTCTAGATAAACTTAAAAGGAAAATACACTATTCCCTAGAAAAATATACTTATTTTATTTATAATAAATTATCAATATGAAAATAAACGGAGGTAAACATTATGAACTTTAAAAGAAGTAGTGGAGTTCTCCTACACCCAACATCACTTCCAGGTAAGTATGGTATTGGTACCCTGGGCGAGGAAGCATATAAATTTGTAGATTTTTTGATTAAATCCAAACAAAAACTTTGGCAGGTGTTCCCTCTTGGACCAACAGGGTATGGCGATTCCCCCTACCAATGTTTCTCGGCTTTTGCCGGAAATCCACTTTTAATCGACCTGGAAAAGTTGGTAAAAGATGGATATTTGGGAATAGAAGATCTTAGCACAGCTGAAAATTTCAGTTTTGAAAAAGTTGAATACGGCAAGGTTATAGAGTTTAAAACTCCAATCTTAAAAAAAGCTTTTGAAAACTTTGAAAATCATGAAGATATGCTGGAGAGAAGTAAATTCGAGGTATTCTGCAGTCATAACAAAGAGTGGTTGGAAGATTACTCTCTTTTCAGAGCACTAAAAGATAAGTTCGATGGAAAATCCTGGCAGGATTGGGACAACGATATAAAACTGAGGAAAAAAGAAGCTTTGAACTTTTATACAAAAAAGCTTTCCAGAGAAATGTCCTTCTATAAATTTAATCAGTATATTTTCTTCAAACAGTGGTTTGAAATAAAATCATATGCAAATGAAAATGATATAAAAGTAATAGGAGATATACCTATTTTTATATCTTTAGACAGTTCTGATGCCTGGGCAAACCCAGAATTATTTTACTTTGACAAAGACAGAAAGCCCGTTTCCGTTGCAGGAGTACCACCTGATTATTTTAGCGAAACAGGACAATTATGGGGAAATCCTCTATACAACTGGGAAAAACTGAAAGAGACAAATTTTAAATGGTGGGTTAAGAGGGTAGGAAAGAACCTTGAAATGGCGGATATAATAAGGGTGGATCACTTTAGAGGATTTTCAGAATACTGGTCGGTCCCCTCTGATGAAAAAACTGCTATAAACGGTGAGTGGATTGCTGCTCCAGGAAAAGAGCTTTTCGAGACCATTAAAAATGAATTGGGAAAGCTACCAATAATAGCTGAAGATCTTGGAATTATAACACCGGATGTTGAAATTTTAAGGGATCATTTCCAGTTTCCAGGAATGAAAATACTGCAGTTTGCTTTTGACCCCTATAGCGAAAGTACTCACCTGCCACATACGTTTTCAAAAAATACCGTAGTCTACACCGGAACACACGACAACGAAACTATACTTGGCTGGTTCCACTCAACAAGTGAAGAAAATAGAAATTTTGCCAAAGAATATTTGAATATAGATACAAGTTCTGATATAGCCTGGCAGTTTATTCAAGCTAGCTGGTCTTCTGTATCAAATATTGCAATCGCACCTATGCAGGATCTACTTTGCCTGGGGAATGAAGCCAGAATGAATACTCCTGCAGTGGCTGCAGATAACTGGCAGTGGAGGTTTCAAAGCACTCAGATCGATGATGAGCTTGCCTTGAAATTGAAGAAACTGACCACACTATACTTTAGGTAATAGAAAAAACCGGCAGAAGCCGGTTCTTTTTTTAGGCATTAGAATACGCCGGATTATGTTTCTGTTAATCATTTATCTAGGCTGCTAATTGCTTAGCAGCTCAAGCAACCTACCCGAAGACGAGAGCGAGCAACTCTCTTAAACGTCTTTCTATTTGGTCTTGCTCCAAAGGGGGTTTACCTAGCTACCTTAGTCTCCTAAGGTACTGGTGGTCTCTTACACCACCTTTTCACCCTTACCCGAAGGCGGTTTGTTTTCTGTGGCACTTTCCTTAAGATTTCTCTCAGCAGTCGTTAGCTGCCCTCCTGCCCTGCGGAGTCCGGACGTTCCTCATCTGAATTAACAGACGCGATTAACCCTAATACCTTTTATTTTTAATACTTAACTTTTTTAACAACTTAACTATCTTTTTCCAAAACAGAAGTGGTATAAAAAATATCAGATACTTAATTAAATAAACTTTCTTCTTTTCAGGAATATCTTCTACTCCATCATCAAGGAAAAGAGTACTGGATTCGTTGACTAAAATCTTAAAAAATTCTAAAAACTCCCCATTTTCCAGTTTCTTTTCCGATTTTCCCAAAATTTCTAAAATTTCCTCTTTTTTAGAAGCTGCTTCCATCTCCTGGGAAAAATTAAGTGATACCTTATATTTTTTTTCACCCTGTAAGACCAGATTAATTATAACACTTTTCTCATATTTATTCAAATCTTTATCAATGTCTAAATCTGACTTCAAAATATTTATCTCATACTTCAATCCGGTTTCATCTTCTATTCCTGATACTATTTTCCCTATCTCTTCCACATCATTTTCTGATAAAAGTCCTGCCTTGTCATTCACCTGTGCAAAACTTATCTGGAAAACCATCACTATTAGCAAACATATATATCGAAACATATTCTACTCCTATCTATAATCAAACACAGGATTATCATTGAAAATTTCTATCTCTACTTCATCTGCAAGTTTATCTACAACGAGCTCCGAAAAGAATACCTCACTTTCATAATGCCCTATATCTATCAAAGTGAGGCCTGACTCCCGTGCATCCAAAGCTTCATGATATTTCACATCACCAGTAATAAAAAGGTCTACATTCAACCTCGATACTTTATCTAAAAAACTAGCTCCGCTTCCATTTACCACTGCTACTTTTTTTATTTTATTACCTCCGCCGCAGACAACTCTAAGATTTTCTATTCCAAGTTTTTCTTTTATCAACCCTATATACTCATCCAGACTATAAGTTTTTTCTAGAGAAAAATACCTACCTATTCCACCTTTAGAGTATTTATTTTCTATTTTTATTATCTCATAGGCAGGCTCCTGATAAGGATGAACTTTTCTGGCTTGCTCCAGTATTGCGTATAAGGTATTTTTTTCTCCTATTAACTCTATCTTGGTACTCTTGCCCACCTTTTCATCAATTACTTCTTCACATTTAGACGAGTATGAAACATTTTTGTAGCCGTTAAGTTCCAAAAGTCCGCTCCCATTTATTTTTTCCATTAAAATCTCAAAATGGGTGCTGGGTACATATACGGAAAGCTTGTATATGTCAAAGTATGTTTCGTCTATTATTTTAGAATCTTCGGCTCCTAATTTTTTTGCCACATATTCATTTAAGCCACCTAAAGCTGAATCTAAATTTGTGTGCATAGAATATACCGAAATATTATTTTTTATAAGTTTTAATATTTTTTTCCCTACAAGAGTATTATTGGTTATCCTTTTTAATCCGGAAAATATCATAGGATGGTGGCTTATTATTAGGTCAACTTTATTATCCACTGCTCTATCCACAACTGATTCAGTAACATCTAAAGACAGTTGTACTTTCTTTATTTCACTCTCAGAATCACCAAGCAACAATCCGACATTATCCCAAGATTCGCTTAAATTTTTTGGATAATGGGCTTCAAGCTTTTTTATAAGAGTTTTTAACTTCACTAAAGACTCCACATCCTTTCACCTGCGTACTTCAACTTTCCTATGGCTCTGTCTTTTAATAGTTTGACTCTTTCAGGGGTAAGTTCCAGTTCACTTGCAATCTCTCTGAAATTATATTTCCCATCCTTTCCAAGTCCATAATACATCTCTATTATTTTTCTCTCTTTATAGTTCAACTTTTTAAGAAGTTTAGATACTTTTAACTTTTGGCTTATCTCTTCTAGATCCTTATCGATCTCGTCCACTGTTGAATAATCTTTTAGGCCAGATTTATCTCTTTCTTTTAAATTTATTATATTCATCTGCAGAGCTTTTTTCACCCTTACAACTTCCTCTACATTCAGGTCCAATTCCTGGGCTATCTTTTCTTCTGATGGTTTCTTTCCGTGTTTATCATAGTAGTCCCTTTCGAAAATTTCTATCTTTTTATTTAAAAGATAAATATAATTTGGGATTTTTATTGTGTTTATTCTCTTCTTCAGGGAATCGATTATCTCCTTTTTAATCCACCAAGTTGCATAGGTTGAAAATCTATACCCCTTAGTCTCATCAAATTTTTCAATCGAATTTATAAGACCTATGGTACCGTCCTGTATCAAATCCATATAATGAATCCCGGATTTTGAATACTTTAATGCTATTTTAGCCACAAGCCTCAAATTTGATGTTATAAGTTTTTCCCTTGCATCTTCATCACCTGATTTGGCTTTTTTAATGCACTCTATCTCTTCCTCTTTACTCAAGAGTTTATATATAGTTATCTCGTGAAAATACTGTTCTAAAATATTGTCACTGTAATAATACTGATCCACGTGATCTTCGACGGCTTCATTCTCTTGGTCCTCTTCTTGTATGGAAAGGTTGTGTTCCATGGCCTTACTTATAAATTTGGAGAATTGTTCATTGGTAATGTGGTACTCTGCCAATATATCTTCAAACTCCGATTGCTTCAAATCCTGATTTTTTATCTTTTCTTTTATTTCTAAAAACATCTCTTCAGTCATTTTCATCGTATCACCCTCTTTTTCAGAATTTCATTTTACCCAAATTTGAGCAGATTAAAATTCAAATTTCATACTAAAAATAGGAGCATACAGCTCCTATTTTTACATCTTAAAGTCTTCAAGTTTTTTTCTTCTACTTGGATGTCTAAGTTTCCTAAGAGCTTTTACCTCTATTTGTCTTATTCTCTCTCTTGTAACTTTAAATATTTTTCCAACTTCTTCTAGAGTTCTTGGACATCCGTCATCTAGGCCGTACCTAAATCTCAATACTTTCTCTTCTCTTTCGCTTAATGTACCCAATACTTGGTTCAACTGTTCTTTCAATAAATTTCTGTTTGTCTGTTCATACGGACTCAAAATTTTATTGTCTTCTACAAAATCACCTAACTCACTGTCTTCTTCACTTCCAACAGGGGTTTCCAGGGAAATCGGATCTTGGTTCATTTCTAAAATTGACTTTATCTTTTCCGGCTCCATTTCAAGTCTTTTGGCCAATATTTCAGGAGTAGGGTCTTTACCTGTTTCTTGCAGATAAATTCTGCTCTCTTTTTTTATCTTGTTGATGGTTTCTATCATGTGAACCGGTATTCTTATTGTTCTTCCCTGGTCAGCAATAGCTCTTGTAATTGCCTGTCTTATCCACCAAGTTGCATAAGTTGAAAATTTATATCCTTTTGTATATTCAAATTTTTCAACTGCTTTCATAAGACCTATATTACCTTCTTGTATTAGGTCCAATAATTTAAGACCTCTGTTTGTATGCTTTTTCGCAATACTTACAACCAGCCTCAAGTTTGCTTCTACCAACTGTTTTGCAGCCCATTTGTCCCCTTCATCAGCTTTTTTTGCAAAATTTATCTCTTGTTGATGCGTCAAAAGCGGAATTTGTCCAATTTCCCTAAGATACATCTTTATAGGTTCATCAACCTCGATGCTCTTGGAAACGCTCAAAAGGTCGGCTTCTAGCTGCTCTTCTGATATTTCATCCACAAGTTCTGGGTTGAAATCCAAATCAAATTCAGCTGAGCTTTTTCCTGATTCTTTTGTCTTTTCGCCTTCATCCCCTTTTTCGGAGGAGGTAATTTTTTTGCTGGCTGCTTTTTTAGCCAGTTTCTTCTCCAGCTCCTCTTTTTTAACCAGCTTTATTCCCTGTTTTTCCATTCCGGCTAAAAGTTCTTCTATTTTCTCAGGAGGGAAATCATCTTTTAAAAGCTCATTAACTTCCTCAAAACTGACCATTCCGTCTTTCAAGGCTTTTTTTGCTAGAGCTATGACTTTATCGTTTTTTATAAATTCTTTCATCCACAAGTGCCTCCTTAAAATTAATACTTAATCTTCCCTAACTCTTTGTTTATCTCTATCAAATCAACGTAGCTTAAAGACGTATTTTTCATTTTGAATTCGAGTTTTTTCAGTTCTGACCAACGCTTTAACTCTTTGTTTAATCTGTAGATTTCAAGCTTATCTTTTATCTCTCTGTTTATCCATGACTTCAATATTTCTCTAAAATTATCTTCTTTGCTTCTATTATCTGAATACACGTGGCTAGATGAAATAAGTTCTAAAAACATGGACTTTTCTTCCTCATTTAGATAATTGCCATTCATGATTTCAGGAATAATATTTTTATTCTCATATGAAAAAAATCCCATAATTTTTTTCAAAAAATTGTTTCCTATATCTTTATCTTTCAATACCTCATAATACTCTGAGTTTTCAAGTAAAAACTTTACAGTTTCCTGTTCCAGATTGTCCATATCACCTATGTTCAAATCTACCGAAGATTTTTCTTCCTTCCAGTGAACAGGAAGTTTTTTCTTAGTTTTGGCCAAAATACCATCCAAAATACTTTTATCCAAATCTAATTGTGCACTTAATTTATCCAGGTAAAGAGACCTGTCTAAATCATTGTCTATACCATGAAAAAAATCAGTAAAACAATTAATAAAGTTTTTCTTCGACATCAAATCAGTAAGATCATAGTCTTTTGCATAACGTGAGTACAGAAAATCAAATATTTCTTTTGAATTTTTAACTTGCTTCAAAAACTCTGCCTTGCCAAACTTTTTTAAAAATTCATCTGGATCCTTAGCCCCAGAAAATTCTAGAACCCTTATGTTGAATCCATGTTTTTTTAATATAACCCCGGCTTTTTCTGCTGCCATCTTTCCGGCATTATCCATATCAAATGAAATTATCACATTCGAGGTGTATCTTTTCAAAAGCTGTGCCTGCTCTTCAGTAAATGCTGTTCCAAGTGGGGCTACAGCTACATCAAAACCATAGTAATGTGCTGTTAAAACATCCATATACCCTTCCATTAAAATGGAATATGATTTTTTCCTTATTAGTCTACCGCTGTCTTTTATCCCGTACAAGTTGTTTCCCTTAGTAAATATAGGGGTCTCAGGAGAGTTTATATACTTTGCGATATCCTTCCTATCTTCTAAAGTTCTACCACCGAATCCTACTACTCTTCCAGAAGGCGAGTATATCGGAAATATCACCCTATTTCTAAAGGTATCATAGTATCCCTTGTCCCCTTTTTTTATGAGTCCAAGCTGGGTAATCTCCTCTATGCTGTATCCCTTTGACAAAAGGTGATCATGCATATCTTCCCAGGAATTTTTTGCGTAACCAATGCTATTTTCTTTTACAAATTCAGGATTAAGTTTTCTTCTAAGAAGGTACTCTATCGCTTCTCTGCCGTCATTAGTGAAAATGTTTTTTTTGAAGTGCTCAAGAGCATCTTCCAATATCTTATAGTATCTGTCATAATTTTTACCAGACAGATGTGAACTGTCAGGTTTTATATCTATATTGTACTTTTTGGATAATTCAGTGACTGCTGTTGTAAAGTCAACCTTATTGTACTCCATATAGAATTTTACCGGAGTTCCTCCTGCTCCGCAAACAAAACATTTATAGATGTTCTTTAGCGGACTGACCATAAAAGATGGATTTTTATCTTCATGAAAAGGACAGAGGCCTTTGTAATTTGCACCGGCTTTTTTTAAGTCTACGTATTCTCCTATAACATCAACTATGTTCAGCTGGCTGAACAGTTTTTCCAAATCTTCCTGCCTGTATCTCATATAGGCTCCTTTTTAAATTTCAAAATACAATGAAAACCTATTCTATATTATAATATATTTTTTGTATATATGCAAGGTTAAAAATATGCCTTACTTCTATATTTGTCCTTATTTTTATAAGTTTTTTTATCTTTTATAAACCTGAGTTATTTGAGAACAAAAAAAGACACTCTGGTGTCTTATTTTGAAATTAAAAGGGCAGACCAGCCGCCCTTCTGATTAAACAAACAATGGAACTAATACTAATGAAACAATTGACATAAGTTTTATCAGTATATTTAACGACGGACCTGATGTATCTTTAAACGGATCCCCTACAGTATCACCGACAACTGCAGCTTTATGCCTTTCAGAACCCTTCCCATCGCCCTTGTATCCTGCTTCGATCTGTTTCTTAGCATTATCCCAAGCTCCTCCCGCATTTGCCATCATTATGGCCATTAGTATCCCTGTTACCAATGCACCAGCCAACAGTCCTCCTAGAGCTTCCACAGACCAAAGACCTATGATTACAGGTGCAGATACAGCTAAAACTCCTGGGATAACCATGTATCTCAATGAAGACCTTGTAGATATTTCAACACATCTTTTATAATCCGGTTTTGCTTTTTTCTCCATTATTCCTTCTATTTCTCTAAACTGTCTCCTTACCTCAGTTACCATCTCCATAGCTGCCTTACCAACTGCTGTCATAGTCAAAGCTGAGAATAGGAAGGTAAGCATTCCTCCAAGAAATAATCCCACTATAACCTTTGGATCAGTTACATCTATTGCAAGGCTTGTTCCAGTTTTAAACTCAATTGCTGATTTGTATGCAGCAAACAACGACAAGGCTGTAAGAGCTGCAGACCCTATTGCAAATCCTTTACCAACTGCTGCTGTTGAGTTTCCAACTGCATCAAGTTTATCTGTACACTCTCTAACTTCGGATGGAAGTTCTGCCATCTCTGCTATACCGCCTGCATTATCAGCTACAGGACCATAGGCATCAACAGCTACCACCATTCCAGTTGTAGCCAGCATCCCAACTGCAGCTATTGCTATTCCGTACAAGCCTGAAAATGCATGAGCTACTAATATGGCTATTGCAATAATTATAATAGGGGCTACTGTAGACTCCATTCCAACTGCTAACCCTTGAATTATTGCCGTTGCCGGTCCAGTTTCAGCTGCATCTGCTATAGAATTAACCGGCTTCTTACCTGTATCAGTATAATATCCTGTATATGCAGCTATTGCCAATCCAGCTACAAGACCTGCCAATATCGCCCAAAATACACCGACCGGCAGGCCAAGCCCTTTTACTATTACAAAAGCCGCTATAAGCGCCAGTACGCCCGCAATTCTGGTACCATTTTCTAGTTTATGATAAACTTTGTTTGCATCATCTGTTTTTACAGTTATTGTAGCTATTATTGATCCTATGATTCCAGCTGCCGCTATGAGTATTGGCGCCACTGTGTATGCCATCCCCATTGTAGCTCCAAGAGCCATTGTAGCTATTATCGAGCCTACGTATGATTCAAAAAGGTCAGCTCCCATTCCAGCAACATCACCCACATTATCTCCCACGTTGTCTGCTATGGTAGCAGGATTTCTAGGGTCGTCCTCTGGAATACCCGCTTCCACCTTTCCTACAAGATCGGCTCCAACGTCTGCAGCTTTCGTATATATTCCTCCACCTACTCTGGCGAACAGGGCTATAGAAGATGCACCCATACCAAAGCCAGTAATTATTTCCATATTCCAATTAAATACCAATGATAATATTGAAAGTCCTAAAATCCCAAGTCCAACAACTGCAAGCCCCATAACGGCCCCGCCTGCAAAAGCGACGTCCAAAGCTTTTGCCAAGCCGCCTTCTTTTGCTGCTACAGATGTTCTCCCGTTAGCCTTAGTTGCTATCCTCATACCTATATTCCCTGCTACGGCAGAAGTTACAGCCCCTAAAACAAAGGTAATAGAAACCAGCGGACTTAAAAATATACCCAGTAGTATCGCTACACCTAAAACAAACCAAACTAGTATTTTATACTCAGCAGTTAAAAATGCCATGGCTCCCTCTCTAATAGCCTCAGTTATCTCAGCTACCTTAGGGATATTGATTTCGTACTTCTCAACTTTTTTTGCATAAAAAAACGAAGCTACTAATGCCAAAATTCCACCGACAATTCCTGAATAAACTAATTGTTCCAATTTGTTTCCCCCTTTTTAGTTAACGGTGTTATAATTCTACTATTAGTATATACAACATTTTAGAAAATTTTTAAAATTTTTTGTATGCTGTCGAACTTATATTTTACAAGTCTATGTATTTTTTCATACCCTCGCTATAATGTAAGTTCATTTTATCGTCAACTATTAGGACTTCGATATTTTTTAAATTTTCTGAAGATTTTAAAACTTTCTCTACCTCCATACTGAAAAAAGCTGTGGAAAGCATATCTGCAAAAAATGCATTCTCCGCAACAACCACTACCATTTTTTTATCTCTCACAGGATAACCAGTGTTTTTATCTAGTATGTGGTGGTATTTTTCACCTTTTATCTCTATATAAGTTTGATAGTCCCCTGATACGCCTACAGCCTTATCCCGTATATCCATAATTTTAAAAATCTTAGCAGGATTTTCAGGATTTTGTATGCCTATCCTCCATGGATTTCCTGGTTTCCCACCTATTGTTTCTATGCTGGATATCGATGATATAAATGCTGATTTTATCCCAGCAGATTTTAATTTTTCTTTCGCCCTGCTTATAGCGTACCCCTTTAAAAATGATCCTGTATCTAGCTTTTGTCCTGGACTAGAAAACCTTATCCTGTTTCCATCTCTGACTAGACTGCTGTAGTCCACCAGTTTCTGGGCAGCTGCTATTTCTGACTCCTTAGGAAGACTCTCTCTTTCCATTTCAGAAAATCCCCATACATCCATCAATGGAGCTATGCTTATATCGTATCTACCGTTGCTCATCTCATAAGCTTTATCAATTTCTTTCAGTAGATCTAAACTCTCTTTATCTAAAGTAATATAATTTATAGGAGTACTGTTAATCCTGCTGAAAACACTGTTTTCATTTCTGGTGTTCAACTTGTTGTCTATTCTGCGTATTTCTTCAAAAGCTTCTTGTATTGATTTTTTAGCTTTTTTTTCGTTACTGTCATAGACTATTACCTTTATTAAAGTCCCAAATGCAAATCTTTCTTCCTCTATTTTCCTCTGCTTACCCAGGCACGAAGAAAACAATATTACATATAACGTTAAGAGAATTACTTTTCTCATAAGTCTACTCCTCTTCTACTGATTCGCCCATTCCAATTTTCCCATTTAGAATCTCAAGAAGAGCCTTTCTCACAATAGTAGTTTTTGAAGATGTTTTTAAAAGTGGTTCTTCCCCTCTTACTATATCCCTCGCTCTTTTACCTGCAACTATAGCTAAGGCATATTTGTTTGGTATTTTTTGAAGTAATTCGTCATATATGATCTCTTTTTTCATGTTAATCTCTCCCCCTTTTTATAATTCGTCACACTTTATTATTCTGATAAGACTCTCACAAGCCTGCTCAATAGTGGTATTTATAACTGTTTTATCGTATTCTTCTTCGTATTCCAGCTCTTTTAAGGAATTTTCTAGTCTTACTCTGACTGTTTCCTCATCCTCAGTGCCTCTTCCACGAAGCCTTTTTTCCAAGTCCTCTTTTGTAGGTGTCTTAAAAAATACAAGCATAGCCTCCGGGTACTTTTCCTTTACCTGTAATCCACCCTGTACATCTATTTCAAGAATTATATCTTCTCCTTTTTCAAGCCTAGTATCTACTTCTGATTTTAGCGTCCCATAATAATTTCCATGTACATTTGCATGTTCTAAAAATTCGCCGTTTTCTATCTTATTTTGGAACTGCTCCATAGTGAGAAAATGGTACTCCCTACCGTTTATCTCTCCTATTCTAGGGCTTCTTGTTGTTGCTGAAACCGCAAGGTTTATCCCTAGTTTGAGCCTAACTATTTTACAGACTGTTGATTTCCCCGCTCCGCTTGGACCTGAGACAATAAATAATTTTCCTCTCGACATCCTACTCTTCCTTTCCTATTCTACTCGAAATTGTTTCTGGATTTATGGCCGACATTATTACGTGGTTGCTGTCCGTTATTATAAGCGCACGAGTTTTTCTGCCATAAGTTGCATCTATTAACTTGTTTTGAGTCTTGGCTTCCTCTTTCAACCTTTTGCTTGACGCTGAGTCAGGATTTACTATTCCTATAATCCTGTCATCTATAACAATATTTCCAAAACCTATACCTATCGGCTTCATGTTTCACTCCTATTCTATGTTCATAACCTGTTCTCTTATTTTTTCAACTTCAGTTTTACACTCAACTACTAGCTTAGAAATTTCATAAAAATTACACTTAACCCCGCAGGTATTCAGTTCTCTAAACATCTCCTGCAGTATAAAGTCCAGCTTTTTACCCACACTCTCTTTTTCGTTTGAAATTTCTATTGCAAATTGTTTCAAGTGGCTTTCCAATCTAGAAGTCTCTTCAGATATATCAAATCTATCTGTAAAAACTAGCACTTCTTTCAGTATATCCTTTTCATCAAACTCGATGTCCGATCTTAGAGAGTTCAACCTCTCAAGCATCTTCCCTTTATGGTAGTCTATGACTTCGTTTTTATGCTCCAGTATCAGTTGAAGTTTTTCTTTTATTGTACCCATACAAGTGCCGAAGTACTCTTTGAGTCTCTCTCCCTCGGATGTCTTCATAACCAATAGGCTGTCAATGGCTTTGTGTAAATTTTCTATTATTACCTTTGAATACAGCTCTTCGCAAGACTCCATCTCTTTTTTCTTTATCACATTCGGTTGTCTTATAAGAACGTTGAGCTTATTGTCAAATTCATCCTGAAACTTGTCCTCTATTTTATCTAAAACCTGCATATATGCACCTGCTATTTTCTCGTCATACTCAAATAAGGAGTCCTGCTCCCTCTTGTCCTCAAAATCTATCCTGAGGTCTACAGATCCTCTAAAAACCCTACTGGAAAACTCGGTTTTTATCTTATTTTCTAAAAAATTTAAAATATATGGCATTCTTATTTTTAGATTCAAATTTTTATTGTTAACACTTTTTATCTCTAGGCTGAGCTTAAAGTCATCATTTTCAAAGTTAAACTTTGAGTATCCTGTCATACTCCTCATATTAATATTCTCCTTTTATGAAAATAATATCAAAATAGGCGACATATGTCGCCTATTTTATTAATTCTCTAAAACTTTTGGTTCTACATTTTGGTAAGTGTCAAACCCTGTTCCTGCAGGTATTTTCTTACCTATAATTACATTCTCTTTCAGACCTTCTAGGTAATCCTCTTTTCCTTCTATTGCTGCATTAGAAAGAACCTTAGTTGTTTCCTGGAATGATGCTGCCGAGATAAAGCTTCCTGTATTAACAGCAGCTTTAGTGATACCTTGTATAATTGGCTCATATTCTATAGCCTTTTTACCTATAGATATAAGTCTCTCATTTTCAATATCTACCAATCTCTTTTCTACAACCTCATCTTCTAAGAATAGAGAAGCTCCACCCTTTTTAATTCTAACTTTCTTAAACATCTGCTTAACTATTATCTCTATATGTTTATCGTTTACTGTAACCCCTTGTTCTCTGTATACCTGCTGTACAGCTTCAAGTATGTACTGTTCTGCTTCTACTAGCCCTTTTATAGAAAGTATATCGTGAGGTGAGATTACTCCTTCAGTTAATTTGTCTCCTGATTTAACAAGCATTCCATCTGTAACAACCAGATGTTCTCCTACAGGTATTAGGTATTCTTTATGAAGGTCAGAATCTTCAGTAGACCTGATAATTATTACCCTCATACCTTTTTTCTTCTTACCTGTAACTTCCACCTTACCGTCTATCTCTGTAAGCATAGCCTTACCTTTTGGATTTCTAGCTTCGAAAAGCTCTTGTATTCTTGGAAGACCACCAGTGATATCCTTAGTTCCTTCCCCGGCTTTAATTATTTTCGCAAGGATTTGACCACTTTTAACATTTTCATTTTCCCTAACCATTAGGTAGGCTCCAAATGGGATGTGGTATTCTGCTACTTTTTTATCGTCGGCATCAAAGATAACTATTCTTGGGTTGATATCTCCGCTTTCAACTGGCTTGATCGCCATATATTCTGCTACATCATATTTTTCATCATGGTTTTCTTTAACATAAAGTTCTCTGTATTCAATTCTTCCTTGCTTCTCCGCAATGATAGGTACGTGGTAAGGATCGAATTTAACAAGTACATCTCCTATGTTTACTGTTTGTCCTTCTTCTACTTGAAGTACACAACCTGACGGAATCTCGTAATCATAGTTTCCTATTATCAATTTAGATGACTGGGATACTACAACTTTTTCTCCAGTCTCTTTATTTTCAAGAATTCTGATATCCTTAAAATCTATGCTTCCGCTGTTTTCAGCTTTGATTTCAGTTTGTGCAGCTGTTGCCATAGCTACCCCACCAGTATGGAAGGTTCTCATTGTAAGCTGAGTTCCAGGTTCTCCGATTGACTGAGCCGCTATAACCCCAACAGCTTCTCCTAGAAGTATATCTTTATGGTTTGAAAGATCCATTCCATAACATTTTTGACAAACACCTTTTTCAAGATCACAAGTAAGCGGTGATCTTATCTTGATTTTCTTTATGTTCAATTCTTCAATTTTGTTTATAAGATCATTTTTTATAATTGTATTTCTTTTAGCTATAGTTTCACCGTCGTGTACTAGATCCTCTGCTAGTACTCTTCCGTTGATTCTTTCTCTTAGAGTTTCAATCTCTTCACCTTCTACTACAAGTGCTGCAACTTCTATTCCACCCATAGTTCCACAGTCTTCGTCGTTTACGATAACCTCATGTGAGATATCTACAAGTCTTCTTGTTAGGTATCCTGAATCGGCTGTACGCAGTGCTGTATCTGCTAGTCCTTTTCTCGCACCATGTGATGACATGAAGAACTCCATTACAGTAAGACCTTCACGGAAGTTTGCTTTGATCGGTACCTCTATGATTCTACCCTGTGTATCGGCCATAAGACCCCTCATTCCACCAAGCTGTCTCATCTGAGAGATGTTACCCCTTGCTCCTGAGTTCGCCATCATGTATACCGGGTTAAATTGATCTAGCCCCGACATCATTTTCTTAGTAACTTCGTCAGTTGCCTGAGACCAAATTGCGACTGTTCTTCTGTATCTCTCTTCGTCGATTATATTTCCGTCTCTGTATTCCTGCTCGATTCTAGCTACTTCATCGTCTGCATCTTCTAGTATCTTCTTTTTCTCTTTTGGTATTTCAAGATCTTCTATTCCAACAGTTACCCCAGCAAAAGTTGCATAGTGGTATCCAAAGTTTTTAATGTCGTTTATAAGTTCTGCTGTTATTGTAAATCCATGTGTTTCATATAATTTCGAAATAAGTTTTTTCAGCTGTTTCTTACCGAAAGTTACGTCGTATTCTCTGTCACCAATCGGAAGTATATCATTGAATAGGATTCTTCCAGCTGTAGTTTCCAAAATTTCATCACCGATTCTTACTTTTACGATAGCATGAGTTTCGATGATTTTATTTTGGTAAGCAGTTATTGCCTGTTCTTTGTTGGAGAATACCTTTCCTTCACCTTTTGCCCCTGGTTTTTCTTTTGTCATGTAGTAACATCCCATAACCATATCCTGTGAAGGTACCGCTATCGGTTCACCATTTGAAGGTGATATGATGTTGTTTGGTGCAAGCATAAGAAGCTTCGCTTCCATTATAGCTTCAGGTGAAAGCATCAAGTGAACCGCCATTTGGTCACCATCGAAGTCGGCATTGAATGCAGAACAAACAAGTGGGTGAAGCCTTATGGCTTTTCCTTCTATAAGCACAGGTTCAAATGCCTGTATTGAAAGTCTATGTAGAGTCGGTGCCCTGTTTAGTAGTACCGGGTGATCCTGTATAACTTCCTCAATGATTTCCCAAACTTTGTCGTCTCCGTCTTCTACAAGTTTTTTAGCTGTTTTTATATTGTTTGCAATCTCTCTTTTTACAAGTTCCCTCATCATAAAAGGTTTGTAAAGTTCAAGTGCCATTTTCTTAGGGATACCACACTGGTGTATTTTAAGAGTAGGTCCTACAACGATAACCGATCTCGCTGAGTAGTCAACCCTTTTACCTAGTAGGTTCTGTCTAAATCTTCCCTGTTTTCCTTTCAGCATATCTGAAAGGGATTTTAGCTCTCTGTTGTTTTGAGTTACAACAGGCTTTCCTCTTCTACCATTATCTATAAGTGCATCAACTGCTTCTTGCAGCATTCTTTTTTCATTTTTTACAACTATATCAGGTGCATGTATTTCCAGAAGCTTTTTTAGTCTGTTATTTCTGTTTATAACCCTTCTGTAAAGGTCATTTAAATCGGATGTTGCGAATCTTCCACCATCAAGCTGAACCATTGGTCTAAGGTCTGCCGGTATAACCGGAAGGTTTTTCATTATCATCCATTCAGGTTTATTTTCAGATGCTATAAAGTCTCTAACTATTTTAAGCCTTTTTACGATTTTTTTTCTTCTTTGTGTAGACCCTACAGTCTCAAGCTCCTCTTCAAGCTCTTTTTGTAGTGCATCTAAATCCAGAGTTTGTAGAAGTCTTAATATAGCTTCTGCTCCCATTAAAGCTTCAAATTTTGCTCCATGTTGCTGTTTGTAAAGTTTGTATTCTCTTTCAGTAAGTATTTTCCCGGCTTTTAAGTTTGTTTCACCTGGTTCAGTTACTATATATCTTGCGAAATAAAGTACAGATTCAAGCTCTTTTGGGCTTATCCCCAAGATTAGAGACATCTTATTCGGAGTACCCTTAGAATACCATATGTGTGATACAGGAGCTGCTAATGCGATATGCCCCATTCTTTCTCTTCTAACCTTAGCTCGAGTTACTTCTACTCCACACTTCTCACACACTAGGCCTTTATATCTCATCCTCTTGTATTTACCACAAGCACATTCCCAATCTTTTGTTGGTCCAAAAATCTTCTCACAGAAAAGTCCATCCATTTCAGGATTAAGAGTCCTATAGTTTATGGTTTCTGGTTTTGTTACTTCCCCATAAGACCACTCGTTAATTTTTTCAGGAGAAGCCAGCTTGATTCTTATTTTATCAAAGTCTTTTATACTCATACTTATCGCAAAGCCTCCTTAATATGATCTTTAAAAGCGATATATTCAAAACAAGTAAATGGGTAAGCCCATTTACTTGTAAGTTTTAGTTTTTAAGGTCTGCCAAAGAAAACTCTGTTATAGTTTCTTCTTTGATAGATTCGCTGCTTACATCTATAGTATCACCTGTTTTATCAAATAGCTCTACATCTAATGCAAGTGATTGGAACTCTTTCAATAGTACCTTGAATGACTCTGGAAGGTCGGCTTCAGGCATCTCTTCGCCTTTAACTATCGCCTCATATGTCTTAGTTCTTCCCATAACATCATCTGATTTTACTGTTAGCATTTCTTGAAGAATATTGGATGCACCATAAGCTTCTAGTGCCCAAACTTCCATTTCTCCCAGTCTTTGTCCTCCAAATTGGGCTTTTCCTCCAAGTGGCTGCTGAGTTACAAGCGAGTAAGGACCTATTGCCCTAGCATGCATCTTGTCCTCTACCAGATGATGCAGTTTAAGCATGTACATTCTTCCAACTGTTACAGGATTGTCAAACGCCTCTCCTGTTCTACCATCGATAAGTTTAACCTTACCACTTCTGTTGTAGTCTGCTTTTTCAAGATAGTCTTTTATATGTTCTTCGGAACCTCCATCAAATACCGGAGTAGCAATATATGTTCCTCCATCTAGGTCTCCGATTGCAAGTCCTAAGTGAACTTCTAATACCTGTCCGATGTTCATACGCGAAGGTACTCCCAGTGGATTGATAACTATGTCAAGCGGCGTACCGTTTTCTAAGAATGGCATATCCTCAGCAGGAAGCACTCTCGAAACTACCCCTTTGTTTCCATGACGTCCTGACATTTTATCTCCAACTGTTATCTTTCTTTTTTCGGCAACGTAGATTCTTATAGTCTTATTTACTCCGGCCTTCAATTCGTCGCCTTTTTCTCTAGACAATTCAAGTACTTCAACTATAGTCCCTTTTGATCCATGAGGCATTTTAAGTGAAGTGTCTCTTACATCTCTAGCTTTTTCCCCGAATATTGCTCTAAGAAGTTTTTCTTCTGCAGGTGGCTCAGTTTCCCCTTTAGGAGTTGTTTTTCCTACAAGTATATCACCTGCATTTACCTCTGCTCCGACTCTTATTACTCCTCTGTCGTCAAGGTTTCTAAGTGCTTCTTCGCTTACATTAGGGATTTCTCTTGTTATTTCTTCGTCCCCTAATTTTGTAGATCTTGCTTCTATCTCATACTCTTCAATGTGTATTGAAGTGAATACATCATCTTTTCTAAGTCTGTCGGAAATTAATATCGCATCCTCGAAGTTGTACCCTTCCCAAGGCATGAATGCCATTAGGATATTTCTTCCTAGTGCAAGGTCTCCGCCTTTTGTTCCAGGTCCATCTGCAAGGATATCCCCTACTTTAACTTTTTGACCAAGGTCAACAAGTGGTTTTTGGTGTAGACACATAGCTTGGTTTGATCTTTCAAAGTTTAAAAGTCTGCTTACATGCTCTTTACCGTTTAAGTCTTCTACAACTATTCTATTTGCATCAACAGAAGTAACTGTTCCCTCTACCTTTGTTGTGATTACTGCTCCTGAATCCACAGCAACTTTTCTTTCCATTCCAGTTCCAACAAAAGGAGCTTCCGCTTTTAATAATGGTACCGCTTGACGTTGCATGTTCGATCCCATCAGTGCACGGTTGGCATCATCGTGTTCTAAGAACGGTATTAGTGCTGCTGATACTGATACAACCTGCTTTGGAGAAACGTCTAGGTAGTCTACTCTTTCGCCTGGTACATGAACGATGTCATGTCCGAATCTACAAACTACTTCCCCAAGAAGTTTACCATTTTCATCTATTTTTGTATCTGCCTGCGCGATGAATAATCCATCTTCGTCATCAGCTGCAAGATACTCTATATCTTCAAAGTTAACACAACCATCTTTTACTTTTATGTATGGAGTCTCAATAAACCCATATCTGTTTACCTTTGCATAAGTTGCAAGCGACCCTATAAGACCGATGTTTGGACCCTCTGGAGTTTCGATAGGACAGATTCTACCATAGTGTGAATCGTGTACGTCACGAACCTCAAATCCGGCTCTTTCCCTTGAAAGTCCTCCTGGTCCAAGTGCAGATATTCTCCTTTTATGAGTAAGTTCAGCAAGCGGATTTGACTGATCCATGAACTGAGAAAGTTGTCCACTTCCAAAGAAATCAAGTATAAGCGCATTAAGCGGTCTTGTGTTAAGAAGTGATTGTGGAGTTAAGCTAGTGATGTCTTGGATAGTCATTTTTTCTTTTACCATTTTACCCATCTTAGCTAATCCGCTCTTTATTTGCATAAGTAGGAGCTCTCCTACACCTCTTACCCTTCTGTTTGAAAGGTTGTCTATATCGTCTGTATGACCCTCTCCGTTATACAGTTTTTTAATGTATTTTACTGTTGAAACTATGTCATCTTTTGTAAGTTGAGCCTCGTCATCTTGCAGTTCCAACTTCAGCCTCTTGTTCATTTTGTATCTTCCAACAGGAGCCAAGTCATACCTTTGAGGATTAAAGAACATTTGTCTTATCAATGATCTCGCACTGTCTACCGTTACCAGGTCACCTGGTCTCAGTTTTTTAAATACTTCCATTACTGCTTCTGCTGAATTTGAAGTTGTGTCGTTAACAAGTGAGTTTGCCAGAACTAGATCTTCAGGTTTTACTTCCCAGTAAGAAACTGTTTCCATTTTCATGTCTAAAATAGTTTCAACTGTGTGCTCGCTTATAACTCCCTCAGCTTCTGCTAATATTTCCCCTGTTTCAAGGTCAATTAAATCATCTTTCAGGAAACTACCCTCTAGTTTTGTCCTAATAACTGTAAGCAGTTCAGTTTTATCTGTGTATTTTTCGTAATACTTTACTAAGTCAAGTTCCTTTGTTTCGAAAAACTCATCCATTATCTCTTTGTTCGTTTCGAAAAACTCGACTGCTTTCAAGAATACACTGGCAAGAACTTTTTTCTTTCTATCTATCTTAACATTCAAAAAGTCGTTTTTATCAGTTTCAAACTCAAGCCATGTACCTTTATAAGGTATTATCTTCCCTGTAAACAGATCTTTACCTGTTTGGATATTAACATCTTTGTTGAAAGAAACCCCTGGTGATCTGTGTAGCTGGGATACCACTACTCTCTCCGCTCCATTTATTATAAATGTAGCTCTCTCAGTCATTAATGGAATTTCACCAAAATAAACTAGTGACTCCTGGATTTCATTCCCGCTTTTTTTGTTAACTAATCTCAGCCTTACTTTAAGAGATGCTGAATAGGTTTTACCTCTTTTTTTACACTCTAATTCGTCATTTAAAGGAGGTTCACTTTCATGAAGCTCATACCATAAATACTCTAGTCTAACATCTCCTCCAGATGATTCTATAGGGAATGTTTCTCTAAAAGCCTGCTCCAATCCGTCGCTATATCTCTCTGTAGGAACCCTCTTAACCTGCAAAAAAGCCTTCGTAAGAGTTCAGTTGGAATTCTAAAAAGTGAGGCATAGTACCTCTTTCTGGAATTGTTCCAAAACTTGTTCTTTCAATAAGTTTCCCCATTGCTTCACACCCCTCATTGTTTCATTAATGATTAATAGCTGATATATTAACCCGGTGAATATATCAATCACCAATCATCAATATATTTTTTTAGACGTTATATTATTTTTCAAGTACATATTTCCTAAAGAATGAGTAAAAAGGCACTCCCAAAGAGTGCCTCTACTCTTTAAAGCAATTTATTCAATTACTTAACTTCTACTTCTGCTCCAGCTGCTTCTAATTTAGCTTTCACTTCTTCAGCTTCGTCTTTAGAAACTGCTTCTTTGATTGCTCCACCTTTTTCAGCCATTTCTTTAGCTTCTTTAAGTCCTAATCCAGTGATTCCTCTGATTTCTTTGATTACTGCGATTTTCTTAGCTCCAGCGCTTACTAAAACTACGTCGAATTCAGTTTTTTCTGCTGCTGCCGCTCCACCTTCTGCTGCTGCTACTGCTACAGGTGCTGCTGCAGTTACTCCAAAGTGATCTTCTAATGTTGTTACTAATTCTTTAAGTTCTAATACTGTCATCGCTTCTAAGTCTGCGATGAATTGTTCTCTATCGAATGCCATTAGTTTTTCCTCCTTAAATTTTCTTTTTTCTAAAATTAGATTCCTGTTTTTAAATTACTCAGCCGCTTCTTGCTTATCAGCAATAGCTACTAAACCGTATGCAAGTTTTCTGATAGGTCCTAACATACCGTTCAACACCATAGAAAGTAGTTGTTCTCTTGATGGTAGTTTTGCCAATGCCTCAACCTCAGCAGCATCTACTCTTTTACCAGATAAGTATCCAGCTTTGATGTTAAATACTTCTTTACCATTCCCAAAATCATAAGCTACCTTAGCAGGTGCTACTGCGTCTTCATATCCAAATGCGAATGAAGTTGTACCTTCTAAAGCGTCATCAAATGAATCTTCTACTCCTGCTTCTTTTAAAGCAATTTTGAATAATCTATTTTTAGCAACGACGTACTCTGCTCCAGCTTCTCTCATTTGTTTTCTTAATTCAGTCTCTTCGTTAACTTTGATACCTTGGTAATCAACTAAAACGATAGATTCTGCTTTTTTGATCTTCTCAGCTAATTCTGCTACAACCTGTTTTTTAGCTTCAGTTGCCATTCCCTATTCACCTCCTCTTATTTCAAAAATAAACCTCCGGCCAAAGACAAAGACGGAGGTTTGTATATCAAGTGAGGTTTTGCGTTGCATTTACACATCCACCTCGGTAGGATATTTAAGGAAATTCCACCTACTGTCTTTGGTTTTATGAATTATTTTATTGTAAACTATGCTTCTAAGTATTTGTTAACTAATACTGGGTCTATTTTTATTCCAGGTCCCATAGTTAATGAAATAGCTACAGTTTTCAGGTATTGACCTTTTGATGCAGATGGCTTTAACTTAACAATCTCAGCCAAGTAAGTTTTGAAGTTTTCTTCAAGGTTTGCATCTTCAAAATCTACTTTACCGATAGGAACGTGGATAGATCCTAACTTGTCTACTCTGAAAGCTAATTTCCCTTTTTTGAATTCAGATACAGCTTGAGCAATGTTTGCAGTTACTGTTCCTGATTTAGGGTTAGGCATTAACCCTTTAGTTCCTAATATTTTTCCTAATTTTCCAAGCTTAGGCATCATGTCCGGTGTAGCTATAACTACATCGAAGTCAAACCATCCAGCTTGAATTTTGCTTATGTATTCTTCAGCTCCAGCATAGTTAGCTCCAGCTTCTAGTGCTTTCTCTATGTTTTCACCTTGAGTAATTGCTAATATTTTTACGTCTTTACCTGTACCGTGAGGAAGTACAACTGTACCTCTTACTTGTTGGTCGGCATGTCTAGGATCTACTCCTAGTTTTAAAGCAACCTCTACAGTTTCAACGAATTTAGCTGTTTTTGTTTTTTTAACTAGCTCTAAAGCTTCTTCAACTGTGTATAGTTTACCAGCTTCTACCAGCTTCGCTATCTCTAAATATTTTTTACCTCTTTTTTTTGCCATTATTCTGCTTTCCTCCTTTTGTGGTTAAGCGGATTATTTTTCCTACCACTAATCTCCGTACTCCAAAATAACAGTGCACATCACTCTATTCGAATTAATTAGTCAGTTATTTTTATACCCATACTTCTTGCCGAACC
>CAXXCR010000002.1:0-74164 GCA_963668015.2 uncultured Ilyobacter sp. | reverse complement strand
GGACCTCGTTCTCGTTATCTTGGAACTGAAGTTCCAAAAGAAGAGTTAATTTGGCAAGATCCTGTACCTGCAGTAGATCATGAATTAGTTGATGAAGAAGATATAAAAGAGTTAAAGGATCAATTTTTAAATTCAGGACTTTCTGTTCCTCAGTTGGTCTCTACAGCTTGGTCATCAGCATCAACATTTAGAGGATCTGATAAGCGTGGAGGTGCTAATGGAGCACGTATTAGACTTGCACCTCAAAAAGACTGGCAATCTAACGAACCTGAAAAATTGGAGAAAACTATCCAAATTATTGAAGGAATTCAAAATAAATTTAACACATCTCAAACTGGAAATAAAAAAGTATCATTAGCAGATTTAATTGTTCTTGCAGGTAGTGCAGGAATTGAAAAAGCAGCAAAAGATGCAGGTGTGGAAATAACCGTACCTTTTACTCCTGGAAGAACAGATGCGTTGCAGGAACAAACTGATATAGACTCATTTTCTGTGTTAGAACCTGCAGCTGACGGTTTCCGCAATTATCAAAAGAAAAAATATTCAGTATGTGCAGAAGAGTTACTACTAGACAGAGCTCAGCTACTAACTCTTACAGCACCCGAACTGACAGTATTAGTTGGGGGGATGAGAGTTTTAGATACTAACTACGGAGAGTCAAAATATGGTGTTTTTACTGATAACCCCGGAACCCTTACAAATGATTTCTTTGTTAATTTGTTAGATCTGGAAACTATGTGGAAACCAACTGAAAATGACAAGGATATATTCGAAGGTCATGACCTTAAAACAGGAGAGTTAAAATGGACAGCTACACGTGTTGACTTAATATTTGGTTCAAACTCTCAACTTAGAGCATTTGCAGAAGTTTATGCATCCGATGATTCAAAAGAAAAATTTATTAATGACTTTGTTGCTGCTTGGACTAAAGTAATGAATGCTGATAGATTTGACATTGAATAATAAAATATATCTGCAGACTGAAAATTAATATTATTAGTTAAAAGAAAAAACAACCCCTTAGAATTTCTAAGGGGTTAGGATTTTTTCTGTATTTGAGTTTCTTTTTTATTCAGACTTTTATAGATAAGGAGTGGATTATGAAGAGATATTTGTTAATTATTGGAGGGTTTATTTCTTTATTTTTGGGTATACTGGGAATAGCACTACCTGTGCTTCCAACAACTCCGTTTCTATTACTCTCGGCCACATGTTTTATGAACAGCTCGAAAACTCTATATACGTGGGTAATCAATCATAAAGTGTTTGGAAGTTACATCGAGAACTATATAAAATTTAGAGCTATTTCTCTAAAATCAAAGGTAATATCAATAGCTTTCTTGTGGTGTATGATTTTATTCTTCAGCGTTCTTTTTTGTTTCAAATTTTAAAACTAGAATATTGTTGATTTTCATAGCGACTGCAGTGACTAGTCATATATTGATGATTAAGACATTAACTGAAGAAATGATCTTAGAAAAAGAGAAGTATGAAGAAAATAGAAGTTAAAATAATATTTTGCTTAAGAATGCGGGAATTGCTGTTAATGGACCAGTAGAAGAATTTATAAGTTTAGCAGCAGGATTCCTACTAACCTAAAAATTTAAGTGAATATGAAGTTATTGCCAAGGTAATGCCCAAAACCATTAATACTCCCAGCATCATAAGTGGGAGTATATAAAAAAAGTTAGAGTTTTATAATATCGCTTAAGCACTTGATAACGTGCATTTCAATCACCACATTAAAATTCTATCCTCATTTTTTTATGCTTATTTTAAATTCTTTATCTTCGTATGCAATTTCATTTATACTATTGGAATCAAAGATTTTTATTAATTCTTTTATTTTATATTTTTCCCAGTGACCCTCTACCAAATCTAAATTATTTTCAATGCTATTGAAAATTTCCCTATTTTCTTTCATGGCAGAAAGCGCCTCCTCAAGAGAAACCTCTTTAAATTTTATCCTGTCACCTGGTTTTGTCTGAGCCAATTTTGGCAGATCTGCGCTTATAACTGTCGCTATTTTTGTATACCCACCTACCGTCTGCCTATCCGCCATCATAATAATTGGTTTTCCCGAAAGAGGGATTTGAATTGAACCAAATGATATCGCATCAGATATTATATCAGAACCTGTCTTATGCTCTATCTCTTCCCCATCCAGCCTTATTCCCATTCTGTCGCACTCCATACCAGCAGTATAAAATTCATTTAAAAGCTTTTCTATTCCTTTTTCAGTAAAAAAATCATTTTGAGGCCCCATCACAACCCGAATCTCTATATCCTCAGAATAACTAGGAATATGTTCTTCAGGAACTTTTTTTAGCGGATATTCCTCTAATTTTCTTTCGAAGTCTTCTATTCTCAGTAAATCTCCGGTTTTAAGAGCCCTGCCGCAGTAACCCCCTATGCCGCTTTTTACATAAGTTGACCTGCTTTCCATGACCACTGGTACATCTATGCCACCAAAAAAAGCTATGTAGGCCCTAATACCTTTATATAAGTCTGAGAATGATATCTTATCACCTTTCATAACAGGATGCGCCTGCCACATAGGTGCCGTTTCCCCGTTTATACTAAATCCCAAGTCCCCTCCAGTTACAGCTATTACAGTGTCATCTAAAAATTCTATTTCAGGCCCCACCATTGTTGCCTCAAGAACTGCTTCTCCACTGCTATTCCCCACTAATAAATTTGCTATTTTATATGAAAAGCTGTCCATTACTCCTGATACAGGCACTCCGAATTTTTGATATTTAAATCTTCCTTTGTCCTGAACAGTTGTAAAAAGACCGCCATTCAATACTTTTATTTTACCCATCTTCTACTCACCCTGCACTTCAGTATCGTATGTTTTTGTCTCTGCACCCTTTTCTATCTTTTTATACTCATCAGAGTCAACAGGCGTAAATTTAAGTCTATCCCCGGGAGCGAATAGAAATTTCTCTTCTCTGTTGACATCAAAAAGCTTCATTGGGGTTCTCCCTATGATCTGCCACCCACCCGGGCTGTCAACTGGATATATTCCTGTCTGTGAGCCTGCAATGCCCACAGAGCCTCCCTGTACCATTGCTCTGGGCACTTTCAGTCTCGGAGTCGCTATTTTCTCATCCATACCACCCAAATACGGGAATCCTGGGGTAAACCCGAGCATATGTACCAAGTACTCTTTTGAGCTGTGTCTTTCTATGACCTCTTCCTCTGTTATACCGTTGTGCCTGGCCACATTTTCTATATCCGGCCCATATTCTCCTCCATAAAGAACCGGGACTTCCACCACCCTGCCTGTACTACTATTGCACACAAATTCATGTTCACCTTTATCTATTTCGGTTTTCAAGTCTTTAATTTCCAGAGTCAGCGGATCATAGTGTATTGCAAGCGACCTGTATGTCGGCACCATCTCTACTATGCCGTCTAAATCTTTTTTCTCCAGATATTGCATAAGCGACCTGACTTTTTCATTTATATGAGGGGAAATTTCTTCACCGAACTCAACTATCAGAGTACTGTCCCCTGCTATAAGATATCTAATTTTCATGACGATCACCTATTTCAACACTTTTCTAAGTGAAGTTATTTGAATATTGTCATTTTCCAGAGCTTTTCTTATATTTTTTACAAACTCCAGTGACTGTGGATTATCCCCATGTACGCATATGGAATCCGCCTTTATGGCGATCTCTGTACCATCTCTAGCTTCTATCATTCCATATTTCACCATCTTTACAACCCTTTTTATAGCTGTTCCCGTGTCTTGTATAAGTGCACCACCTTTGCTTCTGGGAACCAGAGTACCGTCAGGCATATATGCCCTATCTGCAAAAACCTCGTTTGCGACTTTAAGCCCGATTTCCTCTCCGGCTTTTATGAGCTGGCTATTTGCAAGCCCCAACAGGATTATATTATCGTCAACCTCATATATTGCTTGGGCTATTGCTTCCGCCAAGTCATAATTTTTTGCCGCCATATTATACATGGCACCGTGTGGTTTTACATGTTCCACGCTGACTCCATTTGACTTTGCAAAGGCCATCAGAGCCCCCAACTGGTATTTTACATATGATTTCAACTCTTCTGCACTTACAAGTAAATTTCTTCTCCCAAAACCTGCCATGTCAAAGTATCCCGGGTGGGCTCCAACAGCTACTCCTTTATTTTTAGCAAGCTTAACTGTTTTTTCCATAATAAGGGAGTCACCAGCGTGCCATCCACAGGCTATATTAGCTGAGCTTATATTTTTAATTATTTCTTCGTCTTCTCCTATTTTGTAACTTCCAAAGCTTTCTCCCAGATCGCTGTTTAGGTCCACTTTCAACATAATATTCCCCCAATCACAAAATTGTCACCATAAATCCTACGATTATTTTTTACTATTAAAATATAGAATACCACATAGAATATAACTTGTCAAAACAGTTGAAATAACTGTCAATAAAAGGATTCAAGAACATCTATATATTCTGCAACTTCTGAAATAAAATATTCTAATTAACAAATAAGTAGCCTAAGTTACTGCCTATATTTAAATCATATTGATTTTATCGTACTTTCTTTTCTCTTCATAGTATCTACAGGTATTCATTCTTTTCGGTAGATCAAAGTACCAAAAAAACAGCACCAATATTTAATATTTTCTAAGTCGAATCACTTCTAAAGTAACTTTCAAAATATAATATAAATAATAAAAAATAGAAGCAGCTGAATATCAGCTGCTTCTAACGATTTATAAACCAGAAGTTGCCTTCCCTTCTTACAAGGGTTCCTACCGTCAAAGTAAACGGATTTGTTATTATTTCATCCCCTACCTCTAAATCTAATACTTGGTATTTAGATAAAGTTTTCAATCCTAGCTACAGCTTCATCTATAACTTCCATAAATACGCTTTCGGTTATCTCTATCTCCAAGTTTTCCGGGGAAAAATCTACCTGTTCCATAACTTCTTTTACTGTATTTAAAATCCTGCCCTGTTTAAAGTGCATACCGGAAATATTTACCGATACTTTACGAGAGCTCTCCTGTAGCTTTTCCCACTTTTCAATCTGCCTGCAGGCACTCAACAATACCAGTTTATCTATTTCCAAAATTATTCCGGATTTTTCGGCAATCGGTATAAATTCATCTGGATATCTATAGTCAAGCCTGGCTTTTTTCCACCTCAACAGAGCCTCTGCACCAATTATTTTATTTTTACGCATATCTATTTTAGGCTGGTAATATATTTGTAGTTCATCATTTTTCAACGCGATTCTTAGGTCCCTCTCTATATCTACCCTGCGTCTCAGATTTTCATTTATCTCTTCCGAGAAATAACAGTACCCATTTTTACCGTTATTTTTAGCTTCGTACATTGCCAAATCTGAATTTTTCAAAATAGAGTCAAAGTCAAAACCATCATGCGGATATACGGATACCCCAATACTGGCAGAAGTAAATATCTCGTTACCTAGAATATTAAAAGAAGCCTTTAAATTTTCTGAGATTTTATCACATATTAGAGATATTTCATTTCTAGATGAAAACTTATCTATAATTACGGTAAATTCATCTCCGCCTAAACGGAATATATTTTTGCTTTTTACTGTATTTTTTAAACGCTTTGCCACTTTAATTAAAAACTGATCCCCTAGATAATGCCCGTATGTATCATTTATATTTTTAAAGTGATCCAAATCGATATATAAAAGTGCTACCTCCAAACCATTTCTATTCCCTTTAAAGAGTTTTTCACGCAATACATCTGAAAATTTTCTTCTATTTGGAAGTTTGGTCAACTGGTCATAATAAGCCAGATGTTTGACTGCTTTTTCTGCATTTTTACGTGTAGTTACATCGTGAATTATTGAAAACAACCTGTTTTTATTCCATAACTTCACAGAGCTTGAATGCACTTCTACGTCCCTTATACTGCCGTCTGCCAGCCTATGTTTAAATGAAAAAAAGTTTTTGTTTTGTCTTTTGGCAATCTGCATCTCCGCATACACTTCATCTTTACTTAGAGTATTTATATCACTTATCTTCATAGTGGTTAACTCTTCCCTAGTCCAACCGTAATAATTTTCAGCTGCCGGATTGGCATTTGTAATCTCGCATGTTTCAGGATCTATCACCAACATTACAGAGTGGTTATTATCAAATATCCCCTTATATTCCTCTTCTCTTATCCTGATAAACTCTTCTGCTTAGATATATCGTAGAGGGTTCCCCTAACTATATTTTTTCCCCTATCAAACTCAGCAACTGAGTGAACTGTTATCAGTTTACCATCATTTAAACGCCTTACCTTAAATTCTATTTCATACGGTATGCCTTTTTCCACCAGATCCAACAGTGATTTATCCAATAAGCTTCTATGGCTGGGAAGGGGGACTTTTTGCACTTTCCCAATGCTGATTCTACACCGTATATCTTTCTTGCAACTGCAGACGAGATAACAATTTTTTTATTCAGATCAAGATCCCAGTACCCGAAACCGGATATCAATTCCGTCTGTTCATGCCATTTTTCCCTGTTTTCAAAATCTTTTTTTATTTTAAAGTGCTCTAAAGCGTTGTTAATAGAAAAACCAGTAATTCATTCATTGTAATTTTTATAAATGCATCCATAACAGGAACCGTGATTAAATCTCTCCAAATTATCAGCACCTGAAGAAAGATATATAAAAGGGATATCTTCTATGTCTTTGATCCTTCTTGTAAGTAGAATCATTTACCCTTCTCACATTTTCCCAAAACTTTTGAAAATTTAAAATCAATTTACAAAAGTTTTATTTATACGCTGATTATATTCAACTCTTTGTAACATAAAAAAGTAGGGGATATCCCCTACTTTTTTATGTTACAGGCTAGCTTTTATTAGTAGAGCCTCACATCTTTTGCATGCAGTCCTTTGTCCCCTTCATAAAGCTCATAGTGGACTTCCTGACCTTCAGTCAGAGTTTTAAAGCCATCCATATTTATATTGGAAAAATGCACGAAAATATCTTTGCCATCATCCCCCAATATAAAACCAAAACCTTTCTTAGGATCAAACCATTTTACCGTTCCCAATGCCATCTTCTACACCTCTTTCACCCATATTACAATTATTACGAGTATATTATATTATTTTCAAGATGTCAAATCAGAACCCATCCCCTGGTCATTATTTGATCTTTTTCATCATTCCTTCAAGAATATCAGATTCAGAAACAAGTATTTCATCCTTGCCGAGTATCTCCATTATCCATAAAAGTAAAAGTGTTCCAGAGACTATAACCTCGGCTCTCTTTGGGTGTAGCCCCTTTATGGCTTTCCTATCTTCAAGTGAAACTTCTTGGAATTTCTTTAGGTTTTCCTCCACTTCATTTCTACTCAAAGCATATTTATGAATCTCTTCACTATTATGTTCTTCCAGGCTTTTCAGCACACTTACCTGTGTCGTTACCGTCCCTGCAACTCCCACCAGCTGAAAATTCTTACCCTTTAAAAAGCTGAGTTCCTCAAGATTTTGCTTTACCCAGTTCTTTGCTTCTTCCAGTTTCGCACTGTAATCATCATCTTGGAAAAATTTTTCCTTGAGTCTTACAGATCCCATATTAAAGCTTTTTAAGTAGTCTATCCCATCTTTGTTTCCGTGTATAAACTCAGTGCTTCCACCGCCGATATCCACCAAAATTATATCTCCGGAAAAATCGTCAAGTGCACCTGTAAAACTCAGTTTAGCTTCCTCGTCTCCGCTGATACACTCTACCTCCAAGCCGGTTTCTTCTTTTACAAGTTCTATAAACTTTTCTCTGTTCTCGGCATCACGGGTGGCGGATGTGGCGTGAACAAGCACCTCTTCTACACCGTAGGCTTTTATCTCGTTCGAGAACTCTTTTAATGCATCCAAAGTTCTGTCAATGGCTCCAGCCAAAAGATACCCATTCTGGTCTACTTTTTCGCCCAGTCTTGTTATCTCCATTAATTTTTTATATTTTTTAAGTATTTTACTTCCCTCAACCTCAGCAATAAATAGCCTACAGGTATTTGTGCCTATATCCACAACGGCCTTGATCTTTCTACCGCTTTGCTTTGAATAAAAGTTTCTGAAATCCTCTTCTTCAACTTCGAGTATCTCCACTTCCCCTACCTTTTTAGGAAGCACAAATTTAAGCTTGTTATTTTTGGCTTTTTTGTCTTTTTCATAAGTTCTATAAGTTTGTCCTCGTTGTACATTATTATCTCTCTTTCAAGATCGAAGACTTCCAATATCTTGTCGTGGGCTTTAATGAACTCATCGTCAACCATTCCGAGTTCTTTTGCGAGCATTGCAGCGACCTTCATCCCTATGGAAACAGCTTCTCCATGCCTGTATATCTCGTATTTCCCCAGAGTCTCTACCGCGTGGGCAAAAGTGTGTCCGTAATTTAATATCGCCCTTAGGCCCATCTCTTTTTCATCTTTTGATACAACGTCGGCCTTTATCTCACAAGACCATTTTATCATCTCGATTAGAGTATCCGAATCAAGCTGCTTTATCTTGTCAGCGTTTTCCATAAGGAACTCGTAGTACTTACTCTTATGTATTATTGCGTACTTAACAATCTCTGCTAAACCTGTTTTTCACATCCCTTTCCGAAAGGGTTTTTATTACTCCTGTATCTATATAAACCAGGTTTAGGCTGGTAAAAAAGCCCCTACCAGATTTTTTACCTTTTGGAAGGTTTATCGCCACCTTACCTCCAACACTTGCATCCACCTGAGCCAGCAATGAAGTAGGTATTTGTACAAAATCAATTCCCCTCATATAGGTAGCCGCCACATAACCTGAAAGATCGCATATTACTCCGCCTCCAAGGCTCAGTATCAGGCCTCCCCTGTCGAAATTCCTGTCCAGCATAAAATCATATATTTTTAAGGCACTGTCAATTGATTTATATTTTTTCACCATCTGGAAGTTCTAAATAGTGTACCTCTTTTCCTTCATTTTCCAAGCTTTTAATAACTGTTTCAGAGTATAACGGCCCAACAGTTTCATTTGAAATCAAAAGAATTTTTTTTATACTTACCCAAGTTTTCCCCTATATTATCAAGTATATTATCTCCTATGACAATGTCATATGAATTTTCATTTAAATCGACTCTTACCCTCTCCATAGCCCCTCCTAATATGTTCTTATGTATATATCCTTTATTTCCTGTGCTGTATCGTCTATGTAGGTTCTCAGATTTATATCGACCTCGACGTCGCACGACTTTTCATAAAGCTCTTTTCTGCCGTTTAAAAGTTCCTCTATCTTTTTTAGCGGGTCATCCACGTTTAACAGAGGTCTTGTTTTGCTGTATCTCACCCTTTGGTATATGCAGTTGGCATCTGCCTTTAGGTAAAATACAAGTGAGCTTTTTTTTCAGATTTTTTATATTGTCCTGGTTTAAAATAAACTCCGCCGCCTGTTGAAATAACCACGTTGTTCATCCTGCTGCACTCTTCCGGCAACCTGCGATTCAATTTCACGGAAAATACTTTTTCGCCATCGCATTTGAAGATTTTCACTTATACGTCTTCCGTCTTTTTTTTTCTATAAGTTCATCCATATCTATAAATTTCATATCCAGAATTTTTGCAACGTTTTTTCCCCACTGTGGTTCTTACCGCTGCCCATAAATCCTATCAATACTATATTATCCTTCATATTTATCACCCTAGGCAAATTATAGCATATGTAAATAAAAAGAAAAACAATTTAATAGAGTATTCTTATAAAATTTTAATTCAATTTAAATATTTTTCATAATCAACACAAGCAGTTACTTAAAAATTACAGTGATAAATTACTGAATTCATCTAAAATAATTTTTTAAACACAGAGTTTCACAGAAAGTTCTTCGTAGAAAAGATCTTTAAGTCAAAATCATTTTTTTGTCATGAATTACACTAATCTCACTTATCATTCAAAACCTGAAAAACTCAAGGTTTTTCCTAATACTATGCGAAACTCACTCGTTTCCTCTGTGCCACTCTGTGACCAAGATTTTTATTTTAATTTGCGTTCATTAGTGCGATTTCGTGACTAAAAAATTGTATAGGTATACGACAAATTCAATAATTTAGATACAAGTAAATACTTTAGCTTAGTTATATTTCAGTAAAGTTTCATTTTTAAAAGTTCCATTAAAAAAGATTTTTTTGATTTCCAGCGTAAATTTTAGATATGATAATAATTTAAATATAAAACGGAGTGTGGGTTATGAAAAAAAAATTATATTATATTTATATTTATCTTTGTAAGCTTAAATATATTGGCCAATAATGAAATTCAAAAAAAAGCACCTGAAGGTGTGTCGAAAATAAAAACAAGCCCGTCTGTTACAAAAAACAAAAATTGAAAAAATATCACCGGAATATCTCGCAAATTTTGAAAAGGCTCACGGCAGGAGACCTAAAATAGGGTTGGCACTCAGCGGCGGTGGTGCAAAGGGGGCTGCACACATAGGTGTATTAAAAGTCTTAGAAGAGTACGGAGTACAAATTGACTATATCGCCGGTACCAGCATAGGCAGTATTGTCGGTGCTTTATATAGTATCGGCCATACTCCTGAAGAAATTGAAAAAATCATGCTGTCATTAAATTGGCCCTATCTATTCAAAGATACTCCCGAAAGAAAATTTATACCTCTGATAGATAAGGTGAGAACTGAACAATTCTTTTTAAATATGGAGATTGACGATAATTTTAATCTAAAATTTCCAAAAGGTGCACTGAGAGGAGAAAATATGTACCTCACTTTAAAGTCTCTTTTTTGGAAGGCAGAGGAAATCAGTGACTTTGACCTGCTCCCCATTCCATTTAGGGCTGTCACAACAAATCTTCAGACTGGTAGAGCCGTTGTAATCTCCGAAGGGGACCTTGCAAAAGCAGCATTCAAAAGTATGGCTATCCCAACCGCTCTGGATCCTGTAGAAGAAGAGGGAATCTATTTTGTTGACGGAGGACTGGCAAGGAATCTCCCTGTAAAGGAGTTAATTGACCTGGGCGCCGATCTAGTCATAGCTGTAGATATATCTGCAGAAGCTATGGAGATAACAGAACGTTCTAGTTTTATTGAAATTCTGGATATAATGTCCACCTACAAAAGAGTCGAGGACACCAAAATGCAAAGAGAGCTTGCTGACATTCTTATCATACCTGACGTAAAAAAGCACTCTCCGCTAAATTTTAAAAATATGAAAGATCTAGTTCTTCGCGGCGAAAAAGAAGCTAGGAAGTTTTCCGATATTTTCAGCACGCTTGCTGCAAACACCAAAAAAACTAAGAAAAGAACTGTTTTGTCAGAAAAAGATGCCACAATCACTTCTATCGACTTACATGGCAACGACAAGCTCACAACTAAGCATGTAAAAAACTTATTGAATAAGGAGCTGCCCGCTCAATTATCAAAAGAAGATCTTACTGTTTTAATGAAAAAAATCTACGCATTGAACTATGTCAACAGGGTTTTTTATTCGGTGCAAGATGAAATGCTTGTAATAAGTGTTAATGAAAGCAGCGGAAATTACATTAGAGGAGGGATACAATACAACAGTGATTATGGTTTTTCAGTAAATTTATTGCTGGAATCATCTGAAGTAACCCAATTTACGAGCAATACAGCTACAGAGCTGGAAATATCCAAGTATCCTAAAATTGATTTTAAATATTTTTCAGAGTACGGATTTGGAAACTTGAAGTTCGCTGGGGTTTTCAATATAGGTGTCGATATTAATCCACTTTTTATTTATCATGACAGCGACCAAGTTTCTGAGTACAATAATATTACATCATACTTAAACTTCAATGCAGGCACAATATTTTTCGACTCCTATCTTGCTGCCGTACAGCTCGGATATCAAAATAACAACAGCAACTATAAAGAAGGGAGTAAAGACTTCGATGATTTTGAGTTTGACAATGATTATTTAAAAAATAGAGTTTTTTTTATATCGGACAGGCGTAACCATTTAAATTTTCCTGATAGGGGATTCTTTCTCAGAATGACGCAGTTTTCCGGGAAATCTTTAAATGAGGATGAGGTGGAATTCAACGGTTTTGTTTGTGATTTAGAAGATTATCTCTCAATTTCTGAAAAATTATCAGTGAATGTATTTTCAAATGCTGGAAAAATTTCTGGTGACGGAATCCCGCTTAATGAATACTTTAAAATAGGAGGAATCAGAGAAGATTATTTTAATTCCGAGTTTAAGTTTTTCGGAATGAACACCATGAGAAAATATGCCAAAGAATTTGCCTCTGCCGGTATAGGTCTCCAGTACCAACTAAAGGAAAGACTTTATCTCCTGGCCAGGTACAATACTTTGACATACTCCACAGATATCATTGAAGAAAAAAATGAAATCGGCGTTGATTTCTTACACGGGTACGGTTTGGGTATAGGATGGGATACAATAATTGGTCCTATCAACTTAGTTGTATCCAACGATGCTGATGATCCAGGCCCTTTATTTTCCATTTCACTGGGATATACATTTTAAATAAATAAAAAGATGACTGTTAAAGTCATCTTTTTATCACTATATACTTCAAATTTTAAAATAAGCACAAGTACCCATATGCATATCTTGAATACGTTTACCTAAATTTCAAAATTATATTTTTTTACTAATTTTTTTATATCATCACTTTCAAAGATACTTATAAACTTTTCTGCTAATTCCTTATTTTCACTGTTTTTTATTATGGCCACGGGGTATACTATTGGTTTATGTGATTTTGCTTCAATTTTTTGAGCTAACACACTGTTTTTTAATAACGTAGTGTCTGATTTATACACTATCCCGGCATCTATTTCACCTGACTCTACGTAAGAAACAACCTGTTTTACACTCTTCGCAAATATCATTTTATCCTTTATGCTGCCCCATATATTATAGTACTCTAAGCTTTCTTTACCATACCTTCCTGCCGGCACGGAATTTGGTTCCCCTATACTTATTTTAATACCATCTTTTTTCAAGTCCTCTAAAGATTTTATTTTATCTTTGCTATCCTTGGAAACTACTAAAACCAAGTGATTTTTAAGCAGATCTATTCTGCTGGATTCCACAATGAGTTCCTTCTCTTGCAAGGCATTCATCTTAGCACTGCTTGCAGATATAAATACGTCAACAGGAGCCCCCTCTTCTATCTGTCTTTGAAGAGTACCTGAAGATGCAAGGTTTATACTAAGCTCTGCCCCGTATTCCTTTTCAAACATAGGTTTTAACTCCCCGACAAGCTCGGTTAGACTTGCGGCAGCTGATACTGTTAGCTGTTTACTTTCTTTCTTTTCACTACCGCATCCTAAAAATAATGTTGCAAACATTATTACAAGAAATAATTTCAATGTTTTTTTTCATACCATAATCCCCCTATATAAGTATTATATTTTCTCTATCTCTGCTTTTATGTCTGCAGGTTTTCCAAAATAGAGAGTAGAAGTTGCCAAAAGGTCAGCCCCTGTTTCTGCATAGTCGGCAACATTATCCTGCCTTATATTTCCTGCTGCCACCACTACCAGTTTCGGATTTATTTCCTTGGCGTCTAATGCAAACTTTTGTAAAGTATCACAAGCGAACTTATCCACCTGGATTATGTCCACTCCTGCTTTTACAAGCTTAAGGCCATCTTCAGGGTTGTGGGCTTCCACAGAAATCTTTTTCTCAAGGGAACTCAGCTTTATCTCTGGAATTTTTTCTATGAGAGCATCCAAACCACCTATCAGCTTTATATGTTCGTCGAATATAAGTATGGTTTCCGACAGTCCGATTCTGTGCGGATACGCTCCTCCTGCCATAATAGACTTAATCGCCATCCTTTTGGTCCCCGGCATGTTCTTCCTCGTTGCTACTATATTTACACTTTCATTTACTGATTTTGCAGTTTTAACAAAATGACTTGTCCTGGTGGCTATCCCACAAAAACTTTCCAATATTTTACTGCAAGTCCGCCAAGCCATATGGATATTTTTGGCACTGCCGGATCCTTTTATAAACATGGTCCCCTCTTCTATCTCTGTCCCTGACGGGGTCATGCAACTTGTTTCTATCCCCAATTTTCTGAAAATTTTCTCAACTTCTTCCGTTCCACACACCACTATTTTATCCCTTGACCTGAATGAAAGGGTTGCTTTTTCATCCCCTATTCCAACCACGTAAGAAGTAAGGTCTATCGGCGAGATATCCTCCTCGATAAGTTTTTCCAGTTCACTGTCCGGTATATAAAAAGACATAAAAACACCTCCAAATATTATACACTATTCATTACTATATCCCTGATTTCACAGTTTAAAACATTTTTATATTTCAAAAGCTCTATATCATCTATTTTCTTATGCGACACTATCTTTCCATTTTCCATAAATAATATCCGGTCTGATATATTTACTATTTCCCTTATGCTGTGGCTCACCATTATTACCGTTGGTTTGTACAGTTTGTGTATATCTCTTATCTTGTCCCTCATCATAGATTTTATTTCAAAATCCAACGAAGATAAAGGTTCGTCTAAAAGAAAAAGTTTCGGCTTTCTGACTATGGCTCTTGCAAGCGCCAATCTCTGTTTCTGCCCTCCGGAAAGTTTTTTTGCATTAAGATTTTCATATTTTTTTAAACCGATGAGACAGAGAAGTTCATCTATCTCGTCTTTTCCGGTACTCCTTTTATCCATAACAAACTCTATATTTTGCCTAACACTCATATTAGTAAATATTCTGTGCTCTTGAAACAGATACCCTATATTTCTTTTCTGCGGTTTTAGATTAACCTTTTTTTCTTTACTAAACCAAATTTTATCACTGTAACTTATAACTCCGTTATCAGGTTTCATGAGTCCGGCTAACATATTTAATAAGGTACTTTTACCGGAACCGGAGTTTCCGTATATGGATACAAATTCGCCTTCTTTTATTTCAATTTCAACATCAAGATTGAAATTTTTAAATCTTTTTTCCAAATTTATCTCCAACATAGACATCCTCTCCCAAATAATCCCTATCAATAATCTCTATTAAATGTTCTTATAAAAATAAAAATGATAAAAGAAAAAATACCAAGTAAAACTGCTAAAAAGACAGCTCTCTCATATTCCCCATCTAGTACTGAATTATATATCTCCAGTGATATGGTGTTTGTTTTTCCAGCAATGTTTCCACCGATCATCAAAGTTATGCCAACTTCACCCAATATCCTTCCAGTTGCCAGTATAAGCCCCGAAATAATATTCAGCTTTATATTTGGTATAACTATAAAGATAAAAGTTTCAAGTTCGCTTTTACCGAGGGTATAGGCTGCCTGACACAGGCCCAAAACGTCATTTTTTATTCCTGATTTTACAGATTTAGTCATAAACGGCAAGCCGGTTATAACCGCTGCAACCAGCAAACCTCTGAAATTGAATATTAAACTTAGGTTTTCGGGCAGAAATCTACCTATAAAACCATTTTTACCGAAAAAGTACAGCATAAAAAATCCAAGCCCTATTGGTGGAAAGATCATCGGCAAGGTAGTTATGATTTCCAATATTTCATTTATTATCTTGTTTTCTTTGCATGAGATATATCCTATTAAGATTCCGATTAGAAAAAGAATGGGTATAGAAGAGATAATTATTTTTAAGGTTAGAAAAAGCGAGGCAAGAACTTTTGCTTCAAATAAATAATGGCGCATATCAAAGCTGCCTTATTCCGTATTTTTTTAGTATGTTGTTTACCTTATCATTTTTCAAAAATTCTAAAAATTCATTTGCCTCAATGTCATCTTTTTTTATAACTCCCAATGATATTAGTATCTCTGAATAATCTTTAACGTCAACTAAAATATAACCACCTATTTTATCTTCTAAAGCAAGCGCATTTGTCAAGTTTATAAACCCTATATCTGCTTCACCTGTTATGAGATAAGAAGAAACCTGAGGAACTGTTTGAACAAACATGAGCCTATCTTCTAAGTCCCCATAATAATTTTTCTTATTCAGATATTCTACAGCTGCTACACCGTATATAGCTTTCTTTGCATCAGGTACAAGTATTCTTTCTATGCTACTGTTTAATATGTCCTTAGCAGAGGATATTTCAAGCCCTTTCCTGTAAGCAATTGCCAGAACCCCTTTCCCAAGCGGTTTGTAGTGCTGGAATTTTATGCCTGATTTATCAAGAAATTTTTTGTCTCCAACTACAAGTTTGATATCATTTGTATTTTTGATGTAATTAATTACTTGACTCATATTCCCGAACATCAAATCCACCTTAGTATTTTTCTGCTTTTCATAAAGACTGGATATCTCCTGAATCGGTTTTTTATACCCAGCAGCACTGACCAGCATCAAGTTTTTCCCATATGAATTTATAAAAAATATCATGGAAAACAGAAAAAATAGTATTTTTTTATTCATGCTACCCCTCCTTAAAACTTAAATATATATTTTTTTTAAAATAATTTAAAACAGATATGAGGTATTTTAGTTAAAAAATAAATTTACTAAAAGCAAAACTAGAGAAAGAATTTTTTGAAAATGGATTAAAAATTTAGAAGTCAAAAGTTAGAAATTAGAAGTTTAAAAAAACTATATCGAAAGGTTTGATAAGAATTTTGAATTGTTTTAAAATTTTACTTATTTTTGGAATCGTTGTGATGTTGCATATGCACATTAAAATTCTACCTCTTTTTCCTTTTTTTGTCAATACTAATCAAAAAATAATATTTATGAACACTCTTAATATTTAGTTCTCAATTTGAATATCCTTTAAAATTATAGTTTTTATCAAATTATACCGATAAGTATATTCAAACAAATCACTATTTACAATGACATTTTATCTAGTTCAAGTTTTTCCTCTGTACTGTTCTTGTTTTAAATCTCTACGACCTAAACAAGTCAATATTTTGATTTAATATAAAAGCAACTTAAGTTAATTACAATATATACCCGAAAATCTCTAGCATCTTACTCGCATATGATCATTTTAAAAAAACAGAACTTCTCTATGCGGTTGACACGAATTCTATTTCAGTGTAAACTTGTGTATAACACAGTTATTTGAAACATTATTTCTTTAAAATTATATTAGCTTTCATACTTATATACACGTTGTTTTTAATTTCAGCCTGGACTCCGAAACTTTCTCTAGCTGTTAAAAAGCAGAAAAAATTTATTGATTCAGGATAGAAAATTGAAGTTAAGCTTAAATTGTAATTTTTTTGATATAAAATAAATAGAGACGTAAAAATTATGATAGATAAACAGGTGTAGATCTATATCCCTTCAAATTTTGGATATAATTAAAAACGATATACAACTTAGAAGTTTAAAGCCGTATCACCCTGTGATATCAGAAAATAATATTTCTCAAATATCAGGTTACCAGAATTTAAATGTTTTAACAATTATACCATCAATAATTAAGGAGATTAAAAATGTTTTATTCCGACTATCATTTACATACTGATTTTTCAAGCGATGCGAAGTCTTCTATGGAAGATATGATAAGAAAAGCTATAGAATTGAATTTAAAAGATATCTGTTTTACAGACCATTACGACTACGACAACCCCTATATAGACCCAAACAGCTTGATAGACTACAACGAGTATACAAAAGTATACAGCATTTTAAAGGAAAAATATGCAGAACAGATCCAGGTTAAATTGGGTATAGAGATTGGTTTGCAGCCGCAAATACTGAAAAAAATGGATCGTATGGTAAAAGACTACCCTTTTGATTTCGTAATAGGCTCCACACATACAGTTGAAAAAATCGACTTGGGCGGCGTAGACGGGAAGAAATTTTTTCAAAACAAAAATCAGAACGAGGCCTATATGAAATATTTTGAAGATATGCTGTACTGCGTAAAGAAAAGTGACGCTTTCGACGTATACGGGCATCTGGACTACGTTATCCGCTACGGAGGCTATGAAAACAAGTCCATCCGGTACACTGATTTCGCCGATATACTGGATGAGATATTGAAGACCATCATGCACAAGGGAAAGGGGATAGAGATAAATACTTCCGGCTACAGATACGGTCTGGGTCAGGCGCACCCGAGTAATGAGTTGGTTAGAAGATACCGTGAACTCGGTGGAGAGATAATAACAGTTGGTTCTGACGGACACTCTGTAGATCAGATCTGTTCCGGATTTGATCTGGCGTACAAAATTTTGCTGGAAGAGGGATTTTCACACATATGCGTCTATAACAAAAGAGTACCTAGATTTATACCTATAAAGTAATTTTCAAAAAATAAAAAATCACCCATTATATTTTAATTTGGGTGATTTTTTATTTAAATACACAGACTATTATAAATAGCGATAATTGAAATACTTTTTATTCCGAGCTATTGCAAAGTAAATCAATTTCTTATTATTTAAGATGCCACAGGCAAATTAATCTGTCTGCGACATAACATTTTTTTCATATTTACTTATCTTTTCTCAGACACATGAACCAATCCAAGCAATACTTTCCTTCTTCTTCAGTTTCCACTCTCTCTTTAGCTGTTCCGCACGAACCTGGAGGCGGCAGTATCACATCATCGCCAGGCTGCCAATTAGCAGGTGTAGCAATATTTTCCTTGTCTGATTTTTGCATAGCTATGATCAATCTTTTTATTTCATCCATATTTCTTCCATTTGAAAGTGGATAGTATAGAATAGCCCTTATTTTTGAACTTGGATCTATTATAAATACAGCCCTTACAGCTTGTGTAGTAGAAGCATTTGGCTGTATCATACCGTATTTTTTAGCTACTTCCATTTTGAGATCTTCTATGAGAGGGAACATAACTTCTACATCCTTCATCCCCTTATATTCAATTTTTTCTTTGATTGTCCTCAGCCATGCTATATGCGCATAAAGGCTGTCAATAGAAAGACCTATAAGTTCTGTATTCAATTTTTTAAACTCTTCCTGCATTGTTGCAAAAGTCATAAACTCTGTTGTACACACAGGGGTAAAATCCGCTGGATGGCTGAATAATATAACCCACTTACCGGTATAATCATCAGGAAATATTATCTCGCCCTGTGTTGTCACTGCAGTAAAACTAGGCGCATCATCACCTATTAAAGGCATGCTGTTTTGGATTACAGGTTCTTCCACCATTATTTTTTCTTCAGATGGCATTCCGTGTTTTTTTCTTCCTCTCATTGCTTTCCCCTCCACTATAAATTTATTTTACAAGTAGAAAATATTAGAGCATCCAATAAATTTTACCGAATTTATTTACCTTTCCTTTAATTTTATTTATCTAAAGTTTTCAATAGTGTAATTCTATAAATTATTTCAACAAAATGATTACTGATAATAATTATATCTTCAGTGGCACATTATTTTTACATAAATACCAAGCACAACTTCTTGCCAAGGTTGATTGAGATTAAATGAACAAATTATTTGTCAGGATAAAGTTTTTTTCTGTAATACCCTTCTGAAAGATAAATTGCAGATAGAGGATTGTGTCCGAGAACCCTGTCCTTTGCGGCAAGTACGGTTACAGGAGCTTCCAGATACTTTATAACAAGGGAATCATGTCCAACACAAAGACCAAGTAGAATATTAAAATCTGTTTTAGCCTTATTTAGGTATAGAGCCTGTCCGATGGGGTTGCACATAGGTTCATAAGTACAGGGACGGAGTTTTTGACTATCTTCTACCCCCAGTTTCTCCTTTGGGATGCTCCCGCTCTTACATATTATTGAATTCACATCAAATCCATTTGCTGTGAGGATATTGTGCAGCAGCCTCATCTCATTTTGCAGACCGAGACAAAATGCAACTCCTATATTCCTGTATCCGCATCTTCTAGCAAACTCCATAGTTTCCTCCAACCTCGTCTTCTCACCGTATCCCCATGACTCAATTAGTGCTGCTTGGTATGCTATCTTTTTATTTTCCTCCTCTTTATACAGGTCTTTGCTTTTATCAATGATCTCTTGTTCAGTTTCCAGGCAGGGACAATTTTTAGGCATCTTTTCTTTTTCACCGGTTCTACAAGCATGTATTCTACAAATTCCGCAGGTATACATAATAATATTTCACCTCTTTAAAAATAATTAATTTACACTTTTTCTTCTCTACAAGCTTTCAAACTCTTATTGATGCTTAGTTTCAATAAACTCTTTTGCAAACACCTTACCAAGTTCTAGTTTATGCAAATATACTCAATTGAATTTCATACGCTTTTTTCTAGAACTCCACAGCAACCGTAAATGAAAACCATCATAATTTTTATTACTTTTTCCTGAAAAATATACCTTAAAATAAAAAAATAGTGCTAAGAGTTAAAATTCCAAGCTCTATTTTTATTAGCATTTCCTTTGTTATATTAGCAATTCTCGGCCAGACATAGCTTGATTTCATCAACTCTATTTGTCCTCTCCCAAGGCAAATCCAAATCCAATCTTCCAAAATGACCGTAGGCGGCTGTTTGCTTAAAGATCGGCCTTCTGAGGTCAAGTTCTCTTATTATAGCTCCAGGCCTTAAATCAAACACTTTATTTATTATTTCAACTATCTGTTCATCCTCTATCTTACTTGTCCCAAAAGTATTTACAGCTATAGATGTAGGATGAGAAACCCCTATAGCATAAGATAGCTGTACCTCACATTTTTCTGAAATTCCAGCAGCTACTACATTTTTAGCAACCCACCTAGCTGCATATGTAGCTGATCTATCTACTTTTGTAGAATCTTTACCAGAAAAAGCTCCTCCACCATGTCTACCCATTCCGCCATAAGTATCAACTATTATTTTCCTTCCAGTAAGTCCTGCATCTCCATGAGGACCGCCTATTACAAATCTTCCTGTGGGATTTATATAAAATTTAGTTCTTTCATCAAGAAGTTTTGCTGGAATAATATCCTGTACCACATATTTTTTTATATCATGCTCTATTCTTTGATGTTCGACTTCTGAGTTATGCTGAATGGAAATTACTATTGTATCAACTCTTGCTGGTTTGCCGTCAACATACTCTACTGTAACCTGGGTTTTCCCGTCTGGTCTCAAGTAATCTAAGATCCCATCTTTTCTAATGTCTGACAATTTTTTTGCAAGTTTGTGTGCCAAAGTTATGGGAAGGGGCATTAATTCTTCTGTTTCTTTTACAGCATAACCAAACATAATTCCTTGATCTCCAGCCCCTAAAGATTCAGTTTTATCACAAATATTCTTTTCTTTACTCTCTAAAGATTCATCTACTCCCATTGCAATATCAGGTGACTGCTCATGTATGCTGGAAATAACTGAACACGTATTGCAGTCAAATCCATATTTTGCCCTTGTATATCCTATCTCTTTTATGGCGTCTCTCACGATTTTTTGAAAATCAACATAACAGTTTGCAGTTATCTCACCTGCAAGCATCACTAATCCGGTTGTAAGTGTAGTCTCGCAGGCTACTCTTGCATTTGGATCCTGTCCTAAAATAGTATCAAGTACTGCATCTGAAATTTGATCTGCCATTTTATCCGGATGCCCTTCTGTTACTGATTCCGATGTAAAAAACACATGTCCTTTATCTATCATCCGTAACTCCTTTAATAATAACCATTATCTAAATTTTAAAAGATCTATTTTAGAGTAATCCACTTCTCCGTTTTCGTTTATAAGGTCCTCGTTTGCGTGGATATACTCGACCTTCCCAACAAACATCTCATGTGATCCTGTTCTTATAGAGTCCACCACTTTGCACTCTATATTTACCGGGCAGTCTGCAAGCAACGGCGCATCCACTTTTATTCCGGATTCTTTTTTCATTCCCAGTGCTTCCAACTTATCCCCGTCACGTCCGCTTTTACTACCAAGGTAAGCGTATTCTTTTCTCATCTCTTCAGTAACCAAGTTCACAACAAACACCCCGGTTTCTTTTATCATTTTATAAGAGTGACGACTTGGAACAATTCCTACCATAACCATAGGCGGGTCATAGCTACAGTTGCACGCATATCCAACCGCTAAGGCGTTGTCCTCCCCATCCTTGCTTCTGCAAGAAACCAGTATATCCGGCATCGCTTTCAAACAGCTTTTGAAATTTGTTACTTTTTTCTCCATACTATTACCTCCATACTAAATTAATATTTGTATTTATTCAAATCTTTACACTTGCTTTAAAATAAAATAGTGCACCATTATTTAAATCCAATGGTATAAATGAAAAACCATTTTTTTCAAATATTTCTTTCAACTCATTTTCAGAATATAGCTTCCCTCTTATAATATCTTTATTTTTCTTTCTTTCCGGTACAGGGACACAACAGATGAACACACCATGTTTTTTTAACGATCTTTTGATTTCTTTAACAACATTGTCTAAGTCACCAAAAAAATTTAATGATAAATTACAGATGCATATGTCATAAAACATATCTTCAAACGGTAGCTCTTCAGAACTGCATAGGAATAATTTGGGATTTTTAAAACCTGCTTTTGTAAATTTTTTATATGCTATCCTTAACAAGCTCCTGCTTATATCTATTCCCGTATATCTGTTGTCTCTGGGAAGACTTCGGGACAAATTCCCGCTTCCTGTCCCCAGCTCCAGTACATTGCTGTTGCGAATATTCATATATTCATTTTTTAGAAACACGGTATGCTTTTCAATGGAAGCCTCAAGTTTTTTTGGAAATACTGATCTCGACATTATAGAATCATATAAGAAAGAAAACATCTCCCTTAACCACGGCTTGAATTTTACTTTACTGCCATTTTTAACAAGGTAATTGATACCATTCTTTTCTATTGTTACAACTCCAGCTTTTAGCATACCAATAACCCCCTGCTGTCTATAAGAGTGAGCCTACACACACCACTCCTTGATCTTTTCATACACCAATCTATGCTTTCAATTTTTGCACAAACTTTTCAAAGCCGATTTTTTCAAACAGCTCCTCGTTATAGACGGAAGGTATCTGTTTTTCCACAACAGCTTCCACCATTCTTTTATCAAATGGTATTTTCAATTCCACCTGTATCCCGTTTTCATTACAATACTTCTCGATCTGAGCAGTCTTTTCCTCTGAAATATCATACTTGTTTACCACTACATAAACCGGCAGCCTAAAATTTTGAGTCAACTGGTAAACCCTTTTCAGATCATGCAATCCGGAGAAAGTGGGTTCCACAACTATAATTACTTTTTTTGCACCGGTTATAGAAGATATGACATTACACGCCAGCCCGGGTGACCCGTCCACCAGTATATGTTTTTTATTGGTTTCCAGAGCAAGTTTTTTACTTCTTTTCCTAACTTCCGACACCAGTTTACCAGAGGTCTCTTCTCCAGGTATAAGCCTTGCATGTACCATATCTCCGTACTTCGTTCCGGAAGCAAAAAGTTTCCCTACTACTGCATCTTCCATAGAAATTGCATTCACAGGGCACACAAACTCACACAAACCACACCCCTCACATTTTGAGCTATGTATCTCTATTGGGTCTTCTGATATGGCATCAAATCTACACGACTCATAGCATATTTTACAGTTAATGCACTTCTCCTTATCTAAAACCGCTTTTTTTAATCCAACAAAATCTGTTTCTTCTTTTATTTTACGGTCAAAAAGTATGTGTAAATCAGGTGCATCTACATCGCAGTCCGCCACCACTACATCTTGGAAATACGGAACAAGTGAGGAAGTTAGGGTTGTTTTTCCAGTACCACCCTTTCCCGATATTACTACTATTTCATTTATCTCCATGTTATCCCCTCCCCACGCTGGCTCTTTCTTTTATCCCGTTGAAAAGCTTTTTAAATCTATCCCCATACTCTTCAATATGCAGGCTGAATATTTCTCCATCTGCATACAGTTTGGCTATGCTCTCATCATAAGGGATCTCTTCTAATATGTCTATGTTCTCAGATCTGCAGTACTCATATATTTCGTTGTCACCTAGACCCGCCTTGTTTACCACTACAACAAACGGAATACCCATATCTCTCAGCATTTCAACAACCATCTTCATATCGCTGACACCAAACGGTGTTGGCTCGCTCACCAATACTGCAAAATCGACATCTTCTATAGTATTGGCCGTAGCACACGAGGTTCCGGGAGGTGAGTCGATTATAACGCATTCCTCCCCCTCTACGAGCTTTTTTTCCTCCTTGATTATAGCTACTCCCGATAGTTCACCCACATTGAGTTCGCCGTATTTTAGCTGAACATCATTGTACTTGCTTTTTCCGCTGTATATCTTACCAGTTTCCCTTTTGCTATAAGAAATCGCATCTTCTGGACATACAATTTTACATCCTCCACAGCTATGACAGCTTTCCTTAAATACAATCACCTGATTTTTTGCAGGTATTATTGCATTGAAATTACAAAAATCCCCGCATTTTCCGCACAATGTACATTTTTCTGCATCTACCTGCGGATATTCCACTGCCACAGGAATAATTTCCTCTACATTCGGCTTTAAAAATATATGTGAATTAGGCTCCTCCACGTCTGTGTCAATGAGTACGCAGTCTGGATTTTGTACGGCAAGGTTTACCGAAACTGTCGTCTTTCCAGTTCCACCTTTACCACTTAAAACTGCTATTTTCATACACCCTACACTCTCCTAAGACCGGCATGTTCTTCCACTGTAGCAAGTTTAAACTCCTCAAGTTTACCCGCTTTATATGCTTCTACAACATCTCCTACTGTTTCAAACTCATCCTTTTTAAAAGCCTTAATTTCAAATGCTTTTATTGCAGTAACCGCTTTTGGGCCAAGTTCAGGTGCTATCACAACGTCTACACCATTTTGCGAAAGGGCTCTTACCGCTTTACCTCCTGCTCCTGCCCCTTCATGTTTCGCCTCATTTTCTATTGTTTTTACATCTGCCGTTTCACTGTCTACAATGACAAAATATTCGCATCTCCCAAATCTGTCATCTATCTTAGCATTTAATCCTTCACTTTTAGCGCTTACTGCTATTTTCATCTTATTTCCTCCTAATATTTATTCATCAATTTCAGTTTTCAATTAACAAGTGCTGTGTTTTATACATATCTGTTAACCCTCTTTAATCCAATCAAAATCTTTAGTTAATTTATACTCTAATTAACTGAAGTTGCTGCCATTATATTGCGATAAATTACTGAATTTCTTGTAAGGATATAAAAACTTTTTTGGTCACGAATCGCACTAATTATCACGAATAGAAAGTCAAAAAATTGGTTACAGAGTTGCACGGAGGAAAAGAGTGAGCTTCACAGAGTCTTGCTAAAAATCTTTAATTTTCAAGGTTTTGAATCATTCGTGAGATTCGTGTAATTCGTGACAAAGAATAAATCTTTTGACTTAAGGATTTCTCTGTGAAGCTCATGTTCTAAATCTCCGTGAAACTCTGTGTGCAAAAAGATTCTCAGAAATTCAATATTTTATTTTAAATACAGGTAGAACTCAGGTTAATTAATAATTTGAAAATTTTTAAATCGAACCATCCTGTTTTTTGGATGCAGTATCTCTATAAACAGGATGGTTCTTTTATGAGTAAATTAACCTTCAAAAATTATGACAATATTTGAGGGAAATGCCGAAACAGACATAAATATCATCAAATTGTTATTGAAAGCTAATTACTTCCAAACTAATCGACTACTTCAATAAATTTTCCAGTAATCTTGCAGAATCTTTTACCAATTCTTTGCAGTCTTTTTTATATACAGTTTTCAGTTCTTTGCAGTTCAAAGAATTATTCTTACCCTTAAATTCATTCTCATACTCTTTTAATTTTTTTAAAACCGTTTTTCTCTCTTCCAAGTCAATACCGCCATGTTTAAGCCCCAATGCTATAAATGCAGCACTTACCGCACCACAGGTTTCTCCTGTGTACATGCCGCTCCCGAGACCGGAAGCCATCTTCATCGCAATGTCCTCGTCCAATTCAAGTTCCGAAGCAAAAGTTTTTAATATAGCTTGAGCACAATTGCATCCATTTTTATAATTATTTAATGCTAAGTTTTTCATAAAATACTCTCCTTGATTATTATCTATTAAAGAAACATGAATTCGGTTGTGTATCCCAGCACTTATTACACGAAATACACTTTGCTTTATAATTATTGTCTTCCTTCCACTTGTTGACCAAATATTGTTCACAAAGCAGTGCTCTAGACATTGAGAAATACTCTATCTTACTTTGATTAAGTATGTCATTCATCAAATTGAAGTTTTTATTCCCACCCATTAAAATGACTTTGGACTTTACTTCATTTGCAATTTTAATAGTTGCATCTTTGAAATAGCATTGTTTTTCTAGGGAGTTCACCCCTGAAATAGATGGTTTTAATCCTTTTCCGGAAGATCCATTTATCGCGCTGACCTCGATTATGTCCACTCCAAGTTCAGATACACGTTTAAAGACTTCTATAGACTCTTCCTTAGTTAGTCCCTCTCCTTCATCCATAAAATCATCGAAATTTAGTTTTATCATTATAGGATAGTCTTCTCCCACTCTTCCTTTTACCTCTTCTATGGTTTCGTAGATTATTCTGGCTCTGTTGTGTATATCTGTTCCCCCGTATTCATCTTCCCTTCTGTTGTAATACGGAGTTAGAAAATGGCTTAAAAAATAACCATGGGCCGCATGGATCTGAACTGAATCAAAGCCTGCCTCTTTCGCCCTGTATGCAGCATCTCCAAACTTTTTGACTATGTCAGCTATCTCCTCCTTAGTAACTTCTTTCGGCGTTATACCTGTAACTCTATTTTTTACTGCCGTTGGCCCGTAAATATTCATTTTATAAGCATCCGGGTGCATGCACTGAGAGCCACCAAGTACAATTTGCAGTGCAATTTTACTATCATTTTTATGTACTCTGTCAACTAGGACTTTATACTCTTCTATAAATGAATCATCATAAATACCTGTCATTCTTGGGTTAGGCTGTTCGTCAGATGATATAAAAGTATACCCGGTTATTATGAGCCCGACTCCGCCTTTTGCCACTTCTTCATACATATTTATTATCTGTTCATTCAAATGGCCGTTTTCTTCGGCCATATCCATCCAAGTGGCTGACCGAATAAACCTATTTTTAATTTCTAAACCTTTAATACTTGTCCTATCGAATAAGCTTTTCATAGTTCCTCCTTCTAGTCATGAACTGCATTCATATAAAAGCTATTGAAAAAACTATGTAACTATTTTTTCAAGCACAAAAGACTCATTTTATCTACAGCTAATTCTTGACTTAATACATCACATTTTGACATAAAGAGAAAATAAACATTCTCCCTGTCCACTTGGTTTAAGGTTTCATAGTTCCCCTGCCCCTTGGAAATGATCAGGTCTACGCTGCAAAAGATCTTTTTAAACTCTTGGCTAACGCTGTCTATGATTGTACCCGGTGCACAGTCTCCATTGCTCAGGATTTCAGCCACTTCACCTACTCCGACCTCTTCTGCATCCTCAGCTGTGACATCGTTTATTATGGCGCTCCCCCTTACTCCGAAATGCACCTTTAATTGAGAAAATATTTTTTTCAGGTATTTCATAAACACCTTATCGAATACTATCTCGCCGCAATTGTCCCCGAGGTATAAAAGTGTCTTCGCTCCGCTTAAACTTTGATAGAGTTCTTTTATGTCATCCGCAGCTAATTCAGCGGCTTCCACGTTTTTAATCCTTTCAAACACCATTTCCTTGTCTATGTCATAGCCTATCCCAAAATCGATTATATTTCCTGTTATAGCAAGTTTTACCGCCGTACTGAACTGTTTTTCCGAATTTTCAATCACTTTTTCCAGCTCTGATTCTATTTTCAAAAGTTCTTTGTTGTAGTATCTTTTTATTAAAAAATACGGATCGTCTACACCCATATGCCTGTTTATTATTTTGTATATGTTCTTGGCAATATGAGGAGGGCTTGAGCGGTAATTTTCACTGTGCATATAAGCCATTACCTCCCTCACCATATCTTCAGTTGCGTCCTGACTGCAGTTCATAAATTTTGAAATCCGTATTCCCTGTTTCAAAAGACATGGGATACACTCAAGTGTTGTCTGCATACCTTCCTCCTCTCCTACAAAACATCCTTACTTTTCAAGGTCCCCCAGTTTCTGTCTGACTGCTTCAAGATCCTTCTCCAAGAGTTCCTTTGTCTTTTTTAACAACTCAATATCGTTTGGATACTCATTGTCCAAGCTTCTAATTCCCTTAAATCCCATTCCGGCTCCGAATCTTCTACCCATTCCCAGCCCTCTTCTACAGTTAAAAGACCTGCCGAACTGAGATCCTCCAAAGCCCCCTCTTCCATTCATATAACCTGCAACATCATAAGCGTTGCAATAACCCTGACCTCTTCCGGTTTTTTCACCTTTTCCCAACGGCCCTTTTCTGTCTCCAAACATCAAAATCACTCCTTTCAGAAAATTTGCAACTGATATTATTTGATTGACCAAGTTTATTTGTTTAATAAAAACCGGTTCCCCGGCTCTTATTAATGATCGCAGCTGTGGTCGTCGTGGTCATGGCTGCACGCCGAACCAGTTGAAATAAGGTTGCCACCCATAAATTCATTTAAATTACTTTCTAATCTTCCTTTAGCTCCAAGTATAACGTCAATGTTTTGAGCTTTAAACAAGTCTATTGCTCTTTGACCCATTCCACCAGTTATTATTGTTGTGATTTTTTGCTCACCTAAAAATTTAGGAAGTAATCCAGGTTGATGAGGCGGTGCAGTTAAATATTCTTTCTCAACTATTTCATTACCTTTAACCGTAAATATTGCAAATTCTTTACAGTGTCCGAAATGTGATTCTACGCTCTCTCTGTCATTTGTTGGAAATGCGATTCTCATATCAATTTTATCCATTTTTTCTCCCTCCACTTTTTCTATTAAACTGTTAACTATATCTTTAAGTGCCTCTGCAGCTATGCAAGATTTATTTGAAAAAATATATGGTTTTCCTGAATCTCCGGCTTCTACTATCCCCGGAGTCATAGGAACCTTACCTAAGAAATCTGCCCCCAGTTCTTTAGCAGCCTTTTCACCTCCGCCTACTTTGAAGATGTCTATTCTCTCTCCACAGTGAGGGCATACAAAACCGCTCATATTCTCAACTATACCCAATATCGGCATATTAACCAATTTAGAAAATTTCACTGATTTTCTGGAATCAAGTATTGCCACATCCTGAGGTGTAGTTACTATAACGCTTCCGTCAACTTTTCCAAGGTCTTGTGCAATTGTCAGAGGTTCATCTCCTGTTCCAGGCGGAAGATCTATTACAAGATAATCCAGTTCTCCCCACTGCACATCCCCCAACATCTGTTTTATTGCTCCAATTTTAGCAGGCCCCCTCCAGATGATCGGATCATCAGAACTCTGCATATAAAAGCTCAGTGATATAACTTTCAAGTTTTTATTTACTTGATACGGCTCTTCTATACTCGGTAGCTTTGTCCCCTCTATACCAAGCATTAGTGGTATATTCGGTCCGTGTAAATCGGCATCCAAGAGCCCCACTTTCTTGCCTTGGAGAGCCAATCCGTAAGCTATATTTGTGGAAAGCGTTGATTTCCCGACTCCGCCCTTACCACTCATAACGACGATTTTATGCTTTATCTTCGCCATATTGTCTTTTAATATTTTTTCTTTCATCTCTCTTACTTTGTCTTCAGCTTCTACACAGCTCATTTTCCGCCTCCTCTATTTATCATAAGTGTCTTTTATATTTATTGCTTTGGAGTTCAACAATGCATCTACTATTTTTTTTCTTCCAGAATTTAACAACCTTTGTACGGTCCCCCTTGAAACTCCCATTACTTCACTGGCGTCTATTTGGTTTTTGCCCTCCAGATCACAAAGTCTTATCGCCTCAAATTCATCCAAGGCTATCTCCACACTTTCCAACGATTGTATCGGATGTCCTGTAGGTTTAAAAGTCCTCCTGCCTTCTATGTTTCGGCAGTATCTGTTTTTTTTTAAAACGCGGCATGTCCCCCTCCTTTTTGTCGTGCATATGCACAATATAATCATAACTCCATTTCTATTTTTTGTCAATATAATTTTTGTAAAATTTTATAAATGGGCTCAAAAACAGATTCTATAAACTTGTTCTTTATAAAAAAAACAACGGTTCAAAGCATCTGCTCCAACCGCTGTTTTCTGATTATCTTACACATAGTAATTCACCTATCTCTGCGTTTAAAATTTTATACCCTTCGACAGAAAGATGTATCCCGTCTGTTGAATAATCGTTTTTCAAGTTGAGCTCCTCGTCGCAAAACAGATGGTGTACATCTCTGTACTCAAAATTATTTTGCAATGTGATCTCTTCTATCACATTATTCAGTTTTCTTACCTTCCTGTTTATCATCTTTCTTCCCACTATAGGCAGTACAGATAAAAATACGACTTCCTCGAATTCATTTTTCAGTACACAGGATATTTTTTTATAAAAATTTTGACTTTTTTCAAGCGAAAAATTTTTCAAAACATCATTTATTCCAGCTTTGAAAATAACTTTCCGGCACCCTGTATCTTTTGCCTGATCTATTCTTTTCCAGATATCCTCGGTAGTATTTCCAGCTATTCCCAAGTTCAGTATTTCCTCCGTTTTCATAGGATTCCATTCTGTAATACTGTCCCCCAATAAGACTGTTTTCTTCATTTTGCTCCCCCTCTCTCTGTTAAAACTGAAAAATAATTAAGTATTTTAGCATAACTGTGTATTTTTTTCAAAAATTAATTAACTCAAGTTGCTGCTTAGAGCTATTGCAATAAATTACTGATTTTATCTAAACCTATTTTGGACACAGAGTTTCACAGAGATTTAAAAAAAGAGCTACGCAGAGAGAACCTTTAAATCAAAATCTTCTTTTATCACAAATTACACTAATCTCGCTAATCATTAAAAACATAGTGAATTAAAGGTTTTTAGCATTTCTCTGTGAAACTCAATCTTTTCCTCCGTGCAACTCTGTGACCAAGGTTTTTAACTTGAATTTGTGTTCATTAGTGCGATTCGTGACCAAAAAGGTTTTTATGTACTTGCAAGAAATTCAATATTTGTTTTAAATACAGGTAGCAACTTTTGTGACAAAGAATTTTTTTATTAAAAAAAGTTCTTTCTGAAAAGTCTGCATCCAAAGAAAATCAAGGATTTTCCATAATAACCCAAGTAGAAATTTAAGTTAATATAATTATATAAATTAAAATTTATTCTTGACATTTATATTCAAAAGTTATAGAATCCCATCAATTAAACATTTTCTTATCAAGAGAGATTGAGGGACTGGCCCTTTGATATCTCAGCAACCTACCTCAAAGGTGTGGTGCTAATTCCAGAGATACTTTTGTATCACAGATGAGAGGGATCTACATTGCAATCTATACTTAGATACGCATAAATCAAGGCCTCTTATCAGAGGTCTTTTTTTTATAATAAATATTAGGTGCACTTGTTCATAACAAGGAAGCTGGTTAGAATCCAGCACAGCCCCCGCTACTGTATTGTGGACGAAACCTCGATATACCACTGGGAAACCGGGAAGGTGAGGAAGTAGGATGAAGCTAAGTCAGGAGACTTACCTAATATTAAAAACTTCGGAGGGAAGGTGATACACATGAGAGTAAATTTCGGTTTCTCCTAATATCCGCTTTAAGATAAGTATTTCTTAAGCAAAATCAACAACAACAAATATTAGGAGGAGTTTATTTAATGAAAACAGCAGTTATCGGATTCCCTAGAATCGGGGAAAAAAGAGAACTAAAAAGAGTTACAGAAAGTTATTTTAAAAATCAGATCTCAAAAGAGGAGCTGATCAGCGAAAGTAAAAAGATCAGGGAAAAACATTGGAAGCTTCAAAGTGATGCAGGTATTGATTTTATGACATCAAATGATTTTTCTTTTTATGACCTGTTTTTAGATACCACTGTAATGCTGAATGCTATTCCAAAAGAATACAAAGACTTAAACTTAAGTGAATTGGATACCTATTTTGCAATGGCAAAAGGATATCAAAATGAAAATGGTGAAGTAAAGGCGCTTCCTATGAAAAAGTGGTTCAACACCAACTACCATTATTTAGTTCCTAGGCTGAGCAGTGAAACAAACTTAAAGCTTAACAGCCAAAAAATAATGAACGAATATTTAGAAGCAAAAAATATAGGAATCGAAACAAAGCCTGTTGTTATAGGGCCGCTGACATTCCTGAAGTTGTCTAAGATAGAAGAAGGTAAAGAAAATTATGCCCTCTACCTGCTAAAAGTCGCTAAAATATACAAAGAGTTAATTTCTGAGTTAAGCAAAACCGGAGTAAAATATCTGCAAATAGATGAACCTATTCTGGTTACTGATCTCGATAAAAATGATATTGAGAATTTCAATAATATATACAGCATAATCTTTGAATCTAAACCTGATTTAAACATCATACTTCAAACCTATTTTGGGGACGTCAGGGATGTATACAGCGACATTTTAAAACATCCGTTTTCTGCTGTGGGACTTGATTTTCTTGAGGGATACAAAAACTTGGACTTGCTTGAAAAAAACAGTTTCCCCCAAGACAAAGTAATTTTTGCAGGTATTGTCAACGGAAAAAACATTTGGAAAAATAATTATAAAAAAAGTGCAGATATAATCGACAGAATTAAAAAAATGGTTCCAGTTGAAAATATAGTGCTAAACACTTCTTGTTCTCTGCTTCATGTCCCGTATACTTTGAGGCATGAGACAAAATTGAGCGAAACTTATAAAAATCAGCTCGCTTTTGCAGAGGAAAAACTTAGCGAACTAAGCGACTTGAAAGAAATATTTTCAAGCGATAACTTCAAAGAAAACCCTGAGTACATCGAAAATATCCACTTGATTGAATGTAAAAATAAAATAAAAGAGTTTTATTCTGAAGATATCAGAAGAAAAGTGGCTGAGTTGACAGAGGATGATTTCAATAGAACAAGTTCTTTCACTGAAAGGATCAGAGAGCAAAATGACTTATTGAATCTCCCTAAACTGCCTACAACTACCATAGGTTCTTTCCCGCAGACAGCCGATGTAAGAAAAATCAGAATGGCACACAAGAAAGGGGAAATTTCCAAACCGGAATATGACAATTTCATAAAAGATAAAATTAAAAAAATCGTGAATGTACAGGATGAACTTGGGCTGGACGTCTTGGTTCATGGTGAATACGAGAGAAACGATATGGTTGAATATTTCGGAGAAAATTTATCCGGATTTCTGTTTACAGAAAACGGCTGGGTTCAATCATATGGTACCCGTGGAGTAAAACCGCCTGTAATATTCGGTGATGTTAAAAGGGAAAAAAGCATCACTGTCCAATGGACTAAGTATGCTCAAAGCCTGACTGATAAACCGTTAAAGGGAATGCTTACGGGACCTATTACCATTCAAAACTGGTCTTTTGTAAGGGAAGACTTAGATTTAAAAACAATTGCATACCAGATAGGGCTTGCAATTCAAGAAGAAGTTCTTGAGCTGGAAAACTACGGGATAAAGGTTATACAGATTGATGAAGCTGCTTTAAGGGAAAAACTTCCCATCAGAAAAAAAGAGTGGAAAGAATACCTTGATTGGGCAATAAAGGCATTCAGGCTTACCAATTCAAGAGTAGAGAGCAAAACACAGATTCATACACATATGTGTTACAGTGAATTTGATGATATTATGCAGGGGATCAAAGATATGGATGCAGATGTTATTACCATAGAAGCTGCAAAATCAGACTTAAGTATATTGGATACCTTAAAAAACAACAACTACGACAAAGAAGTGGGGCCGGGGGTATACGATATCCACTCTCCTAGAGTTCCATCCGAAGGGGAATTCAAAGGATTAATCAATAACATGATCGAATTATTTGATACGGATAAATTATGGGTAAATCCAGATTGTGGACTGAAAACAAGGGAAGAATTCGAAACAATTGAAAGTTTAAAAAATATGGTTAATGCAGCAAAAGAGATTAGGAAAAATCTGTAATTTTTGATAGCTAATAAAAATTTTGTACTTATGACTTTCCTTCTTGGTTGTTGAGTGAATTTTTCATAATATATAGCCAAAAAGGAAAGCTTTTACATTCAATCAGGAGGAAAATACATGTCAAAAGAAAAATGGAATTTAGAAACTAAGGCGGTTCAATGCGGATGGGAACCTAAAAATGGGGAACCACGTGTACTGCCTATTTATCAAAGCACTACTTATAGATATGATACCGCAGCAGGGGTGGCAGAACTTTTCGACTTAGAAGCTCCTGGACATATGTATTCAAGAATAAGCAATCCAACTTGTGAGGCATATGAGAAAAAAATGGCTGCACTTGAGGGAGGTGTCGGTGCTTTAGCAACCTCTTCAGGACAGACAGCTTCAACTGTTGCCATAACAAATGTAGCTTCAGCAGGTGATCACTTTATAGCGGCCGGCGCTCTTTACGGTGGTACCGTAGCCCTATTCACAAACACCTTAAAAAAAATGGGGATTGAATCTACTTTAGTTGATTCAGAACTCCCTATAGAAGAATTGAAAAAACACTTTAAACCAAATACAAAAGCGATATTTGCAGAAACTATTGCCAACCCTGCAATGGATATCCTTGATTTTGAAAAGTTCTCAAAATTAGCTAAAGAGATGGGAGTACCTCTAATTATAGACAACACCTTTGCCACTCCATATCTGTGCCAGCCATTGAAACTTGGGGCAGACATTGTCATCCATTCATCAACCAAATATATTGACGGGCATGCCACTAGTGTAGGTGGTGTAATAATCGACGGAGGTAAATTTGACTGGAACAACGGAAAATATCCAGAATTTACCGAACCGGATAAAAGCTACCACGGCGTAGTCTATACTCGTGATTTTGGAGAGAAGGCATTTATTGTAAAAGCCAGAGTTCAGTGGATTCGTGATTTGGGATCATATATGAGTCCAATGAATGCTTTCCTATCAAACCTGGGGCTTGAAACACTCCACATAAGAATGGACAGACACTGTGAAAATTCCCAAAAGCTTGCTGAATTTCTTGAGAACCACCCAGAGGTAAGCTGGGTCAAATATCCTGGACTTGAAAGTCATAAACACTTCTTGCGTGCACAAAAATACCTGAAAGGAAACAGCGGCGTGCTTACATTCGGTGTTAAAGGTGGAGCTAAAGAAGGGGAAAAATTAATGAATAGTCTTGAATTAGCTGCAATTGTAGTACATGTTGCCGATGTACGTACAAGTGTTCTTCACCCCGCAAGCATGACTCATAGGCAGTTGTCAGAACAAGAACAGATTGCCGCAGGTGTAACCCCTGATCTTATCAGAGTTTCTGTGGGAATTGAAAACATTGACGATATTATCAACGACTTTAGCCAGGCATTAGAAAAAATCTAAAAATTATTAGTCTGTAATTACACATAATTACCAAGATCAGAAATTTAGGAACCTAACTCTTATATATTTAGGTTCCTTTTTTTATTTCAAATCTAAATTTGCAAACTATAAAAAATGATTTGCATAAATAATCTAAGTTGCTCTAATAAAATATTGAACTTCTTACAAGAACACAAAAACCTATTTTGGTCACGAATCGCACTAATAGACACGAATTCGAATAAAAAATCTTGGTCACAGAGTGGAACAGAGGAAAAGAGTGAGCTTCACAGAGAATTACTAAAAACCTTCAGTTTTTCAGGTTTTAGATGAGTAGTGAGATTCGTGTAATTCGTAACAAAAAGAATTTTTCTAATTTAAAAGACTTTCTCTGTGTAGCTCTTGTTTTAAATTTCTGTGAAACTCTGTGTCCCAAAAATTATTTTATATAAATTCAATAATTTATCGCAATAATTCTAAGTAGCTAAATATCTAAAAAAATTTATTTACTGTTTTTTATATCAAGTTAATATAAAAATGATGATTTAATCGATTTTTTGTCTAGAAAAGTAATTTGAAAATTTTCTCCTAATCTGCCGGTTTCCAAAAAGAAAAACCTTCTTCAGGCATTACCTGAAGAAGGTTTTTATATAACTTGTATTCTATTCAAGCTTAGCTCGATACTAAAGGCTCTCTTTTTTATAATGCATCTTCTAACCTTTTTTCAATTTCAAGCTGCACCCTGCTACTCTCATCTTTATATTTTTCCCTCTTTAAGTACGTCAAAATAACAGTTGAAATAATAGTCCCAACTATTGCTGATCCGAACCATATTCCTGCACTTGTTAACTTGGATATAGATTCATGAGGCTGCAGCACAAGCATGGATACAATGCCTGCTCCTGGAACATTTAATCCCAGTTTAAAAAATGCTACCAAGGCACCGGTTACAGCTGATCCTGCAATGAATGACGGGATCACCCTGAATGGATCTTCTATGATCATAGGAATTGCCCCCTCTGTAATCCCGGCTAATCCCAGTATCCAAGTAGATTTCCCAGCCTCTATCTCCTCGGCCAGATAATACTGAGGAAAAATCCGAGTAGATACTGTAGCAGTAAATGCTGAAACCATTTTTACAGATGCAAATGCTGCATAAGGCATATAGTTCCCATTTGCCATAGCTCCTATACAAAATGCATACGCCGCTTTGTTTACAGGCCCTCCCAGGTCAAACGACACCATGGAGCCAATAATTGCTCCCAGAAGAATCGCATTTCCTCCTGACAATTTATTCAGCCATTCAGTCATGCCTTGGTTTAAAGCGACTACCGGTCTTCCTACTACAAACAACATGATAGAAGCGGCTATAAATGTCCCGAGAACCGGATACAAATAAAAAGTAAAAAAAGCTTTTAACGCTTCGGGAACTTTGATATTCCCCTTGATCCACTTCAGCGTATATCCAGCAACAAAACCTCCCACTATACCGCCAATGAAACCTCCATTAATTAAATTGGCTGCCACTCCTGCTGCAAATCCCGGCCCCAAGCCGGGCTTTTCTGCCAGGGAAAAAGCTATGTACGCGGATAAAACCGGTACCATAAGTGTACTTAACAACCCCGACCCAAGTTTTCTGTACAGCCACAGCCAGGAGTTTTCTGTCTCGTAAATTTCTTGTAGTCCGAAAATTTGCGTTATCAAAACTGTAACCGCCAGCACTGTCCCACCTGCCACGATGATGGGTACTATATATGATATACCTGTAAGCATGGCCCTTTTGACTTCCTTTTTAAAAGTTATTTTACCGGTATCCTCTTTTTTTAATGTTTTTGCAACGGTTTTATCTTTCGGCGACTCTTTTGCCAGTTGGATGGCCTCTTCTATGAGCTCATCTGCCCTTTTCAGTGGTTCTGAAACTGACACCTCTATTCTCGGTATCCCCTCGAACCGCTTACCTTCTTTTACAGCCACATCCACTGCAAAAATTGCTGCATCTGCTGCACTTATATCGCTATCGGAAATTCTACCCTCTACACCGTTTGCCCCCTGCATTTCAATCTTTATATTGACACCCAATCTTGCTCCGGCTCTTCGCAGTGACTCCGCAGCTATATAGGTGTGAGCAACACCTGCAGGACAAGCGGTTACACACACGATATTTTTTTTGCTTTCATCTCCTATGCCGCCTACTTCTTCAACGCCCTCTCCTTCCGAAAATTTTTTCATCACATCTTCGGGACTTTTGCATTCTAGAATTTCCTTTATAAATTCCTCGCCTACAAGTTTTCCGGTCAATTGCGATAAAAGATCCACCTGCTTATCTGCCCCGCCTCTATCAGGTACTGCAATCAATATCACCAGACTTATTTTATCCCCTTCTTCTATGCTCTCCCAACCACTGAGTGGATTTTTCGTAAGCGCCACCGCAAAACTTGCCTGCCTCACTGCCTTTGATTTTGCATGTGGCACTGCAAGTCCCATTCCAAGACCAGTAGCACCCAATGCCTCCCTTTTCAAAACCTCTTTATAAAATTTTTTCTCCGAACTTATTTTACCTTCTCGATATAGTTTTGAAACGAGATCCCTGATAACTTCCTCCTTTGATCTGTACTCCTCACCGACAGATATGAGTTCAGTATTTGTCAGACTTTTTAAATCCATTTTGCACCTCCACAACTTTTGGCAAGTCGCATTTTGAATAAGTATTTTAAGCTGAAAATGCTCCATATACCCCTAATTATAAGCCACACCTCACCTAATCTTCTATACAATTTAGTATACTAAACAGTTTCATTTTTTCATTTTCCTATTAGAATTAAATTTCGATGTTAAACCGTCAAAACTTGAACAAAAAACTGCGATGAACTTTATTAAATAAAATTCAAAACTACAATTATTAAATTTAAGAAAGTAGTGCAATAAATAAGTTATCTGAAAAAAATTTTCATAATAGGGCGATCTGTTAAACGCACCGCCTTTTCTATTATTTTACTTCATATGCAAATCAGAACCATTTCGCACAAAAAATAAAATTCAACTATGTTAAAAAACTACATAAATTAAACGGTGGTGTGTCATGTCAAGCGCACCACTTTATTTTTTCCCAGAAAATTTCTGTAGATTTGAAATAACCTAATATCTTTCTTGGCCTGTTTTTAATTCTCGTAACTACTTTTTCTAATTCTTGCTCTGATATTTTGCTGAAATCTGTTTTCTTTGGAAAATACTGTCTTAATATGCCATTAAAATTTTCATTGCTCCCCTTTTCCCAAGGAGAATAAGGGTTACAGAAATAAACTTTTACTCCTAATTCTTTTTCAATTTCTTTAAATCCCGCAAATTCTTTCCCGTTATCAACTGTAATTGTTTTCAGATATTCTTGAGGGATACCTCTTAATGCACATTTAAAAGCTTTCAGAATAGAGTAGGTGCTTCTATCTTCAACTTTTAAAACAATAGGATAGCGGCTATGTCTATCAACTAGGGTTAAGAGTCCGCCCTTTCTTCCTTTGCTAATAACTAAGTCAGCCTCCCAATGACCTATTTCTTTGCGTATATTCGCGTTATTGGGTCTTTCCTCAATAAATTTTCTCCCTGGAATTTGACCTCTACCATCTTTCGTTTTTTCACCTTTTCTTTTGCCTCTAAACTTAAGAACTTTTTCTATAGGAATATTAACAACTCCAGAATTAATGGCTCTGTAAAGAGTTGAAGTTGAAAATGTATATAGACCTTCTAGTTTAGCTCTATTCGCAACTTCATCCGGAAGCCATCTTTCATATTCCAGTTTAAATTCAGTATATTCTTTAGCTTCAGGATTAGTTTGGAATATAGATTTTCTTCCCGTATTTTTTCTATTACTTATGTATTGCGCTTGAGCTTTAGAGGGACTATATTCTTCTTTTAACCTATTTAACTCTCTAATCACAGTGGAATGAGAGCGGTTGATTCTCCTCGAAATTTCTCTCTTAGATAGTCCTTGTGCTTGGAATTTCGCTATATTTTCTCTTTCAATTATGCTAAGATGATTGTAACCTTTCATAGAAGACTCCTTTATAAATGTTTTTGTGGTGATTACATTCTACAGGATTTTTTATGAGAGGTCTTTATTATTTTAAGTGGTGCACTTGTTTTGATAATACACTAACTATTTGAAACTATCTCGATAGTTCCTGGCTTTTCATTTTTTTAGAAATTTCATTTATTCTATATTCCAATGAGTTCAGCATCCAGAATTGAAAATGGTTTGTTTTCTCCTGTTCATGTATCATCCAAGCAATTTTAAGTGACACTAATAAAACGCCTATTTCAAGTGATAGAGCCATTGATATTTTATGTAATATAGCTCCTAAGATAAATATAGCAACAACACAACTTAAAAATACGATATTTATCAATTTATTCGTTCTACTCTTATTTTTTCCACCTATCCTTCCAATCACTTCTTTTAATTCCTCTTTTTCATTTTGAAAGTCTTCTAGTTCCCTTCTAAGATCTTCGCATTTATAGTCCATAAACAAACCTCCAGATAAATTAGTATATTTCGAACTCAGTATAATTTTTATTATAAATTAGCCTAAATTGTCATTTATCATCATTCAAATAACAATTTGAGTTAAATTATCTTTCCTACGCTTCTTTACTTTAAGTTATTTTATACACTTAATACCTTTTTATATTTTTAGAAATTTTATCTGAGAAAGATACCGTAAAATCAATATGCAAGCTTATTACTCATTCTCTTTTTAAAAAACTTAGAGGGGCAAACTTCGCCCCTCTACATAAGGTTCACCCATATCTAGCTTAAAATTATTTTTTTATTTGTCAGAGCTTTTAAATCTGTCTTTAGTTCATTTAATTAGGTGATTTCATAACTCCTACTTATTTAGAATATTTTTCTTCGCATATTTTTATCAGCCTGAATATCTCTTCACTGTTTTTCTCTACAAAGCTTGTAGCTACATCTTTTTCCATCGCTTTTACCATGGAGATAGGGTAGTTTATTGTAGAAAAAAGTGCAGTGATGCCGTGATCATGTGTCGCCCCTGCGTCGTCTGATACACATCCGGCCAAGGCTATTACCGGTACTCCGTTTTTAGCACATATTTTCGAAACCCCTGTAGGAGCCTTCCCCATTACAGATTGTGAGTCAATTCTTCCTTCACCCGTCACTACGAAGTCAGCGCCAGCTATTCTTTCCTCAAGTTTAACCGCTTCCAGAACTATATCTATCCCGGATTTCAGTTCCGAGTTTAAAAATGCAAGAAATCCTCCTCCAAGACCTCCTGCTGCACCTGCACCAGGTACACTGCTTACATCTTTACCTAGATTTTCTCTTATAAAGTCTCCAAAATATTTTAGTTTTTTGTCGAGTTCAAGCACCATCTCTTCATCGGCACCCTTCTGTCTTGAGTAGACGTGTGCCGCGCCATTTTTCCCGTAAAGCGGGTTGTCTACATCACACGCAATAAGAAAACTACATTCACTTAATTCTGGTAGAGAGTTGGAGCTGTCCACACTTGCCACTTTATCCAGCTGTTCTCCCCCATAAGCTAATTCATTCCCATCTTTATCCATAAATTTAAAGCCGAGGGCCTGCAGCATTCCCAAGCCGGCATCATTGGTCGCACTTCCCCCGATCCCGACTATGAATTCTCGACAACCTCTAGATACGGCATCTTTTATAAGCTCCCCGGTACCGTACGTCGTTGTTTTTTGTGGATTTCTTTTTTCTACAGGAACAAGAGGCAGCCCGGATGCTGTGGCCATCTCGATTACAGCTGTTTTCTGGTCTCCAAGTATACCGTAAGAAGCTTTTACCGGACTCAAAAGAGGCCCTTTTACCACTTTTTCTATGATTTTCCCGCCTGTCCCTTCTACAAGGGCTTCAACTGTACCTTCTCCGCCGTCGGCTATGGGTATCCTGTCGATCTCGGCATCTATATATACCTTCCCTATCCCTTTCTCTACTGCAACTGAAAGTTCTTCTGAACTGAGGCTACCCTTAAACGAGTCTATTGCTATTATTACCTTCATAAATACCCCCCTTTACTGCCTATAAATATGATTTTAGTATTTCAACATTCCCAGATATCGATACTTCTAAATTAGCTGGGATAAAATACGTATCACCTTTTTTAGCCGGGTAATCACCTTCTAGATACTGTATCTTCCCTTCCCCATCTATAACTGAATAAACTTTAAAGTTAGAGTTTATCTCGTCTCTATACTCTCCCTGTACGGAGATTTTATCTATATTAAAATACTCTCCTCTGACTAGCTCCTGCTTTTTTGCACCCATCAAGCTGATTGGTTTTCTGTTCTCGTCGCTGATTATTTCCGGCCTTTTTTCAAAATCTATCACCTCAGCTGCTTTTTCTACATGAAGTTCCCTTGCTTTCCCATCTACCAGTCTGTCAAAATCATATATCCTGTAAGTTGTATCTGAATTTTGCTGCGTCTCACATATTAACACTGATCCTTCTAAACTGGCGTGCACTAAGCCCGGCTTAACATTTATGAAGTCCCCTTTTTTTATGGATACAATATTGAACATATCGTTGAAATCACCACTTTGTGATTTTTCAAGGAATTCCTCTTTGCTCATATTTTCTTTTAATCCCATTATCAGCTTTGCGCCTGCACTGGCTTCTATTATATACCAGGTTTCTGATTTTCCAAACTCCCCCTCTGCTTTAAGTGCATATTCATCATCTGGATGAACCTGTACTGAAAGTCTGTCATTTACATCCAAATATTTTATCAAAAGAGGAAATTCCCCTTTAAATTTTTCCTGGATCTCATTTCCAAGGAATTTTTCTTTATATATATCTATTAACTCACGAAGACTTTTCCCTCTATATTCACCGTTTTCAACAAACGACATCCCGTTTTTATGTGAACTTACCTCCCAGGACTCCCCGTATTTATCATCTGATGGCAGGTCCATATCCAAGACACTGTTAAAAGCTTCTCCGCCCCATACTTTTTCTACAAAATGTTTCTTAAATTTTAAAGGATACACTCCCCCAAACTCCTTTCCTATTTTAATACAAATTTTCAACATAGCCAAATAAAAATTCAAAACACCTCTATTGGTATATACCAATACTTTTGGTAAAATATATAGACACAAGAATGCCGTAAGCATCCCTGTATCTACACACCCTGTATATCTATTTTTTCAGCTTTACTTTCATTATAAGGTCGCCCACTTTTACAGCTCCCTCACCGACTACCTGCAGTTCCTCTACTTCATCCATATTGTTGATGATGACAGGAGTCTTCGTTGATTTTGCATTTTTAGCTATAAAATCTAGGTTGTATTTTACCAGCTCATCCCCAGCTTTAACTTTTGCCCCCGATTCGGCTTTTTGCTCAAAACCTTCTCCTTCTAGCTGTACAGTGTCCATACCAAAATGTATTATCATCTCCAAACCATTTTCAAGCTCGAAGCTAACTGCATGTTTTGTGTCGAAAATATCTATTTCTGCATCTACTGGAGAGTGGATTGATCCTTCCATCGGATCAATGGCACATCCATCTCCTATGAGTCTTCCAGCAAAAGCCTCATCGGGTACTTCAGAAAGATCTATCACCCTTCCGTTCAGCGGTGAATATATTTCAAACCAGTCATCTGCCGTTTTCTTTTTTAAAAAATTGAATAATCCCATTTTATCCCCCTTAAAAATTTTATAGATTTATTAATACTGTTTTTGCCTCACATGGCTTTATATTTTCTACGACAAGTTTGTTTGCCACTACTTTCAACTCTTCCTGCTCTACTTCATTCAAGTTTGCAAATGCAGCTCTTTTTACGTCGAAATTAAATACAAGTGTTTCATTTATCTCTCTATCCCTATAAGGGTTAAAGATTCTTATAGCAATACTCTTATTGTCTTCTGATTTTTTAACAACGCTTAAAACTGATTTTTCTCCTTCGATCTTGAAAAGACTGTACTCTGCAGGCAGGGACTTTTCTTCTAAATTCAGTTTCATCGCATCATACGGTATCTTGTTGTACACTTCATATCCAGTAGTGTAATCTTTTGCAGCTTCGAAAGCCCCTCCATCTATAGTTTCACCTTTATGAGTATAGATAGCAAATTCATAAGTTTGCTGCCCAAGCATTTGAGAGTCAGGTGCAGGTAATTTTATTCCCGAAGGTCTTCCAGGTCTGTAGTATAGCTCTTCCTTACCTAAGACTCCTATACCCCTCATAAGCGTCAAGGCGATCGTATCGTAAGATTCCCCTACTACCTCGTATTCCCTTAGACCATTAGTCAGAACTGCAAGCCCCTCTTCTTTGTTGTTCAATCCAACCATGCTCATCATAGAATAGATATTTACAGGCATCTCTTTCCATTTTTCCTCTTCCCATACATCCAGTGCAGTGTCATAAGTCGGCCTCATCATTGATCCGAACTGCTGGTCAGCTATTGAAAACTCTGATGCATAAGACGTGGGTATCATTACCCTTATTCTGTGGTCTTTTACCCTGTTGTCTATATCCACTTTCACATCGATACGTTTCTCACCTTTTTTAAGAGTGATCTCTATTTTAAAGTTATTATATGAATTGATCTCTCTGCTTTTTCTGGCTTCTAGATCTTCTGGAAGTTCTAAGCTGTACTCTATGATAGCTTTGCTTTCCAGTTTACTGTTGAAAACACTTATGTCGGCTTTTACCCCTTCGTTGCTTATGATGAGTTCTTGTTCCGGTACCAATGGCGAGTAATCATATTCGTCGCCGTCGTCTGATCCATCTTCTATCAGGAACATATTTTCATATGTTCTCCCCAGTTCTTTGTCCAATATATTAACTGTCCCGTTTTCATTAAAGTTGATTTCGTAGTATTCATTTTCAAGCTTCGAGCTTTGCTCTAGTTTTATCGGGCTGTTTTCTGATTCCAGTTTTTCTATATAAAGCGTCTTGTAACCCATTGCAGGTATATTTTCCAGCTCAAACTGAATTTCATACTCTACGAAAGGATCATACACTCCATAGTGAACTATTTGTCTGTCTATTAATCCTGGGTCTATCTCTTTTTTGCTGATTACGTCGTATTCTATATTATTTCCAGCCGCATCCGTTATTTTAAAATCATTTGCTCTTATCCTTACAACTGCGTCTATTACTTTATTTTCCTCTTTTGCAAGCAGGTTGTATACTACCAGTTTGTCTGCTCCACCTTTTACAGGCGTGTGGTCTGCTATTTTTCTCTTATAGAAGTTGATCAGGTTTTCCACTTTGTCGCTTGCAAGCAGGAAACGCTCCAATATCTCTCTGTGCACCTTGTCACTGCAGCAGCACCCTATACTGTCGTGTGCATGGTTTTTCATTATGAGTTTCCATATATCTTCTATTAATCCATGGTGGTATTCAAACCCCAGTTTATCCGCTATTGCAGCTAACGGCTCCAAGACGTTTGTTATTCTGTATTCCAGTTTTGCGTGTATATCTTTTATATCCATTCTTGTGGACGATATAGACCTGTGGACCCTCATATATTTACCGTCTATAAACTCTCCGCTGATCGTATCCAGCTTGTCGTGGTTTTTAAGTATATCGTCATATACAGCTTCAAAGTTACTCATGAAAAATTCATGTTCCGGATAAATGTTGTTTAGCTTGTCCATTACTTCGAATATATCTTTTTGAAGCGGCATCTGATCGTGTCCGTTGGGAAGTATAAGGGCTTCTCCTGTGGCTCCTGATTCAAGCACTTTTAAATATGTGTCCAGTCTTTTTTTCAGCCCTTCCTCATCATTTGGAAGGTATTTTCCTATGGCATATCCCAAAGGCATAATTTGGCTGACTACACGGCTTCCTTCCAAACTTTCCCAGTAAAATTCAGTTTTTTCCGTTCCATGTCTTTCAGAGCACCCACGCCAGAACATCGCTTTATCGATATCGAAACCGTTCAGTATTTGTGGGATCTGCTCACTTTGACCGAAAGAGTCGGGGATATATCCTATTTCCATGTGCGACCCTAAGTCTTTACAGTCCTTGATCCCATAAAGAAGGTTTCTAGTAATTGACTCTGCATTTACTACTATAGAATCTGTTTGCGAATACCAAGGACCTATTATAAGCTTCCCGTCCTGTACTAGTTTTTTTACTCTATCCTTGTTTTCTGGTTTTATGGCAAAATAATCTTCTAGGATAGCTGTCTGACCGTCCATAACGTAGTATTTATATTCCGGATCATTTTCCAATCTTTCCAGTATCTCCTCCATGTTGTTTACAAGCAGTATCCTTGATTCTTCTGTTGTAAAATACCACTCCCTATCCCAATGCATATGGGGAACAACGTGTACCCTATGTTTTTTCATCTCGATCTCTCCTTTTTTAATAATATGATGATACTTATTAATTGAAATTTTAAGTTGTTAATTTTTTATGAATCTCTTTACTGGTATATACCAGTATTCTTTTTAAAAAAATTTCAGCTTAAAATTTCAAGTGGGTTCTAATCAGAGTCCTCTTTTGCAGATCTATAAATATCCGCAAAAGAGGTGTTTTTACTCTGAAACCTGTCTCTTTGTACTTTTTGAAAGCTATATTTTACTATATTAACTTCAACGAATCCAATGTATTGTTTACATTAGTGGTTATAACGTCTACGTGCGTTCCGTAAATAACCTGTACATGCTTGTCGCTTACTTTGTTTACAGCTACGGCTCCCGTCCCCATTAGCGTTTTGCTGTCAACTTTGCCGTAATCTTTTATATCTACACGCAGCCTGGTCATACAGTTATAGGCATTTTCAATATTTTCCATTCCACCTAGACCTTCGATTATAGCTAGTGATTTTTCATCTGTACTTACTTCGACTTCTGATCCACCTGTCATCTCAGCATCAAGATCCCCTGCAATAACTAAGTTGTGCTTTCTGAAGTACCATTTGAAAACAAAGTAGTAAGATGCGAATAATAACATTCCCGATAACACTGCGTAGTACCAATTAGAACCTGGAACTAATACTCCATACACTAGTAAGTCAATTATTCCACCTTGAGTGTTACCTATTACTACTCCGAAATAATCCACAAGCATCGCACCCAAGCCACACATTGCTGCATGGAATATTGCTAAAGGTGGAGCTATGAACAGGAATAAAAATACTAGTGGTTCTTGTATCCCAGTTGTGAAGATTGCAAGAAAACCTGCGATTAGAAGTGGCTTTACGATTTTTTTACGTTCGTTTGCTGTAGCGTGGTACATAGCTAGTGCCGCACCTGGAAGACCGAATACAAATGCAGGGATTCTAGACTGTGCCATAAATTTGGTAAACGTTCTTAACTCTTCCGTAGGAACTTTTCCAAATCCTCCAAAGAATGCCGACCAGGTACCTTCATATACTTGGCCTCCTACTTCAAGCACACCACCAACTGGAGTTGTTCTGAATATACTGATTAATACATGGTGTAGTCCTGTAGGAACTAATAAGTTTTCAAAGAATCCATACAAGAAAGTTCCAAACAACCCTAAGTCTGCTATTGCTAGTCCCATTTGGTTAATTCCAGAACTTATAGGCGACCATATATAAGGTAGACCTTGACCAATGAGTGCTGCCCAGAAAATTGTTATGATAGCTACACTTCTTTTTCCCCCAAAGAATGCAAATGCTGTTGGTAGTTTCAGGTCATAATATTTATTATGTACCGCTGCCGCCAAGAAACCTGCTATAATACCTCCAAACGCCCCTAAATTTACTGTTTTTAATCCCAGTACACTTGTTAAAGCACCAGCATCGTAGTTGATAAATGGAGATTTAACTATAAGTGATGCACTTCCCAATAAAACATAGTATGCGATGCAACCGGCTAGTGCCGCTATCCCCTGTTCTTTTTTAGCAAATCCAAATGCTATGGAAATGGCAAATAGCACCGGGATCAATCCAAACACCATTAAACTAATTGAACGTATAGATAGTAATACGTATTTAATTCCCTCATTTTGCATAAATGGTAATAGATCCTGTACCTGCGGCCTAGTGAGTGATGCTGTGAACCCTACTACTATACCAACTGCTGCTAAAATTGCTACTGGCAATAATAAACTTTTCCCCAATTGTTGAAAGTTTTGCATTAATTTTTCTTTTCTTACACCCATTTTTCCCTCCTGTTTTTTAAATATTGATAAAAGTTTCATTTTTCATTGGTATATACCAATGTTTTTTAGAAAATATATAGATACAATTACATATCTGTTCTTGTATCTACCTAAAAACCATCACCCCGTATACTGTGTAAACACCGAAAAACTACTCTCAGCTACCACCTCCAAAATTATTTAAAAATATTACTTATAATTCACATTGGTATATACCAAGAAGTTTTTTAAAAATAATTGACACGGTTTCGTTAAAACTATGCCAATATACTTTTACAGCTTCTCTTCTAAACTAACTCCAATCTTGTTGGTATATACCAGTTCGTTTCTTAAAAAAAATTGAAGTACATTCTATTTTTAATTTTCCTTCACTTGAGATTAGTATACAATTATTTTTATTTTTTGTCAACACTTTTTCGACGAAACGGATAATTTTTATCCAAATTTGAATATGCTTTGCTCTCATAGTGTTCTTTTACGTACAAAAACACTCAATTCTTTATAATATGAACAAACTTATATTTATCCTGATTATAATAAACTTTCGCGTATTCAACTATATCATCAGTTCTTGTAAAACTTGTAAATTCTACTTTAAACACAGCGCTGTTGCTTTTCAATCGAAGAACATCTTTGATTTTTTACTCGGAACAATAGCCATATACTCTTTTTTCATCTTTTTTATTTCCAGCTGATTCTTATATATGAACTCATGCAGTGAATTTTCTAAGTCTTTTTTTTCCAACTTAAGCAATCTTTCAGGCATATATCCTATTTCAAATACTATTGGTTCATTATTTATATATCTGCTTATCTCAAAATAATATACTTTCTCCTGCGAGCCCAGGGACATTTTCTTCCTTAGAATATTATTTGGTTTTTTCAATTCAAATTTCAATACTTTCGTGCTGGGATTTTTACCTTCCCTTAATGTCCTCTTTTTAAATCCTATCATCTCATCTAGAACTATTTCTGATTTTTCGTCATGGTTTGCTACAAAACTTCCCTGTCGTTCTATTTTATAAACATAATTCTTGGAGACTAAATTTTCTATGGACTTTCTGGCTGTCATCCTGCTGACGTTAAACATCTTTGCCAGGTGATTTTCAGACGGTATTTTTTGATTGGGCATATACTCCTGATTTTTTATCTTACCTATTATAAATTTTTCAATTTTCTCATATTTAACCTCATTTTTAATCTCCATTTAAAATCACTCCTGTTAAATATATAGTGTCGCACTACTCATTTAAACAATACGTTATAAATTCAGACACACTACCGTAAACTTTTCCCGCCATTTCCTTGACCTCTTCCTTAGCATTGGAGACAGCACTCCCTCTGTACTTTTTGATCATAGGGATGTCGTTCAAATCATCTCCTATGACATACACCTCTCCCCTCTCTAAGCCTGCATGATCTATAACTGCATCTAGCCCACTGGCCTTGCTTACTCCTTTTTGCACAATATTTATATAGTTCAAGTTTACAAACACTTCAATTTTGTCGCCGTATTTATTGAGTATCTCCTTTTGGAGGCGTTTGGCACTTTCAAAGCTTTCATTTAAGCATCCTACAGACAAGACCTCCTTTTCCAGGGCGCTTTCCACACTATCAAGATATATTTTTCTGTTCCTCTCCAGGAGTTCCAGCGCTCTTTCACCTGTAGCCTTTATATTGGTTTGGTTGCAGCCTCCATAAGCTCCTAATACCTGTATTTCCTCCCCGACTTTTGCCATCATCAAGTCTACTATTTCAGCAGCCAGCTTGCTGGGTATGCTTTCTTTCACTATGACCTCATTATTCCTGTCCACTACAAGGGCACCATTCAAAGCCACTAAATAATCATATTCTAGCTTATTTTTCCCTTTTTCATACATCAGGTTCCCCAGGTCTCTGCCGGTGCTGAAAACAAATAAATTTTCCTGCTCCCTCCACAGTTTTACGGCCATTAAATTATTTTCCATATCTTGCTTATCATGCCTGTAGAAGGTCCCATCGTAGTCCGAAGCAATTAATTTTTCCCCCATTTATCTCCTCCCCTGAACACACCTCTCAAGTACTGGTATATACCAGTACTTTGTTTAAAAATAAGATGTAGATCTAACATATATCTACACTTATTTTATTCTAGATAATTTTTTTAAATTTGTCAATGAAAATCTGATGTATCTAAGTATTCAATGCTTATTAAGGCACTTTACGCATTTACAATTTGAATAAATTTGTATCTGTTTTGATTGTAATAAACCTTTGTATACTGAAACATCTCATCACCTTGTATGATATTCGCATATTCAATTTTGAATACAGCAATATTGTTTCTTATATTTAAAATTTCTTTTATTTTACTGTCAGGGACTATGGCGATGTACTCTTTTTTAAGACTCTTTATTTTTAAGTTATTCTGTCCCATAAATTCATATATTGATCCCCGTACATCCTCTTGTTTCATCTTGGCAAATCTTTCAGGGATATACCCTATTTCTAGAGCAAACGGTTCCTTGTCAATGAGCCTTACCCTTTCATAGTAGTAGACTTTTTCATCCTTTTCCAGATTCATTTTTTTTACTATTAATTTATTGGGTTTTTTCAATTCAAATTTTAAAACCTGCGTCTCTGCTAATTTCCCCTCTTTTTTTACCCTTTTTTCAAAACTTACTATTTCATCTAAGTTTATCTCCGACTTTTCATCATTATCCTTCACATAGGTTCCTTTTCTCTCGATTTTATAGAGATAATTCTTTGAAACCAGATTTTCCAATGCTTTTCTTGCAGTCATCCTGCTCACATCAAACATTTTGGCAAAATCAAGCTCTGAAGGTATCTTTTCATCTGCTATATATTCTTCATTTTTTATTTTCTTTATTATAAATTCTTCTATTTCTAAATATTTTAATTGATCCATTTTACCACCACGCTTATAAATATTAGTTAGTTTTTTAATAGATTATAGCATAAAACTCTAAAAGCGACAAAATTTTATATTCTCATAAAATTTTAAATTTAGTCACCTATTTAACTTGGCATTGGAAACAACGTCGTTTTGTTCTTGCCATTCTTTTTAGAAAAGTACATTGCGCCGTCTGCCCTGGATACCCATTCATCATACCTTTCATCTTTTTTATAGTCTGCTACACCCGAACTTATAGTAAGCTTTACCTCACCCAAAGAATCAATCAAATATTTTCTTATGCGCTCAATCACTTCTACAGCTTTTGTAGACTTTATTCCTGAAAATATTATTACAAACTCATCGCCACCATATCTAAAAGCATAGTCAGAACTCCTTATAAATCTACTTATTATTTCTCCTATACTTTTCAGTATCTCATCCCCCTTTTCATGCCCATAAGTATCATTGATGCTTTTAAAGTTGTCTACATCGATAAATGCAAGTGACATTGTAGCAGATTCTGCTTCTGCATCATCCAGCATTTCTTTGAGTTTTTCCTGCAGATAACGCTTATTATAAAGGCCGGTAAGTGAATCACGTCTGCTTTGGTTAAACAGTACTCTATTACGTCTTTTTTCCTCTGCAAACCCCAACACAACCGAAGCGGAGATAGTAACCAATCCTATAGGAACAAATATACTGTCTAATTCCCCCAATATCCCCTCAAGTTCATAAAACTCATCCATGAAATCCTGAAAATAACCTGCAAAGAATACAATAATACCCGTTATTCTTAGATGGTATAAAAATTTATTTTAAATTCATTTTTTTCAAAAAATATCCAGATTAGAGGTTGTATAAATATCAGTATTTCACTGATCAGATCAACTGAAAAAAGAAGGTTTTTCTGCTCAAATTCCATATCCAGGAGAAATTAAAACTGCCGTGACCACATTAAAATTAAATAAGGACGTGTTGTTCTGTCTTTCATTCCAAAACCACCTCTTCTAAGTATATGTCAAATAATTAGTACCTCATATTGCATCAAGTTAATCAGATCGTCAAGCCACTCGGCTATAGTTTTCAGTAATCATGTTTTCTAAATTTTACACCATTTCCTCTTTTTTTAGGTTACAGATCTTTAAAATAGGGATATTTTGTCGCAAATTTATAAAGCTTTCAAAGTAATTGAAAAACTTAAAAAATAACAATTTTCTACCTGTTTTCTGTGGACTTTTTTCTTTATCTTGGTTTTCTATGTCTAAAAAATTTATTGAACTTTATTTCCGAATTTTACAACAAAAATGATTTTTTTATAGTTTTGAGGTAAATTTCATATTTTTTACTATTTAACCTAAATTACTACCTATAATAAAATATTGAATTTCTGAGAATCTTTTTGCACACAGAGTTTCCCAGAGATTTAGAACATGAGCTTCACAGAGAAATCCTTAAGTCAAAAGATTTATTCTTTGTCACGAATTACACGAATCTCACGAATGATTCAAAACCTTGAAATTAAAGATTTTTAGTAAGCCTCTGTGAAGCTCACTCTTTTCCTGCGTGCAACTCTGTGGCCAAGTTTTTTTTATTTGAATTTGTGATAATTAGTGCGATTCGTGACCAAAAAAAGTTTTTATATCCTTACAAGAAATTCAGTAATTTATTACAATAATTGTAAATGGCAACTTGAGTTATCTAACCCCTAAAAACAAATCCAAATTAAATATAAATGAGCAAAAAAACTAAAAAGAGATGCCTAAGCATCTCCCTTTATCTATTCACATGCCTTATTTTTCTTCAAATTTAACTTCAACTCTTCTATTTTCTGCTCTGCCTTCTTCTGTAGAGTTGTCCGCAACAGGCGTAGACTCCCCTGCCCCGTCTGCCATTACTTCTATATCTTCATACCTGCAGATAAAGCTCAAATTCATCTTTTACTGCATTAGCACGCTTTTCAGATAACTCTAAGTTATATGCTTCTGATCCACTATTGTCTGTATGCCCTGTCAGCATCAGCGTTCCCTCTCTGCCCTGAAGCAACTTAGACATCTCTTCCACGTCTTCTCTGTCTTCCTGACTTAGGTTGAAGTCATTCACAGCAAATTTAGGTCTAAGAGAAAATCCTTCTAAGTATGCAGCAAAATCTTTTACAGGTACAGTTTCTTCCTCTACTGCTTCTACTACAGTCTCAGTTTTAGTTTCAACTACGGCTTCTACCTCTTCAGAAACTGCTGGTTCTGCTTCAAGTTCAAGTTCAACTACCGGCTCTGCTACGTATTCAACCTCCACAGTCTCAACAGTTTCAGTCATTTGAATAGGTTCAACAACCTCAACCTCTTCATCAACTTTTCCAAGTTTTATACTCAGTTTAACCGAAACTACATTATACCATCCGTCTACATCGTCTGCGGCTGTTTCATACTCATAATCTGACCCCTCATAAAGAAGCTCAACATTAAGTCTCTCAGTAAGCTCAGTTCCAACACCCAGCCCCAAGTAAATTCCATTATCAGTATCCTTTATTTGATCTCCTTCACTGCCGTTTAGTGCCAAACCGGCTCTACCAACTAGGTAGAAATCATTTTCAGTCCGTATCTTCCAAGTACATATACTGGAACTGTCGAGTGAGCACCATACCCATGATTACCTTTTATTTCACTTTTATACTCAGCACCCAATCCATAACTTAAATTAGTGTCAGTATCAATTATATATTCCAGACCAATGCTGTATCCAGGATCCAAGCTGGTAGTTTTATCGTCATATTGATCTCTAGTTGTGTCTCTAAAAATATCAGCTCCTAATTTAAGCTCAACATTATTTGCAAAAATTGTAGAGCTAACTATCATTAAAGCAGCTAAAAGAAATTTCTTTTTCATATTTTACCCTCCCACAAACTCATTTAGATTGATCTCATTATAGAACAATTAGTTTATTAATGCAAGTTTTCTTTTTAATGTTTAGGATTTAATTTTACATAACCAATAATTAAGATTAAAATTCAAAATTTATTTCACGGACTCTTATATAAATATCGTACAAGCTTCGATATTTATCACCTTTTTTGTGTCTTTCTTGAAGATTGTGGACAATACGTAAAAAAACGACTTTTATTCTTCATAAATCATTTTTTTAGATATTCCTCCGTCAACAACTATATTCTCACCATTGATAAAATCATTATCTGGATTAGTTAAGAACAGACAGGCTCTCGCTATATCCGCTGGCCTCCCAACTCTCCCCGATGGGTGTTGCTTGTGGTCTATTTCCCTCAGACCAGCATAATCTTTTGCCTCTATCCAACCCGGACTGATACAATTGACGGTTACTTTGGTTTCTGATAGTGAAACTGCCATAGTTTTGGTCAAGGAAACTATGCCTCCCTTAGATGCACCATATGCTTCCCATCCAGGTTCTCCCTGAGACCACCTCGTAGATGCTATATTTACTATCCTCCCATAATTTCTACCTTTATTTAAATCCAAAAACTTTTTACCGCATATAAAACTTCCTCTTAAATTAACAGCTATCACTTCGTCAAATTCTTCTATTCCTATATCAAATATCGATTTATTAAAATTAGCTACCGCACCGTTATTTATCAGTATATCTACTCCATCGTATTTCCCCTTTACTTTTTCAAATACCTCTTCAATGCTGTTTTGACTTTTTAAATCCATCTTATAGAATTCTACGTTTTCACTGTTGAACTCAAACTCTTTTAAGTCCGTAGCTATCACTTTAGCACCTGCTTTAGCGTATTCCGAAACAAGTGTTCTTCCGATGCCGCCGCTGGCACCTGTTATGAAAACTATTTTACCTTTATACATTTCAAACCTCCTAATAATTATTTAATTAATTTTAAGCCAAGTTGCTACCTATAATAAAATATTGATTTTCTTGCAACTACATATAAAACCTTTTTTTGGTCACGAATCTCACTAATAGTCACAAATTCAAATAAAAAAACTTGGCCACGAAGTTGCACGCAGGAAAAGAGTGAGCTTCACAGAGGCTTACTAAAAATCTTTAATTTTTAAGTTTTTAAATGATTAGTGAGATTCGTGAGATTCGTGACAAAAGATGATTCTGATTTAAAAGTTTCTCTCTGTGTCCAAAATAGGTTCAGATAAAATCAATAATTTATCGTAAGAATTTTAAGTAACAACTTAATTTATTTACTAAATCTCCTATATCTCAATATAAAAATTACTATTAATATTAGTACATAAATACATGTCTGAAAAGCTTAAACTATTAGAATATCTTTAAATATAAAAAAGCCGCAGTTGCGGCCTTTTTATGCTGACTATCTTTTCTGCTTGTTTTTGAGAACATCTAGTACAACTGCCCCAACGATGATAACACCTTTTATAATTTGTTGCCAGTAAGCAGATACGTTTAGAAGATCAAGTCCGTTGTTCAGTACACCTATTATTAGGGCACCTACGATAGTTCCTCCGACAGTCCCTATCCCCCCTGATTGGGAAGTCCCACCGATAACACCCGCCGCAATGGCATCCATCTCATAAGCAAGCCCTAATCCCGGTTGTCCAGAGCTGATCCTAGAAGATAGAACTACACCAGCCAAACCTGCCAGCAAACCTCCGTATGTGTATACTAATATTTTATATTTTTTGATGTTTACACCTGATACGAATGCAGCGTTTTCATTTCCTCCGATAGCAAATATAAATTTACCAAATTTAGTACAGTTAAGTAGCCAGTAAGATACGACACCCACAACAGCAAATATCAATATTGGTACAGGCACACCCCCTATTGTTCCTTGTCCGATAAAGTTATATGAGTCATTCAAGTAACTAATAGGACGACCATCGGCATATATTAGCGCTGCACCACGCACAGCTACCATAGAACCTAAAGTTGCAATAAAAGCTGGTATACCTGTTCTAGCCACAAAACTACCATTTATAAACCCAACAAAAGCTCCTATCGCTAGAGCAGCTAAGATAGGTACTATAACTGGTAACGCAGGCAGGTCAGGGTACATTCTAGAAACCCAGTCAGGTCTTTGTGCCAAACTTGCCGCAATAACTGCCGATAAAGCCAATAGTGATCCAGCTGACAGGTCGATACCGCCTGTTATCATGATAAACGTCGCACCAAACGCGATAATTCCGATTACCGATATCTGTCTAACAACGTTTAAAAGGTTTCTTACAGTTAAGAATGCAGGCGACAGTGCAGTTATAAGCATCACCATTGCAAAGAGTATAAAAAATATACCATACTTGTTCATTATCTTTTTAAACTTTTCTTTTGATTCCGTATTTTTACCTATTTTACCCAATTTACCAACTACTGCTTCATTAGCCATAATTTGTTCCCTCCGATTTTAGATTTTTTTATTTTAAAGTCTCAAATAATTTTATTCTCCAGTTGCCAGTTTTAATAAGAACTCTTGGTTAGCATCTTTTCTGTCAACTATTCCAGTTATTTCTCCTTCGTGCATTACTACTACTCTGTCAGCCATTCCCAATACCTCAGGAAGCTCAGAAGATATCATAATAACTGTTTTTCCTTCTCCAGCCAGTTTACACATAAGTTTGTGTATCTCAGCTTTTGCACCTACGTCTATTCCTCTTGTAGGCTCGTCCAGGATTAGTATGTCAGGGTGAGTCATCAACCAACGCGCTATAAGGGCTTTTTGTTGGTTCCCTCCACTTAGGTTTCCGATAGCCTCATCAAGTGCGGAAGTTTTTACAGTAAGTTTTTTACGGTAATCTTCACATTCTTCTCTGATTGATTTCTTATCTAAGAATCCACTATTTATGAATTTATCTATACTAGCCATATACATATTGTCTTCTACAGATAAAACTAGGTAACATCCACTTCCCTTTCTGTCTTCCGTAAGAAGGGCAATTTTATTTGCTATCGCATCCGCAGGAGAGTTTATCTCTACTTTTTTACCGTCTATGAATACTTCTCCGCTGTCTTTTTGGTTAACACCGAATAGAGTTTCTACAACCTCTGTTCTTCCAGCTCCCATAAGTCCGGCAAAACCTAATATTTCACCTTTTTTAGCTGTGAAGCTTACATTTTTAAACATTCCCTCTTTTGTAAGGTTTTTAACCTCAAGTTTTACATCCCCGATAGGAACATGAGTTTTAGGGAATACCTCGCTCAGTTCACGACCAACCATTAGCGTGATAAGTTTGTCGTCATCTAGTTCTGATGCAGGCATCCTAGCTATGAACTGACCGTCCCTAAGAACAGTTATGTCGTCTGCTATTTTGAATACCTCGTCCATTTTATGTGTGATGTAAAGTATTCCAACACCTTGATCTCTAAGTTTGTTTATTATTTTGAATAAGTGTTCTACCTCTGACTCAGTTATGGCAGATGTAGGCTCATCCATTATGATAAGGTCGGCATTGTAAGATGTCGCCTTGGCGATCTCTACCATCTGCATTTTCGCAACTGTAAGTTCCGACATATTAATTTTAGGGTCTATATCCATATCTAGACTTTCAAGTAGCTTTCTTGTGTCTTCGTACATTTTTTTGTGATCCACTAGTTTAAGAGGTCCTTTAACCGGCTCTCTCCCTAGCCATATATTTTCAGCAACACTACGGTGTAAAACAGGGCTAAGCTCCTGGTGTATCATTGCGATACCCGCATTTAGAGCGTCTGTCGCCCCAGTAAAATTTCTCAATTCCCCTTTAAATTTAATAGTTCCACTATCCGGTATGTAGATACCCATGATACATTTCATTAATGTTGATTTCCCTGCACCATTTTCTCCCATGAAAGCGTGTACAGTTCCTTTTCTAACTTTCATCTCAACATTATCTAGGGCTTTTACTCCCGGGAAGGTTTTGGTTATGTTCTCCATTTCCAAAAGATATTCAGTAGCCACTGACTTCACCTCTTTTAATTTAAATGATTATCAATAGATAGAGTCGATATCTCAGCAACTGCTTTCTAAAAAAAATCATTATAACGATATAATTGCAATAAACTATCATGATTAAACAATTTTTATAACTCCTCTTAATAATAAATAACTATAAATTTACTCAATACTTTAAAACCAATAAAATAACTTAATTAAACTCTGCTAAAATTCTTTATATTTTTTAAACACGCAACCGGAATTGTTCGCTATCGAACAATTCGTGCAAAAAAATTTTATTATAAAAAATACTTTTTATGAAACTCCGCCCGACACATCATTCGGTTACGAACGAAAAGGGTAAAAAAATATAAAACATCTTAACTTTTCAACAAAACATTAAAAATCGGATATATTCGTTCACAAATGAAACCTTTAGATCGCAAACAGATTAATCTTTTATCATGTTTACACTAGTTTACTCCACGTTTCTCGCTTTGTCAAGTTTCTTTGGAAAAGTTTATCTTTTTTCGGTTAAAAATACACCAAAATAAGATGTTTCATTCTCCAAAAATACATAAAATTTGATTTTAGCCTTTCAAATGAAAAATATAATAAATTTTTAGAATTACCTGTCTTTATGATTTTACTTTATAAAGCAACTCATAACAACACGTGCACAAAATTTAAAAAAATATTTCATTCTTTCAAATCACAACCTTTTCAAAGCTATGTTTTTCAGGACATAATTGACTTTATAAATTTTTATTCAAAAATAATCTCAATTTAGTATTGACTCGCTGATTAATTTAAAACCATATAGTATTCCACCGACTTCAACATAGTCTCGCATTCTTTACATTCGACTTCAAACACATTTTTTTATTTTATGCATAAAAAAAATCATGCTACAGACTTCTGTGCATGATATCTAATATTCCTTCTATTTCTTTTATCTGTTTTTCGTTCAAATTTCTAGTTATTTTATCAAAATATTGATCAGTTATCTCTTTAATTTCCCGACTATACTTTAGGCCTTCAGAAGTAAGTTTTACGTATACTGTTTTTTTGTTAGCGGAAGAATGCTCTCTCTGCGCAAGCCCCTGATCCTCATATCTGTCAACTATGTCACAAAGGGAAGATTTAGACTTCCTTGCAATCTCCGCTATCTCTTTAAACTCAAGCTTATTATTAAAATCTGCCAATATTATAAAAAACCCTATATGGTTCCCGTTAATTGGGATCTCCCTTTTTTTAAGCTCTTTTTTTAGATACTCAGTAAACTTTTCACCAATAAGCTGCATCTGTCCCACAAACTTCTTTTTATTTATCACTTCTTTCTCTATCATTACAATCCCCCGTATTTTAATGATTTTACATGTTATTCTATATCAAATTAGATATTTAGTCAAGAAATGCAAGCCCTTAAGAATCGATTTCTGCACAAGCCGTGATTCAAGCAAAAATAACAGCAGGGGATTATTCGCAACCTAACAAACAGAAAATATCAAGCAGTATTTATAAATCAACTGAAATTTCCACTTAAAATCTTGGCGGCAAATTACTAATTTATTCAAAAAACTATTTAAGACACGGAGATTTAAAACAAGAACTGCTGAGATAAAGTCCATTAAATCAAGAGTTTTTTTCTTTGTCACGAATTCCACGAATCCCACCGATGATAAAAGATCATATAAAAGTCTGGATTTTATCTTAACATCTGCAAAGTCACTCTTTTTCTCTGTGCCAATCTGCGGCCAAGATTTTGCATTTTTTATTCGTCCCAGCAGTGCGATTCGCGGTAAAAAAAGGTTTTATGCACTTGCAAAAAATTTAATATCTTATTTTAAGTATTTGCAACAACTTAGGTTAAATTGTTCTAAACAACAGCAAACAGGCCACTAAATTTAGTGGCCTGTCTACATGCAGTATATTAATTCTATATTTTTAAAACACGGCTATATCGCCAATATTATCCTGATTTAGATCATGTCTATCAATGAGATCTCCACTGTTTAAAACGAGGAAAATTCCATTGTCATTTTCTATCGTATATAAATATTCATATGTACCGTTAAAGATAGTGTATTTAAAACCCTTTTTCATGCTTTTAATCACTTCTTCTCTTGAAAAAACATTTCCAAACTCAGATTTTAAATGGGTGATCATCCCGTCTTTTTCACGTTTTGCTTTTATACGAATCATGGCAACCTCCACAACTTATAGTTTTGCCGCTAAAAACGCTACTTCCAACACAAGCCAACCCGTCGCCATGAAGAATAATACTCTTTCACCACTCATAATATACCTCCTTATATGTATTCTAACCTGCTATTCCAAGCGGAGAGAAGAACAGGTAAATACCAGTCATCAATACAAATATTGTAAAAGCGGCTGCTTTCGCATGTTTCCAAGGTGTGATATCCACTTCTCCGCTGTGATGGTGGACAAAATCTTCATTTCTTGGTTTGAATTTCGATATAAGAAGCATCCCTAGAACCTCTAAAGGCAGAAGTATTCCAAGCACATGCAGGAAGTTTACCTCCACATTCAACAGTTGGTATACACTGTAAAGCACTATATGGAATGCTATTGCAAATTTCGCAGAGAAAGCAGAAGTCTTTTTAGTGAAGAACCCTACAGTTATTATAACTACAAGCGGTACGCTGTAGAAACCGTTCATTTGTTGTAGGAATCCGAAGAATCCACCTTGAGCATACATGATAAATGGAGCCACACACATAGATATAAGAGCTAAAAAAGTACCAAGTTTTTTACCGAATTTTACCAGTTCAGCATCTGTAGCTTCAGGATTAAACACAGGTCTGTATATGTTTAACGAGAATAGAGTTACTGTACTATTCAGTGCAGAGTTGAACGAGCTTAAGATTGCTCCGAATAGAACCGCCCCAAAGAATCCTACCATAGGCTTTGGAAGTACATCAGAGATTAAAAGTGGATAAGCCATATCTCCTGAGCTCAAGTTAGGGTACAGGTGGAATGCTATTATCCCAGGCACTACCAAGAAGAATGGTCCAAGAAGTTTAAGGAATCCTGCGTAAAGAACACCTTTTTGTCCTTCTTCAAGGTTTTTCGCACCAAACGTTCTTTGAACTATAGACTGGTTTGTACACCAGTAGTACAGGTTATTAAAAAGCATACCAGTGAACATAACAGAAAATGGAACCGATGATGTAGGGGCTCCAATTGAGTTTAGTTTTTCCGGGTGTGATGCAACAAGTTCTGCAAATCCACCGGAAACACTTCCACCTCCTAATTTCATTAGAGCAAGAACAGGTATCATCAGCCCACCAACTAGTAAACCTACTCCGTTTATTGTATCTGAAACCGCAACCGCTTTTAGTCCTCCGAATATGGCGTATGTAGAACCTATGATTCCAACCGCCCACACCGTAATCCAAAGAGCCTTGAACTGGCTTATACCAAACATTTCAGGTATTCCGAATAAACCGTTTAGAACCAAGGAACCCGAATAAAGTACAACTGGCAGGTAAGTAAGAATGTAGCTCATTATGAAAAGTATAGTTATTATCTGTCTAAGGTTTTTATCATATCTTTCTTCTAAGAAATCAGGGATAGTCGTAACACCACTTCTTAGGTATTTAGGCAGAAATATAATCCCCATACAGATAAGTGATATAGCAGCTCCAACTTCCCAGGCCATAACAGCCATGGACTCGTTATAAGCTTGTCCGTTTAGCCCTACCAACTGCTCAGTAGAAAGATTTGTAAGCATAAGAGATCCCGCTATTACGACACCAGTAAGGCTTCTTCCACCTAGGAAGTACCCGTCCTGTGTGCCTAAGTCATCATTACGCGTAAGTCTCCAAGATACAAACGCAACAAGTGCAGTAAAAAAAACAAAAGAAAAAATTGCAAGAAAATCCATCAAATTGCCTCCTCGTTGTAATAAAAATATTTTTTTGTTTCAGAAAGAACATATTCTGTTCTAAAAAGACGCGTCAATCTGCTAAGAGTTTAATTCTAGTTGACGATTTAAACAAGAGTTAAAAATATACATAAAATTTATTTAAAATATATACAACTGGTTGTATGCGTTGATTTATTTGACTTAGTTCTTTATTAAAAAAGATATTTTTTGCATCATTCCACACATTGAATTGATTTAATTAAAAAAATGAAGTATCCTTAATAGTTTGCACTTCGAAAAAAATTAATAACATCTTGTCAAGTCTAAAATCCAAAAAAAAATAAAAAAAATCTTTCGAGCCTTGTATTTATTGACATACATCACTTTTGTTTGTTTTTTAAAACTTTATAATTAAATCATCCTTGATACACTTTCAGGAAAAAGCTATATATAGTAGCAGAATAACACAGCACTAAAATTTCAAGAAAGGAAGAACGATTATGAAAAAAGTTAAATTTATTTCTTCTGTAGAAGCTGCTGCTATGATTGAAGATGGAAGCATGCTTGCCACTGGTGGGTTTGTAGGAGCCGGTGTTGCAGAAGAGATATATACAGAACTAGAAAAAAGATATCTGGAAACCGGTACTCCAAAAAATTTAAAACTTATGTATACTGCCGGGCAGGGAGATGGTAAGACAAGAGGTTTAAACCGCTTTGCTCACGAGGGTATGCTTGATTTGGTAGTTGGAGGTCACTGGGGGCTGGCTCCAGGTCTGGGTAAACTAGCAAATCAAAATAAAATAAAAGCTTACAACCTTCCTCAAGGAGTAATGGCACATCTTTTTAGAGATATCGCCGCTGGTAAACCCGGGACAATTTCCCATGTTGGTCTAGGTACTTTCATCGACCCTGTTTTACAAGGTGGAAAGATAAACGAGATAACAACTGAAGATGTTGTGGAGAAAATAAAATTAAACAATAAAGAATATCTTTTTTATAACGGTGAAAAGATAGCTCCTAAAATGGACTACGCGCTTATACGTGGAACAAGTTCAGATGAGAGTGGAAATATAAGTATGTGTAAAGAGGCTCTTACACTTGAAACCCTTTCTCTTGCTATGGCTGTAAAAAACAAGGGAGGAAAGGTAATAGCACAGGTAGAGAAAAAAGTGAAATGCGGAACGATTGACCCGAAACTAATTCAAATACCTGGTATCTTAGTTGACTATGTAGTTGTTGCAAAAGATACCGACACTCATCATATGCAAACATTTTGTGAAAGTTTTAATGAGTTGTATGTCAATAGCGCTATAGACGCCTATAGCAGCAACAGTAATTTTCAATTGGGAGATAGGAAGATTATCGCAAGACGTTGTGCAAAGCTCCTGGACAAGGATGCAAGCATATTAAACTACGGAATAGGTATGCCTGAAGGAGTTGCAGAAATACTGAAAGAAGAGGGGCAGGAAGCTTTCTTCACTCCAACCGTTGAGCCGGGTGCAATAGGCGGCACTCCAGTGGGCGGGCTCAGCTTCGGATGCTCCATAACACCGGAAGCTATAATCGACCAGCCTTACCAGTTTGATTTCTACGACGGTGGAGGTTTAGACGTTGCATTTTTAGGATTGGCACAGTGTGACCAGTCTGGAAATATAAACGTTTCAAAGTTCGGACCTAAAATAGCAGGTTGTGGAGGGTTTATCGATATAACCCAAAATGCAAAAGAAGTTGTATTCTGCGGTACTTTCACTGCGGGAGGACTGAAAATTAAAGTAGAAGATGGAAAACTTAGTATAGAGAACGAAGGTAAATTTAAGAAGTTTTTAAATGACGTGGAACAGATAACATTCAGTGGCGACTTGGCAAAAGCCAACGGTAAGAAAATCACATATGTCACAGAAAGAGCTGTTTTTGAGCTGAAACCAGAAGGTATGGTTTTAACAGAGATAGCACCTGGTGTGGATATAGAAAAAGACATTTTAAATCAAATGAAATTTAAACCAATTATCTCAGAGGATCTAAAACTGATGGATGCAGAGATATTTATGGATAAACCAATGAATCTAAGCTTTTAATTTATTTTTAAAATAAACAATTAAAATGGAGGTAGTAAATATGAACATCTTTGAAGACAAAAAATCTGAACTGTTTTTACAAATGATAAGAGAATTTGTTGAAACTGAAGTAAAACCTTTGGCAGCTGAGGTTGACGAAGAAGAAAGGTTTCCAATGGAAACTGTTGAAAAAATGGCCAAAATAGGACTTTTTGGTATCCCGTTCCCTAAAGAGTATGGAGGTGCTGGAGGTGATGCCCTTTTATATGCAAGAGCAGTCGAGGAACTTTCTAGAGGTTGTGCAACAACTGGGGTAATCGTATCAGCGCACACGTCGTTATGTGCTTACCCTATCTATGAGTTCGGTACAGAGGAACAAAAGAAAAAATACCTTCCTCCGTTGGCTAAAGGTGAAAAACTTGGAGCCTTCGGTCTTACAGAAGCAAATGCAGGAACAGATGCAGCAGGTCAGCAGACAACTGCGTACCTTGACGGTGACCAATGGGTACTAAACGGATCTAAAATCTTCATAACAAACGCAGGATATGCAGGTACTTATGTTGTATTTGCAATGACTGATAAAACTAAAGGATTGAAAGGGATCACTGCATTCATCGTAGAAGCAGACACTCCTGGATTCTCAATAGGTAAAAAAGAGAAAAAAATGGGTATCAAAGGTTCTGCTACCTGCGAACTTATATTCGAAAACTGCAGAATACCTAAAGAAAACCTGTTAGGTGCTGAAGGAAAAGGGTTCAAAATAGCTATGATGACTCTAGATGGGGGAAGAATAGGTATAGCTGCCCAAGCACTTGGAATAGCTCAAGGAGCACTTGACGAAACAGTACAATATGTAAAAGAAAGAAAACAGTTCGGAAGACCACTTGCTAAATTCCAAAACACTCAGTTCAAGCTGGCTGAAATGGATGCGAGTACAGAATCTGCAAGACTGCTTGTCTACATGGCTGCATGGAAAAAACAAAACAAAATCCCTTATTCAGTGGACGCTGCAAGAGCGAAACTAGTTACTGCAGATGTTGCAGGTGACGTAACGAGAACAGGAGTTCAATTGTTGGGTGGATACGGATACACAAGAGAATACCCGCTTGAAAGAATGATGAGAGATGCTAAAATAACTGAAATCTACGAAGGAACTTCTGAAGTTCAAAAAATGGTTATTGGTTCAGCACTTTTAAGATAATTTTTTAGAATAGATTAAAATTTATATAAGGAGATGAACAGATGAAAATAGTAGTTTGTATAAAACAAGTTCCAGATACAACTGAAATTAAATTAGACCCTAAAACAGGAACTCTAATAAGAGAGGGAGTACCTAGTATAATCAACCCAGACGATAAAGCTGGTTTGGAAGAAGCTCTAAAATTAAAAGATGCTTACGGAGCTCACGTAACAATAATCACAATGGGGCCACCTCAAGCAGAAAAAGCTCTAAGAGAAGGTTTAGCAATGGGTGCTGACAGAGCAATCCTATTGACAGATAGAAAATTCGCAGGTGCGGATACGCTAGCTACTTCAAACGCTCTAGCAGCAGCTTTAAGAGAGATGGACTACGACGTAATCATCTCAGGAAGACAAGCGATAGACGGAGATACTGCACAAGTAGGACCTCAAATTGCAGAACACTTAGATCTACCTCAAGTTACATATGCAACTGACATCAAAGCAGGTGAAAACAAAGTATTCACAATAAAAAGAGCATACGAAGATGGATACCACCTACTACAAGTTGCAGCACCTTGCATGATCACAGTATTAGCTTCAGCTAACAAACCAAGATACATGTCAGTAAGCGGAATCATCGATTCATTTGGAAAACAGATCGAAACTTGGACAACTGAAGATATCACGGTGGATTTAGCTAAATTAGGACTTGCCGGATCTCCAACAAAAGTAAGAAAATCATTTACAAAAGGAGCTAAAGCGGCAGGAAAAATCCACGACGGTTTAGATGCAAAAGAAGCAGCGGATCTAATTATAGACAAATTAAAAGAAAAATTCGTAATCTAATCGGATTGGATATAGACCTTATTAACGAAAAAATTTAAACAAAGGAGATGAACTATGAGCTTAGCAGATTACAAAGGAGTTTTTGTTTACATAGAGCAAAGACATGGAGAAGTTCAAACTGTTTCTTTAGAACTATTAGGTAGAGGAAGAGGCCTAGCAGACGAGTTAGGAGTTGAACTTACAGGGGTTCTATTAGGAAACAATGTAAAAGGATTAACAGACGATCTAATACAACACGGAGCAGATAAAGTAATTGTAGTAGACAGAGAAGAGTTAGACATCTACTCGACAGAAGCTTACACACAAGCTATAGTTGAAATAGTAAACGACAAAAAACCTGAGATACTATTAGTTGGTGCAACTACACTTGGAAGAGATTTAGGACCTAGAATTTCAGCTAGACTTACAACTGGTCTGACTGCAGACTGTACAAACCTGGACTTGTCTGAAGATACAAAAGAATTAATGATGACTAGACCAGCGTTCGGTGGAAACCTAATGGCTACAATCATGTGTCCAGACCACAGACCACAAATAGCTACAATAAGACCTGGAGTAATGGAGATCCTACATAGCGAAGTAGCTAGAAGTGGGGATGTAGAAGAATATGATGTAAAACTAGATACATCTAAATTCAAAGTAAAAGTATTAGAAGTAGTAAAAGAGGAAAAAGAGCTTGTTAAAATAGAAGATGCTACAATCTTAGTATCTGGCGGAAGAGGGGTTGGAAATGCAGAAAACTTCTCTAAATTAGAAGCATTTGCAGATGAAGTTGAAGGAGTAGTGTCCGGATCAAGGGCTGCAATCGACTCAGGATGGCTTTCTCACGACAGACAAGTAGGACAAACTGGTAAAACAGTAAGACCTGACGTATATTTTGCAATGGGGATTTCAGGAGCTATCCAGCACGTTGCAGGTATGGAAGAATCTGAATATATCATAGCAGTAAACAAAGACAAAGATGCAGGGATCTTCAATGTTGCTGACTTAGGAATCGTAGGAGACCTACATAAAATAGTTCCAATATTAACTGAAGAACTAAAAAAAGCTAAAGCAGAACTATAACAACCCACACCTTAAAATATAGAAAGGCATCCAGAAATTATCTGGATGCCTTTCCTAATTAACCCAAGTCGCTACTTAAGATTTAAAAACGTATAACTCATTAAAAATACTAGAATTTTCAATTCAAAACACAGCGAGCTCACACTATGATTGATTCAGGCATCAACCTATTAATCAAGCTGCCAACAGTTTCAATTAATTTTTTTTAAGATGATCTATGAAAATTTCGCTTTGAGTTGAAATAGCTACCCTTTTTTAGACAACTTTTTTAATGTGGGAAGCAGTCACAAAGCGCCTAACCCACTTTTATATTTTATCATTACGAATAAATTGAATAACGCATAATTTTAACTAAAACTTGGAATAAATAGGATCATACTAAGCTTTACTTAAAGTCCCAATTTATTTTTTGAGGAGTTTTATAGATATCATTTTTGATATAAATACGGTGTTCTCGCAAATCTTCATATCTAATATTTAAAAATATATCTACAATCTGTTTATCCAATTGACTTCCTGAAACTTCTTTTAAAATTTCAGCGGCTTCACTATAAGATCTTCTAGATCTGTAAGAACGATTCGTCGTTATTGCGGAGTAAGTATCAGCCACCGCTATTATCCTAGCTTCTAGAGGGATTTGATCATCTTTCAGCCCATAATACCCTTTACCATCGACCCTTTCATGATGGTACTTTATCCAGGATAGTACTGGCTTGAATAATTTTAATGATTTTAATACATCAACTCCAAAACTCGTATGCATTTTGATTTGTTCATATTCTTCATCGGTTAAACTACCATTTTTCAAAAGAATTTCCTTCGAAATCATTAATTTCCCAATATCGTGTAAGAGAGCTGCTTTAATCAAACGCCTTTTATGTAATTTTCCCTTGAGTTTGTATGGTGTTTTTTCGTAAATTAATCCAACCAGACTAGCAACGTGTTCTGAATGACCTCTTGTATACTCGTCTCTCATTTCAATAATGTTGATGAAGGTTTTAATTATTTCAAAATAAAGTTTTATCACATTTGAGTATATTTTTCTTATCAACAACGTAGTCATAAAAATGAAAAAACTAACATTAAAAAAAACGTAAGTAATTAGACGTAAAACATCATCAAAATTATGAATTATAGTCTGTTTAATAACCCAGGTATATCCTAAAATCATAGCAATAAGTGTAAAAAAAATAATCTTAGCAATCACCAAATTATCATTGTCCTTGGCGATCATATCATAAAAAATACTACCATAAGATTCGTACGCGTTGACAAAAATAAATATCCCGCTTATTAAAAACACTAATCCGATTAAATTTAATATTATATTTAAATCTTTAACAAAATCCATAACATCTCCCTTTGAGTGTAAAATAAACCAATTAGAATGACAACCCTTTTTTAGACAACTTTTTTAAGGTTATTCATTTTATACCCAACTGGTGTTTGATAACCTAAGAAAGAATGGATTCTATGGTTGTTATACCTATTTACATAATCTGATAGTTCGTATCTTAATTCCTCCAGAGAATCAAAGTAGTTCCTTTCAGCGAATTCTGCCTTTAAGGTTTTGAAGGTGGCTTCTGCTATTGCATTATCATAGAGACAGCCTTTCATACACAAAGAACACTTAATATTAAAAGTATCCAATGTTTTTTCAATTAATTGGTTTTTAAATTCATTTCCTCTGTCGGTATGAAAAACTTTAATTTTTCCAAGGTTTAGTCTCACTTTAGCAAAAGACTTTGCTACCAAAGCAGCATCCTTATTCCTTCCTGCGCTGTATCCAACCATTTCACTGTTAAACAGATCTATTAAAACGCAGATATATTCCATACTTTCCCTACTCTTACATAGGTTAAATCACTTACTACAGTCTGAAGATGGTCTTGATTATCCAATTTACGCCCCACTAAATTGGCCAATTCCTCTTCAGTACTTCTGTTACATTGTGGTTCCTTCCTGTTTCATAATTCGAGATATTTTCATTCTGGAAGCCATGCCTTCCTTAGTAAGCTCAATCTTTATTCTTCTGGTCCCATAACTTTGTCTGCTGTCTTTAAAAATACTTTTTATCAATGAAACTAGAATAGATTGATCGACTTTATCTTTAAATTTGTAGTAATAGGTGCTTCTGTAAATTCTCAGGACACGATACATTGCTGATACAGAGTATTTGTGAGCATTAGCTTTGATCACAAATACTTTTGTCCTTAGTTTAAAATATCATTCTCCATTTCCAGCTGTTTATTTCTACTTCTAAAAGCACGGAGCTCATTTTCTAGCAAGTCAATATCATCTTCTTTCTTAAATTTTCAAACTGTTTAATCCAGGTATTTAGAACAGAAGGAGATAGTTCATACTCCCTGATGATATCATACTTTATTTTTCCATTAAGATGAAGTTGAACGATTTGAGTTTTGAATTCTTCAGTGAAGTTACGTCTTGTATTAGTTTTCTTAGTCATAAAAATCACATCCGTCTAGTCATTTAATTTATTTTATATGACCTCAAGAAAACTGTCAAACTTATTGTAGCCTATCCAATCATTTACGTCATACTTTAAAAAAAACTATCTCTGATAGAGGCTATTAAAAATCCTGTAAACTTCTTAATATTTTTATCTTTTTATTTCAGAATCTTTACTGGTCAACCTTTGTCTAAAGATTTTTTTAGAAGCTATACCTATTAATATAGCTTTTAATCCTACTGTACCAATTACAAGAGGAACTTGATCTTCATATATCAACTTTAGAAATTATAAAAAAGTTCTTATACAATAAGTTTATTGAAAACAATACAAGACTCTTGTAACAGCCAAATATTAGGATGTAAGTTAAAAATAATGAGTTCTTTAGTTTGAATATTTAGAATACATTATCAGTGATACAAAAACAAGAGACATACCTAAAACGGATATAAGGTCCGGAGATTCATTTGGTAAAATAATCCAGCTCAAACACGCACCAGAAACGGGGACTATAAATTTCCACATATTTAGTTCTGATACCTTAATGCCTTTAATTTGCAAAAGGTAAAACCATATTGAAAAAGCTACTGCCGATACCATGGCTAACCAAAATAAGCTTAGGTAAAATTCAACCGGCTGTGAAAACTTATATTCCCCTTCTATCAATCTTCCGGCTCCCAATAGAAGGACTCCGCCCCATAACATTTGATTTGATGCAAGAAATCCTGCACTTATATTTGTCTTTATCTTGGCAACTTTTATGTTAGCAAGTCCTCCGAAAATAGATTTAAAAACTAGTAGCAATATCCCTATGAACTCTGTCTTTCCAACAGAACTCAGTGGTTTTGAGTTGATTATAATTAGAGCTACTCCCATCAAACCAAAAAATATACTAAAAAATTTTAGCCTGTTCATCTTATCATCAGTCATTAAAAAATGTGATAAAAGAGCAATAATAAGCGGAGCGGATCCTATTATTATTGCAGCTGTTGCCCCTGAAACATAAGTCAACCCCAAGTAGTAAAGAGCATACCCTAAGAATGTATTTAAAATTACTATATAAGCTATTGTTTTCCAGTTTTCTAAAAATGTACTGCAACTTGTTTTACCCCAGAAAAATGGGACTAAAATCAATCCAGACAAAAAAAATCTCATTCCTGCAAAAGTAAGCGGGGCATGCATATATCTAAAACCTATTTTAACACCAACAAAGGCTGTTGACCATAAAAAACAAGCTAAAATAGCCAATGGTACTATATATATGTTTTTTATCTTTTGTTTGTCTTTAGAGTTTAATTTATAAGTATTTTGCAAATTCAAATTGTTTGCCATAAACTCCCTCCTAAATGTATTCGCCTACTATATATAAAAGCGCTGCGGCCCATATCCGCAGCGTAATTCTTTATCCTATAATACCAATTTTATAGCTCCTACAACTGTAACTGTAAGCATAATTGCTCTGTATGGTTTTTCGGGAACATATTTAACTACCCTCACTCCAATAAGAGCTCCTATTATTATAAGGGGCCAGAGCATTAAGTTGAGTGCAAAACTCTCCCAGCTGATATTGTGCCACACCAGTGCATACAGCGGGAACTTTACAAGGTTCATCACAAAGAAAAACCATGCAAATGTACCTATAAAAGAGTTTTTCTTCAGGTTCAAAGACAGAAAATAAAGTATCATAACCGGCCCAGCAGCATTTCCTATCATGGTGGAAAAGCCACCTAAAAGCCCAGTAACAGCTGAGAAATACCACTTATTTATTATCCCGTCTTTGCTATCACCTTTTTTCAGCAACAGCAAAATTACGCACAATCCGACTATAGCAGCCATTATTTTTTGGAACTGTATATCAGAAACGTTATTCCCTACAAAAAGTCCAACCAATATTCCCATAAGTGCCCAAGGCATAGGTTTTAATACGTGTTTTAGTTTTGTGTGACGTTTGTAGTAGATAACTGCAAATATATCCCCCATTATGAGAAGCGGAAGGATAAATCCAACTGAAAGTTTTCCTCCAAGTATTTGTGCCATTACAGGAACAAGTATCAGCATAACAGGTATCCCTGATTTATCTATCCCTATTAAAAATCCAGATAAAACTATAATCGCCCACTGTAAAGTGGTAAAATCATAATTTGATAAAAATTCAAACATAATTACCTCCTAGATATCTGTGTATTAAGATTAAAAATGCATATACGATGATATCCTATAAAATATAAACTACATTTTCTTTAATTGATTACTTAAAATAAGATTTGCCTCTGTTTTTTCTATAACTTCATCTATAGTGACTCCTTCAGCTATTTCTATCAAGACCAACCCTTTTTCAGTTACCTCTATGACACAGAGTTCTGTTATGATCAGATCCACTACCCCTTTTCCCGTCAAAGGCAGGGTACATTCCTTGAGTATTTTAGGAGCTCCTTTTGCCGTGTGCACCATAGCAATTATTACCTTTTTGGCACCGTTTACCAAGTCCATTGCTCCACCCATTCCCGGAACCATCTTCCCCGGGATCATCCAGTTGGCGAGATTACCCTTCTCATCCACCTGAAGTGCACCCAGAACAGTCAGATCCAAGTGTTTCCCTCTAATTATTTCAAAGGATAAGGCGCTGTCGAAGAAAGCCCCTCCAGGATTCAGTGCCACATGCCCTCCGCCTGCATTCACCGTAGAGTTGTCCTCTGCATCCTCCGGATTCACATCATTCCAGGTACCTATAAATCCGTTTTCAGATTGCAGGGTCACCTTTATATCCTTCCTTATATAGTCTGCAGACATAGTCGGGAGTCCTATCCCAAGGTTTATAAGGTTCCCGTCTTTGAACTCCTGGGCAACCCTTTCAGCTATTTTTTGTTTAATATTCATCAGACTCCCCCTTTACTATATAATCTACAAATATATACGGTGTCACGATATGATCAGGGTCAAGTTTACCAGCCTCCAGTATATCCTCTTGTGCTTCCATTATAACCAGGTCTGCTGCCGGACACATGATAGGATTGAAGTTTCTTGCTGAAGCATGGTAGGAAGCATTGCCATTTTCATCCACCCATTTAGCTATTACAAGTGCTATGTCCGCGTGAAGTGGTTTTTCCAAAATGTAGTCCTTGCCATCAACATTTATTATCTCTTTTCCATCTTCTACCATAGTCCCTAGTCCTGTAGCTGTAAGAACTCCCCCCAGTCCTGCACCTGCAGCTCTCAGCCTCTCGGCAAGAGTTCCCTGCGGCACCAGCTCCACCTCTATTTCACTACTGTTCATCTGTCTACCTGTTTCAGGGTTCGTACCTATATGAGAAGCTATAACTTTTTTAACTCGTTTATTTACTATAAGCTTTCCGGAACCGTAATCCATTGTTCCTGTATCAGTGGTTATAATAGTCAGGTCCTTTACCCCTTTTTCCAGTATTTTGTCGATCAGGGAATGCGGTGCGCCGCATCCCATAAACCCCCCAATGGCAATGATCATACCATCTTTTATTTTTTCAACTGCCTGATCTAAAGAGATGATTTTTTCCATAAGATTCCTCCTCCAAAAAAGCCTAAAGCTTAATTATATCCTTAAAAATTTAGTCTATGTTTTTTAAAATTAACGTTGTAGCCATTCCCCCTCCGATGCAAAGCGACGCCAGTCCGTATCTTAATCCTCTTTTTTTCATTTCATGTATAAGCGTTACAGAGATTTTATTTCCAGATGCTCCGATAGGGTGACCTAAAGCGATGGCTCCTCCGTTAACATTTGTTCTTTCTAAAAACCAGTCTTTGGATACTCCGTATTTTTCACTCAATATTTTTATAACCCCTAGTGATTGTGCTGCGAAAGCCTCGTTAAGCTCTATCAAATCAATGTCTTTTAAATTCATATTCGCTTTTTCCAAAGTTTTTTCTATTGCAGGTGCTGGTGCAATTCCCATAATAGATGGATCTACTCCTGCCTGACCAATAGCTACTACCTCAGCAATCGGTTTAAGGTTGTATTTTACAACAGCTTCTTCTGAAGCGATAACCATTACGCTTGCTCCGTCGTTTATCCCAGAAGCGTTCCCTGCTGTAACTGTACCGTCTTTTTTAAATACAGTTCTCAGTTTCGAAAGTCTTTCAGCACTGGCTTTTCTGTTCGGATATTCGTCAGTATCGAAAGTAATCTCTTCTTTCCTTGATTTTATGGTTACAGGAACTATTTCATCTTTAAATCTTCCGCTGTCAACGGCTTTGATAGCTTTTAGCTGGCTTTCAAGAGCGAATTCGTCCTGTTCTTCTCTAGAGATACCGTACTGTTCAGCTACATTTTCAGCTGTTATCCCCATATGGTAATCGTGGAATGCATCGGTTAATCCGTCCAGAACCATGTGGTCTTTCATTTCGAAATGCCCCATTCTAAGTCCATGTCTAGCCTTGTGGCTAACAAGATGTGGAGCGCCTGACATAACCTCTACTCCACCTGCGATAACCAAGTTTGAATCACCGGCTTTTATGTTTGAGTAAGCCTGCATAACAGCCTTCATACCGCTACCACACATTATGTTTATGCTGTATCCAGGGACTTCTACAGGAAGTCCACCATTTATCGCACACTGTCTCCCTACCCCTTGTGCTTGTCCTGCCGAAAGGACGTTCCCCATTATGACTTCATCATATTCTGCTGGATTTACTCCTACTTCGTTCACGACTGATTTTATCAGTTGCCCACCCAGTTGCCCAGGCTTTATGTCTTTTAAGGTTCCTAGATATGTTCCAACAGCCGTTCTTTTTGCTGCTACTATGTATACTTTTTTCATTTTACTACCTCCGTTAATTTTTTGGTTAAAATAAAGAGGTACCAGTTGAGTACCTCTTTGTGAAATGTAGAACTATTTGTATTGTACATCCTTTTGCAAAAATTCGTTTAAAAGTTTTGCTCTTTTAGTTTGGATATCTTGTAGGCTTTCATCATCCCATTTATAGAATCCTTCTTTAGTTTTTCCTCCAAATTTTCCTTGAGCAACTAGATCTTCAAGCATCTTAAAACTTTCGTCATAGTTACAAAGGTCTTTGAAAAGGTAGTTAGATATTTTACTGAATGTGTCCAGTCCTCCAAGATCCGCACTCTTGATAGGTCCTGTTACAGGAAGTCTTCTAGCGAAACTGTATTCAACAGTTTTGTCCACGGCTTCCATGTCTGCCCACCCTTGCTCAACTATATATAAAGCCTCTCTTAGAAGGGCAAATTGAAGTCTGTTTCCAATGAACCCTAGACATTCTTTATTCATTTTTACTGGAACTCTGTCTATTTTCTCCATCCACTCACAAGTTTTATCTACCACTTCTTGTGAAGTTTTTTCACCTGGTACCACTTCTACAAGTGGTACTAGGTGAGGAGGGTTCCAGAAATGTGCTACAACAATTCTTTCAGGATGCTTTGTAGCTGTTTCCGCCATAGCTGTCGGACTAAGGCCTGAAG
>CAXXCR010000001.1:0-74268 GCA_963668015.2 uncultured Ilyobacter sp. | reverse complement strand
CATGTCGTCTAGATTGGATACGCTAACACCTATTTTGATTACATCATTCTTTTGCTTTTCACTGCATCCCGCTATAAATAGGACTAAATAAATTAAAAACATACTAAAAAACAGCCTACAACCTTTTTGAAACACTTATATCCCCCCGTAATAAAACATATATTAAAATAAACGTTATTCCTTATATTTTATCAGTTCAAAATAAAAATTAGATATAGTAATTATTATATTATTTTAAGCCATAAAATACTGCAAACTGTTTTTAGTGAGACAATGAATGGTTGAAAAATGACAGTACTTTTGGTTAAAATTATTTAAATCCGCTAAATAACTTTCATTCAATAGGTGTTTGAAATATAATTGTTAGACTAATGTAGTTATAGGTGACTTCATTTAAAGTTTTACAAAGGGGGCGCTACGTTATGGTATTTAAATTGGATTTTCTTTCTTATATTTATGGCGGATATCAGCGATTTCTTTTGATGAAACTTCAGCAAAAGTAGAGAAGTTAATTTTAAAGAACTTTAAAGAGGATCAGCTGGCTTTAAATGAGATAGTGTCATTGACATCTTATATAGATGGATTAAACGACAAAAAAGGGACACTGTATGCAATCGCTAATACTGATGAAAAATCTTCATATGATGAAAACGAAGAATTGGCTCAAAGCAGAATAGCTTTTGTAAGCAGCATTATAGATATGAATGTAAATAGCAACCAAAAAGGGATAGAGTATAAGAAAAATTCCCTTGCTGATACCCAATCTTATTTTGACAGGAACAATCTGCCGCCTGTACAGATATTGTTCGTAGAGCAGATATAGAACGGGCAGCATAAAATTTAAAAAATAATATAAATATAATAGGAGAGGGATATATCCCTCTCCTATTATATTTATAGAGCGTTTAATGCTTATTTTTAGCTGTGTGGAACCGTAAAGTTTTTTCCACCTATAATTTTTCCGTTCTTATCGTGTATTTTGGTTACTGCTTTTTGATGCATTGCGATTTCTTCAGCAATTTTTATAGCTTCTTTTTGAGTTTTTGTAATTTTAGTTAATTTATGGTTTCCTTCACCTTTTACTGCCCATTCATCACCATGTGGAACAACATGTTGGTTTCTTCCCATTCTTATGCCTCCCTTTCTTAAATAAAAGCCACTATTTATTTTACCCTGACTAATTTAAATTAACTCGGCACGTAAACTGCCTGGTCCCCCTATATATAATTTACACTATTTTTCATCATGAGTTTGCTTTAAATATTTTTTATTGCGGCATATTTTTGCGGAACTTTCATAACATAAGTAAATGTGGTACTATATATTTTAAGCGGTTACAATTATTAAATTAGTATAGAATTTCAGAGGTGAAAATTATGAAAGATATAAAAAAATATTTGTACGTTATAAATTATCCCATATATGAAGAGGAGCTGTGCTTTATGGAGATGAGGACTCTGTTTGGCAAAGAGCCTGAGGCTAAGGTGCTCATTTCTCAAAGGGATTTCGAGCCTTCCAACAGTGTGTTCATAAAGAGAAGACTCGAGGTAATATATGAAGCAGAAAGTCTGGAGGGTATACTGAACAGTTAAAGGTCAATGAGATGCACCTGGAGGGTTTAAGGTGGAGTATCTCAGGCTGGATACAGGGAATATTTCCTATGATGAAAGGCTGAAGAGTGCCTGGGAGATAGGCCAGAGGATAGTGGGACAGCCTTCTATGAAATCACCGAAGATAATGCTCGGTGTTACCAGATATCAAGGAAAGTGGTTTTTCGGGATAAGCGAAAGCAACGACTTTAAATGGCAGCTGCACGAGAACAAACCCTGTTCATATTCAAATTCTTTCGGGGTCAGGACAGCCAGGGCAATGGTCAATATGGCCAGTATGGGATATCCGGAAACCAGGGTGATAGACCCGTGCTGTGGAGTGGGGACCACTTTGGTAGAAGGGCTTTCTATGGGTTACGATATATGGGGGAGCGAGATAAACAAAAAAATAGCAGATAATGCCAATGAAAACCTTAGGCATTACGGCTTTGGCTTGGAGGTAGAAAACAGGGATATGCACGGTATAGAAGAAAACTATGACGCCAGCATAATAGATATTCCTTACGGGTTATTCAGCCATACAAGCGAAGAAGAACAGCAGGAAATAATCAATACAGCCAGGAGAATATCGAAAAAGATGGTAATGGTGACATTTGAAAATCTGGATAAACTGGTGCATAATGCCGGTTTTGAAATAGTGGACAGATGCACTGTAAACAAGGGGACTTTCAAGAGGTATATACTGGTGTGCGAATAGAAATAACTTGGGTATATTCAGTCTATTAAAAAAATATATGACTATAGAAAAGCAGCAGCTTGGAATAGGCTGCTGCTTTTTTTTATTTTTGAGATCAGAATAAAACCTTACTTTTTAATGTTTTCAGCTTAAATCAAGCATCTAATAAAATTACCAACCTATTTGGTATCTGGATTATCTTCTAAGAGCCCAAACGGATTCCCCTCTGTGTCAAGACATACAGCGATATAGCAGATACCTGGCACCGCCATCTTCGGCTCTACAATCTTGCCGCCTAGTTCCTCTACCTTCCCACTGAGTCCATTCCGATAAAGTTGGTTGTTTTTTGGCCATCACTTGTCCTCGGCCCAATTCCACCTGCGATTCCATCTTTCCCATCTAAGTTTTTAATGCTTATAAGATGGTACTCGCCTGGAACTGGATATCTTTCGAACTTTCAGTCAAAAAGCACCTCGTAGAATTTTTTTGCTCTTCCTGTGTCGTCAGCGGGTACGTCAAAATGCATAATTGTCAGCATAGATTACCTCCCAATTCATTTTTAGCAATACAAACTGCAACCATTTCAAACATATAAAAATTCATTTAATAAACTACTGATTTGTTTAAAACTTTTTCGGACACAGAGTTTCACAGAGGTTTAAAACAAGAGCTGCACCGAGAGAGTCTTCAAAGTCAAAACAATCTTTTGTCACGAATTACACTAATCATTTAAAACCTGAAAACTGAAGGTTTCTACTCATTCTCTGTGAAATTCACTCTTTACCTCTGTAGTTGTTTATTTGAATTCGTGTCCATTCATGCGATTCGAGACTAAATTTTTTTTGTTCTATTACAAGAAATTCAATCTTTTGTTTTAAATACAGGTAATAATTTAGCTTGAATATTTATTGATTGTTGACTTTACTTAAGAGTCTGATTATTTATCCCATCAGAAAATAAACAATTGGGATAATTCCGTACCACGGTATATACGATAGGGCTAAAAGCAGTATTTTATCTATTTTAGTATAGTAGTCCCCTTCTAATACGAATTTTCTTATTCTAAGAATGAGGACAACCCCGTGGAATACTGAACCTAACAACAGAGTTTGGACTGTGTTGTTTAATGTTTTGTAGTCTTTGAGCAGAACATTGGTCGAAGCAGCAAATACAACGAGGGCTATGGCCAGCAGTGCTGCATTTTGGATTCCAAAAGTCACAGCCAAAGATTTTTTTGAGGCCGCTTTATCGGCATCATAATCCGGTATCCCAGCAAGAGTTATCGCTGCGAACACGGCCAGGAAAAGAGGCAGACTAAAAATCCAAGGAAGCGGGTCAAATGTACCCCCGCCCTGAAACAGATATCCGCATAAAATTACGTATGGGCTGTGAGTGATAGCGACATCCAGCTCGCCCAAGCTCTTGTAGGAAAATTGCAGCGGTGGAGCAGTGTAGCCAACCCCTAAAACAATCCCGATTAAAATAAGAAAAACAGCTTTCAACAGTGGGACAGAGGCGGAGAGTAAAAGTATAGAAGAAACTAACAGCAGTATAAATACAATGAGCATTCCGGATTTTATCTCTTTAAAACTTAATTTTTGTTCAACCAGTACCCTAGACCCGCCAGTAAAGACACCGAAATTTTTATTGGCTTCATCTGTTTTGTAGTCATAGTACTCGTTTGATAGGACAGTTAGAAGTTCTATTAGAAATATAACAAGGTAGCCAAGAAGATATACTTTGGAGTTGAACAGCTCTAAGTTACGGTAAGCAATTACAGCTCCAAGGGAATATGCTATAAACGTCATAGGGTAAAATTGCAGTCTGGCCGCACTTATCCAGGCAGATATTTTCTGTGTAGAAGATTTTGAATTCATGGGATACCTCCTAAAATTTTAAGTTGCAATATTAGTATTCCACAGGAATGAATATTATCCTAATAAAATTTATATTTTAGCAGGATAATTAATTCAAGCAACTACTTAAAATTATTGCGAAAAATTACTGATTTTTTTAAAACTTTTTTGAACACAGAGTTTCACAAAGGACTAGAACAAGAGCTGCGCCGAGAAAACATTTAAAACCAAAAGATTTGTTTTTGTCACGAATTGCACGAATCATTTAAAAGCTTAAAAACTAAATGTATTTAGTAATTCTCAGTGAAACTATCTTTTTCTCCGTGCAACTCTGTGACACAGGTTTTATATCCTATTTATGTCCCTTAGTGTGATTCGTGACCAAAAAAGGTTTTTATTTATTTGTAAGAAATTCAATATATTCTTTTAAATAAAGATGGTAATTTAGGGGAATTAGCTTATTCTAAAAGAGTAGTACAGTTTTAGCGTGACAACATTAATTTATTGGTGAAATCGAAAGAGTTTCTTGGGCGTATTGTAAAGATTAAAATATTATTAACTGGCAAGAGAAGTTTTTGTTAGAGTGTGGACATTGTAGATGTTTAATTTAATAAATCTAGAATAGAAGTATATGAGTTTGTCCTCAGAGTCAAGATTAATTTGAAATTAACCATAACTTTTTAGAAAGTTAATAAAAAATTAAAAAAAAGTAATAAAAATCTTGTTTAATAAAATTTTAAATGGTAATATTGGTACAGATATCAAAACAATTTAAAAGGAGAACAGGTATTATGCAGGATAAATTACAGGGAAGATATGGTTTCCCGGTTGCTTTTTCAATGGTTGTTGGAGTTGTTATAGGTATAGGGATATTTTTTAAGGCGACACCCGTACTGAATGCAGCGGCATTAAACCCAAAGATAGCTGTTGGCGCTTGGGTATTGGGAGGGGTTATTTCCATACTTTCAGGTCTTACGGCTGCTGAAATAGGTGCAGCAGTACCAGAAACGGGCGGAATTATTGCTTGGATAAGAAGAGTATACGGAGACAGGGCAGCATTTTTAGTGGGATGGTGCCAGGGAATGATATACAGTCCGGCAATAGTTGCCATAATATCGTACTACTTTGCATACTTTACAACTCAGTTTTTAGGTGTCGATGCTGTACCAAAGTATATGCTGCCCCTCTCTTTTGGGACGGTTGTCTTTATTTTTACTGTAAACACATTTACAAGCAAGATGGGTGGTGTAGTTCAAACTGCTGCCACTATAGCGAAGATCATACCGTTGGCATTAATAGCTGCTTTTGGATTTATGTCCAACAACAATCCACAGGGGATATTCCACACAGTTTCAAGTACAGGAGAAGGTGGTTCGCCGGCACTTTTACTGGGTATGGCACTGGTTCCAGTAATGTTTGCTTTTGACGGATGGATATACGTTGGAACCATCTCCGGTGATCTAAAGGATGTAAAAAAAGACCTTCCACGTGCAATTATCTTGGGGATTGGGTTTATTACACTGGTTTATACAGTGCTCAATGTGGCGCTTTTGAAAGTTTTCCCGGCAGAAGAACTGGTAAAGCAGGGGATATTTGGCGTAGCACAAAACCTTTTTGGAAACTTTGGAGCTAAATTTATATTTTTCGGGATAATGGTGTCGGCTTTCGGTGGACTGAACGGTTTCTTTATGATATCAACAAGGGTACCGTATTCACTGGCAATAGAGGGACACTTCCCGGCAAGAGAGTATTTTTCAAAGATAGAGGAAAAAAGCGGCCAGCCAATGAGGTCGTCTGTGTTTATGCTGGCTATGGCAACTGTATACCTTGTGGCGATGTTTGTTACGGGAAAACCGGATGTATTTGGCGAGATACCAGTGGCTCTATTCTGGTTCTTTTATTCCATGGTATTTTTGGGAGTAATCATACTTAGAAAGAGGGAGCCGGATTTAGAAAGACCGTATAGGGTACCTTTATACCCGGTAATACCAATACTTGCTATGATGGGTGGTGTGTCAATTGCTGTTTACGCTACGATAGCCAATCCGAAGTATATGATAATGTCCACACTTATGACCCTGCTAGGGCTTATATTTTACAGAAAGTAAAATTTGCATCTGGTACAAATATTGATTTTTAAATACAGGAAAACCAATACAAACTCCATATATTAAGGGTAGGATTAAATGTGTTTATCTGCTCGGAGGTGGTCGCTGTGGAAAAGACGGTATTGGATATTTTGATGAAAAGTGATAAATTCCCAAGGATGCTAAGCAAGAATGAGGGCAGTTCTCTGAAAAAATACTTTGAGGTTGACGAGACTTTTAAAAGTGAGTTCAAAGGATCCGGGGATATGGAGTTTAGGTATTATTACAGTGGAAACGGGGATAGATACGTGCTCATAGAAGAGTATCTTTTTAGGGAGAATGAGCCTGTATTTGAAATTTCTAGGGCTGTGGGTGTGAACTATTATTTGAATAAATTAACTTAAAAGTGAGCCTGTCAGGAGGGCTCCTTTTTTTATGAAGAATGGAATGTGTATTTTTTATTGAAATTATGATATAATTTACTCCAGTACTGCACTGAGATTGTACTTGGTGAAGTCTTGGTTTTTAATTTGAATAGAATCAGAGTAAAATCTAAGGTGAAAATAATTTTCTGTAAATAAATGTAGGCACGATCATTTTAATGTAAATTTGTTCAGGCTATTTAAAACGATATATAAGTGAGGTATGAGATGTTGAAAAAAGCAATAGTTGCGCTGTGCTTAATTGTTGTTGCACTTAGCAGTGTTGCCGGTTTTTGGTACATAAATATTTTTGTTGTGGGGCACAGTTTTAAAAAGGAGTTTAAGGTAGAGTCGGGGGAGGATCTGGGGTCGATACTGTCAAAAATTGGTATTGAAAAAGATCTGTATATAAAGGTATACCTTAAGCTGAGCAAAACCGACAGAGAGATCAAAGCCGGTTACTACTCCTTGGACGGAACTTATAGCAAAAAAGAGATACTGGATATACTCAAAAAGGGCTCGTATAGAAAAATAAAAATAACCATTCCGGAGGGTTATACCGTCTATCAGATAGACAAGCTTTTAACTGAAAGCAAGCTGCTGGAAGAGGGGGACTTGGAAAGATTGCTTGATGGAATAGAAGATTTTCCTTACCCGACGCCGGATAAAAACTTTGAAGGATACCTTTTTCCTGAAACATATTTTTTCAATGAGGAGGAATCAGGGGAAAAGGTGGTGAGGACAATTATAGGCCAGTTTTTAAAGAACTACCCGCCTGAAAAATATCCAGACAAGGAAGAATTTTACAAAAAAGTGGTGATGGCTTCAATTGTGGAAAGGGAAGCTGGATTTGACGTGGAGAAAGCCCTGATATCATCAGTTTTTTACAACAGGCTTAAAAAGGGGATGAAGCTGCAGTCAGATGCAACTGTGAACTATGTGTTTAACTATGAAAAAAAGCGTATATTCTACAAGGACCTTGAGGTGGATTCACCCTACAATACTTACCAAAACTATGGTCTGCCACCTGCTCCCATAGGTAATCCCGGAAAAGTCTCAATAGATGCCAGCCTCAATCCGGCACAAACTGATTATTATTATTTTGTTGTAGACGGTACCGGAGGGCACCATTTTACCAGGACGTATAAAGAGCACATAGAATTTCAGAATAAGAGATAAAATCGGAAAGGTGATGCAATGAAGGTAGTTTTACTGGGAATAAACAGCAAGTATGTTCATACAAACCTTGCTATAAGATATATTAGGGAGTACCTGAAAAAATACAGCGAGATACAAGCTGAGATAATTGAGACGTCAATAAATAATGAGTTGTCAGATATAATTAGAGAGGTGTTTGAAGAAAAACCGGATCTTCTTATGATATCAACCTATATCTGGAATAAGGAGTATGTTTTCAAAATCATAAGGGAGCTGAAAAAGATACATCCCCATATGAAAATATGTCTGGGGGGGCCGGAGGTTTCATACAACTCCCAGGAGATAATGGAAGAGTTTAGCGAAATAGACTACATAATATCAGGCGAGGGAGAAAAAAGCTGCCTCGAGCTATTGACGATGGGTATAGAAGAAGTAAAGGGAGTCTATTACAGAAAAGATGGTTGCATCAAATACAACGGTCCGCAGGAACCCATATGCAACCTGGATGAAATTCCGTTCCCATATACCGAAGAGGAGATTTTGGAAAACAAAAACAAAATATTGTATTATGAATCTTCACGTGGCTGTCCGTTTAACTGTTCATATTGCATGTCATCAATTGATAAAAGGGTGAGATATTTTTCAGTTGAAAGGGTAAAAAAAGATCTGGAGTTATTTTTGAATAAAGGGATAAAACTCCTGAAATTTGTGGATAGGACTTACAATTTGAAAAAAGAAAGGTATATGAAGATATGGGATTATATGCTGTCCAGATATAACGGCAGCACAACATTCCACTTTGAAATAAGCGGGGACCTTTTTGACGAGGAAACCATAGAATTTTTAGCGGCCATACCGGAGGGGTACTTTCAGTTTGAAATAGGAGTTCAGACTACCAACCCCAAAACACTGCAGATCATAAACAGACATACAGATTTGGAAAAACTGAAGAAAAATGTTCTGAAAATAAAGGATAATATACACCTGCACTTAGACCTTATTGCCGGGCTGCCTATGGAAGGGTACGAGACGTTTAAAAGTTCATTTGACTACGTCTACAGCTTAAGGCCGGAAATGATTCAGCTTGGGTTTTTGAAGATCTTAAAAGGGACACAGATATCAACGGAGATAGACGACAACCAGTATAAGTACCTGTCCTTTCCGCCATACGAGGTCTTGTCTAGCGGTTCTATATCGTACTCAGAACTGTTAAGGTTGAAGAATGTAGAAAAAGTCTTGGATTATTACTATAATTCTGGCAGATTTTTAAAAAGTATTGAGTATATTTTTAAAAATTTTTATAAAAACAGTTTCGATATATATGAGGAAATAGCTGATTTTTATGAAAAAAACGGATATTTGAAAATTGCACACAAACAGTTGGCTATTTTTAATCATCTTTATGATTTTTATGTAGAAAAGCAGTTTGAAAATAGAGATGCTTTTTTAGAATATCTGAAATATGATTATCTTATGATGGGGAAACCCGGTTTTTATCCCGAGTGGTACAGAAAGGATAAAAATAAGGAAGCCTATGGGGAGCTAGTAAAAGACCTAAACTTTAAAACCAATCGTGAAGCGTATAAGAAAACTGAGTATGAGGGTTTCAACTACGATGTAGTTTTAGGCAAAGAGGGAAGAAGAGAACTGTTATTCATATACACAAAATACGGAGTAGAAGTTAAGGAGAGCCAAGTATGAAAAAGAAACTTTTAATACTGACTTTTATATTGATTTCTTTTTTGAGTTTTTCCAATGATGAATTTGTACAGGAAGACTTAAGAGTTGGTATAGGTAGGTTAAAGTCCGATAAATTATATTTAAAGGCGGATAAAGGGTGCTTGATCCTGTCTTACAAAGTGGGCGAAGAACTGTTTGAAGAGTTATTGGAAATGGGTAAAATTGCAAAACTGGAATATAAAAATGGGAAGATACACTACAAGGGGCGTATTTTGGAGGAAGCACATTCCTATAAAGGTAATCCGGAAACATTGATCCACCTGAGTAATGACGGAGAAACTTATTATCCGTACAGGGGTGATTTTTACTTTACTTCCTACAAAAACAAGCTTTTACCGGTTAATCTTGTCCAGTCGGAGGAGTATCTTTATAGTGTTGTGCCGTGCGAGATAGGGACTTATTTTCCAGAAGAAGCTATAAAGGCCCAAGCAGTAGCTGCCAGAACCTACTTGTATTACAACCTCGAGAACTCCAAGTACACTGAGTTTGAACTGTTGGACAACACTGCGTCACAGGTATACCTTGGGTATGCCAAGGAAAACGAAAAGGTAAAAAAACTCGTAGATGAAACCAGGGGCGAGATAGTAATATATTCAGGGGAACCCATTAATGCCCTTTATCATTCAGCAAGCGGAGGTTATACAGCAAATAATGAAGATGTATGGGGAGGGAAAGCGATTCCTTATTTGAGAGCCAAAAATGACAGTGGAAATGGTGGGAATTCCCCAAGAAGTAAGTGGAGCTACAGGGTGAGCCTGAAAAAACTGTCTGAAAAATTTGGATTTAAAGTAAGAGATGTAAAAATATTGGAAAAAAAGAACGGCAGGGTTGTCAGAGTACAAATTGTAGGGGATAAAAGTATAGCTGTATCTGGAAACAGGTTGAGAAGGACAATAGGCTATACCCATATTTTCAGTACAATGTTTAAGGTAGAAAAAAGAGGCAGTGAGATAGTGTTTAGTGGAAGTGGTTCCGGTCACGGTGTGGGTATGTCCCAGTGGGGAGCTTATACCCTTGCAAAAAATGGGAAAAATTACTCAGATATATTGAAATTTTATTACAGGGGTACACAAATAAAATCGTTGAAAAAAAGTGAAAATATGTTATAATTTTTATTGAAAATGTCAAAAAAATAAGGAAGTATAATGAAAATAGAAAATAAAATTTTGGCATACTGCCTTAAAAATAAATTATTTCAAAAAGATGACAAGATAATAATTGCCATGTCTGGGGGTCCAGATTCGGTATCTCTGTTTCATATCTTAAATTTTCTGAAAAAAGAGTTTGGTTTTAAACTTTATTTAGCACATATCAACCATATGCTCAGAGGAAATGAGTCTCAAGCCGACGAAGAGTTTGTGAAAGATTTAGGTGAAAAATACGCAGTCGAATGTTTTGTAAAAAGAGCAGACGTGAGAAAGTATGCAAAAGAGAAAAAAATAGGAGAAGAGGAAGCTGGCAGGGAGATCAGATACGATTTTTTTAAAAATCTAAAAGAAAAGCTAGGTGCAGACAAGGTCGCACTTGCTCATAACTTGGACGATAATGTGGAGACTTTTATGTTCAGGCTCATGAGGGGTACTTCTTTGAGCGGCTTAGATGGGATACCGGTAAAGAGGGAGTTTTATATCAGGCCACTTTTAAACACATACAAGAGTGAGATACTTGAGTTTTTGGAAAGTTCTGGGTATGAGTATAGGGTGGATTCTTCCAATTTACAGGACAAGTATACCAGAAACAATATCAGGCTGAACCTTATACCTCAAATGGAAAGGGATTATAATCAAAATTTCAAGGAAAAAATATCAGAATTAATGGGTGAAATAAAGGAAATTAATTTTATTCTAGAAAAGGACATAAATAGAATTTCAAAGCAGAACAGTTTTATGCAGGACGATATAGAGGAGTTCCCTGATTATTTGAAGAGAAGGTTCATAAACGAGTACCTGAAAAAATATGAAGTAGAGGTATCCAGGAGAAAAATAGGTGATATTTTGTCGGTTATGAATTCCGGCGGAAGCAAGGATGTTGATTTGGGAAACGGATACTTTTTTAAAAAAGTTTACGGTAAGTTTACCGTTGATAAAATGAGCAAAAAAGAAAATGGAAAAAAAGTGGAAAAACTTTTGCCTATTCCAGGAAAGGTAAGGTATAATTCATATATACTCACAGCCACATTTACAGACAAGGTGAAAAAGGAGTCAGGGGTGTTTTACGCTGATGCCGATAAGATCCAAAACCTGAAGGTAAGGCCTAGAAAAGACGGGGATTATCTAATGCCTGTTGGAATGAAAGGAAATAAAAAATTAAAGAAGGTTTTTATTGATATGAAGATCCCAAAAGATATAAGGGATGAGATACCTATTCTTGTAAGTGGAAATGAAATAGTCTGGGTTGCAGGCATTAGAGGCAGTGAAAAATTTAAGGTTAGCGAGAGTACTAGAAGAATTGTAAAACTGAAGATAGAGGAGGTCGACAGCGGTGAATGAACAAAAAGATTTAAATGAAGAAAAATTGGACGACGAAGAAAAAAAAGAAGAACTACAAGGTGAAGATAAAAATAAGGAGCCAGAGCAGGAAGAAAAAGAGATTTATAATGAGTTAGAAGAGAGAAAAAAAGAGTTGAAGGCAGGACTTAAAAGAGGTATGAGAGGTGCTCCATCCCAAGACTCGAGTGAGAACAATGAAGATAAAAAGCCGATTAAAGAGCCTAAATTTAAATTTAAAACAATAGTTATGCTTTTGTTTTTGGTGGCTTTGATTTTATCTATGCCTAATTTCTTTTCGAAATCAAATGCTTATAAGGCAAACGAGGTAACGTATACCGAGTTTTTAAATATGTTGAAAGAGGGTGAATTTAAGGCCCTAGAAGAAAAAGACGGTTACCTGTACGCAGACAGGGAAAGTGATCAGAAGAAGATAAGTGCAAGAATGATCACAAATAGAATTGCTGACGACAGTAATATAATGCAGACAGCAGTGGAAAATGAGATAGTGATTAAATCAAGTGCAGATGCAGAAGTTCCCCTTTTGGTAAATGTGCTTATATCTTGGTTCCCTATGCTACTTTTAATAGGTGTATGGATATTCATGCTTAATAAAATGAATAAGGGAAGCGGTGGCGGACCTCAAATTTTTAATATGGGTAAATCCAGAGCAAAAGAAAACGGTGACCAGATATCAGATGTTACCTTTAAAGATGTAGCGGGAATAGAGGAAGCAAAAGAAGAGTTGGAAGAAGTGGTTCACTTCTTAAAAGAACCTGAAACATATAAGAGGATAGGTGCCAGAATACCGAAAGGAGTACTTCTCTTAGGAGCTCCGGGTACAGGTAAAACCCTGCTTGCAAAAGCTGTTGCAGGAGAAGCCGGAGTGCCGTTCTTTAGTATTTCCGGTTCAGAATTTGTTGAAATGTTTGTAGGGGTAGGAGCTTCAAGGGTTAGAGATCTTTTTGGTAAAGCCAGAAAGAGCGCTCCGTGTATAATATTTATAGACGAGATAGATGCAGTTGGTAGAAAAAGAGGAGCCGGTCAAGGTGGAGGGAATGACGAAAGAGAGCAGACCCTAAACCAACTTTTAGTTGAAATGGACGGTTTCGGAACCGATGAGACAATAATAGTGTTGGCGGCGACTAACAGACCTGAAATTTTAGATAAGGCCCTTATGAGACCAGGTAGATTTGATAGACAGGTAGTCGTAGACAGTCCAGATATTAATGGTAGACTTGAGATACTTAAGGTTCATATAAGAGGTAAGAAGATAGCCAAAGATGTAGACCTGCAAACACTTGCCAGAAAAACAGTAGGGTTTGTAGGAGCGGACCTTGCCAACCTATTAAATGAAGCTGCCATATTAGCAGCTAGAGAAGGCAGGGAAGAAGTTTCAATGGAGGATTTAGAGGAAGCTGCTGAAAAAGTTACAATAGGTCCAGAAAGAAAATCAAGGGTAACAGTTCAAAAAGAGAGAGTTACAGTTGCATACCACGAAGTGGGGCATGCGCTGGTTCAATGGGTGCTTCCAAATACAGATGCTGTACATAAGGTAACTATAGTTCCAAGAGGTATGGCTGCACTTGGATACACAATGAGCCTTCCTGCCGAAGACAGGTATTTGAAAACTAAGAACGAATATTTATCTGAGCTTAAAACCCTCCTTGGAGGAAGAGCTGCAGAAGAGATAATATTTGGAGATATTACTACAGGTGCAGGTAACGATATAGAGAGAGCGACTAAAATGGCGCACGCTATGGTAACCAAATTTGGTATGAGTGAAAAGTTTGGACCGCTGCTGCTGGATGATTCTCACGAAGGTGATATATTCAAACAAAAAATACATAGTGATGAAACTGGAAAAGAAATTGATGACGAAGTTAGAAGGATGATAAGTGAGGCATACACAGGAGCGAAAGACATTCTAAATGATAATAGAGAGAAACTTGAGTTCATTGCAAAGACTCTACTTGAAAGAGAAACTATAAGCGGTGAAGAACTTGACAAGCTTATGAAGGGTGAAGAGCTGGAAAAGTTGAAAAAAAAAGCTGTTAAAACAGGTCCTAAGATAGAAGAGGAGATCAAAGAAAATATAGAAACTGATGAGTCTGACGTTTCGTATAAAATAGAGCCTGGTGAAGAGGGAATGCAGGGATAGAGTTATTTAAAAAAAAGCTACCGGCAAAGCTGGTAGCTTTTTTATATTGTTTAAATTATACTTTTTTGCTATACTTTATTTTAAGATTTTAATTTTTATAAGTACATATGGGGGTAAGGATGAAGTATAGGATGATAGTAACAGATATGGACGACACGCTTTTAAATTCCAAAGGCGAAGTTTCTCCTGAAAACAGGGAAGCTATAATAGGTGCACAGGAAAAAGGTGTGAAATTTATTTTGGCTTCTGGTAGGCCGACGTTTGCAATGAAGGATATTGCTAAATCGCTTAAATTGGACGAGTTTGGCAGCTATATGCTGTCTTACAATGGTGCCATAATTACTAAATGTAATGACTGGTCCGAATGGGATAAAAATACACTATCACAGGAAGAGGCTCACCAGTTATACGAATTCAGTGTAGACAATGATGTACACATAATAACCTATTTGGATGATAAAGTGGTAAGTGAAACTGAAAGTGAGTATATAGACGTAGAGTTGGAACTTACAGGGATGCCGCACAAAAAAGTAGAGTGCTTTAAAAGTACAGTTTCACAATCTGTGGTAAAGTGTATAATGCTTGAGGAGCCAGCTTATTTAAAAACAGTTGAAAAAAAATTAAAAAACAAACTTGGGAATGAGTTCAGTGTGGCGATATCAAAACCATTTTTCCTAGAGGTTATGAAAAACGGGATAGATAAAGGAGCCAGCTTATCTAAACTTGCGAAACATTTGGGAATAGGCACACATGAGATAATAGCAATAGGGGACAGCTATAACGATATAACTATGCTGGAGCTTGCCGGACTTCCAGTTGCAGTTGAAAATGCAAAATCCGAAGTGAAAGATGCCGCAAAATATATCTCTCTATCCAATGAAGAGCACGGAGTTGCAAAGGTTATAGATAAGTTCATTTTTGAGTAAGCATAAATCACTTTACAAAAAAAAGTTTTTTTGTTATTATATAGTTAATTTGAGCTAGGTTTTTCGTTTTGCCGACGTAATACGTGGCTTAGATAATAATTATACGAGGAGGAATATAATAATGGCAATGAGATCAAAAGAAGAAATAATCAGAGACTTTGCAAAATTCGAAGGGGATACTGGTTCTACAGAAGTTCAAGTAGCGCTTTTAACTGAAAAAATCGCTCACCTAACTGAGCACTTAAAAGTTCACAAAAAAGACTACCACTCAAGATTAGGACTACTAAAAATGGTAGGAAAAAGAAGAAGACTTTTAAACTACTTGAAAAAATCAGAGTTAGAAAGATATAGAACTTTAATCGAAAGATTAGGAATCAGAAAATAATTTTAGCAGGCCATAGGCCTGCTTTTTTTATTTCAAACAAAAAACAAAGCCGGATTTATCCGGCTTCTAAAATGTGTACTTAACTCCTGTACCAATAGTGTGCATGAACTCGTCACTTATGATTGGAGAATCCTTTATTTCATCTCCCAGGTACTCAATTCCCGCATATGCATACACAGAGAATACATTGAATAGATACTGAACTGCAAGAGTAGCAGCCAATGTATGGGATCTATCTGCTTCATAAGCGCCGTCTATACCGGCATTCGAAGCAGCTTCAGACGAATCTATACCGAAATAGTAATCCGTATACTTATCATTTAATAGATTAAGCTTAAGTGTAGGCACTACGATTAAGCGGTAATCAAAGTACATTTCCGGTTTTGAGATGGCAAATGAAAGTTTGTTTCCCTTTTCGCCTATTCCCACTTCAGCGCTAAGCTTAGTATCGTAAAGATAGTAGTAATCAGGAGAATATGTCATACGAACCCCGCCTAAAGCCTGAGACTCCCGGTCGTCTATTTTGTCGTATCCTGATGAAAGATCATTGCCGTCCACGCTGTATCCGTCCCAAAAGTCTAAAAAGAAAGAGATGCTGTTGGATTGGCTCCGCAAAGCTACATAACCAAGTTCTGTTTTTTTGAAGTAAAGATTTTCATACTCCACTTCTATCAGCGGCAAAAGGATCTCGTCAGAACCGACACCCTTATAAGGCTGTTCTTTGCTAAGAGCAGCAATTCCCAAAGAAACTTTCGATTCAGATGAAAAAGAATTAAGTGCAGATAGAACGAAAAGCATAAAATAAAGTAAAGTTTTTTTCATAAGTGGTCCTCCCTTTTAGATAAATTAAAGCTTATGATAAAAGTTTATAATTTTTTTTCTGTTTTGCAAATATATTTTAAAAAAATATCAAATTAAACTTGATGGGAAGGGTAAATAAAACTTTGATTTTTAACTTGAATAGTGATATAATCAAGATTGTTGAAGGTGCGGAGATAGTTAAATAATACGGCAAGAATATAAGTTTGGCTTGTGTTTTTCCCCTATTATTTGCTATCTTTCCTTGTTCTCCTTCACAGAAAATTATTAATTAGGAGGAATTTATGTTTGATGAAAAAATATTAGAGATGGAACTTGCGGGGAGGACCCTTAAAGTTTCAACTGGAAAAATAGCAAGACAGGCTCATGGTTCTGTTGTAGTACAATACGGGGACACGGTACTTTTGGCTACAGCTACTAGGAGTAAGGGGCCTAGAGTGGGAGCGGATTTCTTTCCTTTAACAGTTGATTTTGTTGAAAAATATTATGCTGCGGGTAAGATGCCAGGAGGGTTCCACAAAAGGGAAGCTAGACCGTCTGTAAAGGCAACTTTAGCGGCAAGACTTATAGACAGACCAATTAGACCACTTTTCCCTGACGGGTTTACATATGATGTTCATATTGTTAACACTGTTATGTCATATGACGGGGAAAACACCCCAGACTATCTTGGGATAATCGGATCTTCTATGGCACTTACAATATCGGATATCCCATTTATGGGGCCTGTTGCAGGTGTTGTAATAGGGTACAAGGATGGGGAATTCATAGTTAATCCTACTCCAGAAGAACTTGAGGATGGGGACCTAGACCTTTCAGTTGCAGGTACAAAAGATGCAATAACAATGGTTGAAGCGGGTGCTAACGAGGTGCCGGAAGACATTATGCTAGATGCTATAATGTTTGCCCACGATCAGATAAAGAAAATATGTGAATTCCAAGAAAAATTTGCTGAAATGCTTGGAGTTGAAAAAATAGAGTTCGTTAAGAAAGATGTAATGGAAGAAATAAAATCTTACATAGACGAAAATGGAACTGAAAGACTGAAGGCAGGAGTACTTACAACTGGTAAGCACGCAAGACAGGAAGCTGTTGACGGCTTAGAAGAGGAACTTTTAGAAAAATTCGCTGAAAAATACATAGAAGAAAACGGTTTGGAAGAACTTCCGAGCGAGGTAGAAAAAGAATTTAAAAAATACTACCATGACCTTATGAAAAAACTTGTAAGAGAAGCTATCCTATACAACAAACACAGGATTGACGGAAGAAATACAACAGAGATAAGAGACCTTCATTCTGAAATAGACCTTTTACCACAGCCACACGGATCAGCTCTTTTCACAAGGGGTGAAACTCAGGCATTTGTATTTACAACACTTGGGACAAAGTCTGACGAACAGCTTATAGACGGGCTGCACGATGAATACTATAAGAAATTCTACCTTCACTACAACTTCCCGCCGTATTCGGTAGGTGAAGCTGGATTCATGAGAGGTCCAGGGAGAAGAGAATTGGGACACGGATCACTTGCAGAAAGAGCGCTTTCGTATGTGATGCCTAGTGTGGACGACTTTCCTTATACGGTTAGGGTCGTTTCTGAAATAACTGAGTCTAACGGATCATCATCGCAAGCAAGTATATGTGGTGGGTCGCTGTCACTTATGGCTGCCGGTGTGCCTATAAAAGAGCACGTTGCAGGTATAGCAATGGGGCTTATAAAAGAAGGGGACGACTATGTAGTTCTTACTGACATTATGGGTCTAGAAGACCACTTAGGTGATATGGACTTTAAAGTAGCCGGAACGAAAAAAGGGATAACAGCCCTTCAAATGGATATAAAAATAGAGGGAATCAACAAAGAGATAATGGAAATAGCTCTTAAACAGGCGCTGGATGCAAGAATGCAGATATTAGAAGTAATGAATGAAGCAATTTCAGAACCTAGAGCAGAGATACCACAAACTGCCCCTAGAATCCATCAAATGATAATAGACACTGATAAGATATCAGCGTTAATAGGTCCAGGTGGAAAAAACATTAAGGGTATAATAGAAGAAACAGGAGCAACAGTTGATATCGAAGATGATGGAAGAGTTGCTATATTTGCTGAAAACGGTGAAATTTTACAAAAAACTATCAACTTGGTTGAGATGTATGTAAAAGATGTAAAAGAAGGCGAAGTTTACCTGGGTAAAGTAGTGAAAATAGCTAAATTTGGAGCTTTTATGCAGATACTTCCGGGGAAAGAAGGACTTCTTCATGTATCTGAAATAGCAAAAGAGAGAATCGCCAAAGTAGAGGATGTACTAAAAGAGGGAGATGAACTTGAAGTAAAAGTTATTTCCACAGAAAAAGGAAAGATCAGCCTGAGCAGAAAAGCCCTTTTACAATAATTTTTAGGAAAAGCACAGGAGTAATTCTGTGCTTTTCTAGATAAAAAAGTACAGTTTATTAAAAATAAAGGAGTATTAAATGAAGTTAGCGGTAATTAGTCTTGGATGCAGTAAAAACCTTGTTGACAGTGAGTATTTTATGGGTACTCTTGTAAGTAAGAGGGGATTTGAAATAGTGAGTGAGCTTAATAAAGCGGACATAGCCATAGTGAATACCTGCGGATTCATAGGAGACGCAAAAGAGGAGTCTGTTGAAACAATACTTGAAGTTGGAGAGTTTAAGAAGAACGGAAACTTAAAAAAAATAATTGTAGCCGGATGTCTGGCACAAAGATATGCCGATGAACTTTTGGAAGAGATGCCCGAAGTAGACGCCATAATAGGTACCGGTGATATAGATAAGATAGAGGAAGTTGTAGACGAAATACTTGCGGAAAACAGAGTGATCAGAAGTGAAAGCCTGGATTTCTTAGCCAACTCAGAAACAGAGAGAATAGTATCGACCTATCCACATACAGCCTACCTTAAAATAGCCGAAGGCTGCGACAGAAGATGCACCTACTGTATAATACCACAGTTAAGAGGAAAACTTAGAAGCAGAAGTGTAGAAGATATAGTGGATGAAGCCAGAAAACTTGCTGCCAAAGGTGTTGTTGAGCTGAACTTGTTGGCGCAGGAAACCACTGAGTACGGTATAGATTTGTATGGTGAGAAATCACTTCCTAAACTGTTGAGAGAGCTTGTAAAAGTTGACGGAATAAAATGGATAAGACTTTACTACATGTACCCGCATTCTGTAACAGATGAGCTTATACAGGTAATAAAAGAAGAGGAAAAAATATGTAACTACTTTGACGTGCCTATACAACATGTTTCCGACAGGATACTTCAGAAAATGGGTAGGGCAAACTCTGGGGACCAGATGAAAAAAATCCTGCATAAGATAAAAAAAGAGGTGCCTGACGCAGTTATAAGAACGAGTCTTATAGTCGGTTTTCCTGGCGAAACGGAAGATGATTTCGAAGAACTGAAAGAGTTTGTAGAGGAGTTTAAGTTCGACTATGCTGGAATATTCAAATATTCCAGAGAGGAAGACACCGTTGCATACGATATGGAAGATCAGGTGGATGATGACTGCAAACATAGAAGATGGATAGAGCTGACAAATCTTCAAAGTGAGGTCGCAGAGATAAAGAACAGGAAGTATGTGGATCAGCTAGTAGAGGTAATAATAGACGGAGTTTCAAGTGAAACTGAGTTTATGCTTGAGGGCAGAACAAGAGGGCAGGCGCTTGAGATAGACGGCAAGGTGCTTACAAATGACGGTACGGCAAAGTCAGGAGAAATAGTAAAGGTAAGAATAGAACAGAATTTTGAATATGACTTATTGGGAGCTATCGTAGAAAATGAATAAAGAAAGGTAGGAATTTGATATGAATATAGCAAATCAACTTACAATTTTCAGGGTGATATTAATATTTCCCTTTCTATATTTTCTTTTAAATGCAACTGAAGGCGGTTTTACTTACAGGATAATAGCGTTTGTGCTGTTCGGAGTGGCCTCTTTGACGGATTTACTTGACGGGTATATTGCGAGAAAACACAACCTTGTCACGGATTTTGGAAAACTTATGGATCCGCTTGCAGATAAAATACTAGTAATGGCTGCACTTGCTATCTTTATAGAGCTGGGGTATATCCCTTCATGGATGCTTATATTAATACTTGGAAGGGAATTCTTGGTTACAGGAGTGAGGAGTATAGCCGCTTCAAAAGGGGAGGTTATACCTGCAGGACAGCTTGGTAAATGGAAGACCACCACTCAGATGATAGCGATATTGATAATAATGCTTATCGGGAAAACTCCTTATAATTTTTATATAATGCTTATACCTATAATTTTGACGGTATGGTCTGGATGGGATTATGTTTACGGTGGAAGAAAATACTTTAAAAACCTGAAGTAGTTCTGAATTTTGAAAACTAGAAAAATGGAGGTAATATAGAGTATGAATATAGGAGTAATAGGAGCAGGTAATATGGGTGGAGCCTATATAGGAGCTCTTGGAGATGAAAATGTATTCTTCTTGGAATTAAATGACCAGAAGGCGCAGGAGGTAGAGAAAAATTACGGTGCCAAACGGGCAGTTGATATGGAAGAACTACTGAAAAAATCAGATTTTATAATAATAGCTGTAAAACCTGATATAGTTGAAAAAGTATTGCTTGAGATGAAAAAATATAATCTCAGCGACAAAATAATAATAAGCCTTGTTTTAGGCATAAACATAAAATTTTATGAAAAAATCCTTGGCGATACAGTTAAAATCGTTAGAGTGATGCCTAATACGCCTACTTTGGTTAAAAAGGGGATATGCGGATACTGCTTTAACGAAAATATAGATGCTGACAGCGGAGACTCTGTAAGGAATATCTTAAAAAGTACAGGTGAGGCGCTTGAAGTCCCAGAAAATAAACTTGATATAGTTACAGCTCTTTCTGGCAGCGGTCCGGCATATGTGTTTCTTATTATAAATGCTCTTGCAGAAGGCGGAGTAAAGCTTGGGATGTCTAAACAGGACAGCTTAAAATTCGTTTTGGAGACATTTATAGGGGCTGCCAGTATGATAAAGGAAACAGGGATTCATCCCGAGCAACTAAAAGATATGGTTACTTCTCCAGGAGGATCAACAGCAGCCGGACTTTTCAAAATGGAGGAAAACGGTGTCAGGAAAGCTATGATAGAAACTGTACTTGAGACATATAAGAAAGCACAGGAGTTTAGCTCGAAAGGAGAATAATAAGTGTTGTACCAAACTATAAATTTACTTATACAGGTAATTAAAATATTGATAATGATAAGGATAGTTATATCTTGGGTCATACCTTACAGCAGAAACGAATTTACCCACTTAGTATATACGTTGACGGAGCCTATATTAAGGCCGTTTAGAGTCCTATTTCCAATAGGGAATTTGAGGCTGGATATAGCGCCACTGCTTGCGTATTTCACGCTGGATATAATTAGAAAACTAGTATTTTCCATTTTATTCTTTTAATTTGAACTAAAAATAGAACTGTTTAATACTATATATAATGGGGGGCATTAAAAATGGCAGCATTAAACAAAGAAAAATTTAAAGATGACATTCAGAAACATTTAAGGGGTAGGTCCGGAAAAACAATAAATGAGGCTACAAAAGAGGAGCTGTTTGATGCAGTTTCTAAAGCAAGTATGGAGCTGGTTTTGGACAATTGGATGGATACTAAGAAAACTTATGACGAGCAAGATGTTAAGCAGGCTTTTTATCTTTCGGCTGAGTTTTTGATGGGAAGGGCTTTTTCAAACAACCTTGTAAATTTGACATTGTACAAAGAAGTAGAAGAAGTATTGGAAGAATTAGGGATAAATTATAACGAAATAGAGGAAGTTGAGCAGGATGCAGGACTTGGTAACGGTGGTTTGGGAAGACTTGCAGCATGTTTCCTGGATTCCCTTGCAACACATGAACTTCCTGGACATGGTTATGGTATAAAGTACAAATATGGTATGTTTAAGCAAAAAATAGAAAACGGATTTCAAGTTGAGTATCCTGATAACTGGCTTGAAAACGGAGACCCTTGGTGCATTGAAAAGAGGTCAGAAGCTATAACAATAAAATTTGGAGGGCACGTAGAGGTTATAACCGACAGAACAGGTAGACAACATTTCAAAAGGGTTGAAGCTGAAAAAGTAAAAGCGATACCTTTCGACATGCCAATAGTAGGATATGACACGAAAACTGTAAATACTCTTAGGTTGTGGGAGGCGGAATCGCCAGATGGGTTTGATCTCCAGCTTTTCAATGATCAACACTATGGAGGTGCACTTAAGAAGAAAAACAGGGCTGAGGATATATCCAGAGTTTTATACCCGAATGATACTGGACCTTCTGGTAAAGAGTTGAGGCTGAGACAGCAGTTCTTCTTTGTTTCAGCATCGCTGCAGGACGTAGTTAAGAAATTTAAAGCAAAACACGGGACAAATTTCAGTATATTCCCAGAAAAAGTGGCGTTTCAATTGAATGATACCCATCCGGTAGTGGCTATACCGGAACTTATGAGAATACTTATGGATTGGGAAAAACTTGAGTGGGATGTAGCCTGGGAGATAACAACAAAGACCTGCGCGTATACAAACCATACAATATTGGCAGAAGCACTTGAAAAATGGCCTATAGACCTTTTTGCAAATCTATTGCCTAGACAGTATCAGATAATTGAGGAGATAAACAGAAGATTTTTGGATTTCCTAAGACATGAATACCCTAACGATTGGAAAAAACACAATAAGATGTCGATAATCGGCGGCGGAATGGTAAGAATGGCCTGGCTGGCAATTATAGGAAGTCATTCTGTCAACGGGGTTGCGGCGCTTCATACTGAAATATTGAAAAAGCAAGAGCTGAAGGACTGGAACCATATATATCCTGAAAAGTTTAACAACAAAACAAACGGGGTTACACAAAGAAGATGGCTTCTTAAATCCAACCCTGAACTTTCAGAATTTATTGACGAACTTATAGGCGAAGGGTGGAAAAAAGAGTTATCTGAACTGGAGAAATTAAAAGAATATGCAGATGATGAGAAAATTTTGAAAAGATTTTTGGAGATAAAGCATATAAACAAGGTCAAACTTGCTGAATATATAAAAGAACACAACGGCATAACAATAGACCCTGATTCCATTTTCGACATACAGATAAAAAGGCTGCACGAATACAAAAGACAGCTTTTAAACATAATACATGTAATGGATCTGTATAATAGACTGAAAAAAAATCCGAAACTGGATATGGTGCCGAGAACATTTATATTTGGGGCAAAATCAGCATCTGGTTACAGAAGGGCGAAAATAATAATAAAACTTATTAACTCGGTAGCTGAAAAAATAAACAACGACCTTGAGATCAACAATAAAATCAAAGTGGTGTTTATAGAAAACTACAGAGTTTCTGTTGCTGAAAAACTTTTCCCAGCAGCTGATCTTTCAGAACAGATATCAACAGCCGGGAAAGAAGCTTCTGGTACAGGTAATATGAAGTTTATGATAAACGGTGCTCCAACAATAGGTACCTTAGACGGTGCAAATGTTGAGATTGTAGAGGAAGCCGGTGACGAAAACAATTTTATTTTCGGACTAACTTCAGATGAAGTAGCAAGATTAAATGCTGAAAACGGGCACAGTGCAATGGAACTATATAATTCCATCGAGGGATTAAAAGAGGTAATTATGCACTTTACAGACGGAACATACTGTGCTGATAGATCTGTGTTTACAGAACTGTACAACTCACTGCTTTATGGTGTAGACGGTAACAGACCTGATGAATATTACATACTCAAGGACTTTGATTCGTACAGAAATGCTCAGAACAAAGTTGATGAGGCGTTTAGAGACAGGTTGGGATGGGCTAAAAAAGCCTGGCTGAATATAGCAAGCAGCGGAAAATTTAGTTCGGACAGAACGATTAAAGAGTACGCATCTGATATATGGGGTATAGATAAGACTAATGTTGAATAGAAGATAGAAAAGGCGGTTTTAACGCCTTTTTTATTTATAAAAAAATAAATTATTGTTGAAATTCAAAATATAAATAATTTTAAAACTTGGATTATATTTTAAACGTATTAGATTTGTTAAGATAAAAGGAAAAAAAGAGAGTAGTCGATAGTATTAAGTATGAGAGTGTTTTTTATGGTGAAATTTACCTTGAATTAAAAAATAAAAAGGGGGTTTTAACTTATGCTTTTACTAAGTATATTTTTATTGATTTTTTTAATTATGTTTGTTTCGAAAGGTATTATTATAGTCAGGCAGGCAGAGGTTATGGTTGTGGAGAGACTTGGGAAATACAATAAGGTACTTAGAAGCGGGTTAAATTTTATAATACCAGTTGTGGACAATGCCAGAAGTATAATGTGGAAGTACTCCAAAACAGATGTAAACGGAGCTAATATAGTTATAAATAAGGTTGTAAAAAGGGTAGACTTGAGGGAAACTGTGTATGATTTTCCAAAACAAAATGTAATAACAAGCGACAACGTAACAATAGAAATAAATGCACTCTTGTATTTTCAAATAATGGATCCGGAAAGAGCGGTATATGAAATAAATAACCTGCCGGATGCAATTGAAAAACTTACCCAGACTACATTGAGAAATGTTATAGGTGGTTTGTCCTTGGATGAGACCCTTGTATCCAGAGATGCTGTAAACACTAAATTGAGGAATATATTGGATGAAGCTACAGATAAATGGGGGGTAAAAGTAAACAGGGTTGAGCTTCAGGACATAATACCTCCAAGAGAAATAAGGATGGCAATGGAGAAGCAGATGAAGGCTGAGAGAGGCAAAAGGGCTATGATACTTACAGCAGAGGGGGATAAAAAGTCTCGGATATTAGAAGCTGAAGGTATAAGAGTATCCGCAATAGAAAAGGCTGAAGGAGAAAAGAAGGCCAAAGTACTTAAGGCTGAAGGTATAGCAGAAGCAAGGGTGAAGGTAGCGGATGCCGAGGCAAAAGCCATAAGGATGGTTGCAGAAGCCATAGGTGGAGATGAAAAAGAGCCAATTAATTATCTGATAGCCGTTAGGTATATAGAAGCATTTAAAAATATAAGTGCAAACCAGGGAGACAAAGTTATATTTATGCCGTTTGAAACATCAGCACTTCTGTCCAGCCTGGGAACAGTAAAAGAGCTTTTCGCAGCTGGAACTGGAGGCAGTGCAGTGGAAATTCCAAGTGGAGATGTTGTAGAAGGCTGACTCAATTAACTTGATTTTTTAGAGGAAATAGTGTACAATATTTTGAATATAATTTAGTTAAATGGGGTGAAATATGATAGAAAGTATTAAAGTTGACTACCACATACCTGTGTTGTACGAAGAGACTTTGGAAAATTTAGTTACAAATCCAGATGGAGTTTATGTTGATTGTACACTTGGTGGAGGTGGACATTCTGAAGGGATATTGAAAAAACTTTCAGAAGATGGGAACTTGATTTCTATCGATCAGGATCAAGAAGCAATTAATTTTGCAGGAGAACGTCTTGCAAAATATAGGGATAAACACCAAATATTTAAAGATAATTTTTTAAATGTGGACACAGTTATATATATGGCAGGTTTTGAGAAGGTAAACGGGATATTAATGGACATAGGAGTTTCATCTAAGCAGCTGGATGATCCGGATAGAGGTTTTTCCTATAAGTATAATACCAGGCTTGACATGAGAATGGATAAAAACAACCCTTTCTCTGCATATGAGCTTTTGAATGAATATCCGGAAGAGGAGATATCTAGGATAATATACGAGTACGGTGAAGAAAGGCATGCCAGAAAAATAGCTAGATTTATAGTGCAAACAAGGGCGGAAAAACCAATAGAAACCACAGGCGACTTGGTAGCGATAATAAAAAGAGCGATAAAGGGTAGAAGCCAGAAACATCCGGCTAAAAAAACCTTTCAAGCTATAAGAATAGAGGTTAATAAAGAACTTGAAGTTTTAAAAAATTCAATAGAAAAAGCAGTGGATTCTTTAAAACCTGGAGGTAGGCTGGCAATTATAACCTTTCACTCTTTAGAGGACAGGATAGTAAAGAATATGTTTAGAGAGATGTCGAGAGATTGTATATGTCCACCTGAACTTCTTGTGTGCAGGTGTGAACACGAGGCAAAAGTCAAGCTTATAACCAGAAAACCGATAATACCAAAAAACAACGAACTTGAATTCAATAACAGGGCACACTCTTCGAAACTGAGGGTAGTTGAAAGGCTGGGATAAGGTGAAAAAGGGGAATTACTTAAAATTGTTTTCTACAGTAGCAATTATACTGTCACTATCTTTTCTTCACTTGCTCTTGATAACTAAAATAACTGAACTTTTGAAGGATATAAAAACTACAAAAGTAGCGAATACGGAGCTTGAGAAAAAATTGATCTCAAGAAAGATAGAGTTGGAATCAAAAATTGACCTAAGCAAGATAGAGAGCCGGGCTAGGCGTGAACTTCAAATGGATATAACAAAGGACATTGAATATATTAAGTTAAAATAAGTTACCCCGTACGGGGTAACTTATTTCATAATTGACTTTTGTAGTTTAAAATTATATAATGAGTGAATAAATGTTAAAAAGAGACCATTTGACAGGAGAAATTATGCTTAAAAAAGGTGAAAAACTGGAGTTAAAAATAGAAAAAATAGTCTATGGTGGTGAAGGGCTAGGATTTTACAATGAAATGGCTGTATTTGTTCCTATGTCAGTGCCAGGCGACATTTTAGAAGTAGAAGTTATCTCAAGCAAAAAAACGTATGCCAGAGCACTTATAAACAGAATACTAAAACCATCAGAGGATAGAGTAGAGGATCACAGTAAGATAAGTTTTGAGGACTTTCATGGCTGTGATTTTGCCATGTTAAAGTACCAAAAACAACTTGATTATAAAAAAGAGATGGTAAGAGAGGTAATAGAGAAGATAGGGAAGACCAGTGATTTTATCCTGCATGACACGATAGGATCTGAAAATCCGGAATATTACAGGAATAAGATAATAGAGCCATTCTCGAAAAAGAACGGAAAGATTACTTCAGGGTTTTATAAGAGGAAATCACACGATGTTTTTGAGGTAGCTGAAAACTATCTTCAATCGAAGCTGGCTAACAATATAATACGTGAACTCAAGAAAGAGTTGAACAAGGGCAGGTTAAGTGTATACAATGAATATACTCACACTGGAACACTTAGACATGTAATGGTGCGTACCAATTCCAAAAATGAAGCCATGTTGGTACTCATAATAAATGGGAAACCTAGAAAAGAAATAGAAGATATTGTCAAAAGGGTAGTCGACAAGTGTCCTGAGATAAAATCGGCATATATTTCTATAAATAATAGAAAGACAAATTTTGCTTTAGGAAATAAAAATATACTGATCACAGGAGAAACAATCATAAAAGAACAGCTTTTCGGGATAAATTTTAATATATCACCGACTTCTTTTTTTCAGATAAACATCGATCAGACGAAGAAACTTTACACTAAAGCTATGGAGTATTTTGGGGAAATAGAGAACAAAAATATAGTGGATGCTTATTCCGGTACAGGGACTATTGCGATGATAATGGCAGAGAAAGCCAAAAAAGTATATGGTATAGAGCTCGTGGAGTCTGCAACACGAGATGCGATAAAAACAGCAAGGCAGAATAACATTGAGAATACACAATTTATAAATGGTAAGGTGGAAGATAAGCTAATAGAGTTAATAGATTCAGGAGAAAGTATAGACGGAATAATATTTGATCCGCCAAGAAAGGGGATAGAGAAGTCTGTACTTGTAAAGGTTGCCGATATAAATTTAAACGAGATGGTGTATGTATCCTGTAATCCATCGACCTTTGCAAGGGACATAGAGATACTTGAAAGCCGTGGCTACAAATTACAAGAGGTTCAGCCTGTAGACATGTTTCCTCAGACGAGTCATATAGAGCTTGTTGGAAGGATAGTAAAAAAGGGTAAAGGGAGGGATTAAGGAATGTTTTTTATATTTTTAGTAATTGCCTATATTTTAGGTTCTGTACCAACAGGGGTAATAATAGGATTAAAGCTAAAGGGAATTGACATAAGAGAGCATGGAAGTAAGAATACAGGTGCCACAAACGCTTATAGAGTACTTGGTAAAAAATACGGACTTATGGTCTTACTAGCAGATATGATGAAGGGGTTTATACCTGTAATGCTTGCACAGGTTGCAGGAATTGGTGGAAATAAACTTTTAGTTGTAGGTATAGTTACAATAGTGGGACACACACTTTCGATTTTTCTTAATTTTAAAGGTGGAAAAGGAGTGGCTACAAGTTTGGGAGTGTTTTTATATCTAGTACCAAACGTTACTTTTGTATTAGTTATAGTATTTATAGTTATAACATATTTTACAAGGTATGTTTCACTAGGTTCAGTAACTTGTGCAGCGATATTTCCAATTCTAACTCTTTTCATGCCAGTAAGAGAGAGTCTGAACAAAACAGGTATATTTATAGTTAGCTTAATAATGGGTATATTTGTAATATACAAGCACAAGACGAATATAAAAAGGCTGCTTAGCGGCACAGAAAATAAGATATAATAAAATAAGAAATAAAGGAGCATTCGAATGGAAAAAGTTGTAGTCATAGGAGCAGGAAGCTGGGGAACAGCTTTGGCAGTACTTTTGGCTGAAAAAGGATTCCATGTGACAATGTGGGAGCATAATGATGAAAAAGCCAGAAAAATACAGTTAGAAAGAGAAAACAAGCTTTTTTTAGAGGGGATTCAGTTTCCGGATAACCTAAATGTCACCAGTGACCTGAATGATCTTTTAAAGGACACTAATTATGTTGTGTTTTCGGTTCCGTCTCAAGTTTTGAGACAAGTTATAAAAAAAATATCCGATCAGATAAGAGAAAATATGGTGCTTATAAATACAGCAAAGGGTATCGAACTTTCAACAGGAAAGAGGCTTTCTGAAGTTATGAAAGATGAGATATTAGGTAAATACCATGATAATATAGTGGTTTTGTCCGGTCCTACTCATGCTGAAGAAGTGGCAAAAGGAGTTCCAACAACTATAGTTGCTGCAGGTAAGAGAGAAAATGCGAAAAAAGTTCAAGAGCTTTTTAATACACAGCTTTTTAGAGTATATATAAATGAAGATATAGTGGGGGTTGAATACGGAGCGGCCTTGAAAAACTGTCTTGCTATAGGTGCAGGGGTCTGTGGACGGTATGGGATTTGGTGACAACACAAAAGCAGCACTTCTCACTAGGGGCTTAGCGGAGATGAGCAGATTTGGTGAATACTTTGGTGCTGAGACAAGAACTTTTTCCGGACTTACAGGTATGGGGGATCTAATAGTTACCTGTACCAGTAAGCACAGCAGAAACAGGCATGTGGGAGAAGAACTGGGAAAAGGTAAAAAATTGAAAGAAATACTCGAAGGCATGCATATGGTGGCAGAAGGGGTAGTCACAGTAAAAGCAGTTCACGAGTTAGCCGAAAAAGAGGGCGTTCAGATGCCCATAGTGGAAGCTATATACAGGGTTTTATATGAGGACAGAAGTGTTAAGGATGTAGTGAAAAATCTCATGGGAAGAGATTTAAAAGAAGAATTCCTACTAAAAACAAATTACTAAATCAATTGATTAGAAAATGTAAAACATACAAGCTTTATAAAATGATAGAAAAGGAGTAAGTAGTATATGGAAAAGAACAAATGATTTGGTATCTTTGTACTTACGTGACATAAGAAACTATAAAGTTTTAAATAAGGAAGAAGAGTTAGAGCTGCTTTTAAGAGCAAAGCAGGATGATGAGGAAGCAAAGGACAAATTGATATTATCCAACCTTAGGTTGGTTGTAAATATAGCAAAAAATTATGTAAATAAAGGTTTAGGGTTTATAGATCTGATAAGCGAAGGGAATTTTGGGTTAATTCATGCTATTGAAAAATTTGATCCAAGCAAGGGATTTAGATTTTCAACCTATGCTGTTTGGTGGATAAAACAGTCGATAACAAAGGCGATTATAAGCAAGGGAAGAGAGATAAGAATACCTTCTTACAAACATGACCTTTTGAATAAGGTAAATAAATATATATTAGAGCATGTCATGAAAACCAGTTCTTACCCAAGCTTGGAGCAGATAGCTGAAGGTACCGGCATAAGTGAGAAGAAAGTACAAAAAGTTATGCTTGAGTTTCAGGACCTCATATCGTTAAACGCAGCAATAGGAGACGATATTTATCTAGAGGATACAATCAGTCAGGACGAAGAAGATTCTCTTGAAAATCAAGTTTTAGGTGAAATAGAGAGAACTGAGATAAATGAGATGCTAAATGTTCTAAAACCAAGAGAGAAAGAGATATTGAAGTTAAGGTATGGTTTAGACGGATATGAGATACACACTCTTGAAGAAATAGGGTCAGAAATTTAGTATAACCAGAGAGAGAGTAAGACAGATTGAAAAGAAAACCCTTCAAAATTTAAAGAATAGATTTAGTGAAGAGCTTAAAATGTTATCTATTGAAATAAATGCTTAATTTAGGAGGAAAACCGCTTTGATTATAAAAGTAAATAGACAAGAGTTTTTAAAGGGTTTAAGAACTGTGGAGAAAGCTATTAATGAGAATAAAATAAGACCAATTATATCTTGTGCTTATTTGGAAGCGAACAACGGAGATATAATTTTAAAGGGTACAAATTTAGAGCTTACAATCACCACTTTTGTAAATGGGGAAGTAAGCCAGGATGGGAAAATAGTATTCTCACATCAACTTATAGAGGAGTACCTTAAAGAAATAGGGGATGAAAGTATACAGCTTGTAGAAGATAATGGGAGATTGATAATTGAAACTAGCGATTCTGCATCGGAGTTCTCAATACTCGACCCAGAAGAATTTCCAAAAACAAAAGATATTGCAGATGGTGAATTTGTAGAACTAAAAACCAGTGACTTTGTGGAAATGCTTGAAAAGACTAAATTTTCAGCTGCTGCATCAAGCGATAACTTGGGCAATTAATTGTGTGAGATTGGAATTTTCTAAAGATAAGCTAAAAATGATATCAACAGATACTTACCGTCTAGTGTATCTAGAGGAGAATATAGAGAATACAGTAGGTAAAAGTGTAAGCATACCTTTAAACACAGTTGATGCTGTTATAAAAATTTTTAAAAGGTGAAAAAGATGATGTTTTTTATTTAAAGTTTATTGAAAATCAAATTTTATTTAAAATAGGCGAAACTGAAATATTAAGTCGTTTAATTGACTTGAGTTTTCCAGATTATCAAGGTATACTAGAATCTATTGAGTATGATAAACAGGCAAAGCTTGACACTGATAAATTTATGAAGGTGTTGAAAAGGGTAATAATATTCGTTAAAAAATAATGCTGAGTCTAAATATAGCGCCACTTTTGAGTTTAAAGATAAGTTTCTCGAAATAAATGGTATTTCTGAAACTGCTAAAATAAGCGAGAAAATCGGAATAGATAAATCCGGGGAAGATCTTAAGATATCATTAAATGTTAAATTTTTACTGGATTATCTCCATTGTCTAGACAAAGAAAAAACTACTATAATAGATCTTTTGAGTTCTAGTAGCGCAGTACAAGTAAAAAAACGAAGGTAATGAAAAATTTATATATCTTGCAATGCCTTTGGCATTGCGGTGAAGACTAAATCAAGTAATACTTAAACAGGGGGGGGTTGTATTGTGTTGAAGAAAGATGCAAAAAACAAAGTAAAGACTATTTTATCGGAGGAAGAGATATCGAGGATAATAAATTCCGAGGTAGCAGATCCATTTTCAATTCTTGGATGCATAAAATTTCCAATAAAGAATTGGTGGTAAGGTTATTTAATCCAAATGTCAAAGAGGCTGTACTCACTTCTAAAAGCTTAAAACAGGATATTAAATTGACCAAGATCCATGAGCATGGACTATTTGAAGAAGTTATACCAGGGAAGGAAGTCTTTGAATACGATTTTATACTCAAAATACTATGAGGGGGGAGAATACAGAACAAAGGATCCTTATTCTTTCTTACCGGTGTTGACAGAGTATGACTTACATTTATTTAATGAAGGTAACAACCATCGGGTATATGAAAAAATGGGTTCTAGTGTTGTAAAACACGGTGGTGTTGATGGTGTCCATTTCGCTGTATGGGCTCCTGAGGCCAAAAGAGTAAGCGTTGTAGGGAGTTTTAACAATTGGGATGGAAGGGTTCATCAAATGAGGACTCTGGGAGCCTCTGGAGTCTGGGAGATATTTATACCTGGCTTACATGAAGGAGACATATATAGATTTGAGATAAAAACTAAAAATAATAATATTATGTTAAAGTCGGATCCATATGCTTATTACAGTGAAATCAGGCCTGCGAATGCTTCTGTAGTTTATAACGTAGATAAGTATAAGTGGAACGATAGTGAGTGGATGAACAAGAGAAAGCAGACTAACTGGCTTGAAAGACCTATGTCTACGTATGAAGTTCATTTAGGTTCGTGGATGAGAAAAGAGGAAAATAAATTTTTGACATATGAAGAGCTTGCGGACAAGCTGGTTACTTATGTGGCTGAAAATAATTTTACCCATGTAGAGCTTATGCCGGTGTCGGAACATCCGCTTGATGAATCTTGGGGATACCAAGTAACGGGATATTTTGCTGCAAACAGTAGGTTTGGGAAGCCGGAAGGCTTGATGGATCTAATTGATAAGTTCCACCAAAAAAATATAGGAGTTATTATAGATTGGGTGCCGGGCCACTTCCCTAAGGATGACCACAGTCTTGGAAAGTTTGACGGGTCATCACTGTATGAACATGAAGATCCGAAGCAGGGCGAGCATATGGACTGGGGTACCTAACATATTTAATTATGGAAGGAATGAGGTAAAAAACTTCTTAATCTCAAATGCTCTTTTCTGGATGGATAAGTATCATGTAGATGGATTTAGAGTTGATGCAGTTGCATCGATGCTCTACTTGGACTACTCTAGAAATGAAGGGAGAGTGGATACCAAATAAATACGGTGGTAGAGAAAATTTAGAAGCGATAGAATTTTTGAAATACTTTAATTCTATCAGCCATCACTACTATCCAGGGATACTTACTATAGCGGAAGAATCTACTGCATTCCCAGGAGTAACAGTTCCTCCATATCTAGGTGGTCTTGGATTCTCTTTGAAGTGGAATATGGGATGGATGAACGATTCTCTTGAATATATAGAAAAAGACTCAATATATAGGAAATACCACCAAGGCAGTCTTACGTTTTCTATGGTGTACGCATTTTCTGAAAACTTCCAACTTGTACTATCGCACGATGAAGTAGTATATGGAAAGAAGTCAATGTTAGATAAAATGCCTGGAGATGTGTGGCAGAAGTTTGCTAATTTGAGACTATTTTACTCGTATATGTATGCCCACCCAGGAAAGAATTTGATATTTATGGGTGGAGAGTTTGGTCAGTGGCAGGAATGGAACTGCAATCAAAGCTTGGACTGGCATCTTTTAGAAAATCAGAAAAATTCTAAAATGCATGGATATATGAAAACCCTTAATAAGATATATGGTGATAATAAAGCATTTTGGGAGATAGATTTTAGTGCAGATGGCTTTGAGTGGATAGATTTCCATGATGGAGATAACAGTATCCTGAGTTTTGTAAGAAAATCTAAGAACGAAGATGAAGTAATGGTATGCGTATTCAATTTCACACCTAATGTTCACGACAACTACAGAATAGGAGTACCTAAGCCTGGATACTATGAAGAAATATTAAATTCAGATGCTTCTGAATTTGGAGGATCTAACATAGGGAACCTAGGCGGTATACAATCAGAAAAAGTACTTTCTCATGGTAGAGAGCACTCAATTAGCATGAGTATCCCACCACTTTCGGGAGTATATTTTAAATTAAAAAAATAACCTGATAAGCCTGTCCTTACAGGCTTATTTTTGTTGATTGAAATTGAATTATATTTGGGAATATGCTATAATTATAGGAAAAAATAAGGTGTAAAAAGGTGTATCACATGAATAAAATTAAGTTGTTTTTATTAAGAACGATATATATAATGTTGTATTTTTTATGTATAATTTTTTCAAAGCTTAATAAAGGAAAGAAAATTTCTAAGTTTTTTTTAAAATTTAATAACTATATTGTAAAAAACAGGGTCAAAAGAGGAGCGGGTAAAATATGCATACTGCTGCCGCATTGTTTACAGAATTATGACTGTACACATAGAATAACATCGGTTGTTGATAACTGCAGATTTTGTGGGAAGTGTAGTATAGGCGAGATACTGAATTTGGGTAACATCGACAGCTTGGATATAAAGGTGGCTACAGGAGGGACTCTTGCAAGAAAGCATTTAAAAGAGAGCAGGCCTGACTGCGTAATAGCAGTTGCCTGCGAAAGAGACTTGGTATCCGGCATCTGCGATGCTTTTCCTATGCCTGTTTACGGGGTATTCAATGAGAAACCTAATGGGCCTTGTGTCAGCACTAATGTAGATGTAGACGAGATAAAAAAAGTTTTAAATGAACTTAAAACAATATGAAAGGTGGTGACACCTAGTAAGTCTAGGTTAAATTATGAAGAAAAAAATACTAATAGCTTCGATATTATTAGCACTATCCACTGCAGCATATTCTAGCGCATGGGGTGATATGAGATATATTGACCAGCTTGTACAGAATAAAGAGTATGATATAGCCAAAGAAGAACTGTTGGATTTTTTAGGTAAGTATCAAAGCTCAAAGAAATACTATCCCATAGCCTTGGATCGTCTCGCGAAAATTTACTATTTGGACAAAAATTATGCGGAGTCCAGAAAATATTTCAAGGAGTATTTAAAGGGGCAGAATCTGAAAGAGGATGAAAGGCAGGAAGGAATATACAACCTCATTAGAACGGACATTGAACTGGGTGAATTTGAGGAAGCTAAAACATATGCAGATTATATAGTTTCAGAAAAAAAATATATGGCTTTTTTCCAATTGGGGAAAGCATTTTATGATAAAGAAGATTATAATACGGCACAGGTTTATTTTAGAAGGCTACTCAAATTTGATAGCGACTACTATCTGGAGGGGCTTTTATACCTTTCACTGACTTCTTATAAAGAAAGCGAGTATTTGAAAAGCATAGTATTCGGAGAGGAGTATACTTCAAGGGCTGAAAACCAAGATAAAAACTTAGCTCTGATAAACTATATACTTGGAAGTTCTCACTTTAAAATAAGTGACACTTCGGTTGCGGAAAATTATTTTAAAACAGTAGAAGAGAAGCACCCTAAAAGTGAATATAGCGATGACGCTAAATACCAATTATTTAAACTGTATGTTACCCAGAAACAAAGTGAAAAATACTCAGATTATTTCGAGAAATTAAAAGGGACGGAATACGAAAAACAGGGATACCTGGAGATGGCAAAACTTTATTTTTCAGAAGAAAATTACTCTGATGCCGAGAAATACTACAGTGTTTTAGCAGAAAAAGACAGCGGAGCCGAAATAGTATATGGTTATGCACAGACACTGCTGAAACAGGATAAAAACCAAGAAGCTCTAGAACAGTTTAGAAAGTTAAAGAGTACAAAGTATGATTCGGAGTATTATTATTACAGTTCCTATATACTCTACAACAGTAAGAAATATAAAGATGTACTGGCTCTTCTAAGTAACTTTGAAAAACTTGATATAAAAGATGATTATTTAAAGAATATAGAAACTTTCGTAGCTACTTCAGCGTACGAAGTAGGAAGATATGGTACCGCAAAAAGGTATTTTGAGAAGGCTTACTCAGAAGAAAAAACCAAGAAAAATCTTTATAAGTTAATTCTTGTAAACTCTAAACTGAAAAAGATGGATGAACTAAGGAAAAATTTCGACACCTATGAGAAAAAATACCCAAAAGATATTAAGTACAGTAAAAACATTCACCTGCTTATAGGTAACGCCTATTTCGAACTTGGTCAATATAATAATTCAGAAAAATTATATGAGGCTTACTTGGACGAAAATTTTGATGAAAAAGTACTAAACAGTATGATAATGACGCTATCCAAGCAGGGTAAATATAATAAACTTTTGACTTATCTGGAAAAAGCTGAACCAAGCGTGAAGAATATATACCTTAAAGGGACAGCATACCTAGGTATAAACGAGTACCAGCAGGCTGAGAAAGCCCTGCTATGGGTCACAAGCTCTTCTAAAGCCACAAGAGACGAAAAGGAAAAAGCAAGTTTCAGGCTCATAAAAAACTATCTCGCGTGGGAAAAATATGAAAAAGCAATTGATTACGGTGAGAAATACCTTAATAATTATAAAAAACGAACATATGAAGCGAATGATATGATGGCGGTAGCTTACTTTAAAATGGGCTCATACAAAAATGCAAGATCCATTTACAAAAAATTCTTGGACAGTCCTAAGTGGGCGGATTACGGAGAGTTTCAAATTGCGGAAACATACTATAATGAAGAGGATTACGACAAATCCAAAGAGCACTATGGCCAACTTATAGCTAAAAACAGCGAGTATGCAGAGGATTCGTTGTACTGGATAATAAACATAGAGTATTATCTGGGGAATTTTGCTGAGGCATTTAAAAGAGCAGATGAATTTAAAGAAAAATTCCCTGAAAGTGAGTACAACAAGGATATAGCATATATAAAAGGTGAGATTTACATAGCTAAAAATCAAAATACAAAAGCAGTTTCAGAATATGAGGAATTGTATAAAAGTACAAAAGAGTTCAACCTGGGTCAAAAAACCGCTGAAAAACTGATGACGACCTATTATGATATGGGAGAATATTCAAAATCGATTAAATGGGCTGGTGAGCTGAGAGATGAAAAGAAAGCCCAATTGTGGAAAGCTAATGCATATGAAAAGCAGGGTAAAACGGCTGAAGCGTTGAATATTTATGAAAAATTGAAAAAAGATAAAAATTATGGAGACAGGGCGAACTTTGAACTTGGAGAGTACTATGAAAAACAGAAAAATACGGAGAAAGCCCTAGCGTACTATGGACAGGTTTCAGAATTTGATTCCAGTGCAGTGAAAGACAAGGCGATTTTTAAAATGGGTGAGATACATTTTAGAAATAAAAATTATGTGGATTCTTTAAAAGCGTTTATGAAAATCAGGGTTTTATATGAGAACAGTAAGCTCAGAGAAACAGCTATGATAAGAATAGCTAAAATATACGAGATTCAAAACGAGGAAGACAAGAGTTTGAAGATGTACTTAGAACTCTACGAAGACTATAACAACTCTAAATATTACAGCTATTTTATAAAGAAAATATTGGCGGCTTATTTAAAACAGGACAAGAGGGATATCGCCCAAAATTATTATTCTGAACTAAAAAAAATTGACGTAAATGAAGCAGAACAATTTAAGAAATATTTTTCAAATTAACAGGAGGGTGAAATGAAGAGGATTTTGATAATATTTTGCGTATTGATATTTAGTTTGTTGAGTTTTGCCGAAGAGGATACTTTGGAAATAAAAAAAGAGATAAAGGGAATTAACAAGGAGATATATGACGACGGTTCAAAGATAACACCTGTACAGAACGAACTGGGAGATGTAGAATTCGAAAAACTTGGAAGCGGAATAGGGGAAAGCAGTGAAAAGGACAAGCTCAAGGATATGAAGCTTGTCGGCGACGAATTGAGCGATGTGGGCGTGGATGTAGAAGATAATTTAAATGAAGATATAGCCACAGATTTAAACGATCCCAAGGCTAGAAGCTTGTGGAAATATATACTGATAGGGATAGCAATTGTAGCAGGAGCATCGGCGCTATAAGCGGCCCAGTGCATATTAATGATTTATTCGTTGAACAAGGAGGAAGAGATGCTAGAGATATTCAAAAGTGGTGGTCCGCTTATGTATATAATACTGATTTTATCAGTAATGGGAGCTGCCGTTATAATAGAAAGACTGATTTACTTTTTCATATCTGAAAAAGGTGACATGGGGGCAGTAAAATATGAGATAGAAAAATGCCTTGAGAATAAAGACAAGGAAGGCGCTATAGAGCTATGTGAGCTTTATGATAATTCAAGCTCAAAGGTTTTAAAGGAACTGATAAGTGAGACGGATTTTTCAAGTCCAGCAGACCTGGCATACCTGGAGGAAAAATCAAGAGAGGTAGCTTTATCACAGCTGCCAAGATTGGAAAAATTTATGTGGCTGCTTGGGGTTACAGCACACGTAACACCACTTGTAGGTCTTTTGGGGACTGTATCAGGCATGATAAAGGCTTTCAGGGTAATCTCTGAAGCTGGGACAGGAACACCTGAACTGCTGGCTGAGGGGATATCACAGGCCCTTATCACAACGGCAGCAGGGTTGTCTGTAGCTATACCGGCTTTAATATTCTACAATTATTTTAATAAAAAAATAGACAGCATTGTAAATGAGATGGAAAAATCTAGTGTTGAATTTATCAATTTACTTAGAAAGTAGGAACAACTATGAGGACCAGAAAGATAATCAGAAGGAGAAATAATAACCTTATATTAGAACTGACCCCTTTGATAGATGTCGTATTTCTACTGCTTATATTTTTCATGGTTGCAACAACCTTTAAAGATGTGAACAGCGGACTAAATATAGAACTTCCGCAGTCAAGCATTCAAAATAAGGCTGAGGTGGAGAGTTTGCAGGTATTGATGAATTTAGAGGGGGACATATTTGTAAATCTAGATTTTAAAAATGAAAAGAAGGAAAGCATTAAAACTGATTTTGAAAACCTGAGATCGGTTCTGGAAAACGGACTTTCTAAAAGTGAAAAAAAAGAGGTAATAATAAGTGCTGACAAAAAACTAGATTATGGAAGTATAGTAAAGTTGATGACACTTTCAAAAGAAGCAGGGGCCGATTCTCTAAATATAGATGCAGCTCCAATGGAAGAGTAGGTGCTGCCATGCACAGTGAGGAAAAAAACTTTGCCATAATACTTTTTGCCAGTTTGGTAATTCATTTAGCTTTGATACTTTTATTACCTGGTTTTAAAGACCTTGTTCTGGAAAAGGAAGAAAAAGTACAGCAATTGAAAATCGGGATTAATTTAAATAATTTTTCATATGAAAAACCCAAAACAAGAGATTTAAAGAATGAAGATATTGACGAACAGAGGGAAATACCGAAAGAAACTGCAGCTAAACTTCTTGAAAAAATAAAAAAAACAGAGGTAAAAGAGAGAAAAATTCAAAAAGAGGTTGAAAAAAAAGGTGAAAACGTGTTAAATTTTAAAGAGGAAATAAATATTGAGGATTTGGTAATCGAAAATCCAGATTTTGATCTTCTGACTTCAGAAAAAATCTCAAACCATGAAGTAAAGAAAAAAGAGATTCGAGGAGTTTACAGTAAGACTGATACTGAAGAGTTTACAGCTAAAGAATATTCAGTTTCTGATGCATTAGAGAGAGAAATAAGCGAGGTAAAAGAGGTAGTTCCAACCTTAAAAAACGAGGTATTCAAAGAAAATTACAGTGTAGAAACAGAAAGTGACGGCGAAGAATTGAAGTGGGTTACGTTTAAGGACGAAAGCGGAACAAGCACTAATTTGCCGGAAGGATTCAGACTGGGTACATTAGAAGAGGGGTTAATTCCAATTTGGTCCAAAAGCAATCAAGAACCTAGGTATCCTTTAGAAGCTGAAAAAAAGGGAATGAAGGGAAAGGTTGTGGTTATTTTAGATGTGGACGAAAGTGGCAGTGTAAGAAAAGCAAGAATAGAAAAAAGTGGTTATCCTGTGCTGGACAGGGCAGTTACAGAAGTTGCCAAAACTTGGAAGATATTTATTTATCAGAATGGCCTGCCAGTATCTGGTAAGGTAAGCGTAACATACGATTTCGAACTAATTAGGAAGAATAGAGGTGACAAGACTTGAACATTTTAGGAGTAATGCTTGAAAAAAAACTTGAGTTAGAATTGACAGAAGTTTTGGGGACAGAGGTAAGCTTTATAGACAATTTCTCTGATATTTTTGACGAGATAAAAAGAAACAGATATAGTGCAGTTGTCTTGGAAGGTGACGAACTTAAATACGAAAAGCTTATAGAGGTTATAGAAAGAATATTAAATGTAAACAAAAAAATAATAGTGGTAGTGCTAGGTGAAAGAGCCGGACTAAATATAATAGCAGGTAGTGTTAAAGCCGGAGCTTATGATTATCTTATGAAGCCTGTTGAGGGTGAAATAATAAGTAAAATAATTGAAAAAGCCCTTAAAGACCAAAAAATGAAAGCAGAAAGAGTAGGGACTAAGGTAGACGTAGGCGAAGAAAAGATAATAGGGATGACGCCTGCTATGATAGATGTATACAAAATGGTAGGAAAGGTAGCTTCGAGTAATGTATCTGTTTTAATAGCAGGGGAAAAAGGTACAGGTAAAAAACTGGTTGCCAGAGCTATTCACAAATTCAGTGAAAGGCAGGAGATGCCTTTTATGACGATAAACTGCAGTGCTATGCAGGACATCCTTCTTGAAAGAAAAATATTTGGTTATGAACAAGGAGCCTTTAAGGGAGCTAGTATCTCGCAAATAGGAGAACTTGAAAAAGCCAATGGTGGGACCCTTTTCATAGGAAACATAGAGGACTTGAGCCTAGACTCACAGGCAAAAATACTAAGTGTGCTGCAGGAGGGTGAGTTCTTCAGAATAGGCGGGACCACTCCGATAAAAGTAGACTTAAGGCTTGTAGCTTCTACAGGCCAAAACTTAGACGAGCTCATAGTAGAGGGGAAATTCAGCGAGGAGCTATACCATAGATTGAAAATACTTGATATTGAAATGCCGGCTCTTCGCGAAAGAAAAGACGATATCCCGTTTTTAATAGACTACTACATACAAAAGTTCAATGAAGAGTTCCATAAAAGTGTAAAAGGGGTATCGAAGCCTGCTATAAAGAAAATAATGAAATACGATTGGCCAGGTAACGTAAGAGAGTTGCAAAATGCCATCAAATCGGCCATGGCATTATGTAGAGGGGCTAGTCTGCTTATAGAGGACCTTCCGGCAAATGTAATCGGTGCAAAAATTTCAAAAAGACATGGAGATATTCAAGACTGGGTGCTTGCTGACTGGATAGAAGGAGAAATTTCCATCTTAAAGTCCAACAGCCAGAAGAACTATTACGGAAATATTATTGCAAGGGTTGAAAGAGAGCTTATAAGGCAGGTTCTTGAAATAACAAACGGTAAGAAGGTTGAGACTGCTGAAATACTTGGTATCACAAGAAATACGCTTAGAACAAAAATGAACAATTACGGATTAGAATAACTTAAATTTGAAAAGCAAAAAAGCCGTCGGCTTTTTTGCTTTTTCATAAATAAATTTTATGAGGGAGTAGAATTAAAAAATTAATAATTTCGTCGTTAGATAAAAGAAAGAAGTTTAATTTTTTACTTATATTTCCTTTTTGGGAGGAATTCATGCATTTAACATTGTACAGAAAATACAGGCCTATGGATTTTCAACAGGTTGCAGGTGAAGAGGAGATAATACATACAATAAAGAACTCTTTGAAGAAAAACAGGATGGCTCATGCATACCTTTTCACAGGACCTAGAGGTGTAGGTAAGACCACTACTGCAAGACTGATAGCGAAGGGATTAAATTGCCTTGAAAATGGAATAACAGACAGTCCGTGCAATGAATGCGATAACTGCAGGGCTATAAACAGCGGTAATTTTATAGACCTGATAGAGATAGATGCTGCTTCCAACCGGGGGATAGATGAGATACGTTCACTTAAGGATAAGATCAATTACCAGCCTGTAAAAGGCAGAAAAAAAGTCTATATAATAGATGAGGTACATATGCTCACTAAGGAAGCCTTCAATGCACTTTTAAAAACACTGGAAGAGCCTCCTAGTCATGTAATCTTTATCTTGGCTACTACTGAACCGGACAAGGTGCTGGATACTATAATTTCAAGATGTCAAAGATATGATTTCAAGCCATTGAGCTTTGCCGAAACAAAGTCTAAGTTAATTGAGATAGCAGAAAAAGAAGGTGTAACAATAGATGAGGAGAGTTTAAAGCTCATTTACGAAAGAGCTGGCGGAAGTATGAGGGATGCAATATCTATTTTTGAGAGGTTGATATCAACATATCTAGGAGAAGAGATAGTAGCACCAAAAACAGAAAGGGCATTGGGTGTAATACCAAAAAAACTTTTAGAAGAATTTTTAGATATTTTGGATGAAAAAAACCTTCAGGCAGGTATGGAATTTTTAGATGGATTATGGGAAAATTCCGTGAACGTAGAGGTGTTTTTTAAAGATTTTGCTAATTTTTTAAAAGAAAGCGTTCTTAAAGGCGAAAAAATACTTGGGGTGGAAAGGTGTCTTTTTTCAATAGAGAAAATATTTGAGATACTTTCAAAGTTTAAGTATGAAGAGGACAAGAGGCTTCTTGGATATGTAGTACTTTATCATTTAAGCGGCATGGAAACAATGAAAAAAACTGTTCCTCAGGCAACTGTTGCTGAGGAGGGAGAGTTTGAAGAAAAAGCAACTGAGGTAAAAAAAGGTAAGTAAGAGTGCTTCTGTGAGCATTCAGGATGTAAGAGAGGAAATGGGGAGAACTAATAAAAAAAGGCAAAGAGCAAGAAGATAACGTTAATTGCACTTTTAAACGGAGCACAACCCATCAGAGTTGACGGGAATGTTCTTTATGTAGGATTTACTTATGACAACCAGTATTCCAAGACTGCCATGGAAAAACCTCAGTATCATGAAGTCTTTCTAGAAACCTTAAGGGAGGTCCTTTTCACCGGAAATAGAAGTCAGATATGAAGTTGTAGGTGTAGGAAGAACAGTGGAGCAAAATACTGAAACTGATTCATTTGTAGAAAAAGTAGTTGATTTTTTTGATGGGGAGATAATGTCTTAAAATAGGTGGGGTATACTATGAAAAAAGTTTTAATGAACAGAGAAGAAGAAATTTTGAATCATTTTTTACAATTCAGCAAGTTTTCAGAAAAAGATATGATACTAAAGGGGGAAGTATCTTATGGATGTCTTTGCCGATTATGATGTTAAAGACACCAAAATGGATCTTTATGGAAATATTGTTGCCAAAATAAAGGGGTAATAGTAATGAAGCTGTAGTTGTAAATTGCAGCTTGGAACAGATAAAAGATTTTGAAAAACATTAAAATAAAGATGAAAGAGATATGCAAACATCGGCCCTGCAGGAAATACACTTGAGTTGTGTGCACTTCTTCTATTAGGCGATCTTATAAAAAACCATTATCTGTATAACAATATATATCTGCTCGCAAGTGTTGGAGGAAAAACAGACTACAAGGGCCTTAGATATTTTTTGGAAAATGTAGATGAAAAAATCAATGGGATTATAAATCTAAAAACCATGGAACTTGGGAATATAAGTAAATCGAATTTTGCTGTATCAAGGGTTAATGTAGACTTTATAGGTAATGGAGGAGATATCTGGCAGGATTATTCTGAAAGCAACCCAATAGAGGTAGCGGCGTTGTTTATAAGAAAACTAAAAGAGGAAGAGTTTGACGACTCACTTGTTTTTTAATATTTCAAAGTTAACATCTGGAGTATTTTATGATATAATACCAGATAGGGCACATCTTGAACTTGAACTTAGGAGTTTTAAAGATTCTGAGATAGGAAAAGCCCACTCAGGCTATCAAGGAAATTACAGAAGGTTTATCAAAAGAAGAAAATATAAATATCAGGTTTAAGCAAGTTCTGAGAAAAAAAGCTATGACAGTTGAGTTTAGCCAATTAGAAGAGGTTTTTAAAGAAACTCAGGAAGAGCTAAATATAAAAACTTATAGTATAAACCTCTAACAGTGAGGTGTCCCTTGGACGGGAATTTGGGATAGACACTCTTACAGTTGGACTGGCCAATGGTGAGAACAGGAATAGAAGAGACGAACAAGTCGAGATAGTTAGTTTTTATAAGGGTATAGAAAATGTGTATAAAGCCCTTATGAAATTAGATAAAAAGTATAGAGGAGATTTAGATGATGAATAATAACCTTTTAATGAGTATGATGTTGTTTTTTTCATTGATTCATCTACCTATTTTTTTAATGGTTATTTTATATAAAATAAAAATTTTTAGGGGAAAAAATAGCAAGCAGAGATTAATTTTTGAGTTTTTTTTAATGGCATTGATATATTTTTTAAATTCCACTTTGCTGCCACTATTACCTGGCTATATATATGGCGTCGGAGCTTATATATCATATTTTCAGCAGGATTACGAGGTTGAAAGTTTTAGATAGGGTATTGATTTCGAGTGCAATAGGAGCTTTAGTGGTATATTATTTCTACAATATTTATTCTGCTGATATATATGAGGGGCTGTCACGGGCTTGGGAAATTTCTCAAGGTCAGTCAGGTAAATTTTATGAAACAGCTTTAAAATTAAACGGCGAAGAGTCTCAAAAATTTATGTCTGCAATGACATCAAGTTTTAATGCGACTTTGGAGTATATGAAAGAGAATTTTATTTTCATAAGTTTCTTAAGCTTGTTTATTGTTAATTACATGATTAATTTTATGTACACAAAATACAGCAGCAGCAACTGGGAAATGTCTTATTTGGGTCTTTTAGTATATATAATCCCGGTTCTTATGATTAAGATCAGTGGAGATGGCAGTTTTTTACTTAAAAATCTAAACTGCAATAGGGCAGTTTATTTATATAATTTATGGTATTAAGACAGTGTATAAACTAATCAGCAAGAAGTTGAACACTAAAATTTATACAAAGATGCTTTCAGTAGTAGCAGCGATTATTTTTCCGCAAATACTATTCTTGATAGGCGCATTTAAAAAGTTTTGACATAAAGATAAAAATAGTTAGGAAATAGGAGGCTAATATTATGGCTAAAATCAAGGTAATACTTACAGAAACAGTAGCTGGGCAAGGGAAAAAAGGAGAAATTATAAATGTATCAGAAGGATACGCTAAAAACTTTTTATTAAAGAATAAAAAAGCAGTTTTGGCAACAGATGACGAGTTGAAAAAAACTAGAAAATAAAAAGAAAAAATCTGAGAAAGCAGCTGCTGAGGAAAAAGTAAAGGCAGAAGAACTGAAAAAGGTTTTGGAATCAAAAACTGTAAAAATGAAAGTAAAAGCCGGAGCAAACGGTAAGGTATTTGGTTCTGTTACATCAAAAGATATTGCAGCAATGATAGAAAAAAGAGTTTGGATTGAAAGTGGATAAGAAAAAAAATAGATGCAAAACATAAAGACTTTAGGTGAGCATAGTGCAACTTTAAAACTGCACAAAGATGTAAAGGCAGAAGTAAAGATAATAACCGAAGCATAAAAAAAGGTAACTGTATGTTACCTTTTTGTATGCTATGAAGGAGATAATAATGTTGGAAATAGATAATTTTAAAAAAGTTCCGAGTAGTATAGAGGCTGAAAAATCAGTTTTAGGTGGCATACTCTTAAAGCCAGATGTCCTAACCGACATAATAGAGATACTTAAAATAGATGATTTTTTCAAGGTAGCACATCAGAATATATACGAGGTTATGTTGGAGTCATACAATACCGGCGAGGTAATAGACCCGATAATTTTAATAGATAAGCTGAAGAAGAAAAATAAGTTTGAAGAAAGCGGCAGGGAAGAGATAATATATGAGATAATGGAAGAGGTTCCAACAGCTGCCAATATAATGAACTATACAAAAATAGTAAAGGAAAAATCAGTTCTCAGAAAACTTGTTGACATAGGAACAAATATTGTGGAAATGGCCTATGAAGGTTATGAAGATGTGGACACTATACTGGATAAATCAGAGGGGCTAATATTTAAGATATCCGAATCAAAGGAAACTAAAGATGTAACACCTCTTAGTGAACTGGTTGTACAGGAATTTGACAGACTGGAATCTGTGTTTCAAAATAAAGGTGCCACTACCGGCATATCGTCTGGATTTACACATTTTGATGAGATGACATCTGGTTTTCACCCGTCAGATCTTGTAATCCTCGCAGCAAGGCCAAGTATGGGTAAGACGGCCTTTGCTCTAAACTTAGCTCTTTCAGCTGCTGTTAAGGAAAGAAAGGGCGTTCTGGTTTTCAGTCTGGAGATGTCCAATTCACAGATATTCCAGAGACTGCTTTCGGTGGAGTCTAAGATACCTCTTCAAAAGATAAGAAATGGTTTTATAGACGACGCCGAATGGGGACAACTTGGACTGGCAAGTGGAAGACTGGCAAATTCAAATATACAGGTAGCGGATACCCCTAACATAACTGTACTTGAAATAAGAGCAATGGCTAGAAGGGCTAAAGCAGCTGGGAAATTAGATATGATACTGATAGATTACCTGCAGCTTATACACGGAGCTGGAAGAAATGAGAGCAGACAGCAGGAGATATCTGATATATCTAGGTCGCTAAAGGGTATAGCCAGGGAGTTGAATGTTCCGGTAGTAGCCCTGTCACAGTTATCACGTGCTCCAGAACAGAGAGCAGACAGGAGGCCTATGCTTTCGGATTTGAGGGATTCCGGAGCCATAGAGCAGGATGCGGATATGGTGGTATTCCTTTACAGGGATGAATACTATAACGAGGACAGTGAGTACAAAGGAATAGCAGAGGTAATAATAGGTAAGCAGAGGAATGGTCCCGTTGGAACCGTAAACCTGAGATTCTTTAATGAGATAACCAGGTTTGGTGACTATACAAATAGGATAGACTAGTCTGAAGCCTTGCTTTGAAATAGTATAAATTCAAAATTTAAATTAGATAGCAATTTAGTTGCTAGATATGATAAAAATTAATTTTTAGTAAGAAAGAGGAGTAAGATGAAGAAAACAGAATTATTGGCACCAGCTGGAAATATGGAAAAAATGAAGATGGCATTTCATTATGGTGCAGATGCTGTATATTTGGGCGGAAAGCTTTTTAATATGAGATCATTTTCTGGTAATTTTTCTGAAGCGGAGCTAAAAGAGGCTGCTGAATACGCCCATAGTCTGGGGAAAAAAGTGTATGTTACCTTAAATATAATACCCCACAATGAAGAGCTTGAAGGGATGATACCGTATGTAAAATACCTGGACGAGATAGGTGTAGACGGTGTAATAGTAGCTGACATGGGAGTGTTTCAAATAGTCAGGGAAAATACAAATTTGAATATAAGCATAAGCACTCAGGCCAGCAACACAAACTGGAGATCTGTAAAAATGTGGAAGGATCTGGGGGCAAAAAGGGTTGTTCTTGCAAGAGAGGTTTCACTTGATAATATAAGAGAGATAAGAGAAAGAGTGCCTGACATCGAGGTGGAGGTATTTATACACGGCGCTATGTGCATATCTATATCCGGCAGATGCCTGCTAAGCAATTACATGACTGGCAGAGACGCGAATAGAGGTTCTTGTGCCCAGTCTTGCAGGTGGGAATATACCTTGATGGAAGAGAAAAGACCTGGGGAGCATTTCCCTGTTTACGAAGATGAAAGAGGAACTTATATTTTCAATTCTAAGGATATGTGCACAATAGAGTTCATAGACAAGATACTTGAGATAGGAGTAGACAGCCTTAAGATAGAAGGAAGAATGAAGGGGATATACTACGTGTCAAATGTTGTTAAAACATACAGAGAAGCATTGGACAAGTACTACTCGGGTGAATACCAGTATGACCCTAAGTGGATGAAAGAGCTGGAAACGGTAAGCCACAGAAGGTATACTCCAGGATTTTATTTCGGTACTCCAGACGAAAGCGCTCAAAATTACAGGGATAGGAATTCATACAGTCAGAGTCATCAGTTGGTTGCAAAAGTTATAGAAAAACTCGGTGAAGGTGAGTATATCTTGGCCATAAGAAATAGGGTTGAAACAGGGGAGGAACTTGAAGTTGTAAAGCCTGTGGGAGATCCTGAAAAAATTATACTTCCGAAAATGATTAAAATAAATAAAAAAGGGGACGATGAAGAGGTAGATGTGGCTCATCCAAACTCCTTTGTAAGGATAAAAACGGATATAGCAGTAGAAGAGATGGATATGTTTAGAAGACAGCTAGACTAAAAATATAAGGGGGTAAAACCCCTCTTTTATTTATCCGGAAAGATAGGAGGAATAACATGGAAAGCATTATAAGTACTATATCTATGACCTTGGGAGCGTCCTGGGCCAGTGGAATAAACCTGTATGCAACGGTGTTGATTCTTGGGATCGGAGGGATAACCGGTAATGTAGATCTGCCTCCAGGTTTGGAAGGAATAGCAAACCCGATGGTGATATTTATTGCCGGAGCTATGTATGTAATAGAATTTTTTGCAGACAAGATACCGGGTGTGGACAGCGGCTGGGACACACTGCACACTTTTATAAGGATACCGGCAGGGGCACTTTTGGCATATAATGCAGTGGGTGATGTAAACCAGTCCCTAGCTATAGCTGCCGGACTTATTGGCGGAGGATTAACAGCAACGACACATACTACAAAAGCAGGTGCAAGAGCTGTAATAAACACTTCACCAGAACCGTTTACAAACATATTTACTTCAATCGGGGAAGATGTGGTGGTTGTATTAGGCCTGATGACAGCTTTGAATCACCCTTGGATATTTTTAGTGTTTCTAATGTTTTTCATAGCTTTCATGGTGTGGCTGCTGCCAAAAATTTGGAAAACCGTTAAAAAGGTGTTTTCCTCTGTATTCGGAAAAAGAAAAAACTATGTTTTAGATGAAGACTGGAGTTCTGAAGAAAATAAAATGGAAACAGCAGAGGAACGGCTTAAAAAACTAAGGGATTTATATGAACAAGATCTAATATCTCAAGAGGAATATGAAGCAGGTAAAAAGGAAATTCTGAAAAAAATGTAAAAAGGTATTTAAGAAGTAACAGCCTGAAATTTTCGGGCTGTTTTATATATAACTGCTTTTATTGCCGGGAGGTGCCAACATGGATGATCGAGTGAAAATTTTTTTTTCAGCAGTAATTGTTATTATGATTATGTCGGTATCATTTCATTCTGTGGAAGAGATACATTATTTTAAGTCGTTTTACCCCGAGGAATTTACAGTGGAAGAGGCTTTTTTTGCATCACTTGTGGAACTGATAAAAGTTTTTCTTGTAGTCGCCCCTATAATGCTGGCCTATAAAATAGTAATGGAGATTTATAAGGACTGACGACATTGAAAATTTAAAGACTGAACGGGATTAGATAAAATACCAAAAAATGTTTTTCAAATGATTAAATATTTTTTATTATTTTTTTCTTGAATTAAATATGAAAAGTGATTAGAATAAGGGTGTTATGAAATTAAAATAGAATGCAAAAGGAGATTTTTATGAAACCGACAAATAAACCTGCAAACAACTGTTTTTCTTCTGGACCTTGTACAAAATTTAAAGGATTTAACTTGGAACTGCTAAATGATGCCCCGCTTGGACGTTCTCACAGGAGTAAAATTGGGAAAAGTAAATTGAGTGAAGCTATAGAAAAAACTAAAAGTATACTAAATATTCCCGAGGACTACAGGGTTGGGATAGTCCCTGCTTCTGACACAGGTGCCTTTGAGATGGCTATGTGGAATGTACTTGGAGAAAGGGGAGTAGACGTAGTTGCGTTTGAATCTTTCGGTAAAGAGTGGAAGAATGATATAGAAAATCAACTGAAAATAGAAGATTTAAGAATTTTTGAAGCTGATTATGGAGAGCTTCCAAATTTATCTGAATTAGATTTTGAAAGAGATGTCGTATTTACTTGGAATGGTACAACAAGTGGTGTAAAGGTACCAAACGGTGACTGGATACCGGCAGAAAGAAAAGGCTTGGTATTATGCGACGCTACCTCGGCAGCCTTTGCCATGGATATTTCCTGGGAAAAGCTGGATATAATAACATTTTCATGGCAGAAGGTTTTGGGAGGAGAAGGCGCACACGGGATACTTATACTATCTCCTAGAGCAGTTGAAAGGCTTGAAAACTACGATTCTGGAAGGCCCCTTCCAAAAATATTCAGGCTTACTAAAGGGAACAAACTTATAGAAGGAATATTCCAGGGATCGACTATAAACACTCCATCAATGCTGTGTAACGAGGACTATCTGGTTGCGCTTAAATGGACTGAGGCAATTGGCGGACTGGAAGGTCTGATAAGAAAAAGCGAAGAAAACCTAGGGGCAATAGAGAACTTTGTTGAAAAACATGATTGGATAGATTTTCTGGCAAAGGATAAATCGATCCGTTCAAACACAAGTGTATGCCTGACACTGGATTTAGCTCCTGAAAAAGTTGACCAGATAGTTAAAATACTGGACGCTGAAGAGGTGGCATACGACATAGCATCTTATCGTGATGCTCCAAAGGGACTTAGAATTTGGTGTGGAGCCACTGTTGAAAAAAGTGATGTGGAGTTGCTCCTAGAGTGGCTGGAATGGGCTTATGTACAAGTAAAATAAGTGGAATTTTGAAATACATTTAAAGAAAAGGAGGCAAGCCTCCTTTTTGTTTTGCACTTTAATTGCAATTTGATTTTTAGTGTGTTAAACTCTTATTGTAGGAAGAGTGGAGGGGTGAGCAATGGAAATTATAGTCAGTCATCTATATGCAGACCTAGACGCTTTGTCGTCCATGGTTCTGGCCCAAAAACTGCATCCGAATGCTGTTTTGGTATTTCCTGGAAACATAAGCCAAAATGTAAAGCAGTTTGTCAACCTGTACCAGGATTTTTTAAATGTGTACAAGGCCAGTGAAATTGACGAAGAAGCCGTCCACAAGATAATAATGGTGGACAACTCCAAGAAGAGCAGAATAGGAAAATTCGCAAGCTGTATCGACAGAGGGGCAGAGGTAATAATATATGACCATCATCAGGAAACAGAAGGCGATGTAGAGGCATCAGCAGTTTACAGAAAGTACTATGGTTCAAATACCACCCATATTTTGGAATTGATACTTGAAAAAAATCCTGACATAAAACTGGAAAAATATGAAGCTTCTCTGGCATTAATGGGGATATATGAGGATACCGGAAACCTGACATATATGTACACAAAACCAATAGATCTTGAGATGGCTGCATTTTTGTTAAAACAGGGAGCAGACCTTGAGATAATGCATGAATATACCACTAAGAATTTAAATCAGGCTTTGGTGGATCTGTTTCTAAAGCTGGTTGAAAACGGCGAGGTGCTTGAATTTTCTGTTGAGAGAATATTCATAACAAAGTATAAAAGCAGCAAATTTATAAACGGTGTGGATGAGATAATAAATAAAATAAAGGACCTGCAGAGTTGCACGGCCTGCTTTATAATATTCGGTGACGACGACAGGGCAAATATAATAGCCAGAAGTTCAAGTATAGGTGTAAGATTAAACGAGATACTTGCGAGGTTTGGGGATGTCAGCCACTATAATGCTGCTGCAGTTGTAGTACGCGGCATGAGTGTGGACGAAATATACAAATTGCTTAAAGGCAGTATTTTAGAAAATATAAAGAGGGGAAAAATAGCCCGCGATATAATGCAATCACCGGTTAGGAGCATAGACAAAGAAACAAAGATAAAGGATGCCTATAAGGTAATGTATAAATTTTCATACAGTGGGCTTCCGGTTGTAGAAGATGGCAGGGTACTGGGGATAATCACTAGAAGGGATGTGGATAAGGCGCTTAACCACGGTTTCTCAAATGCTCCCGTAAGGGTATATATGGCCACAACAGTGATAAGTGCAGAAGAGGAAACCCCGATAGAAACACTAAAAAAACTCATTGTGGAGAATGGTGTGGGCAGAATTCCCATAATAAAAGATGGGAAACTGCTCGGAATAGTGACCCGGACAGAGATACTCAGAACCCTTTATGAACAAAGGAAAAAGGTAGACAGGCATGATATGGTTTTAAGAGAGAAGATAAAGCTTAAAATAATGGAAAGGGTGCCTGAGAGGATATTCAAGCTTTTAAAAAGTATAGAAGAAGTCTCCAAATACAGAGAGGAGAAGGCGTACCTCGTAGGAGGAATAGTAAGAGATCTTGTGCTGGGTATAGACAATATGGATGTGGATATAGTTATAGAGGGAGACGGGACTAAATTTGCGAAGGAACTGGGGAAAAGGCTCGAGGTAAAAAAAATAATTATACATGAGAAGTTCAAGACGGCGGTGCTTGTTTTTAAAGATGGGTTCAAGATAGACATAGCCAGCGCTAGAAAAGAGTACTATGAGTATCCCACATCACTTCCAAGTGTGGAATTCGGAAGTATAAGCGAGGACCTTTACAGGCGCGACTTTACCTTAAATGCCATGGCCATAGAGATCGATTATGAAAACTTTGGAAAACTGATAGATTATTTCAGGGGATATAGGGATCTTATGGAGGGTAAGATAAGGATACTCCACAACTTGAGCTTTATAGAGGACCCCACAAGAATAATAAGGGCCTTCAGATTTGTCAGCAGGTATAACTTTGAACTGGAAGATGATACAAAGAGGATGCTGTTAAATGCCATAGAAGACGGCTTTTTGCATAAAATATCATGGCCACGGGTGAAGAATGAACTGAAGATAATTTTGAATGACAAGAATCCCGTAGAAGCAATAAAGCTTTTGTTTGATTATGGTATTTTTGAAACAATACATCCAAATATAAACTATGACGAGTTGATACTAAAACATATAGAAGAAGTAGGTAAATACGAGAAAGTATTGGAAAAGTTAAACGTTAAAAAATGGTTAATATACTTCCTGATATTGTTTGAAAACTTGGATAAAAAGGAATTGGAACTGGTATTTAACAAGTTTAATTTTTCTCAAAAATTTAAGGAAAAGTATAGGTATGGCAAACTAATAAGAATGGAAATATTAAAGAAATTAAAGGCAGCAGAAAAAAAATCTGAGATATATCAGATATTAAAGGATTTGAATCCTGACATACTTATAACCCTGTTGGTATATGCTGATAGTCAGGAATTAAAAAATAAAATTAATATATTTATAATGGAAATTTTAGATAATACACCTATAATAGATGGAAAATATCTAGTGGAAAAAGGCTACAGACCTGGGCCTGAATTCAGGGAGATATTGGATGAATACTATGCAATACAACTGGATAATAATTTTAGAACTAGGGATGAAATATTAAAATATAAAAATTTAGGGGGTTTAGATGACGGAAGCTTATAAGGTGAAAAAGGCGCAAAATTTTAATATAGAGGTGGATATACCAGGTTCCAAGTCGGTTACCAACAGGGCGCTTATACTTGCGGCACTTGCCCAGGGAGAAGTTGTTTTAAAAAATGTTCTTTTCAGTGACGACACAGAATATATGGTGGCTGCACTTCAAAAGCTTGGAAGTGAAGTAGAGGTAGACAGAGATAAAAAGACAATAAAAGTAAAGGGTAATCAGGATAGAAATTTCGGTACACAGGAAATTTTTGTTGGTAATGCCGGGACTGCAATGAGATTTTTGGCAAGTTACGTTTCACTTGGTAAGGGTGACGTGACTCTTACAGGTATAGAAAGAATGAAGAACAGGCCGATAAAGGACCTTGTCGAAGTTTTAAGAACACTTGGCATTGAGATAGAGTACCTTGAAAAGGAAGGGTATCCGCCGATACTTATAAAAGCAAACGGAATGAAGGGTGGAAAAGTTAGTATAGATGCCAGCAAAAGCAGCCAGTATCTTAGCTCGGTATTGCTTTCTGCACCTTATGCTGAAAATGAAATTGAAATAAGCATTGAAAAGGGATTAGTTTCTGTTCCGTATGTAAAAATAACTGAAACTATGATGAATGATTTTGGTGTTGAGATAGAAAATAATGAGAACAGAGTATTTAAAATTAGGGCAGGTAAGTATAAGAGACCAGAGTACATTGTCGAAGGAGATTGCTCATCAGCTTCATATTTCTTTGCAGCAGCAGCAATTGGTAAGGGGAAAGTTAAGCTGAACAATGTAAAATTGGACTGCATGCAGGGTGATATAGAATTTGTGAAAATTCTTGAAAAGATGGGTCTGGATATACTGGAGGCAGGTGAAAACCACATCACAGTAAAATGTGACAAGCAGCTTAATGGTATCAGTGTAGATATGCACCATGTTTCAGACGTTGCCCAGACGCTTTCTGTTGTAGCTCTTTTTGCAAAAGGGAAGACAGAGATAAAAAATGTGTATAACATGAGAATAAAAGAAACAGACAGGATAAAAGCTGTGTGCAATGAAATAAAAAAACTTGGCGGAGAAGTCATAGAATATGAGGATGGGTTGACAGTAATACCTAAAAACCAGTATAAATCTGGAGTTGAAATAGACACGTACGATGATCACAGGATGGCTATGAGTTTTACTCTTGCAGGTCTTTTGATAGATGATGTTAATATTTTGGACCCTGGATGCGTTTCGAAGACCTTCCCAAATTTCTATGATGAGTTTGAGAAAATATATAAATAAGCCTAAGGGGGAGAAGTGAAGAAGAGAATAGTTGTGGTTCTCTTCTCTTTTCTTTTAGTTTTTGGAAAGAGTTTTAGTGAAGAGAGAACCGGAGAATATGATATAAAAAGTATTGAGAACATTGAAAAAGAGATAGGAGATTTACAGTTAAAATTAAAAAAATTAACGGAATTGAAAAAGAAAAAATTAGAGCAGCTCCAGCTGGGCAGGCCTAAAATAGGATTGGCACTGAGTGGTGGCGGGGCCAAGGGGTTTGCACATATAGGAGTCCTTAAGGTTTTAGAAGAAAACGGTATCCCTGTGGACTGCATAAGCGGAACAAGTATGGGGAGTATAGTCGGAGGACTGTATGCCATGGGGTACTCTGCTGATGAACTTGAAAAAATAGTCGTCGGAATAAACTGGGACAACCTTTTTGACGATACCTTAGACAGGAAGAACACGCCGATGGAGCAAAAGATATTAAATGAAAGGTATTTTGCCTCCATTGCTTTTAGAGATGACGGAATAGATATCCCAAGTGGACTGTTAAACGGTCATAAAACGTATATGGAGTTGAAAAGGCTTACCTGGAATGCCGAGGGCGTGAAAAATTTTGCAGACCTGCCTATACCATTTGTGGCATTGGCCACCAATCTAAGTACAGGTAATGCTGTGAAATTTGAAAATGGAGATTTGGCCCAGATCATGAGTGCCAGTATGGCCATACCGAGTATCTTCTCACCTGTTAAGATAGATGGGGAATTATATGTTGACGGGATGATGTCCAGAAATTTTCCTGTAGAAGATGTAAGAGGCCTTGGAGCGGATATAGTTATAGGTGTGGATGTTGGTTCCGATATTGAAAAGGACAAGCAGTACAATGTATTCAACATAATAAACCAAGTTTTTGCGTATAGAGGGTTTGAATCATCCCAAGAGCAAAGAAAAATGGTGGATTATCTTCTTATACCTGGATTGGAGGATTATAGCCCTACAGATTTTGATAAAGTCCAGGAGATCATTGAAACAGGAGAAAAAGCCGCCAGAGAGCAATTGGATAAATTAATGGAATTGGCCATATATCAACAAAAAAAAGTTGAGACTTTAACAGAGGTTGACAAAAACTTATATATAGAAAAACTGGAATTGGTAAATCTTAATGGAAAAGTAAGCGAAAAGACGATGACCTCACTTTTAAAAAAACCTCTCCCAAATAATTTTTCACAAGATGAGATAGATTTATTTATAAATAAGCTCTATGGATTAGGGATATATGAGAGTATTTTTTATGAAGCAAGTGAAGAAAACAAACTTAAAATAAATCTTCATGATAAGCCGCAAAACCATGTAAGTCTGGGATTTAACTATAATACAGATTATGATTCATCAGTACTTCTTAATACTGACTTAAAAAATATAATTGACGATCGTGGAAGTAAAATAAACTTTGATCTTAGGCTTAGCGAGTATCCAAGATTGAAGTTGGAGGACTTTATATTTTACGGTGTAAGGAATAAGGTAGGAGCTATTTTAACAGCTGAGTACAATGAAAAACCTGTCTTTGTTTATGAAAATGGGGACAAACAAGCTGAATTAAAGACTAAAACCTTTTCTCTAGAAGCTTTCTTGGGAACAGTTTTGGAGCAAAAGAATTTAACTGGTATTGGGATTAAACAAGGTTTTGTAAACACAAGCTTTGAAATAGGTGCAGACAGTTATAAGGAGCAGGGGTATGATGATGAATACCAAATGCTTTTTTTCAAAACAATGTTTGACACTCATCCTGAAAAGGTGTATCCGAAAGAAGGGGCATTTTCTGAATTCAGGTATTACTATGGCAGTGATAAAATAGGTAATAATGGGATAGATTTTTATGGACCAGTGTATACTCTTGAAAAGAGCTTTAAAACTTCAGATAAAGTAAGTTTTTTAGTAGGATTAAGTGGTGGAGCGATAGACGGTGAAAATATCATTCCGGACCATTATTTTAAACTTGGAGGGATGAAAACTTCTCTCGACACAAATGAATTTGAATTTTATGGTCTGAATTCAATGAGGAAAACAATGGATCAATTTATACTGCTTCAAATGGGAATACAGTATAATCCATTTAAGAATATTTATTTGAAGGCTAAAGTGAACGGAGCCACTTACCGTCCGGTTTATTCAGAAGTTGACGATAGCGAAATATGGACAAATTATATACTTGGTTATGGAGTGACTATTGGGATTAAAACTTTTATCGGGCCAGTAGAACTTTCACTAATGGAAGACAGCGATAAAGGAGGAGTTTTAGGACACTTTAATATAGGGTATAGATTTTAAGGCCGCATTAAGCGGCCTTTATATTTTAACAGTTATTCCCTTTTCATGTGTGTATGTGACAAAGCCAGGTTTTCCTCCGCCAGGCTTTTTTACGTACTTTTTTAAAGTGTAATCAACCAGAACCTTAGCTTCTGTTTTAAGTTTTGAATTCTTAGCGGCAATCATTGCAGCCTCTTCTATAACCCTATCCGTAAAACCGTCCCCCATATTTTTTATAATGACATGGCTTCCAGGTATGTCTTTGGCATGAAGCCACATATCGTTTTTATCAGCCGATTTAAATGTGACATATTCATTTTCACGATTGTTTTTTCCAAATAAAATTTCGTATCCTTCTTCACTTTCAATTTTTGTAATATTTATTTTTTGCTTTTTAATTTTTTTCGATTTAACAATGCTTTTCAGATACCTCCCATCGGAGAGCTCCTCTCTTATTTCATTGAGGGTGTTTAAGTCCGTAGCGTTATCTAAAAACGTGCTAACAGTGTCCAGGTAATACATTTCCTTCTCTATAAACTCCATTCTCTCAAAATTGAACTCATAGCCTCTCTTGGACTTATTGTATTTTTTGTAATACCTGTCTAAGTTGTGCTTCGGACTTATAGTCGGGTCAAGGTTAAGTGTAATATCCTCGTTGTTATAGAAATCAAAAACCACTATATCAGCGGTACCGTTTTTAATGGAGTATAAATTTGCAGCCAGGATGTCCCCGAGCTCCTTGTACCTTGTAAAGTTACTATTTTTTTCGATATCTTTTTCAAGCTGTTTAAGTATCTTTTTGTTTTTTTTCAATTCCCTATCCACAGTACGCTTAAGGAGACTTTTTAAGCTGTTTATTTGTTCTGATGATATTGTCTTTTCAATATAGTAATTTATCATTTCGTTGACAGTGTTAAAGTCCACTTTATCGAAGTTTTGAAACTCTTCAAACTTGAAAACTGATCCAAGTTCTATTTTATTCTTTTTTGAGTAAACAACAGGATTTGAACCTGAATTTATAAAATTTAAAAGATCATCATATGAGTCAATGGATTTTGCACTTAACTTTCCAAATCCCTCTATTTTTTTCATGATGTCATTTGGATGAGTGATTTCAAGTTCAAACCATTCACGGGTAATCTTATCAGGGCTCAGTTTTTGTTCAACAGGCGGGAGTTTGTATTCTGCTCCGGACATAGTAATCCTTGCCGTACTTTCGTCAAGAGAAGCTTTTTTTAGAGAGTCCAGAATTTTATCATTTTCATCCAACAGAAAGATATTACTGTGTCTTCCCATAATCTCAAAGACCAGTTTTAATTTTCTGTGCTCTCCCAGCTCGTTTATCTTCTCGAAATAAAAGCAGAGGATCCTTTCATAACCTTTTTGCTCTATTTTATATAAAGTTGCGTTTAAAAGATATTTTCTCAAATTAAGAGAAAAACTCATAGGTGTATGCGGAGCTTCACTCTTTGAATCAGATATGTATACTATTGGTAGGCTTGGATTTACAGTGAAAAAAAGGTTGTTTTTTCCAAAAAACAGCGACAAACTGAATTTACTGTATTGGTACAGTTTCCCAAGTCTTTTCCCCACGAGAGTTTCTTCCAGCTCATTTTTTAGTTTTTTCAGTGAAATTCCATCTATGTAAAGCATGTTTTCTCCTTTCGCAAAAATAACTTACCCGAAGGTAAGTTATAGCTCTTTTTTAACTACTATCAAATTTTTTGCATCTATGGCATTTATTTCAAATTCCTTCTCATTTACTACTGCCATAATTCCGTTCATAGTTCTCTTCGTAACTTTGAGCTCAGAATAAACTGAAACACCCATATCCTTGAAGAAATTTTTAACAGCAGGACTACCTTTTATATCTATTACGTTTACAACTGAACCTTCAGAGCACTCAGTTATAGGACAAGGTTTTATAAAATCAATCTGAGAATTAAGATTTTTTAGTATCTTTTCAAATACTACTGAAAAAGTTTCCAACTCATCTTTGGAGAGGCCTTTTGTAATGTTTGACATTATCATGTTGTGGTAATTGTCATGATAATTCAAAGCTTTTGTTCCTTTCCCGGAGAGTGAAACGAAAACCTTTCTCCTGTCGTAATCAGATCTCTTTCTGTCTATAAATCCCTTGTCAGAAAGCTTGTTTACAGCCACAGTGGCCGTTCCCATTGTTATTCCTAGTCTATCTGAAAGTTCGTTCATCGAAAGGGCGTCTACCCCGATGGCTTCTATAACATGGAGCTCTGTTGTAGTAAGACATTTTATTCCCTGTTTTAATGCTAGGTTTTCTGTCTCGTAGAAAAGCTTATAAAAATCTTCTATGACCTGGTTAACCTTTTCCAAAATATCATCAATTTCCACTTTTTTATCTCTGTCTAAAAGCATGGCGGCCCCCTTTATTTCTTAAGACTCTCAATTTTTTCTTTGTAGTCATCCCCGCCAAACACATATGATCCGGCAACAAAAATATTTGCTCCGGCTTCGACACACTGCTTGACTGTATCTGAATTTATCCCACCGTCAACCTGTATATCCAGGTTAGGTCTAAGAGCTCTAAGCTCTCTGATTTTATCTAGTATTGAAGGGATAAATTTTTGCCCTCCAAATCCAGGGTTAACAGACATTAAAAGTACCATATCGATCTCGTCTAGTACATATTTAATGTTCTCTATTGGAGTAGCTGGATTAAGTGAAACAGCTGCCTTAATTCCCGCTGTTTTTATCTGCTGGATAGTTCTGTGCAAATGTATTGTGGATTCTGCATGAACTGTTATAAGATCTGCCCCTGCATCAACAAAATCCTGTATATATCTTTCAGGCTTGTCTATCATTAAATGAACATCAAAGCACAGGTCAGTTTTATCCCTGATTGATTTTATAACAACAGGTCCGAAGCTTATGTTCGGAACAAAATTCCCATCCATTACATCTATGTGAACCATATCTGCTCCAGCTTTGTCTAAAGCTATTACTTCCTCACCAAGTCTGCTGAAATCAGCGGATAGGATCGACGGAGCGACTTTAATCATATTTTTTCCACCTTTCTGATTTTAAAATATTATGTATTTTTATGTAAAAATCATATCTTAATTTAGAGATTTTATCTTTTTCCAAAGCTTCTTTTACTTCGCATCCAGGTTCGTTTATATGGATGCAGTCTGAAAATCTGCAGTTTTGGTAGTCGGAAAATTCCGGGAACAGTGATGCCAGCTCATGCTGGTCGCTGATATTGGGCACCTCAATGGATGTAAAACCAGGGGTATCAATGATATATCCACCGTTTTCCAGGTGTAGAAGAGTGGTACCTTTAGTAGTGTGCTTTCCCCTTTTAGTCTTTCTGCTTGTCTCTCCAACTTCCAAGACCTTTTCAGTTTGCATCAAATTTATAAGAGAAGACTTTCCTACACCGCTTGGCCCTCCGAAGGCGGACAGGTGGTCTTTTATATAATCTTTAACTGCATCAATGTTTCTATTTTCGTAGGTAGATACATAGAAGACGTCTATTCCCAGATCAGTCAAGAAAGCCAGTTGTTTTTTTAAAGTTTCCAGTTCTTCAAGACTTAACAGTTCGATTTTGTTCATAACTATAAGCGGTTTTACATTGTAGTAGAATGCGTTTAAAAGCAGTATGTTGAACCTATCAAAATTGAATTCTGGATCTTTTGCAGAAAAAGTTATAACAAGGTAGTCTAAGTTGGCTACAAGAGGCCTCACTATCATATTCTTCCTCTCATAAACCTTTGTTATAAATTTTTCGTCACTGAATTCAACAATATCCCCCACGATACAGTTATCTTTTTTATTTTTCTTTTTCAGTATCCCCCTGAGCCTGCATTCATGAAGCTCACCGTCGCTTTCAACATAGTAAAAGCCTTTTATTTTTGTTGTAACTAAACCCTTGATGCTGTTACCTCCTTTGCTATCTGCTTATTATCAAGTTAATGATAGTCCCGGGCTTGACTTTCTCGCCTTCGGGAACACTTACATCTATTATAATGTTGCTTTCAAAATCAAAGTTGTCGATATACTCAGTTTTCCCCAATACCAGCCTGTTTTCTTTGATCAAGCTCCTTGCATCCCGAAACTCCAATCCCAAGAGATCAGGCATTACTATACTGTTGTCATCTTCCGGAATGCTAACCAGAAGAGAAACCAGATTTGTATCGGTAAGGAGTGTTCCAGGAGCGGGGTCACTGGTGATCACCTTATTATAGGCGCTGTTTTTCTTTGTATAGCTAATGTGTTTTATCACAATCCCCTTGTTCTCGGCTAGGACTCTTGCATCGAAGAGGTCCATACCGGATAAGTCGGGTACTTTTATTTGCTTTTGTCCTTTGCTGACCCACACCTTTATAAGCCTGCCTTCTTTTATTTTAGAGCCTGCCTTTGGAAGTTGTGAATATATTTTTCCAACTGGAAAAGTTGAGAAGTCTTCACCAGCTTTTTTTAAACTCAAATCTCCTGTTTCAAGAGCGGATTGAGCCTCTTCAAAACTGAGTCCGCTTAAATTGGGAGTCTTTATCAAAAAGCTATTAAAGAAGAATTTAAAAAAAACAGCAGAGCCAAAATATATGGATGCACACAGGAATAAAGCAGTTCCAAAATAACATATATATTTTTTCATTTTTTACCTTCCTAATAATTTGATAAGCAGACAATTCAATATATAATAATATCATATAAGGGAAAAAATATCAATAAATTACTTGATAAATCTATGCGTAGATGATAAAATGTCAAGGAATGCACTTGTGTATTCAAAGCATTTTTTAGGAGGGAATCATGTCGAAAAAAGAATGGGATAAGGGAATAGTAAGAAAACTTATCACAGAAGAAGAAATTTCTAAAAGGGTGAAAGAACTAGGTGCTCAAATCACGGAGGATTTTAAGGATAAAGAGGAGGAGCTTTTGGTTATCTGCCTATTAAAAGGATCTATCATTTTTATGGCAGATATTTGCAGAGAGATAAAACTTCCTTTAAAGATGGACTTTATGAGTGTTTCCAGCTATGGAGATGCAACAGAGAGCTCTAGAGAAGTTAAAATACTGAAGGACTTAGACGAGAACATAATGGGTAAAGATGTAATCGTTGTAGAGGATATCATCGATTCAGGCCTTACCCTTAAAAAGGTTATGCAGATACTTGGAAATAGAAGTCCTAAATCGATTTCACTTTGTACTCTTTTAAACAAGCCTGCTAGGAGAGAGGCTAATGTAGATGTGCAGTATATCGGATTTGATATAGAAAACGAATTTGTATTAGGCTACGGTCTGGATTTCAGCCAGGAGTATAGAAATATACCGTATATTGGTGTAATGGGTCCTATAGAGGATTAAGCTAAAGTATTTTTGGACAAGAGGTTTATATCTCTTGTCCAATTTATATTGATATTTCTGAAAGGTTGTTTTATGAGATATAGAGTAGAAGTCTTAATAACAAAAGAGGAGCTGCAAAACAGAATAAACCAATTAGGTAATGATATCACTGGGTATTTCAAGGAGAAGAATGAGGATCTTCTTGTAGTAGGCCTTTTGAGGGGTTCGGTTATTTTTGTGGCAGACCTTATCAGGCAGATAGATGTCCAAGTGAATATAGACTTTATGACAGTAGCTAATTACGGTGAGTCCATGAAAAATTCGGGCATATTTAAAATATTAAAGGACCTGGAGGAAAATGTTTCCGGGAAAAATGTTTTAGTCGTAGAGGATATAATAAGCACAGGTATAACAATAGACATGGTAACTAATATTTTGAAAAAAAGAGGGGCTAAAACTGTAAAGGTGTGCAGTCTTTTAAATAGACCTGAAAAACGGGAAAAAAGCATAGATGTAGATTTTTTAGGTTTCGATATAGGGAATGAATTTGTGGTAGGCTATGGCATGGACTACCACCAAAAACATAGAAACCTGGAATACGTAGGAAAAATTGTAAAGATAGAAGATTAGTTTGGAGGAAAAATGTCTTTTAAACACAAAAAAAAATACGGACAAAATTTTTTGACAGATGCCCAGGATATACTAAGCAGGATAATGGATGTAGCGGGTGTCGGGCCAGATGAAAGCATAGTTGAAATAGGACCCGGTGAAGGAGCTCTTACAAAACTTCTACTTGACTCAGCTAAAGATGTGACCTGTGTAGAGATAGACACAGATTTGGAAAAAATTTTGAGAAACAAATTTGAAAAAAACAGCAAGTTTCAGCTGATAATGCAGGATATATTAGAAGTAGATTTTGATGAAAAGATAGGGAAAAAGGTAAAAGTAGTGGCCAACATACCTTACTACATAACTTCCCCTATAATAAACAAACTTATAGAAAACAGGAAATATGTTGATGAAATATTTATAATGGTACAAAAAGAGGTCGCGGAAAGGGTCTGTGCGAAATCAGGTAAGGAAAGAAGTATACTTACCCTGGCAGTTGAATACTTTGCAGATACTGAATATCTGTTTACCATACCTAAGGAGGCTTTTACTCCGGTACCAAAGGTTGATTCGGCTTTTATGTCTATAAAACTTAGACAGGACAAGCCTTACGAAAAGATGATAGATGAAGGTTTGTTTTTTAAGTATGTCAAGGCAGCGTTTGCAAACAAAAGAAAGAATATAGTAAACAACTTAGCCATGCTTGGTTTTAACAAAGGGGACTTGAGAGAAATATTGGAAGAAAATAAAATAGACCCGAAAAAAAGGGCTGAGGCTTTTAGCATAGATGAATTTATAGAATTAATACAGATACTTGAAAAAGTAGGGAGATAAAGATGAAAAGTTATGAATTTTATATACAAACAGAGAAAAAACATATAGATTTTATAAATAAGATAATGGAGGCCTATGAGGGGCTTGGTGTTGTGAGAACCCTTGATCCTAAAAATGGGCTTATAAAGATAATTTCCATTGATACTTATAGTGAACTTGTACAGAAAATAGTAGAGGACTTAGACGGCAAAGGTATCAGCGCTGAAATAATAAAACAAGGACCATGGGAAGGAGAAATATAAATGAAGTTAGGTGTAAACATCGACCACGTAGCAACTTTAAGACAAGCCAGGCTGGCAAAGGAGCCTGACCTCGTTAGGGCGGCTGTTTTAGCTGAAAAAGCAGGTGCCGACGGAATAACAATTCACCTTAGAGAAGACAGAAGGCATATCCAGGACAGGGATGTAAGGGTTTTAAGGCAGGTAATTACTACCAGACTAAACCTTGAGATGGCAACTTCTGACGATATAGTTCAGATAGCTTTGGAGGTAGTTCCTGATATGGTTACCCTTGTGCCTGAAAAAAGGGAGGAGCTGACCACTGAGGGAGGCTTAAACATAGAAGATGCTGCAATAAGAGCAAAAACTAAAGAGGTTATCGGGAAACTAAATGAAAAGGGGATACAGGTAAGCCTGTTTTTGGACCCTAAACCGGAAATTATGAAGCTTGCAAAAGATATGGGGGCCGACTACATAGAGATACATACAGGTTCATATTCTGAGGCTAAAAGTGAAGAAGAGCTTGATAAAGAGTTCGAAGCTATAAAAACCACTATGGAGGCGGCTATAAAAGCGGGACTGAGAGTAAATGCGGGCCACGGTCTAGATTATAAGAATACTTCCAGAATAGCTGCTCTTAAAGATATAGAGGAACTTAATATAGGACATTCTATAGTAGCTAAGTCTATATTTGTTGGTATAGAAGAAGCTGTTAAAGAGATGAAAGAAATAATAGTGAATGGATAAGTTTGTATTTTCACACAGGGTATACTACAACGAAACCGACCAGATGGGGAGGGTGTACCATTCGAACTTTCTCATCTGGATGGAGAGGGCAAGGACTGAATGGATACGCAGTACCGGTGTTTCATATAAAGAGATAGAAGATATGGGATTTATGCTGCCTGTTTCCAGTGTTGAGGTAAAATATCTCAACGGGGTAGAATACGACACACTTGTGAACATAGTTGTAGAGGTAGAGGAGTTTAGCAGGATAAGGCTGAAGTTCTCTTATGAATTTTACGATGAGAAATATGTTGCTAAATACGGAAATGGTACTACATCTCATATTTTTACCGATAAATCAGGTAAGCCTAAAAGGATACCAGAAAAACTATATGAAAAGATAAAAGGAGGATTTAAGTGGAAAATTTAGAGAAACTTTTAAGATATATAATAGGTCAGATAATAAAAGAAGGGGTAGAGCTGGATGTGCAAAACTCTGTTCAAGGTGACACAGTTACTTTTCAAGTAAGGGTATCTGACGGAGAGCTTGGTAAAATAATAGGTAAAAATGGTCTTACTGCCAACGCTATAAGAGGAGTTATGCAGGCTGCAGGAGTAAAAGACAAACTTAATGTAAATGTTGAATTTTTAGACTAATAGAATGACTCTCAGCAGAATAGACGGTTGAGGCGTTTGAGTGATTAAAGTAGGAGTGGAGATTTGAAAGATTTAATAAATATTGGAACTATTTCAGGGACTCACCACTTAAAGGGGGCTCTGAAAGCTAATTCTTTTTTTGAAGAACTGGATGTACTTCCAGGCAACAAGGTAATAGCCGAAGGAAAAAATGGAGCAAAGAAACTGTTTACCATTAAAGAAGTAAGCAGACTAAATGAAAAAAAGATAATTTTTGAGTTTGAAGAAGTGAAAAATAAAACCGAGGCCCAGCTTTTAAACGGGTTTAAACTGTACATCAGAAGAGAACTTTTGGGAGACAGAACAGGGGATGAATTTTATCTCGGTGACATAATAGACATGGATGTAAGGACCAGAGAAGGTGAAGATCTCGGAAAAGTTTCTGACGTTTTTACAACCGCTGCCCATGATATATATGTTGTATCCGATGGTGAGAATGAAATAATGATTCCAGCAGTTGATTATTTTGTAAAAAGTATAGACTTTGAAAAAAAACTGATGATAGTGGAACTTATCGAAGGTTTGAGGGATCTTTAAGGAGTGCAGTATGAAAATTAATATCTTAACTCTTTTCCCGGCTATGTTTGAGGGATTTAAAGGAGAGAGTATAATTAGAAGAGCTATAGAAGCGGGACACTTGGAAATCAATGTGGTAAATATCCGTGACTATTGCTATGACAAGCACAAGCAGGCAGACGATATGCCTTTTGGCGGCGGAGCTGGAATGGTTATGAAGCCGGAACCTCTTTTTAGGGCGCTAGAGGGCATAGGAAAATCAGGCAAAGTGATATACACCTCACCCCAGGGAGTGGTTTTCGATCAAAAACTTGCTGTGGAACTGTCAAAAGAGGTGGAGATAACGGTAATAGCGGGTCACTACGAGGGGATAGATGAGAGGGTAATAGACGAGTTTGTGGATATTGAAATTTCCATAGGAGATTATGTACTCACAGGCGGGGAGATACCGGCTATGGTGATATCAGATGCTGTGGCAAGGTTGATCCCTGGGGTAATAAAAAAAGAATCTTATGAGCAGGATTCTTTTTACAACGGACTGCTGGACTACCCACACTACACAAGACCAGCTTCATACAATGGTTTGGAAGTACCTCAGGTATTGACTTCTGGACATCATAAAAATATAGATACTTGGAGAAAAAAGCAAAGCTTGAAAAGGACCTATCTAAGGAGGCCGGATCTACTTGAAAACAGGGAGTTTACAAAAGAGGAAAAAAAACTTTTTGAAGAAATAAAAAAAGAGGTAGAATTTGGTTCTTAATTTTTAGGAGGTATGGTTCATGGAGTATAAGAGATATGGAGACAGGTATGTTGTAAGGTTGAAAAAAGGCGAAGAGGTTATCAGTAAGATAAAAGAGTTTGCCGAAGCAGAAAAAGTAAGTTCGGCCAGTATAAGCGGCATAGGCACTGTAAACAATACTGGTTTGGCATTTTATGACGGGACCAGGTACCATGAATCTGACTTGAATGAAGAATTTGAGATACTAAGCTTGCTTGGAAATATAACTATGTTTGAAAAGGAGACGACAGTTCATGTCCACATAAGTCTAGGTGACAGGGACTATGCGGTAAAAGGCGGGCACCTCATGTATGCTTATGTTAGCGGAACGGTTGAAATTTTTATAGACCCTATTGAGGGAGATATAACAAGAGTTTATAATAATGAAACTGGATTAAATTTAATGGAATTGAGGTAGGTGAGAGATTTGGTTTATAGTTTAGGTGATAAAAAGCCGGTTTTAAAGGGTGACAAATATTTTATAGCAGACACAGCGCGTGTTGTAGGAGACGTAACTCTTGGAAATAATGTAAGTGTTTGGTTTTCTGCTGTTATAAGAGGGGACATGAACAAAATAGAGATAGGGGACAATGTAAGTGTGCAGGATTGTGTAAGCGTACATGTTGGTACAGAGTATCCAACTAAGATAGGAAACGACGTTACAATAGGACACAACGCCATTGTTCACGGATGTGAAGTAGGAAACAATGTAATCATAGGTATGGGAGCGACTATACTGAACGGGACTAAGGTTCCTGATAACTGCATAATAGGTGCAAACTCGCTTGTAGGACCGAAGCTACACATAGAAGAAGGCGACCTGGTGGTAGGAAACCCTGCAAGAGTTGTAAGAAAGCTAAGTGGAGAAAATAAAGCGTATATAACTCACGCTGTTGAGGAATATGTGAGCTACATAGATGTATACAATACAGAGTATAAAAAGGAGCAAATTGATGAGAAGTAAGGTTTATTTAGGTCTTGTCCACTATCCGGTGTACAATAAAGGTGGAGAGACAGTGGCAACTTCTGTCACAAATTTTGACATACATGATATATCTAGAACCTGCAAAACTTACGATGTGAAGGGTTATCACATAATAACTCCTGTCGATGCGCAGGTTGAACTTACAAAAAGGATATTGGGATATTGGCAAGACGGGTTTGGAGGTCAGTATAACAAAGATAGGGAGGAGGCTTTTTCTACTACATATGTAACTGACAGCATAGAAGAGGTAGTTAAAAGCATAGAAGAATCTGAAGGTAAAAAACCTCTTATTATAACAACATCTGCAAAGCAGTATGAGAACTCTATTTCATATGAAAATCTTTCTGAAAAGATGTTCAGCGACGATGAAGTATATTTGCTGCTTTTCGGTACGGGATGGGGACTTGTGGACGAGGTTATGAACACCTCAACGTATATACTTGAGCCTATAAGAGGAAATGCGAGGTACAACCACCTTTCTGTAAGGTCAGCTGTAGCTATAATATTGGATAGACTATTAGGGGAAAATTAATCCCCTATTTTTTTATAAAAAATTAAGCTGTTGTCTAAGTCGATTGTGTCAAGATAAGTTCGCAAAAACTTCACTGATACCCCATGTTAAGATTTAGGCAACTTTTATTCTATTTTCTTTAGTTGTTTCTATTACTTTTGGATTAATGTAGGATCTGCCAACTGACCAATCCTCACTGTACTCGATCATGTAAGTAGTAATTAATCTGATATATGAGTCTAAACTTGGAAAAATCCCTATAACATTACTGCGTCTTCTGATTTCCCTGTTTAAGCGCTCAAGGACGTTAGTTGAGGAAATTTTTCTAGAATCTATTTCTGGAAAATGATAAAATTGCAGGGAGTCCTCTAGGCCTTCTTCTAAACATTGAATTGCCTTTGGGTATTTATTCTCGTATTCTTCCATAAAATTAAAAGCATAGACTTTAGAGCTTTCGTAGTCTGATTGAAGCCATATTTGTTTCAATTTGCTAGAAAAGCTCTTTTTTTCTTTTGATGGGATATGTGCTAATATATTCCTCATAAAATGAACCTTACACCTTTGCCATGAACTTCCGTTAAAGGAGCTTTGCGCAGCTTTCATAAGACCTTTATGCGCATCAGAAATAATCAACCACACGTCCTCCACTCCTCTAGATTTCAAGTTATCAAAAAGAATTGTGTAGGTTTCTGTAGATTCTTCCATCATTGGTTCGATGGCTAAAATTTCTCTTCTGCCATGCATATTCACAGCCGATACCACAAGAACAGCCATGTTTCTAACTCTTTTACCATCTCTAATTTTTTCGTAAAGCGCATCTACCCAAATGGCAGGATAAGTTTTGTCTAGGCGTCTATTTCTAAACTCCTCAACCTGCTCATTTAATTCACGTGTGATATTAGATACTTGCCCATGAGAAATAGAGTCTATACCAAGACTTTTAGCCAATTTTTCAATTTTACGTGTAGATACTCCGTTGATATATGCTTCTTGGATAACATTAAGCAGCGCTACTTCTGAGCGCTTTTTTTCGTTGATAAAAAAAGGAATATACCCTCCTTTTCTAAGCTTGGGAACCATTAAATACATAGTACCCATCCTAGTATCAAATCTTCTTGAACGATATCCTGAACGATAAGTTGTGCGCTTAGAGTTTCTTTCAGATTTTGATGCTCCAATTTTAGATTTAAGTTCAGCCTCCATCATTTCATCACAAAGCCATTGAAGCATAGAAAGCATTGGATCAGCCTCTCCGATAAATTTTAATAGCATTTCATGAAAAGATGGGGTAGAATTACTATTAGCCATTGATTACCAACTCCTTTTAAGATTTTGTTTAGTCGCTTAATCTATACGGAGTAATCAATGGCTTTCTTTTTTGCCAAAAAAACTTTTGCGAATATTATTTTACACTATCTCTAAGTCTAATAATAGTTAAAATATTGAATTTATCGTATACTTATAAAACCTTTTTTTGGTCACGAATCGACTAATGGACACAAATTCAAATAAAAAAACCTTGGCCACAGAGTTGTACGGAGGAAAAGAGTAAGTTTCACAGAGAAATGCTAAAAACTTTTAATTCTCTATATTTTTAGTGATTAGTGACAAAAAGAATTTTTCTGATTTAAAAGACTTTCTCTGTGCAGCACTTGTTTTAAATCTCTGTGAAACTCTGTGTCCAAAACAGGTTTTTAGATAAAATCAGTAGTTTATTCTTTAACCTCAAGTGGAAACTTAAAAACCACCCCTTTTTAAATGGGGTGGTTTTTTTTAATAATATTAATTTTTCATTGCCTGTATAGGAGGTGCGACATTCCCACCTCTGTTTATAAGAGTGGAGCAGTCAAGATCGTTTACACGCATTATATCAGCTTCTCCCAAGAGACCACCAAATACAACTCTGTCACCTACAGTTTTACCCCGGTACCGGAATAACCCTTACAGCAGTTGTTTTGTTGTTTACCATACCAATTGCCATTTCGTCTGCAATTATTCCAGAAATAACAGCAGCACTTGTTTCTCCAGGGATTGCAATCATATCTAATCCCACAGAACAAACACTTGTCATAGCTTCTAATTTCTCAAGAGTCAGATACCCTTTACTTGCAGCGGCGATCATACCCTGATCTTCACTGACAGGGATAAAAGCTCCTGTGAGCCCCCCAACTCTACTTGCAGCCATAGCTCCGCCTTTTTTAACTGCATCGTTTAAAATAGCAAGTGCAAAGGTTGTACCATACGCACCAACTGATTCGATACCGAATTCTTCTAGTATATTTCCGACGCTGTCTCCTACAGCAGGAGTAGGTGCAAGTGAAAGGTCTACTATACCGAAATCAACACCAAGTTCACGGGCCACTTCTTTACCAACATGTTCCCCCATTCTAGTTATCTTGAAACTGATCTTTTTAATCGTCTCTATAACAGTCTCGATGCTGGCTGTTTTATCTATTTTTTGAAGAGCTGCTCTAACTACTCCGGGACCACTTATCCCAAGATTTAATACTACGTCAGCTTCACCAACTCCGTGAAAAGCTCCTGCCATAAAAGGGTTGTCACTTACGGCATTTGTAAAATACAACAAATTTTGCAGCTGCAAGTCCGTCTTTGTCGGCAGACAGTTCTGCAAGTTCCTTTACAGTTTCCCCCATTTTTTTAACGGCATTCAAATTTATCCCGGCTTTGGTTGATCCCACGTTTACAGATGAACAAACTCTGTCAGTTTTGCTTAAGGCGTTAGGGATGGAAGCAATAAGTTTTTCATCTCCTGGAGTAAACCCTTTTTCCACAAGGGCAGAGAATCCACCTATAAAGTCAATCCCGATCTCTTTTGCTGCCTTGTCCAGCGCCTCTGCAAAAACTGTATAGTCTTCGGCATCGGTTGAATTTCCAATTATAGATATTGGAGTAACTGAAACTCTTTTATTTACGATTGGAACCCCATATTTAGAAGATATTTTATTAGCAGTAGCAACGAGGTCTCTGCCATGTTTTACTATTTTATTGTAAATATTCTCAGCTGTTTTTATATGGTCCCTGTCAATACAGTCCAACAAACTTATTCCTAGGGTTACGGTCCTGATATCAAGATTTTGGGAGTTTACCATTTCAATAGTTTCGATTATTTCGTTAGCTAGTATATGCATAATATCCCCCTTTATATTTTGTGCATAGCATTGAAAATATCTTCGTGCTGCACATAAATTTTAACGTTTAATTTGTCTTCAAGAATTTTAAGTTCATCTCTAAAATCATTAAAAGTTCCCTCTACCTTATCAGAATCAACTAGCATTATCATGGCAAATATTTCAGCCTCAAATATTGTCTGCGAGATGTCAATTATATTTGCATTAAGTTCTCTTAATTTTTCAGAAACCCCCGCAACTATCCCTGTTTTATCTTTACCTATAACTGTAACTACTATTCTACCTTCCATAGGATCCCCCTTTATATATTGTATGATTGAGATAATTTTATCACAAAAAATAGACTTAGGATATACAATAAACTTTTTTAAATGAAATTTAATTCAAAATTAATCTCTGGTTAAAAAACTCATAGAGGATAGAAAACCTGTTTGCTGTATAATATTTTATGCGAAAAAGTGTATTTTCGAGGAGGACGGTTGCGATGCTTTATCCTTTAAAATTTAAAAAAGTTTTCAAAGAAAAAGTCTGGGGCGGAAGAGCCTTGGAAAAAATAATGGGAATAGAGCTCCCTGATGATAAAAATTATGGAGAATCTTGGGAAATATCCAGCCATAGAAACGGAATGGGAATAGTGGAAAACGGTTGGTTAAAGGGCAGAAGTTTGCAGGAGCTTTTGGAAGAATATAAGGGCAATATAGTGGGGGAACTCAGTATATGAGAGGTTTGGCAACAGGTTTCCGATACTTTTAAAATACCTGGATATACATGATAAACTATCTGTGCAGGTGCATCCTGATGACGAATATGCTATGGAAAATGAACACGACTTGGGGAAATCTGAATGCTGGCATATACTGGAAGCAAGTCCTGATGCTAAATTGATAATGGGTTTAAGTGAGGGGATAACCCGTGATGAGTTTTTAGAAAAAGTATATAAAAAAGAGTTTGACGGGATATTTAATATTGTCAGTGTAAAAAAAGGTGACACTATACATTTGAGACCGGGGGCTTGTGCACGCTACTTTAGAGGGGAATGTTTTAATATGCGAACCCCAGGAGAATTCTGATGTGACATACAGGATATATGACTATGAAAGGTTATTCAATGGAAAGATGAGGGAGCTTCATCTAGAAAAAGCAGCTGAAGTAATTGATTTTAACGGAAGGCCTGAAGTCATACATGATCACGCAAAGAAAATATACCGTATAGATGGTGCTGAAATAGAAGAACTTATAAGAGAAGAACATTTTAGCATAGACAAGATACGCGTTTTTGGAGGATACAGAGATGGGAGAAGCGATAACTTTAAAATATTGTCTTTTTTAAGTGGAGAAGGAGGTTAGAACTATCCGGGCGGATATTATAAAGTAAAAAAAGGGGAAACTTATCTTATACCGGCATTGGTAGATATTGCTATCAGTGGCGAACTGGAAATTTTAAAAGTGTATTTATAAAATTATTTCTTCCAATTGTATAGATTTTATATTAAAATATGTGGAAGTATATGAAGATATTAAATTTACTAAGATATATGTTGACAAGCAAAAAAATTGAAGGTACTTTAAACTTATATTTACAGGTATCAGAATGAAGGAGGAAGAATGCCGCGTTGTAAAAAAAAGAGGAGCTGTCGTAGTTTAGAGGGGTGATAAAACATTTAAACCTGCGGGAATACCTAGAAGACAGTTGGAAAGCGTAGATGTAAACTTGGATGAATTTGAAGCGATGAGGCTGTGTGACCTTGATGGTAAAAGCCAGATAGAAGCCAGCGAGGTTATGGGTGTATCAAGAGGAACAATTCAGAGGCTGCTTAATTCGGGAAGGAAAAAAGTGATTGATGCTCTGCTTAATTCCAAAGCTTTAAATATAAAAGATAGCTATTATGAGGACGAAGATTAAGCTGAAATTCAGTATATATAAATTTAAAAGAAAGGTAAAAATAATGGCAAAGATATATAGAAATAATAAAAATAAAAAGTTATATGAGATTTTAACAGAAGATCTTATAAACTGCACTAATGCTAATTGATGGGCAGGAGATGGTGCTCTATGTTTCATTGGAAGCCGCAGAGAAAAAATTCTGCAGGGAGAAAAAAGAATTTTTTGAAAAATTTACCAAGGCAGAGAAGTAATAATTTCAAAGAATGGGAAATATATCTTCGATATTTAAACATGCGACACTAAAATATTATGTTTTTAATCAGAGGGCTTGCCCTCTGAATTTTATTTCAAAAGATAATTAAGTTTTTTTTATGACTTTATCCAGTAGGAGTTTCATATAATACTTATATGAAGAGTATGCATTGAAACAAGAGGCGGTGTTGGCAATGAAAAGTCAGGTTGATAAAGTAAGTCTCGCTAAAAATTTTTATATATCTTGGAAACACAAAAATTTTAGTAGAGAAGAGATACTTGCTATCCAGGAAAAGAGATTTAGAAAATTGTTAAAGTATGTGTTGAAAAATTCAGAGTTTTACAGAGAGTACTATGGAGAGCATGGAATAAACTTAGAGAACTATAAAACGGTTAACATTAAGGAGCTTCCGACCATAAATAAGAGTATATTGATGAAAAACTACGACAAACTTGTATGCAAGTCGGATTTAAAAAAAGCTGAATTGGAAAAATTTATAGGAAATATTTCGAATAGGGGAAAGCTGTATAAAGATAAATATCATGTAATACATAGTTCGGGGTCGACAGGTGAAGCGGGATATACGTATATTCCAAAAGAGACTGGTCTATAATTCAAAGCATACTAATACAAAGAGTTAGCAGGGGAAAAATTGATTTTAAAAAAAGATTAAATTTATGTTTATAGGAGCTGTTGACGGAAATTATGCTGGAGTCTCATTAGCTAGATCTATGCCTAAACTTATTTTTAAGACAATGCTTA